>JBBIPC010000001.1:0-404605 GCA_037443035.1 Chthonomonadales bacterium
AGGCCAGGCAGAACCGGAATCTGGGGCTGCGGCTGGGGTGGAAGGACCAGCGGCGGCCGGTCAGGGGTGCTCACAGAAAGCACCACGCCCCCGCCGGTAAGGTCGGTGGGGGCGTACAAGACACACAGCCACCAGCGGTGGGTGTCCAGGATGTGGCTCCCCGTGGTAGACTCGAACTACCAACCCTTCGGTTAACAGCCGAATGCTCTGCCATTGAGCTAACGGGGAACGAGGCGGTACGCACTCGACGCGAACCGACTACTCACTGCAAAGTATACGCAAGTGACAGCCAACATGTCAAGCGCTGAAGACAGTGGATCCACCAGCGTACCACCTGGCCGCTCCGGAGGTCCCGTTTGGCGGCCGTACCGTAGGCGTCGGTGGAGCAAGGAGGCCATCGTCCGCACCATCGAGGCGCTCAGGGAGACCGGTGCGGACTTATCCTACTCCGGTGCTGGCGCTGCACGCCCTGCGCTTCACCGCGCGGCTATTCGGCTGTTCGGTTCCTGGCAGGCGGCGCTGACGGCGGCCGGAGTGAATCCGGAGATGGTGCGTCGGAGGCGACAGTGGACCAGCGAGGCGATCGTCGAACGCCTGCGGCAGATGGCGGCGCGAGGAGCGGATCTTTCGTGGACGGCCGTCGCCTACGGTCCCGAACGGGCACTGGCGGCTGCTGCCGTGAAGAAGTGCCGCTTCGGCTCGTGGCAGGCTGCGTTGGGGGCGGCGGGAGTGGCCACGGAGGTAAACGCACGGAGGATCCGACGCTGGGATGCTCGAACTATAGAAGAGGCGATTCGTCGGCGCCGCATCGAAGGTCTTGCGCTCAATGCCAAGGCCGTGGAGCGGGAGGAGCCGGCCCTCTTCGCAGCAGGCAGGCGTCGGTTCGGTTCGTGGAACGCAGCACTCATGGTGGCGGGTGTAGATCCCGCTACGGTGATGATGCGCCGGAGCACTCCCGCGACGCGGGGTTCAAGGGGGAGTGCCGGGAGTGATACGGTCTAGCAGGGCGAGAGCTGGGTGAGCGAACGTGTTCGCATAGGACTGGTAGGTTGCGGTGCCATAGGGCAGGCCCATCTGGGTGTGTGGGCTGATATCCCCGACGCAATGGTCACGGCAGTGTGCGACTCGGTGGAGTCTCGTGCGGTGACCGTCGCTCAATCCATAGGCGCTGCGGCTTTCACCGACCTGCAGGCCATGGCTGCATCGGGCCAGGTAGACGCGCTGGACATCTGCACGCCGTCGGGCCTCCACGCCCGGCAGGGGCTGGTGGGTGCCGAGCACGGCCTGCATGTCCTCTGCGAGAAGCCATTGGATCTGGACGTTCAGGCGGCACGGGAGCTAGTCGCTGCTTGCGAACGCAGGGGGCTGAAGCTGGGATGCGTTCTACAACGGCGCACGTTCGCTGGGGCGAGGCAGGTCGCCGAGGATGTTCACAGCGGCAAGCTCGGCCGGCTTCTCTCGGTGTGTGCTTACGTCAAGTGGTGGCGGGACCAGGCGTACTACGACAGTAGTGGATGGCGGGGTACACGGACGCTGGACGGGGGCGTGCTTGCCAATCAGGGGATCCACGCGCTGGATCACCTGTGCTGGTTGGCAGGGCGTGTAGCGAACGTCGAGTATGCCTTCGCAACAACAGCCAATCACAGGATGGAGGCCGAGGACTTTCTCATCGCCGTTGTCCGGTTCGAAAGCGGCGCCAGGGGTGTCATCGAGGCGACGACTTGCAGCAATCCGCCGTTGTGCTCCAGGATCGAGATTGTGGGGACGGAGGGCGCAGCCGCGTTCGACGACGCGGAGGTCGTGCAATACGGCTACGGCGGTATAGACCGGACCGACGTTGTACGGGAACAGAGCGCCAGGCTTGGCGGTCGTGCCGAGGCCATGGCCATCAGCATGGAGGGTCACGGGGCGGTCCTGAGCGACTTTGCGAAGGCCATCCTGGAGGACCGACAGCCGTTGATCAGCGGGCGCGAAGCACTGTTCTCCGTAGAGGCGCTGCACTCCATCTACGTCGCTGCGGGGCTGGTTTCGTGACCCCGCGACGCTTCTTCAACCGAGAGATAAGCTGGCTGGACTTCAACCAGCGGGTGCTCGAAGAAGCGGAGGGGGAGTACCATCCTCTCCTGGAGCGGATCAAGTTTCTGAGCATCTTTCACAGTAACCTGGACGAGTTCTTCATGATCCGCGTGTCCGGCCTACAGGAACAAGTCGAGGCAGGTGTCGTGGAGCCGTCTCGGGACGGGCTGACTCCGCAGGAACAGCTTTCCATCATTCGCGATCGAGTGCTGCGACTGCGCCGTCGGGCATGGAGCTGCTTCGTGCAGAAGCTGCGGCCTGCCCTGGCCGAAGCCGGCATCCATGTGCTAGAGTACGGTGCAACGGAACCGTCGGAACGGGAAGGTCTGACGCAGTACTTTCTCCAAGAGGTGTATCCGATACTGACTCCCCTGGCGGTGGATCCGAGCCATCCGTTCCCCTTCGTTTCCAGCCTGAGCGTGAACCTCGCCGTCATCGTGGAGGGGTCCGACGGTCGGGCGCGGTTCGCGCGGGTGAAAATCCCTGGTCAGTTGCCCAGGCTTATTCGGACGACCCCCCGCACGCGGGGCCGGTCACGCCGGAAGGACCAGCAGGTACGGTTCGTATGGTTAGAGGACGTCGTCGCGGCGCACTTGGGCGAGCTCTTCCGTGGCATGCGCGTCGTCAGTAGTTACCCCTTCCGAGTCATTCGCGATGCCGACCATGAGATTCGCGAAGACGAGGCGGACGATCTCCTACAAAGCGTGGAAAGCGTCCTCCGCCGCCGCCGGTTCGGGAGTGTGTCGCAACTGGAGCTGGATGCTTCGACACCGGCCTCCGTGGAAGATCTTCTGGTGAGCAATCTCGAGATGTCGCCGGAGGACTGCTATCGCTGCGAGGGGGCGCTGGGGCTTAGCGACATCATGCAGTTGATGGACCTAGACCGGCCAGACCTGAAGGACAAACCCTACAGACCTAGAACGCCGGACAGGCTCACGGAGGACAGCAATGTCTTTGCCTGCGTCCGCCAGCGGGACGTCCTCCTGCACCATCCGTTCGACAGCTTCGCGCCTGTCATCACGTTCGTCGAAGATGCGGTGGGGGATCCGAGCGTCCAGGCCATTAAGCAGACCATTTACCGTGTGGGGACGGACTCGCCGATCGTGGCAGCATTGCAGGCAGCCGGTGAAAACGGCAAGCAGGTAGCCGTCATTGTCGAGTTGAAGGCGCGCTTCGACGAAGAGAACAACATCGTGTGGGCACGAGCACTCGAGAAGGCGGGTGTGCACGTCGTGTACAGCGATGTGAACCTGAAGGTCCACTGCAAGCTGCTCATGGTGGTACGTCGTGAGGACGGCAGGACGCGCCGTTACGTCCATCTCGGCACGGGCAACTACAACGCGCGAACAGCGCAGCTCTATACGGACTTCGGGCTGTTCACGTGCGACGACGCCATCGCCGATGACGTGTCTTCCCTCTTCAATGCATTGACGGGTTACTCCGAGGATCTTTCGTTCAAGAAGCTGCTGGTATCGCCGCACGGAATCCGACGTGGGCTGGCCGAGCGCATTGCGCGGGAGATAGAGTGGGCGAGAAAGGGTGAGCCCGCACGCTTGATCTTCAAGATGAACTCCCTGACGGATTTCGACTGCTCCGAGCGGCTGTACGAGGCGAGTCAGGCGGGCGTCAAGGTGGACCTCATTGTACGCGGAAGTTGCTGCCTGGTGCCTGGCGTAGCGGGCATGAGCGAGAACATCAGCGTACGCAGCATCGTAGGACGGTTCCTAGAGCATGATCGCGTCTACTACTTCCGGAACGGCGGCAACGAAGAGGTTTGGCTCGGCAGCGCCGATCTCATGCCGCGGAACCTCGACCGACGTTACGAAGTCCTCTTCCCAATCGAGGACGAGGAACTACGGCGCTGGCTTGTAGATGTATATCTCGCCGTGTATCTGAGGGACAACTGCTCAGCCAGAGTGCTCGGTTCGGACGGCGCGTACCGGAGATTGACGCCTGGTGAGGAACCCGCCGTCAACGCTCAGGAGTGGCTGATGACCCACCCGCGCAAGGCGACCCCCAGACTCGGTGGGCGAGGTTCCAGGCAGGCAACGAAAGGTTGAGACGGTTGCGCATGCACTCGGGGTACACTAGCAGAGCAACAAGGTAACAAGGCTAACGAATCTTCATGTCGGCAAGCTACATACCGTTCTTGGTCGCGGTCCTGATTGCGGTGGTCATCGCTGCGGCGATGGTCTTGGGCTCCTATCTTCTAGGGCCGCGCAAGCCGTTCCACGTGAAGGAGACGACCTACGAGTGCGGCATGACTCCGGTCGGATCTGCGCGTGAACGGTTCCCCGTTGCGTTCTACATGGTTGCCATCGCCTTCATCGTGTTCGATGTGGAGATGGTCTTTCTGTACCCGTGGGCTGTGGCGTTTTCTCACGGCGATCGCCTGCAGAGATTGTTCTTCCTGGCGGACATGGCGGTCTTCGTTCTCATTCTTGTCGTGGCATATGTCTACTTGCTCGGTGCTAGGGTGCTGGAGTGGACGCCCGAGGGCGAAGGCGCGGGGGATGATCCAGCTACGGCGAGAGAACTGGCTGTCCGCAGACCTCCTATCCGTTTCGGCAATGAAGCCTCGGGGCCTGTAAGACTGAGCAAGGAAGACCTGCCGGAGAGTCCGCGTGGAACCTGAGAACGCTACCGACCTTCGGCTCGGCGGGGAGACCACAGCGCAAGATACCGGCCTGCTGGCGGATGTCGAGGCTCTGCGATCTGCATTCCCAACCGCTGTTCTTCAGACGGTCCAGCATCGTGGCAGTGTTTGGGTCTACGTGCCTCGTTCCCTGATCGTGGAGATCCTTCGTTTTCTCAGGGACGATGCACGCACCGCATACCGGTTCTTCTCGGAGTGCATGTGCGTGGACTACCTGGATGTCAAGACCAGCGCCCCCCTGTCGGGCAGGGCGGACCGGTTCGAAATCACGTACAATCTTGTCTCTATCAAGGATCCACGCATGGGAACGGGGTCGGGGCGTCGCCTGTTTGTGAAGGTGACGGTGCCTGAGCAGGATGCCGTTGTGCCATCGGTAACGTCCGTCTTCCCAGGTGCGGCGTTTCCCGAGCGTGAGATCTTCGATATGTTCGGTATTCACTTCGACGGGCACCCGGATCTCAGGCGACTGCTCATGGCCGATGACTGGATCGGCCATCCCCAGCGCAAGGACTACCCCCTTGGCGGCGAACGCGTTCAGTTTCCGCACGGAACATACGGTCCAGCTGTGGGGGAGCGGGTCGTACAACATCCAGGCGAGAGCTTCTTCGGCAAGACCGCAGGGGAGGTCGAGTAGGCCGAGTGGACCCTCTCCGCAGCGCGGCACTCACGTCTCAAGGCGTCGAGCTCGATCCCATTGACGAGAGCACTCTCGTGCTCAACATGGGCCCCCAGCACCCTTCGACACATGGCGTGCTGCGGTTGGTCCTGGAGTTGGACGGTGAGGTTATCGTCAAGGTCACGCCGCACATCGGATATGTCCACACAGGCATCGAGAAGGAAGGCGAGTACCAAAGCTATCTGAAAGCCGTGACCATCACGGACCGTTTGGACTACGTCAGCGCCCACATCAACAATCTAGCGTATTGCCTGTCCGTGGAACGATTGCTGGGAGTCGAACCGCCGCCTCGTGGCCAGGTCCTACGAGTCTTGCTCGCCGAGATCCAGAGAATGGCCAGCCATCTTGTGTGGTTGGGTACCCATGCGCTGGATATCGGCGCCATGACGGTGTTCTTCTATGCCTTCCGTGAGCGCGAGAAGCTGTTGGACCTCACGGAGATGCTCTCTGGCGTGCGCTTGATGCCTTCGTGGATCATCCCAGGTGGTCTGCGAGGCGATATCCCGCCAGGCTGGGCCGAGCGCTGCAAAGCGGTACTGGACGACCTACCTGCTCGGTTCGATGAGTACGAAGCGTTGCTGGACCAGAACCCGATCTGGTGCGAGCGGACACAGGGCGTGGGAGTCATCACGGCGGAGGAGTGCTACGCACTGGGCGTCAGCGGTCCATCGCTCCGGGCGTGTGGTGTGCCCTACGACATTCGCAAGACCGAGCCATATTCGGGCTACGAGCAGTTCGAGTTCGGGGTCCCGGTAGGCGAGCACGGCGATGTCAATGACCGGTACCGTGTGCGTATGGCGGAGTTGCGGCAGAGCAGGGAGATCGCCAAGCAAGCTCTGGAGCGTCTGCCGGACGGGCCCGTGAGCATTGACGATCCGAAAATCGTGCCCCCTCCCCGCGCTGAACTGGATCGCTCCATGGAAGCGGTCATCCATCATTTCAAGTTGTGGACAGAGGGATTCGCTCCACCGCCGGGCGAGGCTTATGTACCGGTGGAATCGCCCAAGGGCGAGCTGGGCTTCTACATCGTATCCGATGGCTCATCGTCCCCGTGGCGCATGCATCTCCGCGCGCCTAGCTTCATGAACCTCCAGGCGCTGTCCCGCATGTGCGAGGGGCGGTTGGTAGCAGATGTCGTCGCGATTATCGGCAGTCTTGACATCGTGCTGGGGGAGATAGATCGTTGACAGTGGCCTCTGAGTACAAGAAAGGACGGTTTTCCGAGGCGGCCCTGAAGGAGCTCGAGGAGATTGCCAGCCATTACCCGGAACGTAAGGCCGCCATGCTGCCCGCGCTCTGGATCGCACAGCGGGAGTATGGAGGCCAGCTCACCGCCGAGGCAATCGAGGAGGTGGCGCGACTGCTCGGGAGGCCGACAGTGGAAGTGGAGGGAGTAGCCTCGTTCTACACCATGTACAACCTCGGCAAGCGCGGTAAGCGTCACCTGGAAGTCTGCACGTGCCTGACGTGCGCAGTACTCGGTGCATCGGAGGTCGTGCGGAAGCTCGAGGAGCGACTGGGCATCGAAGTGGGCCAGACAACAGCCGATGGAGAGTTCAGTCTTGCCGAAGCGGAGTGCCTGAACTGGTGCGAGGCCGGGACCGTTGTCCAGGTGGGCAGCAAGTACTTCGGCAATGTGACGCCGGAGAACGTGGACCAGCTCCTCGAAGAGGTCCTGAGAACAGAGGAAACCACCGGTGTCGGCCAGGCCGATACGGTTGTGAAAGTTCACCTCGGTCGCAGGCGAGAGAGGGCCCGTCACACAGGAGAAGGTGATAGCACCAATGGGTGAGCGGTTGGTGCTGCTCGAGCATCGGAACCTTCCGGGCGCCGACACGCTTGCGGTGTACGAGAGCATTAGCGGCTACGAAGGTCTCCGGAAGGCTCTGGTCATGGAGCCTCGTGCCGTCATCGAGGAGATCAAGAAGTCCGGGCTTCAGGGCCGAGGCGGCGCTGGCTTTCCGACGTGGATCAAGTGGCAGGGTGTGTTGTCCAATCCTCCCGGAGAACGATACGTCATTTGCAATGCCGACGAGGGCGAGCCGGGTACGTTCAAGGACCGTGAGCTAATGCTTCGGCTACCCCACATGGTGGTGGAGGGCATCATCATCGCTGGTTATGCGACGCAAGCCCACACCGGTTACATCTACATTCGTGGAGAGTTCACGGAGCCCGCCCGGGCGGTCCGCCGGGCCATTGACGAAGCCTACGAGGAAGGCTACCTCGGCGATTCCGTGGCCGGATCCGGGTTCAGGTTCGATCTGAATGTCCATCTCGGAGCCGGTAGCTACGAGTGTGGCGAAGAGACCGCTCTCATGAGCAGCCTCATGGGTGAGCGGGGACAGCCCCGCGCGAAACCGCCGCACGCACCGCTTCCTGTGGTGGCTGGCCTGTGGTCGAAGCCCACACTCATCAATAATGTCGAGACCTACGCTTGCGTGCCGCACATTCTGCGTCGCGGTGGCGAGTGGTATGCGAGCATGGGCACCGAGAGGGCGAAGGGCACGAAGATCTTCAGCGTCAGCGGGCATATCCGGAAGCCCGGCAACTACGAAATCGAACTCGGTACCCCGCTCATGGAGCTCATCGAGCTGGCTGGTGGTGTGGACGGACAACTGAAGGCGGTGATACCTGGTGGATCATCGGTGCCCATACTCCCAGCCTCCAGGTGTGCGGACGTGAAGCTGGACTACGACTCTTGCCGCGCCGCGGGTACGATGCTCGGTTCGGGCGGGTTCATGGTGTTCAACGAGACGACGGATATCGTGAAGCTCATGGCAGTAACCGCGCGGTTCTACGCTCACGAATCGTGTGGGAAATGCACGCCGTGCCGTGAGGGCACGCGATGGATGTCCAAGATCTTCGACCGCATCCTTCGCGGCAATGGTAGGCCGGAGGACCCAGACCTTCTCATCAGCATTTGCAACAACATAGACGGACGTTCTTACTGTCCTCTCGGCGATGCCGCTGCGTGGCCCATTCGAGCCAGTGTTCAGCACTTCCGCCACGAGTACGAGTACTGGATACAACACGGGGAGTCGCCGCTCGGACCGCACTCCGTTCCCAGATTGACCCGAGATTCCCATGCCTGATAGCCAGCTGGTCAACATAGTAATCAACGGCCGACCCCTGACGGTGCCCAAGGGTGAAATGATCATCGAAGCCGCCAGACGGATCGGCATCGAGATTCCTCACTTCTGTTACCACCCGCGTCTCAGCAAGGAAACTGGGGCGAACTGCCGTATGTGCCTGGTGGAGGTCTCCATGCCGCGGCGGGGGCCAGATGGAACCGTAACGCTGGCTAAGATGCCGAAGCCACAGACTTCCTGCAGTCTGCCTGCCGATGAAGGCATGGTCATCGAGACCGAGACACCGGCCATCGTCGAAGCCCGGCGGGGCATACTGGAGTTTCTGCTGATCAACCATCCCCTCGACTGTCCGATCTGCGATCGGGGTGGGGAATGCCCCCTGCAAAATAACACCCTTCACTACGGCCCGCCAACGACCAGATTCGTGGAGGAAAAGCGGCACCTGCCAAAGGCTTACCCGTTGTCCCAACACGTTGTCCTGGACCGTGAGCGCTGCATTCATTGCGCCCGGTGCACGAGGTTTGCCGCAGATATCTCTGGAGACGCTCAGTTGGGCTTCCTGAAGCGCGGCGCCGATATGGAGGTCTCCGCATACCACGAGACCGAGTTCACCTCCCTCTTCTCCGGGAACGTGATCGAGTTGTGTCCTGTCGGTGCGCTCCTCTCCCGCGACTACCGCTTCAGAGCACGGCCCTGGGATCTGGCTACGCAGAAGTCCATCTGTACGGAGTGCTCGAACGGCTGCAATATCAAGCTGGACCATCGAGCCGGCAAGCTTGTCCGCGTGAATGCGCGTGTCAACGAGGTGGTGAACGAGGAATGGACTTGTGATCGAGGCAAGTTCGGCATGGGGCACATCTCTTCGGAGGATCGCATAAGACGACCTCTCATCCGCGAAGGAGATGCGTTCCGCGAGGCGACGTGGGAGGAGGCACTCTCCCTGGTAGAGCAGCGACTGCGAGAGGCAGGGGCATCCACCGCGTTTCTGGGGGGAAGCCTTTCATCCAACGAAGACCTCTACGTCCTTCAGCGACTCTGGCGCGAGGTGCTCGGCTCGCCCCACCTCGATCATCGCATGGGGCCCTCCTTCGCTCGGAACGTGGATCGGATCCGCGTGCTTGGCCATACCGGCGTGGTCAGGTCCATCTCCGACCTGGAGAAGAAGCGCACGATCGTGGTCTTTGGCAGTGACCTGGCGGTGGAACAGCCCATTGTGTACCTCCGGGTCCGGAAAGCGTGGAACCGCCATGACGCGAGAGTCATCGAGATCCAACCGGCGTCTCTGCGGAGTCCTGGCCACAGCAACCGCGTTGCCGATTTCGCATCGGTATCCGCGCGTTATGATCCAGCGGAAAGAGTCGGAGCAGCGTGGGACCTCCTTCGGACAGCGGTGGAACAGCGGCTAGTGGAGAATAGTGCGCTGCCGAACATGGTTGTGGGTAAGTTGGACACAGCTCCGACGTGTAGCGTGATATCAGCTCTCTCGTCTATCCTCCTCGAGCCGCCGGTTGCGGTCTTGGTCGGAGCCGACGCCGTACGTTCCATGGACATGATGGACGTGCTAGAGCCTCTGGGTGCGCTCGCGCAAGCGCTCGGTGATGCGTGGACGATCGCGGTGCCCGCGTCGAAGGTGAACGAGCAGGGTGCAAGAGACCTTGGCATCTTGCCGGATACCGTTCCGGGAGGAAGTCCATCCGCCACCTTCGGATTCAACAGCCATGAGATTCTAGAGTCGGCCGGAAAAGGCAATGTGAGCGTCCTGTGGGTGAGTGGTCTCGACGTTGCTCAGGAGTATCACGATCCAGCCTTCGCGGCCCGCAACCTGGAGCAGGCACCGTTCGTCGTGTTCAGCGGCATGCATCTGCACGCAACTGCGCGCATGGCGAACGTGGTCCTGCCAGTCTGCAGTGTAGCGGAGTGTGACGGTACGTACACGAACGTCGAGGGGCGCGTCCAGCGCTTCTACAAGGCCTACGAGCCGAGTCTGGACGTGCGGGAAGAATGGCGGATCGCGTCCAATCTCGCCGCGCGTCTTGGATGTCCCATGGCCTATGTAACGTGGCGAGACGTGCTTGCTGAGATTGCCGCCAAAGTGCCGATCCATCGGGGTTGCACTCCCGACCGGCTGGCTGGAGAAGGCGTTCTGCGTGAGGAACCTGTCTTGACGGGGGCGACGAAGCCATGACGATCCCGGACATCTCTGTTGGGCCTTTCCATATCGCTGTGTTGCTCCCGTACGCTATGTTCCTCATAATGCTGGCCATCGTGCTGCTGGCCGTTCCGCTGCTGACATGGGTCGAGCGGGTCACTCTCGGACTGATTCATGATCGTCTGGGGCCGAACCGAGTCGGGCCGCGCGGCCTCCTGCAGCCCATCGCCGACGGGATAAAGCTCTTCTTCAAAGAGGACATTCTTCCGCGGTCCGTGGACCGTGGCATCTACTACCTCGCGCCGATCCTCTCTATGGCGCCGCCGCTAGTGGCATGTGCGCTCATTCCTATTGGTGCGGTCAGGGTGGACATGGGCGGAGGACAGACGCGCAGTCTCGCCCTGGTGGCGGCGGATCTGAACGTCGGCGTTCTCTGGATCTTCGCGCTAGCGTCGCTGCAGGTCTACGGCCTCATTCTTGCAGGCTGGTCGTCCAACAACAAGTATTCACTGCTCGGCGCTCTCCGATCCAGCGCACAGTCCATCTCGTACGAGCTTGCCATGTCCGCCGCTATCATTACGGCCGTTCTGATGGCTGGCAGCATGAGCCTGGTCTCGATTGTGCAATCGCAAGCCGGAGGAATCGGCCACTGGAACCTTTTCCGATGGTTCCCGCTGGGTGTTGTGGGCGGTAGCGTCTATCTCATCTCCATGGTTGCCGAGACGAACAGGGCGCCCTTCGATCTCCCCGAGGCTGAATCGGAACTGGTGGCGGGTTTTCAGACCGAGTACTCCTCCATGAAGTTCGCCGTTTTCTTCATGAGCGAGTACGCAGCCATGGTCATCGCGTCATCCGTTGCGACGGTACTCTGGCTGGGAGGCTGGTACTCCCCAGTCGCGGCGTTGCGGTTCATTCCGGCCCCGATCTGGTTCTTCGCCAAAGTCGGAGCGCTCATTTTCGGCTACATATGGGTCCGCTCGACGCTTCCTCGCTTCCGCTACGATGCATTGATGCGGTTCGGGTGGAAGAGACTCTTCCCTGTGGTGCTTGTCACTCTCATGGCGGTCGCTTTCGTGCGGGCTTATACGACAGACCCGACAGCCAAGAGCACGATCCCACCCAAGCCAGAAAAACCGAAGCCGGTCATGTCCGGCGCACAGGGAGGCCGCTGACGTGAGCAGCCATGCGCTGAGCTTCTTGGTGCTGGCGGCGCTTGCCACAGGGACCGCCCTGGCCGTCGTGCTCCACAGGAATCCGGTCCGCAGCGCGCTGTACCTGGTGGCGCACATGCTCGTTCTGGCGGCGCTGTTTCTCAAGCTTTCGGCTCAATTCATGGCTGCCGTGCAGGTCGTGATCTACGCCGGCGCCATCATGGTTCTGTTCCTCTTCACCATCATGCTCCTGAATCTGGGTGCAGGCGAGATCGAGAGGAAGCGTTTCAGTGTCGGTTTCATTAGTGCGGTAGTGATTGCTCTCGTTCTCGCAATCACGATTCTGGGCGGTGCAGTATGGCACCGAGGGCTCATGCAGATCGCGACGCCGGTGCGTGATCTCCGGATGGGAGGTACAGCGGAGGCCGTAGGCTTCGCTCTCTACGATCCAGAGCTGCCGTGGCTCTTCGCGTTCGAGTTGACATCCGTGATCCTGCTGGTTGCCGCCGTAGGTGCCGTGGTGCTGGCAGGACGCAGGAGGTGACAGCGATGCAACCGCCTGTGGACCATTACCTTTTCCTGTCGGCTCTCCTGTTCTGTATTGGCGTGGCTGGTGTTGTTACACGCCGGAACCCCATCGTCGTGCTCATGTGTATCGAGCTGATGCTCAATGCCGCGAACCTGGGGTTTCTGGCACTCGGCCACCATCTCGCAAAGATGGCCGGACAGATGTACGCGATCTTCGTGATGGCGGTTGCCGCCGGCGAGGTGGGTATAGGTCTCGCGATTATCGTGGCGCTGTTCCGTACGCGGGAGACGATTGACGTGGATGAGGTTACGGAGCTGAGACTATGACAGGCGCGCTTGTGCAGCTTCGGACCGCGGGCTTGGTGTGGGCGATACCCTGTCTGCCGCTCCTCGGCTTTCTCGCGTGGACCTTCACAGGCGGTCGGCTCCTGAAGCTGTTTGGTGAAAAGACGGGCAAGCGCATCGTTGGCGGGTTGGCGACGGCTCTTGTGCTGGCCTCATTTGTGCTGAGCATCCTCGTCTTGCTCGACCTTCTCGGGCACGAGCCGGAAAGACGCAGGTCGGTCGTCCCGCTGCTGCCGTTCGTTGGCGACGTGCCATGGATCAGCGTGGATACCGTTCAGGTGTACTTCCGAGGGCTCGTGGATCCTCTTTCGATGCTGATGTGCCTGATTGTAACAGGGGTCGGGGGCCTCATCCACCTGTACGCTACCGGCTATATGGCCCACGACAAGGACTACCCGCGGTTCTTTGCGTACTTCAACCTTTTCATCTTCGCCATGCTCACGCTTGTGCTTGCGGAGAGCATCCTACTCATGTTCGTCGGTTGGGAGGGCGTTGGGCTGTGTTCCTACCTGTTGATCTCGTTCTGGTATGAGGACATGGACAATGCGAAAGCCGGCAACAAGGCTTTCATCGTGAACCGGGTCGGGGATCTGGGCTTTGCTCTAGGCATCATGGCGATCCTGGCGACGTTCGGCACGTTCTCCTTCCATACTGCGGATGGCAAGGGCTTCCTGGATCTCGCCAGCCAGAAACTGACCGCCAACGGGGCGCTCACAGCAGGAACAGCATCCCTCATCGCTGCGCTCCTGTTCATCGGTGCATGTGGCAAGTCGGCCCAGTTCCCGCTGCACATCTGGTTACCCGACGCTATGGCGGGACCAACGCCCGTTTCTGCCCTGATCCATGCTGCGACCATGGTTACGGCGGGTGTCGTCATGGTAAGCCGCATGTCCGTGCTCTTTGTCCAAGCCCCAGCTGTCATGACGGCGGTCGCCGTTGTGGGGCTCTTCACGGCGATCTTCGCTGCAACCATCGCGCTGACACAGACCGACATCAAGAAGGTACTGGCGTATTCCACTGTCTCCCAGCTCGGTTTCATGTTCTTGGGTTGCGGAGCAGGTGCGTTCGCGGCAGGTATGTTTCACGTGACAACACATGCCTTTTTCAAAGCATTGCTGTTCCTCGGCGCCGGTTCCGTGATTCATAGTCTGAACGGCGAGCAGGACATGCGGCGTATGGGCGGCCTGGCGCGATATGTCCGTGGCACCTACTGGACCATGATTGCAGGATGGGCCGCCATCTCGGGCTTCCCTGGTCTGGCCGGTTTCTGGAGCAAGGACGCGATTCTGGGGTTCGCGGCGGGCGTGTCTGGGATAGGAATGGCTCTCTACGTCGTGGGAACGATAACAGCCTTTATTACAGGTCTCTATATGACCAGGCTCATCGCCGCAACGTTCTGGAGCAGTCCACGCTTCGATGAGCAGGCGACGCATCCCCACGAGTCGCCGCCGTCCATGCTATTCCCTCTCGGCGTTCTCGCACTTCTCTCCATCGTTGGAGGTCTTGTGGGCACTCCATGGGCAAACCGGGTCGAGCACTTCCTGGAGACGTCCTTGCCATCGGCTTCGTTGTTCGCACCCCACGAGGGTGTCCCGGTTGTGGCGGGACTAGTCATCGGTGGGTTGGTGGCAGTTGTCGCGATGGCTGCGGGGGCCATGCTGTATGGAAGCAGGCGGGCCATCGAGTCGGAGTCGCGGAACGCCTTCGCGGTTGGAGCACGGCATCTCTGGTACGTGGATAGTGCTGCTACAGCCACGTTCGTTCGAGGTGGTGGACGCTTCGCGACGATTCTGTGGAAGGCGGTGGACCAGGGCATCGTAGACCGCCTAGTGAACGCGGTGGCCTTCGTCGCTGGCTTGCTCAGCGAGATCGGCCGCGGGCTGCAGACGGGATACGTGCGCGTCTACCTGACGACGATGCTGGCTGGGTTGGTCGTCATGCTACTCTGGGCGTTCATGCTGGCGGGAGCGAAGTGATCATGTTGGAGCAGCACTTGCTGAGCGCCCTCATCTTCCTGCCGCTCATCGGAGCTGTGATCGTGATGCTTGTACCGGGGAGAGCAGGGGTCGCTGCGTCAGCATCAGCGCATGCGGACACCTCAACTGGCTCCAATCGGAGTGCCTGGCTCGTGACGTTCATCGTCGCAGCTCTCGAGCTAGTTCTCGGAGCGCAAGCGTGGCTCCGGTTCCGACCGGGTGTGGCGGGTTTCCAGCTCCGGGAGATGGCCGCGTGGTTGCCGACCTTCGGGATTTCGTACGATGTCGGAGTCGATGGTCTCGGTCTACTCCTCATCTTGCTCACGGTGTTGCTCACATTCCTCTGCGTCGTATACTCGGGCACGTTGCGGCACCGCAGCAAAGAGTACATGGTCTTTCTCCTTGTGCTGGAAACGGCCATGGTAGGTGTCTTTGCGGCACTTGACCTTGTGCTTTTCTACGTCTTCTGGGAAGTGGTCCTCATTCCGATGTACTTCCTCATCGGCATCTGGGGACACGAGCGACGCATCTACGCAGCCGTGAAGTTCTTCCTGTTTACCTTTGTCGGCAGTGTCCTAATGCTGGTCGGCATCGTGTTCGTCATCGTCCAGACGGGATCATCCAGTCTCGTTGCGTTGACCACATCGGGTACCGAGGCAGCCACACGTCTTGCTGGTCTGCCTGCGCAGCAACTGCTACTGCTCTACTGGGCATTCGCGCTGGCATTCATGATCAAAGTGCCCATGTTCCCATTCCACACCTGGCTGCCTGACGCCCACGTAGAAGCACCAACTGCCGGGAGCGTGCTGCTGGCAGGTGTGCTCCTGAAGATGGGTGTCTACGGGTTCCTCCGGTTCTGTCTGCCGATGTTCTCCAACCAGATGCACGAGACGGCGCCGATCTTCCTTGCGCTTGCGGTCATTGCTGTGGTCTACGGCGCGATTGTGGCGGCCGTGCAGCCGGACATGAAGAAACTCGTCGCGTACACCAGCGTCAGCCACATGGGCATTGTCATGTTGGGCGTTTTCTCGTTCCATCCGACGGGGATGACTGGCGCGATCCTCCAGAGCATCAACCACGGGATCTCCACTGGCATGCTCTTCTTCCTCGTGGGGATGCTCTACGATCGTCGCCATACGCGGGAAATCGCGGCCTTCGGCGGTATCCGACGCGTTCTGCCCGTGTTGTCCGCCGTCTTCCTTGTCGCTGCGTTCTCGTCGGCTGCGTTGCCCCTCACTAACGGGTTCGTAGGAGAGTTTCTCGTCCTACAGGGGATCTATCTCTCCGCTTTCAGTGGGCCGCTCTATGCGGCAGGTGGGGCGCTTGGGATGGTGCTCTCCGCAGTCTACATGCTCTGGCTGTTCCAGCGCGCCTTTTGCGGTCCAGTCGTCCATGAGGCAAACCGCGCGCTCCCTGACCTGAGCATCCGTGAGAAGGTAGTCCTGGTGCCGCTCGTTGCGCTCGTCTTCTGGTTCGGGTGTTACGTGACACCGTGGGTTCGAGCGCTCGGTGGCGGACTCGGTGCCAGTGGCATCTTGAAGGTGCAGGTCGCATCTCGACAGGACAAGCTCCCCACGCCTGAGCCACAAGAAGGAGTGCGCTAGCCGATGGAAGCAGTACGGCAGGTAGTCCACGACATCGGAGCCGTCCTGCCAATCGTCATTCTCTGGGTAACAGCTATTGTCATCCTCTTGCTCGCTCCATTGACGCGTCGAGGTGTTGGCTGGCATGTACCGGGTCTGCTGAGTACGGCGGGAATCCTGGCTGCCCTGGCTGCGCTCATCCGACGTAACGAGGGCGGCTTCGGTACAGGCTTGTTCGCTGGTGCTCTGTATTCGGATACTCTCTCGACCGCCGGAGCGTTCGTGCTGCTGCTCGCGGGCCTGCTGGCAGTGCTTGTTGCGCAGGGATACCTCAGGTCGCGTGGTATCGAGAAGCCCGAGTACTACGCATTGCTCGTTCTTTCGCTGTCCGGCGCCTACCTGATGCTTCTCGCCAGTGACCTGCTGGTGCTGTTCCTGGCACTGGAGCTCATGTCCTTCGGCTTCTACGTGCTAGCTGGTTTCGAGCGCACATCGTCGCGAAGTGAAGAGGCTGCGCTCAAGTACTTCCTCACGGGCGCCTTCGCATCGGCGCTGTTCCTATACGGTCTCATGCTTGCTTTCGGAGTTGCCGGCTCGTCGTCGTTCGAGTACATCCAGGCGGCAGTCGGACGTGGAGCTCTCAAGACACCCATGGGGCTAGCCGCAGCCGCCCTTCTACTGGCCGGACTGGGGTTCAAGGTAGCGGCGGTACCCTTCCATCAGTGGACGCCGGACGTCTACGAAGGCTCCCCAACGAGTTCGACAGCCTTCTTCGCTGCCACGGCCAAGATTGGTGCCTTCGTTGCCCTGATTCGGGTGCTCGATATGCTGGCTGGTGGTAGTCAGGTCTGGCTGCCCGCGGTCCGCCTCATGGCCATCGTGACGATGCTGTTCGGCAACGTTATCGCATTGTCGCAGCTGAACGTGAAGCGGATGCTCGGCTATTCCGCTATCGCCCACGCCGGCTACCTCCTAGCAGCCATGGTCTGCGTGGGCATGCGATACGTCAGTGCAGAAGGCGCTCGATCAGGAATGCCAGCTATGAACGCCACGGTGTTCTATTTGCTGGCGTATGCGCTGGCCACGATCGGGGCATTCGGTGTTCTCGCGTGCATGAGCGCTCGGGGTAGGGACGTGCAGACACTGGATCACCTGCGTGGCCTCGTTCGAACGGACCCTGCGGCGGCATACGCCATGATGCTGTTCATGCTCTCGTTGGCAGGTATTCCTGCCACAGCCGGCTTCATTGCCAAGTGGCAGGTCTTCTACGCCGTGGTCATCGCAGGCGACATCCCTCTGGCTGTTACCATCGCCCTCGCGAGCGCAGTTGGTGCGTACTACTACCTGCGCGTCGTCTGGTACATGGTTTTCGACGAGAGCACCATTGCTCCTGTGCCAACGGAGCCTGGTCGGACACCTGCAGCAGTAGCGATCTACATCTCGGCTTTCGCCACTGTGCTTCTTGGTGTCGTGCCTGGATTCCTGATGGGTTTCCTCAGCGTCGTGCGCTGATTCGCCCGAGTCCGAATGCCCTACTCGTTCCGTAGGATGTCCGTGTAAATCCCCGGACTGCTATCCGGTATCGGGATCGCTCCTACGTTACGCGAGTAGAACTCTGTCGGGCCCGCACCGCCGATGATGCCGTAGACATAGCCCATCTCGCGCAGGCCCCACATACAGGCAATGAGCAGAGCTGCGCCAATGCCCTTGCCCCGTTCCGTCTGCGCGACGCCCGTCGGACCGAAGAAAGCCCGACGCGTGCACTCGTAGGCCCCGAAACCCACTGGCTTCCGATCCCGCGTGGCGATGTAGATGGTTACTGGCTTGTTGGAGAACCCAACGAGGATCTCATCGGCCCAGCCCACTCCGAACGTGGAGCGTACGAACTCACACACCGGAGTGATCTCGAACGGCTGAGCTCTTCGCAAGATGACGCCTGCAGCGTCGGCCTTGCGAAAGGCCACCTCTAGTGGCGGCAGGTTGAGTAGGTTGACCAGCATATCGGACACAGGCAGGAACTCTCCCTCGCAGTTAGTGGACTCTCATGCAGTGATAAGGTCCGTCGGCGTCTCGGCAGCTAACACCACCTCCATGACGACTCGTCCATCCGGCATATGGCTTACCGTACGCCCGGCGACATTGGCGGACCTGGCTACGTCGCTAGGCAGACTGTACCTCCACACCATATCCCGCGGTGCTGTCACGATCAACCGCTGCAGAGCGCCATGGGCACATTCACCCGACACCGTCACCCCATAGGCTCCGCGGATATTGGCGAACACGGCCTGGGTGGGTTCAGGTGGCAGCGCAGATGCGAGGTGGGTTGCGGTCTCATCCACCCATGCAAAGCTAGCGTGCAGCCCGTAGATCCAGGCACCGATACCTGTGGTGAACCATGGCACATGCACGACGCCGTGCCTATCCGTATGCTCGTTAGGGATCAGTCCAGGTCCACAACTGCGCGTGCCTTCCACGATGGCTTGCCATGCCTCCACCGGCCGGTTGTGCATTGCGTGGACGATACCGAGATGCCCGGCGGTCCACATCCAGTTCGATCCGTCATACACCCTGGAGTATCCAGGCTTCCATCCCTTGGACGACCGGCACTTGTCATGCACGAGCAGGGCACTGCGCCGAGCACGATCCGAGAAGACTTCCGTCCGGAACGGGAAGATGTGTCCGAGGACGGAGTAGTGGAAAGGCACGCCTCCGGGAATCCCGAAGACGTCACCGCGACTGCTGCGATCCTCGTCAGTGCAGACGGATACAGCAAGTCCATCGGCGATTTCGCGCCAACGCTGGCTCCTCCACGTGTCGAGCCCCAAGATCGTCGCAGCCTCGGCAGCCCAGCGCAGAGCGGCCTGGGCACCGGCGATGGTGAAGGGACCGTTACGGACGGCTCCGACGGACTCGTCGAAGTCCACGCACGGCATGGTACCGTAGACACCACCGCCGACCGACTCGACGACGGCGTTCTCGTAGTAGCGAGCGATGTCCCGTAACACGGGGTAGAGGTCAGCGAGGTGAGCCGCCGATCGTTCGTAGAGCCATAGCGACCAGATTTCAGCGCTGAACTGCGCTAGGTGAAACCGCTCCGTGAGCCACAGTCCGTCTGGGTCCCGCTCGTGGCCGTCCTCTGTGCTACTCCAGGGGTAGAGCGCCCCTCGGCCCCGTCCCCTGACCGACGCTGCCGGAAGTGTCGTGAGACGGAAATAGGGCATGCGCGCGGCTAGATCTGGCAGATTCGCCGATATGAGAGCGAAGAAGGGGTACATCTCGTCGTGGAACGCGCCACCGCCCCAGTAGGGTTCGGAGAGCGTCGGTCCGATGGACCATGGCGATAGCTGGCAACGGAGGGTGTACATACCTATGAAGCGGCACGCATCCACGGTGGGGTTGCCTGTGTGGATCGAGGACGCACGCAGAATCTGGTCCCATTGCCGCCGATGTTCGCTCAGAAGGTCGTCCCACTGCTCCATCCGGAGTGGAAACGTATACGTCAGGCGATCGCTGAACTGCACCAATGCTCGCAGAACAGCGCGACGTTGTCCGCCGAGGACGCCTCTGGCCGAGATACGTACGGTCCTGTTTTCGACGCGAAGGCGTGAATCGACCGTATTGCCAGGTGCCGCATGTAAGAAGCGAATCGTGCCCATGAGGTCGCCGTAGGCGTACCGAATCTCGACGCCATCAGTGCAGCTAGAATGGGTTACGGAACTGGGCCACGCAGGAAGGTGCAGCGCAATCTCCACATCGAGTGTGTGCTCAGCCCCGTCGCAAAGGGCAAACTCGGTTTCGACTAGTAGCGCATTCTGGTGCAGAGGTACGCACGACAGAGTTCTCTGCACCAGGGCGCCGGACCTGGCAGTGGACCTGACCACCATGAGCGAGTGGTCGAGGCTCTGTGACCATTCGCCTGGGACTACTGCACGGCCATCTAGCGTTGCGTTGCAGGTGAGACAGCCGAAGTTGAGGAGTGGGTACTGGGGGCCAGGTCCGCGACGGCCTGCCCAGACAACATGCTGCGTGGTGTGGGCAATGTCCGTCGCAGCTTCCGGCGCGGTATGAAAGCCCGTCGGGCCGAGGGTGGTGCAGATCTCGCCGTTCCCCGCCAGCATGGAGCACACACCGTCGTAGTCACTGTGCGTGAGCTCCGGCAGCACGAACGGAAGCTCCGAGAAGGTATAACGGGTCATACTTTACTGTTCACGATCGGCATACGGATATCCTGCGGCCTTGTGCCCCGAAGATAGCTGCCGAGCTGCCACCGCCGCTCGAGGAGGATTGCCCTTGCTAGTCAGATTGCGCCCAGCAGCCTTGGTGGTCCTGGCAGTGCTCGCTTGGCCGGTGTCTGTCGTTGGCGCACGAAACCGCGATGTCACCGTGGAGCAACTCAAGGCAGCACTCTATCAGATTGACAGCAGGCTGCCTCTGAACGCTAGCGTTCGACCTGCGCCACCGCTCAAGGACGAGGCGACTCGCCTCAAAGCTCTACGCACGCGGTACCTCGTAACCTTCGACAGTGTCTGTGATCAGCGTGTGCCCGGTATTCTGACGGTTCCACGTGGGCGACGGGGACAGATGCCGGCTGTTCTCCTTCTTGCCGGCTCCGGCGGCCACAAGGATACCGACTATGTCCGCCTCACCAGCGACATGTTGAACACCCTCGGCATTGTAACCCTCTCCATCGATGCGCAATATCACGGTGATCGCTCACGCAAGAATCGTTCCGGCGACATTCACCTCATCTACGATGTCACGGCTCGGGATGCGTGGGTGCAGACAGTCCGCGATCTCCGGCGCGCAGTGGACTATCTATGCAGTCGGCATGAAGTAGATCCCCAGCGCATCGGCTTTCTCGGATTCAGTCAGGGCGCGATGTTGGGTGGCACCTTCCTAGGTGTCGAGCCACGCGTACGGGTAGCGTGCCTTGCCGTTCCAGGGGGCGGTTTCTCGGAATGGGCGCGTCGTGCGAAGCTAGTGAAGCCACAACAGGAAGCAGTCTTGGATGTGAACGCAGCCCTGACCGATCCCGTCTACTTCGTTGGTCGATTCGCACCTCGGCCGCTCCTGATCCTGGCAGCCAGGAAGGACGAGATCATCCCCGCGTATGCGACTACCGCCATCGTGGAAGCAGCCGGCACCGGCAAACAGCTCATCTGGTACAACTCGGGGCATGTGCTACCGCCGAACGCGTTGCTCGTGGATGCGAGACAGTTCTTCCGTCGCCATTTCTTGGGCGCAGGGACTTCCTGATGCGCAGGGCGTTGCGTGCCGATGCCATGACGGCGGCCGCCCTGTTCACGAGATCGGAATGCGGAGCATAGGCCGAGAGGATGGGCTCGAGTGCCATCCAACGTCGCTCGGCAGTGTGAGCAGCAGCGATGACCTCACGATGCCTACACAGGATTAAGAGATGTTCCGCGCGGAGAACATCATGCTCGATGTACCGCAGCCAGTCTTCGAGAGTTGGCTCATCGCCAGGGCCGGCGATGGTATGTGCGTTCACGTGTTGCGATTCCTCCAACATTGTACGTTCCATTGCACACTGACTCGCATGCGCGACTGGCGAACCCGAAAGCGATGCAGGTGTAGATGCTAGATGCAATGCATACGACACGTGTACGCGCGAATCGCGCGATTCGCGCGATTCGCATGAATCGCGTGATAGGAAGCTTGCCGACTATGTGGACGGATGGGCGAGTAACCTTATGAATGGGCTTCATGATGAGCCGCTCTTCAATGCAGATGACCGCAGTCTCGAGCTGACGCCGATCAGGCATCACCGCCGCGAAGCCCATGTCGTAGAAGAGCTGAAGCGGCTGGCGAGTGCACCGGCGCGCTCAGTCTCACGGGTTGCGCGTGACTGTGCGCCGGAGACGCTGGTAATGGCGTTGCGGGCTGCGTTCAGGCGCGGTTTGGAAGATGTGGCGTGCGACATAGCCGAGGTCCTCTCGATGAGAATTGCGCGGCATGTACGCCGGAAGACGTCGGCTCTACCGTGGCGTGACTCAGAAGAGCGAGACGACGTCGAGGATGAGCTGGCAGTGATCTTATGGCAGTGCTGGACCAGTCTCGATGAATCCGATGAGTTCTGGGAAATACGGTTCTGGAACTGTCTCGACAGACGCCTGTACGATGTCCTGCGGCGCAACCGAGGTCGTAAGAGGGATATCGAAGTTCCTGTGCATGGCGATCTTGGCGGAGAGCACGGTCTGTCAACGGATGACTGGGTCCACGTCGCCATGGATGCGCTGCCAAGAGAACAGAGACTAGCGATCATCATGAAGTTCTTTGAAGGCTGGACCGAGCAAGAGATAGCGGCGAAACTACGTGTATCCGAGCGGACTGTTCGGAATTACATCCATCGGGGTCTCGAACGTCTCAGAGCCATAGGCATGGAGGCGGAGCCATGAACAGACTGCCCGACGAAATGGCCGCAGAGTTCCTGGCGGAGTTCGAGCGGAACCCACAGGCCCTGCGCTTGTACCTGCAGCGATACCCTACCTTTCGTAGTGACCTCATCGGTATGGCGGTGTACTCGTCCGTCACCGGAGGCGTTACTAGCAAAGCCGGGGAGTTGGCTGATGAGGAACTGCCCGAGCCCCATTCAGATGAGTACCAACTCGCCAAGAGGATGGCCGATCGCATGCGCAGACTGGCCACCAGCGGAGCAAGTTCGGCCCAACTCGAGGGGAGTAGCATTCTGGGGGTGGCTCGAGCGCTCGGTCTCCCATCGCGGAAACTCGCTCAACATCTGCGGATAGGGCTCACGGTCCTCACAAAGCTGGATCGCAGACTGCTGGATCCGACGACAATTCCCGATCGCCTGGTCACGCAGCTCGCTGATGCCCTACGCGTCTCCGTGGAAGCCGTGCGCACGTATCTCAACTTGGAGCCCACGCTGTCGCCACGTGCAGCCTATCGCGCAGCACGTGCGCCGTCGCTGGAATCGGCGATGGAGCGGGCAGCGCTCATGCCGAGCATTTCCGAGCCAGATCTCAGCTACGCATCCGAAGTACGTGAAGAAGCGAAACCCTATA
The DNA here is from genome assembly GCA_037443035.1 of Chthonomonadales bacterium. Lineage (GTDB taxonomy): Bacteria > Armatimonadota > Chthonomonadetes > Chthonomonadales > CAJBBX01 > JABWBA01. The sequence continues at coordinate 23,273 of JBBIPC010000001.1, forward strand.
CTATGGCGCAACAGACCTTCTCAGAAGCACTCTCGTCAGCACCAGATATGACGGATGAGGACAAGGCTGTGTGGCTTGCAGAGGGAAACGCGTGACGTAGGGAAGGACTTGTGATTTCGCATGCTTCCCGCAGGGGCAGGGCCGATGCCCTTGCGATGCTGGAGAGTCTGGGGCTCGCGGATGGACGCATTCGGCCAGCGGCAGAAGTCGTGGCGAATGCGTTGGACTACGCAGGCGTCGAAGCAACCGAACTGCCGGCTTCCGATCCGCTGCTCGCTGGTGCCGTCGGCGTGCTGGATCGTGACGTCCCTGCGGTCTGGTACCGCGCTGGCCTGAGACCGGAGACACGCACTGTCCTCCTAGCGCACGAACTCGGCCACTGGTGGATGCATGGCGACGCCAACGTCTTTCTGGAGCAGAGTGCCGACGACCCGGACCACTACCACCGTGCTCCGGCAGTGTTGGAGCTCGAAGGCTACAGCCCTGTCCAGCGCACGGAGATCGAGGCTACGAGCTTCGCCTCGGAACTGCTGGCTCCCGGACCAGGACTCGTAGAGGCGTTCCGCAAGGGCTGGAGCGCACGCGAACTTGCCAATGCCATCGGTGTCCGAGAAGATCTCGTCGTGCGTCAACTCGTCATGCACGTCCTGGACGCGCTCGAAGAGGCCAGTCCGAAGCTGCGCGAAGCGGAGATGTGCCCGGAACCCGAGCAGCGAGCCGCAGCAGAAGCTACCGATGACGTGACGATCGTAGTTGCGGGTCCGGGTACAGGAAAGACTGCGACTCTTGCATGGCGGGTGCACTACCTCCTCGGACAAGGCGTCCGGCCGGAGGCAATCCTGGCGCTGACATTCTCTCGGAACGCCGCAGAGGAAATGCGATCACGGGTGGCCGCGTTAGACCCCGTCCAGGGACACCGCGTGCAAGTCTACACGACACACGCATGCGGTCTCGAGCTGCTCCGTGTCTACGGCCGAAGGCTGGGGATCCCACCCGTGCCCACGATTGTGACACCGGTGCGCAGTCTCGCGATGTTGGAGGAGCATCTGAGAGAAGCCGAGTTGCGCGAACTCCTCTGCGTCGAGAACCCAGCATATCCGCTGGCGGAGGTTGTTCACGCGATCGCGAGGTGGAAGGGAACGGGGCGTTCGCCTGACGCGCTCGACAGCGTTCCCGATGCTCCTGCGTCGTTTCGCGAGGCCGTAGCCTTGTACCGATCGTACGAGGATCTGCTTCGTAAGGCAGGTGCTCTCGACTATGCCGACCTCATTGGTCGCGCTGTGGAGCTTCTCAGGACCTGCCCTGATGTACTGCGCGGCGTGTGCTCGCGTTTGGAGCATATTCTGGTGGACGAGGTGCAGGATCTGGATGATCTATCGTTGGAACTGCTTCACCTCCTGCACCGCACGGGGATTCAGCTGTGGCTGGTCGGAGATCCGGCTCAGGCAATCTACGGTTTCCGCGGCGCTGGTCAGCGAGGATGCGCCCAGGAGGCGTTGTCCATGCCACATCGGCGGGTCGAGCTTCGTGCTGGACACCGCTGCAACGACCGGATCGCTCGTGTTCTGAACGAGTTTGCCAGGCAGACTCGCCTTGAGACGGTATCCTCGCTCGAAGGAGCACCGATGACACCCGACGGCTGCGTCGAGTTCGTCGTTGCCCACGACGAGGCCGCTCAGTTGCAGGTCATCTACGAGGGTGTACAGCGGAATCTCCGCATGGGTATCGGCCTGGGGGCACAGGCAGTACTTTGTCGAACGAACGGGCAAGCACAAGGGATAGCGCGCGGTCTGAAGCGGATGGGTATTGGGGTCCGGGCTGCCGAGACGCTCCTCTCGCACTGGGCCGTACGAGAGGCCCTGGCTGCCATGCGTAGCAGTGCGGAAGCGGGCCGTGCCTCGGCGCCCAGAGCCGTTTCCATCTCAACTGGATCAACCGTAGAAGAGCCAAGTAGCTTAGGTCGAGTACTGAGCGACTGCTATTTTGGAGAAGCCGGCTTGGCCCGTCGCGTAGCGGAGGACTCCATCGGCAGGCGCGCTCTCGCGTGGTTCTATTGGTTCGTCGCGGAACGGGAGTATGAACTGCAGGCTGCGGGTCTCGGCAACCTCTACGATAGGTTCGAACACATACTCGCAGATCTGCGCCGAGCAGTAGCGCTGCGCGAGGACCGGGAGGTGGTCCTGTCGAGTGAGTGTGATACCGAAGCAGTCTCCGTGATCACGATCCACGCGGCGAAGGGGCTGGAATTCGACGCAGTATTCGTGCCAAGTGTGAACGTAGGGCACTATCCCCCGAAGACTCCTCCGCAACAGATCGAGCAACCCGAAGGCGAGGCTGAAGACACTGTAGAGCGGATTCGGGAAGCGGAGGCCAGATTGCTCTACGTCGCCATGTCTCGCGCACGGCGTTGCCTGACGGTATCGGTATGCAATAAACTCCATGGTCGTGAGGCGAGGCCGTCGGAGCTCGCTGAACCACTGAGGACTGCCATCGAGATCGCAGGCGGCAAGGTACGGACTTACGAAGCTGACGCTGCTCCAGTGCCCAACGCTGCTCGGACCTCCTACAGCTGCTCCCAAGAAGTGTTGGCCCTAGAGGCTCTCGACTCTTACGAAGATTGCCCAAGACGCTTCCTGTTCGCACGCGAGACACCAACGCCAAGTCGCAGGCGTGAGTATAACGCCTACTCGAGAGGGCTGCACGAGGCGGTGCGGGCGGCACGAGAAGCAGTGGCGAGAGGAGACTCCGTTCGCGAGGCAGCCATAGCCGCGTGGCAGGATGCATGGCTGCAGTACGAGGTCGCAGGCAACCTGGCTGAGTTCTACGAGCAGCTGGCGGCAGTGGCCATCGAGAGAGTAGCATCCTCTACCGAGGTGCTGACAGCGGCCGAGAAGACGTTCGAGTTGGAGTTAGAGCACGGATGCATTCGTGCTCGGGCTGACGGCGTCCGCGTGACCGAGGATGGTTCGATCGCTGTGGAAGTCTATCGTTACCGCTACCGACCCGCCACAGCGCGTTCGTGGTCAGGTTCCGTCATACTGCGAAAAGGAGCAGAAGCAATGTGGCCGGGCCGCGAGGTCAAGGTGGGCACGCGATACCTTCTGTCCGATGACGTCGTGTGGTATTCGGCGAACAAGCGCACGGATAGCAGCGCGCTTGCCAAGTACGATCGGTTCCTTCTCCGGATAGCGCAGCAGCAATTCCCCACGCGTGTAAGCGACCGATGCGCGTACTGCGAGTTTCTGTTCCAGTGCACGCGATCCCCGGACGGCGATGAATAACGAAGAGCGCGACAAGCCCACGGCAGTAGGACAGGAGCACGGAGGCGCGCGCCCGACATCGTCCGCTGCCGCGAACCACGGGTACCACGACAACAGCGAGTCGCTGACGATAGAGATCGGCCCGATGACTGTATACGATGTGCCTGGGGTCGCTGCAGTTGACATCGCGTGCTTCCCGACACACTGGAGTGTGCAGTCGTACCGTAACGAGCTGCAGAACCTCCATGCTGCCTACTTCGTAGCACGGGACAAGGGACAGGTGATCGGCTTTGCAGGCATGTGGATCGCCCTAGATGAAGCACATATCACCATGCTAGCTGTAGTCGGTGAGTACCGGCGTCGGGGCATAGCCAAGGCTCTCTTGGTGAGATTGCTTCGGGAAGCGCGCCGGAGGGGCTGTACCGCAGCGACCTTGGAAGTACGCTCGCGGAATACAGCCGCTCAGGCACTATACAGGTCCTTTCAGTTCGAGTGGACGGGCCGCAGGGAGGGCTACTACACCGACACCAACGACGATGCTGAGATCTTATGGGTAAGAGGCATTGACACGGAGGCATACGCGAGCACGCTGGAAAGACTAGCCGCTGAGACCCGAGGGGTCGTAATCCGTCATCTAACCGCTGAGGAACGATGTCCTAGCAGGCACGGCCGATGATCCTCTTGGGTATCGAGACGTCATGCGATGAGACGTCTGCGGCGATCGTGGAAGATGGCACGCGAGTCCTGTCGAGCATCGTGGCCAGCCAGGCCGACTTGCACGCGAAGTGGGGCGGAGTCGTGCCCGAAGTCGCAAGCCGCCTGCACGTCGAACGCGTGCTACCGGTAATCACCGAGGCGATGGAAGCCGCGGCCGTAGGGAGTGCGTCGGTTCAAGCCATTGCCGTCACCAATCGACCCGGTCTCATTGGTGCGCTGGTCGTGGGCGTGGCGTGCGCCAAAGCCTTAGCCTTTGCATGGCGCGTGCCATTGCTGGGTGTCCATCATATCGTAGGTCACCTCTATGCGCCGCTGCTGTCAGAACCGACTTTCGGGTTTCCCTTCCTGTGCTTGGTGGTCTCGGGTGGTCATACGGAGCTGATCCTAGCCTCGGGCCACGGTTCATTCTGTACACTGGGCCGGACACGTGACGATGCCGCGGGAGAGTGCTTCGACAAGTGCGCAAGGCTCCTGGGGCTTCCGTATCCAGGCGGACCGGAGATGGAGCGTGTCGCGCGAGATGGCGATCCAGGGGCTGTGGCGTTCCCTCGTGCGTGGCTTGGCGATAGCTTGGACTTCAGCTTCAGCGGCCTGAAGACAGCAGTGGCGCGATTCATCGAGACAGATGGTGGGAGGACACCAACAGCGGACGTAGCGGCGTCGCTCCAGGCCGCGATCGTCGAGGTCCTAGTAAACAAGGCGCTCCTGGCTGCAGAACGGACAGGTGTCTGCCGAGTGGCGCTAGGCGGAGGCGTGGCTGCGAACAAGACTCTGGCTCGCGAGTTCGCAGATGCGTGCCAGCGGAAAGGACTTCGGTATGTGGTGCCACCAGTGGAGCTCTGTACCGACAACGCGGCCATGATCGCTGCGGCTGCACATCACCGTGCAACGGCGGGTGAGGACGATGGTCTTGCCATAGATACGGTAGCGACCGACTACCTCCCCCTGTGCCCGTCAGTTGCCGCTGGGCGCTCGAAATGAGTGCGCCGTATGCATTGGATCGTTCCCGACGGCTGCTGCTCGCGACGTCTCTAGCGTCCGTGGTGCTGTGGTTCGTCCCAGGAGCGTTCCTTCTCATCTATCCCATCCGGCTTTTCGTCACCTTTGTCCACGAAGGCGGTCATGCGATCATGACCGTCATGACGGGTGGGCACGTTCTGGACATCCAGTTGGATGCTGCTGGCAATGGCTTGACGCAGTCCAACGGCGGCATGCCGGTGCTGATCTATCCGGCGGGCTACGTTGGGGCGACTGCACTGGGAGGGCTGCTGCTCCTGATGGCTCGACCACGCCAAGGCAGAGCCGTCCTGGCAATACTCGCCGGTGCCATGGCGCTTGTAACCCTGCTGTGGGTGCGGAACCCCTTCGGGATCGCCGTTGGCGTTGGTTGGTGCCTCCTGCTCTTGACCATTCGGAGACTCGCGTCGCCCACCGTGTCGGACTTCGTATCGAGTTTCCTCGCGGTGCAACTGTGCCTGAACGCTGTTCTGGATGTGCGCATGCTCTGGTACCTGACCACGGATACCTCCGTACCTAACGATGCGGTCTTCATGGCGAACCACTACGGTCTCACCCCGTGGTTCTGGGCAGGTCTGTGGGCAGGCTGCGCCGTAGCCATTCTCCTAGCGTGTCTGCGCCGAGCATGGTCCAGCCGGCGAACTTGACTTCGCAGCAGGAGCGCACGTATACTCTGGCCATCAACGGATCGTGCCCCCGCGAATGGGGGCATTCCGGTCTTCTGGCGAACGTTGTTCAGCCTCGCGAAGTTGGACGGAGGTAGGGAGAGACTCTTTGGCCATAGAGGTTGCGGCCGCGCAGATCAGGCCCAAGAAAGCAGACTACGATAGAAACCTGGCGGCAGTCGGCGACGTCATGGAGCAGTTGTCTCACGACCAACCGGCGGCGGATTTGCTCGTGCTACCCGAAACGGTTCTCTCAGGCTATTTCCTCGAGGGCGGCGTTCGCGAGGTCGCCCGACCGGCCAAGCAAGTGTTCGAGGATCTCCTGCGCACGTATCGAAATCGCGTGCGGGAGCCAGGCGCTGTGCTGGACGTAGCTGTTGGCTTCTACGAACTGGCCGATGGGCAGTACTACAACTCGGGCCTCTACGCGACGCTGACTTCGGATGGCACCGACGCGGAGGATGCGCGGATCGTGCACGTTCACCGGAAGTTCTTTCTTCCGACCTATGGCGTTTTCGATGAGAAGCGGTTCGTGTCCAGGGGGCGCACCGTTCAGGCGTTCGATACCCGGCTCGGTCGCACGGCAATCCTGATCTGCGAGGATGCCTGGCACTCGGTGACTGGGACGCTGGCTGCGTTGCAGGGTGCCCAGATCATCCTCGTTCTGAGCGCTTCACCGGGGCGTGAGTTCGGAGGGAAGTCCATTGGCAACCTAGAGCGCTGGGACGTTCTCCTCAAGGGAATTGCGGAAGAACACGGAGTGTTCGTGGTCTATGCAGGGTTGATAGGCTTCGAGGGAGGCAAGGGCTTCACGGGTTCGTCGCGTGTTGTGGATCCGTGGGGACGAACGCTCGTGCGAGGTCCTGTGACCGAGCCATGTATCGTCCGGGCACAGGCTCACCTGGACGACGTTGCTGTGGCTCGAGCGGCGACACCCTTGCTGGCGGATCTTGACGCTGCGTTGCGGGACGTCGCGGCGCACTTCGAAATGCTTGCGCGCCCGCCTGCCGACACAAGGAGGCCGCATGAGCGCTAGACTGCCCATTCTGCGTGCCCCCGCGGCGGATCCTGAGAGCGATGCTGATCTGAAGATCAACGAACCGGTGCTGGCGGAGTGGCTTATCGCCTTCTTACGAGACGAGGTTGTGGAGCGCAGGGGGTTCGAGAAGGCTATCGTGGGGATATCCGGCGGGGTTGACTCCTCGCTGACGGCATTCCTGTGTGCCCGGGCGCTCGGACCAGAGCATGTTATCGGCGTCCGCATGCCTTACCGGACTAGCAGCCCGGATAGCTTGGCCCATGCCCAACTGGTTGCCGATGTACTGGGGATCGAGTGTCGTACGGTGGATATCTCGCCGGCGGTGGACGGCTACCTGGCAACCCAGCCGGACGCAGACGCGCGACGCAAGGGCAACGTCATGGCGCGTATCCGGATGATCGTCCTTTTCGACCTATCGGCTGCGCTCGGCGCGCTGCCGGTGGGTACGGGAAACAAGACGGAGCGTCTGTTCGGCTACTTCACATGGCACGCCGATGACTCACCGCCCGTCAATCCTCTGGGCGACCTTTTCAAGACTCAGGTGTGGTCGCTGGCGAGATACATGGGTGTGCCAGAGGCGATTGTCAACAAGCCTGCCTCGGCGGATCTCATCGTGGGTCAAACGGACGAGGACGACTTCGGTATCTCCTACGCTCGTGCCGACCGCATTCTCTTCTACCTCCTGCGCGGTTTCACGGTGGATCGTCTGGTGGAGATGGGTTTCCCGAGCAGTGACGTTATGCTCGTCAAGAGCAAGTTAGACTCCACCCACTGGAAGCGGCACATGCCGACCACTGCAATGTTGTCCACGACGTCCATCAACGACTACTATCTGCGGCCCGTAGACTACTGACGTGCGCACTGGGGTGCTGCTGCGTTCCGCCGTTTTGATGGCCGTGCATCATCCCCATCTCGCGCTAGGTTATGTCCGCAGTCGGTTGCGACTCCGGCAAGTCCTCGAGGAACAGAGGCGAGGCGATGGTTGGAGCGCCCGTCCTCTGGGCATTACTCTCAAGCCAGTGCTGAGCTGCAATCTGCGGTGCGCCATGTGCTCCTTTGTCGCCAACAAGGCGGTCGACAGCAGCCCCCACGACAGTCTGCCGCTCGATGTTTGGACCCGCCTTGTGGACGAAGTGGCGCACTGGCGGCCGTATCTTTGGCTTACGGGCGGTGAGCCTACGCTGTACCCCGCCGTACTGCCGCTCATACGGCATGTGAAGTCCCGTGGCCTTCTCTGCGGTATGACGACCAACGGAGTGACACTGGAAGCTCTGGCGGAGGCGATCGTTCAGGCGCGCTTGGACATCCTCGTCGTGTCGCTCGATGGTCCAGGCGATGTCCATGACCGGGTGCGCGGCAAGCCTGGTGCCTTCGACCGCGCTCGAAGGGGAATAGAAGCACTCCGACGCGCGCAGGATAACGATAGACGCCGTCGGCCAGTCGTGGTGATCAACTGCTCCCTGAGTTCTGGCAATTACAACCGAGCGCATGAGATGGTTGCACTCGCGGACGACCTGGGCGTCGCAGCTCTTCATGTTCAACACCTGTGGATGCTCACGGAGGAAATGGTGGCGGCGCACAATGTCCGCTGGGGTGCGGAGCACTACGTGTCGCCGGACATGTGGGCGATGTCCCGAGACCACGGTATGGATCCAGAATGCGTGGCCGAGACGGTCCAACGCCTGGCACGCACTCGAACATCGGTCCCTATCCTTTACCAGCCGGATCTAGCTCGAGCTGAGATCGAGCTGTACTATGCAGCCCCTAGTACGTTCGTGCGCAGACGACCGGCGGTGTGTGCATGGGTAAACACGGATGTCCTCCCGAACGGCGACGTGTCACCATGCTACGATGTGGTCTGCGGTAATATCCGTCGCGACAGCTTCACGGACATTTGGAACAACGCGGCCTTCAGGCGGCACAGACAGCGCCTGAGCAAGGAAGGGGACTTCCCGATCTGCGCCCGATGCTGCGCCTATTGGCGAAGGGAATAGACCATGGGCAGCTTACGAGAAACCGATGTGTGGCGGTTGTTCGAGGAGTCGGGAGCAATGTTGACAGGCCATTTCCTCCTGAGTTCGGGTCTCCATAGCGATCGGTACCTGGAGAAATTCCGTGTAGTCGAGAGCCCCGCGACACTGGAACCGCTGTGTAGAGAGCTGGCAGAGCGTTACCGCGATACTGAACCGCAGTACGTCATGGGACCGACCACGGCCGGAATCATTCTTGCATACGGCGTCGCAAGGCATCTCGGCGTCCTTGCGAGATATGCAGAACCGTCGGCAGGTGGCCGGGCCCTACGCCGCGGGCAGACACTTCCCCGAGGAGCGAGGGTGCTGATCGTTGACGATATCCTCACCACCGGCCTTTCTGTCAGGGAGTGTCTCCAGATTGTACGCGAACATGAGGCGTACGCCGTCGGAGTCGGTGTCTTGGCCGACCGGAGCGGAGGGCGCGTGGCCTTCGGCGTCCGTCTGGAGGCTCTGCTCCGCGCAGACATTCCGACCTACCAGCCAGAAGACTGCCCGCTGTGCAAGCAGGGCCTTCCGCTAGTGAAACCGGGTTCGCGCAGTCCAGTTTAGTTGCTGGTTCGTGCTTCAAGGGGGTGTACCAGTGGACCGTCGAGTATTCCTGGGACTCCTGCTCTGTACTATGGCTGACATCGCGACGTCCCTCTGTGGCGCGGATGCACGGGCATACCCAGCTCAGGAACGTCTCGCTAATCCCGGTTTCGAGGCCAACGAGAATGGGCGACTGGTGGGTTGGACACCGTTCGAGCAGGGCTACGAACTGTCTTCCGACAGACGGTCGGGCGCGACGTGCATACGGTGTGTGAATGCGACCACAGACGACCGACGCGGCGCAACAGCGGTGGTTGTCCTGAACCAGAGCGAGCCACGGCCGATCATCGTCGAGGGCTACAGTCGTGCCGAGAACGTGGGAGGGTTCCGCAACAACGATTACAGCATATACCTCGACTTGACCTATATGGACGGGACTCCCCTGTGGGGGCAGACAGCTCCTTTCTCGGTTGGCACACACGAGTGGCAGCGAAGGCGGGTTCTTGTCTGTCCGGTGAAACCTGTACGGGTCCTTTACGTTCACGCTCTGTTTCGGCATCATACGGGAACCGCATGGTTCGATGACTTCAGCGTACGTGAGCTGGATCCGGGCAGCGTATTCGACGGCCAGGCTCTGGAACCGCCGCGGTTGGGCCCTGGTGAGAGCCAAGGCTGGTTCGTACGGGACGTCGAAGCGTCATCCGCCATTGCGTCGTACCGTGACGCACGACGCCTGAGTCTCTCATGTCGTCTGCTCGCGGATGGAAGCAAGATCGAGGTTAGCGACCTCACGGGTCGGCCACGGTGCGTCACTATCTATTACGCGGTGAGGGTGGTCCAGAGGAACCTGAGATGGTGGCACGACATGCGTCGAAGCGTGCCGTGCGCCGGCAAGGGCGAGTATACCAACGTAACCCGGCTCGGGGTTGGGGCGACGGGCACGCAATCGCTCTACCCACTTGCGTGTGTTGCAGGTCCTCGGTTCGGAAGGGCCGTGGCCATACCACCTTCACAGGGCGCATGCGTGGCGCGCTTGGGTTACCATGCGGGCGCTGGCCTTCTGTACGTTGGCTTCGATGTAGCTCTGTATCCCAGTAGCAAATACAACAGTCGCGACGGACACGGCCTGGCCCGCGTTGCAGTCGTCTCCTGGCCTACTGACCCGCGGTGGGGGTTTCGCGCCGCTCTGCGGGACTATTACAGGCGCTTCCCTGAGGCGTTCGCCAGGCGTTCGAAGAAGGACGGCCTGTGGATCCCGTTCACCGATCCCTCGACGGTCGAGGGGTTAGCCGACTTCGGCATCGCGTACCACGAAGGAGACAACAGTGTGGCCTCCGACGACCGTCTGGGCATTCTGAGCTTTCGCTACACAGAACCGATGACATGGTGGATGCCAATGGCTCCGGAGGTGCCGCGAACCTATGAGGCAGCAGTCGAGTTGATTCATCGGTACCTTGCCGGAAACGACCGGCATCAACGTGCACTGGCACAGTCCGTCATGCACTCCGGGTCTCACGACGAACAGGGACGGTTCAACGTGGAGTTCCAGAACGCGCCGTGGACGAATGGTGCCGTATGGGTGCTGAATCCGAACCCGCGCCTGCCGTCACCGGCTGGGGAGGTCACGAAGGCATCCATGGCGTTCGGTCCGGACGTTGTCAAGCGACTGTACGCGGCCGATCGACAAGCCGTGTTGGACGGCGAGTATCTGGACTCGCTGGAAGGGTGGGCGGACGTGCTCGATTATCGGAAAGAGAGCCTCGAGTTCTCCACTCTACCCCCGACGTTCAGTTATGACGAGCTTCGCCCTGTCATCCCGACATGGTTCTCCGTGTACGAGCTTGCGCGGCACATGCGCAACGATCTCCTGCGGCGCGGGAAGTTGCTCATGGCGAACGCTACTCCGTGGCGGATCCACGCGTTCGCGCCGCTCCTGGACGTGATGGGCACCGAGACGAACTGGCTGCCTGGCGGCACATGGCGACCCGATAGCGACGCCATCTTCTGCCTTCGCAGGGCGGTCTGCTATCAGAAGCCCTATCTCTTGCTCCAGAACACGGATTTCGACAGGTTCACGACCGAGCACGTGGATCGCTACATGCAGCGCTGCATGTTCTACGCCGTCTTCCCAAGCATGTTCAGCGCGGACGCATCTACGCGGAATTACTGGACGCAACCACAGTGGTACAACAGAGATCGGCACCTCTTCAAGCGGTATGTGCCGCTCATCGCCCGTCTTTCGGCGGCTGGTTGGCAGCCTGTTACCGGTGCGGTAAGCAGCAATCCGGACGTACTTATCGAGAGGTACGGGTCGGGCTACCTGACCGTATTCAATGGCTCTGACCGACCGACTTCATCGGACATCATCATAGATCCGGTCATGTTCACCGCGAAAGGCAGCACTCTAACGGTAAGCGACGCCGTGGCGCAAAGCCCGCTCGCAGTGGAACGCATCGCACCGAGGCAGACTGGTGGGAACGTTCTACGTTACCGGCTTCACCTCGCCATAGGATCGGAGGAGTGCAAGGTACTCCATCTGACCTGGATCCCGTCACGCACACGACATACTAGAGGAAGATAGCGCAATGAAAAAAGAGCCAATCTGGACCACGACGTCGGTTGCCTCGGCACCATACACGCCCGGCATCCGATGCGGAGACCTTGTGTTTGTCTCCGGTCAGGTACCCGTGGATCCTACCACTCGCCAGCTCGTTGAGGGAGAGTTCGAGGATCGCGTCCGGCAGTGCATTCGCAATATCGAGGCTGTCCTGAAGGAAGCTGGCCTGAGCCTGGAGCACGTCGTGAAGACCACGGTGTTCTTGACGGACATGGCCCTGTTCGGCCGGATGAATGTGGTCTACGCGGAATATTGGGGCCAGATCAAGCCGGCACGGAGCTGCGTACAGGTAGCCGCTCTGCCCTTGGGCGTCGATGTGGAGATCGAGGCCATAGCAGTGATGGAGGGAACGACCAGCTAGGCTAGGAGGGCTTCCACGAAAGCCGCCGGCTCGAAATCCTCGAGGTCCTCCGGTTTCTCCCCGCATCCCACGAGCTTGATCGGCAGGCGCAATTCGTCCGCTATGCTGACCACGATACCACCTCGGGCCGTACCATCGAGCTTGGCGAGCACAATGCCGCTTACCGGTACGGCCTCGGTGAAGAGACGCGCCTGGCTGATACCATTCTGACCCGTCGTGGCATCCAACACGAGAAGGATCTCATCGGCTGGTCTCCCGAGCTCCCTCTGTGTCACGCGAGCGACCTTCTTGAGCTCCTCCATGAGATGCGTCTTGGTATGTATCCTGCCTGCCGTATCGGCGAGTACGTAGTCGGCACCCCGAGCTCGTGCAGCATGGATGGCATCGAAGACAACTGCCGATGGATCAGATCCTGGCCGATGCCGGACGACCTCGCAGCCCAGTCTGGTCGCCCACGTCTCCAACTGTTCAATCGCAGCCGCCCGGAAGGTATCTCCAGCGGCCATGAGAACCCTGGAACCTGCTGCCATGAGGCGGTACGCAACTTTGGCGATGGTGGTTGTCTTCCCGGTGCCGTTGACGCCGACGAACAAGAAGACGGTCGGCGGAGTATCGGCACGCGCGAGCGTTCCGCCTTGCATGGGAGCTGACGCAAGCGCATTCTGGAGCTCCGCCTTGAGGGCATCCCTGACCTGCGCAGGATCGGACCAACGTTCCTGGCGGCTCCGCGCTCGTAGACGATCCAGGACTGCCGTTACCATGCGGACCGAGACGTCTGCACGGATGAGCGTATCCTCTAGCTCATCGAACAGGTCTTCATCAATGCGTCCCCGCCGCGCAACCAGTGCATCGAGACCTCGGAATATGCTCTTGACGAAACTGAAACGCATACTTTCTCCTCGCTCGGGGATTGTCGTAACCACTCGTGGAGTGGTGCCGCGACAATCACTTGCCGACGCAGAACCGGCGGAACACCTCCCGGACGATGTCCTCGTTGGTTGTGGCACCGACCACCGTTGCCAATGCGTCGGCAGCCTCTCGCACATCATCGGCAGCCAGGACAGGTTCCTCGGCTGCTTCGAGGTGATCCAGTGCTGATAGCAGTGCGCGCTTGGCCAGATCCAACGCCTCCGCGTGCCTCTCGTGAACCACTACGTCAACGTCCGGCGAATCGCTGTCGCGGCTGATATGATGGACCAACGCTTCTTCTAGGGCCGGGATGCCTGTGCCCGTCACGGCGCTAACGAGGAACACGGGTGTAGACCGAGTCGGCGACGGATAGCGGCTGGCCAGCCTCTCGACCAGCGACGGTGGCACAAGGTCCGACTTGTTCCAGACAATGGCTGCACACCGGTCGCTGGCAGCTTCGAATACCCGGCGATCGGCCTGGGTCCAGCGGCGCGCGGCATCGAATACGACGAGCACTGCATCCGCGCGGGCGGTGGCGTCCAATGCCCGTTCGATGCCCACTTGCTCCACCTCACCTCTGGGCCGGCGCAGACCTGCGGTATCGATGAGTGTAACCGGCAGTCCACCCAGACTGACGGTCTCTTCCACGATGTCGCGTGTCGTACCGGGAGTCGAGGCGACGATGGCGCGATCGCGGCCAGCAAGAGCATTCAGCAGTGTAGACTTACCCACGTTAGGACGTCCAACGATCGCGATGCGGTAACCACTCCGGAGCACGCGACCGAGCTTCACTGTCCGGAGCAGCGCCTCGATATCGGCCATGACGCTCCGCAGCGCCGCTGCCGCCGCATCCGTGTCGGGAGCATCATCTTCGGCATCGTACTCCAGAGATGCCTCCAGAGTGGCATGTGCTCCCAAGAGGGTGGTCCGAAGGGACGCGATTCTGGCGGATAGGCATCCGTCCCGTTGTCGCAGAGCCGCGCGGAGGGCTCCCGCTGATCGCGCCTGAATGAGGTCCGCTACGGCTTCAGCTTGTGCCAGGTCCATGCGGCCGTTCAGGAATGCTCTGTAGGTGAACTCCCCCGGTTCTGCATGACGAGCACCCGCAGCAATGGTGGCAGAAAGCACGCTCGACAAGACGTAAGGCCCGCCGTGGCAAGAGAACTCCACAACGTCTTCCCCAGTGTAGGAACGAGGTCGGCGGAAGAGAAGCAGCAGCGCTTCATCCAGCGCCTCGCCGGTACGCGGGTCATGGATCACGCCGTGATAGATGCGATGGCTTTTCGCAGTGCGCGGGTCGAAGCGGCTGCCACGGAACAACGTGCCGGCGACGCGCAGCGCGTCAGGTCCGGATAGACGCACGATACCAATAGCCCCGGGCGCCGGGCCGGTGGCGATGGCGGCAATCGTGTCGCGGATGGAGGTCACTTTCCTAGACGCGCCTTACAGCTCCTCCGGCCTCTTCCGACCTGCGGGCGGCGGTGATGAAGGCGATGATCTCGCGCGTCTCTGCAAGGTCCAGGGGCATGGATCGGGTGGAGAACATCTCCAGCACCACGCGCAGCATCTCACGATAGAACGCGGCACCGCGGATAACTGCGGCGTAATGGCCCTTCTCATAGTGAGCAGCGAAACCGAAACCACCCTCACCCTTACGAATGCCCCGGACGAAGCCGAGGCGATCCTCCGGCCACATGCCAACGACCGCGTCATAGCCTGGTGTCGAGACGCAGCGCACTGCTCTGCATCCCGGTCCCATGAGGGCATAGAGCATCTCGACACCATGGATCCCATAATGAAGCAGGCCAGGGTTGCCTGGGTGCTTGGAAGCTGAGGTCCACACATCGGCGCTGAGGATCGCACCATACTCTTTGACCAGGTCTCGGGCGCGCTGCACCTCAGGATCGTATCGCAATGCCGAACACGACATGAGCGGAGCCCGATGACGTTTGGCGAGGCTGATCATGGCATCGGCCTGCGCCACGGTCTCCGCGAACGGCTTGTCCACGAACGTGGGCAACCCCGCTTCGAGGAAAGGAGTGGCGCGCTCCAAGTGACGGGAGCCCTGCTGCGACTCGATCATGACAGCGTCAATTCGGCCAATCAGTGCTTCGGGTGTGGACACAAGCTCCACGCCGTATGATCGGAGCTGTTCTGCGTAGGGCTGGATGCGATCCGGCATCATGCGCGAGTCCCCAGGACAACCGGCGACGACCCTCCCACCGTTGACGCGGTCCGCGGGCGGCACGTCAATGTGGTTGATGCGTTGTGTGAATGCAACTACGTGGGACGTATCGAAGTCCACTAGACCGATGCGTATCATGTTCCTGGCTCCCGTCGGCGATGGTCGACGCTCGATGGGCTGGCTCCAGACGTCGCAGGCTTCAGTTTGGCCAGCGATAGCAGGAGCCGTTTGACGCCGTTAGCTGGAAACGCGACCGCCACCTCCCAGTCGTTTCCGGAGGGTTTCATGCTTACAACGACACCCTGGCCAAATGAATCGTGCCGGACTCTGTCCCCAGGCTTGAACGGTGCGCCGGCAGAAATCGTCGGCAGCCCCACGGGTGATTGCGTCTGCCATGCGGTCTGCGGCTCGAGGCGGGGTGCCGACGCACGGGAGCCGGTAGAGGCGCGGGGACTCGGAAGCAGACCCATCTCGGAGATGAACCGTGAAGGCTTGTTGTTCGTCGCCACACCAAACAGGCTACGCCTATAGACATGCGTCACGATGAGCTCTTGTCTGGCACGCGTGATGCCGACATAGCAGAGACGCCGCTCCTCTTCTGTATCGCGCTCATTCTCCAGCGCTCGGACGTGCGGGAAGAGGCCCTCTTCCATGCCTACCAGGAAGACGATGCCGAACTCCAGGCCCTTGCTGGCGTGGAGAGTCATGAGCGTCACGGCGTTCTGGCTGAGATCTTGATCGTCCAGATCCGAGACGAGTGCGACTTGCTCGAGAAACCGGGCGAGCGAGCGGTCGTCTTCCTCACTTTCGTCGAATCGCTGGACGACCGTGAGCAACTCCTGTACATTCTCGATGCGATCCCGGTCCTCGAGAGTACTCCGTGCAGCCAGGTCCGCAATGTAGCCGGTGCGTTCTATAACCTCCCGCGTAAGATCCGAGACGCTGAGTCGAGCCGCGAGACCGTGGAGATCCCGGATCAGCTCCGCAAACTCGGCCAGCGCCTTGCGCGCACGTGCGGTGAGGGCATTCACGTTGGGCGGCGCAGCGACGACATCCCAGAGGGTGGCTCCAGCCTCGTCCGCCTGACGTTCCAAGTGCGCCAGCGACGTAGCGCCGATCCCGCGTGCTGGCACGTTGATGATTCGCTTGAGGCTTACGGTGTCCTGAGGATTGCGTGCCACACGGAGGTAGGCGAGGATGTCTTTGACCTCTTTGCGCTGGTAGAACGGGCGAGCGCCTACGAGGCGGTGCGGCACGCGGAAGTTCGTGAAGACCTCTTCGAATGCTCGCGACTGTGCGTTGGTGCGATAGAGGACAGCGAAGTCGCCATAGCGCCGGTCGCCACGCAGGACCTCGTGCTGTATGCGCTGCGTAACGAAGATGGCTTCTTCCTGTTCGTTGGGAAGTTCGTACAGCTCGATAGGACGACCCGGATCGTTGTCTGTCCAGAGACGCTTGCTCTTGCGCGTGCGGTTATTGGAGACGACGTTATGTGCTGCCTGCAGGATGGCGCGAGTCGAACGGTAGTTCTGCTCGAGTTTGATCACATGCGCGTCCGGGTAGTCGTGTTCGAAGCGGAGCATCAGGTCCACGTCGGCGCCTCGGAACGCGTAGATGGACTGGTCATCGTCACCGACGACGCACACGTTGCGATGCTTGCCTCCGAGCAAGTTGACGAGGACATACTGGGCGTAATTGATATCCTGGTACTCGTCCACGAGGATGTGTTGGAAGCGGTTCTGGTACCGCTGAAGTACTGTCTCGTGCTGCCTGAGCATCGTCACCGCGTGCATGAGCAGGTCATCGAAGTCCAGAGCATTGTTCAGGCGCAAGTGTTCCTCATACTTCTCGTACACCCGCGCACACAGCCGCTCGTAGTACGCCTGTGCGGTGCGGGCGTACTCCGCGGCGTCAATCAGCCGCTCCTTGGCCTTGCTGATCTGCGTGAGGATGCCGCGTGGTTGGTACCGCTCGGCATCGATATTGAGCGCCCGCATCGTGTCCCGTACTACGGTGATCTGATCGGCATCGTCGTAGATCAAGAAGTCACCGGGTATCCCGATTTCAGGCCCAGATTCGCGCAGCATGCGGGCGCAGCAAGCATGGAACGTGCCTATCCATAGTCCTCGACAGGAGCGGTGGATCAGTCGCTCCGTTCGCTCCCGCATCTCATTGGCGGCCTTGTTCGTGAAAGTCACGGCGAGGATGTGGTGCGGAGAGACACCGCGTTCCGCGATGAGGTAGGCAATGCGATGCGTTAGGACCCGCGTCTTACCGGAACCTGCACCGGCGAAGACGAGGAGGGGGCCTCCGGGATGGGTCACAGCCTCGCGCTGAGCTGGATTCAGGCCGTCGAGCAGGGCTTGTGCGTCTGGGGAACTATGCATGGGACATTATAGCCGCCCGCAAGGCAGCGGACCATCGGCTGCGAAGCCGAAGACCGCGGGGCAAGGTAAGCTAGAGGTATCCAGAATCGTGGCTAGACCAGAGTGCAATAGGATGCGCAAGGACCCCACAAAGACCGACCAGATGCTCGACGAGCTTCGTAGGTACGTCGTCGCCGACCCCCATCCATTCGTTGTCGATCTCGAAGCGAGCGCAGGTGCGTGGCTTGCGACAGTAGACGGCAGGCGACTGCTGGATTTCGCTGGTTACTACGGCTCGAAGCTCATCGGTCACAACCATCCGCGGTTGAGCGAGCCAGACTACGTGTGTCGCTTGGTCAGGGCCGCGAACAACAAGGTGGCCAATCCGGACTTCTTGACGGAGGAGTGCCTCGAGTACTACCGGGAGATATACGGGATTGCCCCCTGCTGCATGAAGAACCCGAGGCTCGAGGTCTACGCCGTGAACTCGGGGGCCGAGGCGGTGGAGAACATGATGAAGTACCTCATCAATCTTCACCTGCAGAAGTTCCCCAACGTACCCAGGGAGGAAGTGCGAAGGCGGTTCATCTACTTCGACCAGGCGTTTCACGGCAGAACGGTGTTCGCACTGGGTGTCACTGGGCTTTCTGCGGATCCTGTGATCACTCGGGATTTCCGAGGCTTCGATCACGGAAACATCCGCGTGGATTTCCCGGCGGTCAACACAGACGAGCCAGCTGCTGCCAATCGCGCGCAAACGATCCGAGCATTGAACGAGGTCGAGGAGCATCTCAGGAGCGATCGCGACGGCATCGTGGGGATCATTGTGGAGCCGCTTCAGGGAGCCGGCGGGCACCGTGTTGCAGAGCCGGAGTTCTACCGCGGTCTCAGCAGACTGGCTCACGATTACAACGTATTCCTTGGCTTCGACGAAGTGCAGACTGCCGGAGGACAGACTGGTTCGTTCTTTCTCATTGACCAGTTCGAGCTTCCGTACCCGCCCCAAGCAGTTGCCTCGGCGAAAAAGCTTGCCTGCGGCGTAGTCTATATGCTCTATCCCATGGACGATCGTGGAGTACTCGACTCCACGTGGGGAGGTGCCTTGGCGGACATGGTGCGATTTGTCCAGGAGCTGAAGATCGTCCGCGACGAACGGCTTCTCGAACAGGTGCCGCAGAAGGCCGCGCAGATGGTCAACGTACTGAAGCACTTGCAGCGGAGGTACAGCGACCTCATCTACAACATACGCGGCGCAGGGCTGTATCAGGGCTTCAGTATGCGACGACGGCCGGACGACGCGCGGGCACTCGTGTCCATTGCCAGAGATCGCGCCGATCTGCTGCTGCTGAAGGCCGGGCACGACAGCATACGACTGCGTCCCATGCTCGACGTAACTCCAGAGGACATCGAGGAGCTAGGAGCGAGACTCGACAAGGCGCTGCAGCTACTGAGGGACGAGCACCGAGTTGTCGCGGAAGGATGTCGGCCATGACGGGTACGTGGCTCACTCTGTCTCAGTTGAACGCCCTCATCCGTGGTGTGATGGACGAATGGGCAGAGGAGCGTGGGGATCTGCTCGTCGTTGCCGAGATCTCAGAGATCCGACGCGGCCCGACAGGACACTGGTACCTGAAGCTCGTCGAGCGCAGAGAGGAGGGTATCGTTGCTGCGCTTGACGCGGTGATCTGGGCAGGCGCCGCACGTACGGTGGAGGAGTTTCGCAAGGTGACCGGCACGCCGCTGTCTCAAGGCATGGAGGTCCTCTTCCGCGGACGGGTTACGTTCCACGAGCGCTACGGCCTCAAGCTCGAGATACGAGCCATTGACCCAACCTACAGCCTGGGCGAGATGCAGCGGCAGCGGCGCGAAGTGATCGCGAGGTTGACGCGGGAAGGACTCATGGACCGGAACAAGCGGCTGCCGTTCCCTCTCGTTCCTCAGCGCATCGGGATCGTCGCATCGCTGGAATCGGCTGGTTACCAGGATTTTGTGGACCAGCTTCGCAAGAACCCGTACGGCTATGGTTTCCTGCATCAGGCGTTCCCAGCAGTGATGCAGGGTGACGGAGCCGAGAGCTCTGTCTCTGATGCACTTGCACGAGTGGGGGCCGAGTACCGACGCTATGATGTGGTGGTGCTGATACGCGGCGGCGGCAGCCAGGTGGACCTGAGCTGCTTCGACACCTATGGAGTGGGCGCAGCGATTGCCAAGTGCCCTTTGCCTGTCATCACCGGAATCGGCCACGAACGGGACGAAACGGTGGCGGACATGGCGGCTCATACGAGGGCGAAGACGCCGACGGCTGCAGCCGAGGTAATCGTGGCTGCCATGCGGAAGTACGAAGAGCGCATCGAGGATTGCGCGGCGCGGATGGCAGTCAGCGCACGCTCCATGCTCGGACCTTTGCTGCCGGAGCTGGCCGATCTACGTGCCAGGTTGACGGCTGGGGCAAGACGCTCATCCATCGAGGAACGCGATCGTCTCAGCAATGCCGTGGCAGCTCTGGCCGCGAAGACACTCGCAGACTTGCGTTCTCATTCGAACCTGCTCGAAGTACTTCTCCGACGTCTGTGGCAAGGATCGTCCGGGTCATTAGCGGCGGCCTCGAGCGGCCTGGAAGGTGCCGCTGTACGGTTTCGCCTTGGGGCGCGAAGTGCTCAAGAGTCACTGAGCGCACGGCTGGAGGCTTACTCGCGAGACCTCAGGCACCTGGATCCACAACAGGTCTTGGCTCGCGGATTCAGCATCACGCGATACGGGGGACAGGCTGTGCGTCATGCAACTCAGGTACCAGTGGCCGCAGTGTTGGAAACGACACTTGCCCACGGCAAGATATGGAGCCTGGTGCAGAACAAGGAGGATCCATGTGAAGAAGGAAGGCTTGACATACGCAAAGGCGATGGAACGGCTGGAGGAGATAGTGCATAAGCTTGAAGCTGGTGAGACGAGCGTGGACGATCTAGCAACAGCGGTCAAGGAGGGGGTGGAGCTGGTCACCTGGTGTCGTCGGAAGCTGAAGACCGCACAAGAGGAGGTCGAGTCGGCTCTGACCACTCTAGAAGCACCGGCAGAGGAATCCAGCTCGGACAAGCCGCAAGGGACTGCCAAACGCCGCCCATCTTCGACCGCGGAACCCGATTCTGTTGGGCTTTTCGTCGATGCGGCCGATAACGCAGAGATCGATTCCTAGTGGCTCGCATCGCTCCGACCGTCAGTGGGCGAGGAGGGACTCGAACCCCCGGCCTATTCCGTGTAAAGGAAGCGCTCTGCCAACTGAGCTACTCGCCCCCATCCCAACACACGCGAGTATAGACTGCACCACCATGGTAAGTCAACGGATGTGGCGCGTCGTACGTGCGGCAAGCTTTGAGGACATCGCTGACTGTATGCGCGTCCGGCTTTGGGTCTTCGTGGGCGAACAAGAGGTGCCGCTGGAAGACGAAGTGGACGACGATGACGCGATCGCCATACACTACCTTGTGCGAGACCGGAACATTCCTGTGGGCACGG
This sequence comes from Chthonomonadales bacterium, assembly GCA_037443035.1. Taxonomy (GTDB): domain Bacteria; phylum Armatimonadota; class Chthonomonadetes; order Chthonomonadales; family CAJBBX01; genus JABWBA01. Next base: position 44,480 of record JBBIPC010000001.1, read on the forward strand.
CGCGCCTCGTGCCGAAGGGGAGCTTCGCGAAGATTGGACGTCTGGCGGTCTTGCGACCACATCGCTGTTGTGGCGTGGGGTCGGCAATCATGGCTTACATTCTAGCAACGGATGGCCGGGCCTACGAGCGACTCATCCTGGATGCCCAGCTTCACGCGATTCCGTTCTACGAGCGGTGGGGTTTTCGAGCCGAAGGGGAAACGTTCATGGATGCAGGCATCCCTCACCGACGTATGCACTTGCTGAACTCAGACGTGCAGGGGGGCACGTTACGTTAGCGTGCCCCCCAATGTGCCTAGTTGCGCAGCCGGTCCCGCATAGCCGCTACAGCCGTTCTGGTGCGGTGTCCACCTGTGTGATGGTCCAGTATCGCCCAATGCGCTCCAGAGCGAAGCTGAGATAGACCGTGTGCGTCTCGCCGTCCCTTCCACGATAGACGTGTTTCGCCGACAAAGTGTATGCGTTGTAGGCTCGGCGCTTGACGCGGAACACGTCGAAGCGGATGGTATCGGTGCTGAGCATGAAGTCCCTCGTCATGTCCAGATAGTCGTTGGGTTTGAGGGAATACTGGTAGCGGCCCTGCGTGAAGACGGCGACTTCCGTATTAGGGTCGGTTAGGTAGGTCAGCTTCTCGATGTCGGAATAGCGGAAAGCGTCCTCCAGGTCCTCGACAGCCTGGCGTACCGAACTATCCAGAGTTCGATCATCACGCCACCAGACGGAGTTCAGATAGTAGTCGTCATCCGCGTAGCCGCGGTACACGCCTCCAATGTAGACCGGCACCTCGATGTAGACTACGCGGGGTGCTCGGTAGAAGACGTACCTGCGGTAGAGATAGCCAGGGACCACGCCGAAGTAGAAGTGGTATGGCGATACCACTACATCCACGCCCCAGTACGTCGGGCTGTAGTAGGGGTAATGGCAGTACTGCCGTGGGAAGTACACGGACAGATGGGTGTCGTGGAACCGGTATGCCGGTCGGAGTACAATCCCGCGCTCGTAACGGCGGCCTTCACCGGAACGGGTGAAGATATCCCGCGCACGGTCGTGATAGGGACGAGGATTGTAGGACCGGATGCTGTCTGGAGCGCGGGAGCTGCCATCGCCGCGCACGTTCTCGCCTCTGGAGCCACGGCCAGGGCGCGTCATACTGTCGCCCTGACGCTCTCTGCCCATGCGATCCCTTCCCTGCTGTGTATCGCGCACGGGTCCGGTGCTCCCACGGTCATCGCTGCGAGACCGGTCTCGCCGACCACGATCCAACACTCCGCCGTCACCCAAGCGTGCATCGGACCTGTCCCGGTCCGCGAAGCGTCCGTTGGATTCTTGGCCACGGTTCGCTCGGTCGTCGCGTACAGGAGATCCGTCCGGCCGTGGTGCTCGATCAATGCCGTCCCGACGATCCCGGTCTCGGGCGCCGTCCGAAGACCAACCGGGCCTTCTGTCCGAGCTGCGATCTGCAGTCTGGGTGTCGCCCCCCCGAGGTCGCCGATCGAAGATCCATGAACCGTCCGTTCTGCCGACACGATCGTTGGTGGGTGCTGTCTCACCGCGTGTCCCTCGGTCGAGAGATGGTGGATTGTCCCGTCTCGGTCCTCGGTCTAACACCGGTGGGCTTTCCCGCCTTGGCTCGTCTCGGTTCACGACGGGTGGGTTATCCCGCCTGGGACCACGCTCGATCGCAGGCGAGCTGTCACGGCGCGGTGCACGATCGATCGCTGGTGGATTATCACGCCTTGGAGCTGGATCCGCAGTTCTGCCTGAGTCTCGCGGGGCGTCCGAAATTCGGTCGCGACGCTCCGGCCCACTGATCCTAGGAGGCGTCGAATCCCGGCGAGGAGCGTTTCCGTCTCTCCTGGGGCCAGCTCCACGCTCGGGCGGTCGCCGATCCTGAGCGGCGGAAACTGTCGGTGTAGCGAGTGGTGTCAGGGCCGCAAGCGCCCCGAGCGCCCAGAGAAGGAACTCCCATCGGATGCAACGTGTTACCTTCATTGTCCCTTCCTCCTTCCAGGGTACTTGCTGCTGTGTCGGCTGTACCCTCACACTTCGAATACGCAACGTGACCTCCGACGTGACACACTTCACCATCCGGCGCAGTGGCCATCGCAGCGAGGATCCGAACCGCCCATGTAAGCGCCTGTTGCCGGGTCCACGGCAATTAGCTGGTACGAGCTCCCGTGGTTCCATGGTCCGATGACCATCACGGGATGTCCCATGGCTTGCAGCTTCCGCAACGTTTCTGGTGAGAATCGTGACTCCAGTTGGAGCACCAGACCTCGACTGTCAGGAGCGGGTACGTGCTGCCAGCGTGGTGCTTCGACAGCTTGCTGCACGTCCATGCCGAAGTCCACTAGGGACGTTATGACCTGGAGATTGCTCTGCACCTGCACGTCCCCTCCTGGGGTCCCGCCCACGTAGCGGAGGCGTTCGTCGTCCGTGATGAGATAGGCGTTCAATGTATGCATGGGCCGTTTACCAGGTGCGAGACAGTTGGGACTGGAGGGGTCGAGATGGAAACCGAGCATACGGTTGTTGAAGAGGACTCCTGTGGCGGGGTCCACCATTCCACAACCGAAGGCGTGGTAGACGCTCTGGATGAAGCTCACGGCGCTGCCGGAATCATCCGCAACGCAGAAGTACGTAGTGTCGCTGGAGGATTCCGGAGCTGACCCATGTGGCATGGCCCTATCCAGCGCTATGTGGCGCCTGCGGTTTGCCGCGTGCTCCTTGCTGATCAACTCGGCCGTGGGCGCAGGCACGTAACGGGGATCACCCATGAACCTGACACGGTCTTCGAACGCGAGTTTCTTGGCCTCGACCATGAGGTGAATGGTGGCCGGCGCGCCGAAACCCCAGGCGGCGATATCGTAGCCTTCTACAATGTTCAGCTCTTCTAGCAGGATGAGCCCCTGGGATACCGGCGGCTGTCCGCGGACGGTGAGACCGCGATAGGTAGTGGTGATGGGAAGCAGAACTTCAGTTTGGTGGGCTGCTAAGTCCTCCAGGCTGAAGAGACCGCCGCGCGCAGACGCGAATTCCACTAGCTTGCAGGCTATATCGCCCTCGTAGAATGCCTCACGACCCCCGTCGGATATTGCTGCGAGTGTCCTGGAGAGTGCTGGCTGCCGAATCATTTCTCCAGGCAGCGGCGGATGGTCCAAGCCAGTCAGGACCGGCAGTGCACTGAGGAACCATTCGCTGCGCGTGGCCGCGTGCGCCTGGAAGACAGAAGCGTAGCGATTGCCTGCAGGGAATCCTTCCGACGCGTAAACAATAGCCTTCTGCAGCAACCGCTTCATGGGCAGACGTCCGCCGTGCCGATGCAGTGTGAACCAGCAGTCAACGAGCCCCGGCACTGTAGCCGCGCGCAGACCTCGTACCGGTATGCCATCCGAGAACTCGTCTCGTGTCGCCCTAGCTGGTGCAGCGCCCGATCCGTTGAAAGCAAGGCTGGATCTGCTGGCTCCGTGGTAGTAGATGACGAACGCATCACCCCCAAGGTGGCTGTTGTAGGGTTCGGTCACGGCAAGGGTGGCCGAGGTGGCGATGGCTGCATCCACACACGAACCTCCCTCCATCAGTATCTCGAGACCGGCGGAGACCGCTAGGGGCTGGGATGCTGCCAAGATGCCGCGCTTGGCGATGACGATACCTCGGTGCTTCGAACCATCCCAGGTGCCGGTTGACCTCGGTGCTGTCATGCTTGTCCTCCGTTGACGGTCGGCGCAGGTACGCTGTCCAGCATCATACCAAAGAGAATCCGCGAAACGGGCGCCAAAGCACTTGACATTCGTGCGATCGTCGAATATATTACTGCCACAACAAGGCGGGATGGCGAGCATGGCATCGCCCGTATCGCCAGGACCCGCTCACGCACACCAGGAGCCATAGCATGGTGACGTGTTGTCAAGACATGGCCTCGCGATACCCGCAGATGACTGACGAAGAAATCATCGTGTACGCGAGGGCCGGTCATTCTAGCGCTGTTGACTACCTCATCTCTAAGTACCGCCACCTCGTTGAGAGCAAAGCCCGCACCTACTTCCTCGCGGGTGCGGACACCGATGACGTTATCCAGGAAGGCATGATCGGCCTTTTCAAGGCGATTCGGGACTACCGGACTGACCGACTTGCGCGCTTCCGAGCCTTCGCGGATTTGTGTGTGACAAGGCAGATCATCACTGCGGTGAAGTCGGCGACCAGGCAGAAGCACATACCGCTGAACGGGTACGTATCTCTCAATGCCGGTACCACGGACCTGGACTCGGAGACGTCCCTGATCGACACCATACCGGATGAGCACGTAGAAGACCCCGCAGTGGCCGTCACACGGGAGCGAGACAGGGCTGATTTCTACCGCCAGGTCTATCAGATGCTATCTGGGTTAGAGGCGGAAGTTCTCGATTACTATCTCGAGGGACGCTCCTATAGGGAGATGTCCGAAAGGCTGCATTGCGGGACCAAACGCATCGACAACGCGCTCCAACGTGTGAAGCGCAAGATAGCACACCTGCAAGTCTCGCTCAACAACCGCAGTTTCTGCTAGAGTCTTCCACTGGCCTCAGTAGCTCAGTTGGTAGAGCAACGCTCTTGTAAAGCGAAGGTCAGCGGTTCGAGTCCGCTCTGAGGCTTCAATCCAGCGCAGCCATGAGGGTGGCGGCTACACTGTCTGCTAGCAGCAGCCCCTTGCGCGTTAGCCGAAGGTGTCCAGCAGCCGGTTCCATGAGACCCTGTGCGACGAGGCGCTCCATGGCGGGCTTCACACGACCGATCAGCTCAGCGCCGTACCGCTCCTCCAGTCTTCCGAGGTCGAGCCCTTCCCGGAGACGGCTGGCGAGCATCAGCGTTTCACCCAATGACTGGGCGGCTTCTAGTTGCTCCGAAGCGGCGACAACGGAACGGCCGGAACGGACTCGTTCGATGAAGACCCGCGGATCGCGCACGGATGTGTACCGGATACCGTCCACGTAGCTTGTTGCCGCCGCCCCGAATCCGAGATACGGAAGGTTGTGCCAATACACGAGGTTGTGACGGCACTGATGACCTGGCCTGGCGTAGTTCGAAATCTCGTACTGCTCTAAGCCCAAGCTTGCCAGCACGTCCGAGGTCGCCTCGTACATAGCCGCAGCGAGATCCTCGGCTACAGGAGCCAGATGACCTTCCCCGATCATTCGTGCAAACGGCGTGTCGTGCTCCACGGTCAGGCAGTAAGCCGAGACATGATCCGCGCCAAGCGCAACAACCTCTCGAAGATGGGACACCCAAGTCTCGAGAGACTGACCAGGGACGGCGAACATGAGGTCGGCGCTGACGCTGGCGAAGCCAACACGGCGCGCCGCCAGCAAGGAAGCCCGTGCCTCCTCCGCCGTATGGAGACGGCCTAGGATGTGAAGAGAGGCATCGTCCAGGGCTTGAATCCCCAGCGATATGCGGGTGAAGCCACACGCACGCAGCCGCTCGACTGCGAACGCCGAAGCGCTCGCCGGGTTAGCCTCGACGGAGATCTCGGCGGCTGACGAGACCCGGAAGCTCTTGGCGAGAGCGTCGAGAATCTTTCGAAGACTGTCCGCCGGTACGTACGACGGGGTGCCGCCGCCGAAGTAGATAGTTTCGATTGCAGTACCAGACCACGGACAGGAGTGGATCTGGCAGATCACGGCTTCGACATAGTCCGGAATGTCGCCCTCACGGCCAGCATAGGTGGGGAAGTCACAATAGGGGCAGCGGCGCTCGCAGAATGGCAGATGCACGTATATAGCCGTCGGTGCGGGGCACGTCGGCGCCTGCATTGCAGATCGGACTCCTGTCGGTGGCGTAGCTGGTTGTGTCTTGCCGGCGTTGAAGAGCCATGAGATGCCGAGCGCTGTCAGAACGAATCTGCCTAGGTATACTCTCGTTGGCGGTGCATCACGGACTTCGTGCGGCTGCCGTCTCCCATGTCACTCTCACGCTTATCCATACTGTACCGCGCGGACGGCGGCCATACGGTCGGCACTGGACACCTGCTGCGGGCTTCGAGAGTCCTTCGCGCGCTGTCTTCGCTCACGACGCTCGACGCGATACTCGCGGTAGGTGATGATCCTGATGGCCTGTCGTACGCCTACGCCGCCGGAGTTCCTGTGCTGACCTTGCCGAGCATCTCCCGATTTGGCGTCAAGCCGGTGTTCGAACCTGCGACTCTTCTCGACGCAGTGGATCCAGGCTCGTACGACGTGGTAGTCGTGGACATGCTGGACACACCTGAAGGTTCGCTGGAGTCGATAGCCGCTCGTGGCTGCGTGGTCATAACGATGGACGATCGGGGTCCTGGTCGAACAGGGGCCGATGCGATCATCAGCTTTCTAGTGCGCGAACCCGACCCATCGGTACTCCCTCCTCACATCAGATTGTACGAGGGACCGGAGTATGCGACACTGGATGAATCGTATGCCCTTGATGGCGCGCAACGTCCTATTGCCCCGTATGGTCAGAATAGTGTGCTCGTGACACTTGGCGGCGCGGATGCGGCCGGGCTCAGTCTGCGGGTGGCGCGTGCGCTCCGTCGGGTCCAGGGTATTCAGCGAGTGGAGTTCGTCTGCGGGAATGCGTACCGCCACATGCCGGAGCTAGAACGTATCGTTGCGGCTGCCCCCTGGCAGAGCGTGATCTCCGTCGGTCTTCCATCGCTGAAGCCTGCTTTTCTCCGGTCCGATCTTGCCATCGTAGCGGGCGGCCTCACCATGCATGAAGCGTGTTGCACGGGTACGCCGGCTGTAGCCGTCTGCCAGCCCATTGACCATCAGATCGAGTTGGCTGGGTGGTTCGAGGATCTCGGCGCTATGCGGGCGGTCGGCGACGGTACGACGGCGGACGATGCCGATATCGCAGAGGTAGTTCAAGAACTCCTTGGAGATGAAGCAGCAAGGGGGAGAATGAGCAGGATCGGTCCGCAGCTTGTGGATGGACGCGGCACCGAACGTACTGCACGAGCCATTCTCGAAGTCGCCGATTCTCGGCGAAGGAGGTAGGAACATGCAGGATCTCGAGGCGAGTCTTCTTGAGCTCATTGTGGAGGCGTCGACGAATATGCCGGCGGATGTGCGAGAGGCTGTGCAGCGCTGGCGCGACAGCGAAGATGCCAAGACGCTCTCTGGAACGGCGGTCGGCATCATCTGCGCCAACACAGACATGGCGCGTTCGAACCGCGTCCCTCTGTGTCAGGACACGGGCATGTTGACCTTCTGGGTGACGTGTCCTCGCGGTGCCGACTACAAGAGGATCACTACTGCTATCCACGAGGCTGTTGCGACCGCCACTCGCATGGGTGTCTTGCGACCCAACTCCGTAGATAGCCTCACCGGAAAGAACGCAGGCCTGAACCTCGGGCCGGGCACGCCGGTCATCCACTTCGAGCAGCACGCGGAAGATGCTCTGGACGTCATGCTCTTGTTGAAGGGTGGCGGCTGCGAGAATCAGAATGCCCAATACAGCCTTCCGTGCGAGCTACCGATCCTCGGTCGGGCAGACCGGGACCTGGAAGGCGTCTACAAGTGCATGATGCATGCGGTCCATCGGGCTCAGGGGCACGGGTGCAGCGCAGGCTTTCTCGGCGTCTGTGTTGGTAGTGACCGAGCGGAGGGATACGCGCACGCGAAGAGGCAACTGCTTCGGCCGGTGGACGACACGAATCTTATACCAGAGCTGGCTAAGCTGGAGTCACGAGTAATGGAGGACGCCAACAAGCTCCAGATCGGAACCATGGGCTTCGGCGGAAAGGTAACCCTGCTCGGATGCAAGATCGGAGCACTGAATCGCATTCCGGCCAGCTTCTTCGTTTCTGTCGCCTACAACTGCTGGGCGTATCGGCGAATCGGTGTACGACTGGATCCGTTCACGGGAGCCATCCGTGCGTGGCGGTTCAGGGCAGAAGATCCCGTGAACCTGGCTCTCGAGACTGCCGGACTGCCCGAAGACAGGGTAAAGCGCCTTTCGACGCCGCTGCGGCGAGAGGACGTGATGTCCCTGCGGGTGGGCGACTTAGTGCTCTTGAGCGGCCTGGTGCACACCGGCCGTGACGGTCTCCACAAGTATTTGACACAGTATGAGTCGCCGGTATCACTGGAAGGCGGACTTATCTATCATTGCGGACCCGTGGTCATCAAGGACGCTTCTGGCGCATGGACGGTGAAGGCTGCAGGACCCACGACGTCCATTCGTGAGGAACCCTACCAGGCCGAGGTGTTGAGGCGAACAGGCGCGAGAGCCGTGGCCGGAAAGGGCGGCATGGGAGCAAGGACCTTGGAGGCCCTAAAGGAGGTCGGAGCAGTCTACCTGAATGCGATCGGCGGTGCTGCTGCCTACTATGCCCAGACTGTGGAGGCAGTGGAGGGGGTGGACTTGCTAGAGGAGTTGGGTGTTCCGGAGGCCATGTGGCACCTGAGAGTGCGGGATTTCCCCGCCGTCGTCACCATGGATGCCCACGGCAATAGCCTCCATGCGGACGTCGCGGCTGCGTCAGGCGATCGTCTGCGTACTGTCATTCAGTAGAAGCGTCCCACACCGCCATGTCGGCGAAGCACTTCGCTCTGCTGACGTTGGGAGTAGGGCTCGTCTTGGCATCCATGCAGTGCCGGCGCCCCACGAGTCCTGGCCCACGGGGTGAAGCATGGCCTAACGATGACCGGCGAGTCGTGGACTTCGGACCAAGATACTCCCATGATGGCCGCAAGATCGCGTTCCTCCGCCGCGTGTCAAGGCGCATCCAGCTTTGGGTTGCGGACGCCAACCTACGCAAGTACGAAGTCGTGGCCGAAGCCGGTGAGGTCAATCCCGATGTGGACCTGCGCACCGGTGTTGGTGGATGGACAGGTGACGAGGCGCCGAGATGGGCGCCGGACGACCGGACCATCCTCTACCCACAGTGCCGATGGCTCAACAGGCAAGACGGCGAGCGCGTGCCAGGAACCGAGCTCTGGAAGTTCGATCTAGTGGCACGGCGGACCGGGCCGGCTCTTATCCACGAGGATTCCGAGAACGATGAGACCAAGCACCAAGCCTACTACCTCCGTTCGCCGGCTATGCGCGCCGACGGTCGATATCTGGCCGCGATAGCAGAAGGCACATACGGTCGGCGTTGGCTCGTCCTGCGACCAGACGGCGCGGCCATCGTGGGGCTCGCGTTGCCGGATCGCTATCAGGACACAGACTGGCCGTGCTGGTCTCCCCGTGACGGGAAGATTGCCTATGCCCAAGGGATCCTGCGCGACATGACCGCGGATCGGGTCGCTGTGGTTCGGATGAGCGAGCCGGGCGGCAGGGATTCACGACAAGTGGTGAAGGTCACGGCCAGCTCATACCGCAGCATTTGCGCATTGGACGTGGCGGCGCATGGCGGTACACCGATAGACGTGCGCATAGTGGGTCTCGCCTGGTCCTACGACGGAGAAGCACTCTACTTCTCGATGACGCCGGACGCTTCGGACCAGTCCCGCTACTCCGTTTGGAGGTCTGCCCTAGCCAATGACGCGACACCCGTGCGTGTGTCGCCGGTGGATGATGCCGGTTACCTGGCGCCGCATCCGTTTGCCGACGGTCGTGTGGGCGTTCTGCGCGTTCGTGGACGGCGGCTGCAAGCCGTAGTGCTGGATACGGCGCAAACGATCACACACGCCGCCGACTTGCCCTCGGACGACTTCGATTGGGCCCCAGATGGCCGCCATGTTGTGACCGCTGGCATCGCTACGGACGCCAGCGGTCTGGGCCTCACGGTGCTAAGGGTGCATCCGGTCAAGAGGAAAGAGTAGCGAAAGCTTTTGCTGGTCAGTCCGGAATGCTCTCGTCGGGGCTGTCGGGCACGGCGGCAACTTCGCCTTCTGGTAGTGCCTTGCTCGTGCCAATGATGGCAACGAACTCGTCACGTTCGATGCATTCCCGCTCCATGAGATGTGCGACGAGTCGCTCCAGGGCGTCACGGTTGTTCGCAAGTATCTCAGTAGCACGGTCGAAGTTACGCTCGACGATGGAGCGCACCTCCGCGTCTATGAGCTGCGCTACTTCTTCCGAGTAATCTCGGTCTTCCATAATGTCGCGGCCTAGGAAGGGATTGCCGTGACGGCGACCAAGGCGGAGGGGGCCGAGCTTCGGACTCATACCGTATTCGCAAACCATAGCTCGAGCGACATCCGTGGCACGGTCGAGGTCGTTCGCAGCGCCCGTGTCCATATCGCCGAAGACGAGCAGCTCTGCCGCGCGGCCAGCTACCAGGACGGCGATAAGCGCTTCCAGCTCCGACTGGGTACGTGTATACCGATCCTCGGTAGGCAGGGAGATAGTGTAACCCAACGCCATGCCTCGCGGAAGGATGCTGACCTTGTTGACCGGGTCGGCTTCAGCGATCATCTCACCGACGATGGCATGACCCGCCTCGTGATATGCCGTCCGGCGCCTTGTTTCCGGAGTGAGTACTCGGCTCTTCCGCTCGGGACCCATGATCACCCGGTCAATAGACTCCTCGAACTCTGCCATGGTGATGACTTGCTTGTTACGGCGGGCTGCAAGCAGAGCAGCTTCGTTTACAAGGTTGGCGATGTCTGCGCCCGTGAAGCCAGGAGTACGCTGGGCTAGCAGCTCGATGGCCTTCTCGCGTTGAGCCTCGTTGCTATTGAACTCCAGCGGCTTGTTCCTGAGATGGACTCGGAAAATCTCGCGACGTCCGCGAACGTCCGGAGCATCTACCACGACACGCCTATCGAATCGACCGGGTCGCAAGAGAGCTGGGTCCAGAATATCTGGTCGGTTCGTTGCCGCGATCAGGATGACGCCCGCGTTCGGATCGAAGCCGTCCATCTCGACGAGAAGCTGATTCAGCGTCTGTTCTCGTTCATCATGGCCACCGCCCAAGCCGGCGCCTCGCTGTCGGCCCACGGCGTCGATCTCGTCTATGAAGATCAGGGATGGCCGATGAGTCTTGGCGGTCTCGAACAGGTCGCGAACGCGGCTCGCACCGACCCCGACGAACATCTCCACGAAGTCGGAGCCAGAGATGTGGAAGAACGGCACTCCCGCTTCGCCTGCAATAGCTCGTGCCAACATGGTCTTGCCGCATCCAGGCGGCCCCAAAAGGAGCACGCCTTTGGGGATCTTGGCCCCTAGGGCGATGAACTTCTTCGAGTCCTTCAGAAACTCGACGATCTCTGCCAGTTCAGCTTTCGCTTCGTCCACGCCCGCTACATCCTCGAAAGTGATCTTCGGCACAGCGTCCGAAAGCCGTTTGGCGCGAGAGCGGCCGAAGGATAACGCCTGATTGCCACCTGCCTGGGCTTGACGGAGGAACAGGAACCAGAGAAAACCGATGAACACCAGCGGCACTACAACCGTGAACAGAATGCTTGTGGTCACATCGGACAACCACGGTCGTGTGTACTCGAACGGAACCTTGTTTCGGAGTAGGAGCTCCTCCAGGCGGCTCTGGGCGTCTGGTGAGGGAGGAAGGTTGACGGTGAAGGTGTCGGACGTGAACGCCGGCGGGCGCTGAATGTACTCTCCCTCGAATGTGTCTCGCGAGAGCTTGCCGCGCCGCACGTTATGTGCCTCGATTTGCTCGACGAATAGCGAATAGGATATGGGCCGGCTCGCCTCGCCCAGACCCCCGATGTTCCGTTTCTGAAAGATGAACAGGAGCAGGGCCAGGCCGGCGGCGGTCAGGATGAGCTTCAGAGCTCTGTTATTCACGAATTAGCCTCCGGATGCCGCCGATGCGGCAATCTAAGTATGACATACGCAGGCAGAGGGTTATTACTCACAAGTCGGGGTGCAACGTATCTCTAGGCAGGGGCACGGCGTTGCCTGTATCCGCACCCGTTCATCGGCTACGACGCCGGGTACCCAGAGGATGCCAACTGCATCTGAAAGTACGGGGATACGCTGACGCTGACGGCGCGGCACCTTGCGATCCGTGAAGCAGTCGGCGAGCGTCTTCGATCCAGCTAGCCCCAACGGTCGCACACGGTCGCCAGTCCTCGCGTTGCGTATGACAAGCGGTGGAACGACCGCGAGCTCCGGTACGACGAGGCAGTCAGGAGCGACCGAGTCCGGCGGACGCGTGAGCTGGATCCGCTTGGCGGTCACAGTGACGCCTGCCATGGGAACCCGGGCTTCCCCTGGGACGGTCAGCGGCAAGGAGAAGTCAGATGCTGCTTCCGGAGGTCGAGAGACTTCGATGCTGTTTCCGAGTTTGATCACGGTTCGACCGCTGGGGAGGGTCCAGGACGCTGTGCAGCACCCTGGGGTATCTGCTTGGCTGACGACGCCATCCACGATGCTCCAATGCAAGTCGGTCAGGTCTCCTCGGATGTGGGCAACCATGGCACGAATGACCCGTCTTCGGAGAGCCCTCGGCAAGGCGTTGAAGTCGTTCCGCGCAATGGAGATCGCCTCCGCAGATGCTTCTCGCGTGAGCTGTCGCAAGGCATCCTGGGTCAGGCTATCGAGATAGTCGGACTCTTCTTCTGCATTCTCAGCCAGTCGCACCAGGGCTTCTCGCACGCGGGGGTTGAAGTACGCTGCAAGGTAAGGCAGGAACTCCGTGCGGACTCGATTGCGCCGGAAGCGTAGGTCCCGGTTGTGGCGGTCTACACGCGGCGATAGCCCTATAGCGCGGCAGTACTGGCCCGTCATGGCGCGTGACACGAAGAGCAGTGGACGAACAATCGGTCCATCGTGCACACGCATTGCGCTGAGGCCGCGCACGCCCGTCCCCCGCACCATGTTGAGGAGCACCGTCTCCGCACGGTCGTCGGCTGTGTGGGCCAGGGCGATCCTTGCATTGCCAAGCGTGCCGGCAACTTCCTGCAGCGCTGACCGTCGTAGCTGCCGCGCCGCAGCTTCTAGCGACAAACCAGCTTCTGCCGCGACTGCTGGCGCGTCGCAACGCACGACGGTAAGCGGCACGCCGAGTTCCGAGCAGTGTCGCTCGACAAACGCCAGGTCATCATCAGCCTCTGTGCCGCGAATGCCATGATGGACATGGCAAGCAAAGAGCTCGAATTCTAGCTCGTCACGCAGCGCGTGGAGGCAATGTAGCAGAGCCAGCGAGTCTTGGCCTCCAGATACCGCCGCGAGCACATTGGCACCGCGCGGCAGCAATCTGTAGCGTGTCACAGTATCTCGAACCAACTTGGGAAGGTCATGGCACATGCTGAGGTATTATCGAGACTCCTCGCAGAGAATGTCAACCCATCGCACGGGAGGTACTACGCCGATGGCGTCAAGCGCGAAACGGCCGGGAGCTGGCCTGGAGGATGTGGTCGCCGGCGAAAGCAAGATCTGCTACGTGGATGGTGAGCGCGGCCGTCTCATCTACTATGGCTACGATGTCGCCGAACTCGCCGCGCACTCATCGTTCGAGGAAGTTGCTTACCTCCTGTGGTATGGCCGGCTTCCAGGACGCATCGAGTTCGACGCTTTCCTGGATACATTCACGGGCTCCATGCGGTTGCCGGTCGAGACGGCCATGATTCTGCGGATGTTCCCGCGCACGGCGACCCCCATGGAAGTGCTTCGTACAGCCGTATCGTCGCTGGGACACTGGGACCCAGACAGCGGCAACACTGCGTTGGACGCATGCCTGCGGAAGGCCATCCGTCTCACAGAACGCCTCCCGCTGCTCATCACGGCCCACCAACGCCTGAGGAACGGTCTGGAGCCTGTGCCACCCAAGCCTGGCCGCAGCATTGCCTACAACTTCCTGTACACTCTGTTCGGAACCGAGCCGAAAGGCGCGATGGTGACGGCGTTCGACGTTGCACTCATTCTGCATGCCGACCATGAGCTGAACGCCTCGACCTTCGCTGCAAGGGTTGTGGCTGCGACGATGTCGGACATGTACTCGGGGGTGACCGCCGCCATCGGCGCGCTCAAAGGACCTCTGCACGGAGGTGCGAACGAGCAGGTCGTGCGCATGTTCCAGCAGATTGGCGACCCAGCGGCCGCGGAGGCTTGGGTGCTCCAAGCGCTGGAGGCCAAGAAGAAGGTGCCCGGTTTCGGGCATCGCGTGTATCGGACATACGATCCTCGGGCTGTTATCCTCAAGAACTATGCCAAGTCGTCCTCCGATGCGGCGGGTGATACTCGGCTGTACGAGATCGCCTGCGCCGTCGAGGATACGATGCTGAAGCACTCCAAGGTCTTTCCAAACGTGGATTTCTGGTCGGGCATCTGCTATTCGTCCATGGGTATCCCGACCGAGCTGTTCACTCCCATCTTCGCCGTGAGTCGGGTTGTCGGATGGACTGCGCACATCCTCGAGCAGTGGTCGGACAATCGCCTCATCCGTCCTCGTGCCGAGTACGTGGGGCCGATGGACCTGAAGTACGTGCCCATTAACCGTCGTTGAACACTCCAGGGGATGTCCGTTCCGTGCGCCTGCAGGACTCCATCACCGCCAACGACCTAGAGCGTCGTATACGTGAACACGCGCGCTACACACTCGCACGGGAGTGGGAGGAGCTCGAACCCTCGCAGATCTTCACTGCAGTGGCGTGTGCGACACGGGACCTGGTTATCGAGGCGGCGTTGGAAACCGAGCGGCGCATACGCTCCAGCAAGGCCAAGCGCATCTACTACCTCTCCATCGAGTACCTGATCGGACGTTCGCTTGGCAACAATCTGCGCAACCTCGGCTTGTATGACCTATGCCGTACAACCTTGAACCGCCTTGGCATCGAGCTCGATGACCTCTTGGAGGAAGAGGCTGAAGCAGCGCTGGGCAACGGCGGTCTGGGTCGGCTGGCAGCATGCTTCTTGGACTCCATGGCGACGATGGGCTACGCCGGCATGGGCTACGGCATCAACTACGAAAACGGTTTGTTCCGGCAGGTGATCATCAACGGCGCGCAAGTGGAGCAGCCTGAGAACTGGCGCGCGTTCGGATCGCCGTGGCTGATCCTGCGCCCTGAGGAAGCCATCGCCGTACCCATGTACGGTAGAGTCGTCCATCGCACGTTGCCCGATGGTCGCTACAGTCCGATCTGGACGGACTGGCGCCTTGTCCTCGGGGTGCCGTCCGATCTGCCCATCGTTGGCTATGGCGGTAACACCGTAACGTATTTGCGACTCTATTCGGCTCACTCTACCAATGACCTTGACCTCACGGCCTTCGGCGGTGGTGCCTACCTCCATGCTGTGGCGCAGCGGGTCGAAGACGAGACAATCTCCCGAGTGCTCTACCCACTCGATGCTGCTGAGGCTGGGCGTGAACTCCGTCTGCGACAGGAGTACTTCTTCGTCGCGTGCGCTGTACGAGACATCCTGAGACGCTACCTAGTGGAGCACACCGACCTGCGCGAGCTGCCTGAGCACGTCGCTATCCATCTGAACGACACCCATCCCACGCTGGCGATACCGGAGATGATGCGCTTGCTGGTGGATGATCATGGGATGGACTGGGATACGGCGTGGGATGTGACCCAGCGAGTGTTCGGTTACACCAACCATACACTTATGCCAGAGGCGCTAGAGAGCTGGGCGGTTACCCTCTTGGAGCGGGTCATACCCCGGCACCTGCTCATCATCTACGAGATCAATCGCCGCTTCGTGGAGCAGGTCCGAGCACGTTGGCCAGGTGATGACGAAGTCGTTCGGAGAACGAGCATCGTTCATACGAACGGAGAAGCTCGCATCAGTATGGGCGCGTTGGCCGTGGTGGGGAGCCACAGCATCAACGGCGTGTCGGAGCTACACAGCGGACTGGTGCGCAGCCGCCTCTTCGAGCATCATGCGGCCCTCTGGCCCGAGCGCTTCCACAACAAGACCAACGGAGTGTCTCCCAGACGTTGGATCCTCACCGCCAATCCCGACTTGGCTAACTTCCTGGACATGCTGCTCGGACGTAGCTGGGTAGTGGACCTGGACCGGCTCGAGGAACTGGAGAAGTACATCGCCGATACCAGTGCGCGCGACAGATTCGCTGATGTGAAGAAAGAGAACAAGGCACGCCTTGCCAGGTACATCCTTGACGAGCTGGAGGAGACGGTAGATCCCCAATCGCTGTTCGATGTGCAGGTGAAGCGGATTCACGAGTACAAACGGCAGATTCTGAACCTCCTAAGGATAGCCGATGATTACCTCCGCATTGTCGAAGATGGCTACGAACCACCTGTGCCTCGTACATACCTCTTTGCAGGCAAGGCAGCAGTCGGCTACCATAACGCTAAGGAGACTATCCGCGCCATCTTGGCCCTGGCGAAAACGGTCAACCGCCACGCACGCGCCAAGCAGCACATGCGCCTGTTATTCCTGCCGGACTATCGCGTCACTCTGGCGGAACGCATCATCCCTGCAGCGGACCTCAGTGAGCAGATCAGTCTGGCAGGAACAGAGGCGTCCGGAACGGGCAACATGAAGCTGGCGATGAATGGTGCACTGACGATCGGCACACGGGACGGTGCCAACATCGAGATAGAAGAAGCGGTTGGTGCCGAGAATGCGTTCATGTTCGGCATGAGTGTTGCCGAAGTCGCCGAGCGCCGACGTGCGGGTTACAGATCGGTGGAGATGGTGCAGGGCAATCCAAGGCTACGAAGGGTGCTGGAGGCATTTCGTGACGGAGTCTTGACGCCCAAGGTGCCGGAGGTAGGCGCCTGGGTTTGGCATAGGCTGGTGGACGAAGGCGACGAGTACATGGCGTTGGCGGATTTCCAATCCTATGTGGAAGCTCAGGAGCACGTAACGCAGCTCTACTGCCGGCGGGTTGACTGGCAGGTCGCGGCCCTCCGCACAGTTGCCCGTATGGGTCGGTTCTCGAGCGACCGAACGATCAAGGAGTACGCCGCAGACGTATGGCATGCCCGGCCTGCGGAGTGAAAATGCGAGGACTACCTGGTGCCATCGAACACGGGGACAGAATAGAGGACGCTTGCAAGAGTGGAGCTGGGCGGATTCGAACCGCCGACCTCCTCGATGCGAACGAGGCGCTCTCCCAGCTGAGCCACAGCCCCACGACAATGCCCAGTATACCGCCAGAGCAAGCCGCTGTCAACGGTCGAGATGGTCCTGGGCCAGGCGGTGTCACCGTGTACGGCGAATCGACGATTGGCGGTATAGTTAGGATGGATTCATCCATGGAGGCAGCCCTTCGGTAGCCTTTGGCTAGGGTGCGAGGTGGCGCTAGGCAAGGAGGAACGAACGTGGAGTTCTCGATAGAGCACGTGGATGGTACGGTCGTTGTTGTGATCAAGTCCGACCGTCTGGACGCCAACAACGCAAACATCTTCAAACGTTCGATGGAACCGGTCCTGGCCGAAGCCAAGGACGCCATCTTGGATCTCGGGGCTGTGCGTTTCATGGACAGTTCGGGGATCGGCGCCCTGCTTTCCTGTCTGCGTCGGATGAATGCAGCAGGGGGCACCTTGCGTCTGGCGTCCATTCAGCGACCCGTGCGCCAGGTCATGGACTTGGTGCGAATGCACCGCGTCTTCGATATCTACGACAATCTCCAGGATGCGCTGAAAGCCGCGCGGGTGCCGGCGGGTACAGTTCGGGAGGCGGGGTCAGAGGGCTAGCGTCGCACGACGAGCCAGAGGACGTTACGTCCAAGGTTATCCCGTTTGTACTCCCACTGGTTCACGCTCTGCTTAATGAAGTAGAGCCCGAGCGGCTGTTCCTTGTCCACACCGAGAGTCGGTTCGGGCACATCGGCTGCTGCGAAGCCTGCGCCGAGGTCGAAAACACGCAACTCGACGCGGTCTGGGTAAGCCTCGGCAATGATCTGTACGACCAGATCCGAGCGCCTTTCGTGAGCGTGCTGTATGACGTTCGTCGCGGCCTCATGGACGGCAAGGACGAGACCTACGACCGTCTCCTCGGGCAGTTTGCTACCGGGTATCGCATCGCAGAAGCTCCGTGCGAACTCCCTTACACGAGGCAAGTGCTCGGAGGCACACGGTATCTCCAGCGTGCACGTTAGAACGGGCTTCTCTGGTATGCGGGAAGCGACCGATACTGCGACGCATGTGATGTCGTCACGAGGCGGCACTCCTGCGCAGAACTCGGACACGGCGCGCAGAACCTTGGTTGTCACGGCTTGAGGCGGCTGACCATACGCTCGTACGAGGACCTCTTTGAGCCGCTTCGTACCGAATGTCTCGCCAGCGTCGTTCTCCGCATCTATGACGCCGTCACTGTAGAAGAAGAACTGGTCGCCAAGTTCGAACGGAACTGCGACGGGAGTCACTAGCGCGTGTTCTGTAAAGCCAAGTGGCATGTCGTGGCCATTGATCAAGGTACAGGTGCGATGCTGGGAGCCGACGTGAGCGATGCCGGTGTGACCGCAGTCTATGATCGTGCACTGCTTCGCTTCGGCATCGAACCTGGCGAAGACCAGCGTCACGAAGCTCTCGAGCGCAGTGAGCTCCGAAGACATCCGCTGGTGGACGACGCTGACAACCTCCTGGGGGGTGGGCAGCCTGTGGAACGGCTCGAGCCAGCGACCGAGCTGGCGTTGTGCCTCATGAAAGTTGTTCTTTGTGATGGCACCGACCAGCGCGGCCATGAGGCCCTTGCCCATGACGTCGCCGATTAGCACATCCAGCACTTTCTCGGAATGGACCCACGTACCGACGAAGTCTCCCGAGATGAGGCGGCTCGCTTTGACCTGAACGGCAACGTCGTAGGCTTCCGTCGCGACGTCTGGGTTGCCGATCAAGAGGGCCTTCTGGATCCTGTCGGCCGCCCGATCTTCTTCCTCCCTGGCCTGTACCAGCGCAGTTTCGGTGCGGATACGATCGCTCAGATCACGCACCACAACACCCAGCATTGCCGTTTCATCTAGGGGAGCCGAGGACACGGCGACCTCGACCGGGAACTCCTCGCCACTCCGACGAAGCGCCATCGTCTCGAAGCGGTTGGCGCGATGCGGGATGCTCTTAGCGGAGATTGGGGCAACGCCCCCGCTGCGCCATTCATGGTGCTTCGACGCCGGGGCTACGACGCTCAGCAAGGGCAAGCCAAGCACCTCGTCTGCTGTGTACCCAAATATCGTCTCGGCTCGCATGTTCCAGCCGGTGATGTAGGTCTTGCTGTCGGTGGAGATGACCGCGTCCAGTGACGCCTCGACCAAGAGACGCGTCCGTGTCTCGCTAGCTCGGAGAGCCTCCTGTGCAGCGCGCTCTTCCAGACGCGCACGTTGCTGTTCGATGGCCGCCTGAATGGCCGAGACGAGTCGCGCCGGGCGGTCCTTGAGGATGTAATCTGTAGCGCCCTTCCGGATGCATTCAGCGGCTGCCTCGTCTCCGAGCTCGCCAGTGACGATGATGACGGGTATCTCGATGCCGTTATGCTTCATCATCTCCATGGCATCTATGGCTGTGAAGCCCTGGAGCAGGTAGTCGGCAAGAATCACGTCCGCGGAAACGTTCAACGCGCGGACCAGTCCGTCCAGCGTATCGACGCGCTCCCAGACGAACTCGAGCCCCTGCTTCTCCATCGTCTTGGCTATGAGCTGGGCGTCAGCCGGCCGGTCTTCGAGTATGACTATGCGCAGTGGCTCCGGCACTGCACGTCCTCCTTAGCGGGACACCATCGGAAGCAAGAACCACACGTGTCAGCAGACCAGGTCTCTCCACTAGAAAGTACCGCATCAAAGGCCGGAGTCCTTCCTATCTCCGGCGCCGTCGTCCGATGGTGTGCGCTAGCCTGCGATGACTTGCGCAGCCCTCCTGGCACAGCTTCGCCGTAATGTGAGGTACGGTACACAGAGGTACGCGTGGAGCGAGGACTATGAACCGACTAGTGCGTTTGGCTTCGGCATGCCTGTGGTTGTTGGCCGCCACCCCGGGTGAGTGCCAGGAGTCGTTCACTTTTCTGCACATCACCGATACCCATGTTACCTCTCAGCACAATACCGAGCCAGTAGTGGAGTTGCTGGCCCACTTGTCGGACGGCGCCAAGCCAGCATTCGTTGTCAACACAGGGGACGTGACGGAGCTCGGAACGGAGGCCGAGTTTCAGGCGTACAAGCGCGTGGTTGCTTCGAGCCCTGTGCCGGTCTATGCCGTGCCTGGCAACCATGATGTTCGCTGGGCGCCTACTGGCAAGGAAGCTTTCGAATCTGCTTGCGGCCGTCTGTATCAGTCCTTCGACTACGGCGGCTGCCATTTCGTGCTGATGGACAGCACCGTGGTCCTGGAACACTGGGGGCACTTCGATGGAGCCCAGCTGGAATGGCTACGCAACGACTTGCGGCACGTTGGCACGAACACGCCCGTTTTCTTGTTCTTCCATCACTGGTTAGGGCGAGCGGGGACGAATATTGACAATGCCGCCGAGTTTCTAGAGATCATAGCGCCGTACAACGTTGTCGCCATCTTCGTGGGCCACGGTCACGCGGACCTGAAGTGGGAGGTGAACGGTATCCCATGCTTCATGGCTAGGGGGCTCTACCAGGGGTCCCACCACGAGATCCGTGTCGCCGACGGCAAAGCCGAAGTCTACCGGTTGACTGGCAAAGCAGGCACTACCGCAAGAACGCTTCTCGAAGCACGGACGCTGTCAGGACATCCTCGGCGTAGAGTTGCTTTCGCGTGGGTGGGTCGCGGCAAGGGGCCGAAACGCTCACGCGTTTTTCGAACTGCGCTGACCGATGGTGCACGACCAGTGGCGAGCGCACAAGCAACCTGGTGCCTGGACGGTGGCAAGCCCGCAGCCATGGCTAGGCGAACGCCAGGCGATTTGTGGTACAGCCAGGAGACGAGCGACGAGGGAGTCGCTAGCGGATGGCATGTGCTCGGCCTTACCGTTACGGACAACGATGGTCGAACGTATACGAGGGAGGTCCCGTTCCAAGTAAGTCGTGGCGCCGAGGGGCTCGCTACCGTGTGGGAGCGGAGGACAGGCAGCACGATTCAAGGCTCGCCAGTGCTGAGCGACGAGACGCTCTATGTAGGCTCCTGCGACGCACACGTCTACGCTCTGGATGCGAGGAGCGGACGCGTACGCTGGGCGTATCGGACTGGTGGTGCAGTATACGCCACGCCATGTGTAACCGATGCCTTGGTAGTGACGGGCTCGACAGATCATTACGTCTATGCTGTGGACCGCCAGCGAGGAAGGTTGCAGTGGCGTTTCGATGCAGGATCCCCGGTTCTGGCCACGGCGGCCTTCGCCGACGGCATCTTCTGCGTTGGGGCGAACCGGGCTATCTACGGCATCGATGCAACAACTGGTAAGGCGGTCTGGCGTGTACCGACCGGCTCCTTCTTTCAGTCTAAGGCTGCGGCTGCCAACGGGGTGTTCATTCTTGGTGGCTGGGACAACGCTGTCTACGCCGTGGAGGCACGATCCGGTAATGTACGATGGAAGGTGCAGATGGGCCGGACCAATGGAGGGAGGGGCACCCTAAGTTTCTACTACTCGCCTGCAATAGCGTCGCCTTGTGTCGGAGACGGACGGGTCTACGTGTGCACAAATGATGGCGTCCTGCATGCGCTTTCTCTGGACACTGGGACGGAAGTGTGGACGACTCGAGCGCCAGCAGGAGGAGATACGTTCGGCTACTCCTCGCCGCTATTCCACGAGGGACGCATTTACGTCGGCGGACTCGGTGAGAAGGGACAAGGTGACTGCTATGCCCTGGACGCTGCTACCGGTACACTGGTATGGCGATGCTCGACTGGCGCCGACAACTACGATTCCGGACCGGCCCTTTCGGGCGATCATGTTGTGATCGGATCGGTCCGCGGGCGCCTGACGTGGATCGAACGGGCGACAGGAAAGGTGGCGGCCTATTACCAGCCGAGACCAGGATACAGCTTCACGACGCCCGTCTCCGACGGACGATGGACGTATACTGCGTCCATGAATGGAACGGTAACGGCTGTGAGCTGTGTTAGCCGGGACGGCGGTGCACTATAGAGGAGAAAGGCATATGATCAGCAACGACCTCATCAACATCTTGGCGTGTCCGGCGTGCGACAGCCGCCCTCCGGTGCGTCTAGACGGCGAGTGGATTGTCTGCACTGAGTGCATGCGACGGTATCCGATCCGGGATGGAATCCCGATCATGCTGGTGAGCGAGGCCCAGTTGGCAGAGGACCTGGAGGCGAATGCATGATCCGCCTGCTCGTGCTGCACGGTCCGAATTTGAACCTCCTGGGGGTTCGCGAGCCCGAGGTCTATGGCAAGGTCAGCTTCGACGATCTCAACCGCAGCATCAAACAGAGGGCCGCGGAGGTCGGCATCGAGGTGCGCATTCTGCAATCGAACTCCGAGGGGGAGCTCATAGACGCCATCCACGATGCCTTGAGCTGGGCTGACGGCATTATCATCAACCCCGGTGCCCTGACGCATTACTCGTACGCCATACGGGACGCTCTTGTGGCCGTGCGTCTACCGTGCATCGAGGTTCACATCAGCAACATCCACAGTCGAGAAGAATGGCGCCGGCGATCCGTGATTTCCCCCGTTGTTACCGGACAGATCGTCGGCTTCGGGAGCAGTGGTTATCTCCTCGCTCTGGAGGCGATGAGAGACCTTGTGGAGGAGAGCCATAGATGACCGCACGCCAAGCAACCGCACGTCGCCTGGCCCTCTTGCGGGGCGCCCTGCGCGAGAGAGACATCGAGGCGATCCTCCTGAGCAACATGCTCAGCATCCGGTGGCTGACAAGCTTCACTGGGTCCTTTGGCTTCGTCTACGTGGACATGGCTTCAGCCTGGCTCGCCGTGGACTCCCGCTATCGGCTCCAGGCAAGCGAACAATGCGATGGACTGGAGATCCGCAATCTGACTTCCAGCGCAGCCGATAACCTCACCGAGATGCTAGGCGAGGCTGGGACGCACCGGATCGGTGTAGAGAGCGACCATCTTACTGTCGCGGCGCTCGAGCGGTACAGAGAACGCCTGGATGGTAAGGCGGATCTGGTGCCGGTGGCAGACGTTGTCCGAATTCTTCGCTACCGCAAGGATGAGACCGAACTCGCAGCCATCGAGCAAGCCTGCGCCATTGCAGACGAGGTATTCACGCATATCTGCGGCGTACTACGACCAGGCACAACAGAACGTGATATCATGCTGGAGATCGAGTGGCGCATAAGGAAGGTGCACAAGGCCGAGGTGGCATTCCCTACGATCGTTGTCTCAGGCCCCCGGACGGCGATGCCGCACGGCCAGCCGTCGGACAGGACGATGGAGGTCGGCGATCTTGTGACGCTCGATTTCGGCGCGCGCTGGGACGGGTACTGCTCGGATATCACCCGGACCGTAGTCGTCGGTCGTGCGAACGAGGAGCAGCGGCGAGTGTATGACACGGTCTTGCATGCTCAGCAACGCGCCGTAGCGGCAATGACGGCTGGCGTACCAGCGAAGGATGTGGACGCACAGGCCCGGAAGTTCATCGCGGACGCAGGGCACGGTGATCATTTCGGTCACGGCCTCGGTCACGGCGTGGGACTGGAGGTCCATGATGGACCCAACATGAGTCCGCGCAGTGACTTCGCACTCGAGGCCGGTATGGTGATGACGGTGGAACCCGGTATCTACGTCCCCGAATGGGGTGGCGTTCGCATAGAGGACGACGTGCTGGTAATGGATGGTGGCTGCCGCGTCTTGACGCAAGCGACGCGGGAGCTTCTGGAGCTGTAGGCCCGTCACCGCCGACTGCATGTCGGATGCGTGCAGACTCGTGGGTGGACTACCGGGAGTCAGCAATCCGCCCGATGCTCGAGGGCAATGGGCGTCGAGCTACTGCGTCGCCTTTGGGGCGAGGAGCTGCTGTATTGCTGGGGTGTCGAGATTCTCCCGGGTTACGACGGTCACTCCTGTGTCAATGACGCGAGGCTCGATCTTCTCGCCGTTCGCCGCTCGAAGGGCAGTCTTCACCCCCTCGTAGCCCATGCGGTAGGGGTTCTGGACGATGAGCGCTTCCACAACGCCATCGCGGAGGGCTTGGATCTCGGCCTCCGATGCGTCGTAGCAGACCAGCTTCACCTTGCCAACCTTGTTCAGCTGGCGAACGGCCTGGATCGCTCCCTCTGCCCCTCCCTGATTGGCTGCGAAGATGCCTGCCAGGTCCGGCGTGGACGTGATCATGGATTTGGTCTTGTCAAGACCGACCGAGACATCACTGTTCGAGTACAGAACCCTGTCGCCTAGCTCTACACCCGGATACTGAGCGATGCCTTCCTTGAACCCGCGCTCGCGATCGTCCGAGGAGCCTGCGCCTTTGATGAAGGGGAGAAGCCCTACTTTTCCTTTCTTTCCGATCGCTTGGGCCAGAGCGTCGGCAGCTGCGCGGCCGCCCTTGACGTTATCGGTCGCCAGGAACGCGGCGCTCACATCCGGCGTGATGCCGGAGTCGATCATTACCACAGGTATGCCCTGCTTCTGAGCATCCTCGACGTACCGGACGAGGCTCTTGGCATCACAAGCCGCAAGTACGATGGCCTTGACCTTCTTCGTGATCGCATTCTGGACCACACGAATCTGTCCGTCAATGTCCGTTTCCTCGGTGGGGCCTTCCCAGTGGATGGTGACGTTCATCTCCTTGCCTGCGTCCTCGGCGCCGGCCTTCACAGCTAGCCAGAACGACTGACTCGTGCCCTTGGGTATGACGGCGATGACGGATTTCTGATCCTTCGGCTTCTCCTCCGAGCAGCCTGACGCCAGCAACATCAGCCCGCACACGGCAGCCCCGAGCAGAGCAGGATGTCTCATAGCGTTGTCCTCCTACGCATTGCCCGCCGACACGGTCGGGCACACATTCGCAGCGAGTATAGCGATGCATGAGGCGCGTGTCAACTGGGCGGATGCTTAGCATTGCTTCATGCATTCTTGCGGGGTAAACTGCAATCGTGAGTCCTAGCAACGGAGTTTTCATGTAACGCCATGCCAACGCCGCCCGAGAGGCTCGAAGTGTTCGATAACCCACGTCCCGAGCGGGTCTACACGATTCGCCACGTCTGTCCGGAGTTCACCTCGGTATGCCCCATAACGGGTCTACCGGACTTCGGGGTGATTACGATCGAGTACGTCCCAGACCGCCTTTGCGTGGAGCTCAAGTCGCTGAAGTACTACCTGTTCCGCTTTCGCCAGCAGGGCATCTTCTACGAAGCAGTCGTGAACCAGATCCTGGACGATCTCGTGGCAGTGCTCAAGCCCCGGCGCATGCAGGTCACCGGTGCCTTCAACGTGCGGGGCGGCATCCGTTCTACGGTCATCGCCGAATACCACGCCGAGGACGGGAGCCGCTAGCACGTCCATGTACACCCTCATCGTTCGTAGTGCCTTCGATGCTGCGCATTGCCTCCCAGGATACGACGGGAAGTGCGCGCGTCTGCATGGCCACACCTATCGCGTGGAGGCGGAGTTCCAGGGCGACCGGCTGAACGAGCAGGGCATGTTGCTGGACTTTGTGGAGCTGCGCAGCGCCCTCGAGGCTGTACTTCCGGACCACGCTAACCTCAACGAGATCCTCGATGTAGTGCCTACCGCGGAGAATATCGCAAGGTGGGTGTATGACCGACTTCAAAGCAGAGGACTTCCCGTGGCGGCCGTGACGGTCTGGGAGACGGATCATTACGGGTGCCGCTATGCTTCCGACGGCGCGGCTACGAAAGGAGGCTAGCTTGGTTGTAGGAGTTGTCAGGGAGAAGTACGTCGGAGAGAGACGTGTAGCGCTGGTTCCTGCTTCGGCAACCCAGTTGCGCAAGGCTGGTCTCGACGTCCTCGTGGAGGCCCAAGCCGGTGCAGCAGCCGGTTATCCAGATGCTCTGTATGTTGACTCAGGCTGCAGCGTTGTGGCAGACCGCGAGGAGCTGCTTGCCAAGTGCGATGTATTGCTGGCCGTACGCGCATGCGGGGCTGACCCTGATGGCTGGCCCGGCATCCAGGCTGCGCTCAAGGCCGGCCGAGCAGTGATCGCCATGATGGACCCGTTGGGCGCTCCGGAGGTACTGCAGGATGCTGCAGCGGCCGGGCTGACGCTCTTCGCCCTGGAACTCCTGCCGCGCATCACCAGGGCGCAAGCCATGGACGTGCTGTCGTCGCAGGCGAATCTGGCCGGGTACAAGGCCGTGCTGCTTGCGGCGAACGCGCTGCCGAAGCTATTCCCCATGATGATGACGGCCGCAGGAACGATCACGCCTTCGAAGGTGTTCGTCTTGGGAGCAGGCGTCGCCGGACTGCAGGCCATCGCGACTGCTCGGCGCCTGGGAGCCGTCGTGACCGCCTACGATGTTCGTCCGGCCGTCAAGGAGCAGGTAGAAAGCCTGGGGGCGCGGTTCGCAGAGCTGCCCCTCGAAGTCGGCGAGGCCCAGGACACTGGCGGTTACGCTAAGGCTTTGGGCGAGGATTTCTACCGCCGGCAGGCCGAGATGATGGCTGGGATACTGGCCGAAACGGATGCAGTCATCACTACCGCGGCCGTGCCTGGCAAGAAAGCACCGGTGCTGATCACCAAGGAGATGGTCGAAGGCATGCGACCGGGCTCTGTGATTGTGGACCTGGCTGCGGAACGGGGCGGGAACTGCGAGCTTACACAGGCGGGCAAGTCCGTCGAACATGCAGGTGTCACGGTTATCGGCCCGATGAACCTGCCTTCGGAGGTTCCGTTCCACGCAAGTCAGCTCTACGGAAAGAACATGGCCAACTTCGTCGCATACGTCACCAAAGGTGGCGCCCTCTCTCTGGACACAACAGACGAGATAGTCGCCGGGACGCTTGTGGCGAGCGACGGGAAGCTGGTCCACGCCGCAGTACGGCAGGCTCTTGGTCTGCCCGAGAAGGAGTAGCTCCACGATGGACTCCCTCATGTCCGATCTGTACGTCTTCCTGCTGGCGACCTTCCTGGGATTCGAGGTCATACGCCGCGTAACGCCATTGCTTCACACACCTCTGATGTCCTTGACGAACGCAATATCCGCTATCTCGCTCGTAGGGTCCATTGTCATCCTCGGGGAGCAGCGCACCACACTCACAACGATTCTCGGTGCAGTGGCCGTGACGGCGTCCATGATCAACGTCGTCAGCGGTTTCCTTATCACGGACCGCATGTTGCGCATGTTCAAGACAAGGGCGCCGCAGGGCAAGGGGAAGGGTGCGTGATGCCGCACGGAGCTGAGACACTGGCGAGCGTGAACTGGCAGCAGGTTCTCACCCAGACCTCCTACCTGATCGCTGCTGCGCTATTCATCCTGTCGTTGAAGTGGCTGAGCGCCCCGACAACTGCGCGACGCGGCGTTATCGCGGGCGAGGTCGGCATGCTACTGGCCATTGCCGGAACGCTGCTGCTGCCCGATATCCAGGCATTCCACTGGATTCTGCTCACATTCTTCATCGGGGCGGCAGTGGGAATCCCTATCGCAGTTCTCATGCCCATGACAGCCGTGCCGCAGCGAACCGCGCTGTCACACTCGTTCGGTGGCCTGGCTGTCGGGTTAGTGGGCACTGCAAAGTACTACCTTTGGACCGCGGAGGAGCCAGGACGACTCACGCATTTCACCATGGGAGTCCTGGCGTTCGAGACGATCCTGGGATACCTGACGTTCACGGGAAGTCTGATGGCATTCGGCAAGCTACAGGGGTTGCTGCCGTCTCGTCCGATTACGTACCGCGGTCAGAACTTCGTGAACCTCGGTGTTCTTGCCGTGGCGCTAGCGATCGCCGTCTACCTCAATATCGAACCGACCCAGACGCGCCTGTTTCCCATAGTCATCGTGCTGGCGCTAGCCTTCGGCACCATGCTGATCATCCCCATCGGCGGTGCGGACATGCCGACGGTCATCTCCTTGCTCAACTCCTATGCGGGCTTGAGCGCATCCGCCATGGGTTTCGTGCTGGAAAACAAGCTCCTGATCATCGCGGGCGCTCTGGATGGTTCCTCCGGCTTCATCCTTTCCATCATCATGTGCCGGGCCATGAACCGATCCTTCACCAACGTGTTGTTTGGGGCGTTCGGTGCTGTGCAACAGACCGGCGGCGGCGACAAGGATGAGCGCACTGTTCGTTCTGCGCAACCCGAGGAGGCGGCGGCTATCTTGACGGCTGCGCAGTCGGTGGTCATTGTGCCAGGATACGGTCTGGCTGTGGCTCAGGCCCAGCACAAGGTGCGGGAGCTCTATGATCAGCTCACACGGCGGGGCATCGATGTGAAGTTCGGCATTCACCCTGTCGCCGGTCGGATGCCGGGACACATGAACGTCCTGCTTGCGGAAGCGGATATCCCCTACGACAGTCTCTTCGAGATGGAGGAGATCAACTCGGAACTACCGCACACCGACGTAGCTCTGGTCATTGGGGCCAACGACGTCACCAATCCCGCAGCGCGAACTGACAAGTCGAGTCCAATCTACGGGATGCCAATCATTGACGTGGACAAGGCACGCACGGTCATGGTGATCAAGCGCAGCATGAGTGCTGGATTCGCCGGTATCGAGAATGAGCTCTATTATATGGACAAGACGCTCATGCTGTTTGGTGACGCCAAAGCCTTCGTAGCGGAGATGGTCAAGGCCATCGCGTCCGAGGGACACTGACCTACTGGCGCCCGGAGGTGCGAAGATGATGTTTCCGGGCGCCAAGCCTACCCTGCGCCTTACTTGGCGGGCTCGAGGGCGAGCCGCAGAACCTCCGAGACGTCGGACACCGGTACAACTTTCAGCGCTGCACGTACGTCCGCGGGCACATCCTCCGTGAGATCCTTGAGGTTGCGCTTGGGGAGGATAACCGTGCGGATCCCAGCTCGGTGCGCTGCCAGGACCTTCTCCTTGACGCCCCCAACCGGTAGAACCTTGCCACTGAGTGTGATCTCCCCGGTCATAGCGAGACGAGAACGCACAGGCCTACTCGTGAACAGGCTGGCGAGCGCCGTCGCGATGGTGACACCTGCCGAAGGACCGTCCTTCGGGGTGGCGCCGGCTGGGACATGAATGTGGATATCATGAGATGCGTAGAAGTCCGGTGACGCGTCGAGGTCGGAGATGTGGGCACGCACGTAGGACAATGCGGCCTGGGCCGATTCCTGCATGACCTCCCCGAGCTGACCGGTAATAGTAAGCTGGGACGACCGGCTTGGGGGGACCGGCATGGCGGTCGCTTCGATGAAAACAATATCCCCGCCGACCGGCGTCCAGACGAGGCCGATGGCCACACCTGGGATGGACACGCGCTCGTCCAATTCTTCGCGTTCGTACCTTGGCACACCAAGGAACTGCTGGATCTGTTTGGGGCCGACGGTCATCCGGCGCCGCTTGCCTTCCGCGAAAGCGCGCGTTACCTTGCGGCATACGGTGGCGATGGCCCGCTCCAAGTTCCGGACGCCGGCTTCACGCGTATGATTGCGGATGATGGCGAGTATTGCCTCTGGGGTTAGGGTCAGGCGACCTGCAATACCGTGTTCTGCCATCTGCTTTGGTATCAGGTAGCGAAGGGCGATTTGCACCTTTTCCTCTTCCGTGTAGCCGGGTAACTCGATGACCTCCATGCGGTCCCGGAGCGGCGGCAAGATGGTGTCCAGCATGTTCGCAGTCGTGATGAAGAGAACCTTACTGAGGTCGAACGGTACCTCGAGGTAGTGATCCCGGAACGAGAAGTTCTGCTCTGGGTCTAGGACTTCTAGCAGAGCCGAGGAGGGATCGCCACGGAAATCCGCCGTAACCTTGTCGATCTCGTCCAGCATGAAGATGGGGTTATTGCTGCCAGCGCGGCGGATGCCCTGGATGATCTGGCCTGGCAGTGCGCCGACGTACGTGCGGCGGTGCCCCCGGATCTCCGCTTCGTCTCGAACGCCTCCCAAAGAGATGCGCACGAACTTCCTCCCCAGCGCACGGGCGATGGAACGGCCGAGGGATGTCTTGCCTACGCCTGGCGGACCTGCGAAGCAAAGGATGGGCTGCCTGAGTTCACCGCTCTTCTTGAACTTCCGGACCGCTAGAAACTCCAGAATCCTCTCTTTGACCTTCTCCAAGCCATAGTGGTCTTCGTCGAGTATCGTCTTGACTTCGGCAAGGTCAAGGTTGTCCTCAGTCGCTGTTGCCCACGGAAGAGCGATAAGCCAGTCGATGTACGTTCTGGACACTGTGTATTCTGGCGCTGCCGTAGGCATGCGCGACAGCCGCTCCAGTTCGCGCTTTGCCTCACGCATGGCTTCTTCTGGCATGCCCGAGGCATCGATCTTCTGCGCAAGCTCTTCGATCTCGCGCGTGCGTTCGTCGCCCTCACCGAGCTCCTTCTGAATCGCTTTGAGCTGCTCGCGCAAGTAGAACTCACGCTGAGCACGACCCAGCTTCGACGCGACGTCTGAGTGGAGCTTGCTGCCAAGTTCGAGTACCTGCACTTCGCGGGCGAGGAAGGCGATGAGCTTCTGCATGCGCTCGAGCACAGGTATGGTCTCCAACACCTGCTGCCGCTCTTGTGTCGAAAGCTTGGGAATGTGCGCAGCGACGAGATCCGTAAGAACCCCGGGATCCTGAACGCTGTTCACTAGTCCTTGCAGCTCGTCGGGTAGTTCCGGTGACAAGGCCACAGCCTTCTGAAACAGGGCTGCGATGCTGCGCTTGGCAGCCTCGACTTCCATTCCCTGCTCGTCAGGGATGCTAGCTTCGGGAATAGCGCGGACGCGAACACGCATGTATGGTTCTATCTGCAAGGCCTCAACGACCTCGATGCGCGTGATGCCCTGGACAATGAGTCGGACCCCATCAGGAACCTGCATCATCATCCGGATGATCACGGCGACCCCGATCGAGTAGATATCGTCCAACGTCGGCTTCTCGACCCTCTCATCCTTCATGGTGAAGCAGGCGATGATGCGGTTGCCACCGACGACGGTCTCGTTCACCATGCGCACGGAGCTCTCCCGCCCAACGCTCAGGGGCGAGACGAGCACAGGGAACATGACGTAATCACGCAGTGGCAGGACGTTGAGGACCTCGGGCACGGGAATGCGGGTTACGTTCAGGCTCTGCTGATCTTCATCGTGCTCAGCGATATGGATCTCGTCGGCGCTCATCAGGGCTCGTTTCCCGTGTTCACAGATATTCGGTGTAGTGACCGCTTGGGAAGCGTTACCTCCAGCATCCCATCGGAATACCGTGCCTTGAGTTCGTCGCGGCGGAACCGCATTCCCGCCGGTAGCCGCACTTGGGCTTCGAACGGTCCAAAGTAGATCTCCAGGCGATGACAGCGTGTCCGCGCCGCGCGTTCCGTTTCGCTCTCTCGCCGCTCACCGCTAACAGTGAGATGCCTGTCGTTACCAGAGAGGCTGACTTTCAGTGTCGAGCTATCGACGCCCGCAAGCTCCATCTTGACGATCACTGCGTCGTCCGTCTCGTAGACATCCACCCGTGGCTGCCAGAATCTGTCCGGCGGGGGCTCACCGATGAGAAACGCCCGCATGGCCTCGTCTGCTAGGCGCTGCATTTCGCTTTCGACGCGGCGAATGATATCAACGTCTCGATCCATGGTGTAGTCCATTGGCGGATTACCTCGGGTACATACCGAATGAGGGCCGCGGCAGAGAGAATGCTAGGATCCAGCGGGTATCTCGCCGAGCGACTCAGAACCTATAATAGAACAGATTACCCAGAAGGACGAGCACCATGCCCTCCACCCTGCACGTCGTTTCGCACACGCACTGGGACCGCGAATGGTACCTGCCGTTCGAGGCGTTCCGACTGCGCCTCGTCGACCTCATAGACCATCTGCTGGAAATCCTCGACTCGGATCCGACCTTTCACCATTTCAGTCTGGACGCTCAGACCATTGTCCTGGAAGATTACCTGGCCATACGTCCCGAAGCGCGCGATCGGCTGGCCCGCCACATCGAGCAGGGACGCATCGCTGTAGGCCCGTGGTATCAACTGAACGATGAGTTTCTAGTCAGCGGAGAGGCAACGGTCCGCAGTCTACTGCTCGGTCACCGGATCGCTAAGGCCTTTGGTGGCTGCATGAAGGTCGGCTACCTTCCCGATCAGTTCGGCAACATCTCCCAGATGCCTCAGATCCTCCGTGGTTTCGGTATCGACAACGCGATCATGGGGCGTGGACGGCAGCTCGCCGGCGATAGGAAGATGGAGTTCTGGTGGGAATCGCCGGATGGCTCGAGAGTGCTGTCGTCGCTCATGGCGTACTGGTACAACAATGCTCAGTATATACCGACTGACAAGGACGACGCTGTTGCGTTCTTCGAGCACCTTCGCGATATCATGCGGAATCGGTCCGCGGCAAGCCACCTGCTGCTGATGAACGGTGTGGATCATCTCGAGGCGGAGCCCTGGGTGGGGAGCGTAATCGCGGAAGTGGGGCCGGTGCTGCACGAGCGGAGTGGAGATCAGCTCGTGCACAGCTCCTTGACTGCGTACGTGGATGCTCTTCGGACAGAGGTGCAGGAGCGAAGTCTTGAGCTGGAGACGGTTGTCGGGGAGTTGCGCGAGGATCGTGGCGGTGCATGTCTCGCAGGAACGCTGTCCACCCGTGTCTATCTGAAGCAAGTTAACGACGAAGCCCAGACCGAGGTCGAGCGGTACGCGGAGCCTCTGTCGGCTTTCGCCTGGATACATGGCAGTCCATACCCAGCGGGCCAGCTTCGCTACGCTTGGAAGCTGCTCATGCAGAACCACCCTCATGACTCCATCTGTGGCTGTAGTGTGGACGACGTGCACGACGAGATGATGACGCGCTTCCGCTGCGTGAGACAGGTGGCGAGCGCAGTCGTGGGTCGGGCGACGGACCACTTGACTGGAAGAGACCGGACTACGGGCGCAGTAGCCTTGCCTTGCGAACTGTACGTGTTCAATCCGTTGAACTGGGAACGGACGGATCCCGTCCGAGTAGTCTTGGAGCTGCCCCTGGGACCACCATCGCGCGGCAGTGCTCAGCGGTCTGCTGACGCGGTCATTCGCGGGTTGCGCATCACCGATCCAGACGGTGAGGAAGTCCCCTACGAGGTCACCGCGAATGAGACCGTGATCACCATGGTGACGAATCCACTCGAACTCCCGCTGGAGCAATGGGTGCAACGGATCGCCGTCCAGTTCGTAGCGACGAAAGTCCCCGCCTGCGGCTATGCGATCTACCGTGTGGAACCGGCGGATGGATGGTACACGCAGGACGCGGCATGGGTTAGAGAGGAGGACAGTGTTGCTGCCCCCGACCTGGAAGACGGTGGGGATGCTGGCGATGAATACCTCTACCGGCCTCCGTTGAAGGACGTCACAGTCAGGCTTAGTCTGGCTTGCGAGCCGGACTGGGGGCTACAGGCAAGCGCTGTGCGACGCACGCGGATCGTCAGATCGCGTCTCCTGCTACCTGAGCGGTCGGATGCCAGCCAGCGGTCGGAAAACTTGGTCGAGTGTCCTGTGCGTCTGGAGATCACGAACTGGCGTGATCTGGAGCGCGTCGAGTTGCGGCTCGAGATGGACAATCGTGCCACAGACCATCGGCTGCGGAGCGTGTTTTGGGTCGGTGGCGGATCCAAGGTCGTGGCAGGAGGCCAGTTCGATGCGATCGTGCGGCCGGCGCGGCCGGAGCATGTCGCCGAGGGAGCGTCCCCGTTCTATCCCATGTCACTATGGGTAGATACCGTGGAGCGGCGATCCGGGAAGGGGCTTACGGTGATCGCTCCTGGGATCCATGAATTCGAAGCGTACACGGACGCGACTGGCGCGATTTGCGAGATCGCCCTCACGCTGCTCCGGTGCGTGGGCCAGCTCAGCGGCCGCGGCGATGGACCGGGCGTCTCCACTCCAGGTGCCCAATGTCTCGGCAAACAGGCTTTCTCGATGGCAGTCTGGGAACATGAGCACGATTGGCAAGAGGACGAGGTCTGGAAACAGGCGCACCAGTTTGCGGTGCCTCTGCTGGCAGTGCAAGCTCCAGCCTCTGTTGCCAAACCGCGTCGTGCCAGCTACCTCCAGGTAACGCCGGCTTCACTCATTGTGAGTGCGGTGAAAAAAGCGGAAGACAGGGACGGACTGATCGTCCGCTTCTACAATACTACGGAAGCACTAGTTGAGACGGGGCAGGTGAGCGTGCCACCAGCCCAGCGCTGGCGCCGGGTCAACCTGAACGAGGATGTGCTTGAGGGCTGGCACGAGGGCGACACAGCCCAGCTTCGCGTGCGCCCCAAGGAAATCGTGACGTTGGAGTTCGGCTTGTGAGCATCCGGATCACCGAGGTTAGGGTCGTTGTCACGTGCCCGGGACGCAACTACGTCTTCGTCAAGGTCCTGACGAGCGAGCCAGGCCTACATGGGGTAGGAGATGCCACCCTGAACGGGCGGGAGCTAGCAGTCGCTACGGCGTTGCGCGATCACATAGCGCCGCTCCTAATTGGGAAGGACCCTGATCGAATCGAAGACACATGGCAAGAACTCTATCGTGGAACCTACTGGCGTGGCGGACCTGTACTGATGACGGCACTGGCTGGCATAGACCTGGCCCTCTGGGACATCAAGGGTAAGCGCGCCGGGCTGCCGCTCTATTCGCTGCTTGGTGGACGAACGCGCGAAGGGGCGCTTGCGTACACGCACGCAGGTGGTCGCGACAGTAGCGAAGTCGAGGACGGGATTCGGGCGGCCATGGCGAGGGGATTCAAGGCTGTGCGTGCGCAAGTGGCCGTGCCTCAAGCAAGCGGGACCTACGGAGTTGGCGGACGAACCGAGGCCGCCTCGGCAACATGGCCGTCACCCGACGGCGCACCAATGCCGTTTGTCGAGCGCAATTGGGAGCCGTCTGCGTACCTTCAGGTGGTCCCGCGTCTCTTCGAGGATCTTCGCAGCCGTCTTGGCGAGGACGTACAGCTTCTCCACGATGTGCACGAACGCTTAAGCCCCGTCCAGGCGGCCCGTCTGGCGCGGGAGCTGGAGCCCTATCACCTGTTCTTTCTCGAGGATCCCTTGCGGCCGGAGCACAAGGAGAGTTTTCGGCTTGTGCGCCATGCATCGTCAACTCCTCTCGCCATGGGTGAGCTGTTTCATAGCAAGTACGACTGTCTGCCGCTGATCACAGAGCAGCTCATTGACTTCGTGCGATGCGATCTGGGTCACATAGGAGGCATCACGGAGGCGCGCAAGATCGCGGCCATCGCGGAACCATACCAGGTCCAGACCGCATGGCACGGTCCAGGAGATGTGGGTCCGCCGACCCATGCGGCTAACGTGCATCTGGATTGCAGTGTGCCGAACTTCGGTATACAGGAGATGGTGTTCTTCCCTGACGCGGTGCACGAGATCTGCCCAGGCGCGCCCGAGTTCCGCGATGGCTACCTTGTGCCGTCGGAAGCACCTGGTCTCGGGGTGGACCTGGACGAGTCCGCTGCTGCTAAGTACCCGTATCGGCGTGCCTATCTGCCGACTGTACGGCGGGCCGACGGCAGTGTGCATGACTGGTAAGGGAGCACGGGATATGCGCATTCTTCTTCTATGCGACATGGAAGGCGTAAGTGGCATCCAATCGTGGGAGCACGTCGGAGGGAACACACCGCTCTACGAAGAGGGCCGACGGCTCTACACGGAGGAAGTGAATGCCGCAGTCAGAGGCTGTCTCGCCGGAGGTGCGACGTCGGTTGTCGCTCATGACGGGCACGGCGGTGCGTATCAGGGCTGCCGCAGCTTCATGAACTGGATACCCGACCGATTGCATCCTGGTGCTGAGTACGTTCGCGGCTACCGCTGGGCGTGCTATGTCGCGCCCCTGGAGAGTGGGGAATGCGATGCCGTGGCGTTCGTCGGTGCCCATGCTCGAGCCGGGCAAGAGCGAGGAGTGCTGGCGCATACGATCAGCTCGGAGGCGGGCTACGTTGTGCGACTGAACGGACAGGAGGTCAGTGAATCGTGCATTCTGGCGGCCATAGCAGGTAGTTTCGGCGTCCCTGCCATCTGCATCTCGGGAGATCAGCTTGCGTGCGATGAGCTCGAAGAGTTCGTGGGCGCACCGATCATCACGGCACCAGTGAAACGCGGGCTTGGACCCTTCGGTGCACGGATGTTAGCGCCTTCTGCGGCATGCGCACTCATCGAGAGTCGGTTTCGCGAGGCGGTGGCTGACAGAACGTCATGGCCGAGGCCGGTTGCAGTTCCCGAGTCGGTGGTCATTAGCGTGCAGGCCGCGGTGCCTGAGCGCATCGGTTCCTTCGCACGCCGCAAGGGCGTTACGGTGGTGGACGAGCGGACCGTCCAAGCGCGAGGAAGCACGTTCTGGGAGGCGTGGAGTCTGCTGTGGTCCCCAGCGTAGCCGTTGTCTCTTGCAGGGAGCCCATCGTGCCGACGCGAATCATGCAGATAGGGCGGTGGCCGGAGGAGAATTGCATCGGGAGTCATCGTGCGGACATGCGCGTTTGGGAGAGTGCGGCATCATGACTGAGATCACGTGTCTCGGTATTCTGGTTGCAGACTTGTTGGGGAGGCCCATTGACGCTTTGCCGCCGAGGGGACGTCTGGGCCTCGTAGACGAGATGACACTGCACATTGGTGGGTGTGCCTCGAATACGGGCATAGACTTGGCACGGCTGGGGGTTGCAACAGCGGTCCTGGGGAAAGTTGGGGCCGATGGACTGGGAGACTTTATCGTTCGAACACTGGAGCAGAACCAGGTGGATACGCAGGGAGTGAAACGGGATCCCGCGACTACGACCTCTGCGACCATGGTACTGGTGAGTATCGATGGAGAGCGCACGTTCCTGCACCATCTTGGGGGCAACGCTCATTTCACCGAGGACGACGTGGACTGGACAGTGGTCCGCAGCTCGCGAATCCTCCACGTAGCCGGTGCTCTTGTCATGCCTGCTCTGGACGGTCAGCCGATGGCGCGGGTGCTCCAGCGGGCGAAATCCCTGGGTCTCATGACATCACTGGACACGGTCTGGGATGCGACGGGGAAATGGATGCAGACGCTCAGACCGTGTCTGCCTCACACCGACTTCTTCATGCCAAGCTTGAGTGAAGCCATAGAGCTGACCGGGCTACAAGATCCGAGAGACGTGGCTAGGGCACTTCGAGATGAGGGTGTCGGTACGGTGTGCTTGAAGCTCGGCGAAGAGGGCTGCTATATCCAGACCAGGGATGCGGAGGTGAGGATGCCCGTCTTCCGTGTGAAGCCAGTGGATGGCACGGGAACCGGCGACGCATGGGATGCCGGTTTTCTGATGGGCGTGCTGCGTCGCTGGGACATCGAGAGCTCTGCGCGCTTCGCCAACGCGGTCGGAGCATTGTGCGTGACAGCGATCGGCGCAACCGCAGGCATCCGGACCATGGAGGAGACCCTGCACTTCATGGAGACAACCCCTATGGCCACGTGAGGGCCGGTGAGGAAAGCGCTATTGCAGCCGATCGCGTGCCGCTGTCGGCCAGCGTTCCCTGACGGATTCACCCTCGACAACCCAGAGCCATGGGTACATATTGACGCACGTGCAAGCATGCGCCGGCACGATGCGCAGCTTCTGCCCCACCTTCGGTCGAAGGTGGCTCAGACCGAGGTGGAGATGGCCGTGCTCCTCGCTGCACCAGTCCACACGCGCGAACGGATCTCCATGGACGTAGCCGTACCCGTGGATAGGATCTCTGTCGCCCGAGAGGGACTTGCTACCTGCGTCGAGAAGCGCTTCGGTTGGTGACGGCGTGGCAACAACGCTCGCCAGCACGGAGAGAGCGCACCGATCTGGCGGCGCTCCGAGGCGTACCTGTGTGGCATCGTGGAAGACGTAGTTGCCAGGACGCATCTCGGTCACCATGGGCATGCGGGCCATGGTCTCCGCTGTTGGCGTACTACCTACGCTGACCACCTCCAGCGGATGGTCACCATGCAGCTCAATAGCGTCTCGACACGCGACAAGGCGGCGTATCACATCCTCACACAAGGCTGTCAGCGTTGGCGCAGTGGCCCTGTATGCGTGACCCTCATGCGTGTAGACGCCGCGCAGTCTCAAGCGGTGGTATCGGTGTGCAACCGAGGACAGCACGGCGGCCTGCTCGGGATCTCTGACACCAGCGCGTCCGTGGCCCGTGTCTACCTCGATCAGAATGCGAATCTCCACACCGGCGCGATCAGCAGCCTCGCCGATGGGCTCGAGTACCGCAGCGCTGTCGACGCCTATCGTTAGGGCGCACTCATGTGCAAGCCGTACGAGTCGCTGCAGTTTCTGTTCACCTACAACCAAGTTGGCGATGAAGATATCAGTGAAACCTGCTGCGGCGAATACCTCCGCCTCGCCAAGCTTGGCCACCGTGATACCACCGGCACCTGCCTTCACTTGCATCGAGGCGATCTCGATGCACTTATGGGTCTTGGTGTGTGGCCGCAAGACCTTGCCAGCCGTCGTGACTACGTCCGTCATCCTGGCAATGTTGCGCTCGAGGATCGTGTAGTCTACGATGAGGGCAGGCGTATCGAGATCGTAGAGGTTCATTGGAGCATCCTCGCAGCGAGAAAGACACACTGCACGAGCACGATCTTGGCGATGATGGCGACTGGATAGATGCTAGAGAAGGCGAGCGGAGCCGCATCAGAGACTGCTAGCTCGGTCGCGGCATTGAGGGCGGGTGGGTTGGTCATGGCTCCGCTGAAAGTACCTGCAACAGCCAGGGCATTCCATCGAAAGAGGAAGTGCGCGAGCATCACAGCGGTGATGCTTGCTACGATGGTGACGCATGCGCCCACGAACAGCGTCTGCAGTCCGGCGACATGGAGCACGGCCGCGAACCGCACTCCTG
The DNA here is from genome assembly GCA_037443035.1 of Chthonomonadales bacterium. GTDB lineage: Bacteria > Armatimonadota > Chthonomonadetes > Chthonomonadales > CAJBBX01 > JABWBA01. The sequence continues at coordinate 83,150 of JBBIPC010000001.1, forward strand.
CTTCGATTCCTGCTCCTGCGAGGAATACGACGAGTCCAAGCTCGCGAGCGAAGAGTATCGCAGCCTGAGGCACGTAGACCCTGAAGGGGCCAACGCGCCGTGCGTGGCCAAGGAGGAGGCCGACAAGGAACGCTCCGCCACCAAGGCCGAGCTTGCCATGAACCCCACCAAAGAGCGGCAACGGAACCATTCCTAGCAATGCCCCCAAGCAGATACCAGCCGCGAAGGACAGCAGACTGGTCTCGGAGAGCCGACGTTCCTCCGCGCCCACGTACTCAGCGAAACGCTTCACCACCTCCTGATGCCCGACCACGCGCAGCGCATCGGCAGGCTCCAGTACCAGAGAACGCTCAGGAACGAGCTCAATGCCTTGTCGGCGGACGCGCGTGACGATCACGTCCGAAAAGTCGCCGGCCAATAAGTCTCCGAGTTGGCGTCCTACGGCGTGTTGAGCAGATACAACCAGCGTCTCGCTAGCGACACGACCTCCCATGTCGTACATGGAGACATCGTCTGCGGGGTCTCCGAGAATCGCGGTTAGCTTCTCCAACTCCTCCTCAGGGCCCACAGCCATGACAACGTCGTGAAGGGCTAGCTCCATATCCGGAGATGCGGCGTAGACAACTCCATCGCGTTTGATCCGTGAGATTGTCGCGCGGCTGAGGCCGCTTGCGTGGAAATCGGCTACCGTCCGGCCGGTCACGTTTGGATTGGTGATGCGGAACTGCCGGCGGTGGAGCGGTGGCTGAAGCAGTCGGGCCTCCTGGGCCGCGGCCTCAGCAGCTTCAGACGGTGGCTGGCGAAGCAAGGACGGAAGCAGTTGTACGAGTACCACGACGAAGATAGCACTGAATGGATACGCCAGGCCATGTCCAACGGAGACCTCGGCCGCTGTTGTCTTGTCCAAACGCTGTGCTATGTCCCGGCCCGAGGCGAGTGCAGGCGTGTTCGTCAGCGCGCCGGTGAAAAGCCCAGCCGTAATGCTGGGGCTAAGGTGTAGCAAGTGGCCGAGGAGCACGGCCGTTAGCGCCGCGGAGCCAATGGACCCCAGACCAATCGTAAGGTAGGCCTTGACGCGTCCACGAAACATGGTGACGAACCGCGGGCCGGCTTGCAGACCTACGGCATAGACAAAGAGCACCAAGCCGAGGTCCGTGACGGAACTCGGTACCGAGATTGCATGCGAGTTCTCGGGAGACAAACTGCGCGGTAGCACGCTCCGAAGATGTCCGGCCAGCAACGCAGTGAACAGGACGCCTGCAGATCCCAGACTGATGCCACGCAGTCTGAAGCTGCCCACCCACAGTCCGAGTGCGATGACGGCGAAGAGGGTCACGAAGGGATTGTTGAGGAGATCGGCGACGGTGAGCATGGGCGGTCTGGTGTGACTCCCACTAGAATAGCATAGGACGACGTGCCGCAGCACTCGACGGGGGGCGAGGCGGTTCGTGTTGGGTAGCTGACCAGCGCCGAGGACCGAGTCTGTTGCCCGGACCTATTCGCCGGTCTTCACAGCGTAGATGTCTGCATCGTGCAGTATCGCCCGGATACGAAGCGGTTGTGGGCCTGCGTCACCCAGCGACCGGCCGCGCCAACGGACGCGGGCGCAGAACTCATCGCCGAACAAAGGCTGCAAGTCAGCGGCCGAGAACCCTGGGATGGGATTGCCGTGCGCAGTGAGAAGCTCAACCACCACGGAGCCCGCGGCAGATGTCGCGTAATTGAGGTAGAGGTCCTTACCACGGAACTTGAGTGGCTTCGTCGTGACGCGTCCGCCTCCGGCTCCGGCATGGATGCTGGCGAACCGATTGCGCGGTATGGAAAGGCGCCGCAATCGGTTGTCGGGCCAGGAGTAGTGCTCGCTGACGTACATGGAGTACTCATCATCGCCAACAATGATGCCCCAGGCGGGCATGTTGCTGCGCTGGGTCCAGTTCCTCTGATCCGGTCCTGGTCGTAGCCACGCCTCGAGGAATGTCCTATCCCAGTTGAGGCCATCGCGACTGGTCATGAAAACGGCATCCGAGACGCCAGGTTCGGTGTATCCCTCTAGCTTCGTCCGGTCAGGGATGAACCTCTTGGGAAACGAGAGCAGGACGTGCGGTGCTTCCGGGTGTGGTGTGGTCGCGTTCGTATAGAAGTGCTCCATGGGAATGCCTGCCCCGTAAACGTTCGGAACGGGTTCTGACCAGTGCAGGAAGTCGGCTGAAGTCGCGCTCTGTATCGCCCGGATGCCGCTGTATTCAGTTCCTGTCCACGTCCGAGAGTAACAGCGGTAGACCCCTACCGCTGAGTCCCAGAAGGCAACGTTCAGCGAGTCGAATTCGCCTTTGGTCAGTACCGGTTGCTCTTGCAGCTTGTGCCAACGTAGTCCGTCGGGCGAGGCGAATGCGTAGAGCTTGCTGCTGACACCAGCGACTGCTTTGTATCGCTCCTCTGGCCTGCAATGGGGGTTCCCGTCAAGGAACGGAGCAAAGTTGTGGGCTTCGACACCGCGATAGACGATGTTGTTCTCGGTAGAACCGTCGAACTCGTAGAGGCGCAAGTTCGGTCGCTCGAAGTGAATCCCATCCTGGCTTTCAGCCATACATGTAACCTGCTGTTCTGCGAGATCAGATGGACAGTAGCCGCGGTAATACAGCCTGACAGTCTGGCCATCTCGAAGCACCGTGAAGTAGGCGCTGTGGGGACCCTCCCACGGCTTGTCCAACGTGAGGACGATCTGTCGGCGCACTGGCTGCGTCAAGCGCATTTCGACTGCATCGAGGCTGTCGATGAGAAAGCCATCGACGAATGGTTCCCAGCGATCTTCTATGCTCACGGCAGCACCTTCTAGGGGTCCGGCATCCGAAGCGAGATGGGGTTGGTACGACCACCCTGCCAGACTCGCGATAGCCGCAGCCAGGACGAGGGAGCGGATCATGGGCACACTCTACCTCCCGCGCGCCTGGAGAGGCGTGCTGTGGGCAAGCAGCCACTCTTCTGTGAAGGCGACGTGTTTGATGCTCTTCCCCTGGCCACCGAGTCTTGCGCGGTCGGCGGCATTGGGCGAGTAGCTGTAGGTCACATGGATACGTCCGTCGCGAGTCTGAATGATGGATGGATACGCGTAGGAGCCGGCGTCTGGACCGGGTTCATCGTGCTGCAAGTGGCACTTCCGGCTCCAGGTTCTGCCTTCATCCTCACTGATGGATATGGCTAGGCTATGCCGACCTTCTTCTGTATCATTGTTGATCAACAACCAGCGACCCGAGTGCAATACCAGTACATCCACGCCAGCCCCTGGATCTGGCAATTGCGTGTCTCGGGGCGTACTCCACGTACTGCCTCTATCCTTCGACTCGCTGACCATTACGCGCTGCGGGGGCGGACCGTTATCCCGGAAGTAGGCAACGAGCGTTCCATCCTTGCACTGGGCAATGGTCGGCTGCACGTTACCGGCTCCGATGATCGGCTCACTGACCTTCCAGCTCGTGCCGTCGTCGTCGCTGTAGGCCATCAGCGAGAAGTCGAAGAGATCGGAGTAGAGAGGCAGGATCAGCCGATTCTCAGACAGCAGCACGGGATGTGGGCGCGGCATCCAACCTAGGCGCATGCGCAGCTTGTCGCCTGCGGCTTTGACCCGGTCGGATAAGTAGTCCTCCAACCGTGATCTCTCCTCGGGGGGCACGACGTCCGCCACTTGCCTCCACGTTCTTTCGAAGTCCGCTTCGACCCTCTGGGTGAACTCGGGCCCCGGTTTCAGGAGAACGACGCCTCCGTCTGTCCAATGCGGCGACCCGGCCTGACGTTCGTAGTCGGTACTGACTTTGTAGAGGAGCAGTGCACTGTCCCACTTGTTGTCGAGGATCACAGGCCAGAAAAGCCAGAGCCGCTTCCGAGCATCTACCACCATGCACGGATTGCAGTCCGGAAAGCCAGGCGTGTCTGCCAGAACGAACTCTGGCGTCCAGGCGTCACGGCCGCGTCGCAATCGAGAGCCCATGATGGCGACGTCATCGGCCGTACGCTCCCCAGAGCCGCGGTACCAGCACACGAGCAGGTCGCCGTTGGGACATTCGACAACGCAACTCGCGTGATTGTGCAAGGGGTGCAGCGGAAAGACGAGCCTTTCTGAGTAGGGTGCATTGGCAGACGTTGTATTACCAAGAGTAGCCAGGAGCAAGAGTGCCGCCATGTCATGTACCTCCCGTGGAGTTCTGCCGCCGTTTTTGGGGCGGTCACTACAAGATCTCCTATTCGTGAGGCGGCCGGGGGTGACCTGCCGCAGAACCGTGTCCCAGCTGAGCTTGGTGTCGCACACAGACTGAAGGAGAATCATCGCTACAAGCCGTATCTAGCTACATCGAGCGTGCCGTGATGCGCTAACCACTCAAGGAGAATGCAGCAATGGCAGTACCGGAAGGTTCCTACCCAGCACCGCCTCCCACTGTGCGGTTCGATGTTATCAGTCAAGCGTTTCAATTGCTCCAGCAGCAGATGGGCCAGTGGGTCTTGCTGATCCTCGTGTACCTAGTTGCGGCAGGACTTGCGATCTTAGTGCTCAGCTTCATACCGCTGGTAGGTTCGCTACTTGGCGGTGTCCCAGCGATGATCCTCGTCGGCGGTGCATACAAGGCGGCACTGAAGCAGATGCGCGGTGGCACCGTTGCGGTGTCGGACCTGTTCGACGTTGGAGACGTGGTGGGACAACTGATTGTTGTCGGGATTCTCGTCGGCCTTGGCACGTCCATCGCTGCCCTGTTCTGTGTGTTGCCTGCGTTCGTCGTCGGCGGGCTATGGATGTTCGCCGTTCCTCTGGTGGTGGACCGTGGCATGGATGGCGTCGCCGCCATGAGGGAAAGCTGGAACGCGCTTCGCCGTGAGTGGGTGATGGCGGCAGTATTCTACCTGGTGGTAGGGCTGATAGCGGCTGTTGGTGGCCTACTGTGCGGAATCGGACTGTTGTTCACCTTACCCATAGTCATACTGGCGACGACGCTGCTCTACCGCGATTTCTTCCCTGAACACGAGGCACCAAGCGAGCCTGGTGTGCCGCCGGTGGCATTCTAAGGCTTGGATACCGGTTCCGGCAGAGGGACAGGGCCGCTTCCACCCGGAAGCGGCCCACGAGCTTGCAGGAGGTTGTGTCGCTGCACTCAGGCCGCCGCTGTCTCCGCGCTCACTATCTCCCTTCCCTCATTGATGCGCATCTTGTAGAAAGAGCGGTAGACGAAGGTCAGGGCGATGGCGAAGAAAATCGCAGCCGCGAGAAGTCGAAGCTGACCCTGGCCGTTCTTAGTAAGCTGCTCGGCGAACTCCACGGCCAGCAGTCCGAAGAGCGTGGTGAACTTGATGATAGGGTTCATGGCGACCGAGGATGTGTCCTTGAATGGATCACCCACGGTGTCACCTACCACTGTCGCGGCGTGAAGCTCCGAACCCTTCTCCTTCAAGTCCACTTCCACAATCTTCTTAGCGTTGTCCCATGCACCACCTGCGTTGGCCATGAACAGCGCTTGGAACAGGCCGAAGATGGCGATGGCGATGAGGTAACCGATGAACAGGAACGAATCCGCGCACGCGAAGGCCAGGGTCCCGAAGAACACGACGAGGAAGATGTTGAACATGCCGCGCTGGGCGTATTGCGTGCAAATCTCGACTACCTTCTTGCTGTCTTCGACAGACGCTTTCTCGACACCCTCCAGCTTGATGTTCGCCTTGATGAACTCCACCGCGCGGTACGCACCTGTTGTGACTGCCTGGGCTGAAGCGCCAGTGAACCAGTAGATAACGGATCCACCCGCGATGAGGCCAAACAGGAACAAGGGGTTCAAGATGGAGAGCTTATCAACGTTCTCGGTCAGTCCTGCGGTGAGCATGACGATGATCGAGAACACCATCGTCGTTGCACCCACAACAGCCGTCCCGATCAGAACCGGCTTGGCTGTTGCCTTGAAGGTATTGCCTGCTCCGTCATTAGCTTCCAGATTGTGCTTGGCCTGCTCGAACTTGACGTCGAACCCGAAGTCCTTCTTGATCTCTTGCTCAATGCCTGGAATGCTCTCGATGACGGAGAGCTCATAGACGGACTGGGCATTGTCGGTGACGGGGCCATAGGAGTCCACCGCGATGGTGACGGGGCCCATGCCCAGGAAGCCGAAGGCCACGAGACCGAAGGCAAAGACCGTAGCGACGTCTATGACCGGCTTGCCGTTGGCCCCCATCGGTCCAAGTGGCATGAGATCCCCGAGCCCCTGCAGGCTCATGAGATACGCGACGCCCATCAGGAAGATGACAACCATGCCCATCCAGAACGCGCTGAAGTTCCCGGCGATGAAGCCCGACAGGATGTTGAGCGAGGCACCGCCCTCGCGGGTGGACGTCACGACTTCCTTCACGTGTCCAGACTCAGTGGACGTGAAAACCTTCACCAGCTCCGGAATAATGGCGCCGGCAAGCGTGCCACACGTGATGATGGTAGCGAGCTGCCACCACAGGTTCGGGTGGTCGCCTACGTTGGGGATCATCAGCTTCGACACGACAAAGGTCAGTATTACCGACAGAATCGAAGTGATCCACACCAGGCTGGTAAGCGGCTTCTCCGCATTGAAGTGATCAGCGTTCCCGTATTTCGCCTTGGCGACGGCATCATTGATGAAATACGCCGCAGCGCTGGTAATGACCATGACCACACGCATGACGAAGATCCAGACTAGCAGTTGGATCTGCACGGTAGGGTTCTTCACGGCTAGCAGGATGAAGGAGATAAGCGCAACGCCCGTGACGCCATAGGTCTCGAATCCGTCTGCACTGGGACCGACAGAGTCGCCCGCGTTGTCACCAGTACAGTCTGCTATCACACCAGGGTTCCGAGCGTCGTCCTCTTTGATGCGGAAGACGATTTTCATCAGGTCGGAGCCGATATCGGCGATCTTCGTGAAGATCCCTCCCGCAATCCTCAATGCTGATGCGCCCAGGGACTCCCCGATGGCGAAGCCGATGAAACAGGCTCCAGCGAGCGCACCAGGGATGAAGAGAAGGATGCTCAGCATGATGATGAGCTCCACGGAAATCAGCATCATGCCGATGCTCATACCCGCCTGCAGTGGAACCGCGTAGCCCGAGAAGGCCTTACCATTCAAGGATGCGAAAGCTGTCCTCGAGTTGGCGAAGGTATTAACCCGCATGCCAAACCAGGCCACGACCGTACTTCCTGCGATGCCGATGAGCGAGAAGAGCAAGATGATCAGCACATGTCCTGCCTTGCCTTCGGCGAAGTACTTCTGCAGAACGCCGAAGTAGATGAGGATCACCATCGCCACGCAGACCCACAGGATCGTGATGAACTTGAGCTGAGTCTGGAGATACGTCTTGCAGGTCTCGTAGATAAGCTCGGAGATCTCCAGCATCGCCCTGTGCACCGGCATAGCCTTGAGCCGCGCCATGATCGTCAAGCCGAATGCCAGACCGAGTGCAGAAATGAGAATGCCCCACATGAGGACAGAGGCACCGGCGGCGCCGAAAAACGAAGCCGTGCTCTTGTCGGCTAGCGACGGCACCACAAGGCTGGCCTCTCCTCCTGCGTGATGCTCTTGCCCCAGCGCTACGATGGGTGCGACCACGGCAATGAGCGCGAACACACCAGCGAGAAGTAGGGAGGGGGAGAGGATGCGGCGGAGTACCGATGGGACCTTGCGGCTGAAGATGGAACAGAATGGGGCGCTATTCGCCCCTCGTACTTGCATGGCAGCGCACTTCCTCCTTGGGATTGCGCCCGACTGGGAGGGGAACGGGCTTACGGAAAAACTACCCCAAACGTGTAGTGAGTGTCAACCACGGTTACGAGGTGCGGATGGCGATAGCACTGCATGAACAGGCGTGGCGGGGACGCCATACAGAACGCCCCCGCCAGCACAGTGCCTTATTCGAGTGGCTTACACGACGATTACATGGGTCGGCAGTTCGGTCCCCAGCCAGATGCAGGAATGGTCCGCCACTTCTGACCGTAGGTGACCATCTTGGCATGGCCATCGAAGAAAGTGCAGTTGTAGCCGCGGCCGTGGTTGTAGATGGTGCGCCGATCGGTCCATGGCGTGCAGGCGTCCGTTGTGGCGTCGGCGCCGTCCCAGCCGAAGATGCCCCGCTCGGCAAAGAGGATGCGCTCGGAGATCCAGTCGGACTTCTCGTTTGGGTTCATATCCCACACGTTCTTGAACGTGCCGTCCGGATAGCGCACGTCAATGCCGCAGCAGCCGTTGTAGATCCAGTTGGGGAACCACTGATACGACTGCAGTCCGCGACCGATGTTGTATGCGCTTGGCTGGCGGTACTTGTCGGATGGGCAGAACCAGATGTTCTTGTTCTTCTGGTACGGCCCAAGCTGGACGTGCATCAGATGGCGATAGAACTCACCGCCGTAAGCGCAGCCAGTGTAGTTGGGACCCCCGTCTCCCGGGTTCCAACCGGCCAGAATGCCGAAGCAGTCCAGCATGGGACCGGAGCCGTACGGGTCCACATCCAGATTGACTTCCCAGTTCCGCGGGCCGGGGTAGGTGCCGTTGGGGTACTCCTCGTCCCAGTCCTGGGCGTACATCTTGACGCTCAGACCGATCTGCTTGGTATTGCTCAAGCAGGAGGTCGAGCGGGCCTGCTCCCGTGCCTGTGCAAAAACTGGGAACAGGATGGCTGCCAGGATCGCGATGATGGCGATCACGACGAGCAGCTCGATGAGGGTGAAACCTCGCTTCATTGGTGCAACTCCTCCTCTTGGTTGCTCTGCCTTGCTCACTGGAAGCGAAGGCGTGCTTGGTTCAAGTCGTGGAGCACGCCACAGACGACGTGCCCCCGGTAAGGCGTATTGGTACTCAACATCACCGTGGCCGAGGCGGCATCGGTATACCGCCAGGGCCCAGTTGAGGCCCCTGGTTCTGGGGCGTGACTGGAGCGGACTGTCCCTGCTGCTTGCCAGCCTTGGACATAATCTCACCCAGCGTCTGTCCGACGGATGGAGGCAGCGGCGGGGGTTCGTTCCCGTTACCTGCGCTGCGAGGGCTGCTTTTCATGTAATAGACGCCGCCGATCACCGCCAAGACGATGATGATGAGTACGATGGCAACAACTGGCGAGACTTCTTGCTTCATGAGCGTTCTCCTACAAGGATGCTGAAGCACCCTTCGTTTCCTTGGTGGCTGCTCTCACCTCCCTTGGTCGACACGGTCATCGTTCGTAGACCGGGCCGACCGTCTGATGGTGCTCCGGACTTGCCGACCTAACGGTAGTATCGGAGCCTTGTCTAGTCTCCAACGTCTTCCTCATGGCTAGAGGAACATCGAGCAGATAGATACGTCCTGTTGATGCTGCTCCCTCGACGAGGTCAATCAGCCTCTCGCAGGCTCGTTCGCCCAGTCTGGCGAAGTCGGGCTTGGTGGTCGGCAGTTGGTGGGCGTAACGCCGTCCTTCGTGCAGATCGTCGAAGCCTACGACGAGGACCTCGTCAGGCACTCGCAGTCCTCTCTCTTCAAGGTGGTCGGCAAGCTCCGCCGCGGCTCGATCCTCTGTGGCGAGGATGGCCGTCGGTTTGTCTGAAGCTCTCGCGGCCCGATCTGCGATGTCAGCGAGGGCGTTGAGCACGCTGCCGTCGTAGTGGATCACCCTGCAAGCGATCTCATCCAGACCGTGGTCTGCCGCGGCTCTCCGGAAACCGCGAGTCCTGGCCCGGAGTGGCGAGTGGATGATCCCAGCATCACCTACGGCGAACCAGATTCGCCTGTGCCTGTGGCCAATGAGCCACGTCGTTATTTCATAGCACAGGCGCTCATTGTCGAATAGGAACTGCGTGTGCGGATGCGTCTCGACGGCCGTATCTACCAGGACGACGGGAACTCCCAGATCTGGGGACTCCAGATAGTCTGGGTTCGCAAGCTCCGTGGGTCTCGGCACCGGGTAGATCACCAGTCCGGATACTCCCGACGCTATGAGATCCCTGACGGCTTCCTGTTCCTGCTCGACGCGATTGTTGGCGTTGGCCATTACGACGCGATAGCCCCGTCGTGCGGCCTCTCGTTCGATGCCAACAAGAGTACGCTGGGTCAGGATTTCCGTGGCAATGGACGCTACATAGCCGATCCGTTTGGGCGCGGGTGCCGAGCTGCTAGCTCCACTGGCTGCTATGATGTACCGGCCACTTCCCTGGGTGCTGACGAGCTCGCCGTCTGCTGCCAGTGCTGCGATCGCTTTGGCTATGGTGGGGCGACTGACGCCGTAGCGTGCCTGGAGCTCGCGTTCAGGGGGGAGGCGCCGGACAGTCCCGGGCTCCGCGCCCTGGAGGTACTCCGTTCGGATCTGATCCCTGATATGGACGTACAATGGCTTGGACGCCAACGCGCCATACTCCCTCGAGCATCACGACGCGGCCCTGCGGTCAGGCTCAGACACGGACAGCAAACAGAACCGTAACCATTATAGGGGATTGGTCATGCAATGTCAAGGGCTGTCTTACAAATCCGTGGGGTTCATGACGAGGCGGCCTCTGATCGTGAACGAACCGACGTCAGCTAGGAAGCGAGGATGCCGCGTGCACCATTCGCCCAACAGCGCATATCGGTATCCGCGGTCTGCGAGCAACCACGGACTCTGTTGGGTAGGACAGAGAAGAGAGCCCAGACCGACGTGTCTGAGCTCTTCTACCTGAACTGAGGCTTACTGAGCCGGTGGTGGCGGGGAGGCCTGCTTCTGCAGTCTCGCGTATTCCGCAGCAGGGAAGACGTCTGCTTCCGTGATCGGCGCACGCCTGAAGACCTGGGCGCGCGTAATGCGGTACACCTTGCGCAGGATTCGGTTCGGCGGATTCTTGTCGCTCTCGACGTAGAGGTACTTCCGATCGGTCATCCCCTCTCCCGACCATCCGAATCGGTCTTGGATGAAAGGCGATGTACCGCGTGGATCGAACTCGAAAACCAGGAAGTACCGCTCCGACTTGAAGCTGTACATCTTGGGGTCCTTGCTCATGTCTATCTTGCGACCCCACGTACCTTGCCGCACGGAGTGCTGGTCCTGCATGAGCGTCACGCTCTGGTCAATGTCGAAGGTGAACGCTTTCAGTTGAGGCGGCCGCCAGTTCTCGTCGTGCAGTCGAATGGTTACCCGAGCTCCATCACCAACATTGAACTGACCCTTGAGGTCGAGGACCTTATCCTCCACGAACGTCGGACGGACATCGAAGGCCGTTTCCCATTTCGGTACCACCGCTGGGGGCCGAGGCGATCCAACCGACATGGGAGGAACAGGCTCGCCAACATTGGTGAACTGCTCACGCTTCTGCCGGATGTCGTCTTCACTCAGGAAGAGATAGGCGTCAGCGGGCGTGGGCTGACCGGTGTACGGGTCAATGCTCTTCGTCCGCTTACCGTCAATGGACCAATCGACCTCGTGCGTGTAGCGGCTGAACTTCCGCTTGAGGGTCAGTTCCAGGTTGTGTCGCTCGCTATCCCGAACGTTGCGCTTGCTGAAGTCCTTCGGATCCTGGCGGACGAGCTCGTTGCTCATGGCGAGTGCCTTGCGCCAGACCTCGATGCTCTCATCTATGCGGCCAAGACGGACGAGAGAGTGTGCGAGCTGATGCCATACGAACATAGGAACCGGCTTAGTGAGCTCCCCTCGTTCATCGGCACCCTTCCGTTCATACGCGCAGATCCTGTACCAGTGATATGCACGCTGGTAATCCTTGATCTTGTCGGTGTTCTCCCATCCCAGTTCGAAAGCAATATCGTAGACGCCCGGGTTGTTGGCATCTCCTTCTTCGAGGAGTTTCTGAGCGGCAGGGATATAGCGGCGGTCCGAACGTTCGCTGGAGTCGGTGAAGTTGTAGGCCAGGTGCCATGCGCCGGTGATGTAGACATCCAGATTGTGCGGGTCGAGCCAGGTCACCATGCGTACCATGGGGAGGATCGCGTCGTAGTCGCCTTCGTGGAAAAACTCGTCGGCACGAACCCAGAGGAGACCGGCGACGGCTTGCTGCATACCGAGTAACGGACCAAGTATGAACTCTGTGGTCAGTCCGGCGAACGGGGTACGAGACCCTTTGTGCAGCTCTGCGACGAACGGATCTATCCTAGCTTGCAGGAGCACAACGGCTACGAACAGCGGCACGAGAGCTAGTAGCAGCTTGCGACGTGTTGCAGGGTGCATACGCTGCCTCCGCTAGACCTCTCGTCGGTCGAACACGATGATGGCGAGGATCAGCAGAACAGCGGCGTAGATGATGGCGTAGGCGATGTTCTGCATGATGAACACATTCATGTTCTTGATGACGACCTGAGGATGGATGAGCTTGTTCTGAATATTGAAGTTGCCGAAGTTAGGAATCGCGTAGTGCACGAGTGTTGCCACCAACCTGGTAGCGACGTTCTTGTTCTGCAGCAGGGATTCGGTGACGGAAGAGAGGTTGCCAACGATGAACAGCCCGAAGCTGAGAAAGAAGTTGACGACCGGCGTTGCGAACGTGCTGAAGAAGATCGCAAGCGCGCCGAGGAGGGTCATCTGGAAGAAGGTCATCATGACGCCTTGCGCCATCTCGGGGGCGAATCGGCCCTCCTGATAGCGCAGCACACCGAGGAAGACGATGCCCATGGAGGCGACCATCACGAAGACGGTGAACAGCCCTCCCAGGAACTTTCCCAGGACGAATTCGTAACGCTGCACGGGCTTCGACAACACCGTGTAGATCGTGCGCCGCTCGATCTCTGTTGGGATAACCTGAATGCCTGTCAACACCGTAATGAGTAGACCTGCGAGCAGGATCACGGCCAGCCCGAGGCTGCGCAATACTGCGGAGCTCTCTCGGGGGCTCAGAAAACCCACGGATGGGCCGAGCGCAATCATCGCGACAGCCACGATGAGTAGGATCAGCAGGATCTTGCGGCGGAGCATATCCTCCAATGTCTGCTTGGCAATGGCAAGAGTGACCATGGCTAGCTTCCACTCTCCTTGAGCACTGTCTCGACGAACACTTCCTCGAGAGACCGTTTGTGAGGCACGACCGCTTGCACGGAGCCCTTGGCTCCCCGTATCAGGTCCACGATGGCGTTCACATCCTTTGGATCGACGGAGGGGACGCGCTTAGCACCATTCTTGGATTCGCACGCGCCGGCGACTTGCTTGACTTTCTCCACCAGACCATCATCGCCACCTTCGAAGATGATCTCGACCTTGTCGCCGGCGGTAAGCTCATCCGTCCGCCCGGTCTTGAGGAGCCTGCCCTGATGAATGATGGCTACACGGCTACAGGTGAGCTCCACGTCCGGCAACTGGTGGGAACTCAGGAACACCGTCTTGCCCCTTCGCCCTACATTGACGATGATCTCGCGCAACTCCGCGTGCGCGATGGGGTCTAGCCCCGACGTCGGCTCATCCAAGAATAGGAGTTCCGGCTCGTTGATCAGTGCTTGGGCGATGCCGATGCGTTGCCGCATTCCCTTGGAATACCCGCGCAATGGACGTCGCCACGCCTGAGGATCCAGCAAGACGTCTTGCAGGGCCTTCTGGATGCGGCGAGATCGCTCGGGTTCACTGATACGGAACAGGCGAGCATAGAAATCCAGTAGATCCCAGCCGGTCATGCCCTCATAGAAATAAGCCTCTTCCGGCAGATAGCTGATCCGCGCTTTGACCTCTATGTCGCCGATCGGCTTGCCCAGCACGGTAGCAGTTCCAGCCGTGGGAAAGATCAGCCCCAGAAGCATCTTGATGGTGGTAGTCTTACCTGCTCCGTTCCGGCCGAGAAAACCGAAGACCTCGCCTTCCTCGACATCCAGACTGAGATTGTCCACAGCCCGGATCTCAGTCTTGGTCCATACGTCCAGATAGGTCTTTGTGAGGCCCTGGATGCTGACAGCAGCAGCCATTCAAGCGTCCTCCTTGGCACGCGTGCCTAAGTCACAACAAAGCGGGGCGTATCGCATCTGCGCCCCGCGCCAGTCGAGTATAGCGTTTCGCCGCATAGGGTGTCAACTTGCGCTCTGGTGCCGTATCTGGTGTTACAATACCGCAATGCGACGTCTCTATTGTTCCCGCCTTCACAAGCCACTGTTTGCGCTCCTCGCGACACTGACAGTGGTCGCGGGGTTCGCCGCTCCCCAGCGAGTCGATACCCGTATCTCGGACGGCTCCGTGCTACCGACTCGGGTGCCTTTCAAGCTGGAGCAGGGATGCATGGTTCTAGAGGCGCATCTCGGGTCGGGGCTTCCCATCAGATGCGTGCTCGATTCCGGTCTCGTGCCAGCTGTCATGGCTCCGGGCCTCGCTGAGGAACGGGGCATTCGCGGTAGCGGAGAGGCCGTTGTTCAGACGCCCCTAGGAGCGCTCCCTGGGCGCGCTGCAGGCACCGCTGCGTTGCGTTTGGGGGCAGTGACTGTGGAGGGAGTGCCGGTTACGATCGCCGACATGCGCACGTTTCTCTCTCCGTCGCGAGCCGAGACGCTACCGCAACTCTGGATGGGTGTCTCCGCCCTGGCGCCGGTCGGCGTGCTTCTGAACCCCGACGACTCCGTGCTCGTTCTCCTCGAGGCCGGTTCCGGTCCGCCGCGAGCGTTCCGAACAACGATGCTGGACGTCACGCCCCAGGGGATGCAGACCATGGTCAGTGTCAACGGCACTCCGGCGAAGCCTTGGATTCTCAGCACAGGAACCCCCGGAACACTTGTGCCTGTGAGCATCGTCAAGGCCCAGGGGCTGCCAGTGGAGAACGAACGCGAGGTCCGCAACGCCGGAGGCGGTGTGCTGAAGATCGGCACCGTTACATTGAAGGAAATCAGCATGGGTCCGGTGAAGATTGAGGGTGTTCGTGCCGTAACGGTGTTATCGGGTCATGATATGCCGACGGGAGTCGTTGGTATGGACGTGTTGTTACGCTACCAGCTCTATATCAACGTATCACGACGCATCCTTGGCTTCTTGGCTCGAAAAGAGGCGCGTACACCCAACACCGTGCCGCCAAGTGGCGATTCGCAGCGAGTTCCGGTTGGTGGCATCAGACGCCCATAGGTGCCAGCGCCAATTCTAGAAAGGAAGTAGCGCGACCGATGAAACGATTGCTAGTATGTTTGCTGCTCATGTGCGCTGTCGCTCTGGTTGGCAGCACCGTTGCCGCACAGCAACAGAATCGTGCCACCACCGGCAGCAAGGCCCGCCAGTCGAAAAGGACGGGCCAAAGCACCAAGAAGAAGGCGAAGACCTCCTCGAGTACGCGGTCGAAGACGAAAGCCGCGTCTGGTTCTGGCACGGCGAAGTCCGGGGCACAAAGCAAGTCCAGCGGCACGGCCGCCAAGGAACAGACCGGCGCGAAGACTGGTTCGGAAGCAACTAAGGCGGCCGAGAACGTCGAGAAACCGGTCAACTACGGCACCCTTCCCATCAAGAAGCTCTTCAACGGCAAAGACCTCAGTGGTTGGCGGCTTAGGCATGCCGACGGCAAGAACGCCTGGCAGGTTGTCAACGGAGTGCTCGCCAACACAGAACGTGGAACAGACCTCGTCAGCGAAGAGAAGTTCACCGACTTCGAGCTGCACCTCGAGGTAAACGTGCCGCAGGGAGGAAACAGCGGCGTGTACCTTCAGGGACGGTACGAGCTTCAAATCGCGGACTCGGCTGGCGCGACGGAGTTGACGAACTCCATGATGGGCGCGATCTACAGCAAGGTGGCGCCGCGGGTGAACGCTGCCAAGCCTGCCGGTGAGTGGCAGACAGTGGATGTCCACTTCATGCAGGCCGTTCGGGATAAGACCGGCAAGATCGTTCTAAAGCCCATGGTAACCGTCATCCTCAACGACGAGATTGTCATTGACAGTGCCGAGATCGACGGCGTTACAGGCGGTGCGCTGGATGCGGAGGAGGGGACGCCGGGCCCATTGATGCTCCAAGGCGACCATACTGCCGTCCAGTACAGGAACATTCTCATCCGGCCTCTGCCGCCACGCACAGTACCAGAGGCAGAACCGGAGGAGACGCCGGCATCCACTCCCCCGAACGGGAAGTGACTCAGCCCCGGGGACGACGGCCGAACCCTCGGCTGCGTCCTTCAGGCAAGAAAGGACACCAGTCCATGCGTACCAAGAGAAACCAGGCGTTCACCCTGATCGAACTGCTGGTTGTAATCGCCATTATCGGCATTCTCGCGGCCATGCTGTTCCCGGTTTTCGCTCAGGCACGCGAGAAGGCACGGGCCATCGTGTGCATTTCCAACATCAGTCAGCTCGGCAAGGCCATGGTAATGTATTGGATGGACTACGACTCGCAGTCTCCCGTCCAAGAGCACCTGTACATCGAAGGCAATTGCCCCTTCTGGATGGATGCAGCCTACGGCGTACCGAACTGGTACAACGGCCCATATACGAACTGGGCGCGAGCCATCTTTCCCTATGTTCGCAACTTGGACGTGTACAGGTGTAGCTCGCATCGGGGCTGGACCCAGAACTCCGACTCGACACAGCCCGGGCTGAGCTACATCTTCAATGGCTTTGCAGCAGGCAGAAGCGATGCGGCAGCTCAGGACGCCTCCAATACGGTCCTCCTGTGGGACTACCGATACATGACCAGCTACGCCGTCGTGAATCCGGCGCCTCCGCTGCCTGGTTTGTGCACGGACCCTGGTTGCTACTGCTACTATGATGGCTGGTCGGCCCACAACCAACAGTTCAACGTCCTCTACTTCGACGGCCACGCGAAGAACATGCCTGAAGCTGTCCTGCGGGGTAATCTGTTCGGTCTTCCTCCGGGCAACGTCTTCAGTTTCTGAGAGATGATCCGTATGCGGTTCCGACGGCGCGCGTAGGAGGTGGAACCGATGAGCGGCCAACCAAAGTGGCGCCCGCCCGCGGAAGTTCGCGAGGGTGCTGAAGAAGTCAAGGCCAAGCTGCGGGAAGACCTGTCCCGCTGGGCGCGATTGCGGCGATTCGTGAGCCTGAAACCGGAGATCCCGTGTCTGGAGTGCGACGGCGCCGGCAAGATCCAGTGCGCCGCATGCCGTGGTACGGGCAAGTCAGCGATCGTAACGGAGACGGGCGAGCAGGAGCCCTGCCCGCACTGCGGAGGCCACGGTTCCATCACATGTGTGGACTGTGCCGGTCGTGGCGTGATTCCCAACCGTAACCGCAAGCCGCTTATCTGGATACTTGTTGCTGGCGGTGTCGCATGGGCGCTGATACTGTTCCAGCTTTGGGGTGGTGATATCCTGCCGGAGCAGCGGGCAGCGGTGCTGCAGCGGGGCGAGCATGGACGGTCTGTCGTGGCGCCGCCACAGAGGGCAGGTGGTGGCGTCGGAGTGGCAATCCCGCGGACACAGGGAGGAGGCTCCACCAACCCGGTCGCGCCTGCTGGAGGTGTTACGTATCGGCCGGTGCCACCTGCCGGTTCTGGGGCGGGAGGTGGAGCCCAAGGGGCACAGCCGTGGCAGCAGGGCTATGTTCCTGGTGACAACGCTTCCGGCACCCTGCATGGCAACTCCGTTCCGAGTTCAAGTGGGTTCGCCCAGCCGCCCGGCCCGTACGGCGGTGTACCTCGAGCCGGTTATGGGGCGACCGGCGCCGTGCCGGGTTCGGGAATGGGTGGTCCCATGGGAGGTGGGAACAGCCTGCCTACCCGGCCGGGCAGCTACGGCCGGTAGCCCCCTTCACACAACATACAAGTACAAGCGTCCGGCGTGGGGTATAATCACCGGCGACGGCCAGCGAGCTGTCGCCGGGATGCCGTTGCAAGTGGACGTGCTTCCACGGCTTATCTCAACATCTGCCAACAAGTGCTGACGTACGGGTGCGTCGGCGTGTTGAGAACAATAACGGGACGCCCTATGTGGGAGTCCTTGTTGAGAGGAGCCATGCATGACCAGTGAAGCTGCGGCTTCGCCACCTTCCAGTCTGGCCCGCTGGAAGGTGCTGATCGGGGCCATCGTCGTCCAACTGATCCTCGGAACCGTCTACGGATACAGCATCTTCTGGCAGCCCCTCGAAGAAAGACTCTATCCTCGGGACTTCATCTCCCAGTCCGAACAGACGAAGCTCGTAAGCGCGGGCAAGGAGGTCCCGCGCGGGGTTGTCGTTCTTCCTGACGACGCAGCGAAGAAACGCCACGACGAACGGCAGGCGCCACTCAAGTATGCTTTCGCCGTGGCGATTCTCTCCTTCGCTCTCTTCATGGTTCCCGCGGGTCGCCTGCAAGATGCGAGGGGCCCCAGGCTCCCCGCTCTCATTGGAGGAATACTTCTGGGAATCGCATTCCTCGTGGAAGGGGCTGTGTTGTCGACGGGTGTGGTGCAGGGTGTGGGAGCCAATACCGTCGTCCTCCTGTTGACCGTCGGCCTCATGGCCGGCGCGGGTATCGGCTTCGCCTACGTCTGTCCCATTGCAGCCCTTGTCAAGTGGTTTCCGCAAGCCAAGGGCCTCGTCTCGGGACTTGCGGTGGCTGGCTTCGGCTTTGGCGCTTACCTATACAGCAACAAGGACCTGCCGTTCGGCGGGAGCGTCTTCTTGCGGGAACACGGGGTCGCTACGTTTTTCCTCGTGCACGGAACGGTCGCCCTCGTTGCCGTTCTCATCGGGGCCCTGATGTTGAGCAATCCGCCCGGGACACCGCCCAAAGCACCTGCGGAGAGCGAAGCGAAGGAGCTTCTTCGGAATCCTGGTTTCTACATGCTATGGGTGATGTTCTTTAGCGGAGCATTAGCGGGCCTAACGGTCATCGGTGTAGCGAAAGGTTTCGCGGGTGAACAGCTAATAGCGGCCGCAGCCGGATCACTAAGTGCGGACGATCGGAAGCGTCTCATGGAGCAGGGCGCGTTGGCGGTGGGTTCACTGGCGATCTTCAACGCTATCGGCCGAATCGTCTGGGGTACTCTGTCCGACCGAATCGGTCGGACGCTCGCGTTCGTCGCTATGTTCGCGTTTCAAGCGGTCATGATGTTCGTGCTGCCATCTCTCAGAGCGGAAACAGCCATTGCACTGGGTACCGGACTGGTGGGGTTCAACTTCGGAGGCAATTTCGCGCTGTTCCCATCGGCAACAGCGGATCTGTTCGGAGCCAAGAACCTCGGCGCGAATTATGCACTGGTGTTTACTTCGTATGGTGTGGCAGGTGTTGCAGGGATCTATGCCGCGAACACGGCCAAGGACCTAACCGGTAGCTACGCTGGAGCGTTCGCCGTCTGCGGGGTCCTATGCGTCCTGTCATGCCTGCTTGCCATAGCTCTCCACGTGTGGAGGACAAGGAACATTCCGGCGAGTGTATGAACCGCCGAAATCTGAGCAACGCGCTGCGATGGTTGGATAGTGAGGGAGTGACCGGCATGTCGAACGTCGCAGCGGAGACATGTGCGAACGTACAAACACTTGCGTGGGCAAGGAGCTCGCGCGACTGAATGGAGGTCAACCAGATAATGTCAGAAGTGCCAAAGACCACCGAGAGCCTGCTTGCAGAGGCCCGGACCTTTCCGCCGGATCCTGCGTTCACGGCGCAGGCCAACGCAGACGACCCGGCAATCTACGACCGAGCCAAAGCAGACCCCGAGGGGTTCTGGGCGTCTTTCGCAGAGGAACTGGACTGGTTCGAGAAGTGGACCAAGGTCCTGGAGTGGAACTGTCCTCACGCGCAATGGTTCGTGAACGGCAAGATCAACGTCTCGTACAACTGCGTGGATCGCCATGCCAAGGGAGCGAAGAAGGACAAGGTCGCCATCATCTTCGAAGGCGAACCTGGTGACGTTCGCAAGCTTACCTATGGCGACCTATACGTCGAAGTGAACAAGTTCGCCAACGTGCTGCGGAGCCTGGGTGTCAAGAAGGGCGATCGCGTCGCCATCTACCTGCCGATGATCCCTGAGCTGCCCATTGCGATGTTGGCGTGCACGCGCATCGGCGCGCCACATTCGGTCGTCTTCGGTGGGTTCTCGACGGAGTCCCTGCGTGAGCGCGTTGTCGATTCCGGAGCGAAGGTGCTCATCACTGCAGATGGTGGCTGGCGACGCGGGAACGTCGTGCCGTTGAAGAAGACGTCCGACGAGGCGCTGCAAGAATGCCCGGAGGTGGAGAAAGTCGTCGTCGTCCAGCGGATCGGCGCCGAGAAGTGCCCCGTGCACATGGAGCCTGGCCGGGATGTGTGGTGGCACGAAGCGATGGCGGGCGCATCCGCGGAATGTGCACCGGAGAAGTGCGACGCAGAAGACACGCTGTTCATTCTCTACACTTCTGGGTCCACAGGCAAGCCGAAGGGCATCCAGCACACTACTGGCGGCTACCTTACTGGCGTCTACGCTACAACGAAGCTCATCTTTGACCTCAAGGATAACGACATCTTCTGGTGCACAGCGGATGTGGGCTGGGTCACGGGTCATTCCTACATCGTCTATGGCCCCCTAGCCAACGGTGCGACTGTGGTCATGTACGAGGGTTCGCCGGACACACCGGGCCGTGACCGGTTCTGGCGGATTATCGAGAAGCACAAGGTAACGGTGTTCTACACCGCACCGACGGCCATCCGCACGTTCATGAAGTGGGGCGATGATCTGCCGAAGGCTTGTGACCTCTCGTCGCTGCGACTAATGGGGTCTGTGGGTGAGCCGATCAACCCAGAGGCATGGCTCTGGTATCACAGCGTGATCGGCGGTGGCAAGCTCCCCATTGTAGACACATGGTGGCAGACCGAGACCGGTCACATCATGATCAGTCCGCTGCCCGGCCTCGTTGCGCTCAAACCCGGTTCTGCGACGCGGCCGTTCCCAGGTATCGCAGCAGAAGTCGTAGATGATGCCGGAAATCCGATGCCTGCGGGACAGAAGGGCTATCTGGTTGTCACGCAGCCGTGGCCTGGAATGTTGAGAACTCTCTGGAAGGACGACGCCCGCTACCAGCAGGTCTATTGGAGCCGGTTCCCTGGACGCTACTTGACGGGCGACGGTGCCGTGCGCGATGAGGATGGCTACTTCTGGCTCATGGGACGTGTGGACGACATCATGCTGGTGGCAGGCCACAACATCAGCACGATGGAGCTGGAGAGCGCCTTGGTCGAGCATCCTGCGGTGGCCGAGGCTGCAGTGATCGGCAAGTCCCACGATGTGAAGGGACAGTCCCCTGTGGCGTTCGTCATCGTTCGTGAAGGCTACCATGGTGACGACGCTCTCGCGGCGGAGCTGAAGAAGTTCGTGGGTAACAAGCTGGGACCCGTCTGTCGTCCCGACGACATCATCTTCACGGCAGACCTTCCGAAAACGCGTAGCGGCAAGATCATGCGGCGCTTGCTTCGCGACATCGCGGAAGGCCGCGTTCTCGGCGATACGACAACCCTGGCGGATCCCCATGTCGTTGCGAGTCTGAAGGACAAGTACTCCAGCGACGAAGGCTAGGTCGAAGGTCACTGGGCAGTCTCGAGAGGTTGACGCGAGGCTGCCCAGTTGTCCAATGCAGAGACGGCGAGCCAACGGCGGGCAATCGCCGTCTCGTTCGTAAGGAGGACACGCAGTGTACGTTACACGCATTCAAATCGCCGCACGTTCCATTTTGGGGCTAGTTGCCGTATTCGTCGGCACGACTGTTGCCTATGCCGCGGATGCACCAGCGGCCAAGCCGTGGTACGAGCGCATCACCGTCAAGGGGTACGTCCAGGTCGACGCGATCTTCCCTCAGGGCAACGCGGTTCAGGGCCCGTACTCCAACTTCAGGATTCGCAGGGCGAGGCCCACCATCATCGCGCCCCTTGATGATCTCACCAGAGTCCAGGTCCAGGTAGATGCCGGGAGTGGCAAAGCGGGCTCAGGCCAGTCCACCGTGATCGTTACGGACACATTCGCGGAACGCAGTATCCAGGGGCTCGGCTTAGTACGTGTCGGCCAGTACTTGCTACCGTTCGGATCGGAGATATACGAGGACAACGCGGCCCTCCGGTCGCCCCTCGAGCTGTCCTTTGCTGCCGAGAGCATAGCGCTCGCAGAGCGCGACATCGGCATTACGCTCCAGTCCTCACCCAATCCGGCAGATCGAACCCACTGGGCGGTTGCCGTCTTCAATGGTCAAGGCTTTCGGTCTGCTGACGGCAACGCGAACAAGACCATTGTCGGTCGAATCGCCCAGGACCTATGTCCTGAGGTGAGAGTGGGCGTCTCTGGAATTCTTGGCAGCTACACGGCGGTAGACAAGAAAGAATACGACAGGCACGTGCTCGGTGTCGAGCTGCACGCGAAGACGGGTTCGGCCGGCAAGCTAACTGGCGAGTTCTACAATGCGCGCTTTGTAAACAGCACGACATCGGCCACGCCGTCTGCCGCTAGGTTCAACGGGGGATACCTTCTCTTCGAAGGAAACGTACCATCTCTCAAGAGCTTTCCGTTCGTTCGGTACCAGCGCACCTATGGCGACATCGAGTATCGGTCCATTGATATCGGTTGGCGTTACCAGTACTCGCCCAATCAGCGCCTTGTCGCCGAGTACGATTTCGTCAAGGGGCACCAGAGGGACAGCTTTGGCGTCCGCTGGCAGTTGGGGTTCTAGCCTGCTAGATACCTGCTCAGTGGTGGGTGCAGGCCGCTGTGTGAAGAACGTGGTGGAGACGTGGTGCCAGTCTGGCGATGAGCGTTGGGCCGGGCTGGCACCCGCGTCTGCGTTGGATCAGTGCCATGGATAGTCAGGAACTCTACAGACAGAAGCTCGTGAGCCCTGCCCGTGCTGTGGCGCCCATTCGCTCGGGCAAGCGCGTGTTCGTAGGCGGAGGAGCGGCAGAGCCACAGACGTTAGTCGAGGCCCTCGTGGCGCGGGCAAGCCGCCTAGCGGACACGGAGATCGTCAACGTCCTCACACTTGGGGTAGCGCTCTACACCGAGGAGCACTTCGCCAATCACTTCAGGTGCAACTCGTTCTTCGTCGGACCTAATACCAGGGCCGCGGTGAATGAGTGCCGGGCGGACTACACACCCGTGTTTCTCTCCGAGCTTCCTGGGCTCTTCCGTCGGGGGCAGATACCCCTGGATTGGGCGCTAGTACAGGTCTCGCCACCCGATCCGCACGGATACTGCAGCCTGGGCGTCTCTGTGGATGTCGTGAAGGCAGCAGTCGAAAGCGCCCACCATGTTGTGGCCGAGGTGAACCGCCAGATGCCTCGGACGCTCGGGGACAGCTTCGTACACGTGAGTCGGTTCGACGCCCTTGTCGAATCCGATCGTCCCTTGCCCGAGTTGCAGCAACCGAAGCTCGACGAAGTCATGGAGCGCATTGGCCGACATGTCGCAGACCTCATCGAAGACGGTGCTACGATCCAGACTGGAATCGGTGGAATCCCGGACGCCGTGCTGGCCTGCCTGAAGGACAAACACGACCTAGGCATGCACACAGAGATGTTCAGTGACGGTATCATGGCATTGGTGGAAGCGGGCGTCCTCACCGGACGCAAGAAGACACTGCACCCCGGCAAGATCCTAGCAACCTTCTGCATCGGAAGCGCGGATCTGTACCGTTTCGTGGATAACAACCCCGGCATCGAGTTCCGCCCGACGGAATACGTGAACGATCCCTATGTGATTGCGCAGAACGACCGTATGGTTGCTATCAACAGTGCCATCGAGGTGGATCTCACTGGTCAAGTCTGCGCCGACTCGTTCGGCGAGTACTTCTACAGCGGCATCGGTGGTCAGATGGACTTTCTCCGTGGAGCAGCGCGCAGCCGCGGCGGCAAGCCCATCATCGCCATGCCTTCGACTGCTACGCTCGCTGACGGCACGGTCATCTCTAGGATTGTCCCGAGCCTGAAGCCAGGCGCAGGTGTCGTTACCTCGCGTGGTGACGTCTGGTACGTAGTCACGGAGTACGGAACGGCGTACCTGCACGGAAAGACGATTCGGGAGCGTGCGATGGCGCTCATCAGCATTGCCCATCCGGATTTCCGGAAAGAGCTGCTGCACGCCGCGCGCGAACGGAGGCTGGTGACGGTCGAGACGACAGAACTGGCGCTGACGCCTCGGTATCCTGAGGAATTGGAGGAGACACGGCGGCTCAGCGACGGCACCGAAGTGTTCGTTCGACCGATCAAAGTGACCGATGAAGGGCTGATCCGAGAGTTCCACTACCAGTTGTCCGAAGAGACTGTATATCGGCGGTACCGGCGGCCGCTCAAGGCGCTTCCGCACCGCGAGCGGATCCGCCTGGTCAACGTGGACTACGACCGGGAGATGGCTTTGGTGGTTGTTGTGAGGCATGACGGCAGAGAGGAACTCCTCGGCGTTGGTCGGTACTACGTTGATGAGGAGACACGTATCGCTGAAATGGCCTTCACAGTGAGAGACGACTGGCAGGATCGTGGTATAGGTTCACTGCTCATGAGCAAGCTGCTGGATGTGGCAAGGAGCCGCGATCTGGCCGGCGTCGAGGCGCATACTCAGGCTGACAACCACAGGATGATTGCCATACTCATGCGGAGCGGTTTTCTAGCCGTGGGTGAGGATCACGAGGACAACACGACGCACTGGCGGCTGATGCTGCGCGAGCAACCGTCACGTCCTCCGGAGGGCGCTTGACGGATGCTCGCTTACGTGCTACATTCGTGAGGATAGCGATGGAGCAGGAGGGAGTGTGGGGGTGAGACAATTCGGTCGTCCCTTGGGAGTGGCAATCGGAGTGCAAGGGCTGGTGGCGGCTTGGCTCATGGCGACGGCGTCGGCAGTAGCTGCGCAACAGGGAGAGGGGCAGACACAGGTGACCGCCGTTCAGCCAGCAGTCGTCATCAACTATCGAGAGCGCCCGCGAATGCCTTTCGATCCGCAGCGTCTGAAGCTCCGTCCCGTGATTGACGGTGATATAGGCGCAACGGAATGGACGCCGCTGTACACCGTCAGTGAGGGACCGGTGACCGGAACTGTCTACATGAACTGGGACGATGATAACGTCTACCTCGCTGCTCGGACGAATCAGGTCGGGTGGATGGTTGTGGACTTGGACGCCGCGGGCGATGGCTGGTTGCGTGGCGCAGACAACCTCGAAATCGCTGTCGCACCCCTAGGCGCCAGCGGCACGCCGCCGCTCACTGCGCGCCTGCTCGATGCCGTGGCGAATCGCGACGTGCCTGCGTGGAATACGAGTGTGGTCAGCCCGCAGCAGATCCAGTGTGTCGTGAGGCAGAACGGCGGAGGCCAGTCGGTCGAGATGGCGATTCCGCGGGGGGTGGCAGGTGTTACTCCGCGTGAAGGTGCCCAGATGGGAGTGCGCGTGGATTTCCTGCCTACCGGGACGGTACCCGCGGCCACGGCACCGTACGAGCCTCACCTTCTCTTGGACGTTACGCTCGTGGAGTCTCGTTCGACTGGTGTGACAGGTGTTGTGCCGCGGCTATCGTTGGAAGACAGCGAGCTCGTGCCTGGTCAGGTCTTGCATGCAACCCTGGACCTGGTCAATCAGGTGGACACGCGGCGCACGGTGAGATCGGTCACCTGGACCGGTGTCGGGCCTGCGCAGAACTACGTGAAGCTGCTGCGCGAAGTGAATATCCCCCCCGTCCTCGGACTCAAGACGCTCCGCCTTCGCTACGCGACCCCTCTGCCCGAAGCTACCGTGCCAGGGTTCTATCAGTTGACGGTTTCGGCGGTGCTCGATGACGGTTCCGAAGTGAGTGCCACAGCGAGTTTCTCCGTTGTCGAGGCGTTCACGATCCAATTGGATGCTGATCCGCTGGACATTGCCCTGATCGGGCCGACGAATGTGAAGGTGACGGCAATCGTGTCTTCGGCGGCACCAGGGTTCAAGAAGGCAGAGGTGACCCTTTCGCCACCTGCAAGTTGGGAGCTGAAAGGAAAGCCACGGCGCAGCGTCAACATCCACCGCGAGAACGGAGTCGGTCGGGTTACGTACGGGCTGACGATTCCGTCGGTCACTCAGACCGGCGAGTACCGCGTCTCTGCCGAGGTAACGTGGCGGGGACGGAGCTGGGCGGCACATCGCACCATCAAGGTGACGCGCGTCGAGCAGTCACGTCAGGCACCGTGAGCATGTAGGCCAAGGACCGTCCGCTATGGTTCCCGCCCGGGCGAGGAATGCTGTTGATGGTTCCTGGGTGGGGGGCAGAGCGCTCGCCATCTGGTTCCTCTTAGTTGCCGCTTGCCCTATCTCTGCCGACGGGGACCGCGACTTTGTGCGCCTTGGTGGCATCGGAACCGGGTGGATCTCCATTGGCAAAGATGCTACGTTCGGACCGGTCTTAGGGAGCCCGATCGGCATGGAACCGGTGGGCGTCGGGCCGGGGAGCTTCGCTGCTCTGTGGACAGAGGCAGGGGGAGTGCGAGCGTCGCGCGTTCTCGCAGGCACAAGCGGCTATGGCTTGCCTGTGAGTCGCCAGATCCGTAGCGGTGCGCACTTTCCCTTCGCGGATGTAACATTCGCCGACGACGACCTTCCCGTCCGGGTAGAGCTTCGCGCGTTCGTGCCAGTTCTCATACACGACGCGACGGCTTCGAATCTGCCATGTGCGGTGCTTGTCTACCGGCTCGAGAATGTCGCACGAGCACCTGTGCAGGCCGCCGTGGCAATGAGCTGGGAGACGATGCTCGGCAGGCCTGGAAGGAGCAGACGGGGCGTGCCTCTCGAGGACGTCGCTGTGCGCCGAATCCCTCCTAGCGACGGTGCTGTGGGATTCAGGTTCGATGGACCGGAACTAAGGGACGAACTGGTTCGGGATCTTCGGGTGCACAACGCGCGTGGCTCGGAGGCTGTCCTGGCAGAATACCCTCCTGCAGCGGATGCCAGCACGGCGGTATGGGACGTTTTCGAGGCGCAACCTTCGTGGTGGCCTGAGTTCGCCGACCGTGGTCAGGTCTCAGTCGCTGGCGTTCAGCATACGCCAGGAGAGGGTATGGCAGCAGCATGCGTGGCCATACGCCTGGCACTCAAGGCTGGTGAGACGAAGGAGATCGCCTTTGCCGTCGCATGGTACCGTCCTCGGCTGTACGACGGCGCCGGGCAGGCATGGGTGCCTGCCTACGCGCGGCGGTTTGCCGATGCCCAGGCGGTGGCCACGAATGTCTTGAAAGACCGGCGCATGTATGCGACGTTGTCAGAGGAATGGCAAGTCGCTGTCAGACGGTCGCCTCTAGGGGCGTCGCGCGTCGAGGCGCTTGCTGCCGAGCTAGAAGAGATGGCCGCATGTTCGTTCTACGGTTTCCCGGACAGGGACGAGAGACGGCCTCCCGTTGCCTTCCGTCTGGCGGGGGATTCCCGCGAGCCGAACGACCTACTTTCCTCGGCTGAGCGTGCGCGGCTTCAGGGCTGCTTACTGGCAGCCTTCCCGGAGCTAGACGCGCTGGATCTGAGCGAGCGGGTAAGCCGAATAGCGGAGGGCGTCACCAATCGAGCTGAGGACGCCGCGCTGGTACGACTAGTCCATCGGCACCTGGAACGCACTCACGACACAGCGTGGTTGACGAGCGTATGGACGAAGATGCGTGTGGTAGTGCAGAGGATGTGGGCGGACGGAGAAGCTGGCCCCGCACTGGATTCGTACACGCTGCGCGCACTGCAAGATCTCGCGGCGTCGGCTAACGATAGCAGGCTGGCGGAGGAACTGACCGGACGTCTTGCCAAGACGGAGCGACCGTCAGGAATACCTGTGGCAAGTGCCTGGTCGGCATGGGATGAACGACTCGGATGCGCGCTCGATCAGGGAGGGGTACTCAAGCTATTGCCGAGCGGCCTCGAGGTTGGCCGTATCCTAGCGGGACCGGTGTTCGATCCTGGCTTCATGGCTACGGTGGAATACCGTCCGCGTCCCGTCGGTCTGGAGGTCAGCTTCCGGGTAGATCGTCTGCTTCGTCCTTCCTCTCGCATGCCCGATACTGCTAGCACTGCAGGGCTGACACTTGCGGCCCTCGAGGTGCCTTTGCTGGCGGATGCTGCGGCCGTGAAGCCGCAAGTGGTTCTATCTCGTAGGCCGATCGGGGTTGCGTTGGTCACGGTGAGCGGACGCGCAGTGCGAATCGACCTCGATACACCGGTGCTCGTTCAGACCGGCGACACGCTCACGGTGAGTCTGGGGAAGACTGTCGCAGACGTGGCTGCAGACGAAGCAGCTCTGCAGGCCGCTCGCGGTCCTTAGCCACGCACGAGGCGCAGGATATCATTGTAAGTGACCGCAAGGATGAGCAAGACGATAATGCCGAGTCCCACGGCTTGCGCGCCGTAGACCTCTCGCGGTGAGAGCTTGCGTCTGCGCACCAGTTCGGCGGCTAGAAGTAAGAGTTGGCCGCCATCGAGAACTGGGATGGGCAAGAGATTGAGGACGAAAAGGCTGATGCTGAACTGCGCACCGAGAAGCAGCATGGGGCCAATGCCGAGGCGCTGCACGTCCGTGGCCATCTTTCCCATGGCAATGGGACCGCCAACGTTTTCGCGTACTTGCCTCCGGTCACTGAGGACTTCGATCATCTGCCGCACGGAAGCGTAGGTAGAGAAAGTGCCGACGCGGATGGATTCGAGAACCCCAACGCGACGAAGCTCGGGGTTCGCCACAATACCGATCACGCCCCACGTGACCTTCTTGCCATTCTCGTCGGTGAACTCGCGCGGCTTGGGCATGACCAACGCCTCGAAGGTCCGAGAGCGTCTGCGAACGGTAATGCGAGTGGGCACGCCGATGCGGCCGTGTATCTGATCAACCAGGTCCTTCCCATCGCGCACCGGCTTGCCGTCGAGGGCGATGATCCAATCGCCGGGGCGTATGCCCACGCGAGAGGCCTCTCCACCTGGCACGACGTCGGCAACCTGGTTCGTGATACGGCTATCGCTGGTCGGTAGCCCGACAGTGATCCCCATCATGCTGAAAATGACGTACCCGAAGAGAAGACTGGCGACAGGGCCGGCCACGATCACAGCAGCGCGCTGGTAAAGAGGCTTTGCAATGAACAGCTCCGGATCGGCTTTGCGAGCGTGGGCGTTGAGAAGGAGGTCGATCAGCCTGGCCTCGGACTCCGAGATATGTTCCGCCTGTCTTAGCATCTGGAGCTGCGCTGCACCTTCATCTGTCAGACGCGCATCGAATCCAATAGCGCCGGCGATGGCTTCACGGACGACAATGCTGACGTCCTTCGGATCCAGCTTGAGGAGGTTGTCGCGAGCGAGCTGGCGCAGAGTACGGTCCACAGCATCCGGGTGGGAGCTACTGAATGCCTGCTGGAGGGTCCGCAATACCGGCATTCCGGCCGCGACGTCCTCGGGTTCCATCCCTGCAATCCGCACAAACCCGCCGAAGGGAATGGCGCGGAGATGGAACCGCGTCGCACCGCGTTGGCCCAATCGGGCGATCACGGGTCCGAAGAAGAGGGAGAAGTCCTCGACTCGCATGCCACACCAGCGAGCTGCAAGATAATGACCCCCCTCGTGTGCTAGCACCAGTAAGCTGATGGTAATCAGCAGAAAGACAATGCCAAGAAGAATGTCGGTCATGTGGACTGTCGCCTACTCCGTCTGAGTATGAAACCGTGGTGCCAGCGCGCAGGCTCGCTGCCGGGCCCAACTGTCCGCCTGCAAGACATTATCGAAGGACTCCTCAACTGGATCATGCTCAGCCATGACAGCCTGCACTAATTGCATAATACCGAGGAATCCGAGCCGGCGTTTCAAGAAGAGCTCCACCGCAGCCTCGTTGGCTGCGTTCATCACAGCCGGCATGGTGCCACCGATCTGGAGAGCTCTGCGTGCTATGCCGAGTGCGGGGAAGCGCTCATCGTCGGGAGCGCTGAACTCCAACAGACTGCAGGCGGTGGGCTCGAGGCGCGGTAGTTCTGTGGGCAACCGTTCCGGATAGACCAGCGCATATTGGATGGGCAGGCGCATGTCAGGAAGGCCGAGCTGCGCCAAGACCGAGCCGTCTCGAAAGCGGACCATGGAGTGTACGATGCTCTGCGGGTGTATGACGACTTCGATCTGCGACACAGGTACACCGAACAGCCAGAAGGCTTCGATGATCTCCAGACCTTTGTTCATCAGTGTAGCTGAGTTGATAGTGACCAAGCCGCCCATAGACCACGTCGGATGGCGCAAGGCGTCTTCAGGCTGCGCCCTGCGCATGGTTTCCAGGCTGGCATCTCGAAACGGGCCTCCAGATGCCGTCAGGTAGAGACGTTCGACGTCTGCCGCTGTGTGGCCGATCATGCATTGGAATAGCGCTGAATGCTCGCTATCGATCGGCAGAATGGGCACACCGGCCTGCCGGGCGAGATCCATGGTCTGCCGACCGGCAGCGACAAGGACCTCTTTGCTTGCCAGCGCTATCCGCTTTCCGGAGCGGATGGCGGCGTGGGTGGGCCGGATTCCAATGGCACCTGCCACGGCAACGACAACAACGTCGGCCTCACGCAACGTGGCGAGGTTCACGATGCCTTCGAGGCCACTCAGAACGCGGCACGTATCGTCGCAGAGCTGACGGCACTCGGCAGCGGCACTAGGGTCCATGACAGCCACGGTACGCACGCCGAACTCACGTGCTTGGGCCGCTAGTGCGGATGCGTTGCGGTGTGCCGCCAGCCCTACGACCTCGAGGCGTCGTGGCAGGCGTCGGACGATGTCCAGCGTCTGAGTCCCGATGGAACCTGTAGAGCCTAGGATGACGATCCGCGTTCGAGGCGGCGTGCTCACTGCTGAATGGAAACCCGACAGGTGCCTGAGACGCGTAGGATCAGTCGGCCATCGCCAGGCTCGTACTGCATGCTCTCGCCTTCGGCAAGTACCTTACCGTTCACCCTAACCGAGGGCTGCTTACGGCATCCGTGGATGAGAATCCAGTAGGGCCTGTCGGTCCAACCGCGGACCGTGAACTGCACAGCCGATCCCGACTCCACGCATGCCTCGAGAGCCGCAGGCGCGTGGACCGTGAGGCCAGCCTTGAGGAAATGCCGATAATCGTACACGAGCGGGCCACCATAGAGCTGGACGGCATTCGCCTGCACCGTGCCTGGGTTGATGGCTACGGGGTTGCGGTTCTGACTGCGAAATACAAAGGAATCAGGCAGGAGTCCCTGCAAGTCCTTGTCCGACGCCGGCCAACTCTGCTGAATACCGGATATGGTGATACCCTGCGCGAGCTTGCGCCAGAGATTCGGCTCATCGTAGCGCGCCAGACGGTAGAGCGCGTCCGAGTAAACCAGCCCGCACCACTGTACTGGAAGACCAATCCAGTTCGGGGCCACCCAGTTAGTAGCGCCCAGGACCGGAGTCGTGGCGTACAGGCCCACCGGCTGTTCTGTCGGCTTCTGCAGGTAGACGAACGGCACACCGGTCCACGCCCAGTGTCGGGCCATCCGCAGAAAGTGCTTATCTCCTGTAATCTCGTAGCCTAGGACATATGCCTTCACGAGGTGGGCGGATGCCAATATGTCCGGTGTATGGAGGGGTACTTCCCAGGTTTGCGCTCCTCGCGGAGCCGAGTTCACATAGCGGTCGAGAGCACGGAGCTTCTCCAGACCGGCGCGCACCAGGTCACGATCGCCAGCGTAGAGTGCATTCTGGAGTACCTGCACAACAACGGGTGCGGTCAGGCCGTTGGCGTGCTTCTCGAAATGGGTCTGTCCGTAATCGGTCCCCCCGGATGGTCTGTAGAGGATCGTTCCGTCCGGCTCGAAGCGCTTCAGCGCCGCTTGGGCTGCGGACCTCGCATGGTCCACCGAGCCGAGGACATCGCCGAATAGCAGAGCTTGAGCAGGGTACGTGACGTGGGAGACCGCGGCGCTGTTGCGTGTTGCTGGATCGGTAATATCGAGAACCGCGGACACTTGCTGCTGGAGACGCTCGGCAATGGGGTCCCCATGCAAGACACTTGCGAGCCACTCCATCCATAGTGCCGCGTCGGCGGCGGGTTGTGGGGAGAAGCCGCTGAATCCCGGCCAGTAGGCGTGACGGAAGCGAGCACCTTCACGGATACGTGAGTCGAGCCAGCCTCCGGCAGCCCAGCGAGCGTACGCACGCTTGTCCATGCCTATCTTGGGCAGCTCAGGAAGGCCTCGCTCCTGAACGAAGCGCTGCACGGCTGGTAGGACGCTTTCGCCTGCGCCTCCGAAGATGGTGGCGGTAGCTGTCAGCGTGCGATTGGCCGTGAGTGCAAGTGGCGCGTAGGGAAGCAGGCTACCTTCGGAGCGGTTCGTTCCGTCCGATCCGGGCACGAGGAGCGCCATGGCATTGGATTTGGACCCGAACGAACGATCGGGCGTGTCGAACGCCGCAGCGAGCCAGGGCTCTGCATTCCACGTGAGCGCGAGGTAGCGCTTGCGAGCCTGCATGACCATGAGAGGGAAGGTCAGCTTGATCTGATCGGGTACGAGGCGCTGCGCCTGTTCACCCCGCAGATCGGCCTGCGAGCTGCTTTGGTCCGGTGGGTCGAGGTACTCGACTCCAGCCAGTAGACCCCGCTCTCGCGCGGTGCCGAACGAACCGCGTCCAGGGAAGATCGCCAGTACGGGCAGGAAGTAGACGTTGCGTGGGCTTGACACGGCCACCGTTGCGGTAACAGCGATGCCACCCGGACGCGGGGTGGGGCGCAAGGTCTGGACGAACCGCCAACGAGCGCCGTCCGGGTCCAGAGCATCACATGCGACGCGGATGCCCTTGGACGATGCAGTGACGGTGGTCTTGCCAACCGATGCTGCATCGAACCAACGCACCTTGTCCCCACTCTCGTATGCTACGGGCAGGCGCGACCAACCTGTCGCGAACCGGTAGCCCTGGACTTGTACAGTGAATGCATTGATGCGGCGCCTGTCGTAGAGGACGGCGACAGACCCCGACCTGAGCGTCGAGGCACCGGTGGTAGGTGGGATGGGCGGCGGAGTCCATCGAGGCAATGCGGGGACGGATCGCGGAGCGAGCTCGAGCCACGCGATGGTACACGTGCCCGCGGTGCCGGGTGGGTCAATGCGCAGTCTCGTTCCTGCCTCGAGTTGCGGAACTGGGAGAGATACCTCTGTCCATCGTTTCGCCGGAACAGAGGCGCGGGCAGAGCGCTCCTCGGTAGGCGAAGTGCGGAAGAAGAAGACCTGAACCGTGCCACCTGCTTCCGATAGCAGCCTCATGCGGATCCAGAGCGGAGTACCACTCGGCGGATCGACGGGCGGACCGATAATGTAGGGATCGCCGCCAGATATCCCTACACGCATGCCTTCGGGCACCGATTCGATGGTGCTAACATCGTGCGTCGGCTGCCAGCGGCTGACGACCTCGGCAGAGGTGAATTCGAGCCTGACGCTTCGACCCTTCTGCTGGGCTGTCGCGCACGCCACGAGCACTGCCAGGCACGCGCACGTTACGATCGAGACTGCCAGGACGCGGGCGGGTTGCGGCATCCTGCGCGTTTCAAGGCCTGAAAGCTTCATTCTCGCCTGTGACCTCCCGTACCTCACTGTTGCGAGTATGGCACACCAGCATGGCAAGAAACCAAACCGCACGCGGTCTAGCGAGACTCGGGCGACGGCGTGCGGTTTGGCGAGTAGCGCCTGGAGACAGGGAAGTATCGCCCTAGAGGAGTCTCCCTGTGGGATCTCCCTTCCACGATGCCAGCGTCTTCATGTAGTTGGCTCGTTCGAACGCTGCCGGCTCTGCTACGTTTTTCTGGCTCATGCTGCCCTGCATCTGCTCGACAGACTCGTATTCCTTCTCCTCCATCCACGCCTGCATCTCGTCCACGATGCTCGCAATCCGGCCAGGGCCGTTGTGGAGTAGTTCCGAAGCCATCTGAACGACCTTGGCGCCGGCCATCATCGCCTTGATGACATCGGTTCCCGTGTGGACCCCAGAGGTGATGGCAAGGTCCGTCTGAACCCTTCCGAAGAGAATGGCGACCCAGCGAAGTGGCAAACGCAGCTCATCGGAGTCACTGAGAACGAGGTGGGGCACGACTTCGAGCTGCTCGAGATCAAAATCAGGCTGGTAGAAGCGATTGAAGAGGACCAGGGCATCGGCGCCTGCTCCTTCAAGCTTCGTGGCCATGTACGGAAGAGACGTGAAGAAGGGACTCAGCTTAATGGCAACCGGTATGGTGACACTCTGCCTGACCTCTCTCAAGACGTCTACGTACATGCGCTCGATCTCATCGGACGTGAGACCTGGGTCCGTGGGGATGTAGTAGACGTTGAGTTCTAGAGCGTCCGCGCCCGCTTGCTGGATGAGCGCGGCGTAGCGTGTCCAGCCGCCTGCAGAGACGCCGTTGAGGCTGCCAATGAGCGGGATGCTCAGCTTCTGCTTCGCCTGTCGTATGAGTTCGAGATAGGCATCCGGACCGATATTGTAGTTCTGCAGGTCGGGGAAGTACTGGATCGCTTCAGCGAAGCTATCTGCGCCGTACGAGAGGTAATGGTCGAGCCGATGACTCTCAGCATCGATCTGCTCTTCGAACAGTGAGTACATCACGATTGCCGGCGCTCCTGCGTCCTCCAGACGCTTCATGGCGTCGAGGTTCTTCGACAGGGGAGAGGCTGAGGGCACGACCGGGTGCTTCAGCGTAAGGCCCATATACCGGGTGGTTAGATCCATCTTCGACTCCTTGCGATTACTAGTCGAGGTCGGTTCGTGTGAGTCCGGAAGCTAGAGCACTTCGGGCGCGAACCGACCTCTACGGACAACTCAGAACGTCGTGCGGCTTGCCATGTCCTGGTAGATGCGCCAGCGTCGCTGCACATCCTCCTGCGCGGCCACCAAGAGCCGCGCGGCCGCCTCGGGATTCGCCTGCTGCAGCATCCGGTACCGGGTCTCCGTATAGATGTAGTCAGAAAGGGGAATGGACGGTTCCTTGCTATCGAGCTGCAAGGGGTTCTTCCCTTCTGCGGCCAGACGCGGATCGTAGCGGTAGAGAATCACTGCGCCAGAGTCGACGGCAAGCTTCTGCTGCTGCAGACCCTTGGACATGTCAATGCCGTGGGCGATGCAGTGACTGTAGGCGATGATCAACGATGGACCAGGGTAGGACTCCGCTTCGATGAAGGCCCTTACCGTCTGGGCGTCGTTCGCGCCCATGGCCACCGATGCTACGTAGACGTGACCATAGGTCATGGCCATGCGTCCAAGGTCCTTTTTGGAGGCAGATTTGCCGCCGGAAGCGAACTTCGCGACCGCGCCACGAGCAGTGGACTTGCTGGCTTGGCCACCTGTATTCGAATAGACTTCCGTATCCAGTACCAGCAGGTTGATGTCGTAGTTCGTAGACAGAACGTGGTCGAGGCCGCCGTAGCCGATATCGTAAGCCCAGCCGTCGCCGCCGAAGGACCAGACGCTCTTACGAACGAGCGCATCTGCGACGTTCAGCAGCTCCTTGGCGGCTTCGTCGCTCGCGCCGGCCAGCTTCCGTTTCAGCTCTGCCACCCGTTGACGCTGAGCGACAATACCAGCTTCGGTGGTCTGGTCTGCCGTGAGGATCGCCTGGCACAGATCATCGCCCAAGAGGGCTCCCATCTGGCTTAGGAGCTGCCGGGCGTACTGCTCTTGTTGGACCAGGGTCAGCCGGAAACCAAGGCCGAACTCAGCCGCGTCCTCGAATAGCGAGTTATTCCAGGCCGGTCCGCGGCCTTGAGCGTCAACGCAATACGGGGTTGTCGGCAGATTACCGCCGTAAATGCTGGAACAACCCGTGGCGTTGGCGATGATGGCACGGTCACCGAAGAGCTGCGTCACCAGCTTGACATAGGGTGTCTCCCCACATCCAGCGCAGGCACCCGAGTACTCGAAGAGAGGCCGTAGTAACTGCACATTCTTGATCGTGTTGAACCGAATCAGTTGCGTATCGCGTGGCATGTCAGGGATACTCAGGAAGAACTCGAGGTTCTGCGCTTCCTGACTCCGGAGCGGCCGCTGGGGCGCCATATTTATGGCCTTCCGGCCGACTTGGGTCTTGTCCTTGGCCGGACATGCTTCGACACATACTCCGCAGCCCGTGCAATCCTCCACCGCCACCTGGATCGTGAATCTCCGGTCGGCGAACTCGCGCCACTTGGCCGTAGTGGACTTGAATGTAGGTGGCGCCTTTTCCAGAAGAACCGGGTCATAGACCTTGGATCGGATACACGCGTGCGGGCAGACGAGAACGCACTTTCCGCACTGGATGCAGATCTCGGGCTCCCAGACTGGCACATCGAGGGCGATATTGCGCTTCTCCCACTGCGTCGTCGCGGTCGGGAAGGTTCCGTCCACGGGCATGGCGCTCACCGGCAGGGTATCACCGCGCCCGGCAATCATCGTCGCTGTAACGGTCTTGACGAACTCTGGTGCCGACGGTGATACGACAGGTGGCATTGCGACATCGCCGATGTTACGGCCCGGAACCTGGACCTCATGCAGGTGTTCCAGTGCAGCATCCACTGCGGCGTAGTTCTTCTGAACGACCGCTTCGCCGCGTCGGCCGTAGGTCTTCTTGATGGCAGCTTTGATCTGCGCGATGGCTTCATCTCGTGGCAGAACACCGCTGATGGCGAAGAATGCCGTCTGCATGATGGTGTTGATGCGGACACCCATGCCCGTCGCACGAGCGACGTCGTAGGCATCCACCACCCACAGACGGAGGTTCTTGGCGAGGACCTGTCGCTGGAACTCCGCGGGTAGCTTGTCCCACACCTCGTCCGGTCCGTAGGGGCTGTTCAGGAGCACTGTGGCGCCGCGGACGGCGTTGTCGAGTACGGGGTAGCGCTCCACGAAGCCGAACTGATGGATGGCAATGAAGTTCGCGTGGTCAATCAAGTAGGTGCTGTGGATGGGCCTCGGGCCGAAACGCAGGTGGGATGTGGTTACGGAACCGGATTTCTTCGAGTCGTAGACGAAGTACCCTTGAGCTGCGTTGGGAGTCTCTTCTCCAATGATCTTGATGGAGTTCTTGTTGGCGCCGACCGTCCCATCGGCACCCAGTCCCCAGAACACTGCCCGGACCACATCGTCGGGCTCGGTGCTGAAGGAGGGGTCATATCGCAAGCTCGTGTGCATAACGTCGTCTTCGATGCCCACTGTGAAGTGGTTCTTCGGAGACTTGACGGTCATCTCGTCGTAGACAGCTTTGCACATGGCTGGTGTGAACTCTTTCGAAGAGAGTCCGTAACGTCCCCCGATAATGCGTGGCATGGCGCTGAATGGAGCCTTGCCTGCGCCCACGGCTTCGGACACGGCGGTGACGACATCCTGGTAGAGAGGCTCGCCAGTGGCACCGGGTTCCTTCGTGCGGTCGAGAACTGCGATGGAGCGAACGGTCCCGGGCAGTGCGGCTACGAACGCGTCCACGTCGAATGGGCGATACAGGCGCACCTTGACGACGCCAACCTTCTCGCCGTTGCCAGCCAGGAACTCCGCCGTCTCCTGGGCTGTCTCGCATGCGGAGCCCATGAGGACGATGACGCGCTCAGCGTCCGGCGCGCCGACATAGTCGAAGAGATGGTACTGGCGCCCCGTAAGCTGCGCGAACTGATCCATGGTGTCCTGAACAATCGCTGGCACCGCTGCGTAAAATGGGTTGGCGGTCTCCCTGGCCTGGAAGAAGACATCAGGATTCTGCGCGGTACCGCGGATCACTGGCCTATCGGGTGAGAGGCCGCGCGCACGGTGCTGGCGGACCAACTCCATGTCAATCATGGCCCGAATGTCATCGTCGTTCAGAGCTTCGACCTTCATAACCTCATGGGAGGTGCGGAAGCCGTCCATGATGTTGAGGAAGGGGACTCTCGACTTGAGCGTGGCGGCCTGAGCGATCAGGCTCATATCCATGACTTCCTGTACGGAGTTCCCGAACAGGAAGGCCCAACCGGTCTGACGAACCGCCATGATGTCGCTGTGGTCGCAGAAGATGGACAGGGCGTGCGTAGCGACGGTTCGCGCCGTGATATGGAACACGGTACTTGTGAGCTCACCCGCGATCTTGAACATCGTGGGGATCATGAGAAGGAGTCCCTGACTAGCCGTGAACGTGGTGGTCATCGCGCCGGTTTGCAGCGCACCGTGGCATGATGCGGCCGCGCCCGCCTCGGACTGCATTTCCTGCACCAGCGGGACCGTGCCCCACACGTTCGTCTTGTGTGCTGCCGCCCAGGCGTCACAATGCTCCGCAATCGGCGACGACGGGGTGATGGGATAGATGGAAATCACCTCGGCCGTCTTGTACGCAATGGACGCGGCAGCCTCGTTTCCATCGATCGTTACGTAACTGCGAGGCATAACCTGTACCCTTTCTTACCTAACGTCGGCACATGCTAGCCGACGAGAATGTAGCCCCGAAGCCTCGGAAAGCGAACCCGACAAGGAAAAGGGAGGATGCCCGGCGGCTCCTCCCTAGATCGTTAGTGGTGCTATGGATTGTCTCGTCAGTGGATCTACGCTCCACACTGGCCTTCTGCAGCCGTATGGAAGGAGGTGTGCCTGGCGCGGACGCAAGATCACTGACTGGCCTTCCCGCTCGCCTGCCATGCAGGTTCGCATTCGCGTACTTCCGTAATCGGCCATAGTATACCACGGTGCACGTCCGTTTCATGCAGCTTGGCAGGAAGGCGTCAGCACGGAAGCAGAACGGCGCGGTCATGGATGGAGCGACAGGACTGGGGCGAGTACCGCCGAATGAAGCAGTGCACGAAAAGTGAGGAGGAATGGACATGGCGAGGATACTGGTGACAATGTCCGACGACTCTTACAGGAAGGTCATTGGCGACGAGCTGGAGTGTCGGCTTCGTCAGCTCGGTGATCTCGATCTCGTCCTGGATGCAGGAAGGCTCTCCAACGACGATTACGCCCGTCATTGGCAGGACGCGGAGTACGCTCTTACCGGCTGGGGTGTCAGACCTCCGGACGCCGCGTGGTTCGATCAGCGCACCAAGCTGAGAGCCATATGTCACGCTGCGGGTTCGGTGAGGATGTTCCCGCGCCGGTTGCTGCAAGAGGGCATCGTTATCACCAGTGCGCGTGCCGCCATCGCGCGGACGGTGGCTGAATTCTGCCTCGCAGCCGTGCTTACCCTGCTGCGACACATGGCATGCTACGATGCGCGAACCGCAAAGACGATATCGAGCCTGGCAGGTTCGGCGAAGCCACGTACCGAGACACTCTTCGGGAAAACGGTCCTCCTAGTCGGGCTGGGGCATGTGGGCCGGCACTTCCTCGACCTGCTACAACCATTCAAGGTGCGGGTTCTAGTGGCGGACCCTTACTTGCGTGAGGACGACGCAGCGCGGCTCGGTGTCACGCTGGTCACCCTGGACGAAGGCATTCCACAGGCCGACGTGATATCCTTGCATGCGCCCGATATTCCAGAAACGCATGGGTTGGTGGGACCCAAGCAGATAGCGAAGATACGTGAAGGAGCGATCTTCGTCAATACAGCTCGTGGCAGGCTCGTTGACACGGCTGCGCTCACAGAGGCGCTTGCAGCGTGCAGGTTCAGTGCCGCCCTCGACGTAACTGATCCTGAGCCGCTTCCGGAGACCCATCCTCTTCGTCGCATGCCGAATGTGCTCCTAACTCCGCATGTGGCCGGGCCGACGACCGACGAACTCCCGAGCCTGGGGTCCATGGCCGTTGCAGATCTCGAACGACTTCTCAAGGGGCAGAAGCCCGAACATGCCATAGACCTCGAAGCCTACGATCGGATGAGCTTCTGAGTGGAACCCGAATTGCCTGCAACTCGTCTGCCAAGAGGCCCGGACGCTCTGCTTCGGGTGCGCGATGTGTTGCTAAGGGACGCACAGCCGTGACTTTCGAGCTAACCGCACACACCCGGAGTGCGGACTACGAAGACCGCCTCGCGATCGAGGCACGCGACGGCAACCAGGCGGCGTTCGACGAGCTCGTCAGGCGGTACGAGGCTCGTCTGTATCGATTCGCGTACCGGATGTTGCAGCACCCCTGCGATGCGGAGGACGTTCTGCAGGCTACCTTCCTCCGAGCCTACAGGGCGCTGGAGGCATACAAGCCGGGTGGCTTCTTCGCCAGTTGGCTGTACCGGATAGCTCTCAACGAATGTCGGCGGAAGATACGAGGCCGAAAAGCGTCACTGCCAGGCGGTGTGGAGCTGGCGCAGCAAGTGCCAGCCGGCCCGGCCACTGATCCGGAGGCTCTGGCGCTCAGACAGGACCGTAACCGACATATCCGCGGCGCGGTTATGTCATTGCCAGAGCACTACCGGGATGCGATTCTGCTGTTCTACTTCGAGGAGCTGTCCGTAGAGGAAGTTGCACGCACGATGGGAATAACGGTGACTGCAGCCAAGGTGAGACTCCACAGGGCCAGGGCGAAGCTCCTTGCAGCGCTGGATGGATATGTATGACCGCACCGCTTTGGCTCCGCAAGCGATCCTGCCGACGTGTGCGCCGCCAGATAGACGATTGGTTGGACCAACGATCGGTTGCGCAACTGCCTGACGTCGTGGGTGAGCACATGCGCACGTGCGAGCCGTGCAGACGGTACGTGGCACAGTGGCACGCACTCGAACTGCAGCTACGCTCCTTGCGCTCGGTGTGGCCGCCGGAGTCGGCACTCCACACGCTTCCGGTCACCGTCTTGGAGGGCGATCGTATCCCGTCTCCCGAGAGGCGGACGGTGCGGCTGGTCCTGCAAGGTGCGGCAGTGCTCGCGGTAGCTGTCCTCGTGAGCGCAACTCTGTACTTGGCCATCGTCGGTCGTGCACCACAGATGCTGGCACGCGGATCGTCCCAGATGATGTCGCCCGCTGCTCAACCGGGACAGGCCATGAGCCCTGACCTGCCGGTGGCTGCGACCCGTTAGCTCCCCGTCGCCTTTGCGGTGGCATCTGCTCAGAAGGCGGTGGTGCTGGAGAACGCGAACTCATCAACCTTCATGGGTGGGACGTAGGCTGCGCCGTAGCCGCGAACCGCCTCGGGCTGGCCCAGCGCGACAATCCGCTCGAACATGCGGAGCGGGCTTTCGTTGAACCTGAGGTTCTTGACACCAGACACGACCCTGCCATCCTCAATAAGGAAAAGCCCGTCACGAGTCATGCCTGTAAGGAGAAGCTTCATCGGATCCACGAAGCGGATATACCAGAAACGTGTGACGAGGAGTCCCCGCTCGGTGGACTGGATCATGTCGTCGACGGTTGCATCCGTGCCATCTAGGATGATGTTCGTCGGCGAGCCGGTGTAGGGGCGTTTCATCTTTGCGGCCCAATAGCGGCTGTGTGCCAGGTTCTCGAGTACACCGGACCGCACCCAGTGCACCGTTGGCGAAGGCATCCCGTCGGCGGCAAAAGGAGATCCTGGGCAGACAGGATGATCCGGCACGCTGGCGATCGTAAGTTCGGATACTCCTAACTTGCTTCCAAGCTTGCCGGTGAAGGCACTACGCCCTTCGTCAGCGGCTTTGGCATCTAGAGACCAAGCCTCGAACGCGAGTAGTTCTGCGGCCGCCGCAGGTTCCAGAATAACCGTGTACGGTTTGGCCTCGATGGACTTCGGCTTGCGGCCTGCCGCGGCCTTCTCAGCGGCTCGTTCCGCTGTGGCAACGACCTGGACGTTGTCCAGACGGTGAGATCCTGAGGACGCCCATCCGGAGCTATCCTCGGCGATTGCCGTGCAGACGAGGCGAATCCCCGTCTCGCGATGGAACGCGAAATGCCCGCGGCTGTTCAAGACAGCGGTCACACTGCTCTCCGACGCCAAGCTGCCCGCGGCCGTCAGACCACGGCTTCGTATGGTACCGATGACATCGCGCACGGCATCTGCTCGCTGCGACGGCCCGAACGCGGCCACGGCGTCGTCCCATGCGCAGACAGGGGGGACCAGGGTCGGCTCGACGGGCGGCATATACTCGGTGTCAGGTTCTGCCTGCTTGGCTATTTCTTCCGCCCGTCGGACAGCCTCCACCATAGTCTCGCCAGTGAGGCGGTTCGTCCGGGCGGTTCCCACGCGATTGCCATATGCCACATGGATGGTCAGGCTGGCGTCGGACCGCGCCACTGCCTGGGTGATGGCATTGTTCGCGAATCGTGTGGAACCTTCGTCGCTCGCCCGTAGCAAGAGTACCGCCTCGTCAGCCTGGCAAGCGCTCAGCGCCTCCTGGAGGATGGTTCGGGCGTCAGATTCGGTCATGATAGGACGTTCCTTTCGCAAGGCTAAGTGCCGAAGTCAAACTCATCGTTGAGCCGCACTGTCAGAAAGCTTATCCCGGACAGTAGGCTTAGCGCAGCAAGCCACATCAGTCCAACCCGGCCGTTGTCCGAGACGTGCAGTCCCACGTAGAGCCACAAGAACCCGATGACGGACCACACCATCATGCTCCCGAACGTCAGCAACCAAAACAAGAACTTGCAAAAGTAATGGCGCAGGAATATCATGACGCCCGGTGCGCAGACGACAACGCCCGTCCAGAAGTAGTCAGCCCACGTTACGCCCGGGTGTGCCGGATCGGCTTTGATAAGGAACCGCCCACAGTAGACCGCGGATGCTCCCAGCGCAATCCAGGCCAATCCGAGCACGTCGAATCCCCAGGAGCGACGGAGGGGGGTGAGGTCGGGTGGTGGACCAGTTAGCACAGGGAGCGGCTGGTGACACTTCCGACATTCGACGGCGCCTTCATCGTTCTGAATCCCGCAGGTCCTACAGTACGTCATCCGGAAGACGGGCTCCGGGGCACTAGCATCCGATAACGCTGACGGTGCCTCCGGGGGCTTGGGCGTCTGGGCAGTCGCCGGCATGGCCGAGAAGTCCGGTACTTCGACCACTTCTCCGGTGAGTGTCGTCTTCAGGACGGTTGGAGGGTTCGGTGCGATCGGCGTGGTCGGGGAGGGTTGCGTGCTGGCAAAGTCAATGAGCTGCTCGTCAGACGTGG
Source organism: Chthonomonadales bacterium (assembly GCA_037443035.1). Taxonomy (GTDB): domain Bacteria; phylum Armatimonadota; class Chthonomonadetes; order Chthonomonadales; family CAJBBX01; genus JABWBA01. Next base: position 125,920 of record JBBIPC010000001.1, read on the forward strand.
GTTCATCGAGGCCATGGCCGCAACGCCAGCAGACCGTCTCGCCCTCGAGGCATTCGGCCCCGCAGGTCTGGCAAACACGCCGCGCTATACTCATCTGCTTCTGACGCACCATTTCAGTGTAGCCGCACGAATGGCTTCATCGCAGCGAGCTTCTTCTCACCAATGCCGCTTACTTCCGTCAACTCGTCAACCGAGCGAAATCCGCCCTTTTCTGAGCGGTACGCGAGGATTCTGGCGGCGATAGCCGGACCCACTCCTGGCAACCGCTGGAGCTCCTCGAGCGATGCCGTGTTGACGTTGACTGTTCCCTCGCCGGGTGAGCGGAGTTTGTCGGGAGCGCGCTGGCCATGTCGTCGAGAAGAGGAAACGTGCTTCTGGTCCGAGGTGCTGCGAACTGCCGGTGCTGGCGACTGACGGACCTCCTTCTCGGGGACGATTACCTGGTCGGCGTCCGATAGGAGTGCTGCCGGGTTTACTCCCAGGGGATCCGCACCCTCGGCAGGACCTCCAGCGGCACGGAGCGCGGCTTCTACGCGGCTACCCTTGGGTAGGTAGTACACCCCTGGCTTCTTGACTGCACCGGCAACGTGCACAGCAATCTGTTCGGTTGTCACGGAAACAGGGTTCCCGCCGGTGGAAAGTGCCCCGCCAGTGCCGCGGGATGGTTGCACCACTAGAGCATCCTTGGGGATCTGGTTCTGACGGTAGGCGTACACGAACGCACCTACAAACAGCAGTACGGCCAACAGGAGCGACGCCCAGCTCTGCGGATCGCTTGCAGGCATTAGCTTGCGTTGCACGCGTTCCTCATCGGGCTTTGGCTGGCCAGTCATGTCAGGGTCAGAAGTCAGCGTTCCCCGGCGTTCTTGGGAACGGTATCACATCCCGGATGTTCTTCATACCGGTAACATACATCAAGAATCGCTCGAGCCCCAACCCGAAGCCAGCATGCGGCGCGGATCCGTATTTCCGAAGCTCGAGGTACCACCAGTAGGGTTCTGGGTCGAGACCACATTCCTTGATACGTTCGAGCAGCACGTCATAGCGCTCCTCTCGCTGACTGCCACCGATGATCTCGCCGATGCGCGGTACGAGGACATCCATGGCGCGGACGGTGCGGCCATCCTCATTCAGCCGCATGTAGAACGCCTTGATTTCTCTGGGATAGTCCGTCACAATGATAGGCCGCTTGACTGCTTCTTCCGTCAGGTAGCGTTCGTGCTCGGCTTGCAGGTCGCATCCCCATCCGACCGGGTACTCCCAGTCGCGGCCGGCCTGCTCGAGTAGCCGCACTGCCTCCGTGTAGGTGATATGCTCGAAGGGCGACTCCGCGACATGCTCGAGTGTTTCCAGAACAGTTGGCTCGATCCGCTTGTTGAAGAAGGCTAGGTCGTCAGCGCGCTCTTGCAGCACCGTCTTGATGAGGTACTTCAGAAAGGCCTCTGCCAGCTTCATGTCGCCGGCAAGGTCGCAAAAAGCCATCTCCGGCTCGACCATCCAGAACTCGGCGAGGTGGCGAGGTGTGTTGGAGTTCTCTGCGCGGAACGTTGGTCCGAACGTATAGACGTTGGCGAATCCGAGTGCGAAGATCTCGGCCTCGAGCTGGCCACTGACCGACAAGTAAGCGCGCTTGCCGAAGAAGTCCTGCGCGAAGTCCACGTGGCCATCCGGCGTCCGGGGCAAAGCCAGAAGGTCGAGTGTCGTCACTCCAAAGAGCGCCCCAGCCCCTTCGCAGTCCGATGCCGTGATGATGGGCGTGTGTACATAGAGAAAGCCGTGCTCCTGGAAGAAGCGGTGGATGGAGTAGGCGACGGTGTTGCGGGTGCGGAAGACCGCCCCGAACGTGTTGGAGCGCACGCGGAGATGGGCGATCTCCCGCAGGAACTCCATTGTATGCCCCTTCTTCTGAAGAGGATACGTGGCAGGGTCTGCTACACCGTGGACCATGGCCTCGTGCGCGACGAGCTCTACGGGCTGCCCACTACCAGGGGATTCCACGAGGGAGCCCTCGAACTCGACGCAGGCGCCGGTGGTGATATCCTGAAGAACGGCCGGCGGGATACCACTATCGTCCGTGATCACCACCTGCAAGTCGGCAAAGCAGCTACCGTCGCTCAACTGGATGAAATGGACGCCCTTGCTATCCCGCCGTGTCTTGACCCAGCCCCGGGCGCGATGTCGGCTGCCGACCGGCGACTGCAGAATGTCGCGGATGTACTCGCCAGGAGCGATCATCCGAATCACTCCTTGCCCACCGTGAAGCTTATGAGGCGATCCGGTACGAGCACAGTCTTTCGAATCTCCTTGCCACCGAGCGCTTGCACGACCTTCTCGGACTCCATGGCTATGGCGCGCACGGTCGGCTCGTCAGCCCCAGATGGCACGGTGATGCGATCTTTCACCTTGCCATTGACCTGTACGGCAATCGTGACCGTTGCATCTGCCGCAACGGTCTCCTCATAGAGTGGCCAGGTCGCATGATATGTGGAACTCTCGTGCCCCAGTGCTTCCCACACTTCGTCGGCTATGTGGGGCGCGAACGGAGCCAGGAGTAGGACGAGTGTGTCCAGGGCCTCCCCTACGACGGCGGGATTCGCCTTCGACTTATCACCGTCCGGAGGATAGTAGAGATACAGGTCGTTGACAAGCTCCATCAGGGCCGCAATAGCGGTATTGAGGCGGAACCGGTCAATGTCTTCGTCCACCTTGCGAATCGTCTTGTGGAGCTTGCGTAGGATCGCCCTGTCGGTTTCTGGTGCACCGGCGAGAGCGTCTCCCCGCAATCGTCCTGCCGCCTGGTGTGCAAGTGGCATGGCTGCTCTGATCCACTTCCACGTTCGATGAAGGAAACGCAGCGCCGCATCAACTCCTTCTTCGTGCCATTCGATGTTCGACTCGAAGGGCGCCACGAACATGATATGGAGACGCAGAGCGTCAGCACCGTATCGCTCGATCATGGACTCCGGCGTCACGACATTTCCCTTGGACTTCGACATGCGGACCCATCGCCACACTATCTCTTCTTTGGGAAACGTGGCGAGCTCATTGGGCCGGAGCACGATCCAGTCTATGATCTGGTCCGACTCTTCGGCCTCAGTTGCATCGGAGGATTCGCCGGGACGTGGCCGCCGGCCGGGCGTGAGTGCGAGAACCGCTCCCTGATTCCGGAGTCGAGTGAACGGTTCGGTGAATCCTACGAGACCCGCGTCGTACATGACCTTGGTCCAGAATCGGGCATAGAGCAGATGCATGACGGCGTGCTCTGCTCCACCCGTGTACATGTCGACTGGCAACCAGGCATCTATTCTCGATCGGTCGGCGAAACATTGGGCGTTATGGGGATCGGCGAACCGGAGGAAGTACCAGGACGAGCACGCGAATCCGCCCATCGTATCCGTTTCCCGTCGGGCCGCGGTGCCACATTGCGGACACTCAGTGCGAACGAACTCGGGGATGGTGGCAAGGGGCGACTCACCGGTACCGGACGGTTCGTAGTGTTCGACGTCGGGCAGAAGCACTGGTAGCATCTCTTCGGACACGGGAACCTCCCCGCATCTCGGACAATGAACGATGGGGATGGGAGCCCCCCAATAGCGCTGTCGGCTGATAAGCCAGTCCTTCATACGATAGTTCACGCGACCCCGGCCGACGCCGCATTCCTCTAGCCATCGTACGACCGCAGCTACTGTGCTCTTATCGTTCGGCAGTCCTGCGAACGGCGCCTTCGGCGTCAGTGCGCGCGGACCTGGCTCGAAATCGCGCATGACGCCGCCATCTGGCAGTGCCATAGTCATCGCGTCGCCGGTCTGCGGCCCTCCGTCGGTGACGTAGACAAGCTCGATGGGTATGCCGTACTTGCGTGCGAATTCGAAGTCGCGCTGGTCATGAGCCGGCACGGCCATGATGGCACCGGTGCCGTAGCCCATCAGCACGTAGTCTGCTATCCAGATGGGGATATGCTGACCATTGACTGGGTTGAGTGCATAGGATCCTAGGAAGACGCCTGTCTTCGTCCGCTCGATGGCCATCCGCTCGATGTCGGTGCTCATTTGTGCGCGCCGTATGTAAGCTGCCACCTCGTCTTGTCGTTCTGGTTGGGTCAGTTCCGGGACGAGCGGGTGTTCGGGAGCCAGCACCATGAATGTTGCGCCCCAAAGCGTATCTGGTCGTGTCGTGTAGACCGTAATGGTCCTATCCGTGCCGACAACAGGAAAATCCACATCGGCGCCTTCGCTCCGTCCTATCCACTCGCGCTGCTGCAGTTTGATGCCCTCTGGCCAGTCCAGTTGATCCAGATCCTCGAGCAGACGATCAGCGTACGCGGTGATCCGGAAGTACCACTGCTGCATAGGACGCCGCTCGACAACGGTGTCGCATCTCCAGCATCGCCCTTCCTTGACCTCTTCGTTGGCCAAGCCAGTGCGGCAACTAGGACACCAGTTGATAGGAGCCTCGGCGCGATAGGCCAGACCTCTCTTGTAGAGCAATAGGAAGAACCATTGCGTCCATCTGTAGTACTCGGGATCGCTGGAGTTGATTTCGCGATCCCAATCATAGCTGGCGCCTATGAGCTTCAGCGTGCGCTTGTAGTTCGCGGCGTACTCCGGGACCATTTCTCGAGGGTGGCGCTTCCTTCGGATGGCCTCGTTCTCAGCCGGCTGACCGAACGCATCCCATCCCATTGGGTGGAGCACGGCGTATCCCTTCATGCTCTTGTGTCGGCAGAACGCATCTGCCGGGGCGTAGTTCTTGCAGTGACCTACGGAAAGCCCTGCTCCAGAAGGGTAGGGGAACATCTCCAAGACGTAGTAGTGCGGTTTGTCAGCCCCGTCATCGGCGCGGAACGTCTTCTCTGCTTCCCAGCGTGCCTGCCACTTAGGCTCTATCTTCCGGAAGTCGTAGCGATCGTCCATGAATCCACCCTCGCGTGTTTGAGCACGTCATTATAGTCGGCCAGCTTGAGATGCGTCAAACGGACAATCTCGGCCGGTCGTCGCGACAAGATCGCTCAGAAAATGCCGTCGGGCCTGGCTAGGATCACGAGCAGATCGAACGTCACTGCACAAGCCCAATGGAGGCAGAATCCAGGGTAGAACGAACGTGCCCGGAGCGCAAGGTGACCAAGCACAAGCCCGGCGATGAAGGACCCGGCGAACTCCGGCCATGGCTTGCCATAGTGCATGAGTCCGAACGCCGCGGCCTGGGCGATAACCGCTATCGTCGATCCGAAGCGACGCGCAAGGCCGAAGGTCAGATAGCCCCTGAAGAAGAACTCCCATCCCAACATGTAGAGGCCATACGTCAGCTCGAAGTAGATCAGGTGAGGCCACGAATAGGCTGCCTCTTGCTGGATGGGGTAATAGGCCATGAACTCGGGTCGGCGCGAGGCCAGGAACAAGGGGAGCAGCATGGCGACGTACAGGATGAGCACCGTACGCCACACCTGAGACCGAGGACGCCACCATCCGAAGAGGTGCGGCCCCTCGCGTGGTAGAGCGTAGATGCTGAGCATCGGTAGGAGCACCAGCCCTGTCAGGTTGACGAGCAAGTACTCCTCCCAAGAGCGTGGACCGCCGCACCCGCGACCTAGGGACCATACTGGGCACGGCTGCAGGTTGTACGCGGTCAGGGCGACCACCACCAGCGCGCCGACAGCCAGAACTACGAGGGAGACGCGCAGGTTACGCAGGGTTCCTACCGCCGGAGCAGTTCTGGCTTGGTCGGCATGGACATTGGCAGTGCTCTCTACATCAGACACGCTCGCTGAATCCTGTGTGCAGCTTGGCGCATCCTGCGACGCGCCCATGTCAGTCTCTCGCAGCGCACGCGGCCACGTTCGGCCACTACTTCCCCATTCACCATCGTCAGCATGACATCGTGGCACGCCGCCGCATGGACAACGGCCTGTACTGGATGATAGCACGGTTGCATGCGCTGGCCCACACGGACTGCGGTCAGATCGGCAGCTTTGCCGACGTGGAGGCTTCCGATGAGGCGATCGAGTTCTAGTGCTCGTGCCCCACCTTGTGTCGCAAGTGCCAGCATGTCGCCCGCGACTGGGGTCTCGGCGCGACGCCACATAGCACGCTGCACCAGCAGACCCAGCCGCATCTCCTCGAACATGTCTGCGTTATTGCTACTCACGGCGCTATCGGTTCCCAGTCCCACGCAGGCATCAAGCGTGCCAACAGCCCGTGATGCATCCTTGGTGGTGTGCGTTATGAGTGTAGCTAGATGCGCAGCACCATTCCCCAGCTTGGCGTTCGAGCGCGGACAGTACGCAACACCTGAACCGGAGCGCTGGAGGATCTCCATATCCTCGCTTGTTAGGGACACGCAGTGGACGAGGAGGGTAGATGGACGCAAGACATCGAGGTCCGCCAGGTAGCGCAACACTCCCATCCTGGGTGCTTGCCAGTGGATTCGGCGTTCCTTGAGTCGAGCTGCCCGTACACCTGTGCCTGTGAGGAGCAGCTCAAGCTCCGGCTGGGACTCTGCCGCGTGGATGCAGACTGGCAGCCGGTGCTCTTGGGCATATTGTGCCGCTGCACGCAGCAGCGCCGGACGCACGGTGTACACGCTATGGGGTGAGATACCGACTCGTACGAGTGTCGGATCCGTGTGACGCGCTAGCACCGCCAGTTTCGTGCGTAGGCGCTCCAGCGCGACTTCCAGGGGCACGTCCTCGCCAATACCGAATACCTCCTGGTACACGATGCCCCGCAGCCCCACGGAGCTCAGGCCGTGGGCGGCCGCGCCGGAGTCCGTACAGTCGGCGACGGTTGTGACGCCTCCTCGCGCAGCCTCGGCGGCGCCGCAGATGGCCGACGCAATCCAGTCGTCGGGTTCCAACAGCGCCTTCAGCTCCATGAGCCGATCCAGCCACGGAAACATGGGAATGTCTTCCACCGCTCCACGAAGCACTGTGTACTCCAGGTGCGTGTGCGCGTTCACTAGACCAGGCAAGAGAATCGCATTGCCGAGGTCTCGTGCCTCTGTGCAAGGCTGCCCGTCTATTCGTCGGGCGCGAACCTCCACAAGGAGCCCGTTCTCGATTACGACCTCGCCGTCCTCCAGCACGGTGGCTGAGTCGGGGAGGACCCACTTGGCCCTGAGTCGCATGGTGCTCAGAGTGGGCTGGCCCAGAGTATCTCGACCTGACTCCGACTTAGGTTCTTGGTATGGCCATCTCCGTGCAGCACGCAATAGCGCATCTGGTCGAAGATGAGGCCGCCATGCCACCGCCCGCTGGCGTCGAAGAGGACATTGATGGAGGCTGGTTCCCGCATGCTAGTCTCACCCATGCGGCGGAAGGCGATCTCGGTACGATAGTTGTAGCTCGTACCGAACTTCTCGAAACTGCTCGGACGTGCATCTAGAGGTACACCTGTGAAGTCTTCGACATCGTAGCCGGTATCCGATGGGCACCGGAAGAGGTTCTTGGAGCGAATGTAGGGCTGCAGGACCTCGTGAATCATAGGCATGAATGGTATCTGGGCCTGGAAGTCAGGGTAGGGATCCCAGATCTGCGGCGTGTACTTATCCGTCGGGTCTACCGCCCATGGATAGATGTCGTCGTAATCCTGGGCGTACATACGGATCGCCAGGCCGGTCTGCCGCAAGTTCGACACGCAGGTTATCTCCCGCGCCTTGCCACGTGCAGTCATGAAGACGGGGAACAGGAGGCCAGCCAACACCGCAATGATCGCAATCACGGTAAGCAGTTCGATGAGGGTGAAGCCTCGGCGAGCACTTGGATCGAGCATGGTACGGTCTCCTTGGGGCCTGTGTAACGTGAATACTACCTCGACGCATGTTCGGGTTTCACTGCGACAAACGTGAGGACGCATACGTACGGACATTCGATGCAACCGACACAAGACCAGTACGATATCATCGTAGCCGGCGGCACCGTCTTGGACGGTGAGCTCGACTCGCCTTTCAGGGCTGACGTTGGTGTCGTGGACGACAGGATTGCTGCGGTCGGAGACCTGTCCCAAGCACGCGCCGGCCGCGTCGTCGCTGCATCCGGCAAGCGCGTTGCGCCGGGCTTCATTGACATACACACCCACTCCGACATTTCCGTCAGCTTCCACCGGCCCATGCTCAGCATGATCTCGCAGGGCGTCACGACGCAGGTGGTGGGCAACTGCTCTCTTTCACTGGGGTTGGCGTTGGACCGCCCGGAGTTCGCGTTCGAGCGGACTTGGTTGGAGAGCCATGGCGCCAGGATCGTGTGGAAAGACATGGCGACTCACCTGGACGTTGTACGTGACAACGGCGTGGCAACGAATTACGTGACGCTTGCGGGCCATGGTACGATCCGGAAGCGCGTGATGGGGATGGCCGACCGTCCAGCGCAGCCTGATGAGATCGAGGCCATGAAGCGACTCCTCGTCCTGGCTTTGGAGCAGGGAGCATGGGGCCTGTCCACTGGCCTGGAGTACACGCCTTCGGGCTATGCGAATCTGCAAGAGCTGGTGGCTCTGTCGGCAGTCATCAGGCGTTACGGAGGCATCTACGCGACGCACCTCAGGAACGAGGGCGACGCGCTGCTGGAAGCCGTGCAGGAGGCCCTCGACGTGGGAGAGACGGCCGGTGTCTCCGTACAGCTCTCCCACCATAAGGCAGAGAATCGTCAAAACTGGGGAAAGGTACGCGCAACCCTCCGCATGGTAGAACAAGCAAGGGAGCGTGGAGTTGATGTCTGGCTCGATCAGTATCCGTACACGGCGTACATGACCAACCTGGGCATTCAGATATTGCCACGTTGGGTGCTCGAAGGCACGTCGGACGAGATAGTATCGCGTCTGAGCGATGCCGCGAGTCGTTCTCACATCTTGCAACGGCTGGTGGCGCAGCATCCAGACTGGGCGGATGACTCAGGCGACGGACCCTGGTCGAGGGTGGAAATCGCAGTGGCTCGTAATCATCGCGAGTGGCAGGGGCGAAGCATCGCAGAACTCGCCCGGACGATGGGGAAATCGGGCTTGGAAACAGCCGTGGACATCATCTGCCAGGAGAGGAACATGGCGGCGGCCGTGAACCACGCCATCAGCGAATCGGACGTCGAGACCGTTCTCAAACATCCGCTGACGATGGTGGGGTCGGACGCGGTCGGAACCGGTCCAGACGGCAAGACGGGCGAGGATCGGGTTCATCCTCGATGTTACGGTACCTTTCCTAGAGTGCTGGCCCGCTACGTGCGCGACGGAAGGGCAATCAGCGAAGCCGAGGCGGTCAAGAAAATGACGAGCATGCCGGCGCGAAGGCTGCGACTCGATCATCGCGGGCTCGTGCGGCCTGGGTACTATGCTGACCTGGTGATATACGATCCGGCAACGATCCGGGACGTGGCTACCTACGAAGAACCGCACCGGCTGGCAGTCGGCATCGAAGCAGTCTTGGTGAACGGTCGCCTGGTCTGGCAGAATGGAGCCTGGACTGGGCTCTTGCCCGGACGTGTTCTGCGCCGGAATGGGTAGAACTTATCGCAGGCGATTCGGCACCACGCGCGGCCCAGACTGCTTCTAGCGGATTCCTTCTTCTGAGAGCGCCTTGAAGAGTCGGTCGGGCTCGAAGCCTTCTCCCTTGTAGATCACCTTGCCTTCGCGGTTGAAAACGACGTTGGTGGGATAGGCCCGGACACCGAACATGGCCACCAAGTCCGTCGGTGTCTTGTTGAGCGCCACCGGGAACGTAAGGCCACGCTCCTGAGCCCACCGTTTGACTTCGTCCCTGGATTCGCCCGTGCCGTTGACAGCAATCACCTCCAGACCCAGTTGCTTGAGCCGATCGTACACACTCTGCAGTTGCACGACCTCATCGTTGCAATAGGGGCAGGACGTGAAGAAGAAGGTCAACAGAATGACGCGACCCCGGAGGTCGGAGAAAGTGATCCGGCGACCGTCTACGGTCTCTGTGGCCATCGGAATGGGTACTGCGGGCTCTTCGGGCGCTGGCAGAACCCGCGCCTTGATAGATCCAGAAGGAAGCTCGAGGCGAAACACGCTGTCGTCTAGTTTGGTGTCGAACGACACCGCGGTGACCGTCTCGACGATCTCGGGAGTCCCTTTCCGGTATAGTGCCACGCGGCGGACGAGCCAATCGTCCTGGGTAATGTACACTCGGGCTGTGTAGTCGGCGTCGTAGTCGAACGTGATGACATAAGCTAGCGCATCGCCGAAGCCCTGAGGGCCGGACAGAGTACCAGCATACAATCGGCCGATCAGCGGATCCGTTCGGTCTTGCCACCGGCCCTGGAGCAACACTGTGATGAGGCGCGTGGCCGGTGCCGGGAGTGTCACGCCGGCAAGAACGTCCGCTCCGATGAGTTGCTTGGGCGCTTGCTTCTGCGTGAAAACCTGGCGTAGCATACGCAGCGCAGTGAGCTCGCGTCCATCGCAGGCGATTTCTGTATCGAAGTATGCCCCTCGAGCTGATAGACGGAACAGGTTGGGACGCTTCGCCGCCACTGCCACCGTCGCTCTGTATTGTTTCTCGCCGAGGGTGCGGGTCCACTCCGTAGATACGCGCATTGTCTGCGCGGCTCTGTAGTTCGCTGCCGTCTTCATGAGCACCTGCTGCAAGTCGAGTGGGCCTGAGTGGGCGTGAGCGGTTCCCGCAAGTAGCGCACACAGTGCCGAGCTTGCGACGTACTCGATTCCACGCAGTGTTCTCATCGCATCACCTATCCAATCCCGAGCCACGTGTTCATCAAGAACCACACGCGGTCAATGAGCAGCGCCATTCGAGCCATGACCGTCGAGCCGAAAATGGCGCCGAAAGCGAACATGAGCATGAGCCTGCCGGTCCGAGCCGTGGTGCGCAGTACCGGGTTCTTCTGCTCGAAGGAGAAGAAGAAATACGTCATTACGGTGATGATAATGACGACGAAGATGATGTTGTTCAGGGTCTGGCCCAGCGCGGTAACCGAGCTGCCAGGCGGCAGCATATTCTGGGTCACCCAGAGAGGCTTGAACGAGCCGCGGATCTGCGGAATGTACAGGTTGGCGGTCGCCTGGAACGACTGGCCAGCGGCGAAGCCGAGAAGGATGCCGATGGAGAGCCGGCTCATCCAGTTATAGCGCTTGGTGAAGATGGTGTAGAAGAGTAGCCCTCCAAAGAGGGCGAAGACCCACGGCCACTGGCCGTCCCGTGTCATGGGCGTCCACCACTGGGGTTCCAGTATCTCGTGCCACGCTGCCTTGATGGTGTACCCCGCCGCCAGGCCGATGAACATGTGCTCGAACAGCCGGTACAGCCGGTTCTCGCGGTAGATGAGTGAGAAAAGGGCGAGCGTGCCGATGGCGCCAATCCAGACTCCTATGGGATGGGACCACTGCATCAGGCGTTCCCTCCTCTCCGCTTGGCTGCGTACATACCGTAATTGCCCAGGCCGATCAGGACGAACAGCAGCACCAGAGACAACGACACTGGTGTAATGGCTCGGGTCGTGAAGCCCTTGATTCCCAACAAGCGTTCGTACTCGGCAGCCCCCTTGATGCCGAAGAGCATTCCCTTCATCTGGCCGGAGTCTATATACGTATACAGTTCTGGAGCCATGACCGAAGTAGGGGCGTAGCAGAAGGCAGCGTCCGTCGTACCGACCACGAGGCCAAGCCAACTGGCGTAGTTACCGCTAGCCGAGACCTCGGCGATGACATTCACGTCCTTGATGTTGTGAATGCCCTTCATCACGGGGAACTGGTCGAGCGGCTTGTCTTCCTGGGAGTCCCGCTTCAGCGTCTCCCGCATGTCCTTGACCATGCCCTTGAGCGTTCCCGCGATGTCAGCACGGTAGCCGAAGTTGATCCAGTCCCTGCCGTACTCGTAGTGGTACTGTTTAGCGAGCCCCTCCGCCACCTCCTGAGCGAGGATGGTGGACTGAGGATCGCCGAATGCGATGAGAGCGAAACGAAGTCGTTTGCGCATGAGGTGTTCCAGGATGACGCGGGTCTGAGGGCGGTTCTCCCCCTGTGTGCTGGCGCTCCACAGCGTCGAGACCAGCGCAATCTTGTTGGGATCTGCAGTCTCGATGGCCTGGTAGAAGCCTCGTGCCTGAGGCCCTACTGCCAAGGGTAGCGGAATGGGCACAAGAAGGCCCAAGACGACGATAATGAGCAGAGCAGCGTACAGGTAGCGCCGGTCAATGGCCTGTAGCTTCGTCCAGAAGTCGGTCATCAGTCTTCCGCCTTTGCCTCGAAGAATGCGCCGCGCTCCAGAGAAAGCCAGAGGCGCAGGGCGATGGCTAGACCGCCAATGCCCAGCCCGAACCCGATGGCGCGTGTGGCCGGAGCGTTGACAGTCAGCAGCAACCAATTGCTGATGTTATCCAACCTGAAGAGCGACGCGAACGTGCCTTTCTCCGGAATGACATGGGTGATGTACTGACCAATGGGGATCTGCCCCAACATGACAACGAGGGCCGCAACCATGAGCAGTGTCGCTTCGGCGGACTTTACCCGGAATGCTCTGTATGCTGCGGAGATGATGAAGAACGCTAGGGTCGCGAACATGGCTGCGTCGAAGCTGTTCAGTACGTCACGGAACAAGGACCGGAAGAAGAGGGAATCGCGGAAGCCCAGACCCGCAATCGCCATGACCAAGAGCGATACGAGCAGGACGACGCTGTTCTCCCACCCCTCTCGTAGCTTGGTCACCTTGCCGACGTGGATTCGGACAAGACTGAACACGCCGAGCCCCAACGTGAATGCGGCTAGCACATTGATGACGTTCCCCACCGTGGGCACTGCGAACGTCAAGAAGTTCTCGTCGGTCTTCTTGTCCACAGGCCAGAAGAACTCCAGCGCGTAGAATAGCCCTGCGAGGAACGTCATCGTTGCGATCAGGGCCTTGCGGGCGCGTCCCGGCAGTGCCTGCAGCGCGAAGAACAGCACGACGCAGCCCAGCGCCGCCAGGAGGATGGCAATCCACTTCCAGTGGCCATGGGCAGGTGGGAAGGCCGCCGAAAGGAACTTCTGCAGATTCATCGTCACGCTCCACTTCTCACTTCAATGTGAACCACTGGACGAACCACCACTCCTTGCCCAGTGCTGGGACCGTCATGCCAACGACACCGATAAGTATCACCAGCAGGAAGATGATCTTGCAATAGTCCTGGCCAACCAGACTGCCAAGGAGTGTCGGCTCGCGGGAGATATAGGCGCTGGCCGCGTAATACTCGTCGCCTATAATCGTGTAGTCGCACGAAGCGATGAAGAATGGTAGCTGAGTAGTCGAAACGGTGCCCGCCACCTGGATGGCACCCACCTGCTGACCAGCCTCAGCAAAGATCAGCGACTCGGCAAAGAAGTCGCCGAAGAGAAAGCTGGCTGCCACACGCTCGCGGAAGATGGTACCGGCTACACCTGAGGCGAAGGCGAACTGACGATCGGAGAGGAAGTAGACCGAGTTCGGATCGTAGTCCTCTGGCTTGCCCGCAGCAGCATAGGAATCCCGGACTACTTCCTCAGCAACAGTGTAGAGAGCCGAGTCTGCCGTCGGCATGATGAGCTTGTTGCCAAACTTGGCGGCCGTCTTGATGATGTAGCTGAAAATGGTCAGTGCCTGGAGTCCTACTACGCCGAGTCCGCTGAGACCGGGAACCATCAACAGAGGCCGTCCCATTTCCGTCGCTCGGCCCACCGCTTCGTCTATGGCGTTCAGGCCTGGGATGCGGCGGATGAAGTACTTGCGCCCTCGCTGTGCCGTGATGATCGTGTAGAGGATGATCACCGACATCAGCGCAATGAGGATCGCAGATTCCCACCTATCACTCGCGTGAGTCAAGAGGATTCCCCCTTTCGGTCTTGCTCTCTGGACGTCGCCAGCTCTTCGAGCCTTCTGATGAGCAGCTCGACATTGTCCCGGCATTCCAGCAGACGCGAGGCAGCTGAGACACGGCCGAACCCGACGATGGGCGCGATCAATGGCGACGTGACGATGAGCGTTTGGCTGGCAAAGAAGGACAGCGGCTTGTGCATCTCCAGAAACAGGATCGCGGGTGTCTCCAGGCCGCGCCTGTGGATATTCTGGGCGATAGACTCGATCAGCTCGTCGCGCTCCTCCGGAGAGAGCGGCTCACCGAAGTCAGCGACCACTGCGTGCGATCTCCACCGAATCTCGAACGAGTCTCTCGATTTCCGATCTGCTGGCCGACGTATCCCCGGTCGGGTACCGGAGGCAGATGCCTCGGAAAGCATCGAGGCGGCTGGGGCTGCTGAACGGCGAGAGTCGAAGCCCGTCCCGTTCCGGGATGATCCTGCGTATCCCGCGCCAGGGCATCTCCAAGCGCGCCAGGCCGTAAGCGCAGTGTACGGACCTGGACGTTAGGCGGTACCGAACCGGCAGCAGGAACTCGGCAGCCGAACCCATCACGAACAAGGAGCCCAGCACTGACCCCATCCAGTGATGCAATGCCAGTCCGCCCACAGCCGCTGCAAGCACAACCGCAGCAGCTACTCCCCACACCTTGTGTGGCTGTGTCGCCATCAGATGAACAGACCACTCGGCAAGCACGACTTCCTCGGCGTGGGCCGAGTCACGTTCTGGACTTGCCGTCGCTTCAGGGTTAGTGGTAAGCATGAGTGCATTGACCGCTTGCTGCAGCAGCCGATTGGTACCCGTTGGGAGCCCGAGGAGACGTGCGTGTTGACTAGTCGTGGCTCCCGACAGTGGCCCAGCAACGGCGCCCGCGACCACCTGGCCAGCGAGCACGAACCTCTCGTCGAACCCACTGGTCGGTTGGCAGTGTTGCGGATTATAGTTTTCCGCGTTACTGGTTGTCAACCTAACCGCAGAGGAATCAGACAAATCGAGATCCGAGCAGGCGGCTGCGACTCCGGCAGCCATGAGAGCGTCCGGAGCGCTGATATGCGTGGAGATGAGCCAGTGCCTCGGTCGTTGCGACAGTCAGGGGCTATTTAGTAGAATGTGGGCACCACGGTCGTGAGGCCGCGAGGAGGGTAGCAGAATGCTTGTTCGACGCGTCGGTGCAGCCGTGCTCGTCTTGGCAGTGTTCGTCTGCGCTAGCTGGGCGGTCGTACTGCCGATCTCCAGCGGAGAGCTGAGTATCACGGTTCTGCATACGAACGACACACATGGCCATCTGCTACCGTTCAGCTACCCTGAAACGTTCGAGCCCAGTTCGCCGCTGGCACTGCTACCGGTCCGGAGAGATGTGGGTGGTATAGCACGGCGCGCGGCCGTTGCGCGACGCATCAAGGCTCAGATGCCGGGACACGTCCTCCTGGTGGATGCAGGTGATTTCTGCGACGGTACCCCATTCTCCACTGAGTACAAAGGTGAAGCTGACCTCGAGGCGATGAACGCCGCTGGCTATGACGTGGTCTGTCCGGGCAACCATGAGTTCAACAATTCATCTCAACAGGTACGGAAGTTCGCCAGCGTAGCCCGATTCCCGATCGTTTGTGCCAACGTCAAGGACAGCAGCAGCGGTCGGTTGATCTTTCGCCCGTATGTTATCCGGCGCGTGGGTCCAGTTCGCGTCGCGGTTGTAGGTTTGCTGACGGAGGATGCCAGATCGTATCCTGCTGCACGCGATGGGCTCAGCGTGGATTCCCCCCTTACCGTGGCGCGACGTCTGGTGCCAAGGGTTCGGGCAGAAGCTGATCTCGTTGTGGCATTGACGCACCTCGGAATCGAGCAGGACAAGCAACTAGCTATCAGCGTTCCTGGGATCGACGTCATCGTGGGTGGTCATTCCCATACGCTTCTTCGAACGCCGGCGGTCATGCGACCGACTGGTAGCGCCGCTGCTCGTCGCCCGACGATCGTGACGCAGGATTTCGAGTGGGGAGCAATGCTGGGCCGCCTGGACCTGCGGCTCGCTCGGAATGGCACAGGGGGCTGGCGAGTAGCTCGACATTCAGGCAAGGGAATCGTTATCACGAAGTCAACACAACCGGATCCCCGCACCTCACGCGTGGTGGAACGGTTCTGGCGACCCATTCGACCCAAGTACGGCAGAGTCGTCGGGAGAGCGGTCCGGGATTTCACGCAGAAGGGGCAGGACCACGCCGAGTACAATCTCGTTGCGGACGCTGTCCGGGAATCCACAGGCGTGCAGGTTGCGCTGGAGAATGTCGGAGGCGTGCGGGCGCCCCTTGTACGCGGGGCCATCACTTTCGGCGACGTGGTGACGATGGACCCGTTCAACAATACTATCGTTACGTTTACGTTGAGCGGCCGGGAGCTGCAACAGGTCCTCGAAAGGTATAGGCCGGCTGTGTCAGGTATCCGCTACAAGGTCGTCGCTGGCCATCTGGAATGGGCCGCCATCGGTGGCCGGCCCGTGCGTCCTGAGCAGGACTACACCGCAGCAGCGAACAGCTTCTTCGCACGCAGCGAATTGCTGAGCGTCGCCCGCGACCGCAAAGACACGGGCATATCGCGCCTGGATGCTATTCTGCGCTACATCCAGCGCCGCCAGACCATCGCTCCTTCATATGATGGTCGGCGCATTGTCCGACGTATGGAGGATGAATTCTGACTTCGGGGACGGCGCCGGTTGGTCTCCGCAGTCTTATGGGAAGGGGGATACTGTATGGGAATCCGGCCACGTGTGGACGCTGAAGCCGTTGTTGGTGTTGACCTGGGCGGTACCAACGCGCGCGCTGCTGTCGTGTACGCGGACGGGCGTGCGGGTAGGGAGTGTAGCCAGCCATCGCGTGCGAAGGAGGGCGAGGATGCGGTACGGTCGCAGGTCATTCGCGTGATCCAGGATGCCATCGCTGCGGAAGGACTGACGCCATCCGATATCGGGGCTGTTGGCATGGCTGTCCCTGGTCACATAGACCCGACGACGGGCGTGATCATCTGGTCGCCGAACTTCGGAACGATAGAAGATGGGAAGCTGCGCATCTTTCTCGATGTGGAGTTCGGTAAGCCCATCTCTGATGCCCTGGGAATCGCCGTCTTCGCAGGTAATGACGCGAACGTTGCAGCGATAGGCGCATTTCGCAAGCTTCAGCAAGAAGCGCCCGCCGGCCAGCAGGTCACCGACATTGTGCTGTTCACTCTCGGGACAGGCATAGGCGGCGGGGTGGTATCCGGAGGCAGGCTCGTCACGGGTAGTACGGGAGGCGCAGTGGAAATCGGGCATCAGGTCATCGTCGCAGGAGGGCGGAAATGCGGTTGCGGTACGCTGGGTTGTCTCGAAGCATACTGCGGCGCGAACGCTATCGTCGAGACGGCATTCCGGATGTTGGAGCGAAACCGAGACTCCGTCCTGTGGGACATGATCCGGAAGGACAAGATGGAGCTGACGCCCAAGCTGATCTCCGATGCTGCGAACAAAGGAGACGAGACGGCTCTGGAAGTCTGGAGGGAGGTCGGCTACTATCTAGGCATCGGTATGGCCAACGCCGTCAATCTATTCAACCCGCAACGGGTCATACTCGCAGGACAGACGCGCCACGGTCCTGGCCTCGTGGATGCGGCCAAGCGCTCGATGCTCCGGCATGCCATCTACTCCATCGCGAAGTCATGCGAAGTCACCGAAATGGAACTTGGCGATGCACCGGGAATACCTGGCGGTGCGGAGCTAGCTTGGATGGAAATCCGGAACATGCGGTACCAGTAGACGCATATACGCCTCAGGTCGACAGAGGAGCTGTTGGGCGAGGCAGCCGCAGCTCCTCTTCGCGTTCATGCGGATTCTGCTGGTTCGGGTGCTCGGCGAGGAGCTCGGCCTGCACGTGCAGCATGTTCCTCTCGCGCTCGACGAACCATCGCTGTGAGCGCACCGGCAACGATGAAAGCGACGCCCAGCCAGACGAGATTGATCATCGGCTTGTTCGTTGCCGCGATCGGCACGACCCATGTTGCGGGAGCACCCGGAAGCTCGAACGCTACGGTCACTTCTTTGGTGTCTGGCCGGATGCCACCTTGGAGGATGACGGCTCCGCCGATCTCCGGTATCTCGACGTTCGTTGGTGTCGGCTCACCATGGGCGAACGACAACCCGGGGCGTATTCGCACCTTCCGGTGATCCGGCGTAATGAGCGTCATTTCCGCACCCATCTCGCCATTCATCATATCGCCGTGACCTGTACGATAGAATCGGTCGTACCGAACCTGATAGCCGGTGGGCGCCATCCCAGGCGTACCGATCGTTGACGTTTCCCCGGGCAGGAGGGTCGCACTCGGTCGAATCAGCTTAGGATCATCGGCAGCCGCGAGATAGATATCCCGATGAAGTTGCTTACGAATGTCGGGCCAAGTCATGGTAGCCCATTCGTTCTTGCTGGCGTTCCAGTACTTGAACACAGCCACCCGTGCCGTGTAGCCTACGCCGGCGTCGTCCGAACCTGCCGGGCGCACGCGAAGCAACACAGCATGGTCGTGCCGCTTCCACTCGCGAAGCACCTGTTCCTCTGGCTTGCCATCATGGGTCCAACCAGCGAACTCGAGACTATAACCGAACTCTGTCTTCACAGGTCCGCGCCCTTCGACCACGGCGTAGCTCGCGGTCTTCTCGTACACGTTGGTCAGGACAGTACCGAGCAGCAGTAACCCGACACCCACATGCGCTAGCCAGCCCCCAGTGCTCAACTTCTGCTTTCGCAGCAGCTTCCAGACGAGCACGAGGTTGGCCAGACCAGCGAAGAGGCCGAGCGTGGAGATGGCGACTGTGACGGCCCGGGGCGTGTCGGCCAGATGTCCGATGGCCGCCTCGTGAAGCACGAACCACAGAACGGCTCCTCCACCCGCGATGGCAGCGAGCCACGGCAGCATCATACGGCGCATCAAGCGCTCAGAGTCGGTTCTTCCCCATGCCAGGAACGGGACCGCACCGATCACGAACAGCGCAGGGACGATTAGCACCGTGCCGAGGCGATTGTAGAAAACTGGTTCTACTCGTACGCCCTCAGCGGAAGCTGCGCCCTTGAGGACAGGTATTGCTCGCAGCCACCCCCATCGCGAAATCAGTGGCCAAGATGTACCAAGGCAGACAGCAGCCGCGCCTACGGAGAGCACTAGCACTGCAAACCACATCGCAGTATCGCGGGAGAGCAACGCATCCGATGTCTGGCGTCCCGGAATGTTCCGCCACCGCCAGACCAAGAGCACGACTGCAGCAACACCTTGGACAGCAATGAGCGCCACCAGCAGCCGCAGAGCACTGTTGTCCAACATACCAAAGGCATGAACGGAGAAGTTCGCCAGAACACCTGAACGGGTCAGGAAGGTCCCGTAGACGAACAACAGCCAGGAGAGAACAGCCAGGACGATGTTCGTACGCGCCATTGCCCCGCGCGTCCGCTGGACAACCAGACCGTGAGCCAGGGCCAAGGAACCGAGCCATGGAAACAGCGAAGCGTTCTCGACCGGATCCCATGCCCAGAAGCCATGCCAGCCCTGCGTCTCGTAAGCCCAGTACCCGCCCAAGAACAGACCCGCGCCCAGCGTGCCCACGCACCACAAGACGTAAGGGGCGACGCGTGATACCCATTCCACATATGCGGACCGTATCAGTGCGGCCATGGCGTAAGCATAGGGAACTGCTAGCGATGCGAAGCCGATGAAGATCACAGGCGGATGGATGGCCATCCAGTAATTCTGCAGACTCGGGTTCAGTCCATTCCCGTCGGTAGGCGGCCAGGGCGGAGGCCAGGGCATACCTGGAGGCAGCTCTGGCGGCGGAGGACCGGTCTCCTTCGGCACGAGTGCGAACGGACTCAACCCATGCATGATCGCGAACAGGACCGCCAGGTTGACGATGTAGATGGGCATGACAAGCGTTTCCCAGTCGCGAGCACGCCATGCCACGAGCAGCCCGATCACCGCGGTGAACAGGGCCCAAAGGGCAAAGCTCCCCTCCTGTCCAGCCCACGTTGCGGAGTACAGAAACGGTCCATCCAGATCAGCCGAGACGTAATCGAACACGTACCGATAGGCGAATCGCTTGGCTGCGACCAAGAACATCAGGCGGAAGAACACGAAGACTGCTGACGCTGCAGCCACTGCGTAACTTGCGCGCGCCACAGCGCGCACACGGTCGCTGCCCCGAAGCGCGGCGAGATAGCACGCCACCGACACCACAGAGGCTAACAGACCGACCATGACGGCCATACGGCCAGGTTCGGCCAGCAACGCGTTCATGTGCGGCGTTCCGTAGCGGGGATCATCAGCAAGACAGGCGTCTGGCCGCGAAGGGCCATCGAGCGGCGTCTTTGCCTTGGTACTTGCTCGGGCACTTGACGAGAAGTGTACTGGCCTCGAACACACCGTCCTTGTATTGGCCGATAGCCTCCACGCTCGTCGCGTTGTGGAAGTTCTCAGGCCGCGGCTTTCGATAAACGACCGTCATGTGCTGGGAGCCACCCTGCATGTCCACGATGACGAACCGCAGCTCTGGCTGCTTGTCGTGGATGCGGAAGGAGACGGTCTCCTTGAGGATCTGCCCGGGGACCTGCACTGTCTTGCCTGGCGAAGCCATGGCCTCCGCAATGGTCACATGCTTGACGGTGGCCTGCGAGAAGCTAAGGAAGGTCGTGATCGCCGCCGCAACGAGCACGATGAATGCAATAATCGCGCCCGGTTTCATTCCTCATCCTCGCCTATGCCGACCTCGATGGCTGCAAGCTTGCGCTCCAGCATGAGGATGTAGGTGAACACGCCTGCCCAGACAATGATGGGAACCAAGAGGACCCACATCGCGCCTGTCATCTATCTGTCTCCTGTTATTACCGTTGGTTTATGGTCCGGTCTTCCAGAGCCGCTATACGCATGCGAAGCTGCATGAGCCACGCGAACAGCCCCAGAAAACCGGGCAAGGCGAAAGCATACAGAACGAGCCGATACTGGGGGTCCAAGCCGCCCCCAATGACTGCTTGGTTCGCACCCCCATGGAGCGTGTTCACGATGCGTGGCAACACCCAAATCAGGAAGAGCCCTGGCACCACCGCGACTAGCGCATAGGCGGAGCTCAAACGCGCCCGCGTCTGTGGCTCGGTCAACGCGCTCCTAAGTACCAGATACGCGGCGAACAGCAGCATGATTACCAGAATGGATGTTTGTCGCGGATCCCAGCTCCAGAACGCGCCCCATTGCAGTCTGGAGAAGATGCTCCCAGTGATGGTGGTCAGCGCCGAGAACACTAGACCCAGCTCCATCGCAGCATTGCAGCCATCGTCCGCACGGCGCCACTGCTGACGGGAACCTCGACCGACGCTACGCAGAATCCTTACGGCGTACCAGGCGGCCACGAGATACGCGAGACACGCGATCCACGCGCAGGGGACGTGGAGGATGATGATCCGAGCGCCGTCCGGATAGAGGAACCCCTCTGCCGGGCGTACGTACACCATAGCCCCCCATGTGGCCAGTGCCAGCAAGATGCCCGTCGTCGCTCTGTGGGTCCAGCGTAACAGTCTCATGCTCAGTTCGTCTCCCAGATCGCCGGAAAAACAAGGACCGACGCAGCCACCATCATGGCGGCGTAGCCCACCAATCCACCTACGTCACGCATCCAGGACCAGTCGTCGGCGTCAGCGCCCACGGCACGCCTCGTGGCAACGACGGCCATCATCAGAAGTGGCAGGACCACAGGGAAACCAAGTGCTCCAAACAGTGCCCCACGCGCCCGTGCCTTCGCTACAATAGCCCCAACGATGGTGGCAGCAGATGCCAGCGCCACGCTGCCGAATACC
The DNA here is from genome assembly GCA_037443035.1 of Chthonomonadales bacterium. Lineage (GTDB taxonomy): Bacteria > Armatimonadota > Chthonomonadetes > Chthonomonadales > CAJBBX01 > JABWBA01. Next base: position 147,597 of record JBBIPC010000001.1, read on the forward strand.
ACCACTCCGACGAACTGGCCGGCCCGAGGCACAGGCAGCCCTGTTATCAATAGAAACAATGGGACGGCCACAAGACCCACGACGCCCAGCAGCGCAAGGTTGTAGAGCAGCTTCCCGACGTACACTCCCTCTGCGCTGGCAGCCATGAGCAGTGCTGAAGCCGTGCCTCCTTCCTCCTCCTCGACAAAGACGTGTGCGAGGCCAGAGAAGGCAGCGAAGAAGAGCACGATCCAGAGAAGTGGGACGGCCACGTCGGATGTCAACGCAAGACCTGCCAGTGCGAACCCCACGACCACCAGCGATGTCACGGCGAAGAGCAGCACGGATGTGACGGAGGTGCGCTCACGAAACTCTATACGCATGTCTTTGGCGCAGATCGCCAACGCCTGGCGCCACCATGCCTGGCTCACTGGCTCGCCGTACTCCCGAGATGAATCAGGGCATCCGCCATATCGAGTTCGCGGTCGTCGTTGCCGGCAACCACTGTCACACCGGCGTCCCGATGCATCTCGACCAGACGACGAACAGCTTCGATGGCAGCCAGATCCAGGTTTCCGAACGGTTCATCCAGCAGGAGAATTCTGGGACGGTGGATCGTAGCGCAGACGTACCGGAGCCGCTGCCTCATTCCGGACGAATAGGAGCGGACGGGATCGCGCAGACGTCGGCCGAGGCCAAACACAGCCAGCGCTTCGCGGATCTCCTCGCTGGTGAGGACAATACCGCGTAACGCCGCGTAGAGCTCGACGTGCTCAGCGCCGGTCAGTGACGGGTACAAGCCCACCTCCGGAGCGACCCAGCCGATCACTGCCCGTCTCTCATGCCGATCGAGCGTGCGACCTGAGACGGTTACCCGTGCTTCGCCGCTATCCGGCACGAGAATGCCAGCGAGGATGCGAAGCAGGGTGCTCTTTCCGGATCCATTGGGTCCCGAGACGCCAAGCACGGTGCCCTGCTCGATGGTGGCACTGACGTCGGTCAGTACGCGCCGCCGCCCGTACCGCTTGGAGACGTTCGACAGTGCAATGCACACGGGTTCGCAGGTACCGGGCGGCGTGCTGGCGTGCAGCGCGATCATTGCGGCCGACATTATACCTGGGTTCTTAGCCCCGGTAAACAGTGCACATTGCTTCACGTAATATCTGCTCGCAGAGCAGCCGTCTCGGCCGTACCACGAACGGCGATGCTGCATGCGAGGACTGCTGCGCTACGAGGTACCTGCGCTACGAACACGCCTGGGCGACTGAGGCAGCCGCTTTTCCTCAATATCTGAAGGGAATCCCCGGTAAGGGGTGAGGCGTCACCGGCCGGTCTGACCGCACCTGAATTGCATGCCACACGCTCACTGAGGTCAACGTTCGTGCCCACGACAACCGGCGTGTTCTGGCGACATGTCGGCGTCACCCAGCCCGGCGCAGACGCATCACGAGATCGAGGCCGCTGCGCAATGGCTGCATCGAGACAGCCCCGTCACATAGACACGTGGCGCGATCCTGCGTACGGCGGCCGTCGCAGCCTAAGGCCGCGAAGACAGGGTCCAGACCTGGGTCAGGGTCAATCTCTCCCTGGGTTGAAGTTGCCTTTCGGGCGTGAACAGCTCGAGGTTCACCCGGCCCTGTTCCCGAGACCAGTTGAGGAGACAACGGGCGACCTGTTCCCGAGCGAACGTGCAGCGGATGCGTCGGCCGGATTGCGGGTCCACGATGGCCCATTCGCCTGCCGGCATATCCTCGCCATCGAGCCAAAGGTCCATTTCGGATTGGGCTTCGGTCAAGGAAATCGTCCGGAGCGAACCGTCGCTCCTCTTGATCTCGACAACGGTCCCAGGACCAAACGAGGCGGTGAAGGTGGGGTGGCCACGGAGACAGGCAGTCTTGGGAGCGCCGGAAGTGTTGGAGAGTTCGGAAGCGATGGTGAGCTGCGCCGAAGAGGGGTCCAACTCGATGCGGCGTGTCAACCGAAGGCCGTTGGGTAGCGTGGCTTCCAGAACTGCGTGGCGATCGCTGCGCTCGCGAACCGTGTAGAGCTCCTGCCAGCCTGGGGTGCGGTAGCCGGGTTCGCTGTACTCCTCGTAGCCGTGAACGAGGGGCTCCCAGCCGTCGGCGCTTCCCGCGACGGCGATGCAATCGCGCCCTTGTGCGTCGCGGAGCCGCCAGATCCGGCCTCCGAGGCCAGGAAGCACGTCTGCCCGAAGTCCTCCGCCCTCCAGGCGGAGGATTTCAAGTTCCTTGGGGCGCCTCGGCACCGACTTCAGCCAAGCATCCAGCGTGGCATCCGGTCCACCTTCGCGCACCATGGTGACACCCTCGGCCCGCGCGATCCGCTCGAAGCGATCGGCCAGCGCAGCGATGTCCGAGCCGCCGTGTTGCCGCAGCTGCCCGTTCTCCTCACGATACGGGCCGCTCTGGTTCAAGACGATCTCGGCATAGAGGATGGGCAACCGGGCCACTTCTACACGGTGGAGCCGTACCGCGTCGTTCCGCACGTCCGCCTCGGCTTCGTCGAAAATCGCTCGCGCCCTCGATAGCATCTCGGCGGTCACGTAGCTCTTCGGGTGGGAGTAGATCATCACATGGTTGTTGGGATCCCGCTGGGTCTCTTCGTGGATGAGCCGGATGTACCGCTGGATATGCGGCGAGGCCGCGCCGTAGTAGGCGTCGCAGAACTCGCGGATGGCCTTGTCGGTGTCGTAGTTGGGGTCCCAGAGTGTCTTTGCGATGATGTAGTTGCGAAGTTCCTGGAGCTCCGAGCCCTTGGTGAAGTAGCAGGATTCCTCGTAGATGCCCTTCACGCCGTTGGCCAGGAAGAACTGGATGTTGGGCTTGAGGACGTAGAGGTTCGGGAAGGGGCATATGGAGTGAGCGTAGTTGATGACATAGTCCCAAATCCACAGCCGGTCGCATATCTTGCTCCAACCCTTGATATCTTCCACGAAGCTCGCGTTATGGGGGTCCGTGGCGAGGGGGTGGATGAAGCAGCACTCGATGCTACACAGACAGATAATGACATTCGGCCGCGGCTTGGTGAGCTTGGGCGGCTTGCGTGTGTATTGGTAGGCCAACGTCTCGATGGCGATGTTGGGGTGGTCCTTGGCGATGGCGTCGGCAACGGCGTTGACGAACCGCAGGAGCGGCCCAGCCTGGCTCCCCTCCTCCTCTGCAACCGCGGTACAGTTGGGGCATTCGCAGTAGTTGAACGTATCGTTCTGCGAGACCGAGAAGACCGTCATGCTGGGATTCTCGCGGATCCACTTGCGGACGCCCTCGATGCAGATCTTCAGCACATCGGGATTCGTCAAGCAAAGCTGCGCATAGCCTGACTGGCGCTTGCCGTTCACCAACGAGAAGTACTCCGGATGCTCGGCGAAGTAGCGCTCCGGCGGGCAGAGGGCCGCAAACGTATGCGCCAACGAATGCACGCCCACGTTGCCGCCCTGCTCGGGCGTTATGGCATGGTTGGCGCCGTTGAGCCGCAGGCGCGCCGCGAACTCTCCCGAACGCGCTACGGGGTAGTCGCCGCCGCGGTATTCCAGCGGTGGGGCATAGCGGCGATCGATCTTGCTGACGGCGATGCGGCCACTCTTGGGCCAGGTGCGGCAGTCCGGGGTGAACAACCGGCAGCCCACGTAGTCCTCGAGGAACGTGTAGACGGCGTAGAGCACGCCGCGGCCGTTGCCTCCGAAAGCGATGGCGGGCCCGATAGTTCGGATCCGCAGCTCCTCCCGGCCGAGGCGGAGTTTCGGTTCCGCTGTCGCCTTGCACCGTCCGACGAAGAGCCCGGTCCGTCCGGCCAGGTCCCGTTCCGAAACGATGGGGATGGCGCTGCCGGTCACGAGCTCCAAATGGTGCTGCAGCTCCCGCGCCGCGTAGCGTTCGACAGCCACGGGCCGGTCGGGCAGTACGATGGCATGGGTCTGCGGGGTCAGACGCTTCCCGCCGATGGTCAACACACACTGGCCCAACTGCGCCCTCTCGGAATCGAGCTGGGCTTCCTGTTGCCGAAGCCGGGCGATACCGCGCCGAAGAACCGCGGCGGCCTCGGATTGCTGTTCCGTGTTCGACATGGCACCCTCCAAGGTCCTGAGCCAAGATTGCACGCGACGACGACGCTCGGCGATGGTGGATGGTCCCTCGTTCGCCGTGCTCGACCGCTCCAGCAAGAGTTCGACGGCGCGGACGCACCGGTCATAGCGGGGATTCATCCGGAGCGCACGGACGATGACGTTCGCACGCTGGAGATCGCTGAGACCGGCAGTCATCTGCATGAACCGGGCCACGCCCTCGTGATAGGTCGGACCGCCGTAGGCCACTGCCTCGGCAGCGTAGCGCGCGCGCTCGGCGGGGGCCTTGGCGGCCAAAGCGAGCACAGTGGCTACGTCGGCCCGAAGCAATCCATCGGCTCCGGGTAGCAACTTCTCGGCTTCGGCCAAACGGCCCTTGGCGACGAGCCACCGCGCGAGCAGCCTCGTCTCGGTTTCGTTACGAGCGGGGTTCCGCTGGATTTCAGCCATGACTTCCGACGGCTCCGCGATCTTCTCCACGACTACATCGTCCACCCATGCCTCGGAGTTCTCCGCGTCTATGTAGGCCAGGGGATGCACATACATCGTGGAGTAGGGCGAAACGAACGTTGTCTCCATGCGGGTCCATTCCGAGATGTTCCCCGTGATGGGCACGGCCGCCACGAACACCCATTCGTAGCTGTCCCATTCGTAGCAGTACGGCGCGTAGAAAGTGCCTTTCCGCACGTTCGCCTTCCCGTAGCACGTCACCCGGTACCGCGCGAACGGCTCCACCTCCAGCCTGCCGCCCAGCGCGTCCCAGTGTTTCTCTGCGTCCACCCGCAAGTGCCCCGCCTTCTGGCCCGACCGAGCCTGTGTGGCAACTCCCGTCGCTTCGAAACCCGGATCTGGATAGATGTTACGTTGGGCGAGCTTCGTTGCGGGATTCGCATAGGCGGCCGTCGCACCGAAGACCAGAGCCGCCGCGACGAACGAACGAACTTTCGACACCCTCGATACCTCCACTTCTGCTGATCCTGGCGCAATGCTTCGTACGGTTACGCTTAGATTCCTGCCAACGACCGACGGTCCGCTTTGGTCCCTGAGCCCTTGGACGGAGGTCGTGCGGTGTGGCAATCCGATCGGGGCGGGCACTCTCCGGGACGATCACACTGGAGAGGCGGGGCGGGGTCGGGATCTGGTGCTCCCACCTGTTTCGTCGTGGGGGCAATGGGGCCACCAGGATACTGCGCGTCTCGTTGCGTCGTGTAGGATCTGGTGGTGCTGCGGGCGAGGACGCCTGCGCTACGAGACACGTGTGCAACGAAGCGGTTGCGCGGCAGAGGAGGCCGCTTCACCCAGGGGTTCGAGAGAAGTTCCGTGATTGATCGGAGATCGCGGCCCGGTCTGACCACGCCGATGTGCCGTGCGACAGGCTCATTCATGCCTATCTGTCTACCGACCAAGCCCGGCAGGCTCTGATGGACACGTCCCTGTCACCCAATCCGGCTGGCATGCGTAGAGGCATCGAGGAGGCTGTCCAGCGGCTGCATCCCAACGTTTCGGCCATGCGAGGTGACGCTACCAGACGTTCCGGTCTGGTTCTTAGGTGAGGCAACACTGATTGCTGTGGACCCGGGTACGATGGACAGACCCACGCCAGACGCGTACGGCCATTGACTCGCGTTGCCTCCTCTGGTATACTCCCGCGCGTCATCTCACCCGAGAATAGAAGAGGGTCAACCCATAAACAAAGAGCTTCGCGTTAACGAGCAGATCCTACGCTACAACCGCGACCTGCCGCGTGTGCGGGATGTGCGCGTGATTGACGAGAACGGCGAACAGCTCGGGATCATGGACGTCCGACGAGCGTTAGAGGTGGCCAGAGAACGATCGCTGGACCTGATCGAGGTTGCGCCCCAAGCCGTACCGCCGGTGTGCCGGATCATGGACTATGGGAAGTTCAAGTACGACCAGTCCAAGCACGATCGGACGGCACACAAGAAGCAGAGGGGTGGAGACCTCAAGGTCGTGTTGCTGCGTCCGCAGACCGATGAGCATGACCTCGAGTTCAAGGTTCGGAACGCGGTGAAGTTCTTGAAAGAGGGCGACAAGGTCCGCATGACAGTACGGTTCCGGAGCCGTGAGATCACGCATCCGGAGTTTGCGGTGGAACTGCTGCAGAAGGTGGCAGAGATGGTCAAAGACGTGGCTGTCGTGGAGAAGGGAGCCGCCATGGAAGGCAGAACGATGACCATGACGCTCGCTCCGAAGAAAGAAAGTTGAGGCCGATAGACGACGGTCTCGGTATGGGGAACGGATAGGAATGCCGAAGATACGCACATCGAAGACGGTGGCAAAGAGGTTCAAGGTTAGCGCCGATGGAAAGCTCCTACGGCGTAGCGTTGGACTCAACCACCTGATGCGTAAGAAGTCCAAGAGCAGGCGTCGGTCGCTCACCAAGGGTAGCGAGCTCGACCCTGGTAACAAGCAGCGCATCGTTCGCATGCTGGGTGGGCTGAGCTAACGCCACCCAGCGCACCAACACGAGAGAACGGGAAATCGAAGCGGGCATAGCCCCTCCCGTCTGTTAGGAGCCGAAAGAATCCATGCCACGTGTCAAGCGAGGGACGCTGGTACGAAAGCGTCACAAGAAGATACTCGATGCCGCGTCCGGTTACTTCAGCGGCAAGCACCGCCTGTTTCGCAGTGCCAACGAGCAGGTGCTCAAGAGTGGTGCATATGCCTATAGAGACAGGCGGAATCGCAAGCGCGAGTTCCGCCGCCTGTGGATCACCCGCATCAGTGCTGCGTGCCGTGCCAATGGTCTATCCTACAATCGCTTCATTCAGGGACTTGGACTAGCCGGCATCGCCGTGGACCGTAAGGTACTGGCAGATCTTGCAGTGTCCGATGCGGGCGCGTTCGAGCGCCTAGTCGCTGCCGCGGCAGGCGCTTTGTCTTCAGCCGAGAAGGCATGAGATAACGAACGAGGGCCCGCCGGCAACTCGCAGCATCCGGGAACTCCCGTTATCTATAGCAACAAGGCAGACGCCTCGGCAGCATTCCACCGGGTGAAGCTCGGATGGAGAGCTGGCGGGGCGTTGTTCTTAGAGGCCTATCCACGGTGGGCAGTGTACGCTGGGAGATAAAGGGATGAACGATATCGAGCAACTGCTTCGACAAGCGCAGGTAGAGCTCGCCGGAGCTACTACGTCTGGCGATATCGCTGCTGTCGAGGCTCGGTACCTCGGATCGAAGGGCACAATACAGGCCCTCCTGAAGACCATCGGGTCGCTTCCGCTAGAGCAAAGACCAACGTTTGGCGCCCGGGTCAACGAGGCCAAGGCAGCGCTGACAAGGATGGTGGCAGAGCGCCGCGCCTTCGTCGAAGCAGAGGAGTTGCGGCAGCGCCTAGCCTCCGAAGCAGTGGATGTAACGTTGCCTGGCTTGCCAGTCCCCTGTGGTCGGCTGCATCCTCTGTCCGCCACCGTCCGGCGCATCAAGGAAGTGCTGATTGGGTTGGGATTCGAGTTCGTTGACGGTCCAGAGTTGGAAGACTACGAGCACAACTTCGAAGCTCTGAACTATCCTGAGGAGCATCCAGCCTTCGATGAACAAATGACCTTCTATGTGGACGACAGCCGTCTCCTACGCACACAGACTACCTCCATTCAGGGACGGGTAATGTGCCAGAGGCGGCCGCCGTTCCGCATCGCGACTACCGGACGATGCTTCCGTTATGAAGCTGTCGACGCGACGCATCACCATACGTTTCACCAGGTGGACGTGTTCATGGCGGATGAGGGCATCTCTCTTGCCGACCTGAAGGGGATTCTGCGGTGCTTCGCGAGCGCAATGTTCGGTGAGGATGTCCAGGTGCGATTTCGTCCGGACTACTTTCCATTCGTAGAGCCAGGCGTGGATTACTCCATCCTGTGGCATGGTCGGTGGCTAGAACTAGGCGGAGCCGGGCTGATCCATCCGAACATCCTCGAGCATTACGGCATCGATTCGGAACGCTACACTGGCTTCGCCTTCGGCCTGGGCGTGGAGCGGATCCACATGATTCGGCATGGCGTCACCGACCTGCGCAACTACCTGGATAATGACATTCGCTTCCTGAGCTGCTTCTGACCGTTTACTGTAGAGGAGGAAGGCTATGAAGGTGCCTGTAGAGTGGATTAGGGAATTCGCGCCGGTGGAGATGTCGGCCGACCAGATCGCCGACCGGCTGACAATGGCGGGTCTGGAGGTCGAAGCATCGGAGGAATCGGACGTCGGTATCGTCCTCGACATCAAGGTAACTCCTAACCGCGGTGACTGCCTGTCGGTGCTCGGTCTTGCACGGGAGTTAGCGGCTAGCTGTCGCATTCAGTTCCGCGGAAGACAGGTCGTGCCGAGCTCTGCGGACGAGCCACCAGATGCGGCGGCTTACACTGCTGTGACCATCGAGGCACCTGACCTCTGCCCGCGCTACGCGGCACGAGTCGTCGAAGACCTTCGCATTGGCGAATCCCCGGCGTGGATACAGGATCGGCTGGCAGCAGCGGGGATGCGTCCCATATCCAACGTTGTGGATATCACGAACTACGTCATGCTGGAGACCGGTCAGCCACTCCACGCCTTCGACTACGACACCCTTACGGAACGCCGGATCGTCGTGCGGCGTGCGCGAAACGGCGAAGTGCTTACGACGCTCGATGGAGTCGAGCGACTCCTGAACAACGACATGTTGGTTATCGCAGATGCTCGGCGACCGGTTGCGCTGGCAGGAATCATGGGAGGGGCCGAGACAGAGATCACGGAACGCACACGAACGCTCTTGTTGGAATCCGCCCACTTTGATAGGCGTTGTATCCGACGCACAGCTCGGACGCTCGCGTTGAATACAGAAGCGTCCTATCGCTTCGAAAGGATCGTAGACCCAGAAGGCGTTGTCTATGCCGCGGACCTGGCCTGTAAGCTCATCGAAGAACTGGGCGCAGGTAGACCCGTTATGGGAGTGGTGGATGTCTATCCGGGACGACGGGAACTACGATCGGTGGTGCTTCGGCTGAGCAGGTGCCGTCTCCTGATGGGTTACGAGCCATCGGCCGAGGATGTGACGCAGGCTCTGGAGAGGCTCGGATTCGGTCTAGTGCAGGTGGACGCAGGTGTCTGGGAGGTGCGGCCGCCATCGTGGCGACCGGACATCGTTAGGGAAGTGGATGTGGTGGAGGAAGTCGCCCGCGTTCTCGGTTACGACAGAATTCCCGAACGCCTCATGACGGGTCTGACAACGCGCGGCACGGATACCGAGGAGGCACGATTCCGTGACGCGGTTAGGGACAACCTCATCGGAGCAGGGCTACAGGAGGTCGTGTGCCACACGCTGATGGCCCCGTCGGATCTCGATGACCCATCGCCGGAGACCCAGCGAGTAGCGATCCGTAGTGCCCTCTCTGCCGAACTCTCGGGTCTCCGGCGCTCGCTCATCCCGGGCCTATGCGATGTTGCCAGTCGTAACGCGCGTCGAGGACTCGGTCCGCTGGCTTTCTTCGAAGTTGGCCCGGTCTTCGCGGTCACGCGGGACGGCACCTACCTGGAGCGCGATGCCGTCGCGGGTCTAGTGAGCGGTCGGACGACTCCGCGCTCGTGGCACAAGCTCACTGCCGAAGTAACCCCGTTCTACGTGGGCAAGGGCCTTGTCGAGCGGATCTCAGGACAGTGGAAACTGGAGCTACGGTTTCAGCCGAGCGATGACCCGCGCCTCCACCCGACACGTCAGGCCGCGGTTACGCTCGATGGGCACCGAATCGGTGTTGTCGGCGAACTGCATCCGGCCAAGCATGCCGATCTCCATCTGCGAGAGCGGTGCGTGGTCTTCGAACTCCTACTGGAACCGTTGCGACTAGCGGCGGGCGTGGCTCGGCCCACGCCAGCGCAGCTAAGCAAGTACCCATCGGTTGCCCGCGACCTGGCGCCACGCGTGCCGATGGATGTGCCATACGAGGACGTGCGTGCACGGGTGGAGGAAGTGGCCGGTGAGTGGCTGGCAGAGCTTACGCTGGTGGATGTCTTTTCTGGACCGCCTTTGCCGGAAGGTACGCGAAGCTTCACGCTGTCCCTCGTGTTCCGTGCCGGAGATCGCACCCTGACCGATGCAGACGTGGACGGCGTCGTGGATCGCATGCGAGAGAGGCTGAAGTCGGAGCTCGGGGCCACGTTTCAGGAAGCCGGTTAGGGGCAGTTCCGGATGGCTCGACAGCCGGATGGGAACAGCCGCCCACTCGGATCCGCCGAGGTCATCCGCGGGCGGGTTCTCGAAGCGGCTGGCCTTGCTGCGGTTGTTGGTATGGCGGTTGTACTGCGCGCCTGGGGCATTCACTGGGGGCTGCCGAATGCCGACCAGATGTGTACCTACCATCCGGACGAAGGCGTGAATCTGTTCAACGGCGTGCTGGATCGAGGCGTGGCCCGCCCCCATCTGGACATAGGCTTCTACAACTATGGTTCGTTCTACTTCCTGTTATGGCAGGTTGCAGTGGCCGTGAACAGTGCCTACGGTTTCGTGGCGGTACCTTCCATCAACGAGACCAAAGTCCCGCCGTACGAGACCCTGGGGGCGATGATCCTTGTGGGAAGGCTGCTGTCCGTCCTCATGGCTGTTCTCACCTGCATGATGCTGTGGTGGTATGGGCGCGTCGTGGGACGTCGCGGGGTTGGGCTAGTTGCAGGCACCACCTACGCGGTCATCCCTCTCGCTGTGGTGCATGCACACTTCGCTACCGTGGACGTGACGGCCACGTGTCTGGCGACCGCTTCCATGCTCCTGGGGGCGTGGTACTTGCAGAAGGGTAGGTTAGGCGCTGCTCTGGCATCGGGGCTTCTGGCTGGTCTGGCGGCTGCCACCCGCTACAACGTGGTCCTCGTAACGGCAGTGCCCCTCACCGCTGTCGCTCTTCGCTGGTGGCAGCAACGGCGAGACGGCGAGGGGCCTGCTTCTTGTATGACCGTCCTGGGCGTCGTAGCTGTGGGCGTTCTTGCCGGCTTTCTGTTTGGCTGTCCTGGTGCTCTGCTGAACTGGCCGAAGTTCAGCTCCGACATTGTTTTCGAGGCACGCAAGTCTGCGCAGGGGATGGGGCTGCTGTTTCAGGACACCGGCAATGGCTGGGTCTACCATTACGCCAGCTCCCTACGTCATGGGCTCGGCCTGCCACTGCTCGCCGTAGTCACGGCCGCAGTTCTTCTGGCGGACTGGCGTCGCTGCCGGGAATTGCAGCTCATCCTACCGTTCGTTCTTGTCTACTACCTCTTCATGGGGGCTGCTCAGGTACGATTCGCCCGGTACATGATACCGCTACTACCGCCTCTGTGTCTGATAGTAGGCTTCTTCGGAAGCGGCATGACCCGCTTCGCGCTCATCAGGCGGATCGGCGCGGCCGTGGTTGTGCTGGGAGTTCTTCCAGCGTTGCATGCGTCGGTCGCATACGCACACCGCATGGCTTCGACGGATCCCCGCGACGAGGCAGCCGAATTCATCCAGCAGGCGCTCCCGCGTGGTGCTACGATCGCCTTCGCCACCACGCCATGGTATTGGTCCCCTCCACTGCTGCCAGTATTCACAGCTCCCGTACCAGGTGCAGCACGTCGCAGACTCATCTTGGCCGCGCCTAGCGAGTACCGGTTGCTCCTGCCAAGGCAGGACACCGAGTGGGATACACGGGTGCTGACCGAGAGTGCGCCAGACTGTGTTGTCATATCGGACCTGGAGAGCCAGGACGCGTTGCGGCTGCATCTGCCGCAGGCTCTCGAGTTCCACCGCCTGGCTCGCATCGGCCGCAGGACTGTGAGATTCGGTGGGCGTCCACGCCTGTGGGGTATTGTCGCGGCATCAGAGACCTACTTGCCCAACGACATGCTCTACGTCTGCCCCCGAATCACTGTGTACGTGCGCGCAGGCATGCACCGTTGACGCTCTCCGAGCTTATCGAACGGTTCTTGGAGCACATGGCCGTCGAGCGAGGCGCCTCGTCCAACACGATTGAGGCCTACGGCCGTGATCTTCGCCAGTTCTGCGGCTACATGAAGGCTTCAGAGGCATACGATGTATCCAGGCTGGGAGTCGAGAGCGTCGAGTCCTTCATAGCTGATCTCCGACGCAGCAGCATGAGCGATGCCACCATCGCTCGCAAGGTTGCCGCTATCAAGTCGTTCTCCAGATTCGCCCATGCCGAAGGCTATCTGCCCACGAACTTCGCGGAGGATACACCGCCACTCCGGGCAGCCCACAAGCTACCTTCTGTGTTGTCGCCGTTGCAGATCGCCAAGCTGCTGGGCGCTCGTCCGATGCATGACCGGACGGCCATACGCGATCGCGCCATGCTCGAAGTCCTCTACTCGTCGGGTCTCAGGGTGTCGGAACTGGTGCGCCTGACGGTAGGAGACGTGGACTTCGAGGCTGGCACGGTTCATTGCCGCGGCAAGGGAAACAAAGAGCGGATTGTGCCACTGGGACGGCCTGCACTGCGCTGGCTCGCTGCGCATTGCGCAGCGCTTCGTCAACAAGGCGGGAACTTATCTTCGGCGACACTGTTGTTCGGAGGACGGAGGAGCCGGCCGATCGCGCGCCAGGCGGTCTGGCGCATAGTGCGGCGTGAAGCCATACGGGCAGGTATCACTCGCCGGGTAAGCCCCCACACGTTGCGGCACAGTTTCGCGACGCACATGCTCGCCAGGGGCGCAGACCTGCGCATCATCCAAGAGCTGCTCGGCCACGCTCGCGTGACGACGACAGAGATCTACACACACGTGGAGCGCGATCGCTTGCGCCGAGTGTACCGACGCTCCCACCCACGGGCATTCTCGCAGACGCTGCGGACGACAGAGCGCTAGTCTCCACGATGGTGTATCATGCCGCGAGACGGTAAGGAGGAGCGTAGAGTCAGGAGCATGGAAGTTTCAGACGATGGCTACAGCGTGACGATCCGAGATCTGCCGACCGACGAGCGGCCGCGGGAGAAGCTTGCGCGCAACGGCGCGCAATCGCTCTCCACGCAAGAGCTCCTTGCCATCATACTGCGCACGGGCACGGCGGGTCGCAGCGCTCTATCTCTGGCAGATCGTCTCCTTCATGCGCATGGTGGTCTGCGTGGTCTTGCCAGGGCTGACATCGGTGAGCTGATTCGGACGGAAGGGGTGGGCAAGGTCAAAGCTATCCAGATCGCCGCGTGCGTGGAGCTAGGCCGCCGCTTGGCGGTTCAGATGGAGGATGAGCGGCGTACGGTCGGCAGCCCCGAGGAAGTCGCCGACATGTTAATGCCAGAAATGCGCGACCTGAAGGTCGAGCAGTTTCGCGTGCTGGTGCTCGACACGAAGCATCGCATCATTCGCGTGAAGATGGCATCCATGGGAACATTGGATGCGAGTCTCGTGCATCCGAGGGAGGTGTTTCGAGAGGCCATCGCGGCGTCAGGAGCAGCCGTGATCGTGGCGCACAATCATCCAAGCGGCGATCCAACTCCCAGCAGGGAGGACAGGGCGACAACGCAACGGCTGGCGGAGGCCGGGCGGGTTCTGGGGATCGAGCTGTTGGACCACCTGATCATAGGAGAGTCGAAGTGGATCAGCATGAAAAGGGCGGGCTACTTATGAGCGGTGGAAGTCTAGCCGAGATCGCGGCTCGGCTTCGCGAGACCCTAGAGAGCGCTTCCGCGGCTCGGGAGGAAGCACTGCGGCAATGCCGCGCGACAATCCAGTGCTCGTCTCGCTCCATACGCGCTCTGCACAGGGGTGAGTTCGAAGAAGCCGAGGCATGGCTCGGCAGGGCGAGGGAGGGCTTCGAAGCGGTACGTCGGGTGCTAGAGGCCTACCCCGCGATCTACTATGCTGGCTACGTACATGACGCGCAGAAGGAATACGCGGAAGCTGCTCTTGTGGGATGCCTGATTCGGAACCGTCCCTACGATACACCGGAGTCGCTCGGGGTAGAGCCTGCCGCCTACCTCAACGGCCTTGCCGAAGCTGGTAGCGAGGGCAGGCGATATGTCCTCGACCGGCTGCGCTTGGGCGACATAGCCGAAGCCGACAGGGTTCTCGGCGCCATGGATGAGATCTACTACGAACTCATCGCGTGCGACTTTCCCGACGCTATCACCGGCGGCCTCAGACGGACCACCGATGCCTTCCGCGCTGTCTTGGAGCGAACCCGCGGCGACTTGTGCCTTGCTGTTCAGCAGCGGGATCTGCAGCGGTCCTTGGAGCGGTTTGGCGGCGTGCAGTGAACGGCGACTCTCGACGGAGAGACCGGGCCGATGACCTCATCCCCGGCATGCTGACGGTGCTCATGCCGGTGTACAATGAGCTGCCCACGATCGGTGAGGTCCTCCGCCGTGTGCTAGATGCTCCCGTCGAGAAAGAGGTGCTCATCATAGACGACGCGAGTACAGACGGGACGACGGAGTATCTGCGGGAGCATGTAGAAGCGAAGTGCGAGGGAGTTCGTATTCACTATCTGGAACGCAACGGTGGCAAGGGCGCAGCCATTCGCGCTGGCCTGCCCCTCGTTCGGGGGGAGTACATCGTCATACAGGACGGCGATTTGGAATACGACCCGTCGGATTATGCGAAGTTGCTGGAGGTGCTCCGCGATGGTGCTCCGGTGGTCTACGGAACGCGTTTCGCGCACGGCATGCCGCCCATGCGGTTGCTGAACAAGATCATCAACCGGATCCTGGCGGGCCTCGTTCGATGGCTCTACGGCGAACCAATCACCGATGAAGCAACATGCTACAAGGCATTTCGTACCGATGTCCTGAGGAGCATTCCGCTCGAGTGTCGCCGCTTCGAGTTCTGCCCTGAGGTGACGGCGAAGGTCCTGAGGCGCGGTATGCACATCGCGGAGGTCCCTATCCGCTACACGGCTCGAAGCATGAAGGAGGGCAAGAAGATACGATGGACCGACGGCGTTATTGCCGTCTGGACGCTTATCAAGTACCGCTGGTGGCGCCAGCGAGAAGGGAGTTGAGCGATGCCGGTTCTAACGCTTATTGCACCGGAAATACACTGCGACGGATGTGCAGCGTCCATCCGCCGCTCGCTGGGCAGAATGGCAGGGGTCGAGGTGCTTGGCGTGGATGTCCCTGGGAAGTCGGTCCGAGTTGCGTACGACGAGGGTCTCACGAGTCAGGAAGCGATCGTCGCGCGGATGCATCAGGCTGGCTTCCCGCCGACGGTCGTAGATCATTCGCAGGAGTAGGCGACTAATGCTGAGGTCATTGCGCTGTATGCCACGTAGCCTGGCGGTGGCAATCCTAGTGCTTCTGGTCCGTGAGAGTGCTGACGCGGTCCCGTTCTGTGAGTTCAGCCCCTCCGGTGACGCTGTCGTTGCAACGTGGCCAGCGGAGGCATCAAACGCCGACTCCGCAGCGATCATCGCTCTCGAAACGGGACGCGTGGAACTTCTCGGTGGTGGCGCAAGTGTCGCTGGGGCGTCCTGGTCGCCTGATGGTCAGTTCCTCGTGTATAGCGTTCTTTCTGGGCAAGCCGTGCAGACGCGGCTGCGGAATCTCAAGACGGGCCGCGAGCGGACCCTCCGTGTCCCTATCGGGCCGCCGTTCGCTTGGCGGGAAGACGGGAAGCGGTTCGCTGGCATCGCACGCGCCGACGACGGCCAGCTCAAGGTGGTGTTCTTCAATGCTACGGAGTTCGGCGAGACGCTACGTGTGGATCTCGAACTCCAAAGTGTAGAGGCGAGAGGGCTAGTGTGGTTGTACGGCACGGACGATGTGATGCTGCTTGGAAGCAGGGGATCTAGGACGGACGTGTATGCGGTGGAGAGCGGTCAGGTGCGGCAGATCTCCTCGACTGGAGACGTCATAGCAATGGCGCTGGGATGCGATAGGCACTCCGTCGTGTGGGCCAGAAGCAGCAGGAACCTTCGGTACATTTTGCTGTCCCTGTACGAGTTCGATACCAACACTCGGTCGGTCCGACGACTCCGCTTTCCTGAGCGCGTCTCGCTCATCAACCCGACGCCGCAGAGTGCACCGGTCGCTCTCGACACAGTGCTCGTCTCTCCGTCCAGCAACCGTCTGGCTGTAGTTGCGTCGTATGCGGCCAAGGGTGGTGGGGAAGTGCTGCGGCTCTTCAGTATCCCCCTAACGGGCAACGGCGCCAGTCAGGTGCGGGCTGCCCATCGAACGGGATCCCAGGCGCCATGGCCCAGGTTCGTGCCTGCTCTTTCTCCCGACGGTCGCCACCTTTGCGTATTGCATCAGGACGCGGCGGAGTGCGTTCTTGCGCTGTTCGACCCGAATGGCAAGAACGGCCGCATCGTGGTTCGAAGCCCTTACGGAGGGCGCTCCTGACCGGCCGACGCCCGCCCCCGAGGCTTCGTCCTGGTGCCGCGATCGGGATCGTGGCACCGTCCAGTCCCCTGCGAGATACTGCATTCATGCGTGGGGTGGAATACATAGCGTCGCTTGGATACCGACCTGTGCTTGCGACTCACGTCTTCGACCAGTACGGGTACCTTGCAGGAATGGACGCTGCGCGGGCTGCCGACTTCACGGAGATGTTCGAGCGCTGCGATATCGGGGCAGTCATGTGCGCCCGAGGTGGATACGGCGCGAGCCGTATGGTGGACTGCATAGACTGGGATACCGTATGCGCACACCCGAAGCCTTTCGTGGGCTACAGCGACATAACGACACTCCACCTGGCTATGGACCGCCATGCCGGCATCGTTACGTTTCACGGCCCGATGGTTACAACGCTCGGAAGCGATGCCGATGATCAGTGCCGGCGTATGCTCATCCGGACCCTAACGGAACCCACACCGCTCGGGTACGTTGTAGCTCCAGAGGATCGGGCTACGTGCCTCGTTTCTGGACAAGTTCGTGGGAGGCTGGCGGGAGGCTGTCTGTCCCTATTGTGTGCTGCTCTGGCGACTCCCGAAGAGCCGGATTTCGGGGGTTGCATCGTCTTGCTGGAGGATACGCACGAGCCTCTGTATCGGGTGGACCGCATGTTGACCCAGATCGTCAGAAGCGGTTGTCTGGACGAGGCGGCAGGATTCGTCATTGGCACAGTCTCGAATCTCGTGGACGACGTGGCGCCCTGCCCCTTCGATCTCCACGAACTGTGGGCCGACGTCCTGGGTCCGCTCGGGCGACCTATGCTGGCCGACGTGCCGATTGGACACGTGCCATCGCCGCTTACGATACCGCTTGGGTGTACCGCAGAACTGGACGCCGGGGCTGGGACGCTGTGCGTGCTAGACCCGGCGGTGGCCTAGAGATTCGTCACCAGTCGGCAGTATCCGCATCGAAAGCGCCCTTGTGATGCTGAATTCGGGGTGCCTTGCCTGAGAGCTTCACCTCGATGACGTCGAAACGACATTCCCGGTACGTGCCTCCGTAGTTGGCCAGGAAGGCACGTGCGGCCTGTGCGATGCGCCGACGCTGGGGATAGGAGACGATGTCCGGGGAAAGGTCGGCGATGTACTTGGACGAAGTCTTGACCTCGACGAAGACTAGCGTATCATCGTCGAGACTGACGATGTCAATCTGATACCGACCAGACCGGTAGTCCGTCTCCAGGATCCGGTGGCCTATGCGCTCCAAGTAAAGTCGAGCAAGCGCTTCCCCACGCGCACCGCTGAGAGTTGGCATCGTCTCACCCTGTGGTAAGAAAGTCGCCTGCCCGAGGGCACGGCGTACAGGTTCGAAGGACCGGCGGTGCTCTGGCGAGGGTCCGAGCCGTTGGAGTGCTGCCAGATGCTCCGGAGTGGGATAACCCTTGTGCTGGGCGAAGCCGTAGTCAGGGTTTTCACAGTCGAGCTGCTCCATGATGCGGTCGCGGGTGACCTTGGCGACAATACTCGCGGCTGCGATGGACACGGAGGTAACGTCTCCCTTCACGATTGCCTGATGTCGGATGGGTAGACTCGGTACCGGAAGGCCATCCACCAAGACGAAATCTGGGCGGGGTTCGCACGCTTCGTAGGCGCGGCGCATAGCCAGATGCGTGGCCCGAAGCACGTTCAGCGAGTCGATCTCCGCAGCCTCCGCCTTGCCGATGCCGATGGCAAGTGCCGTGGCTCGAATGGCGTCAAAGGCAGAGACCCTCGCTGAAGCGGTAAGTGTCTTCGAATCTGCAACGCCATCTAGCGAGATACCTAGAGGCAGGAGGACGCACGCAGCAACTACAGGGCCAGCCAGCGGGCCACGACCAGCCTCGTCCAGCCCGGCAACGCGTCCGTAACCTTCACGATGTGCGGCGAGCTCCGCGTCCCACGACGGTGTTCGGCTTGGCGTCACCACTCCTCCTTCCGGTCAACGGGACCTCCCATCGAAGACAAAGCAGAGCTGGCATCCGGCCGCAGATTCTTAGTGGACGAAGCGGATACGCTGCAACGGCCAGAAGACCAGCAATGCCTTCCCGATGATCCGGTCTCGCGATAGCGTGCCCCAATACCTACTGTCGTTGCTGTTGTTACGGTTATCGCCCATGACGAAGTACTGGCCCTTGCCCAGTGTCAGAGGACCCCGTGTGGCGTACATGGCGTCCATACGGTCCTGCATGGGCTCGGCCACGTAGGGTTCCTTTGCAGCGGTACCGTTGACGAAGAGCCTCAGCTCGCCATGTTCATCACGCTTCACCTCGAGCGTATCGCCCGGTACACCGACAAGGCGCTTGATCAGGATATTCTCCTGACGATGCATCGGGTCGGCCTTGGTCTCGGCCCGGAAGACGATGATCTCTCCACGGTGTGGGTCCCTCAGTCGGTAACTCAGCTTATCCACGAATAGGTGATCGTGGCAGCTATCCGAGTAGCTGACACCTGTGCGGGAGATGCCCGCATCGTGCCCGCACAGTGTCGGCTCCATGGATTCGGTGGGGATGTAGAACGCCTGCACGAAGAACGGGCGGATGATCAAGAACACCAGCACGCTGGCGATGACGAGGGACTCCGCCAGCTCCGCCAGGGCACGGGCCACCGCAGCCCGGAATGGGACGAGAACGAGACGCACAACGGTGAGCGCGGCGGCTATCAACACGATCGTCGTCGTGCTGAGGTTGGCCAGATACTCCGTGACGCCTACTTCGTGGGGAGCCACCGGTCATCCTTCGTCTGCGCAACAGAGGGGCCGGAGAAGCTGTGCACTTGGGCCCGGAGGCGCGCCGCGCTCATCTTACTGGCTCGGATCGTCGTCATGCCTCCTCTTGTTCGCCGTTGCGTACGCGACGGTCTTCCTTGATTCGAGCCTTCTTACCGACTACGTTGCGTAGATAGTAAAGCTTGGCCCTACGAACGCGGCCACGTCGCAGGATCTCGATTCGATCCACACGAGGCGAGTGAATAAGGAACGTCTTCTCCACACCGACGCCGTGGGATGTCTTGCGGAGTGTTACCGATGCGCGGTTGTTCGCGCCCCGGAGTGCGATGACTATTCCCTCGAACACCTGAATACGTTCCTTGCCACCTTCGATGACCTTGGCATGGACACGAGCTGTGTCACCTGCGCGCAACGTCGGCGTCTTTTCCTTGCACTGTGCTTGCTCGATATCCGTGATTATCTTCGACACAATCTATCTCCCTTCATCAAGTCATGGAACCCGGGCGGCTACGCCGGGCCATCCGCCAGAATCCTCAAGTCTTCCATCGTAACGCCTCGGCGTGCCCACAGGTCTGGCCGGAGGCGACGCGTCCGGTCCAACTGCTGCCATCTTCGCCATCGCATGACGTCAGCATGATTGCCGTCAAGCAGAACCCTAGGTACCTGGACATGGCTGTAGATGCGAGGCTTGGTGTAGTGAGGCCAATCCAGGAGACCGTCTGCGAAACTATCGTGTTCCGGCGCTTCTGCCCAGCCCAGAACACCGGGTAGTAAGCGCGTTACTGCGTCCACGATGACGAGCGCCGCCAGTTCACCACCAGATAGGACGAAATCGCCAATCGAGTAGACGTGCGTGGCCAGGACGTCCTTGATCCGTTCATCCACACCCTCGTAACGACCGCATATGATCGCGACTCTATCGCACGAGGCGAGGTCTTCCGCAGCACGCTGTGTGAACCGCTGCCCCTGCGGGTCCGTCACGATGACTCGGTCGAGCTTGCCGGCGTGGCGGAGATGATGCAGGGCCTCGGCCACGGGCTGGAGCTTCATCACCATGCCGCCCCCGCCGCCATAGGGCGTGTCGTCGGTGGAGCGGTGACTGTCATGCGTGTAACATCGGAGGTCTATGGCTCGCACTGCCAGCAGACCGGCGTCAAGAGCACGCCCCACCACTCCGTAGGAAAGAGCGTCGGTAATCATCTGGGGGAATATGGTGAGAACACTCAGTTCCATAGCGAGTTATCGGCGAGGTGCTGCCGACTACCATGCCCCGTCGTTCGATGAAACCCCAGGCAACAGCCCGTCCGGCGGATCCACGGTGATGCGTCGGGCGGCGACGTCTATATCCAACACAATGGCGTGGACCATGGGTATCAGCGACTCGCCCACAAGCAACTGGTCATGACCGGGCGACTGGATGACGTCATTGACGAGACCGACGCACTGACCAGCCACGGTTACCACCTGCATGCCGATCAGATCGCTTACGTAGTAGCTGCCGTCCGGCAGGTGGACCGCATCTTGTCGCTTGATGCGAACCTCCGCGCCACGAAGGGCCTCTACGTCCTCGATAGTGTCGACCCCAACCACCTTCAGCAGTACCGCGCCCTTGTGGAACCGCACGCCCTGGATCTCCATGACTCGCACGGGCTGCCCGGCCTGAACCAGTGCCACCTCTTCCACATCCCTGAACCGTTCGGGAAAATCCGTGAGGATTTCCGTCTTCATCTCTCCGCGGATACCGAAGGGCGCCACAACGCGGCCTATGGTCCAGTCCCACTGTGCATCCATTGCACTATGATCTCAAGCCGTGAACTCCACCTGCACGCGCCGGTGGCGTTTCATGGCGGCCGCACGAGCCACCAGACGCAACGCGGACGCGATCCGTCCCTGACGTCCAATGACTTTGCCCATATCATCCGACGCCACGCGGACTTCGTACGTTGTGCCACCGCCGTCTTCATAGGCGGTAACACTGACAGCCTCGGGGTCGTCCACGATACCCGAGACAACGCACGACAGGATGGCGGCTACAGGGTCTTCCATCGCTGGTCTAGACGGGCTGGCTATCGTCAGCAGAGGCGTTGGCGCCTGCAGCCGGTGGCAACACGCCTGCCTTTCGCAAGATAGCCCGGGTAATGTCGGTCGGTTGAGCGCCGACGCCGAGCCAGTATCGTGCTCGTTCTTCTTCCACCTTGATCGTCGGTGGGTCGGTCCGCGGATCGTAGTAGCCCAGGATCTCTATGAACCTACCGTCTCGTGGGCTACGACTATCGCTCACTACCACGCGGTAGAACGCTCTGCCCCTCGATCCCATTCGGCGTAGCCGTATCTTTGTTGCCAATGCTCTGCTCCTTCAGACGATAGTTGCCATCGAGGCAACGGTCCTGACTCGACGCAGTGTGGCTCAGATGGGCAGACGCAGACCACGCCGGCGTTTGCCGCGCCCCTGCGTACCCATCACTTGCCGTACCATCTGCCGCATATTTTCGAACTGACGCAGGAACTGATTCACATCCTGCACTGTCATACCGCATCCTGCCGCGATTCGCCGCTTGCGACTCCCACCGATGATGGAGGGATCCTCCCTTTCCTCCGGGGTCATCGATCTTACAATCGCTTCTTGCCGTCGGATCTGCCTCTCATCCACCTGCAGATCCTTCAGACGACTCATACCCGGGAGCATCCCGAGGACCTGCTCCAAGGGGCCCATCTTTCGTACCTGCTGCAACTGCTCCAGAAAGTCATTCAGATCGAAACGGTCTTCCCTGAGACGCCGCTCCATCTCCAGGGCGCGACGTTGATCCACGGCTTCCTCTGCCTTCTCGATAAGCGAGAGGACATCCCCCATGCCGAGGATTCTGGATGCCATTCTGTCGGGGTGAAACGCCTCTAAGTTGTCGAGCTTCTCGCCGACGCCAACGAACTTGATGGGTACTCCGGTGACGCTGCGAATCGACAGAGCAGCGCCTCCACGCGCATCCCCGTCCAGCTTCGTCAGTACGAAACCGGACACGGTTAGACGTTGGTGGAAATCGGCTGCGAAGGTCACCGCATCCTGACCGGTCATTGCATCCACGACGAGCAGGATTTCGTGCGGGGCCACCGCCTGCTTGACTAGGTCCAGCTCCTCCATCATCGCTTCGTCCACATGGAGGCGGCCGGCTGTGTCCACAATGACAACATCCCGGCCGTGTGTGGCCGCATGGCGTACAGCCTCGGCAGCTATCTCCGGTGGGCTCTGCTCGTCGGTCCCAGCGAAGACGGGTGCTCGCACCTGTTCGCCGAGGACTTCCAGTTGGCGGCGTGCAGCAGGCCGGTAGATATCGGCAGCAACGAGCAGGGCATGGCGTCCGTGCTTCCGAGTCCACTGGGCCAACTTGGCGCAGGTTGTGGTCTTGCCAGATCCTTGGAGACCGCATACCATGATCACGGTAGGCGGCTTAGGTGCAAAGGCAATTTGCGCGTTTGTGCCACCGAGCAGTTGCGTCAACTCTGCATGAACGATACGGACGACAGTCTGCGCCCCCGTCAGGGTTTCGAATACCTCCTGACCTGTAGCGCGTTCGCGCACTCGCTGCAAGAAGTCCTTGGCAACTCTGTAGTTGACATCCGCTTCCAGCAGCGCAAGACGAACCTCCCGCAGCGCTTCGGCAACGTCCTGTTCGGTAAGGCGTCCTCTGCCGCGCAGGCGCGCAAACACAGCTTGTAGCTTGTCGGTCAGGCTTTCAAACAAACGATGACTCTCCGCGATGCATCACATTAGTGCCCGACGCACCGATCCCTCGGACTTGTGATTCGGTGCAATCGGGCACGAGACAGGTTGCGCAGTGTCCCACGAACCGGCCACAAAGTCTACCGCTTCTCGGCCCTCTAAGTCAACGTGCGTTCGCGGCCTGAGCGGCCCGGATGGACTACGACGCACAAGAGTACAGCAAAACCTGGCAGACACGGCGCAGGTAGCTCGGGGACTCCTGTCGAAATGACTCACCACGCTAGGTGCGTTCTCGGGAAAGGAGGTAACCGGGCATGTCAACGCTCGCTATCCATGGTGGTCCGAAGACCATCACCGAGCCATTTCCGTCGAGCAAAGGTGGCGGTCCTGGGGTCTCACTGATCGGCGATGAAGAGTTCGCCGCCGTGAGGGAAGTGCTAGAAACCGGCCAACTGTTTCGGTTCCACCCCGAGAGCCGCGTCAGGGCATTCGAGCGTGAAGCGGCAGCATGGATCGGCACGAAGCGAGCTCTGATGGTGAATTCCGGTACCAGTGCTCTCATCTGCGCGCTTGCTGGTCTGGGGATCGGTCCCGGCGATGAGGTGATCGTCCCTGCGTATACCTACATCGCAACTGCGGCGGCAGTAGTGGCTGTTGGCGCTGTGCCGATCATCGCGGAAATAGACGAGAGCCTTGGCCTGGACCCGAACGATGTGGAGCGGAAAATCACGCTGCTGACTCGTGCCATCATTCCTGTTCACATGCAGGGCGTGCCGTGTCGACTCCGTGCGATCCTGGATGTGGCTGCAAGGCATGACCTGCTTGTGGTCGAGGATTGCTGTCAGTGCATCGGCGGACGGTACGATGGCCGCACGGTCGGCACTTTCGGGGCGGCTGGAGCATGGAGTCTGAACTACTTCAAGATCATCACGTGTGGCGAAGGGGGCCTAGTCTTCACTGACGACGAACGTGTCTACGAGCGAGCATGTTTCGCTGCCGATCCGGCGCTACCCATGTGGATGAGGGATAGCATCCCTGCGGAAGGCTGGCTTACTCCGCCATTCTCCGCCCAGTGCTACCGCCCTAGTGAAATGCTGGGCGCAATCGCCTTGGTCCAATTGCGGAGACTGGACCGGATCCTGGAGCACCTGCGCGGACTGAAGCGAGCATTCATCGAGGCGCTCGCGCCCGGCCGCTGTTACGAGCTCCAACACGTCGATGATCCAGCAGGCGACTGCGGAGTCAGTGCTGCCATTCTAGTCCACGACGCCTCCCTGGCGCAGAGGTTTGCGGAAGCACTGACCGCTGAGGGGCTACCGTGCGGCACCGCCCACAACGAGGGATTCCCGGACCGACATATCTACCGCTACTGGGATTCGATCCTGCAGCAGAACTCCCATCATCCCGCAGCCGCTCCCTGGGCGCATCCTGCCTACACCGGTCGCGTGGAATACTCGCCCGATATGTGCCCTCGAACCCTCGACATTCTGGGACGTGCACTACGCTTCGGGTTCACCATCACCATGGAACCGAAGCACGCACAGCTCATGGCTGAGGCGATCAACAAAGTAGATGCTGCCTTGGCCTGAGGCGATTAGTTGGCAGGGGTTAGCGCAGGCTGGCCACGATTGCGTGCAGCAGGGCTGGTCGAACATTGCCGAACAGCGTGTAACTCCGCTCCGAGGAAGACCAGAACGCGACGCCACGGAAAGACCTCAGGGGCTTCCCCTGCGATGGTGTGGCTCGCGCAGACGCCCGGTCCCGCAATGGCCTCTGGCTCAAGATGAGACTGTTAACGCCATCGGAATACCTGAGGAACACCGTGCGCGGGTTGCGACCTCCGACGACCCAAACACTGACCAAGTGGTACCGAGGAGGCAGGATGGGAGTCCGCACGCCGTAGCCCACCTCCTGCTCGGCTTCAGCTACGCTGCGTAGTGGACGTGTCGAGAGGATGGGCGCCAGGGCGCGCACGGGCGGCAGCGACGCGGGCGCGAAGTCTGCGGGATTGAACGACGGTCGGTAGCTGATCCTCGTCATGTAAGACATGGCAAGCGTGTTGCCTGACGCATCCACTGTCTCATACTTCAGGCGAACCCCGGTCTCATTGTCCAGCCAGAGCCGTTTGAAGGGGGAACCGTCTCCGGACCGGACTTCCACTACACCTGCCTCACGTCCGGCAACCAACTGTGTTCCTATATAGCGTGCTGCCACGCGTCCAACTCTGAGTGCTGTTCTCAGCTCGTCTCTTGCCGTGTCGCGCGCTGCATCGGGGATACCTCCTTCCACGATGCGAGGCGTAGGTCGCGCGATGAAGTTCAAGATGCGACTTCCCGCGATGAGCAGGATATTGCCCTCCAGGGCCGGCGGAGACAGATACTCGATGCGCTGTCGTCTTGGTCCTGCATACTTCACAATCTGGCGGGATTCCAGGGCAGCAGGGCCGAATGTCTGGGTGACCTGAACAGCCTCGTATGGTGTGAACTGACCGGCGGTAAGGTACCGGTGCAGGAGTTGAAGCGCCAGTCTCTCGCGAGCTGGTGGGCGGGGGAGAACTTGCGCCTGTGCGAAGCTGTGCGCAAGCATGAAGCTTGCGCCGAGCGCAGTGATCAGCGTGCGGGAAAACGCAGTGCCGCGCATCGCGACTTGGTCACCGGACGTCCTCGCTCTCGGCAGCAGCCGCCACATGTGCAGTCAAGCTCGCTATGGCGACGTCTTCGAGCGGGTCTCCGGCTGCTAGCCCTACGGACTGCATGCTTGCCATACGCAGGTTGGTCTCTGCTTCAGCTTCGGTGAACTCCGACACCCTTTGCCTGGGGTTGGAAGTCAGTGCAAGCACTGCCACCGCGCATACCCCTGCCGCTACGAGACCCATGCGAGGCAGCGTAGCGGCAGACCACCGACAGCGCCGAGAACGTAGGCGGGATGCGGCGATTCGCGTCTCCACGCCGATCAGAAAGTCATCTCCGATAGGCGCAGTTGCTGGCATCCGCGCAGCCCGATGGATACGCGCCAGGTCAGATGCAAGTATGCTGCAGGACGGGCATGCATCGAGGTGGTTCTCCAGGTCTATCATCTCTTCCGCAGAGAGCTCCTGGTCCAGCCAGGCCGAGACCAATCGGTGAGCCTTCGCGCACGTCATGGAACCTGGTCCTCAGCTGAGTTACGGAATGCCGTGATGACCGCATCTCCACGTAGGTAGGGCAGCAGTGTCTCTCTCAAGGCCATTCTTGCGTGAAACAGACGGGACTTCACCGTGCCTAGTGGACACCGAACGACCGCTGCTACTTCGTCGTATCTCAGTCCTTCTACGTCGTGAAGCAGGAATACCGTCCGCAGCCGTTCGGGAAGCTTGCTAACAGCGGCCTGAATCAACTCGTGGAGTTCCTTTTCACCTAATACCACCGCGGGATCGGTCGTCGAGTCCGCGATCAACACTGAACTCGGCGATGCTTCGGAAGCGATGGCATCCAAAGGCAGCTGTCGTCCGACGATGCGTCTGGCCCTGCGCTTGTAGTCAATGCAAAGGTTCGTGGCGATACGAAAAAGCCACGTATGCAAGGTTGCGCGGCTCTCGAATGATCCCAGGGCAGAATAGGCGCGCACGAACGTCTCCTGCGCGAGATCCTCAGCATCCTCAGTGCATCCGACCATACCGCGGATGTAATTGTACACACGGTCCTTGTATCGAGCCACGATCTCGTTGAATGCCCGTCGATCGTCGCCCTGGCACCGTGTCACCAGCGCAGCATCACCGTCTGCCGCGGTGGGAAGTATCATCCCTGCGTCGTTCCCCACTCCTGGCTCGTCCTACTGGTCCTCACAGCAGTATAGACGTCCGAATTGCCATATCGTTCACAGCCGGTCGCGGTGTTCGGTGTTCGTCATGCGTTGCAGCCTTGCTTGACTCGTGAACGCCTGGCATAATACAATGATGGTACGGGGAAGTGGACCGAAGACGCCTGTGGGCGGCAGTAGGCTGCGTTTTCCTCGATCCCGGGAGCATGCACGACTTGTCTTCACCACAGTTCGCCTTCGAGACCGAGTTCGCACTGCTCGATGTGGGGGCTACAGGGGCACTCGTTCGGTCAGGAGGCGTGCGCCCCTCCGTACTGGCCTATGATGCACAGGGTGGAGTGGACAGCGCGGTTCTCGAGTGGCCGGAGACCGACGCGCCAAGCGAGGCATTCGAGGAAGCGCGCCGATGGTTGCGGGGACTGAAGCCGGTGGCGTACGCATTCGTGGCTATCCTACGGCGCGAGGAGTCGGGGATCGTCTATCTGCGCTCGGGTGAGAAAGCTGGCGAAGGTTGCATGCTGGGCATCTGCCTCCAAGTCTCGGATGGCACGGTCGGTGGAGCACTATATCCCATCAAGAACAGCGCCGGTGGAGCCACGTTGGGTGTTCCGACTCACACAGACAGCGAATCCACCGACTGGTGCCCCATCGGTGATATCTGGTCGAACCCTTTCTGCATAGGAGACCTGGTCAGCTTGCGTCCGCCAGAGCGGGCTGTGGATCCGGAATCGCCTCTTTGGAGGGCGATTGTGGACCTGACCAAGCTACGCGTCCAGACAGATCGCTACCGCTCACAGGAATACATGCTATTCCTCGACGACCTGCGCAACGGCATTTTCATGGTTGCGGGCCGATCGGCAGTGAATCCCGTACAGGTGGCGCTGAAGCCTAGGACCACGTACAATCCCATTGGCTATCTGGTAGTACCGGCGTCCAAGCTCATGCTCTTCGACGGACAGGACCGACCCGGCAGTGTCGGCGGTGGCTCGTGAGAATCGTAGCCGTCGTCAATCAGAAGGGCGGTGTGGCCAAGACGACGACCGTCGCGAATCTCGGTGCATGTCTCGCAGCGAGGGGCAAACGCACGCTCGTCATCGATCTTGACCCGCAGGCCAACCTGACGGTGGGCCTTGGAGTGCCCTGGTACGATCTGGACCATGCCCTTCAGGACGTCCTGATGGACCCTGAAGGCGTCCCCATGGAGACCATTGTCCGACAGATAGCCGATCTGCCACTCTACCTAGCGCCGGGGCATCTCGATCTGGCTCATACCGAGGCGGTCCTCTTGCCACACGCTGACAAGGCATATCGTCTGCGCAACGCATTGGAGGACCACATCCAGGCTACCGAATACGACTGGGTGCTCATAGACTGCCCGCCGTCCCTGGGGACGCTGACGCAGAACGCCATCGTCGCAGCCACGGATCTTCTCATCCCGACGGAGCCGAAGTATTACGCGTTCGCCGGTATGAATACGCTGAACAAGATGATCGTGTCTCTCACACGCAGCCTTCGCTTTCGGGTCGAGCTGCTGGGCGTGCTGCTGACGATGTACGAGCGTGGAACGAGGCTCCATGCAACCATTGCCGCCGAGATCCGACAGAGGTTCGGCGACAAGGTGTTCGAGACCGTAATCTACAAGAACGTGCGCCTTTCCGAATCCGAGCTGGAGGGCAAGCCGATCATCTTATTCGACCGCCGGGCGCCCGGAGCGCAGAACTACGAGGCGCTGACGGAGGAGGTGTTGCTCCGTGCGGCAGGATAAGTCCGACGCTTTACGGGAGAAGCTTCGGCGCGGTACCGAAGAGTTCGACTTCGACGCCCTATTGCAGGGGGTGTCTACAGTAGACGAGCCTTCAGCAGCACCCGCGACAGTCGCATTACCATCAGCTGATCAGCTTGGCGCACCGCGCGGGGGGGTTGAAGGGCTACAGAGCACAACGCCGGATCAGCAGGACCGCGAGCGGCTGAGAACTGCGCTGGAGCACCTTGGTGGACGCCTGTTAGAAGAAAGCGGCAAGTTTCGCGCGGCGCTCGCGTCCTACGATGCTCAGGAGGCAGGCTACTACCTGGCGCGGCTCAATCAGGTGCTAGAACTGCTACATTCGGTGGATCCTGGCGGGGAGACTGCCCGCCGCCTGTCGCTTCCTGCGGCACCGCCACCCGGGCGATCATGGCCGGCCGCATGCTGGACGCTCTACGAGCTGGCGGAGTCGCCACTGAGTGGGCTATTTCCTGGCGATGCTGATGACCAGTTCGCAGCGGAAGTGGTAGAAGCGGCGGTGGTCTCTACAGAAGCGTAACCAGGCAAGAGAGACCGCTAGGCTGCCCCGCCCGACCTGGCCCTTGCATGGGCAATGTGACGCAGGTCTGTGATGGCAGTCTGCAAACGCACGAAGGCGTCGAACACGGAGCCGTACGCGCTGAAGTACCTGTGAACGTCCTGATCACTGAATGACTTGGTGGCCATGTAGTAGAGATGATCTGATGTCTGCATGCGCCTCCAACAGTCGAGGAGTTCGGGGTCGCCAGTCGCCTTGATCTCGTGCTCCAGGCGGCGCAACTCTTCGTAACAGAACCGTTGCATCTCGTTACCGAGCCATGCCGACGTGTCTCGCTCCATGTCGGCCCACGAGATGGTCTCGAAATCTCCAACGTCTACCGTACCGATAATTGGCAGGCGCCGCACCGCATCCGTGGGCGTGACGAATTCCAGATATGGGTGGCGTCGCACGGCTTCGGGTAGGGCACGAAGGAAGTCGAAAATGCCAGTATCTGCCCACATGTGTTCGCCGATGGCTTCGTAGTCAAGGGCAAGGAGGATATGCATGTCGGTATCCTGGGCCAGCCACGCTGCGAACTGCTCGGCGCGAAGAGGCCAGCCTTCCCAGTTACGGTTGCTGAACCTGTAGCCAACATCATCGGACAAACGGTAGTTTCGCAGCAAGACGGGCAATCCACATGGGGCGGCGTACACGAAGTCGGGCGACCGCCAGCCTTCGAGGACCTTGTCCGTGCCTTCCGTGAGCATCCCCTCGAAGCCCATGCTCTGAACAGTTGCGGCGATGCTACTGTTGTACAGACACTCCGTGTTGCGAAAGAACGTGGGGCGCATGCCGAAGAGCTGCTCCATCCGTTTCGAGTGTAGGGCGACCTGCTCCCGAAACTCCTCGCGTTTGGCGTCGAACAGCCCCGATAGGGAGTGGTAATACGTTTCGCCTACGAACTCTACACAGCCAGTGGCCGCCAGCGACTGGAAGATCTCGAGCACGTCTGGCCCGAACCGCTCCATCTGTTCCACCAGCGTGCCAGAAAGCCCGAATGAAACCTTGAATGGCTTGGTGTCGGCGGCATTGGCCTGCACGAGGTCGAGAAGGAGGTGCGTCGCGGGACGGTAGCATTTCTCTGCCACCTTCTCGAAGACCTCGCGGTTGAGGGCTTCATCGAATAGTCGGGGGAAGAGAGGGCTTGTAGCGTCCCGGATCAGATCGCGTCGGCTATCGTATGGAAGTAACCTGTCGGGCTGATGAGCGAAGAAGTAGAGACTGACTAGTGGCATGCGGGAATCCTTGGGGCGGAGAGGGCGGGATTCGAACCCGCGAGGCTCATCGCCTGCCCGTTTTCAAGACGGGTTCCTTAAACCACTCGGACACCTCTCCGCACTGCAGGGACAGTATAGCGGAAACCCACTTGGACGTCAACCACCTGGCGTCGAGGGGTCGGGACCGGGGGGCGTGAGGTACACTTCACGAAAGCTACATCAGGATGACGTTCTATGAATCGCTCACTGGTGCCGGCTCCCGAGCCGGCTCCTTATGTTACCGATCTGGTGCCCTACCAGCCCGGTAAGCCGATCGCCGAAGTCCGGAGAGAGCTCGGGCTGTCGGAAGTGGTCAAACTCGCGTCGAACGAAAACGCTCTCGGACCGTCCCCAATGGCGCTCGATGCGATTGTTGCGGCAGCTCGTGATGTTCATCTATACCCGGAGGGCGCATGCCCGGACCTTCGCCATGCGCTCGCCCGGAGTCTTGGCGTACAGGAGGGTGAGCTCGTCTTCGGAAACGGATCGGATGAGCTGATCCACCTTCTCGGTCTAGCATATCTTCAGCCTGGCGACGAAGTCCTTCAAGCGGTCCCGACGTTTGTGCGCTACGAGGCTGCCGCCATCCTGAATCGGGCTCGCTGTGTAAGCGTGCCGTTGTGCGAATGGGCCTATGACGTGGATGTGCTCTTGGCTGCGGTGACGCACGAGACGCGCATCGTGTTCATCGCGAATCCGAACAACCCAACCGGTAGCTACTTGGCGCGAAAGGACACCGAACGCCTCCTCGACAACGTCAGCGAGCGTTGCATCGTGTGCTTCGACGAGGCGTACTACGAGTACGTAGATGCGCGAGACTATCCTGATACGCTGGAATACGTGCGGTCACGCCAGAACGTGGTTGTGCTGAGGACCTTCTCGAAGATCTACGGCTTGGCCGGCCTACGGATCGGATACGGCATCGCCCGTCCGGAGATCGTCGCGGCCTTGGAGCGAGTGCGTGAGCCGTTCAACGTTAACAGCCTTGCCCAGGCGGCTGCACGCGCTGCCCTGGACGACGCAAAGCACGTGCAGCGCTCCCGCGAGATGACAGTGGTCGGTAGGTCGTTCCTGACGGAGCGGCTGGCGGGACTCGGACTGCGCGTGTATCCATCGCAAGGGAACTTTCTGTGGGTGGATACTGGCAGGGACTGTCGCGCTCTGTTCCAGGCCCTCTTGCGTCTGGGCGTCATTGTGCGGGCGGGGGACATTTTCGGCGCTCCCACATTCTTGCGCATAACGGTCGGCCAACCCCGCGAGAACGAGAGGCTTGTCCACGCGCTCAAGGAGGTTCTACAAGCATGATCATCGTCATGGCGCCCGACGCAACACCCGAGCAGATTCAGGACGTCGAAGACCGAATCCGCGAATGGGGCTACGGCATACATCCGATATACGGTACGGAGCGCACAGTGATCGGGGCTGTAGGCGTTCCTGAGGCAGATAAGGCTGTCTATCTGGAGCAGCTCGAACGCCTGCCGTATGTGGAGCGGGCCATTGCCATCATCCGCCCCTACAAGTTCGTAAGCCGGGAGTTTCAGAAGGAAACGACGCAGATACGCGTGGGGGATATTGTCATCGGCGGGTCGGAGATCGTCATGATGGCTGGGCCGTGTACTGTGGAGAACTACGAACTGACGCTGCAGACGGCAAGAGCGATTCGTGCGATGGGTGTTCGTGTGTTACGAGGTGGCGCATTCAAGCCGTGCACATCGCCATATTCGTTTCAAGGCTTGGGAGTGGAAGGGCTGCGGATCCTGCGGGACGTAGCGACCGAAACGGGCATGACGGTGATCACAGAAGTCATGGACCCGCGGAACGTCGAGCTGGTCTCCGAGTACGCAGATATCCTTCAAGTCGGCACGCGGAACATGCAGAACTACGACCTCTTGCGCGAGGTTGGACGAGGCGCGCGGCCCGTTCTGCTCAAGCGTGGCATGTGGGCGAAGATCGAGGAATGGCTGCAGGCTGCCGAGTACGTCTTCCTCGGGGGTAACCACAGTATCATGCTCTGCGAGCGAGGTATCCGTACTTTCGAGACACACACGCGTAACACGCTGGACCTCTCTGCGGTTGCTGCCGTCCAGGAACTATCGCATCTGCCCGTCATCGTAGACCCCAGCCAGGGCACGGGCCGGTGGAGCCTTGTGCCCGTGATGGCACGAGCTGCTGTTGCAGCCGGTGCGGATGGGCTGCTAGTGGAAGTACACCCCGAGCCAGACAAGGCCATCAAGGATGGCGCGCAGTCGGTGACCCATGAAGGCTTCGAGCGCCTCCTGAAGATGTGTCGGCCAGTGGCGGAGGCCATCGGGAGGTCCCTTGCATGAGCCATCGCTTGCCTCTGCCGGTGAATCGAGCCGGTGGTCCTGCTCTGAAAGTGGGTTGCTGTGCATACTCCTACCGCGACTACCTGACAGGCTCTCCTCCACGCATGACACTAGAGGGCTTTCTCGAGCGCTGTGCCGAGCTGGAATGCGACGGTGTGGAGCTGACGTCGTACTACTTCCCGACGCCCATCACGCCCGGTTACCTGCGCAGAGTGGCTCGACGATGCTTCGTATTGGGACTGGAGGTGGCCGGCACGGCAGTAGGCAACACGTTCACCGTGCCGCCGGGTCCTGCGCGTCAGGCACAGTTGAACCTTGTTCGCCTGTGGGTGGATCTATCCGTTGATCTTGGTGCGCGCTGTCTGCGCGTCTTCGCGGGACCCGTGCCTTCTGAAGGGAGCGCGCGTACCGGCCGCAGATGGGTTTCGGAGTGCCTCGAGGAGTGCGTTGCTTACTCTGCGGAACGAGGTGTTGTACTCGCTCTGGAGAACCACGGCGGCGTCGTGGAACGACCGGAAGGGCTACTGGAGATACTGGGGCGCGTCCGGAGCGAGTGGCTCGGAGCGAAGCTCGACACGGGCAATTTCGACTCCTCGGATCCTTACGCCGATCTCGCACAATGCGCTCCATACGCCGTCTCTACCCACATCAAGACGGAGCTGCGGCGGAACGGACTCGTAGAAAAGGCGGACATCGGCGCCATTGCCGAGATCCTTCGACGGGCAGGTTATCGCGGCTACATGAACCTGGAGTACGAAGCTGCCGAGGACGCGGCTACCGCCGTACCAAGAGCAATTGCAGCCATGCGCGCCGCAGCGAAGACCGCTTTCTAGAACGTCCTTCCTCGTTCTGTCACAGAGCGAGACGGCGAGTTGGTTAGACGGGGCGCTTCCGTACGGTAGTACCGGAGGGGCCGTCGCCGACCTCGTAACCCATCTGGATGAGCATGTCGCGGATCTGGTCGCTCTCCGACCAGTTCCGTGCTCGCCTGGCCTCGTTTCGGCGCTCCACCAGGCGCATGACTTCCTCCGGCAGCTCCTCCTCGGATGCGCCAGCACGTGCCTGGATGTCCAAGCCAAGAATCCTATCGAACTCCACCCAGAGCCGGTGACTGCCATAGCGATTGAGCAGACCCACGACCTGCGGGACATTCAAGTCGTTGTTCAGCGCGTCCAGCACCTCAGCATGCGCGTCTTGATAGGCCCCATCGTCAGCCAGGGGATCTGGATCGGGACGAGTGCTGTATACCCGTCGCAATCCCTGCTGGGCGGCATCCAGCGCCTGCCACGTGAAGCGTAGCTCCGAACGGTAGTGGGCCTGAAGGCATAGATAGCGATAGGACAGTGGGTCATACCCACGATCAGCCAATGTCTGGAGAGTGAGAAAGTTCTCGGCAGACTTGGACATCTTCTCGGAGCCGATGAGGAGCCACTCACCATGGAGCCAGTAGCGCACGAACGGCTGTCCCGTCGCGCCCTCGCTCTGAGCGATTTCGTTCGTATGGTGCACGGGAATGTGGTCCACACCGCCGCAGTGGATGTCGAACGTAGCGCCTAGGTACTTCATGCTCATGGCAGAGCACTCGATATGCCAGCCAGGATATCCTCGGCCCCAGGGACTTTCCCACTGCATGATGTGGCGAGGGCGATTCATGAACCACAGCGCAAAGTCGTTGGGATGACGCTTCGTCTCGTGTTGTCCCACGCGCCCTCCGGCACCTGCCTGCAGACCTCGGAGATCAAGACGAGCCAACCGCGCGTAGTTTGGGAACTTGCTCGTGTCGTAGTACACTGCGTCGGGTGTCACGTAGGCTAGTCCACGGTCCACGAGCTTCTCGACAAGCGCGATCATGTCCGCAATGTGCTCCGTGGCTCGGCAGATGACTTCAGGGCGCTCGATGTTCAACGCGGCCATATCGCGGAGCCATGCGTCCTCGTATTTCCGAGCGAGCTGCCACACATCCAGCCCTTCGCGGCGAGCTCCCATCTCCATCTTGTCCTCGCCTTCGTCAGCATCGGACTCCAGATGACCGACGTCGGTGATGTTCATCACGTGGAAAGGCACGAAGCCGTTGTAGCGCAATGTCCGACGCAGGACGTCCTCGAAAATGTAGGTCCGGAGATTGCCAATGTGGGCGTAGTTGTAGACGGTAGGCCCGCAGCAGTACATGCCAGCCTTGCCGGGTTCGAGCGGGATGAAGTCCTCTACTGTTCGCGATAGGGTGTTGTACAGACGGAGCATGCGCTTCACCTCTCCTTGCACTGCGGGCTGCGTAAGGTGCGTCTCTGAAATGCGTATACGTACTGCTGCGCCCAGCCGGAATACGGTCCCATGATACCGCGGAATGCGTCGGCTAGAGATTCGTACGTGCGCGAGGTCATGCTCCGAGCAGCCAAAGATGGTACGAGGCGCGATGTGATGTAGCGCCTAAGGTGAGTATCCACGGGCACCGCGTCATCGTGTCCGAAGCCGAAGAGGCGGATGCAGTCAGCCACCTTAGGGCCCACCCCTGGCAGACGCATGAGACTGGCCCTAACCTTCGCACGAGGCAGCCCTGCAAGGGACGTGAAATCGAGTCCGAGACGGCTGAGTTGCACTAGGTATCTGGCGCGGTATCCGAAGCCCAGTTTCCTCAAGTCGTCTTCTGACAGCAGGGTCAGCGTCGTTAGCCTTGGGTGAAGCCGCTGACTATCCGCCCAGGGGCATGCACATTCTGTGCCAACCGCCCCGGCCAGTCGCCGAATCATGCCCTGGATGCGCTCGACGTTGTTGCACGACGAACAGACGAAATCGATGAGGGTCGTCTCCGGGTTCTGGCGTAGGATCCGCAGCCCCGGGCATGCCGCGATATAGGCGTTGAATCCAGGGTCTCGTTCGGTCCAATCGGCGTAGAGACCGGCTAAGTCCACATCGAGAGCGAAGAAACGTTCCAGCATGTCCCAGCGGTCGGTGGGCCAAGTTGCCCACCAGAACCCATCATCGTGTGGCTCGAGCCATGCGAGGAATGACTCCGTAGCAAGGATGTAGCGACCCGACTCCGTCCGGTTCCAAAGGAACGTCTGGCCGCTCGTGAGGCACGCTTCAATGTTCAGGACGGAGGACGGGATGGAGGCCCAGTGCCGTCGGTCAGGTCGGGGCACAGGACTACTGCATTGGTGAGGGCGTTGGCGCGGCGTTAGCCCACGCCGGTGTCCAACGCCACAGGCTGAAGACTCGGCGCGCTTCCGCTGCAGTTCCGGGCGTCGTGTTCGCGGCCACGGCACTTCTTGTGGCTCTGGCGCGCACGAGTGTATGGTAGGGCACACCGCTGCCAGCCGCGCGGATGACGACCTCGACCGCCTGAACGTCCGCGTCGCCCTGCAGGATCTGCTGTACTGCGTGGAGCGTGTCCCGGACTATCTGATCCTGTGTCGGAGGGGCCCCGCCGAAGTCCCCATAGGCGAATAGCATGGCCGTTCGCCCAGTGCCTGTCAAGACGACGGCATGTTGCATTGTAGGAAGAGTCCACGGGCGAGTCTCGACGAGAAGCTGCTCGAGATGGACTTCCCGATCCAGGAGCGTCTCATCTCCACCCACGCCTTCGTCTTCTGCTGCCTCCGTCTGGTCTGTCATGATCTCACCCGGCAGCAAGCCCGCTCGTGTCTTACGTCCATCCGTAAGAGGACTCGCTGCTGTCGCGGCTACAGGCTGGCTGGCACGAGCGACGGTGGTACCGTGGAGCCGGCGAGCGCGAGTGCGGTTGACAAGGATCGCCGCCACGGCGCCAAGCACGCACATGGCGAGAATGACTGCGAGCCATCGCACGACGATGGACGAGCGGGCTCGCGCCTCTCGGTCTTCTTCCTCGTCAGTGGGGCCACCTTGCGCTGCTCTCAGGCGATTCGCACGGTTCAGCTTCTCGCGATCCGGACGGCTATGGGGGTTGAGATCCAGTGCTAGCTGGTACCACTGTCGCGCGTCATCGAGGCGTCCCTGGTCCATGTAAATGTCTCCGAGGAGCGAGTGTGCGTGCACATTGTTGGGGTCGGCACGCAGCACCTCGATGCAACGGCGTTCTGCTTCCTCGAATGCCCCCCTCACGCGCAGGAGATTGGCGGCCGCCAACGCTACCTCTAGGTTGCGGCCTTCGGTTTGGGAGGGCTGACTGTTCAGTTCAGTGCCGCAGGAGGAGCAGAATAGGGCATCTTCCGGCATCAGAGCTTTGCAGGCCGGGCACTTCATGGTGCCTTTTCTCCTGTACCCGTATGGCCAAACCCACCGGCACCGCGCTGCGTCTCTGGCAGCGCATCCTGCTCCAGCCAGGCGGCCTGAGCAACTGGTGCAATGATGAGCTGAGCAATGCGGTCGCCTCGGCGAAGCGTGAACGGTTCCTGTCCGAGATTGACGAGGATTACCTGGATCTCTCCTCGGTAGTCCGCGTCAATAGTGCCGGGGGCGTTGACCATCCCGATGCCATGTCGCAACGCAAGACCGCTGCGCGGGCGCACCTGTCCTTCGTAGCCTGGCGGGATGGCTATGCAGAACCCGGTCGGCACGGCGGCCCGCTCGCCTGGAAGGAGCGTCAGAGGACCAACGATGGCAGCAGGCAGGTCCACCCCCGCGGCCAGAGGGGTTGCATACTCCGGCAACGGCAGCCCCTCCGCATGGGGTAAGCGGCGGATGGCGATGCGTAGGCTGTTCACATGATCTCCGTGATCCATGGTTGCAGGCACTCGACTGACTCGACGCCAACGGCAGCCGCCGTGTTCCTGGGGGAGCGCTATCGAGGTTTGACGGAGATGGGTTCGGCGCCAGCTTCTACTGGAGCTTTCGGTATGCGGAACCAGAAGGTGCTGCCCTTACCTAGCTCCGTGTCCACCCATATCGTACCGTGGTGCGCCTCCACCAAGTTCTTGACCAAGAAGAGACCGATACCGGTGCCCTTGATGCCTGCGGTCTTCGGGTTGTGGATGCGTAGGTACGGGCGGAACAGCCTGTTGCGGGCAGATTCAGGAATCCCTGTACCGTGATCCTGAACCCCGAGAAGGACGGTTCGTTGGTCTGGTTCATCTCTGATGATGATCCGCACTTCCCCGCCGTCGGGTGAGTACTTGATGGCGTTGCTTACAAGGTTCTGGAGGACTTGCTCGATTTGATCTTTGCCCACCGTTGCCCAGACATGTTCCGGAACAGAGTCCACGACCAGAGTGTGCTTCTCGGTGTTCGTCATCCCGCGCTGCACTTCGAAGACCGACTCGGCAAGTTCGGTCAGGTCTACCTCTTCCCAGAACAGTTGCAGAGCGATGCCTCGCTCAATGCGTGTGACGTTCAGTAGGTCATTGATCAGGCGCCCCAGCCGGTCCACGTTTTGCTCGATGATCGCGTAGTATTCCTGGCGCTCTTCGAAGGTGAACGAGTCATCTTTGTCCTGCGCAAGCATGCTGATGAAGCCCTTGATGGGGGTCATGGGGGTGCGCAGTTCATGGGCAGCGATGGCCACGAACTCGGTTTTCATCCGCTCGAGGTTGCGAATCTCTGTAATGTCGTTGAAGATGATCGCAGTCCCGATGAGCGTTCGCTGCTCGTCGCGGACTTGCGCTGCGTGCATCTGAAAGACCCGTTCTTCCCCTGTTTCGTTATCGAGGACTCCTATCTCCTCGGCTAGCTGGTTCAGCTCCGCATCCACGGACCCGTTGTCAGCTTCCGAACCGGCCGCAAGCAGGCGATCGACGGCGGCTAGTGCGGCTTCATGCTTGATGACGTCCCTCCAGCTCTTGCCGATCGGATCCTCGGTCACACCGAACATTTGTCGCGCACGAGCATTCATCTGCATGAGGTTGCCTTTGCTGCCAATGAGGATGAGCCCGGCATAGAGGCTTTCGATCGTCTGAACGAGCTTCTGCTTCTCCTCTACCAGCTCGCGGTACATCTGTGCGTTGGAGATCACCGAGGCAGCGTTGCGGGACATGCGCTCCAGGAGGCTGACATCCTCCTCGTTGAACTCGCCATCGTAGCGTTTGTTGAAGACGCTGAGTACGCCGATGGGGATGCGGTCCAGTACGCGGTTCTCTTCGTCACGGCGCTCCACGACAAGCGGGACGATAACCCCGTTCCGAATGTGCAACAACGCCACGTTCTCTTTGACTGTCCGCGGATCATGGACCGCGTCTACGATGATCGCCGGTCTTTCGGTACGGTAGACTTCGCCGGCGACGCCTTCTGTGACCTTGACACGGAGCATGCGGAGATCAGTGCTACTGATACCGTAGGCTGGCGCCCTGGCGACAAGCTCGCCGCTCTCCTTGTCCAGGATCATGATCACGCACTTCTCGGCCTGGAGGATCATGGCGACACGCTGCACAAGACGCTTGAGGGTCTCCTCGAACTCTGTGATGGAGATCTGTCCTTCCGTCACCTCGGATGCCCGGATGCCTTGCTGCAGGCGTACAATCTCAGCGCGTGCCGCGGCCAGCTCCCGCTCGAGCTCTTCGATTCGTCTCTGCAGCACGGCGATATTGTCTTGAGCCATGACGTTGATCTCCAGCCTATGTATGGTGCATTCGCAACGGATTATACCTGCCACGCATGGAGCGAGGGCCATCGCGATGGGCAGTGGTGCAACCCCGAAGCGGTGCGTACCGTAGTACGGCATGGGACGCGATATGGACAGGTCTGCCTTGGACGATCTTCTCGAACGTGGTCTTGCCCGGGCACGCGCTGAGCAGTGGATGGCGGCTGCGGATCTGTTTCGGCGTGCGGTAGCGGTCGATCACCGGTCTGGAGAAGCGTGCTTTCGGCTTGGATGGGCCTTGTGGAATCAGGCACGCCTCCAACAACCGACGCTGGCGGATCTCGGGGTCGGCTACCTGGCCCAGCTTGTCGGCGCAGAATCCGTAGCGAGACCGAGAGCGCGCAAGTTCGCCGCCCACAGGCGCCTTCTCAATGAAGCGGCACATTGGCTGCGGCAATCTCTGGAGCTGAGGCCGAACGATGCTGAGGCCTACTACTATCTTGCGCGGACGCTGCGAGAGCTGGGATACCGCTCGGATGCCACGGACGCCGCCCGGCGCGCCACAGAGATCGAGCCCGACAACAGTCGGTACAGCGCCCTGGCACGAGAATATGCAAGCGTGGCGACGAGTGCGTTCACCCGCGTGCAACCGGCCACAGAGCCCTTGTCTACCATCCGGAGGCTATCCTGGGACGACGTCATTCTCGATGCGCGAACCAAGCGCGAGCTCCGACAGGTTCAACTCATGTTGGAGAAGCCGGACATGGCCCGGGAGCTCGGCGTGGAGCCTCCGACTGGCATCCTGCTCAAGGGCGCGCCCGGGACTGGAAAGACGACGATCGCGCGCGTCCTCGCCGCTGAGGCCCGATGCCATTTCTTCGCTATCACGCCTGCGGACATCAACCAGATGTTCGTGGGCGAGTCCGAGAAGCGCGTCCGCGACCTCTTCGCCAGTGCCAGGGAGAACGCCCCTTCCATCATCTTCATAGACGAAATAGATGCACTGCTACCGGCGAGGCAGGGTGGAGTGGCTGTGCACTACGACAAGGTCGTCAACCAGTTCCTCCAGGAGATGGACGGCATGACGCCCAACCAGCGCGTGCTGGTGGTTGGGGCGACGAATCGCGAAGATATGCTGGACCCCGCGGTGCGGCGGGGAGGACGCCTGTCCAGGGAGATCGAGATCCCGCTACCAGATGCGACTATGCGTCTGGACCTTCTTCGGTTGTTCACGAAGCATGTTCGTCTAGCCGAGGACGTGGACCTGGAAGCGCTGGCATCGCAGAGCGACGGCTGGTCTGGCGCGGACCTCCGTGCGTTAGTCAATGAGGCCGGTCTTCAGGCCCTCATCCGGATTGCCGATGGTGGTGAGGAGAACATACCTCGGGCGGTATCGTACGCGGACTTCGAGAGTGCTCTCAGAAACATGGAGGACCGTGACTGAAGGCCGCACCCCAGCTTGACGCGATACACGTGCCCATGTATACTGCATCATCGGCAGTGTTGCGGTGATGCCCTGGTAGTCCAATCGGCAGAGACAAGCGACTTAAAATCGCTCGAGTGTGGGTTCGAATCCCTCCCAGGGCACGATCACACTGCGCAGCAGCGTGCCATGCAACTTCCAGGAACGCGACGTAGCCCCATCGTCTATCCGGGACCTGACGAATACGCCAGGCTCGCGCGGCCACAACTGACCATTCCGATTGTGCGGGAAGTCCTGGCCGATCGGCTCACACCGGTCTCGGCCTATGAGAGAGTAGCGGATGGACCTGGCTCGTTCCTTCTCGAGAGCGTGGAAGGTGGCGAGAGGCTCGCGCGGTACTCCTTCATCGGATCCCGACCAGAGATGATCGTCCGCGCCCGCGATGGCACGGTGCGAGTGGATACCGCCCAGGGAACGGAAGTAAGGGAACTTGGCGCAAGCGAGACGCCGCTGGATGTGCTAAAGGAGATTCTGGCAAGGACGAAGATCGTAGATGTCCCTGGCCTCCCTAGGTTCGCTGGCGGTGCTGTTGGGTTCTTGGCCTATGACATCGTTCGTTACTTCGAGCGGCTGCCGACCCTTGCCCATGATGACTTGGGGGTGGACGACGCGGCCTTCCTCGTCACGCGTACTCTGCTGGCTTTCGACCATGTTCGGCACCGAATCCTGATCATCTGCAATGCTACCATCGGGGATGATCCGTCGGCAGCTTACACCGAAGCCCTGGAACACATAGAGGAACTCGTGGAGCGTCTGCACGCACCGTATGTGCCGCCGACGGCGACCGCCGACGCACCTGTCCCAGTTCCGCGCGCGAACCTAAGCCAGGCCCAGTACGAGCGCATCGTGGAGACCTGCAAGGAACACATCTTCGCAGGAGACGCGTTTCAAGTCGTGCCTTCGCTTCGCTTCTCTGCAGATATCGGATGTCGTCCTCTAGAGCTCTATCGGGCGTTGCGATCCATCAACCCGTCGCCGTACATGTACTTCCTGGATTTCGGTGACTGTCAGGTGGTTGGCTCCTCGCCGGAGATTCTGGCAACGGTTGAGAACATGCGGGTTACGGTGCGTCCAATAGCGGGAACACGGCCGCGAGGAGCAACGCCAGCCGAGGACGAACGGCTCGCTGCTGAACTGCTGGCTGACGAGAAGGAGCGGGCGGAGCACATCATGCTGGTGGATCTCGGCAGGAACGATGTGGGGCGTGTCTCGGAGTTCGGCTCCGTCCAAGTAGAAGACCTGATGGTCATCGAACGGTACTCGCATGTCATGCATATTGTATCGAGCGTAACGGGCCATCTGGCAGAAGGAAAGACAGCGTTCGATGCAGTCCGCGCGTGCTTTCCTGCCGGCACCCTTACCGGAGCGCCGAAAGTGCGTGCCATGGAGATCATCGAGGAGCAGGAGCCAACACGTCGAGGGCTATATGGTGGCGCAGTGGGGTACTTCAGCTTCCGGGGAGATGCCGACTTCGCCATCGCCATACGCACCATGCTGGTCAAAGATGGCACCGCGCACATGCAGGCTGGCGCAGGGATCGTGGCAGACTCCTCTCCTGAACGCGAGTACCAGGAATGCGTCAATAAGGCGCGTGCTCTCATTGCTGCCATGGAAATGGCCCACGCCGGGTTAGAGTGAGGCCGACGCATGATCCTGGTCCTCGACAACTACGATAGCTTCACCTACAACCTGGTGCAGTATCTCGGCGAGATGGGCTGCAGCCTGCGGGTGTACCGCAACGACGAGGTAACGTGTGCTGAGATAGAGATGCTGAGGCCCAGTGGCATCGTCATCTCGCCAGGTCCCGGCACGCCCAAGGACTCAGGCGTCTGCATAGACGTGATCCGACAATTCGCCGGAAAGGTGCCAATCCTTGGCGTGTGTCTAGGGCACCAGGCCATCGGACACGTGTTCGGTGGAGAAGTGGTGCGGAACAGCCGGGTCGTGCATGGCAAGACTTCGTGGATCCGCCATGATGGCGAAGGACTGTTCACCGACTGTCCGAACCCCTTCGAGGCGACGCGGTATCACTCCCTTATCGTTCGGCGGGAAACCCTGCCAGCCTGTCTGGAAGTCAGCGCGTGGACCGATGAGGGCGAGATTATGGGGCTTAGGCACCGGGCACTACCTATCGAAGGCGTCCAGTTCCACCCCGAGTCCATCATGACTCGAGAGGGGAAGAGGCTACTACGCAACTTCCTCCGCGTGTGTTCCGACTCGTAGCGCAAGTGGACGGCGCAGACGTCTCAGGTGCCGCCAGCCCGTGAAGACGCTGGGGTATCATACGCCCATGTTCGACTTCGAGCAGCGCATCACAGCGCTGAGGCAAGAATTGGTGCGTGCTGATCTCCGCGCCGTCGTAGTGGCGCCCACGGATCACATGCGGTACCTCGCTGGCTGGTCCGAGCCTGCGGGCGAGCGCTTCCTCGCTCTGTGGATCGCGGTTGACGATGAACCGGTTTTCGTGGCACCCGAGCTCTACGCTGAGGACATCGAGCGGAGGATGCGGATACACGCGCACGTTCGGACGTATCGGGACAGCGACGACTGGTCCAAGTGCCTGCCGACCTTGGCCGTTCCTGGGCAGGTCTCCATCGCCGTTGACGATGACCTGCCGACCGTTCATTTTCTGCGGCTCCGAGCTTCACTGCCCGACGCAGGTTGGGTGGCTTGCGGTCCCATCATGCAGAGGCTTCGGGGCATCAAGACTTCCGAGGAGGTGGCGGCGTTGGAACGGTCGGCTTCCATGGCGGACAGAGTCTACGGCGATGTCCTGCCACTTCTGCAACCAGGGGTTACAGAGCGGGCAGTGCAGTCCGCCATCACCGAGCGATTTGCACAGCTCGGTGCCGAGAGCTCCTGGGCGATCGTGGCCTTTGGCGCCAACGCATCTAGACCGCATCATCGGAGCGGTGGCACGCAACTCGAGAACGGGATGGTTATCGTTCTGGATCTGGGCGGTTCGCTCGACGGTTACCAATCCGACATCACGCGCACGGTCGTCTACGGACGACCCGACCCGGAGGTGGAAAAGGTCTACTCGATTGTCCACAGCGCTCACATGGCAGCACTGGCTAGCGCTGTCCCCGGAAACCTGTGCGCAGACGTGGATCGCGCGGCGCGTGCGGTCATTGAGCAGGCTGGGTACGGCAAGCGCTTCCTGCATCGGACTGGTCACGGAATCGGCCTGTCGACGCATGAGCCGCCCAACCTCGCTGCAGACGACTTTACGGTGCTGCAACCAGGCATGTGCTTCAGCGACGAGCCAGGCATCTACTTCCCAGGACGCTACGGTGTTCGCATCGAGAACATCATCGCTCTAGAGGGGGTTGGAGCCCGCAGTTTGAACGCAGCAGCGCCAAGCACGTTACCCATCCTTGGAGATCAGGGTGTCTCGCGATGATCAGAGAAGCACTCGCCAAGATCGTATGCCGCGAAGATCTGACCGAAGAAGAAGCAGAGCAGCTGCTCGACTATCTTGTGGATGGCAATCCCACCCCGACTCAAGTCGGCGCCATCCTGGCTGGCCTGAGGACGAAAGGCGAGAGCGTTTCGGAGATAGCCGGCTTTGCTAGAGCGCTCCTGCGGCGAGCCGTGCCTGTCCAGCCAAGAAGGACGTCCCTGCTCGATACATGTGGCACGGGTGGGGACTCTTCTGGTACGTTCAACATCTCGACGGCGACAGCGTTCATCGTGGCAGCCGCGGGCATCGGTGTTGCGAAACATGGCAACCGTGCAGTGTCCGGACGATGTGGCTCAGCAGATGTGCTGGAAGCGCTAGGGGCGCGCATCGATCTTCCACCGGCGCATGTTGCTGAGTGCATTGACAAGGTCGGTATCGGGTTCCTCTTTGCTCCGAACTACCATCCAGCGTTCAAGGCTGTGACGGTGCCCCGAAAGGAACTCGGTATTCGGACCATCTTCAATCTGCTAGGGCCGTTAGTCAACCCTGCAAGGGTCACGTATCAGGTCATGGGCGTCTACGATGAGACCCTGTGCCCCAAGGTCGCTGAAGTGCTTGGAATGCTCGGCTGCGAGAGAGCAATGGTCGTCCATGGTCAGGACGGTTTGGACGAGATCTCGACCGTGGGGCCGACCTACATTAGCATCCTCCAGCACGGACGCGTTTCGACTGAGGTACGCATACCAGCCGAGTTTTTCCTGGTCCCATCTAGACTCGAGCATCTCGCCGGTGGGGCTACTCCAGAAGAAAGTGCTGGCATATTGCGGTCGGTTCTGTCGGGCGAGCGAGGACCTCGACGGGACATCGTCACCGTCAACGCTGCGGCCGCCATGATCGTTGCCGGGATCGCAGATACGTGGCGGGATGGTATCGGTCTAGCGCAGAGAATGATCGACTCTAAGCGAGCG
This sequence comes from Chthonomonadales bacterium, assembly GCA_037443035.1. GTDB lineage: Bacteria > Armatimonadota > Chthonomonadetes > Chthonomonadales > CAJBBX01 > JABWBA01. Next base: position 192,465 of record JBBIPC010000001.1, read on the forward strand.
CTCCGCGTACTGGAAGAGTTCGTAGAGTTCACACGGGACTTGGCAACACATGAGTGTTCTGTCGGAGATACTGGCCAACAAGCGTCATGAACTGGAGGTTGCGCGACGGCGGGTGCCGCTGGGCGAGCTGAAGCGTCGGCTGCAAGACACTCCTCCGCCACGCGCTTTCGTTCGGGCCATCGAGATGAGCGAGCCGCCGGCCCTCATTGCTGAAGTCAAGCGGGCGTCGCCGTCTGGTGGAGTACTGCGGCAGGATTTCGCTCCACAGGCTCTGGCCCGCGCTTTCGAGGCGAACGGTGCCGCTTGCATTTCGGTCCTCACGGATGAGCGGTACTTTCAGGGCAGTCTTGACCATCTGATGGCCGTCCGGTCCGTGGTGAGCCTGCCGGTGATGCGAAAGGACTTCCTGATTGACGAGTACCAGTTGTACGAGAGCCGTATTGCCGGGGCGGATGCCGTTCTCTTGATCGCCGCTGCGCTTCCGCCTGAGGAGTTGTCCTATCTGCTTTCGGTCGCATGGGGGCTAGGGATGGCCGCGTTCGTGGAAGTCCACGACCGGGACGAGCTTGCGGAGGCATTACAGACGAGGGCCAAGCTCATAGGCATCAACAACCGCGACTTGCATGTGTTCCGTACGGACATCAGCACCACCTTGAGACTGATCGAGGAAGTGCCGCGCGATCGCTTGGTCATCAGCGAGTCGGGAATCCGGTGCCGCCGAGATGTGCTGACACTAAGAGACGCCGGTGTCCGGGGAATCCTCGTTGGGGAGTGCCTCATGCGCGAGGCGGATGTGGGCGCCAAGGTCCGCGAGTTGTTGGGCCTTGCAGCCTCGTGACACATCCTGATATGGCCACGCCCGCGTTACGACCGTCCGCACAGAGGCGGACGCGCGTCAAGATCTGCGGTGTTATGCGGGTCGAGGACGCATTAGCGGCGGTGGAGGCAGGAGCTGACGCCATCGGCATCATTCTGGTGCCCGACACGCCGCGGTACATGGGTGGCCAGCCGGTGGAAGTGGAACGCATCGCATCATCTCTTCCGCCCCTGGTCGCGCTGGTAGCTGTCGTCCGGAAGGTGCGCGACTTACCGGAACGCGTTCGGCCTCTCTTCCATGCCGTACAATACTATGCCGGTACGGCCGACAATAGCAGAAGCTCCAGGATGCAGCGTATCCGGGTGATCCGGAGTGCGGCGGACGCAACGCCCGAAGTGCTAAGCAGTTGCGATGCAGTACTGCTGGATGCCCACGACCCGGACAGACTTGGTGGCATAGGGAAGCAAGCCGACTGGGAGTTCGCGCGGGAGCTTGTCACTGCAGGTAACAAGCCGGTGATTCTAGCAGGTGGCCTGAATCCACTGAACGTGGGCGAGGCGGTGCGACAGGTTCGACCGTTCGCCGTCGACACTTCCTCGGGTGTCGAAGCCCGACCCGGTGTCAAGGACCCAGAGAAGCTCCGGCGTTTCATTGCCGCCGTACAGGAAGCCGATTTGGGCCTCTCCTGCACGCAACCCGAGGAAGGACACGGGCAATGACGACGCGTGGCCAGACCCTACTAGGCGGAGCGCTGGTGCTCGTGGGTGTCGGCATCCACGTTGCTCGACTCGCGGTGCCACCCAGCGAGTTGGCGCGGAAGGGAGCGCAGTCCGTGGGCCAAGTCCTGTTCAAGGATAGCCGGCCGGACAGCGAAGGGCGATTCGTGTATACGGTCACCTTCGTGTTCCCAGACGCTAGTCAGCGCAATTACCAGGTGGAGCGCGTCGTGCCCGACAAGGGCGTCTGGGACCGACTGAAGACGGGTGCGGAGGTCAAGGTGCGCTACATGCCAGGCCGGCCAGAAGAGGCGTCCATCGAGGGAGCAGAGGGCCTCGCGCGTCCGAGGGATGCGGCCTACGCCTATCTTGCGTGGAGTGCCATATTGGCGGGTGTGGTGGTTCTTGCCATGGCGCTACGACGCGGCAGCACGGGACCGTCTGACGTGACCAAACACCCGCCGCGGGTGGTACGTGGAGGCAGGTAAGACAATGGGATATCGCAAGTCGGCTCGTGGCGGTCCGGACTCGAGGGGCCACTTCGGACCATTTGGCGGGCGGTTCGCACCCGAGACGCTCATGCCGGCTTTGCTGGAACTGGAGGCAGCGTACCGGGCGGCGCTCCATGACCGGCAGTTTCAGGCACAGCTCGGTGGCCTGCTCGCCGACTACGTCGGCCGACCCACCCCCCTGTACCGTGCAGATCGCCTCTCCGAAGCCACCGGCGTTCGCGTGTACCTAAAGCGTGAAGACCTATGTCATACCGGGGCACACAAGATCAACAACGCGCTGGGGCAGGTGATGTTGGCGAAGCGGATGGGCAAGTCGCGGGTCATTGCCGAGACCGGCGCCGGGCAACACGGCGTTGCGACTGCGACGGCATGCGCTCTCCTAGGAGTCGAGTGCTGCATCTTCATGGGGTTGGAGGACATGCGGCGGCAGGCGCTCAATGTGGAGCGCATGCGACTGCTTGGCGCCGAGGTGGTAGCGGTGGCCTCTGGCACGATGACCCTGAAGGACGCCACGAACGAAGCGTTGCGGGATTGGGTCGCGTCTGTGACTACAACCCACTACGTGATCGGCTCGGTGGTCGGACCACATCCGTTCCCTATGATCGTCAGAGACTTCCAGAGCATCATTGGCCGGGAGGCAAGGAGGCAAGTCCGGCAAGCCGAGGGTCGGCTTCCAGACGTGGCGCTGGCGTGCGTCGGGGGAGGCTCGAATGCCTTAGGTCTTTTCATGGCGTTCCTGGAGGATCCTGTTCGGCTCATTGGGGTCGAAGCAGCAGGACGTGGACTTCGCGCAGGCGAGCATTGCGCTACGCTGACACTCGGCAAGCCCGGGGTGCTGCATGGTAGCCGTAGCTATCTCCTGCAAGACAACGATGGACAGGTGAGTGCCACCCACTCGGTATCGGCAGGACTGGATTACCCAGGGGTTGGCCCGCAGCACGCATTCTTGAAAGAAACGGGCCGGGCTACCTATGTGTCCGTGACGGACGACGAAGCTCTCTCCGCCGCGGAGCTGCTGGCGCGGACGGAGGGGATCATCCCGGCCCTCGAGTCTGCCCATGCGGTTGCGTACTTGCCGACACTGGGGAAGTCCAATCCTGGCAGCGTCGTGCTCGTCAATCTCTCCGGTCGCGGCGACAAAGACATGGAAACAATCGCGCGATGGATGCGGGAGCGCAACAAGTGAAACGACTGGCTGCGCGGTTCGCGGCGACTCGAGCGGGGAACCGAGCTGCTCTCATATGCTATGTGACAGCAGGCGACCCCTCCCTCAAGATCACGAGAGACCTTGTGGTGCGGTTGGCCGAGTCCGGCGCCGATATCGTCGAACTGGGCATCCCGTTCAGCGATCCTATGGCGGATGGACCGACGATCCAGCAGTCATCCGAGCGAGCACTGGCGGCTGGTGCCACCCTGGAACGGGTCCTCGCTTGCGTTGAAGGCATCCGCCGCCGCTCGGACGTGCCACTCGTGGCTATGACGTACTGCAATCCGGTCGAGCGCTATGGCATGGAGCACTTCGCGCGAGATGCTAGGTCGGCGGGCTTCGACGGCGTGATCCTGACGGACATGCCGCCGGAGGAGGCTGGAGCCTGGCGAACCCTCGCCCGTGCCCACGACTTGGACACGGTGTTCCTGGCGGCCCCGACCAGTACTGCGGAACGACTGCGCGCGGCAACTAGGGCATCGTCCGGGTTCCTGTACTGCGTTTCCAGGCTGGGGGTGACTGGCGTCAGAAAAGAGCTACCTGTAGAGCTTGCCGACCTCATCGAGCGGGCTCGTGCCGTGGCGAGATGTCCCGTGTGCGTGGGATTCGGCATCTCGACTCCAGACCACGTACGCGCTGTGGCAAGATTGGCCGACGGAGTTATCGTCGGCAGCGCCTTGGTGAACATCATCGCTCAAGGCGGCGGCTCCAGCCAGATGATCGCACAGGCGACCGGCCTTGTACGGGATCTAGCCTCGGCAACATGGCGGAGTACTGAATAGGATGGAACCCTTCAAGGTTCTGGCTCTCGTACTGCGGCATCGGGACCTCGGCGAGGCGGACCGCGTCTTGACACTCTTGACTAGGGAGCGCGGGAAGCTCTCCGCAGTTGTCCGCGGGTGCCGGAAGCCCGGAGCGAGGAACGCTGGGATAACGGAGCCATTCACCCACATGCGCGTCATGCTGGCGCCGGGCCGCAGCCTCTACACGCTCACCCAATGGGAGTTCCTGGATGGCTATTGGGGCCTTCGTCAGACCCTGGAGATGCTGATGCGCGCAACGTATGTCTGCGATCTAGTTGGAGAGCTGACCGTCGAGCACGAACCGTGCCCGGACGTGTTCGACCTGACGCTGCAGACTCTCGACTTGCTGCAAGCACCGGCTGCGCCGGGGGACAGCGACCGAGCCGACCGCGTTCTCAGCGCTTTCGAACTGCAATTGCTGAAGGACCGAGGATACGGTCTGAGTCTCGATCAGTGTGCCCACTGCGGTCGCCACATGCAGCGAAGCACCACCGATAACTGCTGGAGCTTCAGCGCAGCCGCTGGAGGCGTCTTGTGCCAGAAATGTCGGTACAGGTTGAGAGACAGCTTTCCGGTGAGTGGAGAGGCCGTGGACGCCTTGCGACGGCTCGCCGATCTGCCGATCACCGAGGCTGGAGACCTGTCACTTGCATCAGACGACGAACGAAAGATTCGTCAGTGCCTCGAGTGGTCCATCCGGTATCGTTGCGAGAAGGCGCTAGATTCGCTGGGCATGCTCCACGCGGTGCTCGACATGCGGCACCATCGTCGGGCTGCGGCGTCGGCGAGGGCTGGCGACTAGTCCAGATGGCGTGCGGCGGTGACGCTCGGCTGGCGGTGGCGACGGATCCTGAGAACCGCTGATGGATCCTCCGCGCATCAGCCTTTTCTCCATCCCCCTCGTCACCACATGGGTATTCGACGACACGCATCGGATACTCTTCGATGCAGGCGATGGGGTGACGGCTATGCTGGATGCGCGCATCCATCGCATCCGGCTAGTCGCGCTCACGCACGCCCACAGAGACCACTGCTCTGGTCTGGGACAGTTGCTCAATCTGACGGGCGGAACAGGCGAACAGACCGTCGTCTACCCACAGGCGAGCGGGGCCCTTCGCGCGCTGGCTACCTTCCTGACCGCGTTCGACGCGCGTACTACCGGCAAAGTCCTCTGGCGGCCCGTGGACGAAAGCGACGCAATTGACATCGAGCCGGCACGACATTACCTGCGGCCCTTTGTGACAGATCATTACCCCCCGACGGACCCACGGCGCAAACTGAGCCTTGGGTACCAGATCGTCCGCTATGTGGATCGCCTTCGACCAGAGTTCGCGACACTATCGCAGGAAGCGTTGGATGCCTTGCGACGCGAACGTGGCCGGGAGTACATCACACACACCGTGGAGGACCGTCTTCTCAGCATCACGGGGGACACGATGCCCCTCGACCCTTCCGTCGTCGCTGGGAGCCGCGTTCTCCTACACGAATGCACGTTCCTCGACCCAGAGGAAGAGGCGGAGATGGCCGAGCGAGGTCACCGGCATTCGTCGCTGGACGAAGCGCTGCGCACGGCCCAGGCGGCCGGCGTCGAATACCTTGGTCTCTACCATGTTTCGAGGAGGTACGACGATGCGACCATCCTGCGGCGGGTTCGGGAGCGCTGTGCGGAAATGGAACTAGAGTGCAAGGTCAGTGTTGCCCTTCCCGGCAAGTTCTACGACGACTTGTTCGCACAGCGCGTATGGGATGGACGCGAATGATTCCAGATCGCAGCCGAAGTCTACCGGACGCGTTCTACTGCGCTGACGCCGACGAGGTTGCCCCGAGGCTCATCGGCTGCCGCCTGCTCAGCACGATCGGCGGCGAACTGACCGGAGGGACGATCGTGGAAGCGGAAGCCTACCGTCAACACGATCCGGCCAGCCACTCGTATCGTGGCCCCACGGAGCGCAACAAGGCCATGTTCGGACCGCCCGGACATGCCTACGTGTACAAGATCTACGGTATGCACTATTGCCTCAACGTCGTCACTGCCGAGGAGGGAAGGGGGGAGGCTGTTCTGTTGCGGGCCATCGAACCTGAGATCGGCGTCGAGACCATGCGACGACGGCGTGGCGTTGACAAGCTGACGCACTTGTGCAGCGGTCCTGCCAGGCTCTGCGAGGCTCTCGGGATCACGCGAGCGATGGACGGTCATCCCCTCAACGCTGCTCCGCTCTGGCTGGAGACCGGGGACAGCGCATGCCGCCGCGTGGTATCCTCGTGTAGAATCGGCATCGCGCTCGGAAAGGAGCTGCCGTGGCGCTTTCTCGACCCTGAGAGTCCCCATGTTTCACGGCGCGCGTGACCCATGCCTGTATCATTGCTGTCTGTCCTCCTAGGTGCTATAGCGGCCGGAGCGGTTGCGTGGTTGGCGTCTCGTTTGAGGCTCCTCGATACTTCCGGCTCGCTTGCTGCACTTATAGTGGGGACGATTGTGTTCGGTGTAGGCGGCTTACCGTTCAGCGTGCCGTTATTGGTCTTCTTCGGGTCGTCGAGCGTTCTGACGCGTGCTGGCATCCGCCGGAAGGAGAGCGCGAATCGGCGTACCGACAAGCCAGGTCCTCGTGACGCGTGGCAGGTACTGGCGAACGGCGGAGTGGCAACTGTCATTGTGGTGCTTGCGGCCATCCTCCCCGCCAGTGCCACCCCTAGCTCGCGAGACTGGTACCTGCTCTATCTGAGTGCTCTGGCTGCTGTGAACGCGGATACGTGGGCCACCGAGATCGGTAGCCTGTCGCGTAACCGACCTCGACTCATTACGACGCTCCGGCCGGTACCTGTGGGTACGAGCGGCGGCATATCGTTCGCCGGGACTGCTGGAGCGCTCATCGGTGCAGCAGTCATCGTTATGGCCGCTGCCATCGCGTGGCCAACACAATCCGAGTATCTCTTGTGGCGAATCGATCTTGCTGAAGCTCTGGCCGTCACATGGGCTGGATTCATGGCGTCCCTGGTAGACAGTCTGCTCGGAGCCACCCTCCAAGGCCAGTATCACTGCCCGCGATGCAGCATAATAACGGAGACCCGCATGCATTGTGGCGCGGAGACCGTGGCAGCGCGAGGTTGGCCGTGGGTCAACAACGACGTTGTGAATGCTGCTGCGAGTCTAGCGGGCGTAGTGCTCGGCTGGTATCTACTTGTGGGTTTCGCGTGGCCGTTGGAATGACGATGCCCTTGTGGTATTGTTAGCTACGCTAAGGTAACTGCACCCATGCGATTTCGACGCCGTCCGCGAACCTACCACGGAGAGCCAGGTCACTGCGTTCGCCGTCATCGCGGACTTGGTAGACCGGCTGGGGAGGCACGAGGAGGCAATAGCGATGCTACTCCGAGGCCTCGCGTTCTGCTAGTAGGAACGCCGAACGTCGGGAAGAGTGTCTTGTTCCATCGGCTCACAGGCGTCTACGTAACGGTCTCCAACTATCCGGGCACGACAGTGGAAGTAGCGCGTGGTTACATGCGTTGGGCGGGTCGGGAGATCGAGGTGGTGGACACGCCCGGCATGTACTCCCTGCGGCCCACGTCAGAGGAGGAGCGCGTTGCTCGGGACATGGTATTGCGCGAACCAGCAAGCGTGCTGGTCCACGTGCTGGACGTGAAGAACCTCGCTCGTATGCTGTGTCTCACATTCGAACTCCTGGAGACCGGCATTCCACTGATTGTCGCGGCGAACATGGTGGACGAGGCTGACCGATACGGCATTGTCGTGAAGAAGGAACTCATCGAGGAGCGGCTCGGCGTACCGGTTGTGCTGACCTCGGCCCCGGACGGGGAAGGGGTGGAAGAGCTTCGGACGCTTGTGGCATCAATGGTGGAGCCGGATGCCAAGAATTAGGGTTCGCTACAGTGCAGCCGTCGAGGATGCGATTCACGACATGACGCTGTTGCTACACGGTCCGTACCGGATAAGCCACCGAAGCCTCGCGCTCCTCTTGCTACAGGGCGACGACGGCGCGTCGGAACTTGTTGTCGCCACGGAGGGTAAGCGCGCCGAGGCGATCCTCGGTCTGGCTGAGGAGCTTCGCGGTCGGCTTGGAGGCACTCTCGAGTCCGACCTCCAGAGGGCACGGCTCCATGCGGCTAGGGAGGTCGTGCGTGAAGCTCTCATTGAACGGCCCGGGAACCGCGAGACGCTTGCTGCACACATAGGCCAATGGTGCACCAGACCTCTCACCGGCATACCGATCCTTCTGCTTGTGATTGGTGTCGGTCTCTATTGGTTCGTGGGCGTCATTGGCGGAAGCGTGCTTGTCGAACTGCTCGAGGTGCGCCTCTTCGAGAACGTCATCAACGCCCGCGTCTCTGGCTGGGTGGATTCCCTCCAGGTCCCGTGGCTTTCGCGGCTGCTCGTAGGCGAGTACGGTGTCTGGACGCTTGGCGTCACGTATGCGTTCGGTCTTATACTACCGCTTGTCGGCACCTTCTTCCTGGCGTTTTCCTTGCTGGAAGACTCGGGATACCTTCCAAGGCTGGCGATGCTCGTGGATCGCATCTTCAAGTACCTCGGGCTCAATGGGCGCGCTGTCATCCCCATCGTCCTCGGCTTCGGGTGCGACACAATGGCGACCATCGTCACCCGCATACTGGAGACACGTCGCGAGCGCATCTTGGCCACTTTTCTGCTGTCGCTTGCGATCCCGTGCTCCGCTCAGCTCGGCGTGATGACGGGTCTGCTTTCCGGCAAGCCGTTGGCGTTCGCAATCTGGATGACCATCATGACACTGACCTTCCTGCTCGTCGGCTATCTGGCTGCGAAGATACTTCCCGGCGAGAAGCCGCCGTTCGTGCTGGAGCTGCCTCCCATGCGCTGGCCAGCGATAGGAAACGTTCTTGCCAAGACACTCGCCAGGATGCACTGGTACTTCCTCGAAGTCGTGCCGCTCTTTCTCCTGGCAAGTGTGATCCTCTGGGTTGCCGACATGACGGGCGCACTCCGGCTCGCGCTGCGAGGAATCGAGCCGATCGTGCTCTTCCTTGGCTTGCCGGCCAAGGCCAGCGAGGCGTTTCTGTTCGGTTTCTTCCGGAGAGACTACGGGGCAGCGGGACTGTACCGACTTCAGGAGCATCATGGACTCTCCGGCAACCAGCAGCTCGTCGCAGTGGTCACTTTGACGCTGTTTTTGCCGTGTGTTGCCCAGCTCCTTGTCATGCAGCGGGAGCGGGGCACGAAGGCGTCCCTGGCAATGCTTGCGTTCATCGTGCCGTTCGCACTTGGGGTTGGCGGTCTGCTAAACTGGATTCTCAGCTCGCTAGGAGTCTCGCTATGAGACAGGCCGACGCGCCAGCAGTCGAGATCTGTCCGGCATGCCGCAACGTAATAGAACCGGGTTGCGAAGACAAAGTGTGTCGTTCGTGCTCGCTATTCAGTGGCTGCCGCAAGGTTCGCTGCCCTCGCTGCGGCTATGAGTGGCCAAGAGAGCCTCGCTTCGTGCGTTGGCTGCGCGAGCATCTGACGCGCAATCGGTAGAACGGAACGCTCAGGGAAAGGATACGTGTTAGCTAGCATATGTCCATCGCGGACTTGGAGGTCGGTCAGACTGCAGTCGTGGATTCGCTCGAACGTACCGGGAGTACGACACGCCGCAGGCTTCTGGCGCTTGGTCTGGTACCCGGCGAACGCGTAGTGCTCGAGCAGCGTTTTCCTGCATACGTCGTGCGCGTGGGGTGGACCCAGGTAGCTCTCGACCACGACACCGCAACCATGATCACGGTCCGCCCTGAGCCTGCAGCGCCGTCGTCTGCTCTCGATTAGCATGTGTGCATGTCCGGCCGGGCGGCCGTCGAGCTTCGTTTCCATCGCGCCATACTACGACATCTTGATGCGGGACATCCCGTACGCCTCCTGGAAGCGGTACGTGTACGAGCTCGTAGCTGCCGAAGGAAAGCGCGAGATACTCGCGCCGAATGCTCGGATCCTCGACTTAGCGTGCGGTACCGGCACGTTGGCGCTTATGGTTGCCGCAGACGGCTACAATGTCACGGGTGTGGACATAAGCGCGGAGATGATAGAGGAAGCACGGCGGAAGTTGTCGGCGACCGAACTGCCGGCTGAGTTCGTCGTACAGGATGCTGCAAGCCTGGACGTAGGAGAGCAGGTGTATGCCCTTTGCTTCAGCCTCTTCGACAGTCTCAATTACGTGACGGATCCGGAGGACCTCCAGGAGGCTTTCCGTCGTGTGCACAAGGCGCTGGTCGGCAACGGGCTGTTCGTTTTCGACCTCAATACACCTTTCGCGTTACGTGCGCGCATGTTCGACCAACATGAGCTGGGGAAAGACGCACCTATCCGCTACGTGTGGACTAGCAGCTTCGACGAAGCTACCTCCCTGTGCACAGTAAGGATGGACTTCTGGGTGGACCGCGCAGACGGGGAGGTAGAGCATATCAGTGAAACGCATGTGCAGCGTGCCTATGAGGACGAGGACATAACCTCCATGTTGGCTGAAGCTGGTTTCGCGCGGATCAGTGCGTATCACGCCTACACCTTCGCCAAGCCAACGCCGAGGACGGATCGAGTGTTCTACGCTGCTCACCCGGAGGCGTCATGATCATCGCCATAGACGGTCCCGCTGGCGCGGGCAAGACTACGGTCGCCCGATCGTTGGCCCGTTCTCTCCGCTTGACGCACATTGACACCGGCGCCATGTACAGGGCCATCGCGCTTTACGCCCTTCGTAATGGGGTCGGACCTGAAGATGAACCCGCACTCGCAACTTTGGCACGTCAGGCCCAGATCTCCTTTCAGCCAGGAGATCGTGCGCCGAGTTCGGCCAGTGAGACCGGCCAGCGGGTACTTCTCGATGGAGAGGACGTCACACTGGCAATCCGGGAGCCTGCAGTAACCCGGCTGGCGTCTCCGATCTCAGCGATATCGTCCGTGCGTCGTGCACTCGTCATGCAGCAAAGGGCGATGGCCAGTGCAGGCGATGTGGTGATGGAGGGGCGCGATATCGGTACCGTGGTGTTGCCCCATGCGGATGTCAAAGTGTTCCTGACAGCGTCTCCCGAGGTGCGCGCCCAGCGCCGACTGCTGGAGTTGAGAGCCCGTGGCGTCACGACGGACTTCCCCACAGTACTTCGGGAGATACAGGAGCGCGACGCCCGGGACAGCACGCGGGCGGATTCGCCCATGGTTCCGGCGCCTGACGCCGTCGTGTTGGACACAGACAACCTGACGGTAGAACAGGTAACCGCACGCATTGCCGAGCTCGCAGGACTCGGGCCATGACTTTACTCTACCGCGTGGCGCGCTCTGCCGCCTGGATGGCGTTCAAGGCTCTCGGACGAACACGCATCATAGGACACGAGCATATTCCGGACGATGGAGGGGTGATCGTCGCATGTAACCACGTGTCCTATCTCGATCCGCCTCTGGTCGGCAGCAGCATCCATCGGGAGTGCGCGTTCATGGCGCGACATGATCTCTGGAAGTCGAAGCTGCTGGGCAAGCTCATCTCACGCCTCAACGCCTTTCCTGTACACCGCGATACAGCCGACCGCAAGGCCCTTCGCACTGCGGTCGAATCGCTCGAAAAAGGCTTAGTACTCGTCTTGTTTCCGGAAGGCACGCGGAGCAAGGATGGACGGCTACAGGAAGCTCAAGCTGGTGTCGCACTCATCATACAGCTCTCGCAAGCGCCAGTAGTCCCCTGCATCGTCGTGGGACCGGAAGTCATGCTGCCGGTGCATGCCAAAGTGCCTCGCCCGACGCAGCTTACCGTGGTCTTCGGCAATCCGATATTCTTCACGCCGGACTCGTCACGCGATGAGGTCCTGCGAACCGTCATGGGATCCATCGCAGGATTGCTTACCAGGTACCGGCCCAATCTGCCGGCGGGGGATCTCTACCAACCCATCGCCCCTTGATGAGCCTAGCTGGACGAGGGCGTCAGCTCGAGCGCCGGCAGTCATGTGTTCGACAGGAACGCCTCCACCTCGGCCCTGTAGGGTAGGGATGGCTGAGCGCCGCGCCTCGTGACGGACAGCGCCGCCGCTGCGGACGCAAAGCGCAGAGCACTCTGCAGTGCTCGCGAGTCCAGATCCTCCAAGCTCGAACCGCATTGTTCGGCGATGGCACAGGCCAGCGCGGCAGTGAAGCAGTCACCAGCCGCCGTAGCATCTACCGCGCGCACGTTGAACGGAGCGACGGAGATCAGAGTCGGCTCGGCGGCCTGCGACATACCAGCAAGCGCGCCCCTCGCGCCGAGCGTTAGCACGACGAGCTTCACGCCTGCGTTCACCAGCGATCGTAGAATGGCCTCTTCGTCGTTCGGCTCCACCGCACCCAGTACAGCGCGCGCTTCTGTTTCGTTTGGCGTCAGTACGCTTGCCAGACGGAGAAGCTCCATCGGCAATACCGTCGCAGGCGCGGGGTTGAGCATGACGATCCTGTCTCTTGCCCGCGCACTCTTCGCAGCATGCAGCACTGTGGGTAGCGGGATCTCGCACTGGAGCAACACGATATCCGCCTGTGCGATGGCGGGTTCCGCTTCATCGATTAGGTCGGGAGTTACACGCATGTTCGCGCCCGGTGCGACTACGATGGCATTCTGACCTGCATTGTCCACCGCGATCAACGCGACGCCGGATGGAATCTCCGGCACTTCCCTGCAATGGGTGACGTCGATGCCCTGAGCCTTTAGACCGTCCAGCGAATTGCGCCCGAAGGAGTCCTGACCGACACAGCCGACGAAAGTAACCTCCGCCCCGAGGCGGGCGGCGGCAACCGCCTGATTGGCGCCCTTACCGCCAGGCACGATGGCCAAATCGCCACCCAGCACGGTCTCCCCGGCCGCAGGAATGCGAGGCACGTGAACTACCATATCTGTGTTGCTGCTACCGATGACGACAATGCGCGCTCGCCGACGCATATGTACCTCCTATTGCCAGAACTGGTACGTAGGAACCCCCATGGCGATACCGTAGATGTTCCAGAGGCTTCCGACGACGAACTGGCCCAAAATGAGCCCGAGAAAGAACGGAACGCTGCGCTGAAACCCGGTGCGGCCGCCGTACCGGAGAATGGCGACTTTCAGGACCCAGGCTATGAAGAGAGGCATCCATACGAGGTTGATTTCCCAGCTAGCCGTCACCGCATATCCCAGCGGATGGAATGGCCACCATGTAAAGCGAACTCGCATGAACTGCAGGATGAGCGCCGTGAACAGACCCACGAAGATAGCCAGCGCTGCCGGTATGCTCTCACGTTCTGGCGTCTTGAGCCACGTCTCCAACCGGCTATAGGACTCACCGCCGAAGCTGATCGTGGACTTCGCCCTTGCCCCGTAATCGTACATGAGATGCAACATGGCCCAGAAGGCCACCACGGCGGCGACAGCCCCGAGTATGGCTAGTCCCCAGAACCACCGCCTGTAGTCGGCGCGCGACTGCTCCGCTAGTTTGAACGACTCCAGTTGATGGGGCATGGGATGGGACCTGTAGGCACGGTTGAACCACCAGAAAAGGGCGAAGATCGTCAACTGACCTGGTGTGAAGGAGCGGGCCCCGAAGACTTCGGTGAGTATGGAGTCGGGGCCGGTGAAGTGCAGATCGTGCACAGGGGTGCCCATCTCGGCTCTCATGCGTGTGATGGCAACGGCAAGAGCGAAGTAGATGGCAAAGACCGCGATAGGTAGCCATGGCCCCATGCCCATGGCACTGGTCATCCACACAAGTACAGCCATGCCTGCGAGGATACCGAGGAGCGCGAAGCGATAGGAAATGGGCTCCATGCGATCGTCGAGGGTCGACGATCGGCCCAGTGCCCGACGAAGGACCTGCGATAGGTAACCACGACTAAGCCAGATGGATGTCAGACAGAACGCCATATAGGCACCAAAGGCCTGGTTGTGGGTGTAGGGAAAACGCGGATCCTGATCCCAGGCCATGGCTGAGGCGAGAACAAGTTGTCCCTTCCAAAACAAGTAGAAGAACCACGCCGAGAAGAGGAAGTCCAGCGGCATCAGGATGCCCAACCCAATCATGAATGGATAGAAGGATATGGGTGTCCAGCCGATGGCATTCCAAGGCTTCTGCGTGACCCATTGGGCGAGATCGAAGAAGCTCTGGCCGCGGCCAGGCGTGAAGATTGTGGGGATGCCGGGGTAATAGACATTCAGGCTGTTCACGGTATCGATAAGCGCGGCAACCGCGAACCCAGCCCAGAGGAGACGGTTCCTGAAGATGCCCGTGCGTGGAGCGAAGGACTGATCACTGGATACCTGCAAGGGAAGCTGGATGATGGGATAGGTGAGGCGTTCGTTCTCAGTCCACTGCTTCCTGAGAATAACGTTCAGGCACTGCATGACGAAGAGGAGAGACGCCACGAACGCAGTCCAGAAGAGCACAACTGGGGCCCATGCGTGGATGTACTCCCACCGATAGAGAGTGTCGTTGCCGAGGTAGTACCCCTTGATGACCTTCTCATTGCCCATCATGGCGAACGAGGGAAGGAGCTTGTCGATGAAGAGGTTGTGCCAGTTGTTTCCGGCGTCTGCGAAATAGTAGGGCCAGGAGAGAGTCGGCACAAGGACCTGGAACATGTCATGGCCCGCCAGACACGAGCCGATCGCCAGCACCGAGTAGACGAAAAGCAGCTCGGCCCGGGTGAGGGCAAAGCGTGGAATACGCCGTACCAACGCACGGTTGACGAGAGTCAGAGCGAGCAGGATGAAGATAAGGTTGAAGAATAGCGAGATGGTTGTGGGGTGCGCGGAGTAACGGACGACCTCCATCTGCACTAGCCAGTAGGCATTGATTGGCAACAGGATCAGGCTGACAAGAACGGACCTCACCGTAACCGCTTGGATGCGACTCGGCACCTGCTCGGCCTTGGCCAGCGGAGATGCCGGCGGAGTCACTGCTCCCGCTCCACAATGAACCGTGCAATGGAGCGGAGAGGTTCTGCCAGCACGCCGAGAGATTCTATCGCAGCAACCGCGTTCTCGACCTCCTCCTTGGCCATGGCGATGCTCTGATCGAGTCCATACAGTTTCGGATAGGTTGCCTTGTCCTGACGCAAGTCAGAGCCCACCGGCTTGCCGATCTTCGACACATCACCCACCACGTCTAGAATATCATCCGTTATCTGGAAGGCCAGGCCTATGTGATGCCCATACTCTTGCAGGCAGAGCAGCTGTGACTCGGACGCGTTGCTCAGCATGGCACCGAGGCATGCCGACGCGGTAAGGAGAGCCCCCGTCTTGCGTGCGTGGATGAAGCGAAGCGTATCGGCGTCTACTTCGGTGCCCTCTGATTGCATGTCCGCTACTTGGCCACCAACCATGCCCCACGTGCCAGATGCTCTTGCCACCATGCGCGTGGCCTGGATAACCCGCTGCGGGGAGACACTCTCCGAATGCATGGAGAGCAGCTCGAATGCCAACGCCAAGAGGGCATCACCAGCCAGTAGTGCCATTGCCTCGCCGAACACCACGTGATTCGTGGGGCGGCCGCGTCGCAGATCGTCGTTGTCCATGCAAGGAAGGTCATCGTGGATGAGGGAGAATGCATGAATGCACTCGATGGCGCACGCAGCGGGAAGTACGCTTTCTATGTCTCCGCCAACCGCCTCTGCCGATGCGAGCACCAAGATAGGGCGGAGTCGTTTGCCCGGGGCCAAGACGCTGTACCGCATTGCCTCGTGGAGCTTGGCCGGCGGTTGGTCGGGACGGGGTAGGTACTTGTCGAGAGCTGCTTCTACACATGCTCGACGCTGATCCATGTAGGCCTCGAAGTGCATAGAACCTCCCTGGTTGGCAAACGGGACTATCGTTATTGTAGCCCGGAGTAGCGGCTGTCGTCATCAGCCGCGACGTATCGGGGTTATCGAGTCGATCGTGCGGCCGTGCCGCATTGCCCGCGAGAAGGCGTTGGTGCGGTAAACTGGAACGGCCTGGCTGATGAGCAGGCTTGCCGTAATCGTTCTAGGGTGGGCAGGCGATTCGGCTGTCGGCATCGCTCTGGACTTGAAAGGTCCGAGGAATAAGGGGTAGAATGAGAACTGTCTCGTGGGGCTGTAGCGCAGCTGGGAGCGCGTCTCAATGGCATTGAGAAGGTCAGGGGTTCGAATCCCCTCAGCTCCACATCACTTCACTTACCGCATACTACCGCACGGTGTTCGTGCTGCCTCATGTCTGGCATTGCTACTCGGGAGCGCGAGCTGCCCGTCAGCCCAGCAACTATCGAATCGTCCGGCGGCACTTGTACTTGTGCAGCCCGCCAATGATGTGACGATGCTTGTCGTTACGTTCTCGGATCGGCAACCGCATGCGCGGGCCCAGCAGGTTGTCCGCGATATCGCCCGACGCTGCGGGGCGAAGGTCGCAGCATTGTCCGTTCACGAGGCATCTCTGGACGGTAATCCGCGCAGCGCACATGCGAAAGAGGTCCAGACGGCAGCGGAGGCTACGCTTGCGGGTGCGTCACTGGTGCTCGATGATGCCTTCTTGCTTCAGCCCATCGTCGAAGCGCTGAAGGATACAGGACGGTTCGATGTACTGTTCATGTCCGCTCCGCCGCGCGAGTTCAAGGGGCTGCGTGCGTTCCAGGGCGACGGTGTTAGCATCCGCCTGACCCAAGAGGGTCCGCCGTTCCGTTACAGTGTGACGGTCGCAGACCGTACCGTCGCCATCCCGACATTACCGTTGCGCGAGTTTCCGACACAAGCGGTGCAGATCAATCAGGCCCATACGACGCCACAGCAACCGTGGGGCGCCGTTGTAGTTATCTCGATAGCTGCAGGAGTCGGCGTGGTGGTATTCGTAGTTATGCGGAGGCGGGCCGCGATCCGTGCATCCGGATCGGCGGCTCACATGGGTTCGCGTTGAGGACCAGGGCTTTCCTGAGAAGGGTTACGAAAGGGTACGGCTTTGATCACGCTTGATGAGCTACTGCACTACGCCGAGGAGCGGGAGGCATCGGACCTCTTCATCCGCGCCAACGCGCGCCCCGCACTTCGGGTCCATGGAAGGATCGTGGATACGGACTTCCCGGTGCTCTCTCCTGACGAGACGCGAGCGCTGGCCTACAGCAAGATGACCGGTCGTCAGATAGAAGAGTTCGACCGTCACCATGAGATGGACCTAGCGTTCGACTTGGGTGAGACCTCCAGAATTCGGTGCAGCGTGTACAAGCAGAGAGGTACTGTGGCTCTGGCGAATCGCCTGATCCCGATGCGCATACGGAGCCTCGAGGAACTCGGTATGCCGCCGACGTTGGCCGAGTTCACGAAGAGCCGCAACGGTCTTGTGCTCGTGACAGGTCCTACGGGATCCGGCAAGTCCACCACGCTGGCGGCCATGATAGATCTCATCAACAGCAGCCGCCGGGTGAACATTGTCTCCATCGAGGATCCCATCGAGTACGTGCACAAGGACAAGATGGCCATCATCAGCCAACGCGAGGTAGGTATAGACACCGACTCCTTCCAGGAGGCTCTGAAGCGCGTCTTGCGCCAGGCTCCGGACGTGATCCTCATCGGCGAAATGCGGGACATCGAGACGATGAACGTTGCCCTGCAAGCGGCGGAAACCGGACATCTCGTATTTGCAACGGTCCACACGGCTAGCGCAGCAGAGACCCTCGACCGTCTCTCCAACATGTTCGCTCCCCACGAGCGCCCCATGCTCTGGCTGCGTCTGTCAATCTCGCTGCGCGGTGTCGTGTCGCAGAAGCTATTGCCAAGGGCAGACGGTACGGGTCGGGTAGCCGCTGTGGAGGTCATGGTGGTGACCCCGACGATTGTCAAGATGTTGGAGGAAGGGAAGAGCGAAGACATCTACGCGCAGATACGGCAGGCGGGTCAGGAGACCTACTGGGGCATGCAGACCATGAATCAGTGCCTTCTGCGATTCGTGAAGGCCGGCGTCATTACGGCCGAGGAGGCACTGGCCGCGGCAGGTAACTACACAGAAATGCGGCAGATGCTCCGCCGGTAGGGTACCTGAGCGTGCCAACGGACAAGACCCCCCACATGCTCGGAGCTGGCACCTCAGCGCATAAGGTTGCGTAAGCGGAACCATGATCCATATTGACGATCTGTTGCGCATGCTGGTGGAGAGCGAGGCCTCGGACCTTCATCTGAGGGTGGGTGAACCCCCCGTGATGCGTATCCACGGCCTTTTGAAACGGGTGCCCAATATGCCTCGACTGACGGACCGGGACATGTACGACATGATCTACGTGCTCCTCAACGAGGACAGGCGGTCGCGATTCGAGCAGAACATGGAATTGGACATGTCCTACGCGGTGCCAGGGCTGGCGCGCTTCCGCGTGAATCTCTTCCGGCAACAGGGCCACATCGGTGCGGTCATGAGGGTCATTCCGTATGTCATCCGAACCATTGACGAGTTGATGATCCCTCCCATCGTGAAGGATCTCTGCATGCTGCCGCGCGGGCTCGTACTGGTGACGGGACCCACCGGATCGGGCAAGTCCACAACTCTGGCAGCCATGATCCACCATATCAATGAGCGGAAGCCGAAGGCCATCATAACCATCGAGGACCCGATCGAGTACCTCCACACGGACAAGATGGCCTCGATCAACCAGCGGGAGATCGGCGTCGATACACATAGCTTCGCGGCGGCGCTGAAACACGTCATGCGGCAGAACCCGGACATCATCCTCGTGGGCGAGATGCGCGACCTGGAGACGATCCATCTGGCCATTACTGCCGCTGAGACGGGACACCTCGTTTTCGCAACCCTCCACACCACGGATGCGCCGCAGACCATTGACCGTATCGTGGATGTGTTCGAACCGGAACGACAACAGCAGATCCGAACCCAGCTTGCTGTGACCCTACAGGCCGTCATCTCGCAGACTCTGCTGCCGCGAGCCGACATGCCGGGTCGCATTGCGGCGTTCGAGATCATGGTGTGTACTCCAGCGATCCGGACCCTGATTCGGGAGAACAAGACATACCAGATGTACACGGACATCCAGACCGGAAGCCAGTATGGTATGCAGACCCTGGACACGCACCTGCTGCAGCACGTTCTCAATGGCTACGTCCTGTTCGAGGATGCCCAGGCTAAGTCATCCAATCCCTATGAGTTCGAGGCACGCTACAAGAAGGCATTGGAGCGTCGGAGCGCAGGCGAGACACAGGTAGCTTAGGCACCATGGTCACCATAGACCAGCTTCTGTATACGACAGTGCATCATCAAGGCTCGGACCTGCACATCAAGGCCGACAGCCCTCCTCTTGTCCGGATTCATGGCGACCTGGTTCAGCTCGAGATGGACCCGCTTACGCCGGAGGAGACGAAGGCACTGTCCTTCAGCGTGCTCAACGAGGCGCAACGGGCACGGTTCGAAGATGAGCTGGAGCTCGACTTCGCTTACGAGATACCGGGGTTGGCTCGGTTCAGGGGGAATATCTACCAGCAGAAGGGAGCGGTGCAGTCGGCTTTCCGCGTGATCCCGCTCCGAATACAGACGATGGAAGAGCTGGGGTTGCCCGCCGTGTGCCAGTACTTTGCCGAGAGGCCGCGCGGGCTGGTGCTCGTCACTGGCCCGGCCGGCTCAGGTAAGTCAACAACGCAGGCGGCGATGATTGACTATATCAACAACAACTATCCAGTTCATGTCGTGACGGTCGAAGATCCCATCGAGTTCATTCACGAAGACCGCCAAGCGCTCATCAACCAGCGGGAACTGGACACGGACACGCTCTCGTTCGCGAATGCGCTGAAGTTCGTCCTGCGGCAGGATCCCGATGTTATCCTCATCGGCGAGATGCGAGACCTCGAGACCATCCATCTCGCCATCACTGCGGCAGAGACAGGGCACCTGGTCTTCGGCACCCTACATACAACCGACGCCGTCCAGACAGTCGACAGGGTCATCGATGTGTTTCCCACGTACCAGCAGCAACAGGTCCGTATGCAGCTTGCGGTGAACCTGATAGGGGTCATTTCACAGACTCTGATCAAGAGGGCAGACGGACAGGGGCGTGTGGCGGCCTTCGAGACTCTGGTCGCCATTTCGGCGGTGCGGAATCTCATACGCGAGAACAAGACATATCAGATAGGCTCGCTCATCCAGACGGGCCAGCGTCATGGCATGATGTCGCTGGACCAGTCGCTGGCGGACCTAGTTCATCGGCGCCTCGTAACGTACCAGGATGCCCTGGAGAAGGCGTCCAACCCCAAGGAGTTCAAGGCGCTGGTGGGTGTCGAGGAAGAACCCGAAGCAACCAGCTAGCGGCAACACGAGGAGCAGGGCGGCAGGTCTCCTGCTTCGAGTGCCGCCGTGAGGATTGCGTCTCGGTTCTCGACGAGAAAACGAGACATGATCTCGCTCACGCGCCCATGCTGAGGCTCATCCCTCGAGAGACCTGTGCCGAGATTGGTGACGCATGCGAGCGCAGCGTAGCATAAGCCGCTCTGGCGCGCAGCAACCACCTCGCTCACGCCCGTCATGCCAACGATGTCAGCTCCCCATTGCCGATAGAGCCGTACTTCAGCCGGTGTCTCATAGCGCGGTCCTGCGGCCTGAAGATATATGCCCGCAGTGTACACGCACGGCCCAGGCGCGAACTTCGATACCAGGATACGGCGGACCTGAGGACAGTACGCCTCGGCAAAGCTCTGGTGAACCGGGCCATGGGCGGTGCGCCTGTATCCGTCCACAGACGGGAGCTCTCGCGCACCAACGAAGTCATCCGGAATGACTGTAGCTGCAACCGGTAAGTCCGCCCTCAACGCGCCCACTGCTGACAGCCCGACAATAGCTGTCACACCCAGGGAACGGAGCGCCTCCATGTGAGACCCGTGCCCGATCTCATGGGGTGCGCAGGCATGGGTCGGTCCATGCCGTGGGAGCACCAGGACGCTTCGGCGCTCATAGTGGACCCTGTAGAGGCCGACAGGATGCGTTGACGTACGGATACGAAGCTCTTCGCGCACGAGACCTCGTAAGAATCCGCGGAAACCCGTGCCGACTATGACTGCCGTCATGCTTCCCACAACCCAATCTGCTATTCTGGGGCATATGAGCATGATCCTGCAACAACGGTGGCACCGAGGTCGGGTGCTTGGCATGGCGGCGGGCCTCGTTTTCGCATTGGCCGCGACATGGCCGCTGGCGCTTCGGGGAGGCGCTCTCTATTGGGGCGACGTTCTGCTGTACTTCTTGCCGATGCTGGAGTACGTCCAGAACGAGATAAGGGCCGGGCGCATACCCCTGTGGAACCCGTATGTCTTGAACGGTCAGCCGCTCGTGGGGAATCCTCAGGTGGCTCTTTTCTACCCGACGACGTTGGCGCTACGCCTGTTGGACGTTGACACGTTCCTCTCATTCACGGCGGTCTTTCACGTGTGGCTCGCCTGGGTCGGCACTTATCGCTATCTGAGGCTTCTTCGCCTCACTCGTGTCAGCAGCGTCCTCGGTGCTTGCACTTTCGCTGGCAGCAGCGCCTTCCTAGCGCGTATGCAATTCCCGACCATGATTCAAACAATGGCGTGGTTGCCGTGGGTGCTCTGGGCCGCGAGGCGGGTTGCTGGAAGGCCGGATGGAAGGCGGTTGTGCGCTCTCGGTGTCGTAGTAAGTCTGGCTGTGCTCGCTGGTCATCCCCAGATGGCGTATGTCGCGCTGATCCTGGCAATGGCTACAGCACTTGCGCACGCCCACCGCCGCTTAGCACCTCTGGAGTACAAGCTCAGGGTGACCTATGCAATCAGTACAAGTCTAGTGCTGGGGGCGGCGTTGTCCTGTGTCTTCTGGCTGCCGGTGGCAGAAACGGTGAGGATGTCATCACGGCAGTCTCTTTCCCTTGACATGGCGGACCGCTTCGTGCTGAGGCCAGAGCATCTATTATCGCTCGTGTGGCCGGGGTACTTCGGAGATCCTGCCAGGGGAACCTACTGGACGCAAGGCAACATGTGGGAACCGGCTCTCTATCTCGGCCTGCCGCAACTAGCTCTGGCGTTTCTGGCCATGCGACGGTGGCGGACCGACCCACGCGTTGTGTACCACTGCCTTGTGGCTGGCCTGAGTCTCTGGCTAGCATTAGGAGCTCGCGGCGGCCTCTACGCTCTAGCGTACTACGTCATACCGGGTATGTCCGGTTTCCACGATCCGGCCCGCTTCTGCGTACCGGCTTCGCTTGCCGTCGCCTGTCTCTCGGCCCTCGGATTGGAGCACGCCTCAGTACGCTGGCCACGCATGAGAGCGTGGGGAGCTGTGGCGTTCTGTGTGGTTGTTGCTCTTCTCTGGACTTCCCGCCTGACACCCGTCATCGCCGCATCGGAGTTGAGGTACCGCGCGCGACTGGCCGCCATTGGAGAAGGGCACCGTGTGTACTCGCCCATGCGGCAAGAGCAGTGGTACCGGTACGTGAACTACGCCGACTACGGTGCTGGTACAGGGCGGTACGTTCACGAGCTGACAGACACGGTGTCGCCGAACATCGGCATGCGATACGATATCGTGGAAGCAGGTGGCTACGAACCAGTTCCCATCGCTCTTGCGACGGAGCTCGAAGGGACCGTGCGAACCGCGTTGAGGTCCAAGACGCCACTCCTGGAACCACTCCTGAGCCTTGTAGACGCGAGGCTCGTACTCGTTCCGAATGGCTATCGTTACGTATACCCTTGTCTGACGCCGGTCCCGATACTTGGCAACCGGGTGTACCGGACTCGGACAGCCATCTCTCGAGCTTGGTTCGTCGAGGGTGTCAGACATATCCCCGATACGTCACGAGCGCTCGTAGCCATGTCTCGAGCAGGATTCAGCGAGCGCAGAGAAGCGATCGTACACACCAGGTCTGACTTCGTGTTCGAGCGAAGTCCGCGAGGGATGCCAGAACGCGTCACGGTCACGCTGTCGCCTGGTACCATGACACTTCGGTTCGCGCCTGAACCGCTTCCACGCTTTCTCGTCGTGTCCTCTACATGGATGCCAGGCTGGCGTGGGACGGCAAGAGGCCGGTCTCTTCGCGTGGAGCGGTGCAACGTGTCTCTCATGGGTGTCGTGGTACCACGTGATGTGGGCCAAGTTAGGCTGGCTTACCGGCCTGCGGTCTTCCTGGTTGGATTGTACGTCACCATGTGCACCCTCATGTGCCTGCTCGTGGCAGCGTTCAGCCGTATCCTCCTCGCTGTCCGCACGCAGCCAACTTGCGGGGTAAACTAGTGCCCATCAAGGGCGCACGGTCGAGCATCTCCAATGCAAGTCGCTGAGTACCTTCGCGGTCATGTTGTAAGCGTGGAACAAGCCGCCTCGCTCGAGGAGGTAGCGCACATATTCGAGTTGTACCAGCAGCCTCTCGTGCCGCTGATTGACGACGGCGCACGATGCGTGGGCGCGATCTCGGCAAGGCGACTGGCCGCGGCCCTCGCGCGAGAGGTACCTGGACTCGAGCTGCTCGACAAGACAGTGCGATCGGTTGCCGATGACAAGACTGTCATGTGTGCTCCCGAGGACCAGGTTGTAGACGTAATGCGGAATATGCAGGCCGAGGACGTTCCTGCGGCGGTCGTGGTTCGGGATGGACTTGTAGTCGGTCTTCTGGGCTGGCCAGAGGTGGTAGCTGCGCTGGCGGAATCTTGCCGTGGCGTGGCGCCGTCTGCTGCCATGCCGTAGTGGCACGTCACTTCATAACGGAGGATGGTCCCTGCAATGAATTCCAAGCGCTTGACGCGCGTTTCTGGAGTGGCACTTGCTATCGTCGCTTGTACGCTCGTTGGATGCAAGTCCGTGAAAAGTGGTGCGACAGCGAAACCGTCGGAGATCGTGGTGGGCGAGTACGCGTCTTTGACTGGCACGACTGCCACATTCGGCACGTCGACTCATCGCGGTGTACAGATGGCTATTGACGACGCCAACGCAGCAGGCGGAGTGAATGGCGTGCCTCTACGGCTTGTGACCGAAGACGATGCGAGCAAGCCGGACGTAGCGAGAACAGTGGTTACCAGGCTCATCACTCAGGACAAGGTCATCGCCGTGCTTGGCGAGGTTGCCAGCACGCGGTCCATGGCAGCAGCGCCTGTGTGCGAGCAATATAAGGTCCCCATGATAACCCCGTCCTCGACGAATCCAGAGGTGACGCGCAAGGGGGAGTACATTTTCCGCGTGTGCTTCACGGACGACTTTCAGGCCGCGGTTGTGGCGCATTTCGCCGCGGATCAGGGATACAAGCGGGCGGCCATTTTCAAGGACATCAAGAACGACTACAGCGTAGCCTTCGCCGCGAACTTCGCCGCCGAACTGAAGAAGCTGGGAGGCCAGATCGTGGCTGAGCAGGTGTTTCAAGAAGGGGACACGGATTTCAAGGCCCAACTCACAAGTCTGAAGGCTGCGAATCCTGACGCCGTCTTGGTGCCGGGTTACTACAGTGAGGTAGGCACGATCGCCCGGCAGGCACGCGAAGTCGGATTGACGGTTCCCCTTCTTGGAGGCGACGGTTGGGATTCGCCGCGCCTCATTCCTGGCGCAGGAGGGCCGGGTGGTGCGCTGGAGGGTTGCTTCTTCAGCAATCACTACTTCTCCACCGAACTCAAGGAGAAGGCGACTCAGGACTTTATCGCTGCCTTCCGGAAGAGATACAGCACCTCGCCCGACGCTCTAGCTGCCCTGGGATACGACGCAGCGCGGCTACTCGTCGATGCGATGAAGCGATGTCCCAAGCTGGATGCGAAGTCGCTTCGTGACGCCATTGCTTCCACCAAGGACTTTCCTGGTGTGACAGGCAAGATCACGCTGGACATGAACCGGAATGCTCGCAAGGCTGCTCTCATCCTACAGGTCAAGGGAGACCGTTTCACGGTCTTCAGGTCCTATACACCGGAGCAGATCGGGCAATAAGGGTGCAGGCGTTCCTCCAGCAGGTGATTTTCGGCATTCAGCTCGGCAGCTTGTATGCCCTCATCGCCCTGGGGTACACGCTGGTCTACGGAGTGCTGCGTCTCATCAACTTCGCGCATGGCGATGTGTTCATGGTGGGCGCCGTAGTCTGTTACTATGCCTGCACTCGCTGGCTACCGTTCCGCAACCTCGAGGCGTATCCTGACGCGGCACTTGCCAACGTCGGTCTCGCACTCGGCGTGCTACTCCTGGCCATGGCTGTGTGCGCAGTACTCGGCATGGCCATCGAGAGGTTCGCGTATCGGCCCCTACGGAATGGTCTGCAGACCGTAGATGCCCACTTCTGGGGCATGGTGGCGGCACTCCCTGTTGCTATCGGCGCGCCCTTGCCGGGTCTTCCGGTCCGTGCAGTGGTATGGCTTGCGCTTGGCGTCGTGTTCGGCTTTCTTCTTCGGCCCGTTGTCTCTCGGCTGGCCCGGCGGACGGTTCGGAGCTCATCTCGACTGAACGCTTTGATCACGGCCATCGGTGTGTCGTTCGTGCTGGAGTATGGGGGTCTGCTGGTGTTCGGTGCCGACCCGAACTTCGTTCCGACGGTTGTTCCGGAGCGCACATTCGAGATTCCAGGCGGCATACGAGTAGGAACACCGCAGATGGCGATTCTGTGCATTTCTCTCTTGCTGATGGCCATGTTGCGTTGGATCGTCCTGCACACGCGTCGTGGTAAGGCCATGCGCGCGATTGCGTTCGATATCGAAGCGGCGAAGCTCATGGGTATCAACACAGACAGCGTGATAGCCTTCACCTTCGCCCTCGGTGGAGCGCTCGCCGGTGCGGGCGGGGCCCTTGTGGCCGCGCTCACACACGTGAAGATCACCCCGTTGTTCGGCCTGCTGCCTGGGATCAAGGCGTTTGTGGCCGCGGTGCTTGGTGGACCCGGCTCCATCCCTGGCGCTGTCTTGGGAGGCCTTCTCATGGGCCTGGCTGAGGCATTCGTCGCAGGATCGCAGTTCTCAGCATACCGAGACGCGATCGCCTTCTGCATACTCATCATTTTGCTCCTGGCACGACCAACGGGCCTTCTTGGGCAGCCGGTGACCGAGAAGGTGTGAGCCATGATCGGCTGGGCAGTCTCGCGGCTTGTGGGTGTCACGGTTCTCCTGACGGCGCTGGCGTTTCTGAGCAACGCCCTTACGGAGAGTCTGGAGACGTATTACTTCCTGATCATTATCCAGTGCGGCATTGCGGCAACCCTCGCTGTCAGTCTGAACCTCATCAATGGCATAACCGGCCAGTTCTCCATAGGACACGCAGGCTTCTATGCTGTGGGCGCATACGTGGGAGCTGCGTGGACCATGCTGTGGCGCCCACGTCTGGAAAGTACGCTGCCAATCCTGAGCATTGGGAGCCCGACGGGAGATATCCTCAACCTTCTCATAGCGCTGGCTCTCGGTTCTCTGGCTGCAGCCCTGACAGGAGTAGTTGTAGGCACACCGTCCTTGAGGCTCCGCGGCGACTATCTCGCCATACTCACACTCGGTTTTGGTGAAGTGATCCGAGTTGTGCTGCTGAACATAGACGCTGTAGGTGGGGCTAGAGGACTGACCGGCATACCGACGCTGGTAAGCACCGGCAACCTGGCGTTTTTCTGGGTCGCCCTTGTACTCATCGCCGTCACAGTGCTGACGCGTAACCTCATGCGGACGACGCGAGGTCTGACGTGGCTGGCAGTGCGGGAAGATGAAATGGCTGCGGATGCTATGGGCGTCAATACCACGCGGGTGAAGGTGACAGCCTTCGTCATCGGGTCCGGCTTCGCAGGGGCCGCCGGAGTCTTGTACGCGCACTTCTTCACCGGCATCAGCCCAGATATCTTCGGGATGGATGTCTCGATCATGATCACCACGATGGTGGTACTCGCCGGTACAGGCAGCGTCACGGGCGCCATTATCGCAGGCATCGTCTTAACCGCGTTGCCAGAGGCCTTCCGATTCCTGAAGGACTACCGGATGCTGATCTTCTCCACCACGCTCATCATCATCATGCTGACCCGACCACAGGGAATCCTCGGTCACAGCGAGCTGGGCTTCGGTAGCTTCTTCCGTCTCTATCGCCGACTCTCGGGTCTGCGGAGAACATCATCGGCCTAATGGAACCGCTTCTAGAGGTCAAGTCGGTCACCAAGTACTTCGGTGGTCTCGCGGCAGTCGCCAACATCGACCTCGCGATCCGAGAAGGTGAGCTCGTAGGGCTCATTGGCCCGAATGGGGCCGGTAAGACCACCGTCTTCAACCTGCTCACAGGTGTCTACGTACCCAACGATGGCACCATATGCTTCGCAGGACGCGTCATCAATGGTGCAAAGCCGCATCGTGTGGCGGCGCTCGGCATCGCCCGGACCTTCCAGAATATCCGCCTATTCAAGACCCTGTCGGTCCTCGAGAATGTGAAGGTGGCAGCCAACCTGCGGGCAAGCAGTTCCTTTCTCGCGTCGGTGTTCCTGCCACCGTCACAGCAGAGGGAAGACGCAGTCATCGAACGAGAGTGTATGGACTTGCTGGATCGTCTCGGGCTGAAGGACCTGGCAGATGCACCGTCGGTGTCCCTTCCGTACGGACTACAGCGACGGCTCGAGATCGCGAGGGCGCTGGCAACGAAGCCGAGATTACTCCTTCTCGATGAGCCTGGCGCCGGGATGAACCCACACGAGAAGACGGAACTCATGGACCTGATTCGGCAGATACGCCAGGACTTCGGCTTGACAGTGCTCCTGATTGAGCACGACATGAAACTCGTCATGGGCATCTGCGAGCGCGTCTACGTGCTGGATTACGGCGAGATCATCGCTGAGGGTACGCCGGAGGAGATCAGTCGTGATCCGAAGGTTATCGCAGCCTACCTTGGGGTAGGGGACGAGTGATGCTCTGCCTCGAACGGCTGGAAGTCCGCTACGGTGCCATCAGGGCATTGCGGGGCATAGACCTGCAGGTGCGCGAAGGCGAGATCGTTACGCTCATCGGAGCCAACGGTGCCGGCAAGAGCACCGCAATCCGAGCAATCTCAGGACTCGTACCACCATATTCCGGACGCATTGTCTACCGCGGGACGGATATCGCAGGTCTGCCGGCGCATGCCATCGTGGGTCTGGGGGTCTGTCAGAGCCCCGAAGGACGGCGAATCTTCGGCAACTTGACGGTGCGTGAGAACCTCGAGATGGGGGCGTATCTGCACCACGGGGATGCCAGTCATATCGGCCAGAGCATGGAACGCGTTTTCGATCACTTTCCCAGGCTCAAGGAGCGTGTCAACCAGTACGGGGGCACGCTTTCGGGAGGTGAACAGCAGATGCTGGCCATCGGACGAGCGTTGATGGCACAACCTCGCCTGCTGATGCTGGACGAGCCTTCCCTGGGTCTCGCCCCGTTCCTCGTACGGCAGATCTTCGACATCATCCGGAACATCAACGAGCAAGGCGTTACGATCCTCCTCGTGGAGCAGAATGCGTATCAGGCCCTGAAGATCGCCCATCGAGGCTACGTACTCGAGACGGGTGAGATCGCGATGGAGGGAACCGCAGATGAACTACTGTCCGACGATCGAGTCCGCAGGGCGTACCTCGGTCGGTAGGTCATGACAGGCGTTAGGCTGGAGGCCGATGCCAAGGATATCGTGATTGCCGTGGGAATCGCATGGCTTCTGGGTGGTGCTGTGACCGGACGAGCGCGCCAGGCGATGTGGAAGGTTGGAGC
Organism: Chthonomonadales bacterium; assembly: GCA_037443035.1. GTDB lineage: Bacteria > Armatimonadota > Chthonomonadetes > Chthonomonadales > CAJBBX01 > JABWBA01. The sequence goes on from JBBIPC010000001.1 coordinate 221,121, forward strand.
GACGCTCGTTCCCGGGAGCACCGTCACCACCCGGGTTACGTACGGGTGGCCGCTGGGAATACCACTCGGAGACACGTCCGCCGTCGAGGTTCGAACGGAGGGCGGGAGCTTGGCGGCGCTGGCGACGCTGCAGACCTCGAAGACGGCAGCCTTGCCGGCCCACGTTCGCGAGGTACGCGTTCGGGCACGCAATGTGCGCATCCTGGGTATGGACGGGTGCGACGCAGTCCTGGCCCTCGGAGGAGTAGTCCTCGACGGGTGGAGAATACTCCGAGACGCTGAATGCACGATGCTCCGATCTGGCAACGGTGAAGCCGTCGTTGTTGTGCCGGCGACGGCGGTGGCCCGATTCGCGCGAGAGAGATTGCCTGGCACTGAGGACATTCAGGTAGGATTCAGCTCGGAAGGGTTCTCGGTTAGCGGATACAGCATCATGCCACCCGGTCGGTTCAGCGCAGTCGGTTCACTACAGGTCCGAAGCGGCCGAGAGGTCCACATCTCCTGTTCCAGAAGCTGGCTCAATGGAACGGAGGTTCCGCCATCGGCCGTGGCAGGCTTCCTGAACCGTCTCAACCCAGTTTTCACTCTCGACCAGGCGCCAGAGCTTGGGAAGCGTCTGGTACTCATGGAAGCGCGCCCAACAGAGGGAGCGGTTCGGCTCGTCCTGCGAATGCTTCCTGTTTCCCAGGCAGATCTGCCCGAAGGACACACTAAGTAAGATGACCACAGACACGAATCTCCTTCTCACGCCTCTTGCCGACGTCCACAAGGCGATGGGAGCACGCATGGTGCCATTCGCAGGATGGCTCATGCCGGTGCAATACGGCGGCGTGCTGGAGGAGACACGGGCGGTGCGTGAGCACGTTGGTGTCTTCGACATCAGTCACATGGGCCGTTTTCGTGTGCGTGGCGAGGGCGCACTCGAACTGCTGCAGTACGCAACGACGAATGATGTGTCCGCATTGCGTGACGGCATGGCTCAATACACGCTGCTACTCGGCGATGATGGTGGCATCCTGGATGATCTCATCGTCTACCGCCTGAGCAGCACGGAATTTCTCGCTGTCGTGAATGCTTCGAATGCGTCACGGGACTTCGACCTTCTGTCACGCCGGCTCGGTGCACGCACGGAACTAAGGGACGAGACACTGGATACGGCAATGTTGGCCATCCAAGGTCCCACGGTGGTTCAGCTCGTGAGCGCTCTGGCGGACCACGACTGCGCTCGGATTCCGCGTTTCGGCTTCAGCGCGTCGGAACTCGCCGGCACGAAGGGCACGACCTGCCGGACTGGCTACACAGGTGAGGACGGCTTCGAGATCATTGTGTGTCGGGACGCCGCGGAACACGTGTGGCAGGCGGTCCTGGAGCTTGGCGCGGTGCCGTGCGGCCTGGGTGCACGCGACACACTGCGAGTGGAGGCGGGTTATCCTCTCTATGGGCATGAGATTCACGAAGGCACTACTCCCGTCGAGGCCGGTCTCATGTGGGCAGTCAAGTTGGACAAGGGGGACTTTCGCGGTAAGAGGGCAGTGCTTGAAGCCAAGCGAAACGGCGCCAAACGACGCCTCATGGGGCTGATCATGGCAGGCCGCGCTATGCCGAGGCAGGGCTACCCTGTGCTGCACGGGTCAGCCAGGGCAGGGGAGGTTACTAGTGGGGCATTCTCTGTGACTCGCGAGGTCGCGGTCGGCATGGCTTACGTGGCAACGGGATCCGCCGATCCGGGGAGCCAGGTGCAGGTCCAGATCCGGGAACACCTCCATCCTGCCACCATCGTGCGGAAGAACGAGATTCTGCAGCGCAGCTCGCTGAAGTAGCGCTCATAGAGACAAGGGGGTCCATCCATGAACGATCCGAACATCCCGGAAGACTTGCTCTACACCGAGAGTCACGAGTGGGTACGAATCGATGGTGACGTGGCGACAGTCGGTATTACCGATCATGCACAGACAGAGCTTGGGGACGTAGTCTACCTCGACATGCCAAAGGTGGGCACGAAACTGGAGTCCAAGGAAGTCTTCGGCACGGTCGAATCGGTCAAGACCGTCTCCGACCTGTACTCTCCTGTAAGTGGCGAGGTCATTGAAGTCAACACCGCACTGAACGAGCATAGCGAAGTAGTCAACACCGACCCCTATGGGGAAGGATGGATCATCCGTCTGAAGTTGGGGGGAGGAGCGTTGCCAGGTCACCTCCTCTCGGCGGAACAGTATCGCCGACACATCGAGGAGGGGGATCGGTGAGCTACACGCCACATACTGAGCGCGATCGGACGGAGATGCTCCGAACCATCGGTGTGGAGACGTTGGAGGATCTCTTCGCCTCTGTACCGCCGAAGTTCCGTCTCGAGGCTCCACTGAACCTGCCGGAGCCCATGGACGAACTGACGCTCGTTCGTCACCTCGAGGAAGTGGCGGGGCTGAACAAGTCCACGTCGGACTGGTCGTGCTTCCTGGGGGCTGGTATCTACGATCATTTCGTGCCAGCGATCGTAGACGCTCTGGCTTCGCGCGGCGAGTTTGCCACAGCTTACACCCCGTATCAGCCGGAGCTCAGCCAGGGCATGCTACAGGCCATGTACGAGTTTCAGACGCTTATCTGCATGCTGACGGGCATGGAAATGGCCAATGCGTCTATGTACGACGCGGCCACAGCCATGGCGGAGGCAGCTCTCATGCTGGTCGAAGTGAGCGGCAGACGACGAGTGGCCGTCTCGCGGGCAGTCCATCCGCATTACCGGCAGGTAGTTCGAACCTACCTCACGGCCTCGGACGTCGAGTACGTAGAGATCCCATGCGACGAGGGCGTCACAGATAACATCCGCCTGAAGGACGCCACTGAAACACCGGCCGCCTGCTTGGTCATCCAGCAACCGAACTTCTTGGGCTGCGTCGAGGATGTGGACGCCATGCAGCGCATGTGTGAGTCGTCGGGTGCGAGGACCGTCGTATGCGCCGATCCAGTTAGCCTGGCGCTGCTGACTCCACCCGGCAAGTATGGAGTGGACGTCGTGGTGGGTGAGGGACAACCACTCGGATCGCCGCTGAGCTTCGGTGGACCATTGCTAGGGTTCTTCGCGTTCAAGAGCGAGTTCCTGCGGAAGTTCCCAGGCAGGATCGTGGGACGGACCCGCGATACGCAGGGCAGACGCGGTTTCACCATGACCCTGCGGACGCGCGAGCAGGATATCCGTCGCGAGAAAGCCACGTCCAACATCTGTACAAACGAGGCGCTCCTGGCTCTATCGGCAGCCATACATCTGGCCGCACTCGGACCGTCGGGCATGCGATCTGTTGCGGAGTTGTCACTGCAGAAGGCCCACTACGCTGCAAGGCACTTCTCCGAAGTTCCGGGCGTCCGAATGCTCTTCTCCAAGCCGTTCTTCAAGGAGTTCGCCCTGCGGCTCGACACACGCCGGTCGGTGCATGACGTCTGCCGGTATCTGGCAGACCATCACATCCTCGCGGGATATCCACTGGACACTGCGTATCCTGAGTGGCCGAACACGCTGCTCGTCTGCGTGACGGAGAAGCGCAGCAAGGCAGAGATAGATGACTATGCCCACTGCCTGCGAGCCGCGATGGAGGGGACGAAGTGATGAGCGAGCCCCTTCTGTTCGAAAAGAGCGTGCTGGGACGTACAGCTGTCCACCTACCGGCCTGCGACGTGCCAGAACTACCCATAGACGAACTCCTTCCAGGCGTATCGCTGCGTCAAGAGCTTCCACTGCCAGAGCTATCGGAGCTCGACATCGTTCGGCACTACACGCGCCTGTCCCATCACAACTACGCCATAGACCTCGGTTTCTACCCGCTCGGCTCCTGCACGATGAAGTACAATCCGAAGCTGCACGAGAGGGCGGCGCGGCTTCCCGGCTTCGTGAACATACATCCCTTGCAGCCGGTAGAAACCGTCCAGGGAGCACTTGCTCTCATCCACGCCGTGGAAACGGCACTCGCCGAGATCGCAGGCATGGACGCGGCGACGATCCAACCTGCAGCAGGCGCCCACGGCGAGCTTCTGAGCCTCATGATGATACGGAAGTATCATCGCAGCCGTGGGAGTTCTGACCGCACAACGGTGCTGATTCCCGATTCGGCCCATGGCACCAATCCTGCAAGCGCGGCGCGGTGCGGCTTTCGCGTACGGAGCATCCCGACGGATTCACATGGCCTGACGAACATCGGCGCTCTCAGAGATGCACTGGACGAGACCGTCGCCGCCCTCATGCTAACGAACCCCAGCACCCTCGGCCTCTTCGAGACGAACGTTGCCGAAATATGCGAACTGGTTCACGGCGCAGGCGGTCTGGTCTACTGCGATGGGGCGAATATGAATGCCATCGTCGGGATCGCGCGTCCAGGTGACATGGGTTTCGACGTGATGCATTTCAATCTCCACAAGACGTTCAGTACGCCCCACGGTGGAGGCGGGCCAGGTTGCGGGGCCATTGCTGTGAAGGAGTGTCTCGAGCCGTTTCTTCCAGCGCCTCGCGTGTGCAGGATAGCGGAAAGCCGGTTCGAGCTGGACACGGATAGACCAGGCTCAGTCGGCCGGATACATTCGTTCTACGGTGCCTTCCTGGTCGCGGTACGAGCCTATGCCTACATCCGAACCCTAGGCCCTGAAGGGTTACGCGACGTGGCCGAGCATGCGGTTCTCAACGCGAACTACGTCCGAGCTAGGCTACAAGCCTATTATGAGGTGCCATACCCCTCACTCTGTATGCACGAAGTCGTGCTCTCAGCATCGCGCCAGAAGCAGCGCTCGGGGGTACGAGCGCTGGACATTAGCAAGCGTCTGATGGATTACGGCTTCCACCCGCCGACGAACTACTTCCCGCTCATCGTGCCGGAAGCTTTGATGATCGAACCTACGGAGACGGAAAGCAAGGAGACACTGGACGCGTTTTGCGACGCGATGATCGCAATTGCCCACGAAGCCGAGACGGATCCAGATCTCGTCAAGAGCGCTCCTCATACGACCGTCATTTCGCGGCTGGACGAGACCGCAGCCGTCAAACAGCTCGACGTGCGCTGGGCGGATGCCTCGTCCTGAACTGAGACTTCTCTTGGATCCGGCAGGGGAGGCGTCGCTCAACATGAGCCGCGACGCCGTGATGCTGGAACGCGCTAGCAGGCCGGCCATTCGCTTCTACGGTTGGTCAGAACCGAGTATCTCGCTCGGCAAGCATCAGCAAGTATCCCGCGCGGTACATGCCGCGCGCTGCTGCGAACTCGGTGTGCGCATCGTCCGCCGCCCGACGGGCGGCAAGGCCGTCCTCCATGGCCATGACCTGACATTCAGTGTCGCACTGCCCCTGTCGCTGCTTCCTCGGGATCGAACCAGTGTTGGGGCGAGCCACTGCCTGATCATGGGCGCAGTAGCAACTGCTCTGAAACAGCTAGGCGTTACTGTGCGCCACGGTTTCGATGTGCCTTCTGTTCCGTCGCTATCGCCCGCTGATTGCTTTCTGCATGTCAGCGAAGCTGACCTTGCGTACGAAGATGGCACGAAAGCAGCGGGTGGTGCCCAGGCGCGCTCGAGATCCGGGTTGCTGCAGCAAGTGTCGATACCTCTCGGTTCTCCTCGTGTGCCTCCGAACGAGGTCTTCGTCGGCCCAACGGCGCCTATCGGCAACCGGCTATCGGGACTCGACATCGAGGAGCTTCAGAGATGCATTGCTGTCCATCTCGCGCGTGCCATCGGTGGTGAGATGGTCGAGGACGCCTGGTCCGACGATGAAGAGGCCGCGGCGCGCGAGCGCGCGGCCATGTTCGCCGTTGACACAACCGCGGCATTGTGATATTATCCTTCTCGATCTCGTGAGAGCTGCCTGTGAAAGGCAGACAAGTGTATGCTCATTCCACGAAAGGGGTCCACGTCGGCATGGTGAGAAAGAAGAAAATCCTCGCGGTTGACGACGAGAAAGCCATAGTTCGCTTGGTGCAGGTGAATCTCGAGCGAGAGGGCTACGAGGTCGTCACTGCCTATGATGGACGGGAGGCCCTGGAGAAGGTCGCGAGTGAGCGGCCGGACCTCATCGTTCTCGATGTCATGATGCCGTACATGGACGGCTTCGAGGTACTTCAACAGCTCAAGAAGGACCCTGAGACCCGCGACATTCCGGTGATCATGCTGACAGCCAAGGCTCAAGACGCCGATGTCTTCCGTGGCTGGCAGTCCGGCGTGGATTGTTACCTGACGAAGCCCTTCAACCCGATGGAGCTCAAGGCCTTCGTGAAGCGCGTGTTCAAGTCCCTGGAAGACGAGGCCGAGGGTGAACGGCGTATACAGTTGTAAGAGCTGGTATCTGAGAGCTGCGGTGAATGAGCCAGCATGTGCACAGGATATGAAGAATGTCTGACGCTGGACGGAAAACAACCCTGGTCGTGACGCTGATCTCGCTGGCGGCATCTATCGCCGTGGTCTCGAGCCTCTACTGGTGGCGAATGCGGCTGGCACGGCAGGATCGGCATGCGCTACGCGGCGTGAGCGAGATCCTCTCGGAGTGCAACGCCCGCATGCGGGACATTCAGGCGCAGCTCCGCTCTGCGCCGGTCGGCGAGGGGCAGACATAACCTCGAGTGCTCGTCCGGGGGGAGTGGTCGGAAAGGGCTAGGGGTCGCTCCTAGCCCTCATTGTTACGACGGCACACAACGTCCGATAATCACTGTTATGTTACGTGAGAGCGATGCTATGAGTCCGTCTGTGGCTCAACGCTACGGAAGACGGACTCCGCGACATAGATCGGCGACTTGGTACGCACGGCGATAGCGATGGCGTCGGACGGGCGACAATCGATCTCGTACGTCTGGTCGTTCACCGTGAGGCACAGCTTGGCGTAGAACGTGTCCTGCCAGAGGTCATCCACGATCACATGGTCCACCGTTGCGCCGATGCGGTCGAAAATGATGCGGATCAGGTCGTGCGTCATCGGCCGGTCCAGCCTCTCATCGTGCAGCGCGGTAGAGATGGCCAGAGCCTCGTACCGGCCGATCCAAATAGGCACCTTGCGCTCCCGCCGATCCTGAAGCAAGACGAAGGTCTGAGACGGGCCGCCGTGCTCCGTGAGGTCCCCGTGCTCGAAGACGCCAACGACAGAGACTTCTTTCTCGTCCAGACGCCGCTCCTCCGAGTCTTCTTCTGTGCGCTCTTCGTCGTCCCAGTCGTCGAATAGCTCTTTGAAGTCTTCAGACACCGTCGTGCTCCAGTTCCAGCTTCCTGCTCAGTCCACGTCGGCGCTCTTCATGGAGCGCTCCACCACTTTCAAGAACTCGGCGTTGCTTTTCGTATGCTTTAGACGATCGATGAGGAGTTCGGTTGCCTCCATGCCCGGAAGACCAGACAGCAGGCGTCGGAGCTGCGTTATCTTGCGTAGTGTATCCTCGTCATAGAGCAGTTCGTCATGCCTCGTGCCAGAGCGGAGGATGTCCACTGCCGGAAAGATTCGCCGGTCGGCAAGCCCGCGGTCCAGATCCAGCTCCATGTTGCCCGTCCCCTTGAACTCCTCGAAGATGTGGTCGTCCATGCGGCTTCCCGTCTCGATGAGAGCCGTCGCCAGTATCGTAAGGCTGCCGCCGTTCTCAATGTTTCGGGCGGCACCGAAGAACCGCTTCGGACGGTAGAGCGCAGCGGGATCGAGACCACCGGAAAGCGTCCTTCCGCTGGGGTTGACCGTGAGGTTCGATGCCCTTGTATATCGTGTCAGGCTATCCATGAGCACGATGACGTCCTTACCGGACTCGACAAGCCTCTTGGCCTGCTCCAACACGATCTCGGCAACGCGCATGTGATTCTCGGGGGTCTCATCGAACGTGGAGCTGATGACTTCGCCTTTCACTGAACGTCGAATGTCGGTCACTTCTTCTGGACGCTCGTCAATGAGTAGTACCAGGAGCACCATCTCGGGATGATTAGCCGCCACGGCGTTGGCCACGGTCTTGAGCAAGGTCGTTTTCCCCGCCTTCGGCGGCGCCACGATCATCCCACGCTGTCCCTTGCCGATGGGCGCAATAATGTCGATCAGCCGCCCAGCGATCTCGCCTTGCGTGGTTTCCAGGACGATTCGCTCATTGGGGTAGATAGGAACCAGGTCGTCGAAGCTCGTTCTCCCGCGGGCGACTTCCGGATCGAGGTCATTGACCTGCTCCACGCGCAGAAGGCCGTAGTACTTCTCAGAGTCCTTGGGAGGGCGCGCCTGACCCGACACCTGGTCGCCCGTGCGCAGGCCGAATCTCTTGATCTGCGTCTGGGACACATAGATGTCGTCGGCTCGAGGCGTGAAATCGTTTCTCCTCAAGAAACCCCACCCCTCAGGCAGGATCTCGAGCACACCCTTCACGGACATCGCCTGACTGCGATCGCTCGCGTGGTCGCCTTGCTGGCGAGCTCCGTCGTCACGGTTCTGGCTTTCCGTTGTTACGGCCAGGTCGTCCACGGCGACAGGATCCGGTTGTGGAGGCACGGGAGCATGGTCGGCCTCCGGCTTGCGATTGCGAGAAGACATAGATGTGCGTGACCTCTGTGAGGCAGATTTCGATGACTGTCCTGCGCCCTGCGCGCGAATGCGTCTCACGTGTTCACCACCCCGATGTATGGGAGATTGCGGTACAAGCCGCGATCGTCGAGGCCGTACCCTACTACGAACTGATCTTCCACTACGAACCCGCAATACTCGACCGGCACTGCGTACCTCCGTCTGGACGGCTTGGACAGCAGCGCACACGTGGCTACGGTCGCGGCTCCGCGCTGCATCAGCAGAGAGCGGATCTCGCGCAATGTCAATCCCGTATCCACAATGTCTTCGACGATAAGCACGTGCCTGTCTTTCACGGATCGCTCTATGTCCAGCCGGATCTGGACATCTCCGCTCGACGTGCGGCACATGCCGTAGGACTTCACAACCATGACATCCACTTCGACAGGCACGGTGATGTGCCGCACCAGATCGCTCACGAACGGCAAGGCGCCCAGCAATAGCCCCACAACCACCAGATCGCGCCCAGCGTAGTCTCGTGAGATGGCTTCCCCCAGCTCCCCTACCCTTTTCGAGATCGCCTCCGCCGTGATCAGGAGATCGGGAGTCTGGTTTCGGCCTGCGGTCAGATCGGTCATTCCCATTCGATGGTAGCTGGCGGCTTAGAGCTTATGTCATAGACAACACGGTTGACGCCGGGCACCTCGTTCGTGATGCGGTTGCTCACTCTCTGCAACAGATCGTATGGCAGCCTGGCCCAGTCCGCTGTCATGGCGTCTTCGCTGGTGACGGCCCGGAGAATGACCGGATGGGAGTAGGTCCGTGCGTCTCCCATGACCCCCACACTGCGTATGCCTGGCGCCAACGCGGCGAAGGCCTGCCACGTCTGCCGGTAAAGACCGGCCAACTTCAGTTCCTCGACGAAGATCGCGTCGGCTCTACGCAGTGTCTCCAGCCGCTGTCGAGTCACTTCTCCCGTGATGCGAATGGCCAACCCCGGTCCAGGGAACGGATGGCGCCAGACGATATTCTCCGGCAGGCCAAGCTGTTCTGCCACATCGCGTACTTCGTCCTTGAAGAGGTACCTGAGTGGCTCGATCACCTCGAGTCCCATCTTCTCCGGCAACCCGCCGACATTATGGTGGGTCTTGATCGTCGCAGCCACTCCACCGCCACTCTCTATAACGTCAGGGTACAAAGTTCCTTGCGCCAAGAAGGTTACGCCGGGAATGGACTTGGCATGCTCTTCGAACACACGGACGAACTGCTCGCCGATCCTCCTGCGCTTCTCCTCCGGATCCACCACGCCCTCCAACTGCTGGAGGAAGCGTTGCGATGCGTCCACGTACACCAAACGTATTCCCAGGGCAGCCGCGAAATCCTGCCTCACTTCCTCAGCTTCGCCTTGTCGCAGCAGCCCATGGTCCACGAACACACAGGTCAGTCGGTCCCCGATAGCACGATGGACGAGGGCGGCCACGGTGCAGGAATCTACACCTCCCGATACCCCACATACGACGCCCTTATCGCCCACCGTGTTCCGTATCGCTGCGATAGCCTCGTCAACGAAGGAGGCCGCGGTCCACAGGCCATGGCAGCCGCACACATCCCGCACGAAGCGGCACAGCACGTCCTTTCCGAAGGGCGTGTGGGCAACCTCCGGATGGAACTGCACCCCGTACAGCTTTCGCTGAACGTCTGCCATCGCCGCAACAGGGGTCGCATCCGTTCTCGCGGTTACGACGAATCCAGGAGGTGGCGCCACCACGCTGTCTCCGTGACTCATCCAACAGTGCGCGCCATCCGCTACGCCTTCTAGCAACGGATCCCGATCATGGATCCTCAGCGTCGCCAGTCCATATTCCCGTGAGACGACTTTCTGGACGTCGCCACCGAGTTGCATGGCCATGAGCTGATGACCGTAGCATATGCCAAGCACGGGCACGCCCAGGGCATACACCCCGGGGTCCACCACCGGCGCTCCTTCTTCGTACACACTCGCCGGGCCGCCCGAGAATACGAGCCCCATAGGCCGCCGTCGCGCGATGTCCTCCACGGGTGTATGGAATGGCAGGATCTCGCAGTACACACGGCATTCGCGAATTCGCCTGGCGATGAGCTGTGTGTACTGAGCGCCGAAGTCGAGAATGATGACGGTTTCGTCGGTCGGATTCACGCGCGAGGGATCCGAACTGGAACGAACAAGCGCATAGGGATGGCCCAGGGTGAGAACGAAGGTGTTCGGTACGGCAACGTACGTCGCTAGTATATCGCAACCCCTATGAGACTGTCAAGCTTTGGTGGGAGAACGCACGAACAGCGCTTGACAAGTATCCGTCGGCCGTTCTAGAATAGGAGTGTCTGCGGGAATAGCTCAGTGGTAGAGCATCTGCTTCCCAAGCAGAGGGTCGCGGGTTCGAGTCCCGTTTCCCGCTCGCTTCAAGGCAGAGAGGACAGATTCTGAGCGTGTTCTGACCTTCTGGGTGCGCCAAGCGGCCCGTACCGGCGATCGGCATACAAGTAGGGCATGCGCTGGCCACTTGCCTCGTGCCTCTTGCCTATCCGCAACGCCGCTCTCTACCCTCGCTGCTGGCTTGTCGCCCTGGTCCGCTGCCTCGCGGTACCACTCCACCGCTTTCCTCGCGTCCTTCGCTACGCCGATGCCATGCCAATACCAATAGCCCAGGTTGTACTGCGCCTCGGCATGTCCCTGCTCGGACGCCTTGCGGTACCAGGTGAAGAATCGCCAGCGCATCCACCAGACCCAGCCCGTACCTAAGTTCGAGCGGACCGATCTCGTCCACCACCAGCAAGTCGCAAGGCCCGGCATCCCGGAGAACGCGGTTCGCCCAGGCAGCCGTGCCGCAGTCGAACCACCAGCGACCGGAACGACCGACGGGGCGTCCCACGGGAGGCTCCAGATCCGCCAGTGGCCGTCGTTCAATGGATCGTAGGTCCAAGGCGAGAATCTGACGGCGCTCCCCGACAGCAGGCCATGCGCCGCGCGCCGAAGTCGGCGACATCCTGAATCGTGGTCCGTCTCAGGAACCCGATGAGTTGGCTCTGGTGAGCCTTCCAGAACTCGTGAGTTGGACATGCCTGATCATCGGAACACAAGGTTCCGCCGAAAAGACAGAGAGGTTGTACGGCTGGATCGTCGAGCGCAACACACACCTCGTAGAGCGACACGTCCCTTGCAGGACGACGCAAGCGGCTGCCGCCGTGTCTCCCACGCTAAGCTGCAACGAGTCCGCGACGACCCAACACAGCCATGATCTTGCATAGGAACGGAGATGGCACTTCGGCGAGAGCTGCAACCTGTCGTACGGGAAGGCTATGTCCAGGCCCGTTCGCCAGTACTGCCAGGGCACGTATCGCATATGTGGATGTCCGGCATAACACTGTACGGTGGACTATTCGCGGATATAAAACTCCAGAATGCATTCTGCCTTTGGATCGCCCTCGTGTCAACTTCAGAGGTGTCAGCGCGAGACCTGTGACGCGATGTCAGTGGTTCGCGGCCCCTGACAAGCGTGTGTTATACTCGCACCTAGGAGCTGGCTGGCGGAGAGTTGCAGGGTCCCCTACCAGCCGAATGGAGGAGTATGAGCAACGAACGATTTCGTGACAATGTGAGCATCACCACGCTGGAGAACGGTCTGCGCGTGGTGTCGGAGTACGTTCCGAATGTGCAGACCGTTGCGCTCGGCATCTACGTTCGCGTTGGAGCACGCTTCGAGCGTGCCGATGAGGCCGGCCTCACGCATTTCGTGGAGCACATGCTCTTCAAAGGTACGGGTCGCCGATCCGCGCGCGACTTGGTTGCAGCGATAGAGTCGAGAGGGGGCAACATCAACGCCTTCACGGAGAAGGAGTACACATGCTACTACGTGCGGGCATTGGCAGAGGACGTGCCGCTCGCAACCGATATCTTGGCTGACATGATCCGCGATCCGCGGCTTGCAGAGGAGGACATCAACCTCGAGAAGCAAGTCGTCCTCGAGGAGATCCGCCGTTCCAGGGATGATCCTGAGGACGCGGTTCACGAACTCCTGGACCGGACGTTCTGGCGCGGGCATCCCCTCAGCAGTCCGGTGCTCGGTACCCCGAGGACCATCGAGAGGCTTACCCGTGAGCAAATCCAGCGCTTCTTAGCCACCCACTATGAACCGACCAGCATCGTTCTATCGGCAGCGGGGCGTGTTCGTCATAGGGAACTCGTGCGCCTGGCGCGTCGTTACTTCGGAGACATGGTCCCCAGTGCTCGACGCGAGCGGCAGCGGTCTCCCAACTATCGTCGCGCCGTGGTTAAGCGTCACCGATCTTACGAACAGGTCCTCTTCTGCATAGGAATGCCGGCATACGCGTACCATGACGTGCGTAAGTATCCGATGACCATTCTCGATATGGTACTGGGCGGCACGATGAGTTCGCGCCTATTCCAGGAGGTTCGTGAGAAGAGGGGGCTCGCCTACGACATCGGAACGCATGTGGACGGATACCGGGATGGCGGGTTGTTCTCTATCAGTGGCGGGACAAGCCCGGCCACGTTCGGTGCGGTCGTGGATCTTATCCACGAGGAGATACGCAAGGTCGTGGTCCATGGCCTTACGCCGGATGAGCTCGAAGCGGCAAAGAGGCGTCTCAGGGGCCTCATCGTCTTCAGCCTCGAGAGCATGGTCCAGCGCATGATGGGCATCGGTCGTTCTTTGCTGTTCCTCGATCGTGTCATCCCGTTGGCAGAGATCCTGCAGCGCGTCGAGGCAGTCACGAATGATGACATTGTAGCAGTAGCGTCCGATCTCTTCCAGGAAGATCACGAGGTCATCGTGGCTCTCGGACCATTCGGGATTAACGGAGGTCAGGCATGATCAGTGTCGCCGTAGCCGGCGCTGCCGGGCGAATGGGTCGTGAAGTGGTCCGCACCCTCCTTCAGCAGGCGGATATGCGACTTGCCGCCGCGTATGACGTCACGGAGCGAGGCTCCGACGCGGCTGTCCTGGCAGGTGGGACAGCCTGTGGCGTAACCGTGACCGAGCTGACTGGCGCGACCCTGGCGAGCAGTGGTTCGCAGGTCCTGGTGGACTTCACTACGGCAGAATCAGCGGCTGCGAATGCCCAGCTTGCCCTGTCCCAGAATGTCTCGCCGGTGATAGGTACGACGGGCATGGGCGAAGCGCAGTTGGACAAGCTTGCATCTCTGGCCCGGTCAAAGGGCATCGGAGCCATCTACGCGCCCAATTTCTCGATTGGCGCTGTGCTGATGATGCACTTAGCTAAGGTAGCCGCCCGGTTCCTGGACCGTGCCGAGATAGTCGAGTTGCATCACGACGCGAAGAAGGACGCACCATCAGGTACGGCCAGGCTCACTGCTCAGCGGATCGCCAGCATCTGGCAGTCATCAGCATCCTCGGCGTCTGGCCCAAGCACCCCGGCCCGTGGCGAAACGGTCGAGGGCGTCCCCATCCACAGCGTTCGACTCCCGGGTCTGATAGCGCACCAAGAGGTCATCTTTGGTGCACAAGGTCAGACGCTGACGATCCGACACGACAGCCTGGACCGTGTATCGTTCATGCCGGGCATATTGTTGGCTATCCGACGTGTTCGCGACCTTCCTGGCCTCGTCGTCGGTCTCGATACGCTTCTCGGCCTCGAATAGCACGCACGACCAGACTGCGCGAGGGGCGTCATGCCCGCTGAGAACCCTACCACCGACGGCCTCCTGCCTGACATTCTTGCGCCAGGTCTGGATGTCATCTTCGTCGGCGCCGCGCCGAGCCCGGCCGCAGCCATGGCCGGTCACTACTATGCCGGTTCCCGCAACCGTTTCTGGGATCTACTCTACCGTGCCGGCTTCACACCAAAGCGTCTCGATGCAGAGCAGGACCATGAGGTGCTCTATTACGGAATCGGATTGACCGCGGTATATGTGGATCGCATTTCCGTCGCGAACCATCTCCTGCCGCCGCCTGATGAGAGCACGCTGGCGGCCCTCCATCGGAAGCTCGAGCGTTTCTCCCCTCGAGTGGTGTGTTACAATGGAAAAGATGTGTGCCGTATGTGTACGGGCGAGGAAAACCCGCCCTGGGGAGAGATGCCGGAATACCTTGGCCGATCCATCCAGTTCGTCGCCCATAGCAGCAGTGGAAGGGCCGATCGTTGGGGTGTGGAACGGCTGGAACTGTACTGCCAGCTGCGGCAACTCGTGGAGGATCTGCGAACGGCTTCACGCCCCTAACGGAACACATGGGCCGGTGGTATTCCGTATGATCTATCGTAGCATGGGAGCGAGTCTGAGGGGACCAGCACGGCTGTCCGTCCTGCTTGCGGCGATCTGTACCTTTCTGATCGCTCTAGCAGGCAGTTTCGGACACACGCACCGTTCGGACGGCGGTGCAACCTCGTCCGTACGGGCGGAGGGCCATGGCTGTGTGGCGTGTTCCCTCTTGGGCTTCGAAAGGCCGCCGATCGAAGATCGTCCCTCCTCTCAGGGACCACTGATTTGGGCAGCGATAGATAGCCCCCTCCGCACCGACGCACCGACCCTCTCGGTCGCGCACCCTCCAACCCTCCGAGGCCCCCCTACCCTTTCGTAATGCAGTCCACCTGGTAGCCGGTTCACCTGGTTCCGGCCCAGCCTGATGGTGGAGCCACGCTAGCTGCACGCTAAGCACTTCGATCTGCTAAACGAAAGGGTACGAAACACATGTCTGCTTGTCTCCAGCGCATGGCGACTTGCGCCATGCTCCTGCTTGCGACATTCGTTCCAGTCAGAGCGGATGAAGAACAGGGCCTCGAGAAGGTGGTGGCCGACCTTCGGAAGGTAGTCGCAGAACAACAGAAACTCATCGCCGAGCTCCAAGACCGGGTTAGGCGCTTGGAGAGCACTAGAAATGGCGAAACCGAGGAGATCCCGATCCCGCCTGTCGAGATACCGGAGCAGACCCCCGCAACGGTCTCGAGACCAGCTCCCTCCAGCTTCATGCCGGACTTCGCCGTCATCGGCAACCACCGTGGGACATTCCTTGTCCCGAGGGGATATGACGCACGGAATAGGTTCCAGTTAAGCGAGCTGGAGCTCGCCCTACAGCAACCGATCTACACCGGGATGAACTTCTATGCCACGATTGCCGGTGGTGCTGATGCCGGATTCGGTATGGCGGTGGAAGAAGGGTATGTGACGCTGTCACGTCCGTTCAAGCTGCCCGTGGATGCCGTTGTGGGTAAGCGGCGGATGCAGTTCGGCAAGACGAACCAGCTCCACCCGCACCAATGGCGCTTTGTCGATGCCCCAGCACCAATCGCGGCGTTTCTCGGCGAAGAAGGTCTGTTCGGCAACGGCGCATCCGTGAATTACACTCTTCCCAGCCGGAATACGTTCGTGAATCTGGAACTGGGTCTGTGGGGAGCGTCGAGCGCTCATCCCCACGAACACAGCGACACTGCGGACACCCATGCATACGAGCTTGGCGCGGGATTCGCGGGAGACATGCCCGTGGGGCGCCTATGGGTGTCACGATCCCTCTCGCCCGCGTCGGAGGTCGAGCTCGGAGCTAGTCACGCCCTAGGCAAGGGTGAAAACGGCGATCCCATTCGCCTAACAGGGCTGGACCTAACCTATCGAGGATTCCCCGGGACTTTCAGCCGGTATCAAGCACAGGGTGAGATCTTCTGGCACGCCCGAAACGACCGTACCGGTGGCACGGGTACTCACACTCGGTCTGGCCACTTCGCACTTCTAACTTACTCTCCAAACCAGTACTTCGAATATGGCCTGCGGTACGACAACACCCGGTACCCCTGGCCCATCGAGGGAAGGGATCAGAGCCTCTCGCTCATCCTCACCAATCGCTTGAGCGAGGCTACGCTCGTACGGCTCCAGTACAAGTTCGGTGACCGCACCAGCGACGTTTTCTTGCCGGCAAGACGCGGCTACAGCGAGGTCTTCCTCCAGTTCATCTGGGGAGCCGGCTCCCACACACACCCGCTCCAATGAAAGGAAGTACGAACGGATGAAACACTTGTATCACATCCTTACCCTCGGTGCACTCGCTGTCTTGGGGGCCGCTGCTGCCGCCGCACCGTTAAAGGTTGTTACCACGGACACGAATCTGGCTGATATTGCCTCGAAGGTGGGGGGCGACCGTGTTCGAGTGGAGTCTTTGAGTCGCGGCACGGACGACCCGCATCAGGTCGAACCGCGTCCTTCTATGGTTGTGAAGCTCGCGTCCGCGGATGTCTTTGCGCGCATCGGCATGGATCTTGACCTTTGGGCCGATGGCATTCTCGAACGATGCGGCAACCGAAAAGTGCAGAAGGGCGGCCCCGGATATGCCGACTGTTCAGCGAACATCCGCGTGCTGGAAGTCCCAACCACACGGCTCGACCCATCCATGGGCGACATTCACGTCTATGGCAATCCTCATTATCTGCTCGACCCCGCCAACGGTATCGTAGCTGCCGGTAACATCGCAGCTGCTCTGATACGCGTGGATCCTGCCGGACAGGCGTACTACCGCAAGCGGTTCCTGGATTTTGGCGAGGCCATGAAACAGCATCTCGAAAAATGGCAGAAGGCCCTCGCAGGATTGAAGGGCCAGTCCATTGTCGTCTACCACCGCAATTGGATCTACTTCACCAAGCGCTTCGGTCTTGTGGAGTTTAGCGCTATCGAACCTAAGCCTGGGGTGCCGCCGTCACCCGGGTACGTACAGGGCCTGATCCGATTGATGAAGGCGCATACCGTCAGGATCGTCCTTTGCGAGACCTTCCGGAGCCACCAATATCCTGACATGATCGCCGCCCAGACAGGTGCTCGCGCTGTGTTCGTCCCACTTGCGGTCGGCGGCGAGGCAGCAGCAACGGACTACTTCGCACTGTTCGACGTCATCACGTCGAGACTCGCATCTGGCGCCAGGCAGCCGTGAACGCACTGATTTCCTTCGAGCACGCTCGTCTTGGATATCGCGAGCCCGTACTGGACGATGTCTGTCTGGATGTGTTTCCGGGAGACTACCTCGGCATCGTTGGACCGAACGGCGCTGGCAAGACGACACTCTTGAGAGCCATCCTGGGACTGATCCGGCCACTGGCCGGGTCAGTCCGAAGCCCGGGTCCGGAACACCGCATTGGTTACGTGCCCCAGCGAGACACGCTCGACTCTCTCTTTCCTCTTAGTGTGCTCGACATTGTGCTCATGGGCCTCTATCACACTTTGGGTCCAGTCCGTCGCCCAGGACCCAAGGAGCGCCGTTCAGCCATGGATGTTCTCGAGGATCTCGGTATAGGCGATCTGGCCAGTCGGAGCTACCGGAGCCTCTCTGGGGGCCAGAAACAGCGATGCATCATTGCCAGAGCGTTGATATCGAAGCCGGAGGTCCTCGTACTCGATGAGCCTACGAATGGGATGGACTTGCCGGCCGAGCATGGCATCGTGAGTCTCATAGACCACCTCCACGCAGAGCACTCGCTGACTGTCCTCTTCGTCAGTCACATGCTGCATGTGGTTCTGAACCACGCCAGTCGCCTGGCCATCGTCGGGGACGGCAGGGTTGTTACGCTGGATGCAAGCACGGATTCGCTAGGGGATCAGTTGGCGGCCGTCTACGGAATGCCTGTGGACGTGCATGATGTACGGGGCAGCGTCGTCGTGCTGGCTCGGCAACAGCCGGATGGGGGTTCGACATGAGTTGGCAGGATGTCTGGGCAGGTCTGCATCTGAACTCGACGGGCGTGATGGCCGCGGTGCTAGTGGGGTTGGTGTGCGCGTATCTCGGCGTCTTCGTGGTCCTGAAGCGCGTTGTGTTCGTCGGTCTGACGCTCGCGCAACTGTCTGGAGCGGGCATCGGGCTTGCCTTTCTGCTCGGGCCTGTTCTGGGAGCCCTTGGTCATCGCTATGCCCACTCGGTCTGGCCCGTGGGCCAAGTGGGTACTAGCCTCGAGTGGATTGCGGCAAGACCTCTATGCATCTCGCTCGTGGTCACACTGCTGGGGATCTGGCTTCTTGCCAGGCACTCCTGGTCTCACGTGGTCCCACGCGACAGTATCGTCGGAGCTGCTTACGTGGCGGCGTATGGCATGACCCTGCTGTTCATCCTTCGTAGCCCCAAAGGCATGGAAGACGTGCGGGAATTGCTCGATGGCAGCGTCATTGCGACGTCTCCGGCAGATCTGATGATGCTAGCCTTGGTCCTCGGCACGGTGCTCGTTATTCATGCGTTGTTCTACAAGCAGCATCTGTTTGTCGCCTTCGACCCGGAGGCTGCAGCCGCCCAGTCGTACCATGTCGCGGGATGGGAAGCCCTGTTCTATGTGACGCTAGGAGTCGCCATAACAGTCGCCATGCGCCAGGCAGGGATCCTGCTCGTATTCGCTTATCTGGTGGTCCCACCCATCGTGGGACTGGTCGCTGCCAGACGTATGGGCAGTGTGCTCGGCATTGCGCTTCTGAGCGCAGGTCTCTCGGCTATCCTTGGCTTCGTCTTAGCGCTGAAATGGGATCTCCCGCTGAGCCCACCGACAATCGGCGTGGGCCTCGGCCTGTTAGCGGTAGCTGCCCTGGCGAGACGTCGCTCGCCTGCGTGAGAGGGTGACCATGACCAGCTTCCGCTCGCCTCAGGTGAACAGCGTAGCGATTACGTAGCCGAGGAGGAACAACAGCAGTGGTATGGCAATGGCCGCGAGGATCACCAGACCTCGCTTGCCCGAGACGTTGAATGGGGCCATCTCACCACAGAAAGGACAGCGTGACCATCGCCGGCCGATCATGCGACCGCACGCGGGGCACGGAGCCATACGAGAGTGAGAACGATGCCTTCGGCTGTGGCGATGCTTGCGCGCCGTCTCAGGCTGCGCTGACCCGGTTTCCCCGGAGGTTGCCTCGGGCTCTGCCATTCCTCTTACTACCAACTTCCACTACTCGTCCACGCAACACGACGGCACGCAGCGACGCGTCCTCCCGAGAGCGAAGGTCGTTCCGCGTAGTTGCTGGTGGGCGATACAAGATTTGAACTTGTGACCTCCTCGGTGTCAACGAGGCGCTCTCCCCCTGAGCTAACCGCCCACGAACGAGTACTATATAGCGCATAAGCGCTACCCAATGCAAGTGCATGGGACGGCTCTACGGAAAGCATGCGCCACGTGGCACACTTGGATACCACCACATATGTAGCAGACGTTGCAGTCCTGGATGCAGGTTCCGCGCCTGACCTTCTTACTTATGCTGTGCCTGCCTCGATTGCCGACGACGCCACACCTGGGCTGCCTGTCCAGGTTTCTGTCCGTGGCAGACTGAAGCTTGGATACATCGTACGTCTGTATCACCTGCCGACCAGCGATCCCTTGTCTTCGAGGGTCATTCCATGTCAGAGCGCTCCACCCGGAGCCGCGCCCCTAAGCGTAGAGGAACTGTCGCTAGCCGGGTGGCTTGCCGACTACTGCATAACGGGACTCGGCGATGCCATCCGTGCCGTCCGGCCCGCGGCTCTCCAGATCTCCGTCCGCCGCACCGTTCGGCTCACCACCCTCGGTCTGGCAGCGTTACGGGGCGACGATCCAGGAGTACGCCGCTCGCCAAGCCGACTGCTAGTCATGGAAACACTGCGTGCCCGCGGTGGAAGCTGTCCCTACAGCAAGCTCGTCCAGATCGCTGGAAGCGCCGCGGCGGACTCCATCCGACTACTAGCGTCCCAGGGTCTCCTGGAGGAGGTCGTCGAGACAGTCGCTGCCACTCGCTCTCGCGAGGTTGCCGCCGTCTCCCTTGAAGAGGCGGATGTTGACGCTGCCTCGCTTACTGCTGCGCAGAAGCGCGTTGTCGAAACGCTGCGGCATGAGGCAGATGCTTGCCCTGTGGCTACCCTCATGAAAGCCGCCGCAGTCACGCGGGGAGTCATAGACGGGCTGGTGACAAAGGGCGTGCTCATCCGCACCACCGCTCGTGTTCGGCGAGCGCCCTCAGTTACTGCCCAAGCTGGAGTGGCACCCATCGCCCACACCGACGAGCAGGCTGCGGCGATCAGCGAGATTCTGGCTGACCTCCACCGGCCGCCCGAGTCCAAGCGCCCCATATTGGTGCACGGCGTAACCGCCAGCGGCAAGACCGAGGTCTACCTGGAGGCCATTCGTTCAGTCCGTGCCACCGGCCGTGGTGCTATTGTCCTTGTGCCCGAGATCGCTCTGGCATCACAGGTCGTGGATCTCATTGCCGCCCGATTTGGAGACGATGTCGCGGTGCTGCACAGCCGGTTGGCCAACGGGGAGAGGTGCGACGAATGGCAACGTGTTGCCGCAGGCGAAGCAGGTATCGCGGTAGGAGCTAGATCGGCAGTCTTCGCTCCAGTCAAAGACATCGGTCTGATCGTCATAGACGAGGAGCACGAAGCAGCATACAAGCAGGAGTCCGCACCGCGGTACCACGCCCGGGACGTGGCTTACAAGCGTGCACGCGATTCAGGTGCTACCGTCGTTCTCGGAAGTGCTACTCCCTCTCTCGAAAGCTACCACGCTGCCTTGGCAGGGCAATCCACTCTCGTGACACTGGAAAAACGAGCGACCGGTGCCGCGCTTCCACAGGTCGAGATCGTGGACATGCGGCAAGAGTTCAGGACCGGCGCCGTCATGTTCAGCGCCGTACTGTTGGACGCAATGCGACAGAGGCTCGATCGCGGCGAGCAGATGCTGCTGTTCCTCAATCGGCGCGGCTACGCGGCTTTCGTTCTGTGCCGGGACTGCGGTTATGTCGCCAAGTGTCCTCAGTGCTCCGTGTCCCTCACCTACCATGCGGCGGCCAACGTGCTCCGGTGCCACCATTGCGGCCACGCACAGGCCCCTCCATTGACATGCCCGGACTGCGAGGGCGCCCGGCTGCGTGGATTCGGATTGGGCACGGAGCGGATCCAAGAGGAGCTCGCCCGGCTGCTTCCTGAGGCGCGTGTGATTCGCATGGACCGCGATACCACCGCTCGCAAGGACGCCCATGGCCGTCTGATTCGTGCGTTCCGTAACGGCGAAGCCGACATCCTTATCGGAACACAGATGGTTGCTAAGGGGCTGGACTTCCCGCGAGTGACGCTCGTAGGCGTCGTGAGTGCGGACGTAGGACTTCACATCCCCGACTTTCGTGCTGCCGAAAGGAGCTTTCAGCTCCTGGCCCAGGTGGCAGGACGCGCAGGTCGGGCGGACGTGCCGGGACAGGTGCTCATTCAGACCTTCACGCCAGAGCACTACGCAATCCAGTGCGCAGCTCGACAGGACTATCGCGCGTTCTACACCCACGAGATCGCCCAGCGGAGGGAACTCCGGTATCCACCGTTCGTCCACCTAGCCAACATCGTGGCGGCCGCTCCTAGCCACGAGGCAGCGCGAGACGCCCTAGACGTCGTCAAGGCGGCCATTCGATCCTGTACCGAACCATCCTGCACGGTGACAGGACCTGCCCCTGCCCCTCTCGAACGATTGAAAGGAGACTTCCGCTGGCATCTCCTACTCCGTTCCGTGCATCGCCAAGCACTGAACGAGACCATAAGGACAGCGTTGAAGGAAGTTCGCTCGAGCGTTCGCCAGTTACTGACCGTTGACTTGGATCCCATGTCGCTAGCTTGATTACGGTACTAGGAAGGACGAGAGGATGACCAGACCGATACTGCAGACCGCTGTGAAACCCGATTGGGAGGCTCTGCTCCGGTGCATCCATCGCGAGGGAACGCCGTCTCGCGTCCACAACATCGAGCTGTTTCTCGACCCAGAAGTGAATGACGCAGTGGCGGATCGCTTCGACCTGACGTCGAGCCTCGACCGGAACGCGGACGACTTCGCTTACCGACGCTATGTGGCGGTGCAAAGGTTCCTCGGGTACGACTACGTTCGTTTCGGTGTCGAGAACATGGACTGGCCCATGCATCGTGGGATCACCGAAGACACGGCGCCGCTAACCCGTCAGACGGGTCGGAGTTACATTGACGAGCACCGAGGACCCATCACGACCTGGGACGAGTTCGAAGCTTACCCGTGGCCGGATCCGAGCAAGGCTACGACCCGAGGGCTCGAATGGTGCGAGAAACACCTGCCCGACGACATGTGCGTCATAGCCGGAGGCGGCTTCGGCCATATCGCTGAGCACCTGATCTGGCTCATGGGCTACGAGACTATCTGCTACGCACTGTACGACAACAGGGATCTTGTGAAGGCCATTAGCGACCGCGTAACGGAGATCTTCGTCGAAGTCATGCGCATCGTTCTGCAGTTCCCCCGGGTCAAGGCGACATGGGGCAGCGACGACATGGGCCACCGGTCCGGCACCCTGCTCAGCCCCCGTGACACGCGGGAGTTCATACTGCCGGGCCACAAGAAGCTTGCGCGAATGAGCCATGCCGCTGGCCGACCGTATCTGCTCCATTCCTGTGGCAACTTGCGCTCGATCATGGATGACCTCATCAGCGACGTACAGATCGACGCAAAGCACTCGTTCGAGGACACGATCGAGACTGTCACAGAGGCGAAGCGAACATACGGTCAGCGAATCGCCCTGCTCGGTGGCATTGATGTGGATTTCCTCTGTGTGGCCGAAGAGGAGGCGATCCGCGAGCGTGTCCGCGATACGCTGAGTCAGTGCATGCCAGGCGGTGGCTATTGTCTGGGCACGGGGAACAGCGTGACGAACTACATCCCGTTGGACAACTATCTCGTCATGCTCGACGAGGGGCGCCGCTGGCAAGGTTGACCCCAGAGGAGGGGCTGGATGCCTCTCCTCTTGTGGCCCACGCTCGCGCACCCGCGCTGTTGTCCTTGAGGCTCGGGGCTGCGTCTCGATGGATGAGTGCCAACCGCCATGGTGGACGCCAGGTCGTGCGCAGGGAGACCAGGCCGGCCTCCCTGCAAGCGATACCGTCTGCTACCGTGCCTCAGCCTCGATGGCCCGAGGAAACAGCACATTGTTTTCCTTATGGATGTGAATGTGTAGGTCCACTTCCAGCTTGCCCATCTCCTCGAGCATGGCCGCATAGGTCGGGCAGCCGTCAGGCGGGAGAGTGTAATCGGCAGTGAGCTTCCGCAAAGCGGCCAAGGCGTTGCCCGCGTGCTCATGTTCCATGACCATGACCCGGATTGGGTTCGCCACGCTGCCGAAATGTGGGTCCGTAGCGTTCGCCCGCTCGAGGTCCCGGCAAGCCGGAAACAGAATGTTCTCCTCTTTCCACATGTGGGAGTCCAGCTCAGCTCGCAAGTCGCTGAAGACCCTCTGTACCTCGCCCAACTCAGGATGCCGCTGAACGTGCGCAGCAACCGCCTGCTCGATGAGTTGCGTGATCCGAGGCAGCACACCGCGAAGATACTGATGATGCGTCTCCTCGATATGGTCGCAGAGCTCGGCGATAGTCATTCTCGCCACATCCACTTCTGAGGAGTTGTGATCGGTGCTGTCGGACTGCTCGATCCTGGCAAGAACGGATTCGACGTTCAGCCCTCGCTCAGCGCATGCCTGTGTAAGCGTGGACTGACCCCCGCAGCAGTAATCGAGGCCAAGTTCTTCGAAGATGCGGGCTCGTGTCGGCCTTTCCAGAACGAGCTGGCCAAGTGTCTTGTCCTGTTGTCGATCGGACATCGTTTCCTCCGCGTTGGTATTCGCGCGTGTCTGCCTGACCCTACTTGGCGGCCTTGACCATGTAGAGCAGCATAACGGTCCTTGATCGGGCAAGGATCGAGTGCGGCATGTGCGCAGGCATCAACGCCCAGAAGCCGGCGTGCGCTTCGACCTTCCGATCACCGATGATAACGTCGGAGTCGCCAGCCAAGAGGTGGATCGTCGCCGGCACGGATGCCGTATGCTCGGACAGCTCCTGCCCAGCGTCGAAACCAAAGAGAACGACCTTCAGGTGCTCGTCGCTGTGGAGGGTCCTACTGATGATGCCGTTTTCAGGTACCACGACTTCGCTGCTGAGATCCGCAAGTATTCGACTCTCGCTCATTTCATACTCCTGAGTTGGTTGCTCGGCTGTACGTGTCTGCCATGTTATATACGGACGTGCGAGTCCATTTATCACCCACTATCTCCAAACCGAGGTTGACACGAAGCAGACCTGTGCCGTATACTGCTCCTGTGCGAACCGCTATTGTGGCGGTGTAGGCGCTCGTAGCTCAGCGGATAGAGCGGCAGGTTGCGGACCTGTAGGTCGGGGGTTCGATTCCCTCCGAGCGCGCGGCGTAGCCCACCGGTCCGACACGATTCGTCGGTCATTGCGCCCTCGTAGCTCAGTGGATAGAGCTGGGGCGTCCTAAGCCCTGAGTCGGGGGTTCGATTCCCTCCGAGGGCGTTCCTTTCTCCTAGCGGAGGGGTCGCATAGTGGACTAGTGCGCCCGCCTCGAAAGCGGGTAGGCCCTCAAGCCTCGCGGGTTCGAATCCCGCCCCCTCCGCCAGCTCCTCTGCCACACCTCCCCACCACAGGCCAGTTCGCCGAGTCGAGACGTGGACACCTGGAAACCCGCCAGGCACTTCCTACGTATCTAGACTTGACATCAACGCACTAAAATCGAATAATAGAAACGCGCTAATGAGGGTGCGCATGTTACGCGCCCACATCGTGGAGGTAGACAATGGCAAAGACCGTCGGGATCGACCTTGGTACGACGAACTCGGTGGTAGCGGTGCTGGAAGGTGGCGAGCCTGTCGCCATCCTGAATGCCGAAGGCAGTCGGCTAACCCCGTCTGTGGTCGGGTTCACGAAGACGAATGAGCGTTTGGTCGGTTCGGCCGCCAAGCGTCAAGCAGTCGTCAATCCTGAGCGTACCGTTCTCTCCATCAAGCGGCGCATGGGCACGAGCGAGAAAGTGACCGTTGGCGACCGCATCTATACGCCGGAGGAGATCTCCGCCATGATTCTTCAGAAGCTGAAGGCGGATGCGGAGGCCTATCTTGGCGAGACCGTGGATTCGGCCGTTATCACGGTACCTGCGTACTTCAACGATGCCCAGCGCACAGCAACCAAGAATGCGGGCGAGATCGCCGGGCTGAAGGTCCTTCGAATCATCAACGAACCGACTGCGGCTGCTCTCGCCTACGGCCTGGACCGCAAGAAGAACGAGACTGTGCTCGTCTTTGACCTGGGCGGAGGAACCTTCGACGTCTCCATCCTCGAGGTTGGGGACGGTGTCTTCGAGGTGAAGTCCACAGCGGGTGACACGCACCTGGGTGGCGACGACTGGGACGCTCGAATCGTGGACTATGTTGCGGCAGAGTTCAAGAAGGAGCACGGCATTGACCTGACCAAAGATCGGCAGGCCATGCAGCGCCTCCGGGAGGCTGCCGAGAAGGCGAAGATCGAGCTGTCCAACGTCGTGCAGACGAATATCAACCTGCCGTTCATCAGTGCTACGGCGGATGGACCCGTGCACCTGGACGTGAACCTGACGCGCGCGAAGTTCGAAGAGCTTACGCGCGATCTGCTGGAGCGCTGCGAAGGACCGTTCCGGCGCGCTATCCAGGATGCGAAGATCAAGCCGACCGACATTGACGAGATCGTCCTGGTCGGCGGTTCGACACGCATGCCTATGGTCCAGGAGCTAGTGAAGCGTCTCGGCAACGGGAAGGACCCCTGCAAGGGCGTGAATCCTGACGAAGTCGTTGCCATCGGAGCGGCTATTCAGGCTGGCGTGCTGGCTGGAGAGGTCAAGGATGTGGTCCTCCTGGACGTTACTCCGCTATCGCTCGGAATCGAGACTCTGGGTGGCGTGTTCACCAAACTGATCGAGCGGAACACCACCATCCCGGTGCGCAAATCCGAGATCTTCTCGACAGCGGATGATGGCCAGACAACGGTCCATGTGAAGGTGTACCAAGGCGAGCGGGAGATTGCTGCGCATAACAAACTCCTCGGTGATTTCGTCCTGACCGGAATCCCTCCAGCACCACGGGGCGTCCCTCAGATCGAGGTCACCTTCGACATAGACGCCAACGGCATCGTGAACGTGTCCGCCAAGGATCGCGCTACGAACAAGGAGCAGAGCATCACCATCACAGGGTCCAGCAACCTCGACAGGAGAGACATCGAGCGGATGGTGCAGGAGGCCGCCGCCCATGCGGAGGAGGATCGCCGCCAGCGCGAGCTTGCCGAGGCGAAGAACCGAGCCGACGCTGCAATCTACCAGACGGAGCGCATGCTGAAAGATCTTGGCGATCGGGTACCGGCCGACGAGAAGTTGCGCATCGAAACAGCGGTGGAGAACGTCAAGAACGCCGTCAAGTCCAATGAGCTTGCCGATATCAACAGGACTCTGGATGAGCTCCAGCAAGCCAGCTACAAGCTGAGCGAGATGCTCTATAAGCACGCCGCGCAGTCGGACACAGCGTCCACCGCGCCGCCGGAGTCCCAGGCGGGTTCGGACACGGACGACGTCATAGACGCGGACTTCAACCAGTAACGTCGCGTGGCCGCGCGGGTTCGATTGCTGTCCGCATGAGCAACCCGCCGGCGGCCATGTTGTAGCTGGGGTGAGGCGAAGTGGCGACGCCTGCGTACAAAGACTACTATCAGATACTCGGTGTCAAGCGGGGAGCTGACGAGAAGGAGATCAAGGCGGCCTACCGTCGGCTCGCCCGGAAGTATCACCCGGATGTGAATCCTAACGATCCTAGCGCCGAGGAACGCTTCAAAGAGATTAGCGAGGCGTATGAGGTTCTCAGCGACCCTCATAAGCGTGCCCAGTACGATAGCTTCGGAGATCAGTGGCGACGGGCCAGTCAGGCGGGTGCTCGTCCAGGCGGGAGCCCGTTCGGGACCGGCACACCCGACATCGAGTTCAGCTTCGGCGGTACGGATCTTCACGACTTCTTCGAGACTATCTTCGGAGGACGGCCGACACGGTCGCGCCGTGCCGCGACTCGCGGCGAGGACGTCGAGTTCGGCATAGATGTGAGCCTCGAAGAGGTCATGCAAGGCACCGTCAAGTCTCACACGGTGAACATCGAAGATGTATGCTCGTCGTGCGGGGGTGCCGGAACGCTCGGTCCCCGGCGGGGCGCCTTCGATCTCAGCGCCTCGCCATGTCCAGACTGCCGCGGCAGAGGGCGTTCGACAAGAAGCCAGCGGATCAAGGTCAAGATACCTCCGGGGGTCGAGGATGGCAGGCGGTTGTGTCTCCGCGGACAGGGCGCGGCAGGTCCCGACGGAACGAAAGGTGACCTGTATCTTGTCGTGCGCGTTCGAGCGCACCCAGACTTTCAGCTACAGGAGCGAGACCTCCATACTGACGTCGAGATACCCTACACAGTCGCTGCTCTTGGAGGCGAGGTCCAAGTGAAAACTCCGCTCGGTTCCCGCACTCTAACGGTACCACCGGGCGTCCAAAGCGGCCAGCGAATCCGCGTAAGCGGTCAGGGACTGCCCAATCCTGGCGGCAAGGCTGGTGACTTGTACGCACGCGTGCGCGTCACCGTGCCAAAGGACATCAGCCCGCGGGAGCGTGAGTTGCTCAGCGAGCTCGCCAGACTGCGCGGCGACCGTGTAAGACTATGAACTTTGGGGGCAACGAGCCTATGCCACGCGCCGACCAGGAACCGCTCTACCTGATCAGCGTCGCTGCCCAACTGACTGGTCTGCATCCGCAGACTGTTCGCCTGTACGAGCGGCTGGGTCTCGTGTCGCCTGTCCGAGTCAGCAACAAGAACCGCTTGTTTTCGGATGCCGACATAGAGCGACTGCGTCAGATCCGCCGCTTCACGCAGGATATGGGGGTGAACCTCGCGGGTGTCGAGATCATCCTGGATCTGCTTAGGAAAATGGAGGCACTGCAGGCTGAGCTCGACGCCCTGCGAGAACGTCTCCGCAGCATGGGCGTTTCCGACGCTGACATGTAGATGCGTCTCCAGACCCCGCACCTCATCTGCGCGCGCAGGAGGTGCGGGGTCTGTTGCGCATCAGTGCCGGAAATGACGGACGCCCGTGAAGACCATTGCCACGCCCCGCTCGTTGCATAGGGCTATAGTATCGCTATCGCGCCTAGACCCGCCCGGCTGGATAATGGCAGTCACGCCAGCATCAGCCGCAACCGTGGGACCGTCGGCAAATGGGAAAAACGCGTCCGATGCAAGGACGCTTCCGGCTGCCTTCTCCCCAGCCTGTGCCACCGCCAGCCGGACAGATTGGACACGATTCATCTGACCAGCACCGACCCCAACGATTCGGTGTTCCTTCGTCAGCACAATGGCGTTGGACTTGACATGCTTCACCGCGCGCCACGCAAACAGCAGCTCTTGCAGCTCATCCTCTGTCGGTCGGCGCTCGGTCACAACAGTGATCTCGTCACGGGTGAGCAACTTCAGGTCCCTATCCTGTACAAGTAGCCCACCGACCAGTTGCTTCACCTGCCAACCCCGCGCACGAGAGCGCCAGCTCTCGAGGGAGCCAACTTCCAGCAACCGAACGTTTTCGCCCCACTTCCGTCGGCTCTTCAGCAATTCGAGCGCCTCCGCATCGTAGCCTGGTGCTATGATCACCTCGAAGAATGTTCCGGGCTCGGTCATGGCCCGTGCTGTCTCCCGGTCCACCACCTGGCTCAGTGCAACGATGCCGCCGAAGGCCGACACCGGATCTCCTTCCAGCGCCCCTCGGAATGCGGCGTCTAGGGTCGGAGCCTGGGCCAGACCGCACGGGTTCGTATGCTTCACGATGACACATGCCGGAGCTTCGGAGAAGTCCTTGATAGTCTCGAGCGCCGCATCGGCATCGCAGAGGTTGTTGAACGATAGCGGCTTGCCATGGATCACCTTCGCCAGGCCAATGCACGGTTCCGTGGTGGTGTCCTGGACGTAGAACGCCGCCTTCTGATGCGGATTCTCCCCGTACCTACAGGGATACGCCAATGTCGCTCCAATCACGAGCGTCTGCGGGTGCTCATCGCCTGGTGCAAGCGTGGTGCGCATCCACTCCGCAATGCGTGCATCGTAGGCGGCGACGTGCGCGAACGCCTTGGCCGCCAAGCGACGGCGCGTTGCCAGAGGCACGGCGCCCTGCTGCGTGCGCAACTCCTCCAACACACCTGCGTAGTCAGAAGGGTCCACAAGAACCACCACGTGCTCGTGGTTCTTGGCCGCAGACCGCACCATGGAAGGTCCGCCGATGTCTATGTTTTCGATACATTCTTGTACAGGCTTTCCTGATCGTACCGTCTCGGCGAAGGGATACAGGTTGACGCAGACAATGTCGATCGGGGAGATTCCATGTTCCGTGACCGCGCGCTGATGCTCCTCGAGCTCCCTCCGGAACAGGATGCCGCCGTGGACCGCCGGGTGCAACGTCTTGACACGACCGTCCAGCATTTCCGGGAAGCCAGTCAACTCCTCGATCCCGCGAACGGGGAGGCCAGCCGAGCGAAGCTCGTTAGCTGTCCCCCCGGTGGACACCAGCTCTACCCCAAGATCTGCAAGGCCTGTTGCGAACTCCAGGATTCCTGACTTGTCGGACACGCTCAACAGGGCGCGCCGGACACGATGAACCATGGCAACCTCCACGTTCTATTTGGCTGGGAGCATGGCCCGATCCGTGTAGTGTGGACCGAGCCTACACCTGAGTGTTGTCGCTGATGCAGGAGACAGTGCTTCCGTCACTCTATCGGTGTCGTCTTCGCGATCAGCGGAGCGAGCGCTGCATCCAACGTCGCTTCAGTGGGACCTGCATCTACGCCCGAGAAGAGAAACCAGCGCTCGACATGCTCGACCGAGCCACCCGGCTCGAGTTTCGTCAGCGGACCCACCGTCTCCACTTCCATGAACGTACCTTTCGTGAAGGTCTCGCAGTTGCACCCGTCATCGGGATAGGTTGCACCCTTGACATAGGCAAATCGCTTGACAAACAAGGTGCCTGCATTCAGGTAAGCCATCCACCCCTGCTTGTTGGCGACACCGACCTTTTGTGCGAAGTTCAGCGACGCTTCTGTCCGCAACCGCAGGTACTTCTTGCCGATCGTCCAGCGCGGGTCTGTGAGATCCGTGTAATGCCACAGTACCATAGGCCGTGCTGGAAGCACGTAGTCGTCATGGGAGATGTAGGGTTCCTGAGGAATGATGGTGGTTCCTCCTCCAGCCACGATCGTCAACGCCCACGGGGCCGCCTCCACGGCCCAGACTCCCCGGTTCGTGAGACGGTGTACAACTTTGACACCAGAACCTTCTACATCTAGCGTGACTGTGATTTCCTTTTGCATGCCAGTGTGTGGCTCGACCTCCTGCGTAAGCCGTATCGTTCCATCGGCTTCCACCTTCACCGCAACTGGATCATTGTCAGGCGCGTAGCTGCGTGGTTTGACCTCTGGCGCGTGCCAGAATCGGTGACCGCCGTACGGCTTCCAATCGCCCCATTCCGTCTTGACGACATCGTCGGGCATTTCTGCGAAGACGTTCGACTTTCCGACAAAGCCGTAACGTATCACTCTAGGACCGATATCCGTCGTGACGATCACTTCCACCGTACCGTTAGTCAGCTTGTAACAGTTTGGCTTGCCGAAGTAGGACAGCTTCTCCACTTTCACTTCCCCTTTCGCAGGTGCCAAGATCGTCCACCAGAGCATTGAGGCTGCGGCACCTGCCAATAGCGTCTGTCGCATATTGTGTACCCTCCTAGTCCCGTATTTCATCCAACACCACTTGTCCATTCTCGACCCGCAGCCGCCCGCTAGCGAAAAGAGCAACCGCTCTGACATAGGTCCGGTGCTCCTCGGGAAGGATACGTGCCGCGAGCGTCTGTGGGGTATCGCCAGGCATTACTGGCACCCGGGTCTGCAAGATGATCGGCCCATGGTCGTATTGATCATCCACGAAGTGCACTGTGCAGCCAGACTCGGTCTCGCCTGCCGCGAGGACCGCCTCATGCACGCGCTCTCCGTACATACCTCGCCCACCGAACTTGGGCAATAGGGCCGGGTGGATATTCAGGATCCTCCACCGATAAGCCTCTACCACCGGCTTGGGCAGTAGACGCATGTAGCCCGCGAGGCACACCAGGTCCACACGGTATCGCCTGAGTAGGTCGAGTAGCTTGTACGCATACGATTCGTCGTCGCAGGTTGGCCGTACAACCTGCGTCGGAACGCCAGCATTAGCGGCCCTCTCCAATGCGGGTGCGCCCGTCCTAGCCCCGATAACGAGCACCACCTGACCCCGGATTCGTCCATCGCGGCAGCCGTCAATAAGCGCCTGCATGTTCGAGCCCCGACCGTGGCCGCTGACCAATACGGCTATGCGAATACCCGAGCTCGATGCGTCGTTACCTCTCACCTCTCCCAAACCTCCGGCGGTGTTCAAC
The DNA here is from genome assembly GCA_037443035.1 of Chthonomonadales bacterium. Lineage (GTDB taxonomy): Bacteria > Armatimonadota > Chthonomonadetes > Chthonomonadales > CAJBBX01 > JABWBA01. Next base: position 252,888 of record JBBIPC010000001.1, read on the forward strand.
AGCAGCCTCCTGCGCACGCGATTCGTTATATGCGCGCGGATTCCTGCAACAAACGAGCTTCTGTGGTGTCCCACTGCACAGGAAGCAATCTTACTCCGAGGCTCACAGCCATGCATTCACAGACAGCCAACAACCAACCAACTCAGGAGGTTACGATGATGCAGTGCGAGAAGGTGTGGGATCTCCTCTCGGTCTATGCCGACGGTGAGGCGACCCCCCAGGAAGCGGCAATCGTGGAAACCCACATTGCCACCTGCCAAGACTGTGCCCGCGATCTTGCATTCATGCGCGGCACCCATGATGTCCTCCAGGATGTGCCGGAGGTGGAGCCACCTGCGACGCTGCGTTCGGCCATCCTTGCCGCGACTGTCAACCGGCCCAGCCTGCCTCAGCGGCTTGCCCTCGGTGTGCGCAAGACCCTGGCACCCGCTCCTGTCCGCTATGGTGCTCTGGCGGCCGCCGGCGCCGCGGCAGCTTTGACGGCAGTCATCCTCACAGAGAGCAGTGGTCCGGTGCTTCAGACGCCGTCCAACCCGCCCATCGTTGCTGCTTCTCCGGTTCAGCCACACACTCAGCCGTCCGTTACGCCAGAGCGGCCAGAGGTCGATCTGCTCGACGTCTACGAGCCGCCGGCAGCAACAACTCGCGTAGCTGCTAATGTGGAGCGACGTACTTCCCGACGGACGCTGCGCATGGCCCAGCAGCCAGTCCGAACGGCGCTTCGCAGCACGTCAAAGCCGTCGTTCGTCCGGGCTGCATCGAAGGGCAATCCAACGGCAGCCACGGCTCCGGAAATTACCGCATCCGACGACTTGCACCAGCCCGCTGGTGGTGCTGCACTGACCAACGAGACGATCGCATCCGACCCGGAGCCCACCACGCGGATCATCGCTTCTTCGTCAGAGAATCCTTCCACGCCAGCCTCCTCCGCAAGTGGCGGTGCCGACATGAACCGTTCGGCCAGGATTGTGCTGACGGCGTCAGCTGTAGCGTTGGATCCCCAGCAGGTTGCCACATTGGCTGATCTGCGGAGATCGCTGGCGCATGGCTCCAGCGAGGACCGAGTGCACTCAGGTCTGCCAACTCGCCCGCGAGACAAACAGATCCGCGTCGACGTGCTCCGCAGCTCCTTCTAGTAGCGAAGAGGACGTGAACAACACTGCACTTCCATGAACACCCGCATGGAGGAACACAGATGAACCGTACATACAGACGAAAACTGCAGGCAGCCATTCTGGCGGCCGCCATCCTCATGGGCGTCCGCTTCGCGGCTTCTGCGCAGCAAGCAGCGCCCATCCCGCTCGACCTCACGGGAGTCAAGCCCCAGAGCGCTTTCGGCGGCGTGGAACTGCCGTACCTCGACAAGCATGGGTCAGCCACAGCGCCGACCGCTCGCTGCGTCGAGACGCTGCCTGGCAACGGCACACGGGCGGGCTATATGTTGTCGCACGGCGGCATCGTTCCTTCGTCTGTGCGTGTCTCCGTCGGTGCTCGATCCCTGCGTTCGGGTGTGGACTACGGGCTCGACTACGCTTCGGGAATGCTTGTGTTCACGGAAGCAGTACGCCGGTTCGAGACAATCACGATCAGCTACGACTATGTGCAACAGGCCGATGCGGCGCGGTCCATGGTTCCGACCTCGGGTCTCGCCCTGAACTTTAGGGGCACGAGCTTGAACTTCGGGTATGGCGTCTCCTCGTTCAACGGCCTCGACTTCAACAGCTACGGCTTGGCAATGAATAGCAAGCTCGGCAAGAGCGGTACATTGTCAGGTCTGGTCTACTTCAGCACACCATCGGCTAGCAACCTGAACGTGGTCGGCAGAACGGACGCGACGCGGGCGTCCGCCGTCAAGCGCGATGCTCGTCAGGCTCGCAGCGACCATCTGGTGACCCAGGAACTCAACGCGAGGCTCGGTTCCGCAACTGTGCGCGCTAGCTACCAAGATGTGGGTGCCTCATTCGGCGGGTTCCAGGCCATGCGACAGGCCAACGCGAACAACGCCGAACTGACCAACCAGATCAATACGCTCGAGAGGGAGCGTGGCATTCGTCGCCTTGGTTTCGGCACCGATCTTGTCGTAGGGAAAGACGGCAAGCTAGGGTTCGACTGGGGCAGAACATCCGACGGAAAAGGTGACATCTCTCGTCAGAGCCTGTCCCTGAGCACCAAAGCCCTATCCTTCAGCTATAGCGATCTGGACATTGGCCGGACATTCGAAGGCTTCAAGCAGCTTCGCGAAGGAGCGGCACCGCAGTGGGCCCGCGAGAGGGGCATGCGCAGAACGGACATGGCACTCTCGCTCACCCCCGGCAAGGACAGTAAGTTCGACTTCGGTCAGACCTCGCTTCGCGATCCATCGGGCGTGCTCGCACGACAGTCGCTCACGCTCGGCACCAAGACCCTGGGGTTCACCTACAGCCGACGCTCTGTAGATGCCACCTTCGGTCGGCTCAATGATCTGTCGGACGCCGAGAAGAACGAGCTGGCCCTGGAGATTCGCCGTCAGTTCAATCCGAACGCCACAGCCGGCGAGGTCACTCCTCAGGAGAGACAACAGATCGCTGGAGAAGCGGGTATCGAGCGGGCGCGTCTTGGCTTCACTGCGAATCTTCGGCAAGCTGGTTCGTTCGCCCTCAATCAGTTCACTGTCAGCGACGGTTCCGGCACCATACGCCGCAACGCCTTGTCCCTCACAGGCCGGGGATACCAGCTCTCCTATATGGACCAGAGCATTGACAGGGACTTCAGTCGCCTAGGGAGTCTCAACCAGTTCGAACGTGCCCAGTACGGCAACGAACTGGGAGTGCGCCGGAACGCACTCGACTTCGCCATGGCTCTGAACAAGCACTCTAACCTTGCCTACAGCCAGTCCAGCATTCGGGATGACGCTGGCGGTATGACTCGGCAGAGCATCGGCTTCGCTGGCAAAGGCGTCAACGCGGTCTTGAACCTCGCCTCGACGGATTCTTCTTTCGCGCGCGCGCGCGACCTGGTCGGTCTCAACGATCAGCAGAAGGCTGCCATCGAAGCAGAGCGAGGCTTCCGTCGCATGGACTTCGCTGCCAACGTGACAGCGTTCAAGGGCCTGAGCCTGCAGACCTACACGTACAATGCCGTGAATGACGAACAGGGCGTCTCGCTCAACCGATTCCGACACTTCGCCGAATGGACACTGGGTCGAGCGAGCCGCGTGACCTACCTAACCGAAGGACAGTCCAGTGCTACTGCGGGCTCCGTTACGAACGGCGTGCAGCACTCCCTGCTCACGCTCGACCAGCAGTTCTCCCGCGGCATGAAGCTTAACGCGTTTGCCGATACCGTTGCCACGACAAACGGCGGCTCTAGCAACACGGTCACAACGCATTTCGTCCACTTCGAGACCGACCGGTCCAAGGCGAACAATCTCATGGCCGAGACCAAGCGTGTTCGCTCCACCACCGGTTCGTTCGAGAACACGACCCAGCTCGACCTGAACTACCGCGCGTCCCGGAGCATGACGTTCCGGTTGAACCACCTGGCCGTTGACCGGGGCTCCGATCCATCTGCAACGACCAACACTCTCACGATGAACTGGCAGGTGCGCAAGAACCTGCAGTTCTCCGGCAGCTACGCTTTGACCAACACCAACAACGGTCAGGATGCCGTCGCTAAGTCGTTCTCGCTTGGTGGTGAACTGATCCGGAACTTCAACCTAACGGGTACCTACAGCGAGGCTGGAGTTGTCGGCAAGCCGCGCAGGGCTGCCTCGGACATCAGCATCAGCAATGCTAAGCCGTTCTCGTTCTTGGGACTGACCAACACAACTCTCGCCTTCAAGTACACGTCGCTGAATGACCAGGGACGACAGGTTAGCGAAGGCGTCTCGGGTGTGCTGAAGGCCAATCTCGGCAAGAACCTGCTTGCGTTCGAGTACGGCGGTTCCCTCGATCCCAAGAACAACAGTGCAGTTTCCCGCATGGTTTCGTTCGTGAGCGATCGCAACGAGAAGCTGCCGATCCATTTCGACATCACCTACAAAGCGCGCAATATCAACCGCGGTGATGTCCAGCTTATCCGCAACTACAACCTCTCGCTGCGCCTCGACAAGCAAACCGACATTCGGTACTCCTACGTATCGCTGCCCGAAGCCAACGGCCGAATTCAGCCGCTCATGAACTCCACGTTCTCCCTGAAGCGCACGCTGAACAGCGTCTCGAGCTTCGCTCTCGACTATTCCACCAACCGCGACTACGCTAAGCGCACACAGGTGCGCAAGCTGGGTGCCCTCTACCAGACCAAAGTCAACAAGCTGGCTGCTGTCCAGGTTGGCTACAGCGTGGATATCAGCAACCTCAACGGGCAGAACACCAACGCTCACACTGTTTCGTTGAACTTCGACCGCCGCGTGAGCACCGATAACGTGCTGGCGTTCGGCGCTGCGTACACGATGAACCAGAACGGCCAGGCCGACGATGTTCGCGGCACGGTCGAATTCCGGACGCGGTTCTAAGTCTGTACCCACCCGCACTGCAACACATTAGCGTGCACTTCTAGCTTAACCTCCACCTCAGACCTAGCTTTCCATCTCTCCTTCTGACCGTGCCTCTCGCGCCTCGAGCCCGCCTTCCCATCTTCTGACGCGGTATACTCCCATCGTTCCTGAGAGAAGACCGATATAGCACTTCGGCACGCCACCCGTGCTGGGTGCATTGCCCCACCGGAGCGTGTAGAGGAGCGACAGAAGATGGACACAAGTCAGGTACTCCTGCGAGGGAAGCAGGTTCTGCGGGCGGAAGCATCGGCCGTGGAGGACCTGATCGGACGACTCGATGACAACTTCGCACTGGCGGCTCAGTACGTCCTCGAATGCAGAGGGCGCGTTGTCACGACGGGTGTGGGCAAAGCAGGGGCCATCGCCCGGAAAGTTGCAGCGACTCTCTCTTCCACAGGCTCGCCCGCCCTTTTCCTCCATCCCGCCGAGGGCGTCCACGGCGACCTGGGAGCAGTCACCGAAGTGGATGTCGTCCTCGCCTTCTCGTACAGTGGAGAAAGCGATGAAGTCAGTCGCATTCTCCCGACACTCCGGCGGATCGGGGCAACGCTCATCGCTGTTACAGCGCACAAGAACTCGACTCTCGGACGTGCAGCCCAAGTAATACTGGATGTGACCGTGCGGGCCGAAGCATGCCCGCTCGGATTGGCCCCTACCGCGTCCACGACTGCCATGCTTGCCATCGGCGATGCCCTGGCCATTGCAGTCATGGAAGCGCGCGGTTTCACCCGCGACGACTTCGCAATGTATCACCCGGCAGGGGCCCTCGGACGGCGATTGACGCTTCGGGTGTCGGATGTCATGCGGACTGGTGCGCAGATGGCGTTGGTAACGGAAGACACCACTCTGCGGGATACTCTCTTCGCCATCACCAAAGCCGGTGCCGGTGCCGCGTTCATCGTTGACGCTGACGGTCGGCTTGCCGGCATCCTGACGGATGGGGATGTGCGTCGTGCGTTATTGAAGGACCCGAACGCGCTCGGTCGAGAAGCAGGGCAACTGATGAATCGGCAGCCACTCGTTATTCAGGGCGACCCGCTGGCTGCAGAAGCACTGACGATACTGGAGGAGTCCGAGCGTCGCCCCGGTGAGGCTCCGGTGCTGGACGCCGATGGTCGGCCAGTGGGTTGTATCATGCTCAAAGACTTGCTCCGCTGCGGGATCGTCTAGTGGACAGCCTGTCGCCACAACTGACTGCACGCTTTGCCGCTGTCCGCCTTTTCGCCATGGATGTGGATGGTGTTCTCACCGATGGAGGGCTGTGGTTCGGTACTTCTGGCGAATCCAAGCGTTTCGATGTCCGAGATGGTCTAGGTCTGCGACTCCTCCTGCAGGTCGGAATCTCTGTGGCATGGATCACAGCCAGGGCATCCGAAGCGGTCGCCCGTCGTGCCAGCGAGATCGGTTCCGTCCGTGTGTTGGATGGTGTTAGCGACAAGGCTCTCGCGATACGCGATCTAGCGTCGGGGGAAAGGATCGAGCTTCGGCAGGTGGCTTACATGGGCGATGACCTGAACGATCTGCCAGCGCTCAGACTTTGCGGCTGCGCGTGTGCACCGGCCGATGCAACCCGGCTTGTCCGTTCCTCCGCCCATTACGTTTGTAGCGCTCGAGGTGGTCATGGGGCAGTGCGGGAAGTAGCGGAACGGATTCTTGTTGCCTCAGGCAGCTTCGAGGCGGCTGTCGAGGGATACCTCGCCAACCTCCAGACACCCCGCTCGCTCGACGGTTGAAACTTGCTGTTGATCACGAATGACTATCGAGAGACCTATGCTCGTCATCGTCGGTCCCACCGCAGTGGGCAAGACCCGAGTCGCGCTGGAAGCCGCGCGGGCCCTCGGAGGCGAACTCATCAGCGCGGACTCGATGGCCGTCTACCGAGGTCTCGATATTGGCACGGCCAAGCCGACGTTAGCAGAACGTGGTGGAGTCCCTTGCCATCTGATTGACGTCGTCGAGCCCACCGAGACCTTCAGTGCGGCTGCGTTCAGAGATCTGGCGAAGAGCGTCATCGCTGAGTGCCGAAGCAGAAACGCATTGCCGGTCATCGCCGGCGGTACTGGCTTCTATGTTCGAGCACTACTGGACGGGCTCGGTTTGGCAGGAGTACCAGCGGATCCTGCCGTACGACACGAACTACGGCTCCAAGCTGAACGCCTCGGTACCAAGCATCTCTACGAGCGTCTAGTCGTAGTCGATCCTGTCTCCGCTCGGCGCATCCACCCCAACGACGCAGTGCGCATTGTGCGCGCACTGGAAGTCTGGCAGGTCTCTGGCCGGACGCTGACGCAGATCGCAGAAGAGGAATCCAGGACCCGAAAGCCCTTGCCTGCCGTGCGCATCGGACTGCGGATGGACGTGCGCGTGCTCGACCAGAGGATCAACGAGCGGGTGGACGCGATGTTCGGTGCCGGGTTGGTTGACGAGGTCGGGAACGTCCTTGCGCGTGGAGTAGATCCTGATGCCCCGGGTCTGCGCGGTCTTGGCTACAAGGAAGTCGTCTCCTACTTACGCGGTATGATTACACTTCCGGAATGCGTAGATATGGTGAAGAGAAACACACGACGATACGCGAGACGCCAGATGACATGGTTTCGAGCAGATCGAGCGATCCAATGGTTCGACGTGACCGAGAGGACGGCGAGCGAGATCGCCAACCAGGTCGTGGCAGTGTATAGCGATGTGCCCAGGAGGACTCCACGTAGATGAGCAAGCCTCAGCCCAACATACAGGACCTGTTCCTGAACCAGATACGCAAGGAAAACACGGCCGTAACGATCTACTTGACCAATGGTGTGCAGCTCCGTGGTCATATTCGTGGCTTCGATCCGTTCACGGTTCTACTGGAATCACCGGGGCGACCGACGCAGATCGTCTACAAGCACGCCATGACCTCGATTGTGCCACTCCGCCCGGTGACCGGCTTTACGGGCGGCACGCCCGCGGAAGCCACGAGGAGGGTTGGAGAGCAGGGATCGGCGGACGCAGCGCAGGCAGATGCCCCAGGCGACACTGGAGTGGAGAGAGGTGCCGAGACGTGAAGTTCAGTAAGATGCAAGGGATAGGCAATGATTTCGTGGTAGTGGACTGTGTTACGCAGTCACACTCAGAAGAAACACTTGCTAGCCTTGCGCAGAAGATCTGTGATCGGCGATTCGGTATTGGCGCCGATGGTCTGATACTGGTGCTGCCATCGCGATCCGCAGACTTTCGCATGCGGATGTTCAACCCTGACGGCTCTGAAGCCGAGATGTGCGGCAACGGCACTCGCTGCTTGGCGCGCTTCGTGTACGACCATGGCTTGACGGACGCCACTTCGATCGCCCTCGAGACACTGGCTGGCATTAGGAACCTCAAACTGCATACCCGCGGTCGCTCTGTCGAGGCGGTTCGAGTGGACATGGGGCAGCCCATTCTCCGTCGCTCGCTCATCCCCATGCGAGGAACCGACTCACCCGACGTCTTGGATGAGACGATCAAGGTGAACAACCGAAAAGTGCGCATCACGGCTGTCTCTATGGGCAACCCGCATGCCGTTACCTTCGACCTTGGTACAGAGATGCATACCGTGACGTCCCTCGGGCCTCTTATCGAGAACCATCGCCTTTTTCCGAGCCGGACGAACGTTCAGTTCGCAGATGTGAAGACCACTACAGAGGTGGTTCTGCGCACCTGGGAACGTGGCGCGGGCGTTACGCTCGGATGTGGCACCGGAGCATGTGCGACCGTCGTTGCGGGCGTGCTCACGGGTCGGCTCAATCGGAGAGTGACGGTGCATCTGCTGGGCGGCGATCTCATCGTCGAGCTGACCGGCGACAACAGGGTTGTCATGACCGGTCCGGCCGAGGAAGTTTTCCAGGGCGAATACCCGCTTTGAGCAACGACCGGAGCGAACGCCATGCGGTTTTCCATATGCAATGAGACCTTCCAGGGGTGGGACTGGGAGCGAACCTGCAAGTTCGCTGGATCCTTGGGTTACGAGGGACTCGAGATCGCGCCGTTCACATTCGCAGAAGACGCCCGGAGTATCGGTGCTGGCGAAAGGGTAGCCATACGGCGTATTGCGGAGCGGCACGGTCTGCAGATCGTTGGCCTGCACTGGCTCCTCGTCTCACCCAAGGGCCTGTCGGTGACATGTCCTGACGCTTCGGTTCGCAAGGCCACGTCCGACTACTTGGTCGCCTTGGTTGAGGTCTGCGCCGACCTGGGCGGCGGGATCATGGTCTTGGGCTCCCCGGCGCAACGACGGATCGAAGCTGGTACCACGCGGGATGCAGCCGTCCGCTACTTCATCGAGTCCCTCAAGCCGGTCTTGGATCGAGCTGCGGCCAGAGGAGTGACTGTCTGTGTGGAGCCTCTGCCGGCACCCGAGGCGAACTTCATTCAGACACTGGCCGAAGCAGCGGACATAGTCTATTTGTTCCAGCATCCTGCAGCGAAGACTATCTTGGATGTGAAAAGCGCCTCGGCGGAAGGCAAGCCGCTGTGCGATCTGATACGAAGTTACGCGCCTATCTTGGCTCACGTGCATGCCAACGATGCCAACCGACGCGGTCCCGGCTTCGGAACAACGAACTTCGTACCCATCTTAGCGACGCTGATGGAAGTCGGCTACTCTGGCTACGTTTCGGTGGAAGTCTTCGATTACTCGCCGGATCCGGAGACCATCGCTCGAGAGAGCATCCGCTATCTGCGACATTGCGAGAGTGCGAGCAGCAAAGCCTAACGTTCAGTCGGCCTAGCCTTGCCTCTATCCCATGGTGCTTTCCGTGGACACTGCTTCGAACGTTTCCGCGCAACACTCCGGTGGGAGATGGCGGCCCCCGCGGTACTCCTCGATGACGTATACTTCGTCACTATCGCCCACCGAATCTGAGCTGCGTACGACCTGCACGGATGCGCCTCCTGCCCGGCGCACGAGGATCGGGATGGCACCTAAGGTGCGCACAGCCTGCCGCGCAGGCCGTCCAGCGCAACTTCGCAATTCGTCGCTGCTCAGCCGCCTTACTGCCAGGAGCCGGTCACGGTATGCAATGCCCTGGACCACCCCTTCAGCAAGGGCACATGCAACAAACGTGGCGCCTGCGACAGTAGACGGGTTGAGAGCCACGTCTACTCCAAGGGTCTGGGTTCCGAGCCGCTCGGCCAGTCTGTGGCTGAAGAGCCGCACAACCGTTCGGATGCGATCGTTCATTGCCCGGGCGTCATGCGCGACCCGGAGATTCACGATGTCGTTGTCCGTCACTGCTACCACGGCTTTGGCGTTATCGACGCCCGCTTGTCGCAAGATATGGGGATCGCTGCCATCTCCATGGATGACAGGAACCCTTTCCCGCACGACGTGAGGAAACGGAATATCCGTGCTGTTATCTACAGCGAGCACAGTCTCTCCCATCGTGTGCAGATGCATCGCCACTCTGTAGCCTATGTTGCCAAGACCGACAATGACGATATGGTCACGAAGCGTCGTGCGGTGCTGTCCCAGCGCCTGCTCCACACGCTGAGTGACAAGGTAGTTCGTGATCACGCCGAGCCCAACCACAAGCAGCAAGACGCCCATGAACATGGTCATGATTCCGAAGATCTTGACCAGAGGCGGGGCGTGGATCAGCACAATGTCACCGAAGCCAACGGTGGTGACCACAGTCGCCGTGAAATAAACCGCATCCAGCCACGTCAGGCCAAGAGCGAGTTTGTAGACGGCGACGGCCGCGACGAAGAGCACGGCGAACGTCCCGAGCGTGACCCGAAGGAGCGGTGTCGTTTCCTGCCACAGGGACTTGACCATACTCCAAGGCGGCCGCCACCGAAGGCGCTTCTCTTTCGAGCGCCGCTTCGCATCAGGGTCGTGGGCTGGCTTCCGGCCGCAGCGGGCCGATGCCACGACTACAACGTCCCCAACCGCCAACGGCGTGCTTGCTCTGGCCTCGGTCGGGTGCTCGTCAGACCTTCGGCGAACGGCCAGCGGCACACCGTTCAACTCTTCAGCCACTTCCCCCAGAGAAGCTCCTCGGCTAAGGTGCTCCGCACCGATCTGATGCTCCACGATCTCTATGGCCGCGTTCGGCGCCACCTGCGCGCTGAGCACATTACCACCTAGGGCGGCTGCCACAAATGCACCCGCTGCCACCGCACCAGCGTTGAGAACGGCACGGACGGGCAAGCTCGAACGCACGCTCTCGGCAAGCTGTTCATCGTAGATGCGCACGACGACCGGAACATGCGGCGCGAGCCGCATGGCGTCCATGGCTGTCTCGAGATTGGCTAGATCGTCGTCCGTGGCAATGATGATGGCCCTGGCCGTTGAAAGGCTCGCATCCACCAGCGCGGTCTCGTCCCGCTCATCATCCATGACGACGGCCGACGCCCACCGCTGGACGCGGGCACGCCACTCCCTAGGCACATCCCTTGTGATCACAACTACGGGTATTTCCTGCTTCGCCAGGATCTGCAGGACCGAGATAGCAACCTTTCCCAGACCGCACAGGACGACGTGGTTGCGCATGTCAGTCGCTCTCCCCAATCTCTGTCACCCACGTCTTCAGCGCAACGATGGCCCCCTCCCGATCGCCTGGTGCCAACGTGCCCTCTAGGATGCGACTAACCAGATACTCCTTGGCCCTCCCCACCAGTGGACCTTGCGCTATACCCAGCACCGCCATGATGTCGCGCCCGTCCAGCGGGCTGCATAGCTCCGCCACGTTCATCTGACGGTTCACCTGCTCGACTCGCTCCCGGACGGCGCGAAGATCCGTGGGGTCGGCCCGGTCGCTCATCGCCGCCATGTCCGCTTTTGCTAGATCGTACAAGGCATCGAGTCTTGGCGAAGTATCGCGGATGAGGCGTCGGATGGCAGCATCGCTCCAGTCCGGCCTCACCTGGCCCAGTCGCATGTGCAACGCGACAAGAGCACTCACCTCCGCAATCACGTCAGACGGCAGGCGCAATCTCTGGAGCACTCGTCGGGTCATTTCCGCTCCGACGGTCTCGTGGCGATAGAAGTGGACACCACGTTCATCCACACTGCGGGTCACCGGCTTTCCGACATCGTGGAATAGCACCGCAAGACGGAGGGACAAGGGCGCCGAAGCTGGCAAGTGGCACAACGCCTCCATGGTATGATCCCAGACGTCGAACGAATGCCACTCGTTCTGCTCCACACCACGCATGGCTACTAGCTCCGGCATGATCCGTGCGAGCAAGCCGGATTGCTCCAATAGCTCCAGGCCGAGTCTGGGATTCCTGGAGCTGATAATCTTCACGAACTCGTCACGGATTCGTTCCGCAGATACCACCCTTGGGTTCGCACCTAGAAGATCCACACGATGGGCTTGCTGCCGCACAGCGTCCCAGGCACGTGCTTCGATAGTGAAACCGAGTGTTACGGCGAACCGTATTGCACGGAACATGCGAAGGGGATCATCTTGAAACGTGCTACCGGGCTCCATCGGCGTCCGGATGATGCGCGCATCCAGGTCAGGCAGGGCATTGCCAGTAAGATCGAGGAGCACCGCATCATGAAGCCCTTCCAACAAGGTGTTGACCGTGAAGTCGCGGCGCATCACATCCTCGAGCAACGAAGCCGGACGCACGAACGGCTTTCGGGATCTCGGTTCGTAGCTTTCAGAGCGGGCTGTCGCCAGCTCGATCCCTACCCCGCGAATCTGGACTCGGGCCGTGCCAAAACGTGGGTAGACAACCGGACTGTGCTCCGACAGGCCAGCTTGGGCCAAGAAGCGAGCGAGCGCCACTGCGTCGCCCAGCACCACGAGATCCAGGTCGTTGCCAGGCGGAAGCCCAAGCAGCCGGTCCCGGATGGCACCACCCACCACGTAGACACGCTCATGGAAGGTGCTATTCTCGATCGCGGTTCGCAACTGGTCCAGGACAGTCATGGAGAGATTATGGCATCTGGCACGGTCAGGAGCCAGAGATGGACAGGGTGCTGCACGGACGGAGTACAATGCAGCATGCATCCAGGGACGGAGACTCTTCGAGCTGTGGCTAGCGTCGTCAGCGCCGTGGTAATGGCCGCGTGATGGTAGTAGCTTCCGCTCACGATCTCACGGTCTGCTACGGAAAGCGAGTGGCATTGCGGGAGCTGACCGTCGAGATACCCGAGGGCAGCGTAGGACTCCTGGGGCCAAACGGTGCCGGCAAGACCACCCTAATCAAGACATGGCTTGGCTTCCTACGACCAGCAGGTGGTGTCGCAACCGTACTCGGTATGGATACCACTCGCGAGAGCCTGGCCATACGCCAGCGCATCGGTCTCATGCCCGAGCTGGACTGCCATATACCAGGAATGAACGCTGTATCCTACGTTGCGTACGCAGGCGAGCTGTGCGGTATGCCAGCCAGTCAGGCTCTGCGCCGGGCACACGAGGTGCTGGAGTACTGCGGTCTAGGGGAGGCACGATACCGGCCGATCGAGACTTACTCCACGGGCATGCGGCAGCGCATCAAGCTCGCACAGGCTCTTGTCCACGGCCCCAGGCTTCTTCTTCTGGACGAGCCTACCAATGGCCTGGACCCAGAGGGCCGGACGGATATGCTGCATCTCATCCGAGAGATTTCTGGTTTCAAGGGCGTCAGCGTCGTTGTGTCGTCGCACCTGTTGCCTGACGTGGAGGAAACGTGTGATCATGTCATTGTCATGCAGGATGGCAGGGTCACGAAGCAAGGATCGGTCGCGTCACTGAGGGAAACCACTGGCCAGCAGGTGGACGTCGAACTGCGTGAGCCGGTGGATGCGTTCTTCGGCCTTCTGGAGTCGCAGGGCGCACAGGTCATCCAGAGGCTCGGTAGCCGATGCCGAATCCTGCTTCCAGATTCGACTCCTGACCCGGTGAGTGCTGTTCTACGAGCCGCTCTAACCACAGGGGCGCAGGTGCGTGGTATTCGACCTGCCACACGATCCCTGGAGGACGTCTTCATGGAGGCGGTCTCATGACAACAGACGCAGGGCAGACGACAGGCGGGACACCAGGGAGTCCTGCCAGTACCTCCCCCATCGCAGACCTGTCTTACCGGCACTATGAAGGCCCTTGGCGCTCGCACACGGTTCGTTGGTGGATCATCGCGCTCTCTGGCATTCGTCCTGCGTTGCGCAAGTGGTGGTTCTGGCTTCTCGTCCTGCTATCTACAGGCCCGTATGTCTTGTGGGGCTTCTTGCTGTTCCTCGAAAGCCGTTTGGGGTCCGAGTTCCGCAGTGTCGCGTTCCAGACGCCACCCGAACAGCGCTTCGCTACGGTCTTCTTGCGCGCCTATGAGGGCAGCTTGTTCTGGATCATGATTCTTGCTCTCGTCCTGGGAGCCCCGAGCGTCGCTGCCGACAACCGCACGAATGCCCTCCAGGTGTATCTGTCCAAGCCAGTAACGAAGTTGGACTACCTCCTCGGCAAATGGACTTCAGTGTTCGTCGTCGTTGCTCTCGCCATGCTCATCCCCTCAGGATTGCTGTTCGCGTATTGCATGCTGAGCTACTGGTCGGAAGGTTTCTTCCGCCACGAGCCTTGGCTCCTCCTTAAAGTTCTTTCGGCGGCTGTCGTCACTGCAAGCGCGTTTGCCTCGGTTTTCGTAGGCATCTCGGCCTGGTGCCGCTCGACCATGATGGCAGCGGCCGTCAGCGCGGGGCTCTACCTTGCCAGTCAGGTAGTAGCCTCGGTGCTATGGGTGGTGCTGAACTTCCGCGACCTGCAGTTTGGCAACGTCGCCGCGGACAGAACGCTTCAACACTCGTCTATAGGGGGTGTCATCAGCGGCGTTGTCTGGAATATCTACGGTGTGGTCGTACGAGTGCCCATGCGCCATCGCGGACCGTTGGACATGGTGGATCTCCACGCTCCTCAGCTCTGGGTCATGCTCAGCGCATACTTGGTGCTCCTGGTGCTGGGAGTGTTGGCGGCCTTCTGGCGTGTGCGAGCTGTGGAGGTCATCACCTCGTGATTTCCCTGCGTCACGTGTCACGGTGGTACGGCCAGGTTCTTGGTGTGAACGATGTTACATGCAACCTCGGACCCGGACTGACGGCTCTGTTGGGCCCTAATGGGGCAGGCAAGTCGACACTCATCAAGCTCATCACTGGCCAGCTCCGCCCGACGACCGGCGTAGTTTCCGTATTCGGGGAACGTCCATTCGGCAACACGGGCATCATGCGACGTATTGGCTATTGCCCTGAGATCGAGACTTGCTACGAGGAGATGACCGGTGGGGACTTCGTCCGCATGCTTGCAGCCATGGCTGGCATATCGAGAACGGAAGTCGAGAGCAAGGTCCGAGCCGCTCTCGAAGCCGTGCGGATGATGGAGCATGCGAGCCGGAGGATAGGAGCGTACTCCAAGGGCATGCGCCAACGGATCAAGATGGCCCAGGCGATCGTCCACGATCCCGAACTGTTGGTGCTGGATGAACCCCTCAATGGTCTGGATCCGGTGGGACGCCGTGAGATCACGGATCTCCTTGTCCGGTGGGCCGAGATGGGTAGGTGCGTCCTCGTTTCGAGCCACATTCTCCATGAGGTGGAGCAAATGACGCGCAGCATTGTCCTCATGGATCGAGGACGGATCCGCGCAATGGGTGACATCTACCAGATCCGGGCGCTGATCGACTCTCATCCTCACCGTATCTCCATACGGGCTGAAGATGTACGAGGACTTGCGCGACGCCTGTTGGATATGCCCTATATCTTCAGCGTCCGTCTCTCCCAGCAGGACCCCAACGCTTTGGAGGTGGAAACGCCGTCGCCAGATCGTTTCTACGATGAGTTCCCGGCCATCGTCTTGAGGGACGGCTACAGAGTCTCTGCGTTCGAGTCCCCGGACAACAACCTCGAAGCTGTCTTCCAGTACCTGGTGAAGGGCTAGCTGGAGGCCATGCTCGACATCTTTCTGATCCGTACCGCACTCAGGGACCTTCTGAAGGCTCGACGCCTTGCCGTCGCAGTGGTCTTGATCGTCGGTCCAGCGTTGATTGGCCTCGTGATTCGATTGGCGACGAGAGCACGATTCGATGGCGTCGCCACGTATGGCGCCCTGGCATCCCTGCTTGTCTTCGGTTTCGTTCTGCCCATCCTCGCAGTCGTGTTCGGCACTGGGGTGATTGCACAGGAGATGGAACAGAAGACGATAGTCTATCTGCTGACGAGACCGGTGCCGCGGTGGCGCATCTTGTTCGCCAAGTTCGTGGCGGCATGGCTTGTTGCGAGCATCACTGCGATTCTGGCGACCGTGCTTCTGGGCACGGTGACCAACCAGCCCAATGCCCAGACAGGCCGAGCCCGAATCTATCCGGAAGTGATCCGGGACGCCAAGGGTCTATGCTCTGCCCTCCAGCTCCCTGAGACGCCAGTGGCCGAGTACTTGTCCAGTCAGCTCTCGGCGCGAAGTCTTCGACTGCTGAATGCGTGGGACCCCGGGACTACGCCTGGCCGTAGGCTGGTTCAGTCCCTTATCAATGATCTAAACAGGATCATCGCCCACGACGAGAACCTATACCGTCCGGAACGTTTCTCGGCAATACAGTTGCCGGAGGACGTCCGCCAGCTCGTTGCCGAAAGACCTGAAGGCGAGAACCTGGCCAGACGCAACCGTCTTCTTCTAGAGGTGGCCTTTCCAGGGGTATTCGCACCCATGCGGACTACCATCTCGCAGCTGCCGAGAGACATGCTCGTGCTTCCGCTAGGTGCGTTGGCCTACGCAGCCATCTCGCTCTTGCTGGCGACACTGTTCTCGCGAGCCTTGATCGTTGGTCTGTTCCTGGCATTCGGATGGGAATCCTGGGTGCCCATGCTTCCAGGCAACTTCAAGCTGGTCTCGGCGATGACCTACCTCCGCGCTCTCGCTCCGCACGCGCGGCCCGAAGTTGCCACCCCGGATCTCATGAGCTTCTTCAGCGCCATGAATCCCGAGAGTGTTCCCGCAAACGTAGCGTGGATCGTGCTCCTGAGCATCGGCGTCGTAAGCCTCGTGCTGGCCATGTTCGTGTTCTCGCTGCGTGAGTACGTGCCGAAAGACGACGCGTGAGGTACAAAGCCAGACCCCTCGTAGCTTTCCGTTGACACTCGTCGTCTCGCATGGCTATACTGAGCGTACCACCCGACGAACGGCATGGATCGAACCGGTGGTCACTGCCCAGACGTAGCGAGGTACCCCGACTTGGACATACCTGAGCAGGTTGCGCTGCTCATGCGCGGTACGACCGCCATCATTCCCGAGAACGGCCTCGAGCACAAGCTCCGAGCTGCTGCCGCGGCCCGCCGTCCTCTCATCGTTAAGCTCGGCCTCGATCCGACGGCGCCCGACATCCATCTCGGTAGCGCTGTCGTGCTACGGAAACTTCGCCAGTTCCAGGATCTCGGCCACCAGGTCGTCATCATCATCGGCGACTTCACCGCCATGATTGGTGACCCGACAGGAAAGAGCGAGACACGCAGACAGCTTACGCGAGACGAAGTGACCGCAAACGCGCGAACCTACCAGGAGCAGTACTGCAGAATCCTGGATCCGGCCAGGACCAGTGTGCGGTTCAACAGCGAGTGGCTAGGCAGTATGGATTTCTATGACGTGATCCGGCTGGCAGCTCGGATGACGGTGGCCCAAGTCATGGAGCGGGACGACTTCGCCAACCGATGGAAAGAGGGGCGCACCATCAGCCTGCATGAGCTCCTGTATCCCCTCTGTCAGGCGTACGACTCCGTTGCCTTGCATGCCGACATCGAAATGGGCGGCACGGACCAGATGTTCAATATCCTCGCTGGCAGGGATCTCCAGACGCAGTTCGGTCAGGAGCCCCAGGTCGCCATGTTCATGCCATTGCTCGTCGGTCTGGACGGTGTGAACAAGATGTCCAAGTCGCTCGGCAACTATGTCGGTATTACAGAGGCGCCCGACGTCATCTATGGCAAGATCATGTCCATCAGCGACGATCTCATGCCGACGTATTTCGAGCTAGCCACTGAAGTACCAATGGACGAAGTGCGATCCTTGATGGCCGACGTCCGGGCAGGTCGGGTCCACCCTAAGGATGCGAAGAAGCGTCTGGCTCGCGAGATCGTGACGATGTACCATAGTGCGGAGGCGGCGACCGTCGCAGAGGAGGAGTTCGAGAGAGTTCATGCGCATGGAGACGTCCCGACCGACATCCCTGAGTACGACATCCCCGAAAGTGTTTTCCGAGACGGCCGCGCATGGATCTGCCGTGTGCTCACGTTGGTGGGGTTTGCCAAGGGCACCGGTGAAGCACGACGCCTTGTGGAGCAAGGGGGCGTCTCGATCAACCAGGCCCGAGTGACATCGCCCGATGCCGAGTTCACCCGCGAGGAGCTCCGTGGGGCCGTGGTTCGAGTCGGTAACCGGCGTTTCGCACGGCTCGTGTAGCCGCGAGTAGCAGTAATGCGGCCGTCGAGTCTTCGCTCCTGGCACACTTCAAAGGTGCGGATGGCACGTAGTCGGACATCCCCAGACCTCTATTCCGTACTCGTCACCCAGGGGCTTCCAGGCTGACCTCGATGCTGGCGACTGAGCCAACTCCCGCCGGTGGGTGCGTCTCCAGTCCGGGCGCAGGTCCTGCCCTAGAGGTCGCGGACCTAGGTGGAGGCTACCTCAACCGTCGGGTGATCCAGAACGTTGCGTTTTCCGTCGGGACCGGCGAGCTAGTCGGTCTCATCGGCCCCAACGGCGCGGGCAAGTCCACGCTTCTGCGGTTGCTATCGGGTGTGCTGGCGCCGTGGACAGGTCGCGTCGTCGTGCTCGGACGAGATCTGGCATCCTATGGAACCCGTCAGCTCGCTCGGACCATTGCCTATGTGCCCCAATCAGAGCCGGCGCTTTTCGACTTCACCGTCCGCCAAGTAGTCATGATGGGCCGGCATCCCTACGTCTCCCGGTTCTCCGGCGAACACCCGGAAGACTATCGGATAGTCTCCCGGTCCATGGCGCTCGCCGATATCGTCCATCTTGCAGACAGACCGGTGACGACCCTTTCTGGAGGCGAGCATCGTCGCGTGCTCATCGCTAGAGCGATCGCCCAGCAGACACCTCTGCTCCTGCTCGACGAGCCTACCGCACATCTGGATCTGGCCCATCAGAGCGACATACTCGCTCTCATGGCAGACCTCTGCCGCGAGACACGGGCGACGGTCCTAGCAGCGTTGCACGACCTCAACCTCGCGGCGGATCATTGCAACCGCCTCCTCCTGCTTGCCCATGGGCGGCTTCTTGCCGATGGATCGCCGGAGTCCGTGTTGCAACCAGATACGCTGGAGGATGTATACGGAGTCCCCGTAGCGGTGACACGGAACCCGCTGACGGGTCGCCCCCTTGCAAGTCCCCTCCGACGACAGACCCGTGAGAGCGGCCAGGGCGACTACCGTGTCCACGTGATCTGCGGCGGAGGAACTGGCGTCGAGGTGATGTCGGAACTGGCACGTTTGGGCCACGACGTGTCCGTCGGTGTGCTGAACCGACTCGATTCGGACCATGAAGCGGCCGCCGCGCTGCGTATTCCCTGTATCGAGGAAGCACCGTTCTCGCCCATCAGTGACGGAGCGTTGGAGCGCGCCTATCAGACGGCTCGTGGGGCTCAGGTGGTCGTTGTCACAAGCATGCCG
Source organism: Chthonomonadales bacterium (assembly GCA_037443035.1). GTDB lineage: Bacteria > Armatimonadota > Chthonomonadetes > Chthonomonadales > CAJBBX01 > JABWBA01. Next base: position 272,030 of record JBBIPC010000001.1, read on the forward strand.
TTGGGCAGGGGTAACGTGCGTAACCTCGAACTCGCACAGCGCCTCGTGCAGGAAGGTCTCGGACTCGTTATCCTAGAGGAAACACCGGTTGCCAACCGTGATTTCACTGGCGGGACGGGTGCACGGCTCTGGCATGAGCTCGCGGCAGCGGCTTTCGCTGTTACGGATACCAGCGACGGCGTAATTCGAGCACTCCGCCGCTTGCGCTCCGGCGGCCAGAGCGAGCGGGCCGCCGCGAGGCACTAACGTCTGTGGCGATCGGCCAGATGCTTGCGCAGCAAGGCTTCCAGGATATCCGCCACATGCAGTTGTGCGGTAGCCCCGAGCCTCTGGGCGAGGCCCGGCGCAATCTTCGCTTCAAGTCGCAGTGCGATGTACGCCTGGACGGGAATGGCGAGCGTCCGCCGCCGCTCGACGAAACGCCTGAGTGCGGCGACCTGATGTGAGTCGAGGTCTGGTAGCGGAGGAATTCGCTCCATCCAAGCGACAACCGCCGGAGAAGCTTCGGTCGCTAACGAAACAGAAGGCAGTGGTCGGCGACGTTCCTTGATGACCACTGTGCCGGCAGCCCAGTCGCCTAGTCGCTTGTGCTCAGCACTCACGAACATGCTGATGACGCCTGCTCCGTAGATGGGTGGCAGCAGATCCGCCATCCTGACAATATTGCGGACGACGGCAGCGAAGAGGTCAACGGGGTATCCGCCGTCCCTCACAACCCGGATTCCCGCGACACGCTTGCCAGGTGTAGCTCCAGCCCACCAGACCTCGAAGACGATGAAGTATCCCCAGAAGACGATGAATAGCCACACCGACGAGCCGGCAAGGAACCAGTAAGGCGGTGTTTTCGCGAATACGCTCCCCAATTGGCCCAGTCCGAAACTCAGCACAGCGATCACGAACACACCGACGAGCATCAGTACTAGTTGGAGCAGGTGGTCTACGGCCACAGCGATGAAACGCGAACCGACGCCGGCGAGTTCGTAGCCAACCTCGACATTCTCCGGCGTGACAACAATCAGTTGGTGTTTGGGTAGCGCTGTATGATTTGCTGTCATGGGACGCTGTGTCACCTAGGGTAGGTTCGACGGGTATGATGACACACCTTGCCGGGAATAGGTGTCGCCCAATGGATGAGACGGCCTTTCTGGACAACCGTCGAAAGGACTGGGAGCGGCTCGACAGTATCGTGAGGCGGGCGGTCCAATCGTCTGCCGGCGTGAAGCGCCTGTCGCGGGAAGACGTGCGTGAGTTCGGACCTCTGTACCGGCGAGTAGCTGCTGACCTGGCCTACAGCCGAACTCAAGGTGCCTCTGAAAACCTCGCAGGGTATCTGAATGACCTGGTAGCCGCGGCCCACGCCCTCCTGTATGCAACGGATCGGCGGAGTTGGCATGGTCTTGCCACATTCTTCGCTGCAGAGCTTCCACGGACCTTCCGAAGACGCCTGCCTTTCTTCTGGGCGGCGCTAGTTCTGACGCTGGGGGGCGCCGTGCTGTCCTATGCCATGGTCATGGTTTCGAAAGAGAACGTGGACTTCATCGTGCCACACGATCACATGCTGCGAAGCTCGCTGGACGCGTGGGTCAGCGGCCAGACGACGAGGAATGCTTCTGACCCTGAGTCAGTGGTCTATGCGACAGGTCTGATGGTCAACAATATCCAAGTTAGCTTCAATGCGTTCGCATTGGGTGTCCTTGGTGGTTTCCTGACTGCGTACGTTCTGTTCTTCAACGGCATGATACTGGGTGCGTTCGCTGCCATGGTCACGCATGCGGGGACTCAGCATGCTTTCTGGTTGGGTGTCTTGCCCCACGGCGTCGTTGAGATCAGCGAGATACTCATTGCCGGGGCGGCGGGGCTGACGCTCGGCTGGGCCGTCCTGGCGCCAGGCAGAAGCCGTCGTCGAGACGCCTTGGCCGAAGCGGCACGAGATTCGGTGCGGCTGGTCTTAGGGGGTGTGATCCTACTCGTCTTCGCCGGCCTGACGGAGGGCTTTGTGTCCCACTCTACGCTCCCGGCGCCCGTGAAGCTCGCCATTGCGTTACTGAGTGGCGTCACTCTCTACGTGTATCTATTTGGTGCCGGCCGGACCACTTCTACAGAAGCTGACGTCTCTTCAGATCGAGATACCGTTCAATGAGATCTGCCGATACTCGGTCTGCGTCGCTGTCCACCACAGCTATTCCGCGAGCGCTCAGAAGACGCAATGCACGGCTCCGGTCCAGTAGAAGTTGCCTTGCCACGGCCTGTTCGTAAGCATCCCGGACGTTACCAACGTCCTGCAGTACGCGCTTGGCTAGATTGGCGTCCTTGAGCGTCACGCAGACAGCAAGGTGCTGCGGCGACAGACGGCAAACTTGCTGCCGCATGACCGCGGAAGTATCCGGGTCCCACACATCTGTGAATAGGACAACCAAGGAGCGCGTGCGGCATTGTTCTTTCAGCAGATCAACCGCAAGTTGGTAGTCGGCTTCGACCCGACGTCCTTCAGCGGCATTCAGAGCTTCTACGACCGCACACAAGTGCGTCCGCCCGCGGTGCGGTCGCAGCCACACTCGGATCCCGTCATCGAACAACAGGACGCCGATTCTGTCGTCGCAGACCCCGGCGGTCTGTACTAGCGTGAGCGCCGCCCTGATGGCATGTTCGACTTTGGGCACCGCGTCAATGTCCGCGAGCATCGTCCGGCCCAGGTCGAATCCAAGAATGAGGTTCTGGCTTCGCTCCACCTGGTACTCGCGTGTCGTCAGCTTGCCCCGGCGCGCAGTTGCCTTCCAGTCGATACGGCGAAAGTCATCGTCTACGAGGTAGTCCCGCAGCGACTCGAACTCCCGCCCCTGGCCGCGCGCAGGCAGAAGGCGTCCGCCATGCCTAAGCGTGCGACTGCGGAAGAACAAAGCAGAGGAGGTGGATGGCACAGGCAGCACTGTATATACGCGGACATCTGTCAGAGCAGGATATCGGTAGATGCGCGCAACGCATCCAAGCCATCCGCTGATCCTCAGCCACACATCGCCGAACGAGTACGTGCCTCGCGACGTTGCCCGGATGGTGTATTCCAGGCGATGCATCTCACCTGGTCGCAAGAAGAGCTCGCCCTCTTCGGCACTGCTCACGAACGACCCGGGTACCTCATCGCGCACGATGGCGTGCCAAGCCCTCGTGCTGCTGTTCGACACCAACAGGCCCACAACGTGTGGATCCTTTGTCCGGATACGTGTTGGCACGTCTCGCGTTACGCGGAACGCCTCACCGTCCGGCAGCATGATGATATCTGCGACCACGGCTGCACACGACAGGAACGCCATGAGAGCTCCCGCAGTGCCGAAGAGCGAGTGAACAGTCCCGAGCGCCACCAGTACCGCGCTGACGACGACGAGAGCGAACCAGCGTGGGAGGAGGATCATCGTTTGCTAAGCAGCAGAGTCACGGGCACGTCCGCGGCATCACCACGGATCGTCACAGGTAGCCAGCGTGCTGTTCGGACGTTCCACACCTGCGAGCCGTCATCGAGACGCTGCAAGGCCGGTTCCGCCACAACGTATCGCTTTCCTCGAGCTTGTACCTCCACGCACCATTGCCCAGCCGGTACGTAGATCCATTGCGGCCCGTCTGAGCTTAGACGGTACGACGGCCGAGCTTGTGCGCCAACCCACCGCTCATATGCTGCGAGAAAGTCCGTGCCCGAAGGCTCCCTCGACGCTCTCGAAGGAAGGTAGACGAGCAATTCCTGAAGCGTAGTCGGTGCATGCACCCTGCACGCGTACAGCAACAGGGCAGTGGCCTCATCCATACCGCGCTTGCTGGCAGCCCGAATCAGCTCGCGATTCGGTCCCTTCGAAAGCAGTCTATTGACGAGCGCATCCGGTTGCTTTGCGCAGTAGTCCTCGATCTCGGACGGTGTTCCGAATGGCAGAGATTCCCGACTAAGCGTTCCAGCGGCGATGTCGTCTCGAAACCAACTCAAGAACAGACGCTCCCCCAGGATACCATTGGCCCACGACTCGGGCTCTGTGTAACCCGATGGTCCGGGAAGCACGAAGTGCCCGAGCTCGTGGGCAAGCATGCGTATCCACTCGAGACCGCCTCGGTCGGCGGTGGCATCGTAGATGTAAAGGTTCCGTCGGGTCTGTTGTGCCGCACCCCCACCCTGATCGCGGCATAGCCATACGTCGAGCGGCGCCATGCGCAGTCGGGCGTTGAGGCTCCCGAGGCGCTGATCGCACATTGCCCACAACATGCCCAGCGCACGCCCAACCCGTCTCGCCAGCGGTTCCATGTCATCGCCCTGGTAGTGCACCGAAAAGCGGCGGACGTAGCTCTCTCCCTTCTGGGCGAGAACGTCTACGTGGTTGCGGAACGTCCGCCCTTCCTCTGGGTCGCTAAGAGGGCGATGTTCGACCATCCTGTCCTTCGCGACCAGGATGGCAAGTCCATAGGCTATGCGGTCCAGGACGATGTACTCCTGGCCAATTGCTGGTTCCTGTACCTGCGCCGGAACCGCCAAACAGAGGCTGAGCGTGGCAGCCACCGTTAGGAAGAGTCCTGGTCGATCTGCTCGGATGCGGTGGAACATTGCGAGATAATACCTAGGGGCGCCGTATAGGACAAGTGAGACGCCGCAAGGCGCACGCGTTGATGCCGTTGGGACGCGGGTTACGTCTGTATGTATGAGGTACCATCGAGTGACGAGCGGCGTAGATCACAGAGCACGGCTAATGAACACACGAGCACAGAGTTCGCGCTGGATTCACGGCATCCTGGCAGCTCTGGTCGGGTGTTCTCTGCTCTTCGGTGCAGCGGCGGTCCGTGCGGATGGCGAAGCAGAGGATGCTGAGATTCGGCTGGGCAAAGAGAGCGCCGCTGAGCACGACAAGCAGGCGAAGTTCGTCACGGACAAGGAGTTGCTGGACCGCGTTACGCGGATCGGTGAAGAGATCGCTGCAGTAGCCAACTCCGAAGCGGTGCCGGTGTTGTGGGGACGCCCCGGCGTCAAGAAGTTCCCATATACCTTCAAGATTGTGGACGAGAAAGACGTCAACGCCTACTCCATGCCTGGCGGCTTCATCTACGTGAATCGTGGCCTTCTGGACTTCGCCAAGTCGGACGACGAGCTGGCTGGTGTACTGGCCCACGAAATCGCTCACGCTGCGCATCACCATATGATGAAGCTCATTGCCGAACAGGACAAGATCCAGTGGGCTGCTCTGGGACCGGCGCTGATTTCCATCCTGCTCGGAAAGGGTGGCAGCGAGACCACCTCCGACCTGTTGTTGGCTGGTCAGCTCTACACCATCGCGAAGATGAACACGTACGGTGTGGAAGCCGAGCGTGACGCAGACCAGGCAGCCGTCTACTACCTCCAGAAAACGCGATACAATCCTGTTGGACTGCTAACGTTCATCGAACGCCTTGCCAGGCAGGAGCGTCTGCGTCCCGAGGTGGAGCTGGGTATCTACCGTACGCACCCTCCCACGATTGAACGTGCGCAGGCACTGATTCGTCTGCTCACACAACAAGGCATACCCATCAACAGGCGCGAAGTGGATCCGAGCATTGGCGCGAAGGTCGAACTGGTCTCCCAAGGCAGCGCAGTCTATGCGGACGTCACCATGAACGGCACCCGCATCGTTCGTCTCGCTGCCGATGGCACCAAGAGTGCGGAGGAACGTGCACGAGCGGTGGCTAAGTCGGTCAACACCCTCTTTGACAACAATCTCCTTGCCTTCGACTTGACCCTTAGCACCGATAAGACCAGGGTACTCGCGCAGCGTCGTACGCTCATCACTGTCACCGACGCAGATGCCCACGCCGCCGGCATGTCTGTGCGGGAAACGGCGCAGGGCGCCCTGGACGCCCTGCGCAACCTCCTATGGCAAGATCAGTTCAACAAGACGCCACTTGCCTCGGCGGGCTGACCCGGGGCTAGACGTCCTGGAGCCGGCCTTCCAGATAAGCCTCGTAGCTGGACAAGTCCAGCATGCCATGCCCACTCAGACCGACGAGGATGACCCGCTTCTGACCTGCCTCGCGAGCCGCTTTGGCCTCGTCCATGGCAGCTGCCACCGCGTGCGCCGATTCCGGAGCGGGCAGAATGCCTTCCGCCCGCGCGAACTGGACCGCTGAGGCAAAAACATGAGTCTGCGGTAGGGCGATGGCCTCGATGAGCCCAAGCCGGTGCGCGTGGCTCACCATGGGTGCCATGCCGTGGTACCGCAATCCCCCGGCGTGTATCGAGGGCGGCATGAAATCGTGCCCCAGCGTCTCCATCATGAGGAGCGGCGTCATACCGGCGGTGTCGCCGTGGTCGTATCGGAACTCGCCCCGCGTCATGGACGGACACGCCGTTGGTTCGACCGCGACAATGCGATAGTTCGCTCCCTGCTTCAGCTTCCGCTCGATGAAGGGGAACACAAGACCAGCGAAATTGCTGCCGCCACCCACGCATCCGAAAATGACGTCCGGTGCCTCTCCCGCCAGCTCCATTTGCTTGATGCTCTCCTGCCCAATGACCGTCTGGTGGAGCAGCACATGGTTCAAGACGCTCCCAAGGGAGTACTTCGTTGCCTGGGATGTGACAGTATCCTCGATGGCTTCACTGATGGCTATGCCCAGACTGCCCGGACAGTCGGGGTCTTGCTCCAGGACTCTCCGGCCATACTGCGTGTGATCACTCGGGCTTGCGTAGACAGTCGCACCCCATGTATGCATGAGCATCTTTCGGTACGGCTTCTGGTTGTAACTCACCTTGACCATGTAGACGGTGCATTCCAGATCGAAGAGGCTGCACGCTAGCGCCAGCGAAGATCCCCATTGACCAGCACCCGTCTCGGTGGCTAGTCGCTTCGTTCCGGCCACCTTGTTGTAGTAAGCCTGTGCAACGGCAGTGTTCGGCTTGTGACTCCCGGCCGGGCTCACACCTTCGTACTTGTAGTAGATGTGGGCGGGGGTATCGAGTGCACGCTCCAGGCGAACGGCTCGCAGCAGCGGCGTTGGTCTCCAGAGCGCGTACACGTCACGTACGGGTTCGGGTATCTCCACCCACCGGTCCGGGCATACCTCTTGCATGACGAGGTTTTCCGGAAAGATGGCCGTAAGATCGCCGGGACCCACTGGCTGTTTGGTGGCCGGATGCAGCGGCGGGGGGATAGGCTCAGGCAGGTCCGCGTTCAGGTTGTACCACGCCTTCGGTACGTCGGAACTGCTGAGGAGGAAGGAGGTAGGAGAGGTCATCTAACGTCCGTCCTTTTCAGGAGAGATACGATCCAAATTCATTATAGCGCCCTGGGCCACTGTCCGTCAAATGCTTGGTCGGTGACGGCGGCACTATCGTATGCTTGACTGCGTACGTATAGGAGCGCGTGGCGCCGCGAAGCTGCTAAGGTACACTTCTTATTCGGTATTCCTCACATCCAGCGATCGCTTACCAGGACATCTCGTGGAAGACAACGCTAGCCGAGCTTTGCAGACTCTGCGCAACCTGCGCCAACAGTACGCCTCTACCCCGTTCTTGGCACTGGGTCAGACGGTCTGGTGGGACGAGCCGATGAAAGCCGTCTTGACGGTGCTGCTCCGACGCGCGGGTGTAAACGGGGCGTTCGTGCTTGGCGTCCATGACACCGACTACTTCGCGAAGCTGCACACCCGTCTTCCTGGTGAGGCGCGGTTCTCCCTATTGCCGCACAACGATGGGACGACGAGGGATCTGTGGTCCGCAGCAGGCGAGATCGCGCAGCTTTTCGGCAGCGAGTGCTTTCCTACGCGTCACGACCTCACGAGAAGTGGCACCCCACTGAGGGCCCTGGCGGCGCATGCAGGTGTGGATCTGCAGGAGTTCCTCAACCAGCACACGGCTGCATGGGGGTGGCGCGGTCTTGTCTACACGGGTTCCCGTGACACCGTGGTGTGCGAACTGAAGCTTTCCGATATCCTCCCCGGCATCCGTTCGATGCTCGAGTATGGCTTCAACAACACAGTCGCCGCCATCGAGACACGTGACGTGGCACGGCAGGCGCAGCTCTATGCGAACGACCTGATGGAGAGTGCTTGCGAGTGTTGCACGAAGCAGCCTGAGGCTACGCTAACCACACTCTACCGGCATATGTACCCCCGCATGTTCCGTCTGCTGCTTGGTGATGAGTGTCCGGAGTACCAGGTGACCAGCACTTCTGAGCTGCTACGCTTCGGACCAGATACTGCTGGCTTGCCGCGTTTTCGCTTGCTGGACGTCTTCCTTCGTCCGGATACGCGCGCCATCGCCGAAGAAGCGTACAACGATGCCGTGGCCGGCAGCGAGATGTATGCCCTCCCGAAGTTCGGTCTCGGTGCTCTGCCCTTTGACCTCGTTGTGCCTGGCATCGGACGTGGAACCCTTCGCGTCACTCTCCGTGCTGTGCACATCGAGATGCCCGAGCCCCGACGCATCCGCACCGTTAGGCCCGTGCAAGATGCCAAGACACTCGCGGCGGTGCTTCGGGAGCACTTCGGAAGAGATGTAATCCTCGTGGGCAAGGCGGTAACGCTGATTTCCATGCTGGCCTCCGAGTTCATCTTTGTGTTCAACGAGGAAGGGTCGGCGTATGTGACACGGACGCGTCACATGAACGATTTCCTGCAATCCCACGGGGTTCGCGTAGCGGTCCATCCGGTCCTCCGGCTCCACTATCGAACATGGGACTCCGCTGCCGGCGTAGCTACGGAGGTGCGTCTTCCGGAGCCGATGCGTGGTCCCTTTGCAGCGAGCAGCATGAGCATGGACCGCTTCGGCCGCGTGTGGCGGCAGGTTGTCGAAGATCAGAAGCGTCTGCTAGATTCGCTCGCGGCGGTACGCAGCCCCCGGCGTCTCCTGGAGATATTCTGCGAGCGTTCTCCGGGGCAATGGCGGTGTCCGGCAAGACGTCATTCGGACCTAACGCAGCGGCTGGTCGCATTGGCGGAGGAATGGGGCAAGCTGCAGGCGGTGGCCAGACGCCTGTATGCAGAACTCCGTGAGGCGCGGCTGGAGATCGCCCGCATCGAGAAGGAGCGTGGCCAGCACTTCCGGTCGGTCGCCGAATGGACGCCGGAGCACATTGCTCGTCGTGAAGCGCTTGGAGCGGAACTCGCTCGGCTGCACGAGCGACGTCGCGTTGTGCAACAGCAGTTGCGCACGAATCAGCTTCAAAGAGTTGCATGGGGACGGCAACCTGACATTCAGCAACTGCGGGCGGAACGTCGGAAGATCCAACTAGAGGCCGAACAGGCACGTCTGGAGTTGGTCCGCGACGCACTCCTTACCGCGCGAGGTCTTCCCCACGCTGATCACCGACCGTCCGCATGGTGGTTACCGTTCGTGGACCCGTCGGGCGGTTGGTTCCGCCGCGTGGTAGATACTGCCGAAGTCTACGTCCAGCCCCTCGTCAGCGGTGAGGTCTCAGACGGGTCCCATGTGGAGGCCCCATGAGCTCGCCAGTTCCTTACCCAGGCTTTCGAGCTTCGTTCTCTCCTCGGCGCTGAGCGGCTTGAAGGACTTCGCAACCAGCACTGCCTGCCGCACTTGTTCGACCGACGTGAAGCCAATAACTGCAGCCGCGACACCGGGTACGTCGAGGGCGTAGCGGATTGCGTCGTTGACGAGTTCTTGCGGAGTAATGCACGGTACGGGCTTCCGGTAGTTGAAGCCGGGCACGCCACCGAGCACCTTCATGGCGACGATACCAGCTTTCTGCTTGCGCGCCTCGGGCAGTACCTTGGTCTCATAGCCATATGTATGCTGGTCCACGAAATTCATGGCCGGCATAACGACGTCAATCGCGCCGGTACGCAGGGCTGCTGCCATCTTCTCGACCCGTTGATGGCCGCTTGCACCTATGAAGCGAAGCCACCCTCTCTTGCGAGCTTCCTCGAGACCGGCGAGAGGACTGTCCTGGTCCTGCAGCCTTTCCACATCGAAATCGCCGATGTTGTGCAGATGGACGAGGTCCACACGATCCGTTTGTAGCAGCCGAAGGCTCTCTTCGACGGTCTTCAGTACTGCGTTGCGAGACATACCACGTGTCTTCGTGGCGATGAACAGGCGGGAGCGGTTCCGACGAACGATCGGCCCCAAGCGCTCCTGCGCGACGTCGTAGATCGTTGCCGTATCGAGATAGTTGATGCCGAGATCGAGCGCCTCGCCGACCACGCGATCGAAGACTTCCTGCGGCTGGAAGCTATGCCCCAGCGGAGCAGAGCCGAAGCCGATAATCGAGACCCGTTGGCCAGTACGACCAAGTACGCGGCGAGGCATCGCCTTCGATAGCACACCTTGGACCTCGGTGTCGCCAGCAGCAAGTCCTGCGGCAACGGCAGCGACGGCACCGGTGACGAACTGCCGACGAGTTATCTCTCGAACCATGGTTTACCTTCCCGCCCTGCGCCGAATTCGCTCGATCTCGTCTTCTGTAATGGCACGCTCGAAAGACCTGAAACCGGCCAGGGCGAAGCCGTGTTTGGCGCATATAGAACCGATGTCATCCACCTGTCGAACCGTCACGTCCTTGCCGAGCGTGAACGACTCGAGCCGGCCCTCCAGCGCCAGTCCCATAGTCTCGGACATGCAAGCATACGCCGTACCTTGCGGAAAGCCGAAGCTGAAAGGTTGGTCGGTTCCGACCTTCACGCATTCCATGGCCCCAGGAACCCGTACGACACCGCCCTCGATCACGAGTACATCGTCTCGCTCTCGTGCGACTCTTACGGACACGTCCCGCGGCCGTGCCACGTCACATACTACAGCGCCGCGCTTCAGGTGATGCGGCTCGACAATAGCATCGGCGGCACTGCTCACGGCTATCACTACGTCGGCATCTCGCAATCCGTCTCCAACATCAGTATGCGTACTCACCGTCGCGGTGCCGCATGACAATAACCGTCGCTCTACTGGGACGAGCCGCTCCTCGCTACGACCAACGAGGCACACACGCCGGGCGTGCCTAGCCAGTATCTCAGCGCACGTAGCGCCAATGGAACCGCTGGCTCCCACTATCGCGACTGTGGCCGTCTCCATGTCTATCCCCATCAGCGCTGCCGCGCGTTCGGCTCCTTCGATGGCTGTCGCAACTGTGTACGAATTGCCTGTAGTAACCGCGATATGCAGACGCTGAGCGAGTGTGATGCCACCATCACCCACGACGGATGTGAAGGCACCGAGCCCGATGATCTTCGCACCAAGGTTCTCGGCGATGTGGCCGCATTGCTCCATACGGCCGTAGACGAACTCCGTCGGCAGCTCGAGAAACTGCCGCGGCGACAACGGGCAGCCTATCAGCCAGCCATGCGTCTCGGTGCCAGTCGCGGACCGGATGCCGCGTAACTCGGCGACAGTCTCCGGAGAACGTAGTTTCAGCAACCACTCGAGCACACGTTCCGGCAGCAAGCCAAGCATGGGGTACTTGCGCGCTACGTCCCTGCGGACATCGATGGGATGGATGATGAAAGCAAAGGGATTCATGGACAATCTTGCTCAGTTCCCTGTAGAGACGCGCGTACCGGTTCTAGCCACGATCACTGCCCGGAAGCACGGTCCGAGAGCACTCGGATGCTTGGTCGCCAGCCGAGGGACTTGAGTGTACCCAAGTACTGCTCGGGGGTCAATTCCTCAGGCTTTCGACCAAGCAGTACCACGAGTACTGCTTCCATGACGTTTGTGGCAAATGCCTCGCCGCCAATCTCGGGTGTCGTGGTTACCAGCGTCCTCACCCCGCGCTGGCGGAGCATGTCAGTCTCGGCCTGTCTGCTGGACTGTGTGAGAATGATCTTGCCGTCGAGACGCTCTGGCATGTACCGACGGATGATATGCCAGTCACCGGCGATCACATCGGCCCAATCGAAGTACCGGCTGAAGCGTGGAGTGTTCACTTCCTGGCGGGCCCCAGTGGGATAGATCCACTCGATAGGCATGCGCACGACCAGAGGTAGCGCAAGACTGGCGAGCCTCTGAAGCGTCTTCCAGTTGCGTATCGGTATGGGTATCCCCAGTCCGTAGAGAAGATCCCCGAACACGACGGACCGCGCCCTGCTTGCCAGGGTTTCGGCCATGCCAAAGCGGTCCACGGCCGATACCAGCAGAACGTTGGACCTGGGGAAGTCAACGACACCTTGCTCATCCAGATACAGGACGGTCTCCCGCTCCAGAGTGTTCTTCAGTCCACTTCCGTCCACCCATGGCGTCCTACGAGCACCTGCCATGAGCCGTAGCGTCTCCCGGAAAGCGTAGCGGCGCGTCCCGGCGTAGAGGTAGGCGTCGGTCCCACCCACACCGAAGCAGTCCACCTTTCCGTCCAGCTCTGCTACGAGTCGAGCGAACTTGCGCTTGTCGCCATCGGTACCAATGCGAGCTATCTCGAACTCCAGACCGCCGATGGTGCTGGTCACTGTCTTGTCACGTCGGGAGGTCCCGAGGCTAACGCTTACCACCCGTTTCATATTTCGAACCCCTGTTGCTTGGCGGCCGCGGCTGCTGCGGCAAGAGCCGCCAGGAACTCCTCGTCAGTGGGTTTACGCTGCCGTAGGCGCGTCCGAGCTAGAGACATGAGCGAGCACGCCGGTCCATCGTGACACGGCACAGCGCGTAGGATGAGGTTCGCGGCTCCCTGAAGATCTCCGTTGGTGAACAAGTGCGACGCACGCCGAATTAGAAGCTCTCGTTTCTTCGCGGCTAACGTGCCTTCCTTGCGGCGCTTGCGCCCCAAGGTGAGAATGCGCCGGACTACAGCTCCCTCGCGGTCCATGGGATCGGCAGTTAACAAGCGATAGGTTTCCTCGTCTCCGAGGAGTGCCGCGATTGCGTTGGCTACCTGGCGCCTTGCCACCGCTGACGGCAATGCGGCCATCTTGTCGTACATAGACGGAACAGCTTCGACGTGGCCGCACTGGGCGAGCGCAACGCAGACCCGGGTTACGAGGGCTGGATCGCTCTCTGCGGCCAGCAGACCCTCCAAGGCCTGGCCAGCCGATGGGTGGCCGATATCACCGAGCGCCTGGATGGCGGCAAGCCGCACGGACCGCTTCGGATCATTCAACGATTCGATCATCTCATGGAGAGCGGCTTCACTGCGGCACTGTCCAAGTGCTTGGAGCACTGCCTCCAGCACATCTTCTTGCTCAGCTGCTCGAGCGGCACGGAGCACCTCAAGAAGATACGGCTCCGCTGCGGGACTCCCGATTCTTCCCAGGGACCGGATAGCAGCAACGCGTTCGGACCTCTCTCCCTCCAGGGCGACGTCGGCTAAATCCTGTATGGCTTCGGCTGCACCCAGTCTGCCGAGGGCATCGGCGGCCTCTCGCACTATGCCCGACTCGGGCTGGTGAAGGATGGCCCGTAGCGCCGGCACGGCTGCCGGATCCCCAATCTCACCGAGAGCAACCGCCGCTGAACGTCGCACCCCCAGCGCTGGATCGGAAAGAGCGAGAACCAGCTCCTGCACTGCCAAGCCAGAACGCGCTTCGCTGAGCGCTGCAACCGCTTGCTGGCGTACTTCCTCGCTTCCTGCGTGTTGCAGTTGGCGTATCTGACGTAATGTTCTTACCCGAACGGCACCGAGGCGCTCCAGCACCTCCCGCGGTGTGGCACGAGCCGCCGCTGGTATGGACTGCAGCATAGGCAGCGTCAGCAAGCGGAGAGCTGAGTTGGTCGCGAAGAGAACATGGTACGCACCAGCCGATGCCATCGCCCACGGCATGGAAGTAGAGCGCAGCACCTCTACCATCGCGCCACCAACCACCGGCGCAAGGCCGCCGGCGATTCCAGAAGCTGCTGAGAGAGCACCTACATAGAGACTGCGCCCTTCGGAGGGTGTGGTCTCGATGAGCATGTTGAACTGCAGCAGTCCCACTCCGCCCCACACAACGCCCCCGAAGAGGTTGTTCGCAATGAGGATGACAAGTGTCGTCGCGCGATGATCCGGGTTGCATGCCAACCAGGGCAAAGGCGTGAGGCTCACACCCACCACGGCCAGGGTCAGCAGAGGCTTGTTGCCAAACCGATCCGAGAGATAACCCCATAGAGGCATGGACATCAGTGCTGCGAGACTAGCCACGCCCCCCAGGATCTGCAGCCAGGTGTAGCTAAGGTGCAGGTCTTCCAGAGCGTACACGGTATAGAACGGAGCCGCAAAGAACTGCCCCACAGCGAAGAGACTGCCGAAGGCCAGGAGCTTGCGGAAGGTCGGATCCTGCAACGGCCGGCGGTAGAGACTCAGCGTCTGCAGCAGGTACTGACGCTGGACCTCCGCGTTGATTGCCATGGGCGGCTCTGGCTGGCGCAGTAGAAGGCAGAAGCCGACAACACCAAACACGACCGCTACGGCGAAGAGGGCCGCGAATGCCTGCGCCCGACCCACACCCATATCTGTGATTGCGTGATCGAGTAGCCATGCGGTCGGCAAGGACGCCACAAGGGAGGTCAGCCCGGCCAGCATGTTGCGACGACCAAAGTACCGTCCGCGATGATCAGCGGGGACGAGATCCGATAGCCAGGAGGTGAAAGCAGGAACCGGAACCTGGATCGCGACCGACGCGAGACCGAAGAGCACCACGAACGCGTACAGCCAGAGGTTATGCGGCACGACCCACGGAATGAAGAGGATGGGTAGCCAAAGAGAGCGAGAGACAAGCGAGAACCACGCGGTCAGACGCTTGCGCTCACCCGTGCGCTCGATCCAAAGTGACGAAAAGACCTGCACGAGAGCTGCGAACGTCGGTATGGCTCCGATGACGCCCATCCAGAAACTGCCAGCACCCAGGAACAGGGCGAATCCTGTCTGGAACGCGCCGCCCGTCAGCGAGGCATGAACAGTAGCAGTGACCGCCTCGATGTTGGAGATCCGTAGCGCACGAATGACCTCCATGCGCGACAAGGGTCGGCGTTCGTGGCGGGAAGGATGGTTGGCCGGCTGCTCGTCCACGCCGGGATCAGAAGACAAGGGGTTCCCTCCGTCCTGAGATCCCGACAAGAAGCCCGACGGAAGTCATCGAGACGATCATCGAGCTGCCACCATACGACACGAACGGCAGGGGCACGCCGGTGACTGGCAATATGCCCATGGTCATGCCGAGATTCACGAACGCATGGAAGCCGAGCATGGATAGTACTCCTGCTCCTACGAGCCGGCTCATCATGTCGTCGGTGGATGCAACCACGCACCATCCACGGAAGAGAAGCAAGGCGTAAATCGCTACGACCGCAACACTGGCGACGAAGCCGCCCTCTTCGGCGACGATCGTGAAGATGAAGTCTGTCTGTCGCTCAGGTATGAACCTTCGGTGCGCTTGTGTCCCGCGTCCGAATCCCTTGCCCAGGACCCTCCCTGAGCCGATAGCGATCCTCGCCTGGCGTACTTGATAGCCGCTACCTTGCGGGTCAGAGTCAGGGCGTGCGACGGCGACAATGCGCTGGACCTGATAGTCATGGATCAGTCCCAGCCGCCACATCACCCCGAACCACAGCAGCCCTACAATGGCGAATACCGCGAGATGCTGCCACCGCATGCCAGCTATGAACACCATGCCGAACCATATGGCCACTATGGCGAGACCCGTGCCGAGATCCGGTTGCCTGAGGATGAGCAGGACGGGAACCGCAATATGCAAGAGGGACTGCAGGAAGACGCGCGGGCTCTGAAGACGGTCCCGTCTAGCGGCCAAGAGCGTGGCCAGCGTGACAACAGTGAATAGCTTGGCGAACTCCGAGGGTTGGAAGCGCAGTGTCTCCGTACCAAACCAACGCACAGAACCCTTCGTCTCGTGACCGAACAGCAAGACTGCGATGAGCAACCCGACGTTGAGTCCATACAGGTACTTGGACAGCCGGCCCACCCGCTCGCAGTCCACCAGCGCTCCGAGCAGGAAACCGACCAGACCGATAGCCGACAGCAAGACCTGTCGCTTCAAGAAGCCTGGCATACCGTTGACTGCGATGCTTCCGAGCGCTGTCCATCCTATACCTATGGCGACAAACATCAGCAAGACGATCCAAAGGTCGGCTTGCTTGAGCCAACGCCTCGGCACCAGTTGCTGGACAGTCATTCCTCTAGGCACTCCATGTGCGCAGTATATCCTAGACGACGTGGGAGCCATCGTGCTCAATGTTTGACCCTCTCCATCGCGTCTAGGTATACTCCCGAGCCAGAAGGGACTTCTTGGACCTCTCGCTGCGTATCCTTAAGAATGAACGCATGCTCGGCAAGAGCTAGAAACCACTACCGATGACCGCCATCCTTCGCCGACTCTTTGACAGCAACGAACGTGACCTCGCACGGTACCGTGCCGTTGTCGAGCGCATCAACGCGCTCGAGCCCGAGATCGCACGCCTGACCAACACGCAGCTTCGGGACAAGACCGATGAGTTTCGTGCCTATGTGCAGACCGAGTGGCAGCGCAAGCTCGATGCTATGGAGAAGGATGGGGTCCTGGAGTCGGAGAGAAAGGATCGGACGCGGAAGTGTCTGGATGAAGTCTTGGATTCGATCCTACCTGAAGCCTTCGCGGTAGTCCGCGAGGCGGCTAAGCGGACTCTCGGCCAACGGCACTATGATGTCCAGCTCATCGGAGGCATGGTCGCCCACGATGGGCGCATCGCTGAGTTGAAGACGGGCGAAGGCAAGACGCTCATGGCTACCCTGCCGCTATACCTGAACGCTCTGGCTGGCAAAGGTGCCCATCTCGTAACCGCCAACGACTACCTATCGAAAGTTGGTGCCGTGTGGATGGGCCCGATATATCACCTACTCGGCATGTCCGTTGGCATTATTCAGGGTCAGAGTCCCGAGACGGGTGATGAAGGCGGCAGCTTCATCTACGATCCGGACTACGAGGATCCCGATCCCCGCTACACGTACTGCCGACGGATCACGCGGCGCGAAGCCTACGCCTGCGACGTGACCTACGGAACCAACAACGAGTTCGGATTCGATTACCTGCGGGACAACATGGCGTTCCACCGCGATGAGCTTGTGATGCGGGACCTTCATTACGCCATCGTGGACGAAGTGGATAGCATTCTCATTGACGAAGCGAGGACACCGCTCATCATCAGCGGCTTCGTTGAGCAGGACACCAGTCTCTACTACACCGTGGACCGAGTTGTCCGCCAGCTTCGGGCCGGCAAGGATGCTACGACGCAAGTAGAGCGAGAGGATCCCAACCACGACCGGAATAACCCCAACATTCATTACCTGGTAGACGAGAAACAGAAGACCGTCTCCCCGACGGATGCCGGTATCGCCAAGCTAGAGGCGATGCTGGGGGTGCGCAACCTTGCCGACGACCCACAGATGATGCACTACGTAACGGCAGCCATGAAGGCCCACGCACTGTTCAAGAGAGACATCGACTACGTGGTGCGCGACGGCGAAATCATCATCGTGGATGAGTTCACCGGCCGACTGATGTTCGGACGAAGGTACTCGGACGGGCTGCACCAAGCGATCGAGGCCAAGGAAGGCGTGGAGATCAAGCATGAGTCGCAGACGCTTGCGACCATCACCTTCCAGAACCTCTTCAGGCTCTACCTCAAGTTGGCAGGTATGACCGGTACTGCCAAGACTGAAGAAGATGAGTTCCGCAAGATCTACGGGCTGGACGTTGTCGTGGTACCCACCCACAAGCCCATGATCCGCATGGACCACCCAGACGTCATCTACAAGGTAGCCGAGCACAAGTTTCGTGGGATTGCCGCCGAGATTCTGCGCCTCTATGCCAAACAGCAGCCCGTCTTGGTTGGTACACGCTCCATCGAGATGTCGGAGAAGGTGTCGGGACGTCTCACCCCCGACCGTCTGCAGGTTCTCTGCATGGTCTCGCTGATCCGTTCCCGCATGGACGGCGTCAAATTGGACAAAGCGACGCGAGAGAACTGGACTTCCGTCCTCAACCAGAATCTGGATGACATCACACTCGGACGACTCGCGCCCATGATACGTCAACTGGAGCTCCCCGCCGATCCTCTCGAAGAGCATAATCTCCGATCGATCTGCGAACTGCTAGGTCTGCCAGCGTCGGAGGAGACGCTGGACCATCTCGATGAGGCTCTACGGCACGGCATTCCCCATAACGTCCTGAACGCGAAGTACCACGAAAAGGAGGCCGTCATCATAGCTGAGGCGGGTCGAAAAGGTGCCGTGACCATCGCCACGAACATGGCCGGACGCGGTGTTGACATCCTTCTCGGTGGGAAGCCGCAAGTGGAGCGCGAGCCGTTGCCTGCCGCTCAGACAAGCTCTGAAGGTGACCTACCAACCAACGGCTTGGAGGTTGATAACGACTCCGAGACTGCACTCTCCTACAGGCGTGGTGGCAAACCGTCGGTCCTCGATTCCGTAACGACTCTGACGCCCGAGGAGCATCAGCAGGCTGCAGATGAGGTGAGGCGGCTCGGTGGCCTCTATATCCTTGGCACGGAACGTCATGAGAGCCGGCGGATCGACAACCAGCTTCGCGGACGATCTGGCCGGCAGGGCGACCCCGGCGAAAGCCGTTTCTTCGTGTCGCTGGAAGATGAGCTGTGGCGACTGTTTGGGGATCGGACCCAGCATCCGCTCCTTCGAACATGGCCCGAGGATCAGGCCATGGATGCCAAGATCCTCTCCCGGATGATCGAGCGTGCGCAGAAGAAGGTGGAGGAGCACCACTTCGAGATCCGCAAGCATGTTCTCCAATACGATGACGTGATGAACAAGCAGCGCGAAGTCATCTACGGAGAGCGTCGCCGCATCCTCATGGGTGCGGATCTACGCGAAACGATCCTGGGCTTCCTCCGTGAGGTCGTCATCGGCGCGGTAACCATGTTCTGTCCGGACCCACAGACTGGCCTGGAATGGGACCTGGACGGTCTTTACAAGGGTCTAGCGGAGTACTTCCCGCAGTCGCTCATGCTTCAGCGTAAGGACCTCGACGCGAAGTCTCGCGAGGAGCTGGAGCAGTTCCTGGTCTCATGGGTCGAACAAGCCTACGCTATGAAGGAACAGGAAGTCGTCGAAGCCGTAGGCGACGCTGAAGCTATGCGCAACCTCGAGCGATGGGTTGCGCTCAAAGTCATCAACGAGCGCTGGATGGAACACCTCGCCAACATGGACTACCTGCGGGAAGGGATCAACCTTCGCGGTTACGGCCAGCAAGATCCCCTCGTCGTGTACAACAAAGAGGCGTTCCAGATGTTCGAGGACATGCAGCACTCCATCAAGGACTCTATCGCGCGGTACATGTTGCACGCGCAGTTTGTCCAGGAGAAGCCGCAGCCGCGACGCCCCTATCGCATTCTCGATGGAGATGGCCGCGAGGACCGGCGTTCCGGTGGTGGTACTGCAGTGCGCACGCGGAAACTAGGCCGCAACGACCCCTGTTGGTGCGGAAGCGGCAAGAAGTATAAGCACTGCCACTATCCAGATTGAGCGCATCTGACGTGAGCGCCACCTTCCGTCCTGGCGAGTTTCCCGCCATCGTGTCGCCTGTGTTCGCCACCTCGCGTGGCACCTTGTACCTGAGGCATCCCGGCGTACAGATGACCGCCAAGCCGACGTACTACGACGCCTCGCTGAGGGACTTCCTGGAGGGATTCCCGGAGAATGCGGGGCTCCGCGCAGCACTAGATGATCCGGTTACGCTCAGCCCCGCCACCAGCCTCTGCAAAGCCGCAGGTCAGCTATGCTACATGTCTTTCGGTCGTCGCCGAACCCCCAACGCCGAGGCAGATCGCTACTTCGCCAATATCCTGCAGTCAGGCCACGGCTCCGTGCTAGAGCATGCTTCCTTCAGCTTTCTCGTGTACGGTGTCTCTCGAAGCGTGACCCACGAGCTTGTGCGCCACCGCGCTGGCTTCGCCTTTTCGCAGGTCAGCCAGAGATATGTGTCCGCGGCCGTCCTGCGCTTTGTCGAGCGCTTGGAGTTTCAGGTCAGCCCAGAGCTCCACGACGCATTCGAGCGCCGCATTGACGCGGTCGCCCAGCAGTACGCAGATCTTCAGAACACGCTCCAAAGTCTACAGCGCGGTGGGGTGGCGACACTGGATGCGGCGAATGCGACCGACCGGCGTAAGCGTGTTCAACAAGCCGCGCGGGCTCTTCTCCCCAATGAGACCGAAGCTCCCATCATGGTCACGGCGAATGTTCGTTCATGGCGCCATTTGATCGAGGCCAGAGCCAATGAACACGCCGACGTCGAAATACGGATGCTCGCCCATTGTATCTTCCAATGTCTGCGGAGCGTCGAGCCAGTGCTATTCGCGGACTATGCAGAGAGGCGACTCGATGACGGGACATTCGCCGTGACGACCCCCACACCGAAAGTCTAGCCTAGACCCATCCGGTGCAGGTTGCGCAGACTGATGGCCGCGCTCTCCAACGGCGGCCGTTTGCAGACGTCCTGCTCCACGATATAGGCAGCAACCTGGACTCCAGCACACGCCTTCAACACGCCTGTCCAGTTGACGATCCCCTCGCCTACCTCTGCAAAGGACTTGTCTGCGTCCGCCGCCATGTCTTTCAAGTGGACGAGCACAACGCGTCGGCCAAGCTGTTCGATGTACTGTGCCGGATCCTTGCCACCGCGGAGTACCCAGTAGACGTCCAACTCCGACTTGACAAGGTCCGGATCGGTGGCTTCCCACAGAATGTCCATGCCGGTCTGGCCATCGAAGCTCTGGAACTCGAACGAATGGTTGTGATAGGCGAACACCATCCCCCGCTCGCGGCAAGCCTGCGCTATGCCGGTGAACACCTCAGCCATGCGGCGCCAGTCATCTGCGGTCTTGCGCCGCGACTCATCGAGATAGGGGCATACGACATAGCGGTTTCCGAGTATCTCGTTGTAGTCCAAGGCTGCCTGCAAGTCGGCCTCGAGCAGTTCTATGCCCACATGAGACCCCACGACCGTCAGGCCATTGTGGTCTAGGAGCCTCCTCAGCTCGGGCGCACTGTAGCCACCTGTTCCGGCCAGCTCGACGAACCTATAGCCGAGCCCTGCCACGGCTTCGAGTGTGCCGGCGAAATCTGCATGCAACGAGTCGCGTACCGTGTACAACTGCAATGCAATCGGTGTTGTGCTCATGGAAACATCCTCCTCTTCCCGTGTAATGGGCACGCGTCGGCCAGCGAACCACGTTGCCCCGTAGAGGATAGCACGCCGAGAGCTGAGAAGTATGTGAGCGGACCATGGTCGGTTGGGGAGGCATCCATGCGTACCATCGTAGCCCTTGTACCCCTGATGCTGCTTGGCATCCTGGGTCTGCGTAGCGGCGATACCGTCCGCCTGCGGTGCGATGCGGACACGAACCTTTCGTCCTACGACAGCGAGAAAGACCTGAACTACGGCGCATCCCCTCGCATACGTCTCAAGGGCATACAGATGCTCGGGCTGTTCCATTTCGAGACCGGCTCTGTCGCCGGCTCCTTGGTGCGTTCCGCCCGTCTTCACCTACGCTACGCCGGCAATGCCCGCATGCTCCGGACACTTGGGATCTCGACCGTCACGGCCCCTTGGGAGGAGGGCACAGGTCGCGGTGAACACCACCCAGGGGAACCATCGTTTCAGCAACGCCGCGCGGGACGAGATCCCTGGGCTCCCACGGCGACCGACTTCGCGGAGGTCATCTTCGAACCTCCTGGTATCTGGGGGTTCGCCGACGCACGCGATGAAGGCGACGGGTGGGTCTCCTGCGAAGTACCGACGGATGCAGTACAGGCACTCATCGCGGGACTCGCCACAGGTCTCGTGGTAACCGACGAGAAGGGGCAGACAATGGCCAACAACGACGTTTTCTCGAGGGAACAGGCAGGTTCCGAGCCCTACCTGACGGTTCAGGTGACGGCAGCCCGTTCATCTGCTCCCAGTCCCGTCTCTGACGTGAACGTGGAGCCGCTGCCGGATACCACGGATGCTCGATACGGCTCTCTTCGGGTCCGATTCAGTGTACCAGAAGGTGCTCTTGGAGTTCGCGCCGCGTGTACGCGACTCGATAGCGGCGAACGCGTCAAGGAAGACGTCGTCGCCCTCGGTGCCGCTGGAGCCCAGACCTACGTCATCGAGCGTCTTCCACCGGGAACGCGCCTGTCGCTAGCCCTTACGGCCGTGGGCCCTACTGGCCGTCCAAGCGAGCCCGTGGTGGCCCACGCAGTGACACCGCCCCCTCGCGCCTCAGTGAGGCGGCTTCCCAGAGCGAGGTTGTTGAGCACGCTTCAGATAGCGCCCTGGCTCCGCTGTGGGGCAGTGGATGTGACTCTCGGGGCGTTCGGAGAAAGGTTCAGCCCCCATGGCGCATCGCAATCTGCCCGATCCCGCCTCTGGAACGGCAAGGCAGTTGTATTGCAGACCGCGCGAGGCGCAACGGCGCGTGCCGTGCTTGTGGTAAGGTACGCGCCGCGGACGCACCTATCCTTCGAGGTACGCGTCCGGGGTGGGATCCTAGCACGAACCAGTTATCTTCGACCCATCGATGACGCCGGCCTGAGGCCCGAAGCATGCCTGCCCGTCTCTGGGCCGGTAGAACTGGCCAATGGCACCAGCGCTGCCGACTCCCCGTGCTTCCAGCAGTTTCTCGTCGAACTCTGCCCCGCCATGCAAGCCCAACCGGGTATCCGCCACGGAACACTGGACATCTTCGTCAACGGAAACCGGACCAGATCCATCTCGTTGATGCTGTGGGTACGATCCGCCGTCGTTCCGGACCGTCCCAGATTCGATCTCAGTCTGAACACGTATGGAAGTCCTGCCCGTGCCATGGGACTGGACCCGGCGACGCGTGAAGGCCTTGCGGCCGAGCACGCCTATCATCGGCTGGCCCATGAGAATCGTGGAACGCTGACGCCTCTAGGCTACTCCCACAGCGGCAATGTGGAACCGGGATATGCGCCTCCGACAACGGGATCAGGGAGCGCACGTCGTGTCAGCGACTGGGCGGAGTGGGACCGACGGTTTGGACCGCTGCTGGACGGATCTGCCTTCGAGGGCTGCGTAAGGTCCAGAATTCCGGTGACCCACCTATACCTTCCCTTCCACGAGGCGTGGCCAGAGAACATCAGAGAACACTATGCCTACAAACCTGCCACCCACGAGTACCCGCAGGTCATCATAGACCACGCTCTCAATGCCGGACCCCTCGATCAGGTTGCGTCCTCGGCTTACGCTGCTGGCATCGAGGCTGTGGTGAGGGATTTCGCGCACCACATTCGCGCGCGAGGATGGCGCCAGACGCTGTTCCATTTCTATCTGAACAACAAGTACTACTACAAGGATCCCGCTCTGGGAGGTCGCGGAACCTCGTGGTGGCTGCTGGACGAGCCGATGCACCGAGACGACTGGTTGGCGCTGGCTTGGTTCGCTCGACGGATGCAGGCGGGTCTGGCAGGCATCGAGGACCACCGTTTCGTTTTCCGCGAGGATGTCTCGCGACCTCAGTGGCAGCATGACTATCTGGACGGCCTGGTGAATCTCATGGTGGTCAACGACGAACTCTTCCGCAGGCCGGCGCTCATGCGGCGATTCACCGAGCGTGGGGTCCGCCTCTGGCACTACGGAAGTCCGCCGCCAATTCGCGCGGAGTTGTCCGATTGTGAACTGTGGCCAGTGCGCGCCTACCTGGCGGGGGCGGATGGGATCGTCCCGTGGCAGACCATTGGACAGAAGGCGAACTACACCACGCCAGAGCCAACGGCATTGATCCTGCCCTCGCTAGATGAGACCGTGAGGCAGCCCGTCGCCACACTACGGCTGAAAGCCCTTGCCCGCGGCGCTGAGGACGTGGAGCTTCTTCGGCTCCTGGCGCAGCACAAGGGCTGGGACAGACGCCAGACAGCAGCGGCCGTGGCACCGTTCCTGGAGGACGCCGACCTAGAGGGAATGCGGGCGGCAATCTTCGACGCTGTAGAGGGCAGCTCTCATGTGCCGAGTGCTCTCAGCCATGCGGCGCACAAATCAGGCCACGTGCGGTTGGCCATGCCCCGTTCCCCGAGACCGAAACCATGAGGACCTCGAGCAAATACGTGAAGTTCGCACGGTACGCGTGCTCGTCGGTAGGCTTCGGCCAGTGCCAGGGAGTTACCAACGTCAACGACGTCATCGTCTGCTCCGTGGACAAGGAAGACGGGAGGTGCGTCGGCATCCACACGCGTCTGCAGGCTCAAAGCCCAGGCCAGCTCCGTCTCTTCGGTAGTCCCCAGGAGTGCGCCCCGGCAGCCAGAGTGCGCCACCGGCCCGGCCATGGCAACAACTGGGTAGATCATGATGGCGAAATCGGGTCGCTCATCGCTGGAGCCCCGTCCTTCCGGCAGGAGAGCCGTCATACCAGCCAGATGCCCTCCCGCCGAAAAGCCGAGAACTCCTACCCTCTTCACGCCATGAGCCTTACCACGCTCCCGCAGAAGTGCAACGGCTCGGCGCGCATCCTGCAGCATGGCTGGATACTGGTATCTCGGAGCCAGCCGGTAGCGCACTACCATGGCCGTGACACCCTCCGACTGCAGCCACCGACCGATGGGCGCTGCTTCGTGCTCCGCATGTGCCACGTAGCCGCCTCCAGGAAGCACAACTACCGCGCAACCGATCCGCTTGTTCGCTGGAGCGATGTACAGCGAACAGGTGGGCACATCCGCCGGTTCAGTCCCGATGGAACCCGGTGCGGGGCCGTCCCAGATCGGTCTCGACGCCCGCTCTTCGGCTCCGTTGCGAAGCCAGGCATCGCGGACACGCCTTCCCATTTCACGTACGCGCCTGCGGTCGGCCATGCAATCGTTCCTTTCCATGCCAAGTTCTGACCCGCTGGTCGTCCGAGAACGGATTCGCACTGCCGCTCTCGGTATGGGTTTCGACCTTGTAGGGTTCGCTCCTGCTGAACCATCGGCATACGCGGCTGAATTCGACGCTTGGCTCGCGGCCGGGTACCACGCCGGCATGTCGTACATGGCGCGACGCGCTGAGTGCCGCACGAACATCGCCAAGTGGTATCCGGCCGTCCGCACTGTGATCATGGTGGCGGTGAACTACTATGTCCCCATCGTCGTGCGCCCTGGCTGCGTCCGCATTGCACGCTACGCACTGGGCAGAGACTATCATCGGTGGCTGAAACGTCGTGTTATCCTGCTCGGTCGGGCGCTCTCTGGCCTCGCTAATGCTCCGGTACAGTGGCGGCCATTCGTAGACACCGCTCCGATCCTCGAACGGGAGCGGGCCGAACGTGCCGGGCTCGGCTGGATTGGCAAGAACGCCATGCTCATCAACCCACGCATCGGGTCCTACCTGCTCCTCGGTGGCCTCGCTATCGACATGGCTGTTCCCCCGGACCCACCTATGCGAGCGCACTGCGGTACATGCACGCGCTGCATGGACGCTTGTCCCACCGGCGCCATCGTCCGTCCGCACGTGGTAGACGCTCGACGCTGCATCGCCTACCACACCATCGAGTCGCGGGCTCCCATTCCGGACTCGGTAGCCGTAGCGATGGGCGATCGCCTATTCGGTTGTGATATCTGTCAAGAGGTCTGCCCCATGAATCGCGAACCCGGCCACGGAGCTCATCCGAACCTCCGACCTGCTCGCGAATCAGCCTGTCAGCCAAGACCGAAGATTATCAATCTGCTTGCCCATGAGCTAGTGAACATGGAGGATGAGGACATCCGTGATCTGTTCGCTGGGACGCCCGTGCTGCGTGCAACGCCAGCCTGCATTCGACGGAGCGCAGCCGCGTTGCTGCGAGTGCACAGTTCCGGTTCAGCCTAATGCGTAAGTCAGACGGGGGCGACCCGCCTGGGATCGCCCCGTCCGTTCAGGACAGCGCTCCTGCGAGCGCCTACTTGTCGCGATCGGCCTTGGCGAGAGCTGCCTGCGCTGCTGCAAGGCGTGCCACTGGCACGCGCTTTGGCGAACAGCTGACGTAGTTCATGCCGATCATGTGGCAGAACTCGATCGAGTCAGGATCGCCGCCATGCTCACCGCAGATTCCAATCTTGAGGGTTGGGTTGGCGGCCCTAGCCTCGCGGACGCAGAGATCCATGAGCCGACCCACACCATCCCGGTCAATGGACTCGGTCGGGTCGCCTGGGAAAATCTTCTCTTCCAGGTATAACCGCATGAACTTCCCGGCGTCATCACGGCTGATACCGTAGGTCATCTGCGTAAGGTCATTGGTGCCGAAGCTGAAGAACGCAGTCTCCGCGGCAATGGCGCCTGCCGTGAGACAAGCCCGCGGAATCTCGATCATCGTGCCAAACTGGTAGTCCACTTCGACCCCTTCGGCCTCCATCGTCTTCCTGGCCGTCTCTTCCAGGCGAGACTTCACCCAGGTCAACTCGTTCACATGCCCGACGAGTGGGATCATGATCTCGGGGTGGACGTCCTTGCCGGACTTCTTGACCTCGCATGCGGCGCCGATGATTGCGGCAACCTGCATTTGCACGATCCCCGGCATGTAGACAGAGAGCCTGCAGCCGCGCAGTCCCAGCATAGGGTTGGCCTCATGCATGCCTCGCACGGCCTTCAGCAATGTCTGGAGTTCGGCCAGGCGCGGGTTCGAGGGGTCTGTGCACTCGAGCCGGACGACCTCTTCCAGCAATTCTGCTTCCCGAGGCAGGAACTCATGCAGCGGTGGGTCAATGAGGCGGATGGTCACGGGCCTGCCGCCCATCGCCTCGAAGATGCCAATGAAGTCCTTGCGCTGCAGGGGCAGCAAGGCCGCAAGGGCTTCCTCGCGGTCCGCGTCGTTCTCGGCTAGTATCAGCTTGCGAACAAGTGGCACACGATCTCCAAGGAACATGTGCTCGGTGCGGCACAGACCGATGCCCTCGGCTCCTTTCTCGACGGCGTCACGTGCCTGCTCAGGCGTGTCCGCGTTGGCACGAACTCCCAGCCTGCGGAACTCATCCGCCCACCGGAGTACCTCGCCGACTTCGCCGGCGACCTTCGGCGGCTCCGTCGGCAACTTGCCCTTGTAGACGATGCCTTCGGTACCGTCAATGGAGATCCAGTCGCCTTCCTTCAAGGTGACCCCATGGGCGGTGATAGTCCGTGCTTCATGATCGATCTTGATGTCGCCGCAGCCGCAGATGGTCGGAATACCGAACTGGCGCGCGACCAGGGCGGCATGGGAGGTACGTCCGCCCCGGCTTGTCAGTACACCGCGGGAGGCCAGCATCCCGGCCAGATCATCGGGGTTCGTTTCTTCGCGAACTAGGATAAGATCCACCGATGGGTCTTCCTTGGCCTTGGCCACTGCCGTCGCCGAGTCGAGGACGACCATGCCCGTCGCGGCACCAGGCCCTGCGTTCATGCCTCGCGCAAGAATACGGTCGGCCGGCTTCTCGGTGAACTGCGGGAACATAGTCTGCTGAAGGCCTTCGGGAGTGATACGCCCGGCGATGGCCTCTTCCTTCGTAATGAGGCCCTCGTGGACCATGTCTACGGCGATCTTCACCGCCGCGATACCTGTGCGCTTGCCGGCTCGGCACTGGAGGATGAAGAGGCGCCCGTCCTCGATGGTGAACTCTATGTCCTGCATCTCGCGGTAGTGCTTCTCCAGCGTCTCCGCGATCTTGGCGAACTGATCATAGATGGCGGGATTCTGCTGGGCCAGTGTCTGGATATCCATGGGGGTCCGCACGCCCGCAACGACATCCTCACCCTGGGCGTTCATCAGGTACTCCCCGTACAGGGCTTTCTCGCCGGTGGCGGGGTTTCGCGTGAAGGCAACTCCCGTGCCGGAGTTCTCGCCGGTGTTGCCGAAGACCATGGCCTGAATATTCACTGCCGTGCCAAGGTCGTCGCTGATCTTTTCCCGCTTGCGGTAGACGATGGCGCGCTCATTCATCCACGAAGAGAAGACGGCCTCGATGGCGCCTTCGAGCTGCGCCATGACATCTTGCGGAAAGTCCTTGCCGGTTCTGGCCTTGGTGTGGGCCTTGAACTGTTCGCAGAGTTCCTTCAGCTCGGCTGCGCCCACTTCGGTGTCCTGCATGACACCCAGCTTAGCTTTGAGCGCACTCAGCATCTCTTCGTATTCATGCTTCGGCACGCCCATGACGACATCGCTGTACATCATGATTAGGCGGCGATAAGCGTCATAGGCGAAGCGCTCGTTCTGTGTCCGCGCGATCAGCCCCTGAATGGTCAGATCCGTGAGGCCTAGGTTCAGGATCGTGTCCATCATGCCAGGCATGCTGAACTTCGCCCCTGAACGCACAGAGACAAGAAGTGGATTCGCCGGGTCACCGAACTTTCTCCCCAGCGATGCCTCCACGGTAGCCAACGCCTGGCGCACTTCGCCCATAAGGCCTTCCGGCAGGCGACGACCGTTCTTGTAGTACTCGGTGCACACCTCGGTCGTGATGGTGAAACCTGGCGGGACTGGCAATCCGATGTTCGTCATCTCCGCCAGGTTGGCGCCCTTGCCTCCCAGGAGATCCCGCATCTTCGCGTTACCTTCATGGAAGAGCCAGACGCGCTTGTTGCTGCTCATCTGCAAAGCCCTCCTTGCTCGTGGTCATCGTTCTGCTTTCGCGTCACGAGCCAAACCCCGTCATTGTACCACGAGGTCTCCCCGCATACGGCCTTTGCGGGGTCTTCCGGCGTCAGAGAAACTACTGCTCTCGTACAGCGGTATAATGAGCCAGGAGCGCGTTCCAGAATATGGGCGATAACGGACACAAAGGCAGCCTTACCATCATCGTTCCCGAGCATATTGCGAAGCTCTGGCCGACACGCTGCCAGACTATCGTCAAGCTCGGCGATCCTGCCCTGCGTGCAGTGTCCCAGCCAGTTGGCAAACCCAGCCCGGAGATCCGCAAGTTGGTGGAACGCATGAAGAGCGCCATGCGGGAGGACAATGGCATTGGCCTCGCCGCGCCCCAGGTCGGCGTGAACCTGCGTGTTATCATCTACCGCTTGCCTGAGGAGAATGCGCCGCTACGGGTCATCCTCGACCCTCGCATCGTCCATGCCAAGGGAGAACAGACCGGCATAGAGGGGTGTTTGTCGTTGCCTTACCTTCACGGCGAAGTAACCCGAGCCAGAGAGATAATGGTAAGAGGCACCGACATGCTAGGGCGTGCTGTTCGGCGCCGAGCGACGGACCTCGAGGCTCGAGTAATCCAGCACGAAATCGATCATCTCGACGGGATCCTATTCATTGATCGGGCCAACCCGGAAACGTTACATTGGGCCATCCCCGAGTCCGAGCTCGTGGGTGCTGGCGCGGGTGACGACTAGCGCGAATCCGTTCGATGCACCCCCGAGTAATGCGCTGTGTCTTCTTTGGCACGTCCGACTTCGCCGCTACGATACTCCGTCGATTGACGCTGGCTCCTGAAATCGCCGTCGTAGTTGCCGTCACGCAGCCGGATCGTCCGCAGGGCCGTGGACGCCGTCTTGCAGAGCCTCCGGTAAAGTCAGCCGCCACCGAGCTGCACATCTCGGTACTACAGCCGGAGAAGCTGCGTAGCCGCCGGCTCCGTGGTATGCTGGAAGACCTCGCACCGGACTTCTTCGTCGTGGCAGCCTATGGACGCATCCTGCCGGCATCGCTGCTGTCCGTTCCTGTCGTCGCGCCCGTGAATGTCCACGCATCCCTTCTTCCCCGCTATCGGGGCGCAGCGCCCATCCAGCGAGCTCTACTCGATGGCGAGACCGTTACGGGTGTTACGACCATTTGGATGAACGAGCGCATGGACGAGGGAGACATTCTCCTCAAGGAGGAGCTAGAGATCCTGCTGGACGACAACGCTGCCAGCCTGACGGCACGCCTTGCAGACGTCGGAGCAGAGCTGACGCTCAGTACCCTCATCGGCTTGGGCCATGGTAGGCTCGTGAGGACGCCACAGGACCATACCGAAGCCACTTACGCGCCCCCGATCACGCCGGAGGATACCGTCATTCGCTGGCACGAGACGGCTCTTGGTTGCCACAACCGGATCCGCGCCATGTCGCCGCGCCCTGGTGCTCTTGCCTGGTACGGCGGCCGTCGGCTGAAGGTGTTGGCAAGCTCGCTACCCTCGGAAGCGGCCAAACCGTGTGCGGAACCTGCAACGGTGATTTCCATAACGAACTGGGCTGTACGTGTGGCTACTGGCAGCGGTCCCATAGATCTTGTCACGGTCCAGCCGGAAGGTTCTCGCGTCATGTCCGGGGCCGAATGGGCGCGAGGCGCCCGCCTTCGCGCCGGCGACCAGCTGGACGCTCCATTGATTGGTAAGTAGGGCCGGCTTGTGAAACACCGATATCACGGCATCCTTCTTGTCACGCTCGCGATTGCAGCCAGCATTGTCTCGATACGCCTGCTCAGGGCCGACCAAAGCGCGGTGGCGCCGGCAACTGGCTCCCTGCTCGAGCTCGCTTCGGCAATGGAAAACGCGGTGCGTGCAGGAGATCCGGTGCGAGCCGAGGGGATCACGGCCCCAGGTGTGCGCAACGACTACGAGTGGATCCGGGAGTGGAAGGCTTCCGGTGGTAGCAGCGGCATCTGGCGCGCCAGCATTGTCCAGTGGCGGCATGGGACGTCCGATGTGGTACGGCTACTCCAGGTCTCGCGGCCACAGGTTACCCAGAGCACGAGTGATCACCTCTATAGGATCGCATCGACCGGCAGTACCGCCCGCTTGGGTCCCGAAATCCCCGAAAGCGAGGTGGTGGGTGGGCGTGTCATCAGCCACAGTCTCGACGTCGAGTTTCGTCCTGCCGACCGCTCGGTTGTTGTTCAGGATACGGCAACCGTTCGGCGTCAGGCTAGCCATCTTCCCTTCACTCTGCTCCGTCTCAACGAGAACTTCGTGGTAACCAGCGTCACCAGGGACGGCAGGCCCGTTGCCTATCAGCGCGCAGGCGGCTTCCTCATTCTGCCACCACCGGATGCTGAACAGGTTCGCGTCACCTTCCGGTCCGCGTCAAGCCTTCCTTCTACGGGCGAGAGCTTCGCAGCGCATGACGAGACGGCGATTACGGCATACTGGTACGTCCATACAGCGCGACTACCTGCTACCGCCACGACGCACATCACTGCACCGGCGGGGTGGCGAACGATCAGCAACGGCGATCTTGTAGCAGAATCCCGCGATGGCGATCGCTGGAGTTCGACCTGGGCCACGGCCGTGCCGCTCTGCTATCTCACGGCGGCTGCCGGAAAGTACCAGGAGACCGTTCAGCGGGCCGGACCGGTCCCCATTCGGGCGTGGCTACTCGGCAAGTCCGAGCAGCGAGCAACGAGCATCTGCCGTACGGCCAGCAACGCAATAGCTTGGCTCCGCACCACATTCGGCCCATACCCGTTCAAAGAGTACATCGTCGTCGAGTCACGGATCTTTCCTCCGGCGCTGGAGGGCTACTCGTTCACCCTGTCAGGATCCGCGAATCTGCCGGACGTGATCCTCCACGAAGCGAGCCACACGTGGTGGGGCGGTCTGGTGCCGTGCACCTACACCAGTTCTATGTGGAACGAGGCCTTCGCTACCTACACAGAGTGGCTCTATGAGCGGCTGTACCGGCATCCATCTTCGCAGGATCCGGGCCATGGCGCAGTGGCTTCGGCGGCCAGCCTGCCGTCGGAACCGCCCATCGCCAAGGCGCGTGATGCCATGCACCCCAGCCACGCGGCCATCGGCTATCAGAAAGGCGCCCTTGTCCTCGCTCAACTAGAGCGGCTAGTTGGTACCGAGACAATGCTCCGTATCATGCGTGCCTTCGTCGCTGAGCACAAACGGTTTGAAGCCGCCGACTGGGCCGAGTTCGCCGCCGCCCTCAACCGCGTAGCTGGCAGCGGCTGGCAAGGCTTCCTCGGTCCGTGGCTCCAGGAGCCTGGGCTTCCCCAGTACAGTCTTCGTTCCGTCAGCGCTAGACCCAGTGGTGACGGCTACCTGCTCGAAGGACTGATCGTGACTTCAGCGCCGGCTCGAGTGTGTCTTGCACCGCTGCTGGTCGAGACCGAGAGCGGAGAAGTGGATCATACGGTCGTGGTCCGCCGGCCGCAGACGCGCTTCTCGATCACGTGTCCGTCACGGCCCGTGAGAGTGCGTCTGGATCCCGACGGGTTGATGCTCCGTAGCCCGGGCCCGGACGTGATTGTTCCAGTGCCGTGGCAAAGTGCTCTGTAACCTCACGGCTCCAGCTTGACAGCGACTTGACAAACCTAGCTTCGGCAGCTATCATGTTATCTGACGATACCTCGGCCAGACAAGAGGCCGTGGTGTGGTGACTACCCAACTAGGGGAGAAAGGGAGCAACGATGCGAACGTCGTCCTCGAGTCGCAAAGGGTTCACCCTGATCGAGCTGCTGGTCGTCATCGCGATTATCGCGATCCTGGCGGCTATCCTCTTCCCGGTCTTCGCGCGAGCCAGGGAGAACGCCCGCAAGGCGCAGTGTATCTCCAACATGAAGCAGTTGACCCTCAGCCTGCTCATGTACGCCCAGGACTACGACGGCAGAGCACCGCGTCATGGGTGGGGCTGGTGGGAACAGGCTGCCTACTGCCAGGACAACCCACCTGGTACGGACTTCAACTACAAGTGGAGCTGGTACCCATGTGGAGACCGCTCCATGGCGACGTGGCGGTCCATCATCTATCCGTATGTCAAGAACGCCGGTGTCTACAACTGTCCAACGTTCGAGATGCCGGACGAGCCCCTGTGGCTCGACATGGTAGCCCAAGTAACGTACAAGATCCGCCGGGGCTACGCACTGAGCTACACCATCGTCCACGACTGCTGCGCTCGCAACAGCTTCGACGCTTGCCCACGGCCAGGCAGTACTATTCTCATGACGGAAAGTCGCGAGTTCTACCACGACTGGAAGCAGGACTTTATCGACGACCGTGCCTGGTTCGACAACTCCAAGGGGATCATGACGACCCACAACGGGATCTCCAACTTCGGCTTCTACGACGGGCACGTCAAGGCAATGAGGCTTCAGGCCACGTTCGGCGCGCTTGCATACGGAGACAGCGGGATTCCGACGGACGACATGCTCTGGGCCTGGTTCAACGGCGGCGGCTGGGAGCAGCCGAGCTGGCTCCGGAACGCACTGGCGAACGTGGCACCAGAGTACCGGTAGAGTAGACCCAGAACCGCGCAATTCTAGCCCCCTGCCGGCCACAGACAGGGGGCTTCTTGTTGTCCCGTGGTCTACAATGCGTAGGACGATCGAACTCCAGTGTCAGCTACTGAACGAACTGCGATTGCCGCCAAGATCACGGCGACCTTTGGGGCATTACGTCATCGTGACTATCGGGTCTTCTGGACCGGTACTTGCGTGTCATTCATTGGCACATGGGTCCAGAATGTGGCCCTCGGTCTCTACGTCTATAGGCTAACTGGCTCCAAGGAGGCCCTCGGTGCGGTGGGTCTCGCATCAGGCTTGCCCGTGACCGTCCTCCTGCTCTATGGTGGTGCCATCGCAGACCGGGTCGACAAGCGTCGTCTACTCTTCGTCACCCAGTCCATCTACGCCGCATCGGCGTTCGCGCTTGCTGCTCTCGTGGCGACCCATCTCGCCCGTCCGTGGCATATCATCGCGATATCGTTCGTGAACGGCATGGTCTTCGCCGTAGATGGCCCTGCACGCCAGGCGCTCGTCTATGACCTTGTCGGTCCAGAGGATCTAGCCACTGGTGTCGCCCTGCAATCGGCTTCCTTCAACGTAGCGCGCGTCCTGGGTCCTGCGCTGGGTAGCGTCATCTATGCTTCGCTGGGCCCAGCATGGTGCTTCGCAACGAACGGCTTGAGCTTCGGCGCCGTACTGCTCAGTCTCGGCTTCATTCGGTCGTCGGCCGCCACCAGGGCTGCCGAGGGCGTTGCGCCATCTGAAGGGGTTCGTGCGAGCTTCCAGTACCTGCGGCAGTCCCTTCCGGCTAGGACGATTCTGACGCTTACGGCCACCGCCAGTATCTTCGGCGTAGCCAACTATCAGACACTCATGCCAGCGTTCGCTCGGGACTGTCTACGCATCGGCGAGCAGGACGCTCGTTACGGCTTTCTCTTCTCTGCGATTGGCCTGGGCTCCCTGGGCGGCGTCTATTACGTCGGCCGCAACGCTCAGGCCGGCAGACGCGGTCTCACGGTAATCACTGGTGCCGTCTGCTTCGCCCTCGCGCTCACCGCTCTTGGGCAGGCGAGGAGCTACCACTGGGCGCTTCTGATTCTCTTCGCCGTTGGGCTGTCGGCGGTGTCCCAACTGGCCACAGCTAACAGCCTGACACAGACCATGGCGCCAGAGGGACTCCGAGGGCGGGCGGTTGCGCTGCATATGCTTGCCATGGCCGGGCTGCAGCCCGTTGGAGCATTCCTAGCAGGTACGATAGCACAGCGGCTGAGTGTGGGGTTCTCGCTGACCATGGGCGGCGTGATCGTCGCCTGTGTCGCGACTGTGCTCGCCGCGCGTTATCGGTCCGTATTCCGTGTGGCATAGCATGAGAAAGGAGGAAACCCCATGAGCATCGGCATTCCGGGTAGTCTCACTTGGTGTGGTCATGCTGCCTTTCGCATCACTACTTCGAGCGGCAGAGTACTCTTCATAGACCCGTTTCTGTCAGGCAATCCTGCGTGCCCGGCCCACCTCCGTCGGCCCGAGCGCTGCGACGCCATTCTTGTCACCCACGGCCACGGGGACCATGTGGGCGACACGGTGGACATCGCTCGCAGAACAGGAGCGCAGGTCGTGGCTATCGTGGAGGTCGCGGAGTGGCTGAGCCGCAAAGGCGTAGGCCAGGTCATCGGTATGAACAAAGGTGGTACGGTGCAAGTCGCCGGGGTGGACGTCACCATGGTCCATGCGTACCATTCGAGTTCCATAAGAGATGGAAGCCAGACGCTCTACGGCGGAGAGGCGGCCGGATACGTAGTAACGATGAACGGCTTCACCTTCTACCACGCCGGCGATACGAACGTCTTCGGCGACATGCGCCTGATCGCAGATCTGTACGCACCCAAGCTCGCGCTCTTGCCCATCGGGGACCACTACACCATGTCTCCAAAGGAGGCGGCTCTGGCAGTGGAGCTTCTACGAGTACAGCACGTCGTGCCCATGCACCATGGAACGTTTCCTGTGCTCAGTGGCACCCCGGACTCCCTCGAGAGATTGCTCGCAGGCAAGAGAGAAGTGTCTATCCATGCGCTGCGACCGGGCGATTCCCTAAACTAACGTTATGGTGCGCAAACGGGGCGCCGTACTGGCGCCCCGCGGTGCATGCGATTGGCCTGGAACTAATGATAAAGGACTTCTTGCGGTCTCCTTACGTTGCGGCGCGACGAAACACGCAGCGGTACTCGCAGGTGACAGGTTCACTCATGAACACGAGCTCCCAGCCATCGGCGCCGTATTCACTGAGCTTCTCCTGGAGCACAGTCGAATGACGGGCGTGAATGTCTGCAACGCAGTATTCCCACTTCAGACGCGCACCTGTCTCTGGCATGGATTCACCTCCCACGCTCCATGGCGTTGGCTTGCGTATCGAGACATGCATGCACCCTTGCGGAGGGTCCGTCTCGCTCCCTCTCTTACCATTGACGACCCGCTAGCCGCTAGGTTCCAGTGCGGATTGCGCACCGAGCCGACCGTGCAAGGGCAGGGCGGTTGGTGAGGACCCTCACTGTCATCCATACCAATGACCTCCATGATCGTCTCACAGACGATCAGGCGGAAGAGCTTGCCCGCCTCAAGACGGCGGGTGGTCCAAGCGTCCTGTTGCTCGATGCCGGAGACGCCATCGGTGCGGGAAACATCACCTTCAGGCCGGACGGTGAACCGATCCTCGATAGGATGGCACATGCTGGCTATGACGCCATGACTGTTGGCAACAGAGAGTTTCACATGACTGCCACGGGCTTCGTCTGCAAGATCGGCAGTGCCAGGTTCCCCGTGCTTTGCGCCAACGTAGAGCCCCGCATTGACAAAGCACCGTTACCATGTCGCCCATGGATTGCCTTGGATGTACCTGAGTTCGGCCCCGTTGTGCTGTTCGGGCTTACGGTACCGATGATTACGGAGACCATGGCGGTCCGCCATCTGAGCGCTTACGTCTTCCGAGACCCCCTTCAGGCCGCACGGCAGCTCGTGCCCGAGCTCGTCAAGCATGGCAGAGTCGTCGTCTGCTTGAGCCACCTCGGCACGGACCGTGACCGGCATCTGGCAACAGAACTCCCAGCGATCTCCCTCATCGTTGGCGGCCACAGCCACACGCCCCTGCCGGAAGGTCTTCGAGTTGATCGCACGCTCATTGTTCAGGCTCCTCCCCTTGCGCGCGGCTACGGCGTGGTCAACATGACGTTCACCTCCGAGACCCAGGTATCCTCGGCGTCCTTGCGCGAGTTCTCCACGCCATGTCGGTAACCGTGCCGCTACTGGCCATCGCCGCGGGCGTTGGTAGTGCCATCTTGAGCCGGCGGCGGAGTACGAACTGGCAACCTCTCGAGGAGGTACTTTTCTCGACGGCCCTCGGACTGGGCATATGTGCCTATGTACTGTTCATTCTTGGCATTGCGGGACTGTTGCGACCGATTGCCGTGGCGACAGCGGCACTGCTCTTGATCGCGCCCGCCACATACGGTGTCTATCGTCTATATCATCAATACTCTGTAGAGGTGGCCTCGCCAGAATCGCCTTCAGAGAGTACGTCCCCCTCTGTGACCATTGGCGGCCTCATCCTATCTGTCGTCTTGTGTGTTGCGGGTGTGACGTCTTTTCTTCAGTGTGCCTTACCGCCTGGCGCCCACGAATGGGATTCGCTGTCGTACCACCTGGCGGTGCCCAAGGCCTTTGTGAGGGCAGGCGGCCTCATCGAGCTACCGACAGACCATCATTCGTACTTCCCGTTTCTGACCCAGATGCTGTACACGGTAGCGATCATGGCGCACGTCCCTCTCGGAGCGAAGTTCACGCACTGGTTCTTCGGAGTGTTGGCGGCCGCTGCCGTCTACGCCATGGGACGTCGCTGGACATCGCGTACGGCAGGTCTTGTCGCTGCCGTTGTCTCTGCGGTCACTCCCATGGTTCTCTGGGAGGCCAGCACAGCCTATATCGAACTCGCTCAGACGGCCTACGTCGTACTCATGGCGCATGCTGTGCTGCTGTACAGGAGCCATCGAACAGGGGCTGACGCTGCGGTATCTGGGGCTCTCGGTGGTCTCGCCTTAGCCGTCAAGACGCTGAGCCTTGTGCCTGTTGTCCTGCTCTCGGCGATTCTCCTATTCTCGAAACCGAAACGAAAGCACGCGGCCGTGCATCTCCTGCTGCTCCTCCTGCTCGGTGCTCCGTTCTACATCCGGACATGGGCTCTGACTGGCAATCCTGTGTACCCCTTCGCCTATTCCGTGTTCGGAGGCAAGTACTGGGACGCGAGACGTGCGGCCATCTACGCGGGCGAGCAGCGGAGCTACGGTCTCGATGGACGTGTAGTGTCAGTGGGCGATGATCTAAGACCAGCTCGGAGACCCTACGTTTCGCCATCTGCTGCTGACCGTCTGCGGAACGTCATCCTGGCACCATTCGCACTGGTGAGCCTGCCACGCCTGTTCCACAATTACAACGACCCATGGCCGCTTGCGACACTTGGCTTCCTGCCACTTGCGTTCTTCCCGCTCGCATTTGTCCCCAACCGCATGCCGCCGGAGACGCGCGTCCTGGCGATACTGACGGCGGTGTGGTTCGCTGCTTGGTCGGTGACCATGCAATACGCGCGGTACCTCATACCACTCGTGCCAATTGCGGCACTGGCGGGTGCGTGGGGAATCGAGGCGCTCAGAAAGCAGTACCGAAGCATATGGTTGCTGGTCCTTGTAGCGATCGGGCTGCAGAGCGCGTTGGTACTCGACGTTGCCGTCAGGCGGACCATCGAGTACGCGGATGCCATCTTCAATGTGAGCGAATCCGCTGACGCCGATGCATTGAGGAGAGAGGTCAACATCTACGACAGCGCCCAGTGGATCAACCACCAGACACCGCCCGCTGCTGGCGTAGTCCTTTTCGAGGAGACCCGCGGCTACCTATTGGATGGTCCGGTTCTGTGGGGCAACAGCCCCCATAGCACGTACATACCCTACGAGACCTTCCGCAACGGTTCAGAGATGGTTAGCTGGTTCACCAAACACCACATTCGCTATGCGCTGGTGAACTTGCAGTTCGCGCCCCAAGCTGCGACTCCTGAAGGAAGTGCCAAGTTGCGCGGTGCTAGAACGGCGTACGACTACCAGCGTCTGTTTGTATCGTGGTATCAGAAGGCGGATCGGTATGGGGAGCGCTGGCGTGCGTTGTTGGCAGACGCACTGCGAACAGGTGAGGCAAGAGTTGTGGAAGAGGCGACGTTCCACGGCACTGTCGTTCTTGCTCTCGGCAGGAGCAAGTAGGTCATGAGCCGCAAGAAGAAGCTCGCTAGAGCAACGGTCCCCACCACGGCTACGGCCCGGACACCGACAGCGCCGTCGCGCGCCATGGATGTAGCACGGGTATACGGACTTGTGACCGTACTCGTCTTTCTGCTGTTCGCATGGGTACTGTCCAGTATCACTCCGCTGGCGGATACGGGGAGCTACATCAACGCACCGGATGAACGAGCGCACGTAGGGTATGTCGCAGCCATCGCCCTCGGGCACCGGTTGCCTACGAAAGGCGACCGCGAGTTCCCTACTTACCAGTGGCACCAGCCCCCCTTCTACTACGCCGTAGCGGCACCTGCCTACCAGATAGGCCTACGCGCAATGCGCGCCGTATCTATACTATTCGCCATCGTCTCACTTTGGGCACTATGGGCTGCTGCCTCTGTAGTGTTGTCTGGTCGCCCAGCCGCGATAGCACTTGCGACAGGAATCGTGTGCCTACTGCCCATGAGGCAAGCTGTCATGGCGGCCGTGGGCAACGAATCTGCGACTGAGTGCGTCTTCTCGCTTACGCTGTATTGCCTGACCCTGATCCTGTGCAGAGGCGTAAGCAGGTCGCGCGTTGTCATGCTGACCGTACTGCTCACCGTGGGTCTGCTAACCAAGGCCACCTGTTTGTTGCTTCTTCCGTCTGCTTCCTTGGCCATGTTCCTTGCGTCACGCCGAGCCCAGCTCTCCCGGCGCGTCTTGTTGGGCCTGGTTCCCGTACTCTTCGCATTGGCGCTGGCGTCACCGTGGTATGTCCGCAATGCTCGCCTGTACGGCGAGATCCTGCCTCTGCGCGCTTTCCATGAGGAGTTCGCGGCAACGTCCCGTGCCACCGACTGGATCGGCAAGCAGGAGCTGGAGGTGAATCCATGGACGGGTGATCTGCAGCCCGGACCTCTGATGACGCGCGCCGGCTACGTATCCCTCTTGGCCAACTGGACCATACGGACGTTCTTCGCAGCCTACACGCCGCCTTCCAAGCAGGCCATCGGAGCACCAGTCTTCATGCCACCAAGCGCCTACGCGGTCTTTCTTGGCATTCTGTTGGCCGGGTTACTAAGCGCCCTGTGGCATGCCTCGCTCCGGAGAACATGGAAGCCGAAGCTGGTCTCGCTCGCTATCACCCTCGGACTGTCGGCAGCGCTCGTGTCTGCCTCCTTCGCAGCCTTCACTGCAATGTACTTCCAGGCGCAAGGACGCTACCTGTACCCGGCGCTTCTGCCACTGTCCCTTGCTTGGGCCGATGGTATGGAGCGGCTGGCGCCAGAGCGGTACAAGTGGCACGTTGTGGTGGGCATCCTCGTCACGCTTGTCGTGCTCTGTGCTGCCTTCGCCTTTGCTTACGTGGCCCCTGCGTACCGGCCATGACAGCCGTTACCCAGTTCGTGTGTCCAACGTCTTCCGATACGATTCGAGCGGGGCATCGGCTCGGTGAAAATCTGAGGCCCGGGGATGTCGTGCTAGTGAGCGGCGCTCTTGGGAGCGGCAAGACGACGTTCATCCAGGGCCTGGTACGCGGGTATGGAGTCGACGCTGTCGTAACAAGTCCGACCTTCGCGCTCATTCACGTTTACTCAACGGGAGACCGCACAGTAGTGCACGCTGACCCTTACCGCCTCAAGGGGGCGGCCGAGATAGCGACCATCGGTCTCGAGGAGTACCTCGACACTGACGCCGTTGTCGCCATCGAGTGGCCCGAACGACTGGGCGACCTCATCTCGGAAAGTGCCATACGCGTTGCCATTATCGCAGGACCAGACGAAGCACGGCGGATTCATGTGGTACTACCAGAGAGAAGGCAGTTGGGCGCGGGATGAGAGTTCTCGCGGCCTCGACCAGCGGGCTTGTCGCCTCCATCTGCTTGCTCGAAGATGCGATTCCGGTCACCTCCCGATCGTTCCACCACCCAATGCAACTCCTGCAGCACCTAGTACCGGAGCTCTCGCACCTCCTGGCTGAAGCGCACCTGGATTGCAAGGATGTGGATCTGTACGCGGTAGATATAGGTCCAGGTTCATTCACGGGTGTGCGAGTCGGCGTGACAGTGATGAAGTCCCTGGCCTGGGCTACGCGAAAGCCGGCCATCGGTGTGACGTCTTTGCTTGCGCTGGCCAGTGCCGAACTGGCGTCGAAGGCGCCGACGATAGTTTCCTGTGTCCGAAGCCGTCCCGGTATGGCCTACTGGCAGGCGTTCTCAAGAAGCGAGACCGGCCTGTGCAACTCTGGTGACCCCGCGCTCGATGGCTTCGACATGTTGGGTACCGGACTAAGCAGTCTCGGCATCCGCGAGTGTTGCGTTCGGTTTGCCGATCCGCGACAGGGCGAGGGCGAAAGGCTTCGCGAGGTGCTGCTGGGAAATGGCATCGGCGTAGTCGAGTTGCGATGTCTGCCCATCGCAGCCGAGGACGTGGGTCGGCTAGCGTATCTGGCCTATCATCAGGGCACCAGCGGAGATCCTTTCGCCCTCAATCCCTGTTACGTCGTACCGCCGGAGATCGGACCTCGCCCCCGGCCATCTATGTCAGAGTGATGGGCTGGTAGCTTCGGATCAAGCCGATCACCTTTCCGATGACGCGGCTATCCTCGCGATTCACCTCAATGGGCTGATAGGCAGGGTTGGCGGGCATGAGACGGACTTTGCCGTTCACGAACTGAATCCGCTTCACAGTAGCTTCGTCGCCCAGCAGCACAGCGACCAGATCACCGTTCTGGGCCGTATCCTGAGGCCGTATGATGACAAGGTCTCGCGGCAGAATGTGATCCTCGATCATGCTGTCGCCACGGACTCTAAGGACGAACGCTCCCTCGTGGTTCTTGACGATGTCCTGGGGGACGGGGACGAAGCCCTCGATGTTCTCTGTCGCGGTAATGGGTGATCCGGCAGCAATCGTCCCGACTAGCGGCAGGAACGCAACATTCTTCGCCGAGCTCCCCGTCCCAGTGCGCCCAATGACGGTAATGGACCTGGACGTGCTGGCCCGCCGGATATAGCCCTTGCGCTCGAGGGCATCCAGGTGCACGGTCACGCCACGCAGACTCGAGAACCCGAAGGCATTACCGATCTCACGGATGCTCGGTGGATATCCCCGGGCGTGTACGTGGTCCACGATGAAGTTCAGGATCCTCGCCTGTTTCTCCGTTAGACCTTTCGTCATGGTTCTCCCTCCGCACACATGGGAGTGAAGTGTACATCAACAGCCGTCTACTGTCAATACTTACAGCGAAAAGTTTCTGTCATTTTCTGTTTCATCGTAAGCGTTATACCTCATCCGTTGTTTGACACACCTCTACAGGGTGCGGTACCATTCGGGGACGCAGGGGGCTGTCACGGCTTCTTGGCGCAAGCCCCAGAGCGAGGCTATCCGATGAAACTGTCAGCGATCACAGACGAGGTATCCCAGGACTTCGAGCATGCCCTTGAGGTCCTCCAGGAGTACGGCGCGACGGGCGCTGAGTTGCGTGGGCTGTGGGGGACGAATATCGCGGACATCTCCCGAGAACAGGTCCGGCGCGCGAAGAAGGCGCTAGACGCCACTGGGCTCGAGGTTAGCTGTCTGGCGAGCCCCTTCTACAAGTGCGATCTGGAGAGCCCAGAGAAAACGGTGGCGGGTCGGATGCACCTGGCCCAGGCACGCGGCTATGACGAGCAGATGGCGATGCTGGAGAAGCTGTGCGACCTGGCGGATGAGTTCGGCACACGTCTAGTCCGAGTGTTCTCGTTCTGGAGGCGTCAGCCACTGACGCCCTCCATCGAGGACCAGATCGTCGCAGCCTTCGCGAAGCCTCTCGAGATTGCAGAACGACGAGGGATCGTCTTATGCCTGGAGAACGAGCACGCATGCTATCTCGGCACGGGCGTCGAGGTCGCGCGCGTCAAGGCTCGCATTCCGTCGCAGCACCTGAAAATCTGCTGGGATCCGGGCAACGCCTTGGCTGCCGGCGAACTCCCCTACCCCGACGGCTACCAGGCCGTTCGTGGCCAGGTGGCTCACGTCCACATCAAGGACGCCGTTCTTCGTGACGGTCAACCATCCTGGTGCGTCGTGGGAGAGGGAGTGATAGACTATGCCAGCCAATTCGCAGCGCTGCACGCGGATGCGTACGACGGTTTCATCTCTCTGGAGACACATTATGTGCCACAGGGCGGAACCAGCGAAGACGGCTCGCGGCCAAGTCTGGCTGCACTCAAGCGACTCATAGAGGAACACGCATAGCATGGCGAAGAAACAGCCACCGCGGAAGACGCGCAAACAACCGAACATCACATCGATCACCTACTGGCGCAAGTTCGCCACCCACCGGATTATCTACGTAGGGTTGGCCGCACTCATCGGTCTGGGCATCGTCGCATATTTCGGGACGAGTCCTATCGCCGGCGGAGGCGCCGCTCGACGGCAGTATCTAGTGGACACGGTGGCTACCGTGAACGCTGAGCCGATCCTCCGTGGCGATTACGAGAGGCTCGCAGAGCGTGTTCGCCGAAGTGCTGGTGGCAGTCCAAGCATGATCGTCATGCAAGAGGGCTTCCTGCTGACTAGTCTAGTCGATTCCGCGCTGCTGCGGGCAGAGGCCAAGAAGCGCGGCATCAATGTGACCGATGGCGACATCACGAAGGCCATCAACGAGATGCGCACCATCAAGCAGGCTAACCGCACCGAGCGCCTTAGCGACGAGGACCTCCTTAAGGTTACCGGAGCCGAGACCATGAGCGATCTCCGCGACTCGGTGGCCAAGGACTTGCTGCCTCAGTTGCTGGGACGTAGTGCTGCCAGAGCTGACCGTCTCACCTATGACGATCTCGCTCGATCGTACGATGAGATCAGGGTTCGCCATATTCTGATAGCCGTCGCTGGCGACCGAGCACCGGCCGGCAAGGGCCTTCCCGAAGAACAAGCGCGGCGGAAAGCTGAGCAGATTCTGCAAGAGCTGCGCTCGGGAGCTGACTTTGCCGCTTTGGCCAACCGCTATAGCGACGACCCGAGCAACAAAGTACCCAAGGGAGCAGGAAAGGGCGGCGACCTTGGCTGGTACAAGCGCGGTGGCGGTTTCGATCCTGCTTTCGAAGATGCTGCGTTCGCCCTCAAGCCTGGAGAGGTCAGCGGGCTTGTCCGGACGCCGTTCGGATTCCATATTATCAAGGTAGAGGAGACCAGGCGTAACCTACCCGCCGATTTCGAGAAGAACAAGGCGCAGTTGCTCGAGGAGTATCGGGCGCGCAAGGCATCCGAGGCGCTCCGCTCCATCCTCGACCAAGAGCGTCCCAAGGCGAAGATCGTCTGGAAGGATCCGGCGCTCGAGTGGCGCTACGCATACGCCAAGAGTGGTGCAATGGGTTCGATGGCCATGTTGGGCCAGGCTCAGGGCAGCGAAGCCGATCTCATCAAGATGCTACGAGCATATGTGCCCACACACAAGACCGATTCTGCGGCCGCCCTCGTCCTCGGCCAGATACTGAACCGCCAGCTCATGATGGCGAACCTGCCTCCCCAACTAGCCGGGAAGAATGCACCGAAAGTGGATAAGGACAAGCTGCGTGCTGAAGTGATCCAGTGCTTCGAGATAGCCCTGGAGCATTCCGAAGACCAGGACACACGGTTGACACTTGCTAGGCTCTATCGAGAGGCCAACCAGCCGGAGAAGGCACTGGACCAGTACCGGATGATGCACAGGCTACTTGCGTGGGACGAGAGCACCGAGACGCGATTCGTCAGGGAGCAGATCGAGAAGGGGTTGCGCGAACTGGGT
The DNA here is from genome assembly GCA_037443035.1 of Chthonomonadales bacterium. Classification (GTDB taxonomy): domain Bacteria; phylum Armatimonadota; class Chthonomonadetes; order Chthonomonadales; family CAJBBX01; genus JABWBA01. Next base: position 316,109 of record JBBIPC010000001.1, read on the forward strand.
GACCTGAAGCTGGCGGACGAAGAGGCCAAGGTGATCGCCCACCTCAAAGCCAAGGAAGACCAGCAGCGCAAAGAGGCCGCCGAGAAGGCCAAGGCAGAAGCGGCTCAGCGCGCTAAGGCAGCGCCGTCCAAAGATAAGCCGGCGGGCAAGCCGACGACATCAGCGACCAGTGGCACGATCAGCATCCCAGCCCAGCCAGAGCCACCCGGCGGAAAACGCTGAGAGGAGCGGCAGGCCGACGGGGATCCTCTACGTAGTTGCTGGCCCCATCGGTAACCTGGAGGACATTACGCTGCGCGCCCTCCGGATCCTGCGAGAAGTCACATTGGTTCTCGCAGAGGATACTCGGATTACGCGCAGACTCTTGAGCCGCTACGACATCCATACACCTCTGGTGCCCTGCCATGCCCACACCTCTCGACCCAAGATCGGGGCACTGATCGAGAGGTTGGTGGCTGGCGAGGATCTTGCGTTGGTCACAGATGCAGGTACTCCCGGCGTTTCCGATCCCGGCGACCTTGTCGTTTCGGCGGCGATTGCGGCTGGTCAGCGGATCGTGCCAGTACCTGGCCCTAGCGCCGTCACTGCGGCCATCTCCATTGCGGCCATACCGGGTGGCGGCTTCGTTTTCGTTGGGTTCCCGCCCCGTGGGAGATCCGACCGACAGGCGTTCTTCCGCGCGCTGGGACAAGAGAAGCGCCCGATCGTCGTATACGAGTCACCACGCAGGATACGCGAGACGCTGCAGGAGCTGTACACGCACCTTGGTAACCGAGACGTTCTTGTGGCTCGCGAGCTCACGAAGATCCATGAGGAGGTCTTTAGAGGCAAAATCGGGGATGCTCTGCAGTGGTCAGGCGAGTCGCCGCGAGGCGAGTTCACGGTCATTGTCTATCCTGGTGAGACGGTGCACCACGAGACCGAGTCGCAGGTTCGTGACGCGGACGCGCTCCTCGAGAGTCGGCTTGCTGCGGGCGATAGTCCTGCTGAGGCGGCCAAGTATGTTGCTACGGTGACAGGACTGCGGCGCAGCCAACTCTACAGGCGGTTGCTCCAGTTGCGCCAGCTTTCCGGGGATGCCTGACGGGTATGGCAGTGGCGTCGGACACCGCGGACGGACCGCTCCTATCGGTGATCATCCCTGTCTACAACGAGAAGGCGACGGTCGAAGAGATCCTGCGCCGAGTGCTAGCCGCACCATTCCGGAAGGAAGTGATTGTGGTGGACGACGGTTCGACAGATGGCACGGCCGATATCCTATCTGCGCGCATCGAGGGCCGCTATGGTCAAGTCGGAATCCTGCGCCATGCATCCAATCGCGGCAAGGGTGCCGCTATCCGCACGGCCATACCCCACTGCCGCGGCGAATTCATACTCATCCAAGATGCGGACCTGGAATACGATCCTTCGGACTACCAGGCGCTACTGGAACCACTCTTGGACGGCCGAGCAGACGTTGTCTACGGCTCCCGGTTTCTCGGTGGCGGAGCACACCGGGTGCACCTGTTCTGGCATCGGGTTGGCAACGGCCTCCTGACAACCCTCTCCAATATGCTGACGAACCTCAACTTGACCGACATGGAAGTCGGCTACAAGGTATTCCGCGCGGAAGTTCTCAGGAGCATGAAGCTTCGCAGCAATCGGTTCGATATCGAACCCGAGATAACGGCGAAGGTCGCCCGCCGCCGATATCGGATCTATGAGGTGCCGATCTCGTATTCAGGCAGGGACTACTCGGAAGGTAAGAAAGTCAGTTGGCGTGACGGCGTTGTCGCCCTTTGGACGATCCTGAGGTACCGTATTGCCGACTAGGACTGGGAGTGAGTACGCATGATTCTCGTTACGGGTGGAGCGGGGTACATCGGCAGTCACTACGTGCTCTACGAAGTGGATCGCGGAAGCGAAGTCGTGGTACTGGACAATCTCTCGCAGGGGCACCGTGAAGCCGTGGGGGGAGTCCAGCTCGTTGTAGGTGACATTGCCTCGCCGGACACACTCGATACCGTCTTCCAGTCGTTCACCATCGAGGCAGTCGTTCATTTCGCAGCTCTGGCGTCTGTACCCGAGTCCATGGCGCACCCAGAAAGGTACTATCGGAACAACGTCGTGGCCGTAGTCGAGCTCTTGGAGGCAATGCGGCGGCATGGCGTCAAGTTCCTTGTCTTCTCGTCGTCGTGCGCAACGTACGGAGACCCTGTGTACGTACCGATGGATGAACGACACCCACAACTGCCGGTCAGCCCCTATGGAGAGACGAAGCGAGTGTGCGAGAAGATGATGGAAGCTTACGACCGTGCACACGGTATACGTTTTGCATCGCTTCGGTACTTCAACGCTTCAGGCGCGGACCCTGTCGGCCGTCTCGGTGAGAGCCATGATCCTGAGACGCACCTGATACCCATCATCCTGCAGGCCGCTTCTGGTAGGCGCAAGGATGTGACGATCTACGGCCGCGATTACGACACGCCAGATGGCACGTGTATTCGAGACTACATCCACGTGACCGATCTGGCACAGGCGCATGCTCTTGCGCTCGACCGCTTGCGTTCCGGCGCGCAAAGCGATTGCTTCAATCTTGGTTCGGAAACAGGGCATTCGGTGCTGGAAGTCGTGGAGATGTGCAGGCGAGTGACTGGCAGACCCATTCCCACGGTGGACGGACCACGACGCCCTGGTGATCCGCCGCGTCTTGTGGCGTCTGCCAAACGGGCCAAGTCCGAGCTGTCGTGGAGTCCGCGCTACGCGGATCTCGAGACCATTGTGATGACGGCGTGGGCGTGGGAGACGAACCGGAGATTCTAGATGCAGACGAGGGAGAGTTGCATACCAGGCGTTATCCTGCGGCCACTCGTGCGTCACTCTGATCATCGCGGTTGGCTGGTGGAGCTGATTCGCGAGGACGAGCTGCCTGGCAGTATCGTGCCAAGAATGGCCTACGTTTCCCTCACGCTTCCTGGAGTGGCGCGAGGTCCCCACGAGCATGTACACCAAACCGACGTGTTCTGCTTTCTCTCGGGTAAGTTCCTGCTCAAACTCTGGGAGCGCCGCGAGGGCTACCCCCAGGTGGAGGAGAGTCATGTCGTTGGGGAGCAGAACCCCCTCCTCGTGGTCGTTCCACCGGGAGTCGTGCATGGGTATCGCAATATCGGTACCACGGACGCCCTAGTTCTGAACTTCCCTAATCGTCTATACGCAGGCTGGATGAGATCGGAACCAGTGGACGAGATTCGTCATGAAGACACTGGATCGGAGTACGAACTGTGAGCCGCACCGTGCTCGTTACAGGAGGCGCTGGCTTCATAGGCTGCAACTTCGTCCGATACTGGCTACGGGAGCATCCTTCTGACAGGGTTGTGGTCCTCGATGCTCTCACCTACGCTGGCAACCTGGCGAACCTGCGGGAGGTATGGGACGACCAGCGGTTCCGCTTCTACCCGGGTCGCATCGAGGATCCGACCGTCGTCAACGGCATCTTCCGCTGCGAACACATTGACCACGTCGTGAACTTCGCTGCGGAATCCCACAACGACCGTAGCATGATGGATCCGACGAGCCTCATTGCCGCAAACGTGACCGGTGTGGGGGTTCTGTTGCGTGCAGCGTCACACTATGGAGTAGAACGCTTCCTCCATGTCTCCACCGATGAGGTGTACGGGCAAATCAGTGATGGTGTCTTCAGAGAAGAAGATCCCCTCTTGCCGCGCACGCCTTACTCAGCGGGCAAAGCCGGAGGCGAGCTGCAGGTGCGCGCGCATACCATCGCGTTCGGTACACCGACGGTTGTCACACGAGGCAGCAATACCTTCGGTCCTTACCAATACCCAGAGAAGCTTCTCCCGTTCTTCATCACGCGAGCCCTGCAGGATAAGCCTCTGCCGCTTTATGGGACGGGCCAGCAGGTACGCGATTGGCTTTTCGTGGAGGATCATTGCGCGGGGATCGCGACGGTGCTGCTTCGTGGGGAGCCAGGAGCCATCTACAACGTCGGTGGGGGTAACGAAAGGACCAACGCAGAAATCACCAGGGCCCTCTTGGCGTTGCTGGGTAAACCGGACAGCCTGGTGCGCTGTATTCCTGACCCGCGTGGTGCCGCTCACGATGTTCGCTATGCGCTGGACTGTAGTCGTGCTCATGCACTGGGCTGGAGGCCACGCTACAGTATGGAGGAGGCGCTGGAAACGACTGTCCGCTGGTATGTGGAGAATCGCTCGTGGTGGGAGCCCATCGTCAACTCATCGGAATACGTAGAGTTCGTGCGACGTTACTACGGCACAGCGCTTGGATCCGAGCTGTGACAGGTAGCAGCCGTGGGTAAGATAGTAGTGCGAGCCAACCTCGCTCGCGAGCTGGCGCCGCATCGCCGAGCAGGGCGGTGCGTCGTCTTCACGAACGGCTGCTTCGACTTGTTGCACATCGGGCACGCCAGGTATCTGGCCGAAGCCCGCTCCTACGGAGACATTCTCGTCGTTGGCGTCAACTCGGATTCATCGGTAAGAGCGCTGAAAGGACCTCGGAGGCCCCTCATACCCGAGGCCGAGCGGGCCGAGATGCTGTCGCACCTCGCCGCGGTGGACTATGTCACGCTCTTCGACGAGCTTACGGCCGACCGCCTCATCGAAGAGGTTGCGCCGCAGATCTACGTCAAGGGCGGCGACATAGACCCGGATCGCGTGCCAGAGGCGCCTACCGTCCGGAACCTCGGTGGCCGGGTCATCATCGCCCAACATGTAGATGAGCATTCGACGTCCGACATCATCGCGAAAGTCCTACGTGCCTATGACTCCCTCGGTGAGTGAAAGGGACGTGATCGGCGAGACGAGCGGTCTCCTCGGGACGCTATCAGCGATCATGGAGGCCGCCCGACCCCGGCAGTGGACGAAGAATCTCTTCGTGTTCGCCGGCATGGTCTTCACGGATAACTGGCGACTCCTGCCCATCGCCTGCACGACCTTTGCCGCGTACTGCCTGATGTCATCCGGCGTGTACATCTTGAACGACGTGCGGGACCGTAATCAGGACGCTTTACATCCGGACAAGCGCAACCGTCCCATCCCTCGTGGCGACCTGAGTGTCCCGACCGCTGCTCTAGCAGGCTGCATTCTGTGCCTGGGTGGTCTCGGCAGTGCTGCCATCCTGGGGCTTCCATCAGCGGGGATCGCCGCAGGCTTTCTGGCTCTTCAAGCTGCCTACACGCTAGTGTTGAAGCATCTGGTACTTCTCGACGTCTTCGCCATTGCGTCGGCCTTTGTCATACGGGTAGTGGCCGGAGCTGTCGCCATCGAAGTGCCCGCGTCCGTTTGGCTTCTCGTCTGCACGCTTCAGCTCGCCCTCTTCCTCGGCTTTGGCAAGAGAAGGCACGAGCTGCTCTGCATGGGGGAAAGGGCTGGAGAGCACCGGGAGACCTTGGACCATTACAGCGTTGCATTTCTCGATCAGCTCATCTCTATCGTTCTGGGCGCCCTCATTGTATCGTACGCCGTCTACTCAGCCTCGTCTCCCACGGCAACATCGCATCCGGGCATGGTGGCGACACTGCCCTTCGTCATCTACGGCATTTTCCGCTACCTGTACCTCATTCACATCAAGCATATGGGAGGTAGCCCTGAGACGATGCTGCTCCAGGATAGACCCCTCCAGGCCACCCTAGTTCTCTGGATCGTCGTCGTGGTCGCGGCCTTCAGGATCCGGTAGGAGGTAGCGATGCGTGTGCTCGTCACAGGCGCGGCCGGTATGCTTGGAACGGACATACTGGCAACTGCACCGAACGACGTGTCGGACATACTCGGCGCCGACCTCCGAGACAGTGACGTTCATCTGGACATCACCCAGCCTGCAGAGGTGTATGCTACTCTCGAACGGCTCCGTCCCGGCCTCGTGTTGCACTGCGCTGCGTACACGAACGTAGATCACGCTGAAGCAGATCCGGATACCGCGTACAAAGTGAACGCCCTCGGAAGCTGGGCGCTGGCCACTGCGTGCGCGCGAGTCGGTGCAGCCCTATGCTACGTGAGTACGGATTACGTTTTCGATGGCTGCCAGCGACGCCCCTATCACGAGTTCGACGTTCCCCGTCCATTGAACGTCTATGGCGCCACGAAGCTCGCAGGCGAGCACGCTGTCCGCTCGCACTGTCCGCAGCACTGGATCGTCAGGACAGCCTGGCTTTATGGTCTGCACGGTAGGTCTTTCGTCCGAACGGTACTCGAGCGTGCTGCAAAGGCCCAGCCGCTGCGTGTCGTAGCCGATCAGATCGGCAGTCCCACATTCACCCGCGACCTGGCAGAGGCCATCTGGCAGATAGTGCGCGAAGCGCCCTACGGCGTGTATCACCGTGTGAACAGCGGCTTCGCGTCGTGGTACGAGCTTGCCCTCGCAGCCGTGCGTCTCGCTGGGCTGGATGACCGACTCGTGTCGCCCATCGCGGCCTCTGAGTGGCCGTCACCTGTCGTACGCCCCTCCTACTCCGTGCTCACAAGTCTCAGCGCGCCGTCGGTCGCGCTGACGCAGCTTCGACCTTGGCAGGAAGCACTTGCCTGTTTCGTCATGGAAGGTGCCGGCTCACACGGCGAACAGCGGCAGTGACGATCCGCACCGGCTACTGGCATCTGGCGTACTGCGTCGCTGCGGCCATGGGACTCGGCTCGATCTCAGGTGCATCACCAGCCGATCGGTCGCCGTCGTTCGCAAGAGCGCTGTACTACTACACAGGCCTGCAGGGTCGTGTCCTCTGGGTTGACGCCACTGCGAACCTGGACCGCGTCACGACACGGGAGGGTGTGGCCGACATAGTCGCTCGCGCAAAGAACGCGAAGCTCACAACCATCGTCGTGGACGTGAAACCCATCAGCGGACAGGTGCTCTACCCAAGCAGTGTCGCGCCGCGTCTATCAGAGTGGAAGGGCAAGACCGTTCCCGATTTCGATGTCTTGCAGGCATTCCTCGACGAGGGTCGGAAAGCAGGTCTGGAGGTAGCTGCTTCGGTCAATGTGTTTTCCGAGGGGCACAAGATGCACGGTCAGGGTCTGGCCTACGCGCGTCCCGAGTGGCAGTCGGTCGTCCTCTCCATCCGCCGAACGCTTCGAGCTCCGAACGGATCGGAGCTGCGCATACGGTCGTCCGATGATCCGGAAGAGGATGGCGTTCCGACGGTCCAAGGAGCTGATTATGTCGTCTGGCCGGCTAGTACGCCCGAGCGTTCCCTGGCAGTCGTGTTAGAGCACGATGGACGCGTCTCCGGTATGATCGATCCGGCCCTCTTGGGAGACGAGCCCCTCATGGCTTCGGAGGACGGCCGCCTGTTGGTACTGCAAGACGCGGCCCGCGAATGGGCTTGTACCAACCTGCGGGCTGGCGACCGCTCCACTTTTCAGGCCGAGGGGAAGCTGCTTCCCATCGTCGATGCCCCAAGCGAGCGTGTCAGCGCCTTCACGAATCCTCTCCATCCGAGAGCACGTAAGCATGCCATAGAGATCATTCGGGAGATTGCCGAGCGGTATCCTGTGGATGGCATCGTTCTCGATCGCATGCGCTATGCCTCGATCTATGCCGACTTCTCACCGATGACACGCGCTGCGTTCGAACAGTGGCTAGGTCGGTCGGTATCGCGCTGGCCGCAGGATGTGCTGGACGTGAACCCCATTCCCGGTGAACCTGTCAGACCGGGGCCGTACTTCCGCCAGTGGCTCGAGTTTCGAGCACGCGTCATCAGCGAGTTCCTTCGAGAGGTACGTCAGGCGGTGAAGCAAGTGCGTCCCGAAGTGCGTATCGCAGCTTACGTTGGATCGTGGTTCACTACCTACTACGGGGTCGGGGTAAACTGGGCAAGTGAGCGCTTTCCAGTGTCGCAACCGTGGGCGACAGCGTCCTATTCGGAAACAGGCTATGCCGAACAGCTCGACTGGCTCACCACAGGATGCTACTATGCGGTTCCGACCCGCGAACGTGCTCGGGCCCTGGGGGCCAGTGAAGGCGCCACTGTAGAGACGGCTGCCGTCGTTTCCACAAGGGTGACCGCCAACGCGGTACCAGTCTATGCTGGGCTGTATGCTCTGAACTATGAGGGTCGGCCAGACGAGTTCTCCGCCGCCATGGACGTCGCAGTCAAGCGTTCGGGTGGCGTCATGCTCTTTGACTGCTCGCATATCTACAGATATGGCTGGTGGCCGCTCGTATCGGCCGCATTCCAACGGCCAGCCTTCTCACCTCACGCATGCCCAGGTCTTCTGGCGCAGATACGGTCGGTACAAGATGCAGTGGTCTCGACAGGCGCGGTCGACGGGGTGGTTGGTACTCTTCCTGCTGTTCCCTACCAGCCTGGCGGCGGCTAGGGCGCTCCCCCTACCCAGCCTGGCGTTGGGATCCGCTGCCACCGATACGATTCAGCTACGGATTCGTATATCGAACACCAGCCTCGGAGCCGTCCAGGTCAGCGCTGCCAATGAAAGCGCATGGCAGCTCGTAGCCCGCGTCGTCCAGCCTGCGATAGAGGTAGCCACCAGCAGCGGTGACCTTAGCCAGGGAGTGAAGCAGACGTCCGCGGACTGCATGCAGGTGGTTCTCCGTAAGGGCGCAGCCATACGCGTCCTTCCGGCGAAGGCAGGTCCCACACCCCGAGATGTCCTTTCCATTGGCCCGCCGAGCGCCATGGCGCTGCTCGATGCCCTGTGTAGGCTAGGACCTGTCGAGGTCGCTCTGGAGGTAGGGGGCCAGTTGCTACCTGTCCATGATGGGTTCGCACCGTCGGACGGCGACGTCCTGGTCATCCGCGTGGCCGTGGCACAAACCGAGGTTCCGCAGGCGAAGTCCCTCATCGCTGAGGCCGGACGGCGGTATGCTGAATTAGCGTTGGAGCGAACCCGTCAGTCCGCCCAGAAACCTGTGTCGGGATACCTGACTGTAATAGCCAGGTCATCGGCTGAGCCACACGGCGGCCCTGTCGTGTTCCTTCTAGATGGATCGCCAGTCGCCATCGTCAACCGAACACCGTACACAGTTCGCTGGGATACACGGGACTGGACGGACGGCGAGCATCTGATCGAAGCGCGTGCGCTGAACTCGTTCGGCACCGTCGTGTCTATGATGAAGAAGCTCGTCTACGTGCAGAACGGTGCCGGTGATGGCCGAGCACGGTAAGGCTCGTCTGCCGAGCTTGGAAGACCTGCTGGGACCAGGAGGTCGGCTTCAGAACCTCCTGGCAACATACGAGCACCGTCCTCAGCAGATCGAGGCGGCGGAAGCGATATCGGCCGCCATCGCGAGCCAGACGCACTGCATCGTGGAAGCGGGCACCGGTGTAGGCAAGACCCTGGCCTATCTCATACCGGCCGCATATGCGATCGCGGCTGGCAAGAAGGCCGTGATCTCCACCTACACCGTGAACCTGCAGGGGCAGCTCATCGAGAAAGACATACCCCTTCTCGAGACGCTCCTTCCAGAAGTGCCCATACGCGCGTGCCTTCTCAAAGGAAAAGGCCGTTACCTGTGCAAGCAGGACATGGACGTCGCCTGCAGCGACCTCTTCCATACCATGGACCCACAGTTCGAGAAGGTGCGCGACTGGGCGTCACGCACAGAAACAGGAGACTGCTCGGAACTCCCATTCGTTTACACACGTTGGCACGAGATTGCTGCCAATCAGGACACGTGCCGGGTCCGCGAGTGTAGGTATTACGACACATGCCACTACTACCGTGCACGTCGCATCGCGCAGACATCCAATCTGATCGTCGTGAACCATGCGCTCCTCATGACCGACCTCGTGACGCGGGAAACCTCAGACGATGGATCTGGACTGCTTCCGGCATACGACATTCTGATCCTCGACGAGGCCCATCATCTAGAGGAGGCAGCGACTTCCGCGCTGAGCATTTCTCTGGGGAGCTGGGAACTACCGGCGTTCTCCGACCGCCTGAGGCGCATGCGCGTGCTGGCGGAGCTGGAGACAGCTCTCGACGGACTAGAGAGATTGCACAACAACCTTTTCGAACTACCCTATCGCTACAAGCGCGATCTGACGCTCGAGGATGCGTTGGAGCCTGAAGAGGTCTCTGCCATGAGGAGCGCTGCTTCGTCCATCCAAGCTCTGCTTGCTCAGGTGGATGCGGCGATATCCTCGAAGCTGCCCGATGCGGAGGACCGGGAGAAGGAGCGACTCGAGGGATTCCAGCAGACTGCGCGCCGCCTGGCCGAAGCCGTCATACGGGTGCTCTCCGACCAACCGGGTCGCCTGCTGTGGTGTGAAGTCCAGGGTAGTCAACGCGCCCGTGGCCGGCGACAGGAGTCGGAGCCGACCGCCATTCTCCACAGCACTCCCATCGAACTAGGCACGCTGCTGGCCGAGACACTATGGTCGCGGACACGGTGCGCTATCCTCACGTCGGCTACCCTCGCGACGTCCGACGGTTTCGCCTATCTTGAGCAGCGCCTCGGCCTTTGCACCCAGGCCAGCGAACACGTCATAGGCTCACCGTTTGATTTCAGCACCCAGGCTCTTCTCTACGTCCCTGCGCATCTACCCCCTCCCCCAACGCAGTTGGACGACGGCTATCTGGATGGCATTACCGAGGAGATACGCAACATACTCCGGCTCACACAAGGCAGGGCGTTCCTCCTCTTCACGTCACGGGCGGCGCTCCAGGGCGTGTACGCTCGTCTGAGGGATACTGTCGAGTTCCCTCTGTTTCGACAGGGCGACATGCCTCCGCAGAAGCTACTAGACGCATACCGCCGGAGTGGCAACGGTGTGCTTCTCGGCAACCAGACGTTCTGGGAAGGCGTGGACGTGCAAGGAGAAATCCTGAGTGCGGTCGTTATTGACCGTATCCCGTTCGCAGTACCGGATTCGCCGATTACCAAGGCAAGAGCGGACGCCATCGCGGCTCGTGGCGGCGATCCGTTCCGCGAGTTCAGTCTTCCGCAGGCGCAGATTCGCCTGAAACAGGGCTTCGGTCGTCTGATCCGTACCCGCACAGACCGTGGGATCGTGTGCGTCTTGGACAGTCGCCTCGTCAACAAGTCTTACGGGCGGTCGTTTCTCGACGCACTGCCGCCCGCTGCTCGGGCTAGCGTGTGGTCTCGAGTAGAACGCTTCTGGTACGCATGACGTCGTCGCTCCCTTTGCTTCAGTGGTTGCCGCATGGTGTGTTCCGCATGCGAGTATGTAGGAAAAGCGCAACCAAGGAGACCGTGATCTATGGAAGAGCCTGCCGCCACTGCATCGTCACCGTCACTGGCACCTCGCGAGGAATCCGAGAAGACCCGGCCGCCAGTAGCCGAGACCCCTCTTCGCCGTATGCCGGAGGACGTCCGCAAGCATCTCATAAGGCTCCGCGAAGGTCAGCACTACCTTCCGGTTGCTGCACGCGTGCTATGGTTCCGCGACGAGCATCCCGACTGGTCCCTCACCACAGAGATAGCCGAGGGTGGCTATGAGGCTGGCTGGGCCACGGTCAAGGCCACGGTTCGGAACGCCGAGGGCAGGATCATCTCCACTGGTATGAAGACCGAAAGCAAACAGGATTTTCCGGCAGGCTGGGTGGAGAAGGCCGAGACCGGTGCAATTGGGCGTGCACTAGCCATGGCAGGCTATGGTACCCAGTTCGCCCCGGAACTCGACGACACTGGGACGCTTCCTCGTGAAGGGCGCCCTGCACCATCGCGAACCAGCCGGGCGTCTCTCGGCAAACAGAGCAGTGTTGCGGCCGCAGAAGTCTGGCGCGGACCTGGGCTATGCCCTGGCTGTAACGCGCCCGAAGGCCGACCTCATACGCGCCACTGCTCGATCGGTGCGAAGAAGCCCGGCTAGCTGTCAGTACGGTGTGCGACCCGGTACCGGGATGATGTGTTCGCGCCCGGGGCCAACCGACACTGCCCAGACGGGTACACCCGCGAGCTGCTCTACCCGTTTCACGTACGCGCGGCATGCCTCGGGCAGATCATCATATGTCGTCTCACCCGTGATGTCCTCTGCCCAACCAGGCAACACCTCATAGACTGGTTCGATGCCTTCGCGGAAGGCGAGATCCGATGGCATGGCCTCCGTTACCATGGCACCGGAGCGATAAGCGGTGGCAATCCTGACCGTATCCAGTCCGGATAGCACGTCGAGGTGACCCAGCAGAAGACCCTTCAGGCCGTTGTGCAGTACCGCGTAGCGGAGGACCACGGCGTCCAGCCACCCACAGCGCCGTGGCCGTCCTGTCGTCGTGCCATACTCGTTCCCGCGTTGGCGGATGTAGTCGCCGATACCGTTTGTGATCTCCGTTGGGAACACCCCGGCCCCAACTCGCGTTGTATATGCCTTGGCGACACCCACAACACTGTCAATCGCCGTGGGACCCACGCCAGTTCCTATGCAGGCTCCACCTGCGATGGGGTGGGAGGAGGTCACGTAAGGATACGTACCAATATCTAGGTCGAGGAGGGTTCCCTGGGCGCCTTCGAATACAATGCCACGTCCCTCCCGGGCACATTCGGACACGAGAGCTGCGGTATCGCATACGAACCCCGTGAGTGCGTTCGCGTATTCCACGTACTCCGCCAGCACAGAATCGGCGTCCAGCGGATCCGCACCGTAGAGCCGCACCAGCACCTCATTCTTGAGGGCGACCGCCTGTCGTATAACTGTCTCGCGACGCTCGTCGTCAACGAGATCGGACACGCGGATTCCAGAACGCGATGCCTTGTCCGCATAGGCTGGTCCGATGCCGCGTGCGGTGGTACCGATGGCGCTAGCCCCCCGCCGTTTCTCCTCGAGTTGGTCCAGCATCCGGTGGTACGGCATGATCACATGGGCTCGGCTGGATACCCGAAGATTGGCGATGGGACAGCCACGATCGCCCAGCTCGCGGATCTCTTGTACTAGCACAGCAGGATCCACAACGACACCGGCGGCAATCACACATAGCACATTCTCACGAAGGATGCCAGACGGCACCAGATGAAGCTTGTACACTTCTCCGCCGACAGTGACCGTATGTCCTGCGTTGGCACCACCTCCATACCGGACCACCATGTCGGCGTTGGCGGCCAGATAGTCCACGACCTTGCCCTTAGCCTCGTCGCCCCATTGCGCGCCGACAACAACGATGTTAGGCATGACTCACTCTCCATAGACAACCAGTGGATAGCGCCAAGCTATCCACTCGCCACCGATGTCTTTGCTTTTCTCATTATGCGGCCCAACGCTGCGCCCTGTCAATCCGCGATCAGGCCCCCGCCATGGCGAAGGTAGAATAGCTCCGCCATGAGCGTGCTGGTTGCACAGAACCTGGAAAAGTCCTTCGGTGCGCTGACTGTCCTCGCTGGTGTGTCCATCCGCTTGGAGTGGCGTCAGCGCGTCGGACTCGTTGGCCCTAACGGTGCTGGGAAGACGACGTTACTGCAGGTGCTCGCTGGTCGTCTCGATCCGGACCGCGGGAAGGTATCGCTCGCTCGCGGCGTCCGCGTCGAGCTACTGCAGCAGGAACAGACCGTGGATCCGAAGCAGACGGTATGGGCGGAGGCCGAGGCTGCGCTCGCTTCGTTAGTGGCCCTCGAAGCCCGCATGCGGAGCTGCGAACACGCAATGGCCTCGGCCACCGGCAGCGATCTCGAAGCGATCATGGCTGAGTACGCTGCGTTGCGCGACCGCCATGACGCGATGGGCGGGCACGACGCCATGCGGGATGTTCGGCGAGTGCTTCTCTCGCTAGGATTCGTCGAGAGCGACTTTCACCGATCCTGCGCCAGTCTATCGGGCGGGCAGAAGACGCGTCTGGCCTTGGCTCGCATGCTCCTCTCAGGGACGGAGATCCTCCTGCTCGATGAGCCAACGAATCACCTGGATCTTGACGCCACCGAGTGGCTCGAGAGCTTCCTCTCGAGCTTTGGTGGCGCGCTGGTCGTGGTGTCCCATGACCGACGGTTTCTGGATAATGTCGTTACGTCAGTGATCGAGCTGGATCGCGGAAAGCTTACATCCTATCGGGGCAACTTCTCCGCGTACTGGCAACAGCGCCAGGAGCGTCTGGCCCGCTATGAAGAGGACACAGCGACGCGTGCCCGGGAGATAGCACGACTGGAGGAGTATTGGCGGCGCAACAAGGCAGGCCAGAACCGAAATCAGGCCTGGTCGCGCTTCAAGACAGCACAGCGACTCCGCCAACAGACGCTCGAAGGTCCAAGCCGGCTGCGCGATCTTCGGGTTGCGATCAGCGCGGATAGTCGCAGTGGTAACGAGGTCGTAATCATCGAGAAGCTTAGCAAGCGATTCGGGGAACGCGTGCTCTTTAGCGACTTGTCCCTGGTGGTGACGAGGGGTCAGAAGATCGGCGTGGTCGGCCCCAATGGATCGGGCAAGACCACCTTTCTACGGATTGTTCTGGGTGATGAGCCTCCGACCAGCGGATCCGCGAGACTCGGTGCCAGTGTGTTACCGGGATACTTCGCGCAGGAGACCGCAGATCTGGACCCCGAGATGACGGTGCTGGAGACGTTCATGACCGCGCGCGAGGTGGACCTTGGCGAGGCCCGATCGTTTCTCGCACGCTTCCTATTCACCGGTGACGATGTCTTCAAGACCGTCGCGCAACTGTCTGGCGGAGAGAAGAATCGGCTCGTTCTCGCCCAGCTGGCATTGATGCGACCGAATCTGCTTGTACTCGACGAACCGACGAACCATCTCGACATAGCAGCCCGACATGCTCTGGCACAACTTCTGAAAGAGTATGACGGGACCATTCTCCTGGCCAGCCATGACCGTTACCTGCTAGATGAAGTGACAACGCACACGCTTGAGATCGCGGGTAGCGCCGCAACCTGGTACGACGGCAACTACTCCTCCTATCGCCGAGCCCGCATGCGCCAACTGGAACGTTCTGCCCCTCCGGCCCCCGTCCGAGCCGCGGAGGCCAGCCGTCCACGTAACTCCTTCGAGCTGGCGCGCATGCGCCGTCGAGCTGCCAAGGCCGTCGAGGCAGCTGAAAGCCGTGTCCAGGAAGCGGAGGACTGGCTCAGACGCATCGAGGAGTGTCTGGCAGCACCGCAGCCAGGTGATGACATGGTGCGATTGGCACAGGACTTTGAAGCAGCGCAACGTGAGTTGTCCCAGGCTATGGAAGCGTGGGAGATGGCCGTTCTCCAGGCAGAGGAGCTTGGGTTGCCGGTCTGACACAGTTTCGCACGCTGTGCAGAGAACTCGACTCGGCGCCCTTGACTGCCGCCACGATATGGCAGATAATAGTAGGCAGACTAGGAAAGGGGGTGGTGGCTAGGAATGGATCATAGTCAACGGAGGTGTGGCGGGGGTTAGTGCTGTTTTAGCCCTCGGGTCATGAACGGCGCTATCCCGCCGTTCCTCAAGAAGGCCGGGCAGCGGGCGATCGCTGCCCGGCGTCTTTCGTCATGGGGTCAGCGGGCAACGAACCTCATGATCCGGCTGACCGATAGCGCGTACTCGCCACTGTCGGCCGCGACAACGACCCAGTAGTACGTCCGACCCGCCTGGAGATACGGTCCCTGGTACTGCAGCGAGGTCTGCGGTGCCTGGACCTTGCTCGCACCTGGATTGTTGAAGTCCGCGGGCCACAGAGGCACAGCTCCATGAGGATCATCGGGGTTCTGGAGATCGGGGAAACGATCCCATACGACAACTTGGTATGTTGCCGCACCGTAGACTCCAGTCCATCGGAAGATGGGGTCGCCCGTGACCGCATCCCCCTGGGCCGGCGCCGTCGCAAGTATGGGCTGCAACGGATTGGCCGATACGACGTCACTTGCCGGTCCCACAATGCCACGAGACGGGAACGCAACCGTATCCAAGCAATGGACGGTGTAGTAGTAGACCGTGTCCGGCGTCAGCACAGGATCCACGTCGAAGAACGATGATGCGAGGGGGTCCCTGAGCACAGCCGTCGTGGCGCTTGGCGGACTCGAAGTGCCTCGCTTGACGGCGTACCCGAACAGATCGTCCCAACTGCGATAGTCCCAGAACAGATCGACTTCGATGACGGACCCAGCAGGAGTAGCCCGACCTGCTGACGTGCTGACCGGATCCCCCGTTCGGGGCGCGAGAGGCAGTCCACGGCGCTGGCGGTAGACCCTCTGAAGCCACTGCAGGTACGCCGGGCGGCCACCTGGAGAGCGTGTCACAGTATCGGCAATCGTCCACGCTTGTGCCGCAGGGTTCTGTGGTGCTGGTATCGCACCTTGATCGCTGCCATAAGGCAATGCGAAGGAGAGATTGGCTACCTCGTTCGCGGCAAGATGGATGGTCTTCGTGTCGTTCATATATCCCGCCAGGGAACATGTGACCTCATATGTCACGCCCGGCGTGAGGCGTCGTATGTCGTAGACGCCATCCGAGCCGGTGACACCCAAGGTGGATCCCCACGGCCCTTGCACGAAGACCTTCGCACCCTCAAGTGCGTATCCACCGGCGTCTATGACCACGCCAGTGAGCCGCGCCTGGTAACGCTCGTCCGAGACTACCACGTTGACGCTGCGGTTCTTCTCTCCCGCCGAAAGGTCCACTCGCGTCTCACCGCTGTAGCGTCGCCCCTCGATGGTGACCGATGCTGAGACCGTACGGATGCCGCTCGGCAGATTCGCCAGAGCGAACGTGCCGTTGCTCAGCGACACCGTCGACCTGCCCGAACACGAAACGGATGCTCCAGCCACTGGCTTACCGTCCACATCGGTTACCACTCCCGTCAAGCGAGTGGCAGGGTCGCTTCCGCCACCACCACAGCCCCACAACAGGAATGCCAGTAGCACAAGGCTCGCCCGATGCGCACCACGTTCCCCTCTCATCACCAGCCCCCTTTCCCTTGCAGGCTCACTTAGCCTTTCGCATACTCTACCTTCTGACGTCTGCCACACGCCCATCACCATCTAGCACGACAGGATTGCGCAAGTGTGACACAGGGTACAATCGTCGTCAATTCCCTTAGTGAGTTAATCCATGGAACCAGTTCGAATTGGTGTGGTTGGATGTGGCAACATCAGCGGCATCTACTTCACCAACCTCCAGCGCTACCCCCTCGCGCGCGTCATTGCGTGTTCTGACCTCGACATCGCGAAGGCGCAAGCAGCCAGCCAGACCTATGGCATTCCTATGGTTCTCGCACCTGACGATCTTGTCACCCACCCGGACGTGGACCTTGTGCTCAACCTCACTGTCCCCAAGGCCCACGCGTCTGTCTCGCTGATGGCAATGCGTGCGCGGAAGCACGTGTACACGGAAAAGCCCCTCGCTGTGAGTCGCCAGCAAGGATCTGAACTGATCGGAGTAGCTACGTCTCAGAATGTTCGCATCGGAAGTGCGCCCGACACGTTCCTCGGTGGATCGCACCAGACCTGCCGAGATCTCATAGACTCCGGTGCCATTGGAGAGCCCGTCGGCGCTGCCGCATTCATGCTTTGTCATGGCCACGAGACCTGGCACCCGAGCCCGGAGTTCTACTACGAAATAGGCGGTGGGCCGATGATGGACATGGGGCCCTATTACCTGACCGCTCTAGTGAATCTATTAGGGCCGATCCATCGTGTCACGGGCGCCAATCGCATCACATTCTCCGAGCGTATCATCACGAGCCAGCCCAAACACGGCAGAGTCATCCGCGTCGAGACGCCAACACATATTCATGGTGTCATGGAGTTCGCGTCGGGCGCCATAGGTTCGATCATTACGAGCTTCGATGTGTGGCATACGACGCTGCCGAGGATCGAGATTTGGGGAACGGAGGGTTCTCTTCTCGTTCCCGACCCCAATGGCTTCGGAGGAACACCGCTGATGATGCGGCGGGGAGACAGGAGCTGGTCCGAGGTCCCCGTGACGCGAGGGTTCACCTCTAACTCCCGCGGCGTCGGCCTGGTTGACATGATCCTTGGCATCGCCACGGGCGGACCCCATCGCGCGTCTGGCGCGCTGGCTCTCCATGTGCTCGATGCCATGCAAGGCTTCAACGATGCGGCGGACGCGAGTGCTCATTACGACCTCGTACACCGGACGGAACGGCCCCTGCCGCTACCAGCGGGCTTGATCGCAGAAGCGGATGGCCTGTGGGTGGTTAACGCAGGAACGTAACCCAGCGCCCGTTCTCGGTGCGAGTAATCTCGGCAACTAGCGCGGGTGGCTTGCCCGAACCTTCAGCCTGAGACTGGAGAAACCGAATGCGGCGATAGCCGTAGGTCCAGGCACCGCGTCGGATGGCTTCGTCGCGAATAGGTTCGATCACGCCATGAACGCTTGGCGTTTGGATGGCTGGGACTGGCTCCAGCACTACCTCTAGGACATCGAGATCGTCGCCTGTGTGGCATGTCGCATGGTACGAGCGGCACGCTGTATTCAGTTGGCTCAGAAACGGGATCCGCTTGGACTCATACTCGCGCCGTTGTAGCTCAGAGGCTGGTAGCGGCACATCGAGTCCTACGTTCGATGTTGTCGCGCTCACCTCTGGAGTCACGGACGCCGGATAACCGCTGGCTGGGACGTGACGTTCTGATGTGCGTTGCAGCATCCGCCATCCGACAAGCGTCGCAGCAATAGCCAGCGCAGTACCCAACAGCACAGCGATAGCTCGCACGGCGGGTCATCCTTGCTCGACCAGTCCTCGCAACACCTCCAAGTTCCTTTGGTGCATCGTCTCGGCTTCAGGTGTCTCCAGGATGAGGGGTAGATGCCGCAGGCGACTGTCGTTCACCAGCCAGCGAAACGGTTCGAGGCCGATTTGTCCCTGCCCCAGATGTTCATGCCGGTCCACACGACTGCCAACAGGTTTCTTTGCATCGTTGCAGTGGATGATCTTCAGCCGACGGATGCCGACGGTCGAGTCGAACTGCACCCAGAGCCGCTCATAACTCTCCCGGCTCGTCAGGTCGTACCCAGCCACGAAGATGTGGCATGTGTCCAGGCAAACTCCAAGCCTGGGATGATCCCCCACCCCGTCGAGAACCCGTTGTAGCTGCTGGAATGTGTATCCTAGACCCGTGCCCTGACCTGCTGTTGTCTCAAGCGCAATGCCTGCGTTCATGCCCTCACTATCTGCCAGTAGCCGCTTGACACTCTCCGTCAGTCGCCCAAGCCCCTCCTCTTCTCCGGTATTCAAGTGGGCTCCCATATGCGTCACAACCCAGGGTATGCGGAGCTGATGCGCCCGCTCCAACTCGTGCATGAACGCCCTCATGGAGGTGGCATGGACCTTGGAGTCCGGCGCCGCGAGGTTCACCAGATAGGAATCGTGAGCGCATATGAAACCAATTCCCGTCGCTTCGATCGCGTCGTGGAACGAACGAATCTCCTCGTCTTTCAATGGCGGCGCATGCCACTGCTTGGGGTTGGCGGTGAATAACTGCACGGCGGTGCAGCCAATGGTCTGGCCACTCGTCAGTGCTGACGCCAGGCCGCCATTCGTGGGCATGTGAGCGCCCATCAAGCGTGCATGCATCATCGGCGAGACCGCCGCGGCTGATCCTCCCGAGGCATCAGGCGCACCAACGCGCCTTCCTCCGGGCTCTTACCCTCCACGAGGGTCGCTTTGGACCGGTCCGCCTTCACGTCCGTTACGCGCAGCACGCCGACGCGCACTTCCTCGGTCCAGACCGGCTCGCCGGCCCTATCGCGGATGGCATCGAGCTCGATGATGTTCAACTGATCGCCGACACGCACACCATCGTTGCTGCCGACACTGACAACGTAGACGCCACCGTCACCGACAGCGAGTACCCGCCCCGCTGTCACCGAGGACACATCCAGCAGACGTTGCAGGACTTCATCCACTGCTTTGCGCGCTGCGCGTCCCAGCAGGCTTTCCGACCAATCCCTGCTGTTCACATCCACTCCACCAAGGCTGATAGAACCGCCAACCCATGAGCCACCGACAAGCGTACCGCCGTAATTGACGATCTTGCCCTCTCCGGTGGCCGTTCCGAGGATGTCGCCTGTCCGTACGTCAACAACCCTGGCATCCAGTACGACCCTTGCCGTGGCTGTACGTACCTGTAGACCCCCGAACGGCCCCAGACCGAAGAGACCGCCGACACGGTTGTCGCGTACCCCGAATTCCGTTGCTCGCGCAGCCACCAAGTATTGCGCCCCGACAAGCTTGCCGGCCGAAACAGCCGTCTCCGGGTCCACGTCTCCCGAACGAACAAGCTGCTGCTCCCGTAGCACGGAATCCAGATCTTGTCTCTCGAGGACTCGCCAGCCGTTCCGCCGCAGCGCCGTAATGAGCATATCTGCCACCACGGAGTCGACTTGGCTGCCACCTCTGGAGTTCGAGGCCACCACGGCAACCCGAGAACCAGCCGGAAGCTCCACCATCCGCGCCTTCTGACGCTGTGTAGCAGCAGCGCTCAGCGCCAGGAGCGCGTGTGCAGCCACCGCTAGCGCACCACACCGAAGGATCCTAGCATTCATGTTCCGCCCCCTGTCATCGCCTCCCGTAGATGACTAGCATACGGATTGTATCGCCTCTGCATTCACCCGTCAAGCTGGGTCCTCGTGTTCGGACCAAACCTGACTGATCCTGGCAGCAACTTGGCCAGCGATCTTACGGAACGCCTCGGCCTGGGGCGTGTTGGAGTCCACAAGGATGGAGGGCTGCCCGGCATCGCCGCTCATGGTGACAATCGGATCGATGGGCACAGCTCCGAGGAAGGGCACTCCAAGCCGCTCAGCGGCTCGCGCCCCGCCTCCGGATCCGAACAAGGTGGTGACCTTCCCACAATGAGGACACGCGAAACCGCTCATATTCTCGATAATGCCCAATATCGGCAGAGGCCGCCCTGTACTTTCCTCCAATGTCCGGAACATGATAATTGCCTTGTTGGCAATCTGCTGCGCCACGTCCTGGGGTGTCATGACGATGACCACCCCCGTCAACGGCATGATCTGCGCCAGCGACATGGGTGCATCGCCGGTACCGGGTGGCAGATCAACGATAAGGTAGTCCAGCTCTCCCCACGCAACATCTTCGAGAAACTGCTGCAGGGCCTTGCCGATCATGGGACCGCGCCACACTACAGCCCGATCGCTTTCCAGGAAGAACCCCATGGACATGAGGTACACGCCATGCCTGTAGATCGGCAGGATATGCTCTCCATCGAACTCCGGCTCTTCGTGCACACCCATCATGAGCGGTATGGTCGGGCCGTAGATATCTGCATCAAGGATCCCCACGGTTGCACCGGTCTGGGCCAGGGCAACGGCGAGGTTGCATGCCACCGTAGACTTTCCTACGCCGCCTTTGCCGCTTGCCACCGCGACTACGTGCTTCACACCGGGAGCGAGGTTCCGATCTCGCTCCACGCTGCGGACGCGCGATGACAGGTTGATCGCGACTTCCCTGGTGCCGGGTATGCCGAGTACCGCTTCCTCCGCCCGAGCCTTCAGTTGATCTCGCACGGGACACGCTGGGGTCGTGAGCTCGATCTGCACCTCGACACGTCCGTCGGCAATGGCGATGTCTTTCACGAAGCCGAGTTCCACGATGTCGCGCCCAAGATCGGGATCCATGACCGCCCGGAGGGCGTCTAGCACCTGCTCACGGCTTGGACAACTACCTTCCATGGGATACCTCGCTCCCCGTACGTCCGTTCGCTTCGTCATCAGCCCGCGCCGCCCACAGGAGCCCTCTGCGGCAGATCTCTGCTGACTCCGGAATGCGCAGCACGTCCGCGGTATGTCCAAGCGATGTGTAGAACACTCTGCCCTGGCCGTACATGCGCGTCCATACCACTGGCATATCGAATGGACCATTCGTGACATGGGGACCATCTGCCACAGGCATAGGCGTCACTGCAAGCACGCGGTTGGATGGGTCTACATGCATGTAGTACTGCTCGGACGTGACGGTGAAATCCGAGACACCGCGGGTGATGTAGTGCTCATGGTCGGTGATTCGTACGCGGTATGTCACGTTATCATCACCCGGATGAGCCACCCACTGGCCACCCGTCATGAAATGGTATTCCGTAGCGTCGCGGAATGCGTCGCACATCCCGCCATGACAACCCGCGAGACCGACGCCTCTTCGAACTGCCTCGCACAACGGGGCAAGTTGCGAACCGGCTATCTGTCCCATAGTCCATACGGGAACGATGAGATCCACTGCAAGCAACTGGTTCACATCCAGAAAAGCATCGAGCGTACGCTCGACGCGGACAGAGAAGGCCTCCTTCTCGAGAATCTCAGCAAAGAAGCCTGCCACGGCCTCAGGCTCATGGCCTTCCCATCCTCCGCATACCACCAGAGCACGTCTTGTCACTCAAGTCTCCTCTTTGTGTGATGCCAGCATCTCGCCCACCTTCGTCCAGCGCTCCGCATCTTTCTCGTGGCGCAGGACCGGCTGAAAGCCGAGGTCCATGTACAACCGAATGGCTGAGATCCGCTCGTCATCCGTTTCCAGCACCGCGGACCTCAGACTAAGCCGCGCGAACCGTTGCAACACAGCGACAATCACTGCACGGCCCAGCCCTTGGTTTCTCGCGGCGCGCGCTGTCCCGACCCAGTGCACGTAGCCTTCTCCCGGGAACGAGACGGGGTCCAACCGCGCCGATGCCGTTGCCAGGAGACCCCCATTCTTCTCGATCACGAATACGGCATCCACGGAGGCACAGCGTGTCAGGTTCTCGGCAACGCCAGCGGGCGACCATGGCGTACCGAAGGCGTCGCTCAAGAGGGTCGCTAGCTGGACTTCGTCGCTCGACGTCGCAGTCCTGAGCACGAATCCCGCGGGCAATACTGGCTCTGGAATCCCCAACAGAGAAGGCCGGCGCATCAAGAGCTGCGGCGGGCCGGTTCGTGTCACCGCCTTCGTTTCCCTTTATGCAGGGAGACCGCTGCGCTGGCAGGAAGAAGCATCTCGAGAACTCCGTTGCCAGGCCCCAGCTTGCCAGCCTTCACTACAGCACATGCCGCCTTTCCCATGTGAATCGTCCCACCACCGACCAACTGCCGGATCGTCTCGCTCAGCGTTGGCTCATGCCCGACGAGCATGACTCGCCGCGCCTCGCTCTCGCTTGGAAGGAGTCGCTGCAGCGCGTCAATGCCGAAACCATGGGCCAGCTCCGAAGCAATGCGCAGACGCTCGCGCGTCCCCAACGCCTTGGCCACGATCTCAGCGGTCTGTCTGGCTCGCACAAGGGGGCTACTGAGTATGGCGTCCAAGCGTAAGTCGAGGCCTGCTAGACACGCGGCTACGACCTCCACTTCGCGGATGCCTTCTGGGGTCAGGCGTCGGTCCGCGTCCAGGCCGCTCGGCGCGACGTCTTCCGCGACGCCGTGACGAACGAAGAACAGTCTCATTGTATTCTCCTGGCTAGTCAATGCCCAATACCTCACGCTGCAGCTTCAGCAGGTGGTGAATACCCGCATGCGCCAGGTCGAGAAGGCGGTTCAGCGTGGCCCGATCGAACGGCTCTCCCTCCGCCGTGCCCTGCACTTCCACGAAGCGCCCCTTGTCCGTCATGACAACGTTCATGTCCACTGCCGCCTGACGGTCCTCCTCGTAGCAGAGGTCCAATGCCTCTTCACCATTTACGATGCCGACGCTGACCGCTGCCACCAGCCCGTCGATGGCACTCTTCTTCAGGAGCCGCTCGGTTCCCATCCAGCGGACGGCGTCCACGAGGGCTACACATGCGCCGGTTACCGAAGCCGTCCTGGTGCCGCCGTCGGCCGAAATGACATCGCAGTCCAATGTAATCGTCCGCTCCCCAAGCGCATCCATGTCCACAATGGCACGTAGGCTCCGGCCGACCATGCGCTGGATCTCCATCGTACGACCACCCGGACCACGCGTTTCTCGCGGCGTTCGCTCGGCGGTTGCACGTGGCATCATGGCATATTCGGCGGTTACCCACCCCTTGCCAGTACCTTTCAGAAATGGCGGAACCCGATCCTCCACGGATGCTGCGCAGATAATCCGGGTATTCCCTACAGATATGAGACACGAGCCTTCGGCGTGAGGCAGATAGCCCCGCTCCAGCCTAACTGCGCGCATCTGATTGCGCTCGCGTCCATCGATTCGTGGCATCTCTCTGTCCTCCCTGGCCGAGTGGCTACCAAACTCTAGTCCGTGCGGTCGGTGCCATTCATGAGACTTCTCATCTGGCGCAGACGCTCGTTGAGACGCGTTCGATTCGATAGATGCTCCGCGAGATTCTGCCTTTCCTTCTCTACCACAGCGGCGGGCGCCCGCTCGACGAAGCTCGGGTTGCCAAGTCGTTGCTCTGAACGTGTGATCTCTGCTTCGACCGACGTCAATGCCTTCTCGAGACGGGCGATTTCTGCAGAAAGGTCGAGGCTGGACCCGATATCCACGTACACATCGGTCTCCCCAACGTTGAACGCGGCCCAACGTCCTTGTTCAGATGGTCGTTCGGCTCCGATAACCAGCTCGCGAACTCGCGCAAGGGCGCTGACGACTGCCTGGTTGTCTCCAACCACCAGACCGTCTTCACGTGAACCCGGACGCACATGAACCCGCACCCTGTCCGCTGCAGGCACACCCAACTCAGCGCGAGTGTTCCGAATGCCCCGGACAACTCCCATGAGCAGCTCCATTCTGCGCTCAGCGGTTTCGTTCACCCGCGCTGGGTCGGAGCTGGGGTACGTGGCCACCATAATGCTCCGGTGCGGTGCGTTGCTGGCCACCGTCTTGCGGAAGGCCTCCCAGATCTCTTCGGTGATGTGGGGAATGAACGGATGCAGCAGCCGCAGAATCCGGTCCAGTACATGCGCCAGGACTACGCCCGTAACAGTTGCACCTTCTCGTAGTCGTGGCTTGGATGCCTCCACGTACCAGTCGCAGAACTCGTCCCATACGAAGCTGTAGAGAGCGCGCATGGCGTCGTCCATGTCGTACCCTCCGAGAGCACCATCCACGATGGTTATACTGCGTTGCAGCCGCGACAGGATCCACCGATCACACAAGCCCAGGCGGCTATCCTCCGGCAACACGACTCCGTCGGTTTCCGACCACTCGATGCGATGGCCAATCTGCTCCAGTACACCCAGGACGTATCGTGAGGCATTCCATAGCTTGTTGTTGAACGTACCTGCGAGACGCACCCTGTCCTCACCGAAGCGGATGTCCTGGTTCTTCCCCGCCTGCTGCAGTAATGACAGCCGCAGAGCGTCGGCGCCGTACTTCTCGATCATTTCCAGCGGGTCAATGCCGTTGCCCTTGCTCTTCGACATGCGCTCGCCCTTGGAATCGAGTACCGTGGCGTGGATGTAGACATCTCGGAACGGCACCTCGCCAAGGAAGTCGAGACCTGTCATGACCATGCGCGCCACCCATAGGTAGAGAATCTCCTGAGCGGTGGTGAGCAGGTTCGTCGGATACCAGAAGGCCAGCTCCTCTGTCTGTCGAGGCCAGCCGAGTATGGCATGCGGCCATAGTGCTGACGAGAACCACGTATCGAGCACGTCCTCGTCTTGCCGGAGCTGGTCCGGGGGCACGCCCAGCCGACGTGCGGCTTCGTCCGCATTGCGGCCGGCTTCGTACCGCCCGTCCTTGGTCCACCAAACAGGTATGCGATGCCCCCACCAGAGTTGCCGTGAGATGCACCAGTCGCGAATGTTCCTGAGCCAGTCGAGGTAGACTCGCGCGTATCGCTCGGGGAAGAAGCGGATACGACCATCTTCGACAGCTTTCGCCGCAGGTTGGGCTAGTTCCGTTTGACGGACGAACCACTGCTCCGAGAGGAGCGGTTCCAGCACCGTCTTGCACCGGTCACAGAGCGGCGTTTTCACGATATAGGGCTCAGTTCTCTCCAGAAGCCCAAGCGCTCCCAGATCTTCGAGCACTCGTGTTCGGCAATCGTCTCTCTCCAACCCGGCATACCGAGGTCCGGCATCCGCCGTCATCCGTCCGTCGTCGCCAATGACCTTGACCTGCGGCAGACTGTGCCGAACACCTATTTCGAAGTCGTCGAGATCGTGGGCCGGCGTCACCTTCACCGCACCGGTGCCGAAGTCCATACGCGCGAACTCATCGGTCACGATGGGGATCACCCGCTCGGTAAGCGGCAATCGCACCTTCGCTCCATGTAGGTGCGTATAACGAGTGTCAGCAGGATTCACAGCCACCGCGGTGTCGCCGAGCATGGTCTCCGGCCGGGTCGTAGCGACCACGACGGATCCGTCCCTATCTGCAAGAGGATAGCGTACATAGTAGAGGGCTCCCTGACGATCCTCGGAGTTCACCTCGATGTCAGAGATAGCCGACGAACAGCGCGGGCACCAGTTGACGACCCTCGTACCACGGTAGATGAGACCTCGGTCCCACCATCGGAGGAACTCTTCGTAGATCGCCTCGACGTATGGCTCGTCCAGCGTGAAGCGTGCACGCGACCAGTCGTACGAACAGCCCATCCGCTGCAACTGGAGATAAATACGATTGCCGTACTGCTCACGCCACTCCCAGCACCGCTGTACGAACGCTTCTCTGCCGAGATCGTGGCGTGTCAACCCCTCTTTGGCAAGCTCTCGCTCTACGACGGCTTGCGTCGCGATGCCGGCATGGTCGGTACCAGGGAGACAGACGGTGTTATCGCCGACCATACGACGCCAACGTATGATGCAATCCATGATGGCATTATTGAGTGCGTGGCCAATGTGTAGACTGCCCGTGATGTTCGGCGGAGGGATGGTGATGCAGTACGGCCGGCCGGTTCCGGGTGTAGCACCGAACAAGCCAGCCTCCATCCAGGTTCGATAGCGTCGTTGTTCGACCACTGCCGGATCATAAGCCCTTGGCAAGTCCATCTTCCTACCTCCTCGTGCCGGGTTGCTCGACCGAAAACGAAAACGCCTGCGTCTCGAAGGACGCAGGCGCCTGCCCGCGCGGTACCACCCTCGTTCCCAGCCACTCGGGCCGGGCTCTCGGACGCTGTAACGGGCGCACCCGGCCACGCCTAAGGTAACACGTTCAGCGGGCGACTCCAGGGCGACGTTCGCACCACGTCCGTGTGGCGGCTTCCACCTAACCCGCCTTCTCTGGCACGTCCGAAGGAGCTACTCCTCCCCTTCAACGTCTTGTTCCCGAGCACTACTACAGCGCAGTATACCGGCGGCCTCTCCTTCTCGTCAATCGCCACGAGCACGGCCATGCTATAATCCCCACAGAGGTTGCCAAAGTGATCATCGTCCTAAGTCCCCACGTAACCGAGAGCGAGGTCGAGGAAGTCAGCGACATCCTTCGGTCTCGCGGTCTCGGTGTTCATCTGTCCCGCGGGACGGAAACTACGATTATTGGGGCCATCGGTGCTCTGGACGAGGAGAAAGCGGAGCTTGCCAGTCAGCTCATGGCGCTCCCATACGTGGACCGCGTCGTACCAATCTCGAAGCCGTACAAGGTAGTCGGAAAGGCGTTTCGCCCTGAAGGCACTGTCCTCCAAGTCCGAGGTGTTCCCATCGGTGGCAAGCGCATTTGCATCATGGCTGGCCCATGCACTGTGGAGTCCCGTGACATGTTGATCGCCACAGCTACGCATGTGAAGGCACATGGCGCCCACGTCTTGCGCGGAGGCGCGTTCAAACCGTCAACGTCACCCTATAGCTTTCACGGTCTGGGCGAGGACGGCCTGAAGTTGCTGGCCGAAGCCAGGGACGTGACCGGCCTTCCCGTAATCACCGAGGTGATGGACCCGCGCGACGTAGAGCTGGTTGCCGCGTATGCAGACATTCTGCAGATCGGTACACGCAACATGACGAACTTCAACCTCCTCCGGGAAGTCGGGGAAACGCGCATGCCGGTCATGCTCAAGCGAGGCTGGGCAAGCACACTCGAGGAGTGGCTTCAAGCCGCGGAGTACATAGCGTCCCGCGGAAACTACCAGATCATTCTCTGCGAGCGGGGAATCCGCACCTTCGAGACCTATACCCGTAACACGTTCGACATCAACGCCATTCCGGCCGTCAAGGAGCTCTCCCACTTGCCCATCATCGCTGATCCCGCCCATGGGACCGGGAGGCGGAGCCTTGTGCCTGCTATTGCTTGCGCCGCCGTGGCCGCTGGCGCTGATGGCGTTATGGTGGAAGTTCATCCGAGCCCGGAGAAAGCCCTCAAGGATGGCGCTCAGTCACTGACCTTCGCCTGTTTCGAGCGGATGATGCAATCGCTGCGGCCGGTCGCCCAGGCGCTTGGTCGCGAGTGGTAGACCAGCATCATAGGGGCCTCGATGTGGAACGCTCGTCCGCGCGGCATGGTGCGTTGGCTGCAACCACCGATACTCAGATGACCTACGGCATCATCGGTCTCGGACTCATCGGCACTTCGGTCGGCATGGCTATCTCCCAGGCGGATCCCCTGGCTACGGTACGGGGCTACGACTGCTCTCGCGACGCCATGGTCTGTGCTGCCGAGCGTGGCGCTGTCAAAGTAGTATGCGACACGGCGTCCGAGGCGGTTCGTGGCACTGACCTTGTCATCCTGGCGGTACCGCAGCCAGAGTACCACGCAACGCTCGATGCCATCGTTCCAACGCTTCCAGAGACTGCCGTGGTGACTGATGTTGCGAGCTGCAAGCGAGACATCGTGGAGATCTGTGAGAACGCGATAGGTTCCCGCTTCGTGGGCGGCCATCCCGTCGCAGGATCCGAGCGCCGGGGAGCTGAAGCCGCGTCGCTCGGTCTCTTCATAGGTGCGCCTTGGGTGGTTACACCGACCGCTACCACGGAAGACAAGGCCGTGCAGACGGTGCTGCAACTTGTGCGCATGCTAGGGGCCAGGCCCGTGATCCTCTCCCCGTGCGAGCACGATCGCATCATGGCATACGTCAGTCACCTACCGCACGTCTTAGCGTTCGTTCTGGCATCGGTTGCTCTGGACTCCGTCGGTCCCCTTGGGCCTCGCTGCGCCGGAGGTAGCTTTCGCGATGCCACGCGCGTCGCTCGCTCGGAACCGGAGTTCTGGGCCGATATCTTGCTCCGCAACGCGGATTTCCTGGCGGAGGCTACGCTGGCTCTCGGTGATCGGCTGAACGAGGTATCGGCTGCAATTCGTGCTCGCGACCGTTCGCAGTTGCTGCAGATACTGCGCCGCGGACATCTGCCCGTCTCCCAAAGGCAATCATGAGGGATCCGCTACCGATCACTCCGGTTCAGAGAGCTGTCAGCGGAGTACCCCGTCTGCCCGGCAGCAAGTCCATCACGAATCGCGCGCTGGTGCTTGCCGCAATGGCGACAGGGACGTCCAAGCTGGAGGGCGCGTGTATCTCCGAGGACACGCTGCTCATGGTGGAGGCGCTCCACTCGCTCGGCTTGCGCGTGGTCGTCAACCAGACAGAACAAGCGATGGAAGTCGAGGGCTGCGCGGGCCGCATACCCGCAGACCACGCGGAAATCCACGTGGGCAACGCCGGCACGGTAGCTAGGTTCCTCACAGCGACCCTCTGCATAGGGCACGGCAGCTACCGGCTGGACGGCACCGAACGCATGCGTGAACGCCCCATCGGGCCGCTTGCGGAAGCTCTGCAGTCGCTTGGGGCGGAGGTCACCTACCTCGACGCAGCAGGTCACCTGCCCATTCGCATCGTTGCGTCCGGTCTGCCCGGCGGCTTTGTCAGGATCTCGACCGCTGAGAGTAGCCAGTTCTTGAGCGCGCTCCTGCTTGCCGCGCCGTTCGCTCGGAAGACCATGGTTCTTGCCACTGAGAGCAGCATCCCATCTCGGCCATACGTGGACATGACCATTCGCATGATGGAGAGATGGTCCCTCGCTGTCCAGATGCGCGAGGACGCTACGGGTATCGAGTTTGCAGTGCCTGCACCACAGACGCTGATGGCCAGGTCTTACACAATCGAGCCTGATGCTTCGGCCGCCTCCTATTTCATGGCGGCGGCGGCCCTGACCGGCGGTACGGTCCGCATACCTGGCTTAGGGATGCAGAGTCTCCAGGGAGACGTCCAGTTCGCCGATGTCCTTCGAGCCATGGGCGCGGAAGTCGTCATGGACGACGAGGCCGTGACCGTATACGGTGGCGCCCCCCTGCGCGGGGTGGATGTGGACATGAACGGCATTTCCGATACGGTCATGACGCTGGCAGCCCTTGCTCCGTTTGCCAGTAGCCCAACTCGGATCCGCAATGTTGCCCATATCCGCCTCAAGGAATGTGACCGCATCGAAGCGATGGCGACTGAACTCCGGCGTCTGCGTGTGGAGGTACGAACGCATGACGACGGCCTTACGATCTATCCCGCTCGCCCTAGGGGGGCAGTCCTGGATACCTACGACGATCATCGGATGGCAATGAGCCTATCCCTGATCGGTCTACGCGTGCCAGGGGTCGCCATCCGCAACCCTTCGTGCACTGCGAAGACGTTCCCGCGTTACTTCGACGAGCTCGAGCGACTCTGCGGGGAAGGCTGACACTACAGAGTCGCCGCTGTTACAGTCCGTGGTACATGAAGACCCGTTCTTTCAACTCGGCGACGGTCTGGCGCGCGTAGGAACGCGCATGTTCGCGGTCATGTGGAGCAATGGGCGGGTCCTCTTCGTCCCTCAGGAACGGTACTCGGTCGTGGTCGGAGAAGGTCACAGGGGTCTCGTTCGCCAAGGGGATGCCGAAAAGCCTCGAGAAGGCCAGCGCCCACATGCGTGGGACGGTTGTCAGGTTGTAGCCACCTCCACCCAGTGCGACGATCGGTATGCTCAGTGACACCACGTCCTCTATCGCCCGCGCCCATCCTTGAGCCGTCAAACACAAGCGCGCCAGCGGGTCGAGGTAGTGAGGGTCGGCACCGCATTCGAGGCACACTGCTTCCGGTCTGAACGACTGTATGATGGGCCAAGCGCCTTCCCTCCAGGCCCAGTACCACGTTTCGTCGTCGGTATAAGGCCAGAGCGGAACGTTGACGCTGTAGCCCATTCCCTTCCCGACCCCCATCTCCCGGACGAAGCCTGAGCCAGGAAACAGCGTCTGACCAGTCTCGTGAATAGAGACAGTCAGCACATGCGGATCATCGTAGAAGGCTTCCTGCACGCCGTCCCCGTGATGCACGTCAATGTCCACGTAGAGCACGCGCTCGAATCTCTCGCGCAACTGGTGGATCGCCACGACACAGTCATTGAACACACAGAAGCCCGCTGCACGATCGCGATGCGCATGGTGCAGACCGCCCGAGATGTTCATGGCCACCTGGGCTTCGCCACTCACGACAATCTTCGCAGTCTCCAGCGATGCTCCCGTGTACAGCAGTGACGAGTCCCACATGTCCGGGAAGACGGGATTGTCGCCATAGCCGAATCCGTAGCGAAACGGGAAGGGCACGTGCTCGCCCGCACTGAGGCGGTCCACCGTCTCGATGTATTCAGCGGAATGTGCTTTGCTCAGCACATCTAGCGGACAGGGATGCGGTGCGCGTACTTCGACACTTTCGAAGGCACGATACGCTTGTAGCAGCTCGAACGTGCGCGCAAGACGGATCGGGCGGAGAGGATGCTGGGGTCCAAGATCGTAGCGGAGGAACTGCTCGGTGTAGAAGAAAACGCCTTTGCTCATGTGCATTCCAGAGGGCTTGTTGCCTAACAACCTATTCTACACTCCAAGGCCACTCCGCAGGATACTCGCCTTCTGCCAAACGGACACGAACGCGGTACAATAGCGGGCGTTTGCCGGCGGGCGAGAATGCCGGCGCTTGATTCGACAGACAGAGGTGGGAGCAGTCATGGCATACGACGTGAAGGATACATCGCTTGCAGCCAAGGGGAAGCTCAGAATCGAGTGGGCGGAGATGGAGATGCCGGTTCTTCGCCAGATCCGCAGGCGGTTCGAGACCGAGAAGCCGCTGAAGGGACTAAGGATGGCGGCGTGCCTCCATGTTACCACGGAGACGGCCAATCTGGTGATCACGCTCAAAGCCGGTGGTGCTGAGGTTGCTCTCTGCGCGTCCAATCCCCTCTCGACGCAGGATGATGTTGCTGCTGCCCTCGCCACGGAATACGGCATCGCTACCTTCGCGATCAAGGGCGAGGACCATGACACGTATTACAAGCACATCCATGCAGTCCTCGACACTCGTCCCCACCTCACCATGGACGACGGAGCAGACACGGTCGGCGTCATCCACAGTCAGCGCCGAGATCTCGCGCAGAGCATCATCGGCGGCACGGAAGAAACGACCACAGGAGTCATCCGGCTCAAGGCCATGGCTGCGGAAGGCGTACTGCTTTACCCCATTGTTGCCGTCAACGACGCCTCCACGAAGCACTTCTTCGACAACCGCTACGGTACTGGCCAGAGCACCATTGACGGGATCATCCGCGCTACAAACCGACTCCTCGCCGGATGTCGCTTCGTCGTGGCGGGATACGGATGGTGCGGCCGAGGCGTTGCCATGAGGGCTAGAGGCATGGGCGCTCGCGTCATTGTGTGCGAAGTGGACCCGGTCCGCGCTCTGGAAGCGGTCATGGATGGTTTCGACGTGATGCCGATGGCCGAAGCGGTGCCTCTTGGCGATATCTTCTGCACTCTGACTGGTAACATCCACGTCCTTCGTCGAGAGCACTTCGCAGCGATGAAAGATGGCGCCATCATCTCCAACTCTGGCCACTTCAATGTGGAAATAGACCTCGAAGCGCTGAGGGCCATGGCCGTCCAGACCCGCCAGGTGCGCGACTTCGTAGAAGAGTTCACACTGAAGAACGGCAATCGCATCTACGTGCTTGGCGAAGGGCGTCTCATCAACCTTGCTGCGGCCGAGGGCCACCCGGCGAGCGTCATGGACATGAGCTTCGCCAAC
Source organism: Chthonomonadales bacterium (assembly GCA_037443035.1). GTDB lineage: Bacteria > Armatimonadota > Chthonomonadetes > Chthonomonadales > CAJBBX01 > JABWBA01. Next base: position 348,836 of record JBBIPC010000001.1, read on the forward strand.
CAGGCGCTCTGCAGCGAGTATATGGCCCGCAACGCGGACAGCCTGGAGCGCCGCGTCTACCCGGTACCGGTCGAAATCGACCGAGAGATCGCGCGTCTCAAGCTGGCCGCGATGGGCGCGACCGTGGACACGCTCACCGACGAACAGAACGAGTACCTCAACTCGTGGGAGATGGGTACCTAGCTCCAGGACTCCTCACTTGCGGTAGCCCGATGATCAGTCGTGGGGCTGTGACACGAATCTCGCGCGCGGGAAGGGCTCGACCCGCAGAGGTGGGTTGCGTGTCCGTGGGCGGGCCATTCATCACCCGTGTGGGTGTGCATTACTTGCCCGCGCCGATTACCGTGCACCGATCGCTCAGTCCGCGTCTCGGCTAACGCCGTGCTGCAACGGTTCGACGTCCACAGTCGTTGCGTTCCTGTACAAGACTCTGCCAGGCGCAGCTCCGCGAGGCCGTCGCACGTACTTGCGAAGCGTGTAGTCCACAGGAACATACGCTGAATGCTTGGCCGCACTGTGTCGTGCTGCCAGACCAGCAGCTAGGCGAATGACGCGCGGCGGCACACGGTCAGGATGACCGTTCGTGCGCACGAGAACGTGCGCACTCGTGCCGGCCCGGACATGAAACCAGAGGTCGTCCGGCGCAGCAAGCTTCAGCAACCGGTCATTTCCCTCTGCATTCTGTCCGACCCATACTTCCCAGCCATCTTCTAGGTCCACGACCCGGATACCCTTCAGCAGTTGCCGACGCTCCAAACTGGGCTGTGCCGCCGACCGGCGCACGTCTCGGATCAGTCCGAGATCCGCCAACTCGCGCCTGCGCTCCACGATGGCACCGGCTTCCGGTTCCGTCTCCAACCAACGGAGTTCCCCTTGGAGGCGCTCGATCTCATCGGTCAGCGACTGCTGCCGCGCGGCCAGCCGTTCCCGCGACCTGGTCAACTTCCTTGCACGGGCGTAATATGCTTCGGCGGATTCCTGCACGCCGAGACCTGGCATGAGTGCCACCGATACGGGAGTGCCATCGCCGTACAGGTCCGGTACCATGGCCACCCCCTCGGTCATGTGTGCGCGTCCCGCTGCGGCAAGCAAGAGGTCGGCGCGACGCCTCAGTTCCGCCGCCTCGTCGGCTATGGCAAGGGCGCTCGTGACCTCCTGGTGTTGTTTCGTACGCGCTTCTAGGGCTTCCGTTACGAGCTGTGCCAGCTCCCGTCGCGTCCGCGCAATAGCTTCCCGGTCAGTCATCGCTACGCTGGCATCCGTCAGCGCAACGCTAACGCTTTCACGCGTTTCTTCGCACACTCCGTCGAGGTCTGCAACGCCGATTGGATAGGCGCCCAGTATCCGTCCAGACCCGTCGTGGGCAACTACAGGTGACCATTGTCGTCGCCTAGCCGCACCGAAAACGGCTTCCCAGGCGCGAGCCAACCCGTGCGATGCGGCGCGAACTGCAATGAGCCTCGCAAGGAACGGTGACATGCCTATGTACGTCTCCAGGAGTCGCCCAGCAAGTATCTCCTGATCCGTTCCGGCCAGCCCGTTCCGCTCGGGCTGATGCGAGCCGAACGGATCCAAGTGTCCACGCGGGGGCGGTGGAGGCACGTACGCGGCCCCGGGGGTTACGACGCGGAACCGGCTCTGGCGCTTCGTAATCACCTTCGCAGCGGCAATGATGGCCGCGTCAGAGCTGCGGAGGATCACGTTGCTGTGCCTGCCCATGAACTCTGCCACCAGCGTCAAAGCGGTCTCGCCCGGAACAATGTCTAGCTCCAGAACACGGTCGAAGCCGATCTGCTTCGCAGCCACCAACACGGCTCCCTCCATGTGCTTTCGCAGCGCCATGCAGAAAGGCGATGGTGCAGGAAGGCTCCGCGGTCTGCTTGGGACCAGATGAACCCGGGCATGCACGGCGTCCCAACTGATGAGGAGATACCAGCTCCTCCGATCCCGGTAGATCTCTATCACAAGTTCCGCCGCACTCGGCTGAACAATGCGCTGAATGCGTCCACCGACGATGCAATGGTGCAGCTCGTCCACTACTGCTCGAAGACACAAGCTGTCGAACGGCACACGGAGGTCCATGGACGCTGCCAGTAGGTACTTGGCGGCCCTTTAGCTACTTGCGGCCGGTCAGACGTCTTATGAGCATCTTCACCGGGTCGTAGTACTCGTCCGCCACGCGTTCTTTCAACGGTATGATCGCGTTGTCCGTGATTCTGATTTCCTCCGGACAGACGTCCTGGCAGCAGCGCGTGATATTACAGTAACCCACGCCAGCTTCGTTCCGAAGGAATTCTCGCCGTCGAAGCGTGTCAAGCGGGTGCATGTCCAGAGCGGCTAGCTTGACCATGTACCGCGGACCATAGTATGCGTCCTTCCGGTTGTGGTCGCGGAGCACGTGGCAGACCGTCTGACAGAGGAAGCACTCGATGCACTTGCGAAACTCCTGAGCTCGGGTTACGTCCGCCTGGTCCATGACCAGCGGCTTGCCGCCGGTGTCAGGCGGTTGCAGCGGCGGAATGGTCTCGGCGATGCGGTAATTCCATGAGACATCGGTCACGAGGTCCTTGATCAGCGGGAACGTCTTGATGGGGTGTACTCGAATCGTTCTCGTTGGACCGCACACATCCTCGACGCGCGTCTTGCACATAAGTCGTGGCACACCGTTGATTTCCGCACTGCAGGAGCCACACTTGGCGGCTTTGCAATTCCAGCGGCAAGCTAGGCTCCCGTCTTGCTGCTCCTGGACTTGGCGCACTGAATCGAGAACCACCATTCCGGGGTAGGTCTGGACCTCGTATTCCTTCTCCTCCCCGCCGGAGGCGTCACCTCGAAAGATCCGCAGTCGAACCGTCTCGCTCATCTTCCCGCTTCCTCCATAATCTCCTTCAGGTGTGGCGCCATCTCGGGTAGGGGAACCGGAGTGACTGACATCTCGCCGTTCTGCATTCTAACGACGACGTTCCTCTTGCCCCATTCAGGATCCATGGAGGGGTAGTCCGTTCGCCATTGAGCGCCGCGGCTCTCCTTTCGCGCTAGCGCGCTCCTCACAATGGCCTCCGACAGCAAGAGCTGGAAGCGGATGTCGCGAGCCGCATGCCACCCCGGGTTGTATGTTCGTGGCCCAACCGCTCTGACCCGCTTGCTTCGTTCCTTGAGCTCGAGTATGCGCGCCAAGCAACGCGATAGTCCCTCTTCAGTTCGCTCGATCATGGCATCCGCTTGCATCGCTTCTTGGAGTTCTCCAGCGAGGGTGGCAGGACTCTCGCCATCCTCCCGGTCCAGCGGACCGAGGAGGATCCTCTGCTCATCCTCGACAGCGCCGATGGGCACCGCAGCCATCTCCGCGCCACCTGCGTACGCCGACGCGCCGTCGCCGGCCCGCTTCCCGAACACAAGAATGTCCGTCAGCGAGTTGCCACCTAGGCGGTTCGCCCCGTGCAATCCACCAGCGCATTCGCCGGCGGCGAACAGACCGGATACAGCAGTAGCGCACGTTTCAGGATCCACGCGAATGCCGCCCATGGTGTAATGCACCGTTGGATAGACCTCCATCGGCTCTCGCGTGATGTCCACTCCGCCTAGATGGAGAAACTGATCGCACATAGCCGGCAGTTTCCTGCGCACGTACGCGGCTCCTCGATGACTGACATCGAGATACACGCCCCCATGCTCCGTCCCCCGGCCAGCTTTGACCTCCTTGTAGATGGCTCTCGAGACTTCGTCCCGCGGCAGCAGTTCGGGCGGGCGTCTGTTATTGGCCTTGTCCTCCAACCAGCGCGCGGCTTCTTCCTCAGTCTCCGCGAACTTGCCTTGGTATCTCGCAGGCATGTACACAGGATCGAACATGAACCTGTCGCCGCGAGCGTTCCTCAGGATGCCACCTTCTCCACGAACTGCTTCCGTAACGAGAATGCCACGCATGGAAGGAGGCCACAACATCCCGGTAGGGTGGAACTGCATCATCTCCATGTCAATCAAGTCAGCGCCAGCTTCCAGCGCCATGGCAGCACCGTCACCAGTAGACTCCCATGAGTTGGAGGTGAAACGGTACATCCGTCCCCAGCCACCGCTAGCGACTACGATGGCTCTGCTGCGAAAGAGGAGAAACCGTCCGGACACACGCTCGTAGCCGAAGGCACCGGCGATTCGGCCGTCGTGAACTAGCAGCCGCGTAATCGTTGTCTCCATGTGAACCGTCGGACCGAGGGACACGGCCTTGTCCTGCAATGTCCGGATCAGCTCCAGACCTGTGCGATCACCCACGTGGTTGAGTCGCCGGTAGGTATGTCCCCCAAACGGCCTTTGGGCGATGAGGCCTTCGGGCGTTCGGTCGAAGACCGCTCCGTAACGTTCCAGCTCCAGAACTCGGTCAATGGCTTCCTTAGTGAAGATCTCCACCATCCGGGGGTTGTTCAGGTACGCGCCGCCCAGAATGGTGTCACGGAAGTGGACACGCCAATCGTCGGGCTCGTGCATGTTACCCAAAGCGGCGGCAGCTCCGCCCTCCGCCATGACCGTGTGCGCCTTTCCGAGCAGAGACTTGCAGACGATCCCGCACCGCAGGCCCGCCTCGCATACGGAGATGGCGGCCCGAAGTCCGGCTCCGCCTGCCCCCAACACGAGGACGTCGTACTCGATTGTCTCGTAAGGTTCCATCTCAGACCAACCTCACATCGTTAATCACACCGGCGGCAACGAGGCGTACATAGAGATCTGCCAGACCTACGGTGACTAGACTTAACCAGAAGTAGAGGCCATGGCGCGCGTTCAGTACCGTCACCCAGTTCCACAACCGAGCCCGTATGGGCGCGCTGCTCAGGCGGTTCAGCCCCCCACCAACGAGATGTCGCCAGGAATGGCACGAGAAAACGTAGAGCGACAAGAGGAGTGTGTCTGCGAAGAAGAGCACTGTGCCGAAGCCGACTCCAGCCCTATGTCCTCCCGCGGAGTTCACCATCCAAAACGAGTCGTACAGATGCTTGAAATGGAACAGCACAACGATCAGGATCGCGTACAGCGCGTAGCGATGCAGGTTCTGCAGCAAGAACGGGAACGCAGACTCGCCGGTATACGCTCTGCGCTTCTCCAAGATAGGCTCGGTCATAGCGCAAGCTGGTGGATCCCAGAAGAACGCCCGATAGTAGGACCGCCTGCAGTAATAGCAGGTCGCGCGGAAGCTCAGGGGAAAGATTAGGACGAAGAACGCCGGTGAAATCCCCAACCTACCCGGCAGGTTCGGGAACCACTCATGGATGGGAGGCGAGTAGAAGGGAGACAGGTAGGCTGGTGCCCATGCAGCGCCATGGTCTAGCGCCTGGAGACCGCTGAAGTAGTTGCCCTCCAGCGCTCTCCAGATGGCGTAGACCGAGAACGCCACCAGCGTGACAATGACGAGCGCCGGTTCCACCCACCACGTGTCGGCCCTCACTGCTGTGGCCAGAGGCGCACGTCCCTGTTCGATCTCCGATGCTCTGTATCCGGACATCCTAGCCCATACCTCCATGTCTCATCGCTGCTTCCTTGACGGTTGCGAACTCCATTGTTATAATGTCACGTACGCACACCTTTTCCTGCGCCAGTCTAAGTATTTGGACGAAGCTGCCACGGCGGACGCGCGGCTGTCGAATGTACTGGCGCCGATACACTTCACCCTAAGCAACTGGGAGGCAGAGAATGGTCATCGAAAGCCGTGCACCCGTGCGTGTGGACTTTGCAGGTGCGTGGACGGATGTAAACATCTTCGCGCGCGGCGCGGGCGGTGCCGTAGTGAATGCAACGATTGACAAGTATGTGCACGGACGTCTTGAGATCCACGATACAGTGGGCGCGGAGGAAGCGCCACAGGAGGGAATACGAGTCACGTACTGGTGTGATCTCCCGTCCGGCTCAGGGCTGGGTACGTCTGCTGCGCTGAATGTCTGCTGGCTCAGCCTGGTCCGGCAGCAGGTGGCGCCGGATCTGGCGCAGAAGCAGCGCATCGCCGAACTCGCCTACCAGCTGGAGGAGCTGCTCGGTATTCTCGGTGGCAAGCAGGACCAATATGCGGCGGCAGTTGGTGGAATCTGTTACATGACCTTTGGCGATACCGTGAGTGTCGAGCGGCTGCCAGTCACAAAGAGTACGATCACTGAGTTGGAGTCCCGCCTTGTCCTATGCTACACGGGCAAGTCACGACTGTCGAGCACGATACACGAGGATGTCTGGGGGGCATTTCGAAGAGGAGAAACGACGACTGTCAACGCTCTCTACGACCTCCGGAACTGCGCCGTTCGAATGCGGACAGTTCTCCTCAATGGTACCGCCAACGAGTTCGGTGACCTCATCGGCCAGAGTTGGAAGCTTCAGAAGGCGCTCGCTCCATCCGTCACAAACACGCAGATCGAGGAGCTCTTCCGCGTCGCGTACGACGCCGGTGCGTTGAGCGGCAAGGCATGCGGCGCGGGCGGCGGAGGCTGCCTCCTTTTCTTCACCGAGCTGGGACGGAAACAGCCGGTGTCAGACGCGTTGGCAAAGGCAGGGGGACGGATCATACCCTTCCGGTTCGAGGACGAAGGTCTGCAGGTCAGCACGCTAGAGTAGGTTCGCGTTCGGTGCCGAGACCGTGTGGTCTGACGAGTACGGCTCCACGGAGCCTGGTGGGATAGCTCCGGGAGCCGTACAGGTCGGGGAGACCGAGCACTTATTTTACGAGTGACAGCACGCCAGCGTTACGTCGCCGCCTGGGCCGCGAGGAAGGAGTTCATGACCCTAGACGAGCTCGTCGTGGTTCTTCACAGCACCTACGGCGTTGGAAGTGCGACGCTGGCTACGCTATTGCGGGTTATGGCGATCCACCAGGTCGGCCCGGATGACGTCCAGCAAGCAACTCCAAGCGAGATCGAGGCCAACTTCGGTCTCTCCAGGGTTCAAGCCTGCCGCATACACGCTGCCCTGACGGGTCAGTCCCGGGGAGCGGCAGACGTTCTTGTCCGCCTCCAGCGCATCCAGGCGAGCGTGCTTACGTGCCACGATGCAGCGTACCCTGCGTCACTACTGCGATGGTTGAGGGATCCTCCATCCGTACTCTATGCGCATGGTGATGTGACGCTCCTGGAGAAGCCGCTCATCGCCGTAGCCAACTCCAACGGGACTCCGTCAGAGCTCAGTGCACTAACGGTCCAGGCAGTGGAGCTGGCGCTGGACTTGGGTTACGTCCTCATCACAGGCCACAATCGGCCCGAATACCAGCAGCCTGCTCTCTTTGCGCGCCGCCATGGCAAGCCCGTCTGTTACGTACTGGACCGGGGACTTCTCACGGTCATCGAGAACCGGCCTCATGAGCCGCCTTTCAGCACAGCTCGCATCTGGCCCAGTGTGGACGGGATGCGAGACCTGATCCTCTCCTCGGCCGCGCCATTGTTCCCGGGCGCAGCCGGATCCAATCGGTGGCGGGACAGACTGGTCATGGCGCTCGCCCAATGCATTGTGACGGCGCACATTCGCCACGGTGGCAACATGGTGCGGCTCCTATCCGAAGCAGCGGGCGCCGGCAAGCGGATCGCCTGGCTCGGCAGCCCCAACGACATGCCCGCTGCGCTGAGAGAACGCGAGAACGTATTCATGCTCCAGCCCGGCCAGGCGTCCCTCGACGCGTGGCTCGAGGAGGCCGTCTGCGCAGACTGAGCTTCGTGATCCCTAACAAAGACGGGGGTGTTTCGAACACCCCCTGACAGACCTCTCAGTTTCCCGTGCAGTTGCTTACTCGTTCGATGCAGCGCCCGCAGGCTCGCCCACAACTTCCAGGTAGACACGCCGCTTGTTCTTCATGGCGCTGGCTTTGGCTAGGACGCGCATCGCATTGGCAATCCGCCCTTGCTTGCCGATGGCCTTGCCGAGGTCGCTGGGAGCGACGTGTACCCGATACGTTGTTGCGATTTCGCCCGGCTCCTCGTCGACCCTGACTTCCTCGGGAAGGTCTACCACAGCCTGAACGAGATACTCGATGAACGCCTTCATCTCAACTGGCCTCCTACCGACAGTGTTCTCTTCCATGGGACGCTCCTTACGCCGGCGGGTTCTGCAAGTTACTACCTCATGTGAGGCTCCAAGCATATCCCGGTTCGCGACCTACCTCTAACTCACCATTGTTACGTGTCGCGCGGCTGTCTGGTTCCCATCGCAGGCTCTTTCGAGCCCCGAGCAACGTCGTTGCGTGCTGCTATATAATACCGCAAGGGCCTTGTTTCTCCTCCTGTTCTCCAGAAGTCCGCGAAGAAATGCTGAACGATTTACCTACCGGCTTTAGCATCACGCTCATCCAAGCCGGTAGACTGGTCTGCCCGATATCTCGGTATAGTGGCAGCGCGAGCACGATGCGGCCGGTATCGAGCGTGGCTGCACGGGCCAGCGGTTGTACACGAAACGGTCCAGCAAGTGATGGAGGATCCATTCTGAATGGAAGTTCGGCACCGTGTCGCACCAGAACTTGGCTTCGCGCAGTTGTAGCTCGCCCATTGCCATGGGAGTACCGCAATGCACGCAGTAACGGTCCCGGGCCTGCTCCTGCGCTGTGACCGCGAACCCATCGTCCACAGGCATGCCCCACAGGAACAGGGTACGGCAACTCCCACACGATCGGGCTCGCATCTGCGCCCCTAGCAAGTTCCACCGTCGGGCACCGAGGAGCCGACCGAACAATCCTCTCGAAGCCCCGCGTGAGGCGGCGCTTCCAGCTTCCCGGACCTGAAAAACCAGCAATGAGCGTACTGGATTCTCGCCCTTACCCATCGTGCGCCGGATGTACACGCGTCCAGCATAGACTTCGCCACCGCACAACGGGCATACGTTGGGAGCAGCGTTGGCTTTCTCTAATGCATCTGCAAGCACTATGCTGTATTGGCTGCCCAGCAAGAGTTGGGGAGTTCCTCGGCAGCGGAACGTGCTGCACCGGCCGTTCCTATTCCAGCACTCCTCATGGTGGCCAACGAAACAGTGGGTGCACATTGCAACCGCGTCCTCCGCTGCCAGGCGGCGACCGCAGTACAGGCACGTTCGTACGATGCCATGCGACGTGTTGCCTTCCACGTCTCACCTATCCGCCCATGTCGCTCGCCGGTCCGCGCGGGCGAACCACAAGCCATACGCCGAGCATGACCAAGACCGCACCTGCGATGCTCCACAATCCTAGAACTTCGTTCAGGAAGATGTATCCGAACACAGGACCCATGAGTGGCTGAATGAAGAGGAATGCCGCCATGCTCGACACTGGATAACGCCTTAACAGCGAGTACCAGATACCATAGCACACCGCCGAGCACACAATCGTGAGATATGCCACTGCCAGCCATTCTCGTGGTCCTGGCGCGCCAGCATGCCGGGTCACGCACTCGGCTATTGCGAACGGGCTCAGCACCGCAGCACCCAGTAGCATTCCCAGACAAGCCACCATGAGACCAGGGTACCGGCTTGTCAGGCGCTTTCCAACCACACTGGAGTATGCCTCGAAGACGAGGGCTCCCGTCACGACTCCGTTCGCGAGGACACTGCCCTCGATTCTCGGCATCCACCCGCGCACGACGATGAGATAAACTCCTGCGAAGCCAGCTAGCAGCCCCGCAGTCTGCGTTACGTGGAGACGCTCGTTCAGCACCGCCCTCGCAATAGCAGCTATGAGCACAGGCTCGGCTGCCACCAGGAGTGTTGTCTCCGTTGCGGTGGTGTACCGCATTCCACCGTAGAACACGGCATACGTCATGGCGATTCCGAACGTACCGAGAAGAAGGAACCCGCGACGATCCGATGGCGCTACTGGCCGCCACTCGCCCCGCAATATGATGAACAGATACAGCAGCATGCCAGCCACGCCGAACCGAACGGCTGCAAGAGTGAATGGGCCTAGTTTTGCTTCACTGGGGCCGCTTCCCGATCCAAGCGCGACCTTGGCAGCAATGGACGAACCAGCCCAGAGGACGCATGCCAGACCTAGCAAGAGCGCCGGACCTAGTGTCCAGCGAACATGACTGCTAGCTGTAGGATTGCTCACCCGGTAGCCGCGCTCGTTAGGGTCTGCACCGCGTATCCTCCACGTCGAGCCGCTTCCACAGTGACGCGAAGCGCTTGGGTGTCGTCGCGGTCGTCCTGCGTGGTGATCACGAACACCGCACTAGGGTCGCGCGGCTCGCCGATCCGCGCGATCACGTTCGCGGGATCGTCAGCCAATCTCAGGCCAGATTCCGGCAGCAATAGAAGACGCGCGTCACCAGGCCGCCGAGGATCATCGTATGCTGGATGGTACGGGACCGGCGACACACTGTTAGATTCCGTGACAGTACCTACGGCGACGACAAGGCCCATCTCCTCGAGATTCCGGATATCGGAAGCTAGAATGCACGTGCCGTCCACCTTACAGCAGGCAGGCTTTATGTGGCTCTGCTTAAGCATCTCCTTACCGAGCCGGACTACGTCCGCACGGTACCGTGCGGACGTGATGTCCCCCCCATTGCGCATGTCGAGACGAACTCCGATCTCGTGCCATGCAGGAATACGGTGCTGGTACTCCTGGTGATACAAGCTGACGTTCCCCATCGGGTCGCGTGATGAGACGGTTATTAGCCACGTCAACGGCACGACGAGTTCCTCTGCAACCCCGATTAGCTCGCGTGCAAAGCAGCGTGCGCTACCGGCCGCCTGACATTCGACCGCGATGACGATCTTCCCCATGTTAGGTCCTCCCCTTGTGTTCCTGACGTGCCCTAGAGCACGCCTTCCATGACGAACGATGCGGCAAACAGGACCGACAAGATCCACACTGCCGGCGGTACTTCGCGACCACGTCCGCTGAGCCAATGCAGGACCGCATAAGCGATGAATGCTGTTCCGATGCCGCGAGAGATACTCATCGTCAACGGTATAACGATCATGGCGAAGAAGGCAGGCAGTGCCCGAGCTGCATCGCCGAAGTCCACTTCCCGGACCACGGACATCATCAAGAAGCCCACGACGATGAGAGCTGCTGCTGTTGCTTCCGGAGGAACCGCGGCCGCCAGCGGCGCAACGAACACGCAGGCCAGGAACAAGACGCCCACGACGACGCTCGTCAGGCCCGTGCGTCCACCCTCTGCCACACCCGATGCACTCTCCACGTATGTCGTCACGGACGAGGCAGAGCAGAATCCCCCCCATATGGCCCCGAAGGAGTCCACTAGCAGAACGCGATTGAGACGGGGCAGCGTCCCATCCGGTTGGAGGTGACCCGACTTCCCGGTTACGGCGATCACTGTTCCCATCGTGTCGAAGAAATCCGTGATCAGGAAAGCGAAGATCGTCGCAATGAGGGCAGGTTGGAGAGCTCCCCTTACGTCCAGCTTCGCCACTGTCGAAAAGTCGGGCATGGACACAACGGCATCGGGCGGCTTGGAGACACCTGTTACGTACGCGAGGCCAGTTGTCAGAATGATCCCCAGAAGAAGGGCGCCCCGTACACCGCGCACCATCATCGCGGCGGTCACAATCACGCCGAACGTCGCCAGCAGCGCTCCCTCGGTGCGGAAGTTCCCGACGGGCGGCACGAGCAAGGGTACGCCACCTGGCCCCGGAGTGGAACTGATCCAGTGCGCTCCGTGAAGGCCCACGATCGCGATCAGGAGCCCAATGCCAACGGCAATGGCGCGTTTCAGGTCCACGGGGATGCAGTTCATGACCCATTCGCGCGTCTTTGTCAGGACGAGCACGGCCACAATGCAGCCCTCGATGAAGACCACTCCCATCATGGCTTGCCAGGTGATGCCGTGAGCGGCACTGATCGCCGCTGCAAGGGCCGCATTGAGACCCAAGCCGCTTGCCAGAGCCAGAGGATAGTTCGCCCAGAACCCCATGAGCAGGGTGGGCACGGCTGCGGCGATGCACGTCGCAGCGACGGTCGCAGTCTGGGACGGCCCCTCACCAGAAGCGGGATGGGCTAGGATGGAGGGGTTGACGACGATGATATACGCCATCGTCATGAAGGTGGTAATGCCCGCAATGACTTCCGTCTGTACGTTCGATCCGTTTTCCCGGAGTTGGAAAAGACGGTCCAGTGGACCACCGCCTGTTGGCGATTGGCTCTTGCGCATGACCCGCCGCCCTCCTCGTCAGTCGTAGCGCACCAGAGTGAGCACCTCCCTGCCCTTCAGCATCTGCCGGCCGTGCAGGAATGCCAATTCGATAACGAACGCCAGGCCACAGACCTGACCATTCACACGCTCCACCAGTCTCACCGCAGCCGCTGCTGTCCCACCAGTAGCCAGCAAGTCGTCTACGATGAGCACCCTTGACCCGGACGAAAGAGCATCTGTGTGCATCTCGATGGCGCCGCTTCCATACTCCAACTCGTACTCTTCCCGGACCGTAGTGTAGGGCAGCTTCCCGGGCTTCCGAATGGGAACGAACGGTACGGACAGACGCAGAGCTATAGGAGCCCCGAAAATGAAGCCCCGGGATTCGATCCCGGCCACGGCCTGCGCGTCCACCTTCTCCGCGAATGCCGTCAGCGCGTCCACGACCTCTTCCAGCGCGCCAGCGTCGGCAAGGAGTGGCGTGATGTCTTTGAACACGATGCCGGGCTTGGGGAAATCCGGTATGTCACGGATGAGATTGTGCGCCCTAAGCTCTGCCACGGTGCTGACGACTCCTTTCTCGATGCAACTGCGCGAGTGCGGCCGGCTTCGCGGCGACAACCCCACATTCTGTGATCAATCCCGTGATCAACTCTGCCGGCGTTACATCGAACGCAGGGTTCCAGGCGTGCACCCCTTCCGGGGCGAGGCGAATGCGGTCTATGTGGGTTACCTCTGCCTCCGACCGCTCCTCGATGGGAATGTCATCGCCGCTGGGAAGGTTCATGTCGATGGTGCTCGTCGGCGCAGCCACGTAGAATGGCACATTGTGCTTCCTCGCAACGATCGCGAGCGCATAGGTACCGATCTTGTTGGCTGCGTCTCCGTTCGAAGCAACCCGATCCGCACCTACGATGACCACGTCTATCTTCCGCTGCCGCATGAGCCAGGCTGCTGCTCCGTCCACGATAACCGTCACAGGAATGCCGTCCAGCGAGAGTTCCCATGCGGTCAGTTGCATGCCCTGAAGCCGCGGCCGTGTCTCGTCGGCGTATACGTGACGAACAACGCCCGCTTCGTAACCCGCCCGCACAACTCCAAGCGCCGTACCGTACCCCACGGTAGCCAACGCACCAGCGTTACAGTGCGTCAAGACGGCGCAGCCCGGCGAGAGGACGCTGAGACCGTGGCGGCCGATGGCGTGGTTCACTCGCACGTCTTCCTCGAGCATCGCAACCGCCTCCGCTTCGGCTGCATTCGCGGCTTCCGGCCCTGTCCGATCTCCTATGGCGCCCAAGACGCGATCGACAGCCCAGAAGAGATTGACCGCAGTTGGGCGAGCAGCCTTCAAGAGATCGGCAGCCTTCCTCACGGCCGCAGCACTCTCGGCAGGCGGAAGAGCGCAGGCAGCCTTAGCGGCAAGCGCCAATCCAAGCGCTGCTGCACAACCGATAGCCGGCGCCCCACGAATTGCCATGTCCCTGATCGCTCTCGAGACGTCATCGCACGTATGCAGTTCCAGCACGACCAGGCGATGGGGCAATTCTCTTTGGTCTACGATGCGGACCGCACCTGCTTCGTAAGCTACCGTTGGAGGAAGTGATGCACGCTCCATCACGCGCTGATCCCGGCCATCTGGAGGGCGTGGTGTGCTGGGCTGTCCAGATCCGGCGGTATCGCCTGAGCCAGATCGAGGACGACTTCCCGGATCCGTGCGCTGTTCCGCGCGAACACCTGCCTTACGGCTTCCGCTGTCACCGGAGGCACCTTGCCCTCTGCCGCCAAGCCGCAGTCGTAGTCCGTGACGAGCGCGATGTTCACGACGGCGATCTCCTGCTCGAGAGCGAGATGCGCTTCAGGATACTGCGTCATGCCTACAACATCCCAGCCCATGCTGGTGAACCAGTGGCTCTCAGCGCGTGTCGAGAAGCGGGGGCCATTGATCACGACGATGGTTCCCCGTTCATGGACCGTAACGCCGTGCCGTCGGATGACTTCTGCGGCGAGCTTCCGCAGCAGAGGGCAGTACGGCTCGGCGCCTCCTACATGGAACACCTGCGGACCGTCGTAGAAGGTGTCCGCACGACCATGCGTCCTGTCCACATACTGGTCGCACAATACAAAGTGTTCTGGTTGGATGTGAGGCTGCAGACTGCCGACTGCACAGGGGCTGATGAGAAATCGAACCCCCAGGGACTTGAGCGCCCAGATATTGGCACGGTAGTTGATGCGATGCGGTGGTATGGTGTGGTGTCTGCCATGGCGTGGCAAGAAGGCAACGCGGCGCCCCCCGACCTCTGCGAGAACCACTTCGTCGCTAGGCTCTCCATAGGGCGTCTCGATCGTCGTGCGGACGGCGTTCTCGAGTAGGCTATAGAAACCGCTGCCGCCTATGACGCCAACATCAGCCTTCGGTTCGCTCATCCTCAAGTCCCTCCTCCTGCATGGACTCTAGGGCACGCGCCGCAGCTAGCTGCTGCGCCCGTTTCTTGCTCGCCCCGTGCCCGCGACCAAAGATCTTGCCACGAACGGACACGCTGGCAGTGAACACGGGCTGATGGTCCGTGCCTTCCGCTCGCTCCACCCGGTATTCGGGGAGCACGTGCCACTTGGCCTGGGTGAGCTGCTGGAGCCTAGTCTTCGGATCATCGAGGACCGTTCGGTCATCCAAAGTCTTGTAGGCGTCCGCCAAGGAAGCGTTGACAACGCGTCGTGCAGTACGATAACCACTGTCGAGGAAGATGGCACCAATGACCGCCTCGTACACTGCAGCCAAGACCGAACGCTCTGCCCTGGTACCGAGCTGGTCCATGGCGCGTCTCACAGGGTCCATATCGTACAGACCCATGGCCCGCGCCGCCTCCGCCAGCACCTCGCGGCTCACCAGTGTCGCCCGACGCCGGGCCAACTCACCCTCCGAAACCCCGGAGAACTTGCGGTACAGGTACTCGCTTACCGCAATTCCCACCACAGCATCTCCCAGGAACTCCAGCCGTTCGTAACTCATCAGAGGACGATCAGGAACCAGCGAAGGATGCGTGAGGGCAGCCTCTAGCAGCTCCGGTCGCCGGAGCGTCAAGCGGAGCTTCTCCAGTAGAGATGCGACAGAGGTCGTCACGGTATCATCGCCAACGAGACCAGGAGCATGCCGGCGTACCCAAGAATGAGCGCAATCGTCAACGAGATGCCGACGATGGCCCACACCCGCTGCACTCGCTGGAAGTGCTCCACGCTATCGAAACGTCTGTTCTTCCAAGCCCACTCGTTGCCTTTGAGGCCGAGCACGACGCTAACAGGCAGTGAGAGCAATCCGCAGAAAGCACCGAGGAGCGACAACAAGCCCCAGAGCGGGAGGTTCATGGCGAAAGCCCATACGCACCCGAGCGTGCACCCACCCCAGTTCCAGCCACCTCGTATCTCGGCCGGAACGTCGTCGTCATGGGTATGGGGAGCCACAGCCTGAGCACGGCCGCCAGGTCCCACGAACCTGACCGGCTGCGGAGCTGCTGGATCCACGCGATACCCCCGCGGCGCACGACAGATCCGACATGCGGTGTCATACCGTGCGAGCTGGGACCCACACACCAAGCATTGCGATAGCCCACTGCCTTGCCTAGGTCGCGAAACGAGTTCTCGCGTCGCATCTCGTGCCTCGTCTCGAGTATCCGCCGGCACGAGCCTCTGTCCGCATTGGCCGCAATATACGTCGTCTTCACCTGCTTCTGCGCCGCACGCGGGACACTGCAAGGCAGCTACCTAGAATGGACGTCGTAGCAGTATCGTTGCATTGTGGCCGCCAAAACCGAAGGAGTTCGACAGGGCATAGCGCACCTCTCTCTTGACCGCTTGGTTCGGCGTGTAGTTCAGGTCACACTCAGGATCCGGTCTCTCCAAATTGATGGTCGGAGGGATCGTGGACGTCTCCATCGCTAGAATCGTGATAATCGCCTCTACCGCGCCTGCAGCACCGAGCAAGTGCCCGGTCATGGACTTGGTGGAACTGATCGCCACCCGGTACGCATGTTCGCCGAACACAGTCTTGATTGCCATGGTCTCGAGAGGGTCGTTGGGGATTGTTGAAGTACCGTGGGCGTTGATGTAATCCACATCGGCAGGCGTGACCCCAGCGGTGCAGAGCGCCATGGCCATCGCGCGAGCGGCCCCCTCACCGAGTGGGGCTGGAGCCGTGATGTGGTACGCGTCTCCTGTCATGCCATAGCCTACGACCTCGGCACGAATGCGCGCACCGCGAGCTTGTGCATGCTCCAGCGATTCCAAGATCAAGACCCCTGCTCCCTCGCCCATCACGAAGCCGTCACGGTCTGCATCGAAGGGTCGGCTGGCGCACTCAGGGTCGTCGTTCCTAGTCGAAAGGGCTCTTGCGGCGCAGAATCCGCCGAGTCCCAGACGGCACATGGGAGCCTCGGCGCCCCCGCAGATCATCGCCTCCGCGTCGCCGCGGCGGATGATGTGATACGCGTCACCGATGGCATGCGTGCCCGTCGCACATGCGGTTACCACTGTGCTGTTGGGTCCTTTGGCGCCAAAGATAATGGAAACCTGCCCGGATGCCATGTCCGAGATGAGCATCGGGATGAAGAACGGACTGATCCTGCTCGGTCCCTTCTCATACAGCACTTCGTACTGCTTCTCCAATGTCTGTATGCCGCCGATACCTGACCCGATCAGGACACCGATCTTGTCAGCATTGTCCGGGCCGATTTTCAACTGCGCATCTTCCAGCGCACAGCGGGTGGCTGCCACCGCGAACTGAGCGAACCGGTCCATGCGACGGGCGTCCTTTCGGCCCATGTACTGCTCAGGGTCGAAGTCTCTGATCTCGGCAGCGATCCGCGTCGTGAAGGCACTCGCATCGAAACTCTGAATGTGACCAACCCCTGAACGGCCGCTGACGATGTTCTGCCAGAAGCTTGCCACATCCAGGCCAAGAGAGGTCATCACCCCCATGCCCGTAACGACGACTCGTCTTCTTGGACTACCGAGATCAGAGACCCGCATGACCCACTCCTACGGGAACTAGCCCTTCGTCTTTTCCTCGATGTACTGCACTGCGTCCCCGACCGTCCGGATCTTCTCGGACTCTTCGTCCGGGATATCGATCTCGAACTCGGTCTCGAGGTCCATCACGAGTTCCACCACATCGAGAGAATCGGCGCCAAGGTCCTCGACGAATGATGCCTCGAGCGTGATTTCGTCCTCGCTCTTGTCCAGCCGCTTGGCAATAACCTTCTTGACGCGGTCAAACGTCGTCATCTTTTTCCTCCCCTGGTATTAGGTACTGTGAAAAGCTGCGGAGCCCAAGCCCCAATCGTTTTCGCGGCGTCTACATGAATAGCCCGCCATCCACCTGTATGACCTGACCCGTTACGTAAGCCGCGTCCTCCGTGCAGAGGAAACAGACAACGCGAGCCACGTCATCAGGGCTGCCCAGCCGTTCGAGCGGTACCATTTTCTTCATCTCCGCCCGCAGTTCCTCCGGCAAAGCATCGGTCATCACTGTCTCGATGAAGCCTGGCGCTACAGCGTTGGCAGTGATATTGCGCGAGCCAAGTTCCTTCGCAGTAGTCTTGGTGAGCGCTATCAGTCCTCCTTTGCTTGCCGAGTAGTTCGCCTGGCCCTTGTTCCCAACAATGCCCATGACGGAAGCGATATTGACGATACGTCCACTGCGCTGTCGCAGCATCAGGCGTGCTGCCGCCCGAGTACAGAGGAACGCCCCTTTCAAGTTCACGTCGAGCACGGCATCCCACGCTTCTTCGCTCATGCGCAACAGGAGATCGTCCCTCGTGATACCGGCGTTGTTGACGAGGATGTCCAATCCTCCCCAGGCATCCACCAACTTGCCGAACATCGCTTCTACCGAGGCTGCATCCGCCACGTTAGCAGATATGGCAAGCGTCGGGCGCCCGGTCGTTTCGGCGACCTCCTTCGCGACACCCTCAGCATTCTCTGGCACGATGTCACTGACCGCCACGCGTGCTCCCTCGTTAGCGAGCGCCAGGGCGATGGACCGTCCGATTCCTCGTCCAGCCCGACCTGCGCCAGTTACCAGTGCCCGTTTGCCCTCCAACCTCATTCTTCGTTCTCCTCTAAGGGGCGCGAACCAAGCTGCTCGATGGCCCGGATCGCTGCCTCCACGTCCTGCATTGTAATGCAAACGGCTGACGGCTCTGTCCGTTTCATGAGACCAGTCAGCACTTCTCCCACACCGACCTCCACGAACGGACCCAGCCCGTCCGAGACGAGCCTCAGCATGCTCTCACGCCAACGTACACGTCCGGCGACCTGATCCTGCAGGTTCGTCCTGATGTCCGATGCTGAACGGCAGTAATCGGCAGTGACATTGCTTACGACGGGAATAGC
Organism: Chthonomonadales bacterium; assembly: GCA_037443035.1. Taxonomy (GTDB): domain Bacteria; phylum Armatimonadota; class Chthonomonadetes; order Chthonomonadales; family CAJBBX01; genus JABWBA01. The sequence continues at coordinate 367,294 of JBBIPC010000001.1, forward strand.
TGCATTTCGGATATCTGCACTCTGTAAGTGTGCACCCAGCGCTGCCGCGGCTTGCTGCATCAGTGGTGAGTGGAAGCCACCAGATACAGCCAACTGAACCGCACGTTTGGCGCCCTTCTGCCGTGCGATGGCGAGGGCGGCTTCCACAGCAGCCAATTCGCCGCTGATGACTACCTGTCCTGGGCAGTTGTCGTTCGCCACGACCACGACTCCTGCGCTCGCTGCTTCCGCGCAGCACTCCTCCACTGTCTGGACCGACAGTCCCAAGATAGCAGCCATGCCACCGGGTGTGGCGCTTGCGGCCTCGTGCATGAGCGAACCCCTTGCACGGACCAGTTCGAGGCCCGTCTCGAAGGTCCACGCACCAGCAGCGTACAGCGCGGCGTACTCACCGACACTGTGACCCGCTACGGCCGATGGCTTGGGCAGAGAGGTGGCCTCCTGCAACGCAGCCAGATATGCACAGGACGTGACATACAGTGCAGGCTGGGTTATGTCTGTTCGGGAAAGATGCTCCATGGGGCCGTGTTCGCACAGCGACGCAAGATCGTACCCTAAGATGTCCGACGCCCGGTCGTACAGTTCGGTCGCGGCCTTAGAGAGTTGCCGCACGGAAGCGCCCATACCTACGCGCTGTGACCCCTGCCCTGGAAACAGGAACACGAGGCGGAACGTCATGGCGCTGCTCCGCAGCCCGGCTCGTCCCGACACCAACGGACAACATTGGCCGCCCAAGTCAGGCCAGCCCCAAATCCAACGAACACAAGGACGTCGTTGCGCGCAATGCGCCCGCCTCCCACCGCCTCGGCAAGAGCGATGGGTACCGAGGCCGCCGATGTGTTTCCATAGCGCTCTACGTTGTTGAACACCCGGCCTTCATCCAGACCCATGCGCTCTGCAGCGGCACGTATAATGCGGATATTAGCCTGATGAGGAATGAACAGACTGACCTCGTCGGTCGTCAAGCCTGAGTTCTCCAGCGCCCGCAAGCACGCTTCCCCCATGATCTTGACGGCGAATCGGAAAACCTCGCCACCTCGCATCACCATCTTGTCGAGTCGGCCTGCCAGCCGGTCCTCGGTCACGGGCATACGCGTGCCGCCCGCCGGCACGTATAGGCTCCGGACGTGGGCGCCATCGCACCCGAGCGCGGAACCCAGCACGCCTTCGCTCTGCTCGCATGGACCCAGGATCACGGCACCCGCGCCGTCGCCGAAGAGAATGCACGTTCGCCTGTCCGACCAGTCCACATACTTCGTTAGGGTATCTGCGCCCACGAGGAGGATGTAGCGCATGGCCCCGGATTCGATCAGCGAAGCCGCCACGGACAGGCCGTAGCAGAAGCCCGCGCATGCGGCGGACAGGTCAAACGCCGCTGCGCGACTGGCTCCGAGAGCGTCCTGAACAACACAGGCCGTAGCGGGCCACGGATAGTCGCCTGAACACGTTGCGCACAGCACAAGGTCCAGATCTTCCGGTCGAACGCCTGCATCGTTCAGCGCCTCTTGGGATGCCGGGATGGCGAAGTCCGAAGTGCTCTCATTCTCGCCTGCAACACGCCGTTCGCGAATGCCAGTCCGCTCGACGATCCACTCATCGGAAGTATCCACTATCCGCTCCAGATCGGCATTCGTCAGTATCCGCTCGGGCAGTGCCATGCCGACCCCGAGGATCCCTGCGCGGCGTCTCGTGACCACGGCCAGCCAACCTAGTTGCCCGCATGTGACGAGGGCGACGCCGCGCACTTGCGGCTGTGTAGATCGGCAATAGCATGCTCCAGGGCACCTACTAGCTGCGTGCCGGCGGCTTTGGCTGCCGCGCCGATCGCGTTGCTCACAGCGACGGCATCGGAGCGTCCGTGCCCCACAATACAGACCCCGTTCACGCCGAGCAGTGGCGCCCCGCCGAACTCTCGGTAGTCGAGGCGGCGCCGGAGCCGCCGCATGGCAGGATGCAGAGGAAGAAGCGCCAATTTCATCCACGGGTGCCGGGTCAGCTCCTCGCTCATGACCGTCAACACCAGTGCAGCCACGCCTTCGGCGCACTTCAGCATGACGTTACCGGAGAAGCCGTCGCATACTACCACGTCAACACGCCCCTCAAATGCTGCGCCTGCCTCGATGTTGCCCACGAACTCCGGTACACACTGTTTGAGCAGCTTGTGCGCCTGACGCGTAGACTCGCGTCCCTTCGTCTCCTCTTCACCGATGGAGAGCAGGGCCACGGTTGGATTCTCGCGACCCAAGACACGCCTGCAGTACACGAGTCCCATCACTGCGAACTCGAGGAGCTGGTTCGGCTCGCATTCAGCGTTGGCACCCATGTCCAACATGACCGTGGGAAGCTGCTTCGTAGGCACTACAGCCGCGATCGCGGGACGGTCGATGCCTTTCACCCGTCCCAAGTGGCGCATGGCCGCGGCCATTGCCGCACCTGTGTTTCCGATCGAGACGCAGGCATCTGCCCTGCCCTCCCGGACAAGTCTAGCCGCGACCGCCACGGACGCTTCACAATCCGGCTTGTAGGCCTCCGCGGGTCTGTCCTGGGGGCGGATGACGTGTGGCGTGTGCCGCACGCTCACTCTTCCTTGTTCGCATCTAAGTGCCTGAACCTGTCTGCCGATCTGGGCTTGATCACCAACGACAATGAGATGCGCCACTTCGGGAAGATTCTGCGCCGCGAGGGCTACGCCCTTGACCACCTCCTGAGGTCCCTGGTCGCCGCCCATGGCATCAACGGCGATACGCAATCCCTGGCTCGTCATCTACGGCTGCGGCCGCCGTCAGGCCGCTCCGGGCTTCTTCTTGACATCCAAGACCTTCCGGCCGGCGTAGTACCCGCACGATGGACATGCATGGTAAGCCTGACGCGGCGCATGGCAGCGCGGACACTCCGAGATTACTGGCACACGCAGCTTGTAGTGTGTCCGCCGCAGCCTCGTTCTCATGTTCGAATGACGACGCTTGGGTAACGGCATTTCGTCTCCTTTTCTCTCGAATCTTTCGTGAACCCGTCAGTTCTCCGCTTTCAGGAGCGTTTCCAGCCCGGCAAGAGGCGAAGGACTACTCATGGCCGGACAGTTGCAGGGTCCTGTGTTCAGGTCATGGCCGCACTGCGGACACAACCCAAGGCAATCCTCCCGATGAAGGGGGTGCGTTGGCATGGCCAGCAACAGCAGTTGCCTGAGCAGCTCGGTTACATTCATCACCGGCCCATCGAAAAGCCCGCCAGCCATGGGAGTATCCTCCTCCTCGATTGCTGGAACGTGGCCACGCACATGTGCCCCAGCATAATAGGTCAGAGGATACTGCTCGCTGACCTCGGCCTCTATGGCGACCTGCATGGGCGCAAGGCATCGACTGCACGCCATCCCTACGTACGTACCGATACGGCCGCCGATGATGAGCGCGCTTCCGGTATTCGTGAATGTGATGGTACCGCGTATGGGCTCCACGCAGACCAGGTCGCCATCCTCGATCGGTGGCTCGAGAACATCCCACGTCCTATGAACCCCAACATGCGTGAGGACTTCCGTTATGTCGAGTAGCATTCTATTCTCTACAGTCTAAGCACCCAATCTGGCCCGTGGCAGAAAGCCCCAGTACAGTTCGTCAGGAAGCACTCCCCGTGTTGCGGCCGAGTTCTTCCTCGAGCACTTGCTGCCCTCGATGGATGACCGCCAGAGCCTGACTCATGTACTGCTCGAGGTTCGCTAGGACATCGCGCGCGTACTTGTTCGCTCCCTCTCGTATCTCGGCTGCTTCCGCCTCGGCACGACTCACGAAGTCGTTCGCCTCTTGTCGAGCCATACGCATGACCTCAGTCTCGTCTATCATGCGAGCAACAGTGAGCCGCGCGTCCTCGACCATGCGCTCGGCTTCACGCGCACCCCTGGCGATCTCCGCTTCCGCACTCCGCCTTGCATCGTCAACGATTCGCTCTGCCTCCGTACGGGCCTCTGTGATAAGCCTGTCTGCCTGCTCTCGAGCCGAACCGACGATTCTGGCTCGGTTACGAACAACATCTCGGGCGCTCTTGACATCCTGAGGCAGATTCGCACGGATCTTGAGCACAAGTGTGGAGAACCGGCTATGGTCGAAGCCGAACAGAATGCGCTTGCCGAACAGGCCGTGCGCCCGATCCGGTAACTCTTCGAGTTCGGCCAGCATTGCCAGCACGTTGGTCTGCTCGTCAGGAACCGCTGACAAGTCTCCAGACAGAGGCAGCGTCCGTCCCTGAGGTGCCTGACTGCGTGCGCTATCGCTGACCGAATCTCTCTCTGAGGCGTTGTCGAACACTTTCTGGCACCAATCCTTCTACCGATCCTCCTAACCGGGCAATCTCCTTTACAACGCTTGAGCTCAGGAACGAGTACTCCGTCTTGGTCGGTATGAAGACGGTCTCGATCCCACTCGACAGGCACCGGTTGGTGTGAGCCATCTGTAACTCGTATTCAAAGTCGGACACGGCCCGAAGCCCGCGCACAATAGCAACAGCGCCGGCCCTTTGCGCATAGTCAACCAGCAAGCCGTTGAATGACCCAACACTAACGTTCGGAATATGCGCACACGACTCCCGCAGCATCTGTATCCGTTCCTCGCATGTGAACGTTGGCGACTTCGCGCTATTGGACGCCACAGCCACGTGGACGCGGGGAAACAAGCGAGAAGCGCGCTCGATGATATCCACGTGACCCAGAGTCACCGGGTCGAAACTTCCAGGTACGATCGCGTTGAATGTGCACATTGAGTCTTTCCCTTCCAACGGCGCCTGGCCATTGGTCATCCACCTTCCTCGGCATGACGGCCTAGCTTACCGTGACCAACTCCAACTCGCGCAGTTTGGCGGCCACCACCTGGCGGAGACGCTGGTGCTCGGGTTCTCCAAGCGAGGGATCGGAGGCGACAATCCTTTCAGCTTCCTTCCGTGCCTCGATAAGTGTCTCCTCGTCCCGGAGGATGTCACCAAACCGAAACGTCGGCAGTCCGCTCTGCTTAGTTCCATAGAACTCTCCCGGGCCGCGCAGCCTGAGATCTTCCTCGGCGATCCGAAAGCCGTCCGTGGTCTCTGTCATGATCTCCAGTCGTCGCCGTGCCTCGTCGGTCGCCGGATCCGCGATGAGGATGCAATAAGAAGTGTGTTCCCCACGTCCAACACGACCGCGGAGTTGGTGCAATTGGGCTAGCCCGAAGCGGTCTGCGTCTTCGATCACCATCACCGCGGCATTGCTCACATCCACACCCACTTCGATCACCGTCGTACTCACGAGCACGTCCAGATCATGCGCCTTGAAAGCAGCCATGACGGCGTTCTTCTCTTGGATGGACATCTGCCCATGGAGCAGACCCACCCGGAATCCAGGCAGTACTTGGGTGCGGATTCGCTCTGCATGCTGAGTCGCGGCCGCCGCCTCTGTTTTCTCTGAGGTCTCGACCAGCGGGCAAACCATATATGCCTGACGTCCCTGCTCCAGCAGCTTCCGCACTCCGTCGTACACCTTCCCTGCTCGATCGCGTGTCTTCCAATAGGTGCGTACAGGCTTTCGCCCAGGCGGCATGTCTCGCAGACAACTCACATCCAGGTCGCCGTATAGGGTAAGCGTCAGTGTGCGGGGGATCGGCGTCGCGCTCATGACGAGAACGTGGGGCATTTCGCCTTTGCTCTGCAACGCTTTCCGCTGGAGCACCCCGAATCGGTGCTGCTCGTCCACCACCACAAGCCCCAACCTCGCAAAGCGGACGTCTTCCTCGATGAGTGCGTGGGTTCCTACCACCACCTTCAGAGCGCCGTTCTCCAGCCGTTGTCGGAGGGCGTTCCGCACTCCATTAGCCATCCCACCAACGAGAAGCTGCACTTCCACACCGGCTCGGGAGAACCACTCGACGAAAACGCTGGCATGCTGCTGCGCAAGGACCTCGGTGGGCGCCATGATGGCCGCCTGCATGCCAGCTCTCACGGCCAGCATCACGGCTGCGACGGCCACCGCTGTCTTGCCGGAGCCTACATCGCCGTGCAGCAGTCGATTCATCGCTCTACCGGATGCCATATCCGCGGCGATTTCCGTGATGGCTTGGCGCTGGCTACCAGTCAAAGCGAACGGGAACAGCTCCGCGGACAATTCGTCGAGGAACCCTGGCGGCGTGGGGACGACGTGCGCCGTCGTCGTCCGCCCCCAGTCCGACCGGAGCCGCGCAAAGGCCAACTGGAGCAGCAGGAACTCCTCGAACACTAGACGACGCCGTGCCTCGGAGGCCTCTTCCATCCGCTCCGGGTAATGCACCTGCCGAAACGCCTCGGCCGCAGTCTTGAGTCGGTGCCTGACACGGACGGCGTCGGGGAGCACGTCGTCCACTGCATCGAGGTACGTCGAAAGCGCGGCAGCCGTCATCCGCCGCAGGCGACTTTGCGTCAGCCCCTCGCACAGGTTGTAAACAGGCACGATTCGGCCTCCGGACAATGTGTCCGTCTGCGGCTGGTCTTCTTCCCATTCTGGGTGCTCGATGTTTGGGAGACCGTAAGACGGGAGCCGTACTGTGCCGTAGACGATGACGGATCGACTGCGTCGCATGATATCTTGGAAGCGTCTCAAGAGGTACGGCTGGTTGTAGAACACGAGCTCAGCCGCACCATCCTCATCGCAGATTACGACGCGCACGAGGCGGAGCCCGCGCTTTGCCGTGACAACTTCTTCCGCCGAACGAACACGTCCGCGCACCAATGCTGGTTCGCCCGGTACCAGGTCCGCCAGAGAACGGAACGTTGTGCGATCCTCGTACCGCCTGGGTATGTGGCACAGAAGGTCGCCAACTGTGCGAATGCCAAGTCTCGCCAGCAACTCAGCTCCCCTTGGACCTACAGAGCGAACGTACTGGACGGGCTCATCGAGACGGCGTTCACGCTGAGCAACTTGCGGAGGTCCACACATGAGAGGGTCCGTGTCCTTGGGGATAGCCACGACTGGGCAGGCGTGCTACATCGATTGAGTATATCAACGGGCTTGCTCGATTGTCAATGTGCAGCGTCGGAAGATGTACCACCCGACAAAAACGGACGGCCATTGCGCCGTCCCGCGGACAGGAGTATACCCCGCATGCCGATGGCGTGTCAAACGCCGGTCGCCTGCGGCGTGCGGCGTCGCATCGGGTGCTGGCCGGGTATAATAACGATGCATAACCCCGTGAATGGAGCAACCAGAGCCCTCTATGTCCGACGAGCCGGAAAGCCAAGACGCTGAGTCACCAACATCCGAGAGCGAAACCGGCAACCTCCTTGTCGTTGATATAGAGGAGGAGTTGCGCAGATCCTACCTAGGCTACGCAGTCTCCACTTTGATTGCACGAGCTCTGCCGGATGCACGCGACGGCCTTAAGCCCGTTCAGCGGCGCATCCTCATGGCCATGCACGACCTCAACCTCACGCCTGGTGCGCAGCACCGGAAGTCCGCGAAGATCTGCGGCGACACGTCGGGCAACTACCATCCCCACGGCGAGAGCGTCATCTATCCCACCATGGTCCGCATGGCCCAAGATTTCAGCCTTCGCTATCCCCTGATTGATGGCCAGGGAAACTTCGGCAGCATTGACGGTGACCCGCCTGCAGCCATGCGGTACACCGAAGCTCGCATGGCTGTCTTCGCCACGGAAATGTTGGCGGACCTGGATCGAGATACCGTGGATTGGATGCCGAACTACGACCAGTCTCGCCTCGAGCCGGCGGTCCTTCCATCACGATTCCCTAACCTGCTCTGCAATGGGAGTGAAGGTATCGCCGTGGGCATGACCACGAAGATCCCACCGCACAATCTGCGAGAGATCTGCGACGCGTGTACCTACATGGTGGATCACCCCGAAGCGACAGTGGAGGAGCTCCTTCCGTTCGTGCCAGGACCCGACTTCCCAACCTCCGGCATCATCCTGGGCAAGCGCGGTATCCGAGAGGCATACGAGACGGGCCGCGGCCGTGTCGTGGTGCAGGCGAACGTTCAGATCGAACCGGTGGAAGGTGGCCGCTCTGCCATAGTCATCACCGAGCTGCCGTATCAGGTTAACAAGCAGGCGCTTCAGGACAATATAGCTGAGCATGTGCGGGCGCGGCGCATTGACGGCATCGCGGACATGCATGATTTCACGGATCGACACGGCATCCGCGTCGTCATCACCCTCAAGCGTGACGCCCACCCGCGCAAGGTGCTGAACTACCTTCTGAAGCACACAGCTCTCCGAACCACCTTCGGCGTAATCTTGCTGGCCCTCGTCAACAACCAGCCGAAGCTCCTCACCCTGCCAGAGCTCATACGTATCTACCTCGAACACCGGCGACAGATCGTCTACCGCCGAACGCTCTATGAACTTGGCCGCGCCAAGGCTCGGGCGCACATTCTGGAGGGACTTCAGATCGCGCTGGACTACCTGGACGAGATCATCCGGATCATCCGCCAATCAGATAATGATCAGGTCGCCAGGAACAACCTCATGGAACGCTTCGGCCTGACGCAGCTCCAGGCAACGGCCATATTGGATACGCAGCTACGTCAGTTGACGCGTCTGAACCGCGAGCGTATCGAGACCGAATACAGGGCCAAACTCAAGGAGATCGGCTCCTATGAGGACATTCTCATCAACCCTGAACGTGTTAGCGCGATCATCAAGCAGGAGCTCCGGACGTTGCGGGATAAGTACGGCGACGACCGCCGCACTCGCATCGTCGCTACAGAGCCCGAGGAGATCGGCGAAGAGGACCTCATCCCCGAAGAGGACATGCTGATCACGATTACGCGCAACGGCTATGTCAAGCGCGTGCCTATGGACGCCTATAGGACGCAGCGCCGTGGGGGCAGAGGCATCATCGGAGCGGCCACGCGCAACGAAGACCGGATCGAGCACCTCTTCGTTGCCAACACCCACGATTACATTCTGTTCTTCACGAACCGGGGTCGCGTGTACCGTCTGAAGGCGTACGAAGTTCCTCAGTGTTCGCGGACCGCCATGGGCACGGCAATCGTGAACATGATCAACATCGAGTCCGGCGATGTCGTAACGGCCTCTGTACCTGTCAAGGACCTTCAGAATGCAGCGGGCTACATGCTCATGGCGACGCGCCACGGAGAAGTGAAGCGTGTCGCCGTAGGCGGGTTCGCCAACCTACGCGCCAACGGCCTGGTCTGCTTCGATCTCGAGCCTGAGGATGAGCTGCGATGGGTCATGTTCACCGACGGCACACGTGAGGTCATCATGGTCACCCGGTCGGGCAAATCCATCAGATTCCACGAGCGCGAGATTCCTGTTCGCGGCCGGCCGGCCGGTGGCGTCCGCGGGATCGAGATGCGAGACGAGACTGGCGCCATTGCCGACCAGGTCGTGGCGGTTGACCTTGTAGACCCAGCCAAGCAGCTCCTGGTAGTCGGTGAACGGGGTATCGGAAAACGGTCGAGCTTGGAGCTATACCGACGACAGTCACGTGGCGGGAAAGGCATCCTTACGATGGATGTCACGGAGAAGACTGGTGCTGTCGTCGCCGCCTGCGTTGTGGACGAACATGATCGGCTGATGATCATTACCGAGAACGGCATCACGATCCGGATGCTTGTCAGGGAGGTCCGCTCAGCAGGAAGAAGCACTCAGGGCGTCAGGCTGATCAACCTGGACCCCGGCGACCGAGTCGCCACAATCGAGCGCATATGCACAGAGACAGCCGTCTCCGCGAAGAGCTCGGAGGGCGAGCCGGACCTAGAGCCGGAAGAGGAGTAGCCTGCGGCTCGCGCTCCGCTAGCTACTCTGTGAGGTGACGAGCGGACTGTATGGTGGGCGCCGAGCGTCGGCGGCCGTCACCCATCGGCGTCGTCGTGCCAGCCGGTAGCCTTGTGTGAACCATCGCAGAAGGGCTTGTCCTTGGACCTCCCGCATCGGCAGAGGGCCAGCTTGCCTTCACGACCTCGTAACGCGATGGGTTGTTCGTTCGCATCCAGCAGTTCCACGGTACCGGTTATGAAATAAGGGCCGTTCTTCAGCACCTCGATCTTGACTTCAGCCATTCACGTTCCCTCCTGAGCTATCGAGACTACGACCTGGCGGCACCAACTCGAACTTGTCGAAACCTCGCCGGTGCTGCGCCGTGAGTCATTTGCGCGATCTGCATGGGATCGCCCTTGCCACAGTTGAGCACACCATCCATGACCCAATACCGCTGGTCACAGATGGCATCGCAACTGTTCCAGAACTCCGTGGTCATGCTCTGGTATGTGACGTTCTTGAGCATTCCCACGATCTTGCCTTTCTTGATCTCCCAGAAGGCGTCGCCCCCGAACTGGAAGTTGCACCGCATCTGGTCTATCGAGAATGACCCCCGGCCCTCGATGTAGATCCCATCGTCGGTGTCGGAGATCAGCTCTTCGAGTGTCAGAGGCTCCCTCCCCGGCATGAGGCTCAGGTTCGGAATCCGAACGATGGGGATGCTTCCCCAATGATCCGCTCGGCAACCACCGGTACTTCTCTCTAGCCCGATAGCGCCTGCCACCTCCCGGCCAGTGCTATAGCCGACGAAAAGCCCGTCCTCGACGATGTGCCACTTCTGCCCTGGAACGCCGTCATCGTCGAAGCCGTGTGTCGCAAGTCCATTGGGGAGGGTGTTATCCGCCACGAAGTTCACGATAGGAGAGCCATACATCAGGTTGCGCAACTTGTCCGGGGTCGCGAAGCTACGACCCGCTAGTGACTCCTCATATCCCAGCGCTCTGTCGAGCTCCGTGGCGTGTCCCACCGATTCATGTATGGTAAGCGACAGGTTCTGTGGGTCGAGGATGAGATCCCTTACGCCAGGTGGGCACTCCGGCGCGCGAAGGTGTTCTATGGCCTGCTCAGCAACACGATCTGTGTTCGCCAGCAGATCATCGGCGTTCACGTTTTCGTAGCCACGCGTTAGCGGTGGAGGCATATAGCTACGCGAGCGCGCGTCGCCCGCTCCCACGGCTGTTGCTCGGTAACCTGCCGCCGTGGTGATTACCTCGCTCTCGAGTTCCGATCCGTCGCTATTGACGAACAAGCGATCGTCACGACGAAGCGTCATGAATGATTCCGCCTTGTGGATGCCATCGTGCCGCATGAGTCGCTCGTTGATCTGCAGCAGCAGGCCGATCTTGTCCGAAACTGGCACAAGAAACGGATCCACCTCACACGGGGTACGGAACTGCAACCGGCTGGGCGGCTCGGGCACGAGTCGGACTCTGCGCTCCGAAGTCAGGGACGTAGACCTCGCCATCTCGATTGCCCGAGCAGCGGTGTGTTGGACACCCTCCCTGGTGAGATCGCTCGTTCCCGCGAAACCCCAGGCGCCGTCCACCAAGACCCTGACGCCGATGCCGCACTCATCGCCGTCGCTGATGCCCGAGACACGCGCGTCCTCCGCACCGAGATTCTGACGCCTGTGACGCACGATCCGGGCGTCGGCGTACTCGGCGCCGCGCAGGCGCGCAGTCTCCAACGCCAGGTAAGCCAGTTCCTTCACGACTAGCCCCTCCCTTTCACGTCAATCCCGCACGGTCTCGGTCCCAGGTACGATCGCGCACGGTCCAGGTCCGACGACGTCTGCTATTCTACCGTCTGGAGCCTGCGCCATGGCTTGCTCACAGTCGCTCCGTCCGAGAATCTCCGTCGCCAAGCGCCGAAGTCGGACCTGCGGACTGGCCATCGGCAGAAGTAGCGCCTCTCCCCAAGGCACCCACTGCAGACCGTCGCACTTTCCATTGAAATAGACCGGGTCGCGTGTATCAGCGTAAGCGTAACCATATAGCGTGACCGAGAACCGCGTTACTGTGTGGTGAATCGCGGGGAGCGGCAGCAGCGTCCAGGCGCCCAATCCGATGAACTCCGTCGCCATCTTCAGGGCCGCGCTTGTAGGATCCTCACCATCCCTCAGGACCACCCGGGGAAACTCCCAGAGTCCTGCCCATAGTCCCCCCTCCGGACACCGGCGTGCCAGTACACTATCGCCCCGCACAAGTACGAGACCAACATGGCGCACCCGCACCACCTTCGGGCGTGTACGTTCGGGTGGGCCCACGTTGCCTGACTCGACTGCGGAGCACCACCGCTCTACAGGGCATGCACAGCATTGTGCGGAGACCGGCCGACAAATCGTACTGCCGAGGTCCATGAGAGCCTGAGCGAACAGACCGGGGGGCTGGTCCGCAGCCATCTCACGCCAGACCTGTGCCAGAGCAGCCTTCTCCCGAGGTCCCAGACCTGACAGCCGGCTCAATACGCGTGTGGCGTTGACATCCAGCGCAGGAACGGTCCTGCCATATGCTATGCATGCAATGGCCGCCGCGGTGTAAGGCCCAACACCTGGCAGCTGCAGGAGATCCGATAGATTCTCCGGCACAACGCCGTTGTATCTCAGCATTACGACCCGAGCCGCGGCATGAAGTCGCCGAGCCCTCGAGTAGTAACCGAGCCCCTGCCAGTACCGCAGCACTTCATCGAGATCAGCGTCCGCGAGCGACTCGACCGTTGGGAAACGCCGCAGCCACCGTTCGTAGCGCGGAATCACGGTGGCGACCTGAGTTTGCTGCAGCATGGTCTCGGCGATCCAGACGGCATAGGGACTACTGGCATGCTGACGCCACGGAAGAGAGCGCGCTTCGCGACTGAACCACGCAATCAACGCACGTCCTGCGCCGTCGCGCGAACGCTGCGACTGGTTATGACGGTTGTTCATCTAGGGTCCACAGCAGGCGAAGTTGACACTGACCGGTAGGGCCAGTATAATACACCTGTCCTCGGGGTGTAGCTCAGCTTGGTAGAGTGCCTGGATGGGGGCCAGGAGGTCAGCGGTTCAAGTCCGCTCACCCCGATGCTCGCAAGAGACCGCTGCCTTAGGCGCGGTCTCCTTCTGTTTCTTGCTCTTCCCCAGGCTCGGCCGATTCCTCCACGCCCGCCGTTGCCTCGCCCTCCGGGCGAGGATTGATGGCCGGGAGGTTCGAGCGCAAGAGTGCCGCATTGAGCTTGGCCAGGCGGCCTCCCAGCAGCTCGGTGGCCGTCGCAATCAACCGGCGCGCCTTGCTCTTGGAAGCGGCCATTTCAGCGGCCAGTGCCCGGGACGGAAGCTCCGGCATGGAGTCGAGCGTGCTTGCGTACCGCGCAAGCGCTGAAGCAAGCGAAGTATCCGTCCGAACGGACATGGTCGTCACCTGCCCTGTGCCCGTAACCACTGGCGTCTCGGCTTGTGGCGATGGAGTGCCTGCGAAGTCAGACCGCAACGACCGCACTTCCTTCAGCAGCGCCTGCACCTTACTGACGGCCAGAGGCTCTGCCTTCATCCCATCGCTTCGAGCTGCAGTATCTAGTGCCTGCTCCAGCACCGCAAGCTGCTGCCCTTTCTCCCGTGCCCGAGCTGCCATCTCAGACAGTTCGTTCGCCATGGAGTAAAGCCGCTCGTATTGCCGAGTACTCAGATCCGCCCTGGGGTCTGCCATTACGCGCAGCTTCTGCACGCATTCGGCGTCCCCCATCCGGAGGCGCACGAGGTATTCGCCCGGTGGCACTCGCGGCCCCCGGCCAGAAGTCGAACCGGCTCCGCGCTGGGGCTGACGACGGGAAGACGACGGCCTATTGCCACTCCCAGCCGACGGTCCTGAGCCTGCCTGAACAGTAGATGCCAGTGTTGAACTGGCCGGCGGATCGGCCCTCAAGTCCCACGTCGTCGTGTTGTATCCGGCATTGGCAAGAACGAGTCGCCGCGTAGACACAGTCTTGCCTCGCTTGGTCTCGACGGACAGAGTGAGGCGTTCGTCGAGCTTAGGTTCGCGCGGGAGCCAGTATCGGATCTGGGCGCCCGTGAGACCACCACGCGTCAGGAACTGCCTGTTGCCTGTCAGGGAGCTCATACCGAACCCGCCCCGGTACTGTACGGCAGGTCTGGGCGGCAACAGCGCCATGGACGACGGACGTCCCGATGCCTCGGCTATAAGGATCGAAATGTTATCGAGGATGTACACTCCTCGCGCATGGGTTGCCACAATCAGGTCCTTGTCGCGAGGATGCACGAGAACTTCGTCCACTCGTAGCGGCGGGAGCGGCATGCCGAAACGGCGCCAGTGCTCACCGCGATCTAGCGACACGTACAGCCCCCGATCGGTCCCAGCGAAAAGAAGATTAGGCGTGTCGGGACAATCGCGTACGACGTTGACCGTGCTGCCGATGGGTATTCCGTCGGTGATGCGACGCCACGTGGTACCGAAGTCCTCGCTTACGTAGATATACGGTGTGTAATCATCGGAACGATGGCCGTCGAAACTGGCGTAGACCCGACCTTCAGCGTGATACGATGCATGCACCCGCGAGACGTAGGTGCCCTTCGGCAAGCCGGGCACGTTAGCAGCGACGTTGCGCCACGTCCGTCCATCATCCCGCGAAACCTGCAGGTTCCCGTCGTCGGTTCCCGCATAGATGATGCCCTCCCTAACAGGGGACTCGGTCAGCGTGACAATCTGTCCATAGTCAGAGCTAATGTCCGGAAAGGGGTAACCCCGACCTCGCTTGACTCCCATCAACACGAACTCCGAAACGTTGGGAGATGTCGAGAGGTCCTCGGTCCTGCGCCACGTATCTCCGCGATCCGATGAGATGAAAAGCCGATTGCCGCCAAGGAGCACCTTCCGAGGATTGTGAGGCGACAACATGAAGGGGGTGCACCAATCCCAGCGATATCGCGGCTCGCCCGGTGGCGCCACTGGAGCGATGGACTTGCTGGCACCGGTAGACAGGTTGACGCGCCGCACTGCCCCGTTCTGGGATTCGCTATACACAGTGTTCGGATCCTCCCAGTCAATGGCGCAGATGAACCCATCGCCGCCCCCGATGTTGACCCAGTCAGCGTTAGTTGGACCAGCACCCGCAGGTCTGGAGCTAGGTCCATGCCATGATCCGTTATCCTGCAGGCCCCCGGCTAAGTTGTATGGCACCTGCATATCATAGGCGACGCCATAGAACTGAGCCAACGGCAATGTGTTTACGTGGTCCCAGGTTTGCCCCTTGTCGTGCGACCATTGTATGCCGCCATCGCATCCGACGAGCATGTGCCGAGAGTTCGCAGGGTCGATCCAGATGGCGTGAATGTCGGCATGCAACCGGGCGCCGCTCTCCGATCCGAACGTCTTGCCTCCATCGCGCGAGCGCATGAACGAGACTCCGGCTAGCCAGACGAACTGGTCGTCATTGGGATCCACTCGAATGAGGCTGAAGTACATGGGCCTGGGGTTCGTACTGCTCATCCGGGTCCAGCTATCCCCGCCATCTTCCGAACGGAAGACGCCACCATCGCTGGCCTCCACGACGGCATACACGATCTTGGGGTTCTTGCGGTATACATCCAGGCCGATTCTCCCCTTGTGGCCATTCGGTAGGCCTCTTGTCAGCTTCTCCCAAGTTTCACCGCCGTCCTTGCTCCTGTAAATGCCGCTGCCGGGTCCGCCGCCAATGAAACCCCATGCTGCGCGGCGGCGCTGATACATGGCCGCGAAAACGATGGAAGGGTTCTGAGGGTCAAGAGCCACGTCGGTGCAGCCAGTGTCGGCATCCACCTGCAGCACCGCTTTCCACGTCTTGCCTCCGTCAACCGTTCGGAAGAGACCGCGCTCCTTGTTGGGCCCCCAGAGGTGACCGACAGCAGCAACGAAGACCACGTCGGGGTTGGTCGGATGGATCACGATCCGCGCGATATGAAGCGTATCGGAGAGACCCATATGCTGCCACGTAGCGCCCGCGTCAGTGCTCTTGTACACGCCGCAGCCCCAGGAGGAACTCTGCCGGTTGTTTGCCTCTCCGGTGCCCACCCACACTATCTCTGGCTTGCTCTGGCATACAGCCACTGCGCCAATGCTCTGGCAAGGCTGTTCGTCGAATACTGGTCGAAACGTTGTACCGTGGTTCGTCGTCTTCCAGAGACCGGCGGTCGCGGTGGCCACGTAGGCCGTCGCTGGATCATTCTCGACGACAGCCACGTCGTCAATGCGGCCGCCCATGACCGCCGGGCCGATACACCGCCACGAGAGTCCATCGAACAGCTCAGGACTGGTATCACTCCAAGCGGGCGGCACCGCCAGGGCTGTGCACGTTGCGGCGAGAACCGCAAGCACTGCCCTGCTGATGCGTTCCGCGCGAAAGATTCTGCATGAAGTCATGAACCACCCTAGCTCCTTCCATCCGAACATGTACATGCCACCACCGAACTTGCACCGGCAGTATGGCACGAGGTATACTCTATTCTGTCCGGGTCGTTAGCTCAGTTGGTAGAGCAGCTGACTCTTAATCAGCGGGCCAAAGGTTCGAGTCCTTTACGACCCATGTTTCAAGGGCTTCCTCACGGAAGCCCTTTGTGCTACTATTCGGTGCTAGCGCGTCCGATTGCTTCGACGAGGCACACTTATCCCCCTGCCTTGGCCTTCTTGAACATTTCGAGCCTTTGCCGCATGAGATCTTTGTTGCGCTGAGGGATCTGCGGGTTAGCATCGCCGATGGGTATGGCCTTCTCCTGAAGCTCGATGGCCTTGTCTATCCTTCCGAGCTTGAAGTTGGCGTAAGCGAGGGCTGTCAGGATGATGGCATCTTGGTACTTCGTCAGCTCAGCCGAGCGAGACGCGAGGTCGTACGCGAGCTGGTAATCGGAGTTCTTCAGCTCCGGTGTCTCATCCAGCAGCATGCGAGCCATCAGCCATAGAAGCCCAGACTGATCCTTCAGTTCCCCGTTCAGCAGTTCTCGCCCGAACTTGAACGCCGCAGGAGGATCGCATTTGAGCAAGAGGTTGAACCGTATCAGCACCATGCGCCTGCCATAGTCCGGTTCGACCCGTGCGATTCGGTCCAGCTCCTCGACCGCCTCCTTGTACCTGCCTTGCTGACTTAGTTCATTGAAGCGCTTCAGGAGGCGATATTCCTTCTCCTCTTCAGCTATCTGCGCAGCGCGGTCCTGAGCGTAGCGTCTGAAGTCGAACTTGCCCGCCAGGATCTGGTCCATGACCACGTCCAGCATCATGGTATGACCGATCCACACGATCTTCCCGTTTCGACCTATGATGAAGGCGGTCGGAACCCCACGCTCGCCTGAGGCCTCTAACCACGCCTTGGCCACTTTGCCGGACGGACCGTCCACACCGACAGGATAGGGCATTCTCTGGCCCATCTGCCGCACGAATGCCTGGACAGCCTTGTAATAAGAGGTGTCCGACGGTCCGCTTGACTTCTCGTAGACGCTGATGGCTTCGATGGTCACCACATTCTTGTGCTTCTGGAGGACCCGTTCGAGCGCTGGGAACGCTTCTTTGCATGGCTGTGACCACGAACTGAAGAAGGCGACGATGCGAACCTTGCCATTTGGGACAGGCACAGGGGGTTTGCGGATCCAGAAGGCAACTTCGACTCGCGGTGGCTTGTGACCAAGATCGAGAGTCGGCGCCGCCATCGCCACCATGTGTGCAAGAGCAAGTAGGCTCAGACCAACATGCCAGAACCGTCGCATATTTCCCTGCTCCCCATCGGAGCCGCTGACACCGCGCCCTCGGACTTGGCCGAGCACAAGACAGAGGGCGATGCCAGTCGGCCTGCCAAGTAGAACCACAGGCCGCAGCTAAGCTGCGGCCTGCCACGCTAGCACCAATGCCGAGGACGGGACTCGAACCCGTATGCCTTGCGGCACACGCCCCTCAAACGTGCGCGTCTGCCAGTTCCGCCACCTCGGCATCTAGCGCCACGGAGAATCGAACTCCGGTTTACGGGCTGAAAACCCGTCGTCCTGACCTCTAGACGATGGCGCCGTACGGGTGGGATTATAGCCCTCGTCGCCGACGCCTGTCAAGGACGTTACTTCACTCGTCTCCCGCCTCGGAAACGCTCGGCGTAGTAGCCGCTGGTCAGTGTGTCAACTCGCACACGTCCCTTGGCCGATGAGGCATGGACGAACTTACCTCCACCAATGTAGATGCCCACATGGGAGATCCCGCGCCGGGTAGTGTTGAAGAAGACGAGATCACCTTCCTTGAGCGAACCTTTCGCGACCGGCTTGCCGCATCGAAACTGCGCTGCGGCGTTGTGCGGAAGATTCACCCCCTTCGTCCGGTAGACATAGCTGGTGAAGCCGGAGCAATCGAACCCACCGCGGGCCGCTCCTCCATAACGATAGCGTGTACCACGATAGGCGAACGCTGTTCGGACCACGCTGCTCTTGCGACTCGACGCACCAGGTTGGCTCTTGGCCGTTCGTTGGGTACGTCTGGAAGCTGTCACCCTCTGATTTCGGCTCCGCGATCGTTCCACAGTAGCGACCCGATGCGTGGACTTCTCGCTCCTTGCCATTCGTGGTTCAGGCATGGCGCGCGGGGTAACGCCGGAGACCGAACGTGTGGAGACGTACCGCGCCATCACCCACCCGACGCGCCCGGATGGTAGACGAACCTTGCACCAGTCTCCGGATCGGGCGAGTAGCCTTACCTGAGCGCCATCGTCGAGGAGAGTGAGGCGTCGCCTGTCGGTACTAGCGCCCTCACGGACCGAGACGCGGTCGCCACGAATGACTCTCGGCCCTGGGTGAAACGCAATACCTCCGGCTGTGCGTTTGGACGCCAATGCTCTGCTTGTCCCGGTACGGTTACCCTCACGCTTGCCTGAACCCGTCCCGTGGCTGGTTATCTTGGAGACTGTCGCGCTGCGCTGGAGAGAAAGGAAGTCCTCTCGAATCCACGCATTCGGCACTCCATCGCACGTCACCTGATACCAGTTGTCCTTCTTCGCCGTGACACGCAATGGCGAACCGTGGTCGAGCAAGGTGACCCGCCAGTAGTCTGTTCCTGGTCCTCTTCGCAAGGCGACGCGGTCACCGCGTACGTTGGCGGAAATGGACATCGTATGCGGCGCTCGAACAAGAGGCGGTGAATCGGGGATGATCAACACCTGTCCGTCCCTCAGAAGCGCCTCTGGCTCGATCTTGTTTGCTCGCGCGATGAGCACCTTGGGAACGTCGTACTTCCGAGCCAGTCCGTCTAGCGTCGTCTTCGGACCAACGATCGCCTTGCGCGTTGCACCCGCACGCACGGCACAGATTGTGATGATGAGAGCCGCGACGCTAATCCGCGCCCAGCGAAGTAGGTGGGTGTCCATACACATCCCCTTTCTTCCGTGGCGTTGCGTCGGCACATTCATTCGCGAGTCTTGTGCCTGCGCATTCTCCAGCCGGTCCGATGGAAAGACCAGCGATTATGGCGAGTTTAGCCCATTCGTCTTGGAGGAGTCAACCCCAGGGCGTCTGTCAAGGACCGAGGGCGAGGCTCGACAACGGTGATCCGCCGGCCCGAGGTTACCTGTAGTTCCTCGACCGACATGTCGTCGAGGAACCGGTCCCTGCCTGCCCCGAGGCAAATACACGGCAAGAAGACTGGTTCCGACCCACCATGGAGCCGCAGCGCCGCGGCGATGTCCTGACCCGTCAGCAGCCCTGTAGCGCTTATTGTTCCACCGAACCAAGTGTTACGGACTGCCAACACCTGCACCTGGACGCCGACGATACGGTTCAGTGCAGTCGCGAGCCTCCCCACGACGTCACTGGCCAGCTCGCCGGTTATCAGCACTGCCCGACAAGGGTTCTTCACCCGGTCGGGGAGCAGTCGCCGGGTCCAGCTCAGCTCGTCGAGAAAGAGGCGTGTCGTCCCGACCCCGTCCTCGAGCTGGGGGAAGCCTTCGTAATGCACTCTCGACGGTATGCGGTGTCCCGCAAGGAAGTACCACTCATCGGAAAGCCAAACGAACCTCGTACCCAGTGCCGAATGCCAGAGTCGGGCCTGGTTCCGTCCCCAGGTAATCATGCGCCGTGCCATAGGACGATCAGGAGCCTCGAGATTGGGTAGGCGGTCTCGGTAGCGCGTGAGCCCGACAGGCACGATTGCCACCGAAAGAACACCGTGCCGCTTCCCGCTGGACGCCGGATGCAAACGCGCGAGGTCCGATACTGTCTGATCGAGCACCGAACCGTCGTTCATTCGAGGACACAAGACTACCTGGGCGTGTGTGTCCACGCCAACGTCCCTGAGCCACTCGAGACGATCCAGGATGTCAACCGGGTCCTTCCGACCTAGCATCCACCCGCGCACGTGCGGATCTGTTGCATGCACCGATACGTACAGTGGTGAGAGCCGTTGCTCGGCGATTCGCTGCAACTCCTGCCCGCTCAGGTTGGTCAGCGTTATGTAGTTACCGTGTGCGAACGACAGCCGGAAGTCATCATCGCGCAGATAGAGCGAACGGCGCATCCCCCTGGGCATTTGATGGATGAAGCAGAAAACGCAGCGGTTGTTGCATATATGAACGCCATCGGCAAGCAGATCGGCGAACTCCAGCCCCGCAGATTCCCCAGAGGTCGTATCCAGCATCACATCGAACTGCGCGCCGCCTCGTTCCACCGTAAGAGACGATACCTGGTCGGCCGTCCGAAACACAAAGTCGTAGGCGTCGGGGCAAGTCGCTCCGTTGACTGCTCGTATGACATCAGCCGGGAGAAGACCGCAACGGTCCGCTGGGCTACCGGGTGCTACGGAGCGGATTCTCAGCCCAGCCAAGCGTTCTCGAGAGGCGGCAGAACCGCTCACTCCGCGCTTCCTGGCTCCGACGCTTGCTTACGGAGCAGGCCATACCGCACGCTGTCCACCAGTGCATTCCAACTTGCTTCTATCATGTTGGTGGAGACGCCCACCGTGGACCACGTGTCATCGCCGCATTGGGACTCCACGGTGGTACGAACACGTGCGGCTGTACCTTCGCGCACATTCACAACGCGAACTTTGAAGTCCGTCAGCCGGATATCGCCGAGCTCCGGATAGTACCGGTGCAGCGCTTTTCGTAGCGCCACGTCCAGTGCGTGAACGGGACCGTCACCTTCGGCAACCGTGAGACGCTCTTCGCCATTGACGCGAAGCTTCACGGTTGCCTCGGTCACCGGCTCGCCGGGTCCGCGCTTCTCCACGATCACCCGGAATGCCAGTATCTCGAATAGAGACCGCAGCATGCCAGTGGTTTCCATCAGCAGCAACTCGAACGAGGCTTCTGCGCCTTCGAAGGAGTATCCCTCCTGCTCCATCTCGGCCACTCTGCGCAAGATGTGCCGCACCTCGGGCGATTTCTTCGTGAGGTCCATGGCGCGTAGCATTGCCTTACTGGCGACCGTAGCACCTCCTGCTAGCTCGGACACGAGAATGCGTCGGGAGTTGCCAACGAGTTTGGGGTCCACGTGTTCGTAGGTCGCCCGGTGCTTGGTCATGGCATCCACGTGCATCCCAGCTTTGTGAGCGAAAGCCGATCGGCCTACGAAAGGTTGACGGTGGTCATGAGGCACATTCGCCACCTCGTCAATGAACTGAGAGACTGTGGTCAGGTGCGCCAGCGCTCCATCGGCCAAGGCGTTACACCCGAGCTTCAGGACCAGGTCTGGGATGACCACACAAAGATTCGCATTGCCGCACCGTTCGCCGTACCCGTTGAAGGTACCCTGTACATGGTCGGCACCGGCCAACACCGCCATGATCGTGTTCGCCACACCGCATCCGGAGTCATCGTGAGCGTGAATCCCAAGCATGCCCCTGACGACCTTACGCGCCGCGGCAGTAGCTTCGTGGATCTCATGAGGCAAGCTTCCGCCGTTGGTGTCACATAGCACGATTGCCTTCGCCCCAGCATCCTCTGCCGCACGCAAGCACTCTAGAGCGTAACGTGGATTGTGCTTGTATCCGTCGAAGAAATGCTCCGCATCGAAGATGACCTCAGAGACATGCTCAGCCAGGAACTCCACGCTGTCCCGAATCATAGCGAGGTTCTCTGCCAAGCTTGTCTTCAGGCCATGCGTGACGTGGAAGTCCCAGCTCTTACCGAAGATGGTGACGGTGGCAGCACCAACGTTGGCAATGGTTCTGAGCAACACATCGTCTTCCGCCCGCAGATGCGGCCTCCGCGTCGCGCCGAATGAAGCCAACCGAGCATGAGCGAGTGGTTGGCGCCGCAGCACGTCGAAGAACTCGACATCCTTGGGATTCGATCCAGGCCATCCGCCTTCTATGTAGTCCACACCGAGCTCATCGAGGCGTCGGGCGATACGCACCTTGTCCGCGACCGAGAAGCTGATCCCCTCGCCCTGCGCACCATCGCGAAGAGTCGTGTCGTAGATCACGATCCGTCGTGGTGGAGTGTTCACAATGCTGCCTCGCCCCGTTCGCCAGTACGGATTCGCACGGCCTCTTCGACGGTGGATACGAACACCTTCCCATCTCCCGTCTCGCCTGTCCGCGCCGCGTCCAGTATCACCTCCACCACTTCATCAGCACGGTCATCGGGTACTACGAACTCCAGCTTCACCTTCGGCAGCAGGTTGACGACATAAGTGTTGCCGCGGTATTTCTCCGTCCGACCCCGTTGCCGCCCATAGCCTCGGACATCGGTCACCGTCATTCCCGTAACCCCAATAGCGGAAAGAGCCTCTTTCACATCGTCTATCTTGATTGGTCTAATGACACATTCGATCTTCTTCACTCTTGCCCATCCCCTGACTCGTTTGTCCGTTCCGACCCTGCGACAGGATCATGGTAATCGTATCGCATCAACTGCAGGAAGGGCCGGAATCCGATGGACTCCCAGAACGCGAGCGATACATCATTGTTCACAGCGGCCAGGAGCTCGACCTGGGTCGCTCCAAGCGATAGGAGCCACAAGAGAGCTCGACGCGCCAGCGAACGCCCTATCCCCAGCCGCCGGTACCTTCCGAGTACGAACAGCTCACTGATGAAGCCATACTTGCCTGCAGGATACGTACGCGGTCGCTCTACCAGCTCTGCAGTCGCGTAACCTACGACGCGTCCTCCAATAACAGCGACAAGCACCGCGCAACGGCTGTTCTTCATCATCGCTTTGAGTTGCTCTGTGTAAGCTGCCGCGGCGTCACCACCCAGACGGAAGCGTGGGTCCATGCTCGCGTGCATGTCCATGAGCTCTTGCCACAGATGAAGGATCGCGGTGGAATCCTCCCTCTGTGCAGGGCGGATTACTGCCGGACAGCGCTGGCGCCCGACCCGCGCGCAGTCACCAGCGGAATCTTCGGCCACTGCGGCACCTCCTATACATGCGTCAGGAGGCTAACGGCGAGCCAGCCCCGCAGGCCCCAATCATTCTAGAGACGCTGTTTCCGACGAGCCTGCAGGTTCTGTTGGGGCGTCGGGGAGGCGGTCGGTCCGTGCGATGAGGGGTTCGAGATGGCGAAGGTCCACGAAGTTTGCACCCGCGGCGTTCCGTAGTTCCCGCGCTGTCATCTCCGGCAGACTGACGACCACAACACGTTTTCCTCGTGCTCGCAAGACCTCGACGACACGCTCGAAGTCGCCATCCCCACTCATTAGGACACAGGTGTCGTACCGACTAATAGTGTTGAAGACGTCAATAACGATCTCGATATCCAGGTTCGCCTTCTCCATCGTCTCGCCGGTCGTATCGTCGGTCACGAGCTTGATGCCCTTCGCGCGGACCGTGTAGCCGGCGTGCATGAGGTATTCGAAGAAGGCATTCTCCCGTCCTCTCGGTTGTGGATCGGTACCCGTGTAGTAGTATGCTTCGCTCAGTTCGCGGTCGCCCTGCCAGGCAAAGTGGGCCAGGACCCGGCGGTAATCAATGAACCAACCTAGCCGCTTCTGAGCATAGTACATATTGGCGCCGTCTACGAATACCGATACTCTCTCCACGTCATGCTCTCCGGTGGACCGCGGGCATCCACATAGGTCTTCGAGCTTCGTAATGCCTGATCGAGTCCTCGTGGCTGAGCGTCAGGCCGATCTCGTCCAGCCCCTCCATCAGACAACGCCGCCAGAACGGATCCATGCTGAATGGTACGATTCTGCCGCTGGCGTCTGTTATCTGCTGCTCTGCAAGGTCTACGACTACCTTATACCCCGCCGTCATCGCTGCTTCCATGAACTCCCTTACGGTCCCTTCCGCTAGCGACAGCGGTAGCAACCCATTCCGCAAGCAGTTGTTCCGAAAGATGTCCGCAAACGAAGGGGCGATGAGTACACGAAAGCCGTACTCCCTCAACGCCCAGGGCGCATGTTCACGCGAGGAGCCGCAACCGAAGTTGCTCCCAGTTACCAATATCGTAGCGCCCTGGTATTCGGGTCTGTTCAGCACGAAGTCGGGGTTTGGGGATCCATCGGGAAGGAACCGCCAGTCGTAGAACAGGACATCGCCGAAGCCCGTGCGTTCGATTCGCTTGAGAAACTGTTTCGGTACGATCTGGTCGGTGTCCACGTTCGCCCGATCTAGGGGCGCCACTAGCCCTTCCAGTCTTACGAAAGGCTCCATCAACCATCTCCTCCTAGAGTACGAGCATCCACGATATGACCCGCGATTGCTGCTGCAGCTGCCATCGCAGGACTCATGAGATGGGTCCTCCCCCCTTTACCTTGACGACCCTCGAAGTTCCGATTGGATGTGGACGCACATCGCTCTCCCGGTTGCAGGATGTCCGGGTTCATGCCGAGGCACATGGAACACCCCGGCTGCCTCCACTCGCAGCCCGCGTCCAGGAAGATGCGGTCAAGCCCCTCTGCCTCCGCGGCCCGCTTCACACCCATGGATCCAGGTACCACCAGTACGCGAACACCTCGCGCGATCTTCCGGCCTCGCAGAACCGCTGCCGCTTGGCGAAGGTCCTCTAGCCGTCCGTTCGTACACGACCCGATGAAGACGTGCGTGATAGGTATCCCCTCGAGAGGCATTCCAGGTTGTAGCTCCATGTAATCGAGGGCGCGGCGGGCAGCTTCGCGCACGCCAGGACTAGCAAACGTCTCGGGATTCGGCACACGTTCGGTAATACGTGCAACCTGGCCGGGGCTCGTGCCCCAGGTGACGTACGGCTCGAACTCGCTTACATCTATCTTGACGGTATGGTCGAAAACTGCCCCTTCGTCCGTCGGAAGGGTCTTCCAGTACTCGACGGCCTCCATCCAGGCATCGCCTGACGGCGCGTACGGGCGCCCCTCGAGATACGCCAGCGTTACCTCGTCGGGCGCTATCATCCCGGCCCTAGCACCTGCTTCGATCGACATGTTGCAGACCGTCATGCGCTCTTCCATAGTCAGCGCGCGGACTGCTTCGCCAGAATACTCCACCACGTAGCCAGTTGCGCCGTCCGTACCGATTCGCCCGATGATTCCAAGGATCAGGTCCTTGGCACATACGCCACGCGGCGCCACACCGGTAAGCCGGATCTGCATTGTCTTGGGCTTGTTCTGCAGTAGGCACTGCGTGGCGAGCACATGCTCTACTTCCGACGTGCCAATGCCGAACGCAAGTGCACCGAAGGCTCCGTGCGTGGCGGTATGGCTATCGCCACAGACAATCGTCATACCCGGCTGAGTCAGGCCGAATTCCGGGCCGATAATGTGGACGATACCCTGGTCGGGGTGCCGTAGGTCTAGCAGGCGGATCCCGAACTCCGCGCAGTTCCGTTCCAGGGCCTCCACCTGAGCCCGGCTCACCGGATCCTCGATGGGCCTGTCCCGCTCGCTCGTGGGTACGTTGTGATCCATGGTGGCGAGCGTCAGATCGGGTCTCCGTACCCTTCGTTCCGACAGACGCAGGCCCTCGAACGCCTGAGGCGAGGTTACTTCATGTACCAGATGCAGGTCAATGAAGAGCAGATCCGGCTCGCCCGGCGCTTGGCGGACCACATGTGCTTCCCAGATCTTCTCGAAGAGCGTACGCGGACGATCCGCCATCACACTTGCTCCAGGCTGACCACGGGAGCGGTACTCTCGCGATTCTCGATGAGCCTATTGAGGGCATTCAGATAAGCTCGCGCGCTGGCAACGCAGATGTCCGAGTGACTGCCCCTACCCGTGTATATGTCGTGGCCGTGCCGGATGCGAATGGTCACCTCCGCCAATGCGTCAATGCCCTCAGTGACGGCTTGGATGGAGAACTCGATGAGGTCGTTCTCGACCTGAACAATCCTGTTGACGGCCCTGTAGATGGCATCCACAGGGCCTGTGCCGTGGTCGCTGTCCGTCAGAATGCTACCGTCAGGCCCTTTCAGGCGCACGGTCGCCGTCGGTATGCTGTGGTCTCCGCAGCTCACCTGAACGTGGAGCAGCTCGTAGCTTACCTTTACCGTAGAAGTCTCGTCAGCAACGATGACCTCGAGATCTTCATCGTAAACCATCTTCTTGCGGTCCGCGACCTGTAGGAATCGCTCGTAGATGCGGTTGAGCTGTGCTTCGTCCAGATCGTAGCCGAGCTGTTGCAGACGATGGGACAGAGCATGTCGCCCCGACCGTGCAGTCAAGAGGATCTTGCTTTCCGGAATACCCACTTCCCGTGGATCGATGATCTCGTAGGTCGTTCGCTCCTTGAGTACTCCGTCCTGGTGAATGCCGGACGAATGGGCGAATGCGTTAGCGCCGACGATGGCTTTGTTGGGCTGTACAAGGATTCCCGTCAGATTCGACACCAAGCGGCTGGTCTTGTAAAGCTCCTGGGTGACAATGCGCGTCTGGATGCCGAAGAAGTCAGACCGGACTCGCAACGCCATGACGACTTCCTCGAGACTCGTATTGCCCGCCCTCTCGCCAATCCCGTTGATCGTGCATTCCACCTGCCTTGCACCCGCCTTGACGCCCGCAAGTGCATTCGCCACTGCCAGGCCAAGATCATCGTGACAATGCACAGACACAATGGCCCGGTCAATGTTCGGGACACGGTTCATGACGGTCGCGACGAGAGTTCCGAACTCCAACGGAGTGGTGAAGCCCGTGGTGTCTGGAATGTTGATCACCGTGGCACCTGCCTCGATGACCGCTTCGATGACTTCGCAGAGATAGTCCGGGTCAGCACGTCCTGCATCCTCCAGGAAGTACTCGACATCCTCCACGAATCTGCGCGCATACCGCACTGCTTCCACGCCCACTTCCTTGGCCTGTTGCCTGCTCATGTTCAGCTTGTGAGCAAGGTGGTTGTCCGATACGCCCAGGCCAGTATGGATGCGTGGTCGAAGAGCCGGCTTCAGCGCCTCCGCTGCGACATCTATGTCCTCCCGGCGCGCACGAGTAAGGCCACAAACCGTGGCATTTCGAATGACTTTCGAGACTTCTTGCACGGCTGTGAAGTCCCCCGGCGAAGAGATGGGGAAACCAGCCTCGATGATGTCAACGCCGAGCTTCTCGAGTTGCCTGGCAATCTCCACCTTCTCGGCGACATTCAGCGACGCGCCTGGTGACTGCTCGCCGTCGCGTAGGGTTGTATCGAATATCTGAACGTAGTCTGATGACACGCTAATCCTCCCCGACCACGCGGAATCACTCGGCTTGCTTCATGGGTTCGATCCAACTCATGAGACTCCGCAGCCGCTTCCCGACTGTCTCGATTTCGTGCGCCGCCTCTCGAGCTGCCAGAGCGCGGAACACAGGCCGGCCGGCCCTG
Organism: Chthonomonadales bacterium; assembly: GCA_037443035.1. Taxonomy (GTDB): domain Bacteria; phylum Armatimonadota; class Chthonomonadetes; order Chthonomonadales; family CAJBBX01; genus JABWBA01. Next base: position 394,779 of record JBBIPC010000001.1, read on the forward strand.
TTCTCGAGTATCCACTCCCGCGCGAAGGCACCCGACTGGATATCTTCGAGTAGTTCTCGCATGCGTCTCCGAACCGCGTCGTCAATGATGCGTGGCCCCCGTGTCATGTCGCCGTACTGAGCCGTGTCGGAAATGGAGTAGCGCATACCGGCGATGCCGGATTCATACATCAGATCCACGATGAGCTTGAGTTCGTGCAGGCACTCGAAGTACGCGATCTCCGGCTGGTAACCTGCCTGAACCAAGGTCTCGAACGCGGCCTTCACCAGGGCTGTCGTACCACCGCACAGAACGGCTTGCTCGCCGAACAGGTCTGTCTCGGTCTCCTCCCGGAATGTAGTCTCCAGAACACCAGCCCGTGTGCCGCCGATACCCTTGGCCCACGCTAGCGCGAGATCGCGTGCATGGCCGGTGGCGTCTTGGTACACGGCGATCAGGCACGGCACTCCTTTGCCTTCGGTGTAAACCCGCCGCACGAGGTGCCCGGGGCCCTTCGGAGCCACCATGAACACGTCAACGTCCTTCGGAGGCACGATCTGTCCAAAGTGGATGTTGAAGCCATGCCCGAAGGCAATGGCCTTGCCCTGTGACAAACCCGGCTGTATAGACTCGGTATAGAGCGAAGCCTGATACTCATCGTTGATGAGGATCATGATGATATCGCACGCCTTAGCCGCCGCTGCGACATCCAGGACTGCGAATCCGTCGCGAGTTGCGGCCTCCCAGCTTCTGCCCGGGCGAGCACCGATTGTCACATCGAGGCCACTGTCTCGCAGATTCTGCGCGTGAGCGTGCCCCTGGCTTCCATATCCCACCACCGCGATCTTGCGGGATCGAAGGATGGTGAGGTCAGCGTCCTTCTCGCCGTATACTCTTGCTGCCATGATTTCCTTGGTTCCTTTCGACTAGTGTCGGATCACTCGATTCATCGCGCACTCGCGATGAGATTAGCCCTATTTCCTTGCCGCTTCTTTCCCCGCAGGCTCGCCGCCTCGACGGTCCGTCACCGCTGAGAATCGCCGCGCCCAGAGACCGTAGAGGCTACCGCCCACAGCTCCGAGCACCACAAACAAGAGCAGATTCGCGAGGAGATTGCGCACCGTGTCCATCCCTAGACGGTCGGAGATGCGGAGGTAGAGCCGCCATAGGCCGTAATTCAGAACGCCTAGCGAGCCTACGAGGAGACCTGCAACGGTGTGAGTGACAGCACGCCCGCCTCGTCTTCCGATGACAGCCCCCACGACCGCCCCTAAGACCGGTCCTAGGACAGCCAGCGCCAGGAACGCCGCGTTGACCTGCTCGACCGTGACGATCTCCCGCATGTCGTCCATCGTCAGGCGGTCCGCGTACCTCTTGCCATGGCGATCACCCCCGTACGCACCATCTCCCGGCTCCCGTAGGCGCCCAGGAGCGTGCCAATCTTGTCGAGCTTATCCACGCTTCCCGTAACCTCGACAATGAAAGTCTTCTCGGTCATGTCAATGATTCGCGCGCGGAACACCTCTACGATCTGCATGATCTCCCCGCGCGTCCGAGGCTCTGCGTTGACCTTGATCAGTGCTAGTTCGCGCTCTACGGCGGGTGCATCGACGTAGTCCACGACACGGATGACCTCGACCTGCTTGTTCAACTGCTTCGTTATCTGCTCTAGAACGGCGTAATCACCAACGACGACGATGGTCATCCGCGAGACTTCGGGATTCTCCGTCACGGACACTGTGAGCGACTCGATATTGTACCCGCGCCTGGCGAACAGGCCCGCAACGCGCGCGAGAACGCCGGGATGGTTGCTGACCAGGACAGAGATCACATGCTTCATGACGCCGTTTGCGCTAGTCGCGGAAAGCGTAGCTCCCATCATGAGTCTCCCTTCTGGTCGGAGGTGCCCGTCTCGTGTAATGTTACGTATTCCTCCAGCACCCTGTCCTCGTCCTCGAACGACCAGCTCTCGGCGTCTTCGTCGAGGCTGGCCTTCAGCTCTTCGAGGTTGGCTCGAATGCGCATCTCATCCACGCTCTGTCCCGACGGGATCATGGGATATACGTTCTCCTCGCGCGGCACCTGGCAGTCAATGATCACAGGCCGATCGTCCACCCGCAGACCCTCCTGAAGTGCTGCGTCGAACTCGTCCGGCGTGTGCGCGCGCATTCCAACAGCGCCATATGCCTCTGCCAGCTTTACAAAGTCCGGCGACGCTTCCAGATCCGTATGGCTGTAGCGCTCGTTGTAGAAGAGCTCTTGCCACTGGCGTACCATGCCCAGGGAACGATTGTTCACGATGGCCACCAGAATCGGCAGGCCGTACACTACTGCTGTCATCAGCTCTTGCGAACACATCTGGAAACTGCCGTCACCCGAGATACACACGACACGATGATCGGGACAGGCGATCTGCGCTCCGATGGCCGCAGGCAGGCCGTAGCCCATGGTTCCCAGCCCCCCGCTGGTGATCCATTGCCGCGGCCTTCTGCACCGATAGTACTGGGCGGCCCACATCTGGTGTTGGCCCACGTCCGTGGTCATGATGGCCTCCCAGTCTGTTGCCTTGCCGATCTGTTCGATGACGTACTCCGCATACAGACGCCCATCCGATGGGTAGAGAAGCGGGAAGTTCCTCTTCCAGTCCATGATCTGATCGTTCCACGGCGACCACGGTCGGGGCTCGACGTGCTGCAACAGCTCTCGAAGCACGGTCTTCACGTCGCCAACGATGGGGATCTCTGGGGCACGGACCTTACCGATTTCAGCAGGATCGATATCAATGTGGATGACCTGGGCTTGCCTCGCGAACTTATCCGGACGGCCCGTCACCCGGTCATCGAACCTGACCCCAACAGCGATGAGGAGGTCGCAGTTATGCACAGCATGATTGGCGTAGGCGGTACCGTGCATGCCCAGCATACCGAGGGACAATCTGTGATTCTCGTCAATAATGCCTTTGCCCATGAGGGTCGTTGTGACGAGAATGTTGGTCCGCTCTGCCAGCTCCGTAACCTCGCGCTGGGCTCCGGAGCTAATCGCTCCGCCACCGACGTAGAGCACCGGTCTCTCGGCTCGGGCGATCTCCTGTGCAGCCCGTCTGATCTGCATCTCATGGCCACGGAGCCGCGGCCTGTACGACGGGATGTCTGGGTCCCGCACATACGTCGCGGGGTCCCACTGGACCTTTGCGAGGCTGACATCGAGGGGCACGTCTATCAAGACCGGCCCAGGGCGGCCCGTGCGGGCGATATGGAAGGCTTCAGCGACAACACGGGGTATGTCCTCTGCCCTCTTCAGCAGGTAGCTGTGCTTGGTGATGGGCGCCGCAATTCCCGTGATGTCCGCCTCCTGGAACGCGTCCTTGCCAATCACGCTCGTTCGGACCTGTCCCGTGATGGCGACCATCGGTATCGAATCCATGTACGCGTTGGCGATCCCTGTGACGAGGTTCGTTGCACCGGGGCCGCTGGTAGCGAGACATACGCCCACGCGCCCAGTTGCGCGAGCGTAGCCATCCGCCATGTGCGCCGCTCCCTGCTCGTGACGCACTAGATAATGCCGGATGAAGCCACAGTCATACAGCGCATCGTAGAGCGGCAACGCTGCCCCTCCGGGGTAGCCGAAGATATCGGTCACTCCTTCGAGACGCAGACACTCCAACAGAACTTGCGCGCCTGATTGCGGCATCGTCGAATCTCCTTCCGTTACATACCAGGTACTGAAAACGAAAAACCCCTCATCCCAAGGGACGAGAGGTTCACTCACGCGGTACCACCCTTGTAGGGCCCAGCCGTCGCGAGAAACGGCTTGGACGAGCCCCACTCTAGCGCAGTAACGGGCGCACCCGGACAGACCTACTGAAGCTAAGCTCGTTCAGCCTGTCGGCTCCGAGGTGAGTTTCCGCAACAGCCCTTACCGCCTCGCACCAACCGGCGGCTCTCTGAAACTGAAGCTGTCGCGTACTGGCCTCTTCATCGCCGAAGACCAGATTGTGCGGTTATAATACCCACACCTATGCAGCCTCGTCAAGACATTGTGCGCACTATTCGGGCTGGCTCGGTTGCCATCGGCCCCGCTGCGGGCAAGCTCGCCCTCATCGCAGGCCCCTGCGTAGTCGAGAGCCTGGACCTTTGCCTGCAAGTTGCATCCGCCATCCGGGAGATCTGCCAGCGTCTTGGCATCTCCTACATCTTCAAGGCATCGTTCGACAAGGCGAATCGAACGTCCCTATCCTCATTTCGGGGCCCAGGTTTGGCGCGAGGTCTCCAAGTGCTCCACGAGGTCAAGGAGAGATTCGACCTGCCAGTCTGCACAGATATCCACGAAGCTGCTCAGGCCCCCACTGTCGCGGAGGTCGCCGACGTCCTCCAGATTCCTGCATTCCTCTGCCGCCAGACCGACCTCGTGCTAGTAGCGGCGAGGACGGGCAAGTGCGTCAATATCAAGAAGGGGCAGTTCATGGCGCCGCGGGACATGGAGTACGTTCTCGAGAAAGCCCTGAGTACTGGTAACGAAAACGTCCTTCTCACCGAACGAGGTGTCAGCTTCGGCTACAACACGCTGGTCGTGGACTTCACCGCGCTGCCGACCATGCGAAGCCTGGGCTTCCCTGTCTGCATGGACGCCACCCACGCTGTTCAGCGTCCAGGTGGAGATCGTGGACAGTCCGGCGGCAACAGGCAGTTCGTACAGTACCTCGCTCGCGCGGCTGCTGCTGTGGGCATGGATGCCCTGTTCCTCGAAGTCCACCCAGACCCGGATCGCGCGCTGTCCGACAAGGCTTCCATGCTGCCGTTAGCATGCGTCGAGCCATTGCTGCGTCAAGTGCTCGCACTCGACCGCGTTGTTCGTGATTCCCTCTAGGTCTCGATAGGAAGCAGACGCTCTCACCGAGAATGATGCCGCAAGCAAGTCATCCCCATACCGCGGGGATGCAATGAAGGGAGGCTGAACAGAGGTCATGGACGGCAAGATCAGAATTGGCTTCATCGGCAGCGGGGGCAACGCACGGCATCACATGGGGCAGATTCTCGCGCAACCCGATGCGCAGATCGTCGCCATCGCCGACCCTAATCCAGCGATGATCGAGGCTGCACACCGGCAATACCCTGCCCTCTCGGGCGTGCCGGCTTTCGACAATCACTCGGACATGCTGGCTTCTGTTCGCATGGATGCCGTGGTCATTAGCACGCCCCATACGACGCATAAGGAGCAGATCCTAGCAGCTCTGGACAAGGGACTGCACGTGCTATGTGAGAAGCCGCTTGTGTGTACCGTCGCAGATGCCACGGAAGTCATCGCGCGGCTGGAAGAGGCGGGAAGGGTCGGGCTTCTTTCCTATCAGCGCCACTATCAGCCCGAGTTCCGTTATATTCGGTCGCGCATTGCCGCAGGCGACCTTGGTCCGGTGACCTTCATTAGCGCTCTCCAATGTCAGAACTGGAAAAACGGTACCCGCGGCACCTGGCGGCAGGATCCGGCCCTCTCAGGAGGTGGACAGCTCAACGACTCCGGCAGTCACCTACTCGATATCATCCTCTGGATCACCGGTCTCAAGGTGGATACGGTCTCAGCATTCATTGACAACCTTGGCACGCCTGTTGACATCAACTCCGCACTTTCCATCAAGTTCCAGGGCGGCGCTCAAGGCAACATATCCGTGGTCGGTGACGCTACAGACTGGCATGAGGACGTGACGATCTGGTGCGAGAAGGGCTTCTTCCTCATGAGGAACGGCAAGCTGCAGGTAAGCGAAGGCGCCGGGCGATACACATTCGACAGCCTCCGAGGTGGTTCCAGCCCTGACCGAAACTTCCTCGATGCCATCGCGGGGCGTGCGGAGGTCCAGTCGCCCTTCACCTGCGGATTGCGCGTCATCGAGCTCACCGAGGCCGCATGGAAATCTGCCGCTCTTGGCGGCGAACCGGTGAAGGTCTAGGGCCAGTTACCGGAACGAGGACGCCATGGAAGCCGCTCGGGCGATGTTCATTCGCAAGCGAGCACGGAGCGTCTTGCTCGCCACGGCAACGTACGCTGCATTGGCGGTGATGTCAGCCGTCTTCGTGGCACCGTTCTTGTGGATGGTATCCACTTCGCTGAAACCAGACAGCCAGATCTTTTCGTCGACAGTTCAGTGGATCCCGAGCCCGATACTCTGGCGCAACTACCCGGCTGCCCTGGCGTCCTTTCCGTTCTGGCTCTATCTGCGCAATACGCTGTTTGTCTGCGTCATGACCACTGTAGGCACGGTTGCGAGTGCGGCACTTCCCGCATATGGCTTCGCGCGTCTACGGTGGCGAGGACGCGATGTTCTGTTCTTCGTGCTCATCTGTACGATCATGCTTCCAGCTCAGGTCACGCTCATCCCCATTTTCCTTACTTTCCGTGCCCTGGGCTGGACGGGCACGTTCCTGCCGCTCATCGTTCCACCGTTCCTGGGTAGCGCGTTCTCCATCTTCCTTCTACGTCAGTTCTTTCTCACGATTCCGCAAGAGCTCTCCGATGCAGCTAGGATTGACGGCTGCTCTGAGATGGCGATCCTCTGGCGTGTTATCCTTCCTATGGCGCGTCCCGCCGTTGCTACCATCGCCTTGTTCGCATTCACAGGGGCCTGGATGGACTTCCTGAACCCGCTGGTGTACTTGCACGACGAGCGCCAGTACACGCTTGCCATAGGGCTCCAGGCCTTCCTCGGTCGCCATGGCAGCGAATGGGCACTCCTCATGGCGGCTGCGACTGTCATCACCATCCCTATGCTTGTCTTGTTCTTGCTGGCGCAGCGAACGTTTATCCGGGGGATCGCGTTGACAGGCCTGAAGGGCTAGGCTAGACGGCGGACGAGGAAACTGGCACGAAGAACCGGCTCTACTCGTCGCTGACTGTCAGCTGCGGCAGCTTCCGGCGCCGTTCCGGAGGAAGTAGATGCTCCATCATGTCGTCCACGGTGACAATGCCAGCGAGCCTTCCCTCGTCGTCAACAACAGGTAGCGCCAGAAGGTTGTACTTGCGGAAGACTTGAGCGATCTCGTCGGCATGATCGTGCGTGCTGACTTTGCGGATGTTGCTCACCATGACAGTATGGATGGGTGCTGATGGATCCGATACGATCAGGTCGCGCAACGAGAGGACACCTACCAGTCGCTCGTCCTCGTCCACTACATAGACATAGTAAACAGTCTCTGCCTTTGGTGCCAACTTCCGCAGATGCTCGATGGTCTCCTCTGCTGTCATATCGGAGCGCACGGCGACGTACTCGGTCGTCATGAGTCCGCCGGCCGTCTCCTCCTCGTATGCTAGGAGCTCCTTCACGTCAGCGGCTTCTTCCGGCGCCATGTGACCGAGGAGCTCCTCCGAACGGACGTCCGGAAGATCGCCGAGGACATCTGCGGCGTCATCCGGTTCCATCTCCTCGAGGATGTCAGCGGCTTTCTCATCCTCGAGCTGCTCCAAGACTTCGGCGGCCTCTTTGTCCTCCATCTCCTCGATGGTATCCGCCGCCGTCTCCACATCTAGCGCTTCGATGACCTCCGTCCGCTGCTGGGGGTCCAGCTGTTCGACAATATCGGCTATGTCCGCTGGGTGAAGCCTCGCGATCTTCTCGTGCGGTACCTTCAGACGGATGCGTCCACCGCCAGCGGCGCTCGGCTCCAGCGTCTCCACGTCATCCCAGGCGATAAGCCTCGAGTGAAGCGGCTTGCCAATCATTGCGGCAAGGGACTCGACCAGCTTTCCGATGCCAGCTCGGCGCAGCAACGCCCGCAGACCCGCATCCACGCCGACTACGCACAGCCCCTCCGCGGACTCTGCCAACCGCACATCATTCACCCGAACCACGCGGTAGTCATGGACGTCCACGATCTGCTTGTCGAGGACATCACGCCGCAGGCGAATCTCCATGTCGCCCGGCGCGTACTCAGGTACATCGGACACGGGAGACCGCAGTCGAAGTGCCGTCCCGCCAACCGTTACAGACGCGAACGGGAACCATCGTTCCTGGCCTCCGACCCGTACCAGCAACGCGCTGACAATCGGAAGGCGTCCGCTTGTTCCTGCGGCTACGTCGCGAACCGTCCCTACTGGGCGTTGTTCAGGGTCCACCACCCGGCGCCCGAGCAATTCTGACAGGTACTTGACCATCTTAAGTGATTATGCATGCACCTCCAGTACCTGTCAACATGCGTACCCAAGGACCATCGGCGCTCAAGCTTGTGCTGTCGTCAGATTCGTCCAGCCAATGCCAAGCTTCGACAAGGCGTATCCAACCTCGTCCAGGTAGTTGCCGTAGCTCAGCATCCAGTGGAAGCCTTTCATCCGCTGGGCAACGGCATCGCTGTCTCCGTGTATCCTCACATCTATCTGGGACCTGCAGATGTCGAGGAACGGGTTGGCAACAACGGTGCCGGCGAAGCCAAGCCAGTCCTTGCACGCGAAATCCGGCACGAGGATGGTAGTCTCCTGTCCCTTGCGCATCTCGACTTTCGGCGCGGCTCCGTAGTCCGACTCGAAGTGAGTCAGTATTCGGACTGGTTCTGGCCTGCGGCCGTCCAGCTTGCGCGGCGCCGTGCAGTGGGCCAAAGTGACAATACCCTCATGGGGGAAGGTTGGGTCGTTGAGGAAAACCGGTTTTCCGCTGATGTAGTGCAGCAGAATACCGGACGGGATCACCACGAAGTCCGACTCGCAGAACGCCAGGTATCCGTCGTCGTTCATGAGACTCAGGGGCAGACACGCGGTCGTCTTGCTGATCGGCATGATCGTCCCCATGCATGCGTTAATGGTGATAGCGTCCGTTCCGTGCTCGGCCATGACATCGCGCAAGACCGTGTCCAGGACGAAAGCATTCTCGTAGAAGTCTCTCCGGGTCTGTAGCCGCGTGGCCGGGATGCGCAGGTACTCCGCAGAACGCTTAGCGGCGCGATCTCGGAGGGTAGCGTCCTTGAAGGCAGACTCGATCCTCTTGCCAAGTTCCGAGTAAGGATAATCCACGATCTCGAGCTTCCAGACATCTTTCGAGATCTGCGGGGCAAGCGCGCCACCGGCACCCCATCCTGAAGCGCCACCAACGGCGACGATCCGTTTGCCGAGTGTCTGCCTCAACCCCTGCAGGGCACGCAACCTGCGACACAGCTTGTCGTAGCTGTCCACCACGACATCCGCCGTCGTCCAGCCAGGCTCGCCATATTCGTCCACCATCTTCCGCAGGAAATGGGGATGCGCAATCTCATACCACAGATACACTGGGCCCGGACTATGGCGTAGGAACATGAGGGTCCATCTGCTTCGCTTGGTGAGAGCTTGGAAGATGTCCTGCCAGCCCCCGGCCGCGTAGATGATAATGACGTCGCAGGCTGGCATCGCCATGGTCGCCGCTTGCGCGCCATTGGTGGCCGATAGGATAGGCAGCACCTCGATAGGGAAGTCCGCAGCGGCAGCCATCGCTTGGAGTTCCCGCGAGATCCGCTGTCGTTCGGCGGCGGCTTGGGCTTCGGTCTGAACCCCGCCCCAGGGTCTCCAACTCGTGGCTTCCTGTCTTCGAGGAATGCCGTAGGTTAGCACTGGCTGCACCCGAAGAGGACGCGCTGTCTGTTCGCGGGACGATCTGTCTCCAACGTCGGCACCGATCGCGAACGAGCTGGCGACCATGGCCCCTCCAGCTACACTCATGAGTTCTCTACGGGTCAGCTCGATGCCGCCCTCCTCACGATGATCGTCCGGCCGATGTGGACCGTTGCACATGTCGCACCTCCGTCGTCTTTCGCCAACGGCATCTACCCATCCAGCAGTCCCGTTGGCACCCATTGTTGCACTCTTCTGGTATCCGCTTCGCCACCAACGAGGTGCTTCCT
>JBBIPC010000002.1:0-293619 GCA_037443035.1 Chthonomonadales bacterium
GTAGACCCGACCGCCTCTGTCGGGTCGTATCGAAACCACCGCCCGCAGCCTCACATGACAGGACCATCCCCATCGGGTGGTATCGAATCCACCTCCCGCGTCGCGGTGCGTAGGATCAGGAACCGTGCACGACGTAACGTCCTGCCGCCTGCATCGCTTGGCGTCGCAGGAGGTACGGGAGCATCTGGCGAACAGAGGAGTGCCTCGGCATGGCCGGTCGCACGGCGGCAGTCCTTGCCTCGTCACAACGGCATGTCGTGCACGTCTCACGCAAACGATGGAGCACGCAACCTGGACGGGAGCCATCCTGCTGTTTCTTCTGGGCGGGGCGATTCTGCGCCGCATCATTGTCGCTCGTCGAGGGAAGCACGTCTTCGTGCGCCGGATCGCTGGCCTGGATGAGCTAGACGAAGCGCTCGGACGCGCGACGGAGATGGGTCGGCCCATCGTGTTCAGCCCTGGCTTCGGCGACCTCGGCCAGATGTCAACGTACGCCGGCCTAGCCTGCTTGGAATATGCAGTGCGAAAGGCAGCACGCTTCGGCATTCGCGTCATCGTCCCCGTAGCCGGCGCTACGATGTTCCCAGTGACGCAGGACATCGTGCGAGACGCCTATACCGCCGAGGGCAAGCCGGAGCTGTACCGCCCTGACGACGTCTTGTACCTCTCCGGAGATCAGAATGCGTTTGCGGCAGCCGTTACGGGCATCATGGAGCGCCAACGCATCGGGGCTGCCTTCTACTTCGGCTCCTACGGCTTCGAGTCGCTCCTTCTTGCCGAAACGGGTCAGCGGATCGGGGCGATCCAAGTGGCGGCCACGGACTCCTTCTTCCAGGTGCCGTTCTTCATCGCCGCCTGCGACTACACCATTATCGGCGAGGAGCTGTATGCTGCTAGCGCTTACCTGTCACGCGAGCCGACCATGCTCGGCAGCCTGTCCGGCCAGGACTACGGCAAGGTTGTCATCGCCAGCATCCTCGTTACCGGCGTGCTTGCAGCGCTGATCGCCAGTCTGCTGGGTCGATCGCCCGGCTTCAATGCCGTCGTGGGCCTTCTTGGACGGTAGAGCGTGAAGCGGCGGGCTATCATCATCGTGACGTTCATCGCAGGTCTCTACTACCTGCTGGAGTTTCTCCTGCCGCCACGTCTAGGAGGCTCACTGGACGCCGACGGAGCGGAATCCGCCACGCTGGCACAGCACCCCGACGGCATGTATCTAGCTTACACAGGCCTTCGACGCGACCGCTACCCCGTAATTCTCGGGGTGGCACGCAGCGGCAAGGGGCCGCGGCGCGTCCTGATCGCGCCAAGTTTCGCTCGACAGGATGACTACCGTGGAGCACGCGCTCCGCAGTTCGTGCCTCCAGACAGACTGTACTACATCGGTCTCGGATGGGATGACCGCACACCGCGTGTCTGTCTAGCCAGGTACGCACACGGCCGTTGGAAGCCACTGCCAAGAGCGGTTCTAGGTAACGGTCGGCCGGGGGAGCCTGATTCCTCCGGGATCGGATGGGCCACTGTCCTAATGGATGGCAATTACTCCCAGCCGTGGCGCCTGTGGTACGTCGGTCTCCAGGGAGATCGCGGCACAGTCTGCTATGCGGATTCAGCCGATGGTATCCACTGGACCAAGCGGGGCACTGTCGCCGTGCCATACCTCGATGGGGCAACGGCAGAGTGCATCAATGCTGTGGCAACGTCTGAGGGAGTTGTACTTTGGCTGCTGACTCGCGACGCTAGCGACGCGCGACGCCTGAGGACGGTCCTGGTGCGGCCTGATGGGAGGACTGTAGCCGAGGTCGTCACAGATCCCGTGGCGATGGACTTACCGCGCAACGTTGCCCTGAAAGATCTGCGCATCGCTCGTGACGGACCAGGGCTGATCGCGCTCGCGACTCTCATGGTGGAAGGCGGTCGCCCTTATCTTGCGTCCATGCGTGTGCCAGTCCAGTTCGCTGAGACGCGGCTGACCCTGGTCGAGCCGTCCCTCCTCAGGCCAGGAGCGCAACCGAAGTCCACGGTGCTCTCGGATGTACGCGGCACCGTGGACGACGTCCTCGTTGTCATAGGTGCCTTCGCCGTAGGTCTCGGGCTCATCGGCCTTGCACAGGTGCACGGAAAGCGGATCCTCGCCTTGCAAAGGGGTTGGCCGGAGAGTGCTGCGTTCTTCCTCGCCGCGTTTTCCATGTCGGCGTTCACGATATACGCTCGCCTCCATCCCGACTCCCGTACGTGGGGTACTCGCGCCTATGACCTCCTCTTCTACGGGCTGTTGCAGCCCCTGGGATCCTCCATGTTTTCGCTCCTGGCGGCCTATCTGGTGTCAGCCGCCTATCGAGCGTTTCGTGTGCGAACCTTCGAAGGCGGTCTCCTGGCCGCTTCCGCAACGCTGATCATGCTGGGCCAGGTACCCGTCGGTAACTGGCTCACCCAGCACCTGCCACCGTACCTGCAGATTCCCAAGGTCATGGCCTGGGTACTCTTCGTGAACAACACAGCCGTCGTGCGTGCCGTCAACTTCGGCATTTTCGTCGGTGCCCTCGCCACCGCTCTGCGTGTATGGCTCAGCATGGATCGCGCAAGCATGAGGAGCATCGAGTAGCATGCGCTGGTACGAGCGTCTTCAGCGTATTGACAACCGCCTGCTTTACGTGACCCTAGCCGTAGCTGTGGCGGTACCGGTTTTCGCCAAGCTGCGGATGCCCATACCTCCCACCAAAGAAACTCTGGGCGCCTACTACGCCGTGGAGAACGTACCGCCGGGCAAGCTCGTCATGGTGCAGAGCACCTGGGACGCAGGCACCATCGGGGAATGCGAGGGCCAGTGCCGCGCTGTCATCGAACATCTCATGCGCCGCGGACAACCGTTCGTGGTGTGGACGTCGAACCCAGCCTCGCCGCCATTCTACAACCGTATCATCGACGAGACGGCCCGCAGATATGGCAGGGTGTACGGCAAAGACTGGGTAGACTTCGGCTACAAGGTGCCCGCAGGAGCCATGGCCTTCGGTGTCCAGGCAATGGCACGAGATTTCCCCGGCTACATGAAGAGTGATGTCCGCGGTACTCCCGTCACCCAGCTTCCGGCCATCCGGCATGTGCGCAACGCCACGGATTTCGACCTGATCATCACCATCGGCTACAACCCCATCGGTGAGTTTATCCAGTTCGTCCAAGCCGTCTACGGTACCAAGGTCGTCTTCGGCATTGCGGCCATCAACTCGACGACGACCTACTCGTACATCGACTCCAGGCAGATTGTGGGGATGCTGGTGGGTGCTCGCGGCGGGGCTGAGTACGAGATGCTCGTGCGGCGGCCAGGTCGCGGGGTGCAGATTATCATGGCCCAATCCTTCGGCCACCTCCTCATTGTGCTCCTCGTGATCCTGGCCAACGTAGCAGCCGTGGCCCAGAGACGGGCCGAGAGGCGCCGCTCGGCATGAAGCGGAAGCGCTTGGCACGGCCTAGCGAGACTTCTCGGAGCGATCTCGCCTCCGTCAGGCTTCATGGGACGGGACGTCCATGAACCAGTGGCTACCTCATCCCGTGAGCCCCTTGTCGTGGCTGGGTTTCACGATCTGGCTTGGAGCGGTTGCCACCCTTGCCATCTTCTCGTTTCTGTTCAAGGAAAACCGCGCCTACCGGTTTGCAGAGCATACGTTGCTTGGACTCGGAATCGGTTTCGGCATCGCCACGACGATCACTGACATCCTCATCCCCAAGTGGTGGACGCCGCTCACTTCGGCATGGTCGAGACACCAGTGGAGCATCGTAACGCTAGCTCTTGCCGAGCTGATTCTCGGTCTGATGTGGTACGGCCTCTACCACCGCAAGACTGTCTGGCTATCCCGCATTGTCATGGGCCTGGCCATCGGAGCAGGCGCAGGTGTGGCCTTCAAAGCCGAGATCAACGACAAGCTCCCTCAGATCGTTGCCAGCTTCAAGTCACCCTACGTACGCGCCTCGGATGCCACGGCTTTCAACAATACACCGAGCAATATCGTCTTCGTGGCCGTGATGCTCTGCGTGCTGTCGTATTTCTTCTTCTCTGTGGAGCATCGGCACCCGGTGTTGAAAGCGAGCTCGCGTATTGGTCGTGTCTTCCTCATGCTCACGTTCGGTGTGTTCTTCAGTAACGCCATCATGACACGTATGAGCGTGTTCATCGAGCGAGTGTGGTTTCTCCTTACCCAGTGGCTGCGCATCGGGCAGGGTTAGCCACAGCTCCGATGCAGGTCATCCCGCCAGCGACGCCGTATCAGCATACACATTGCGAGTCACAGGAGGCATCCTCAGCATGGAAGCACCCGTCCTCTTACGTGTGTCATTGGTTCATGCAGCTTTCCTAGGAATGATCGCACTGCTATCAGTGTCGGCAGTCAGCTACGGCGAGACAGAGAAGCAGCGGCGCTGGACTCCAGTGGCTGATGAGCCCTACCTGCAGGAAGTTGGCCAGCGTATTACGACGCAAGCACCGGTTACAGCGGTCGCAGTGCACCAGGGCGATATCTACGCGGTATCTGGTGGCACGCTCATGCGGCTTGCAGGTGATGCCATGCAGCCTGTGCCCGGTGCGCCATCACCGATCGTCCGCCTGCGTGCTCTGAAGGGTGCGCTATGGGCCGCCACCGCGGATGCAACGTACCGGTTCGAACGTGGATCGTGGAAGGTTGTGGCGCCGCTGCCCGCGGTGGACTTCTGCGTGCATCGGGGAGAAGTCCATCTCGCGACTCGGGATGATATCTACCGCGTCGCAGGCGATACCGTCGCCAACGTCAAGCCCGAAGGAGGCTATCTCTCCAGCAACACGACGCTGCTCATGGAGGATTTCACCCAGGTCATCGCGGATCCCGTTCGGATCGGACCCATCCAGCGCATCGCCTCCTACAGCGATACGCTCTACATACTCAATCCCGGGCGCATCTCCTTGCTAGAGGGCAAGACGTTCGTGACCGACACGGTGGACTGGGGAGCACTCCCATCGCCGGTCACACGGGACATGATCGCGCTGGGCAGCCGCCTCTGCATCGCTACGGAAAAGGGCGTCGGCATACTGCGGGGCATGGCCATGACGGCTCTCCGCGGAGAGGATGGCTTGCCCTACGAGGACGCGACCTGCCTGGCCGAGGGTTTCGACGGGGACCTTTGGATCGGCACGAGCCGCGGAGCTATCCGCCATACAGGCAAGGAGTTCCACTACTTCGGGGCGCAGAACTGGCTCCCATCAGACAGAGTCCAGGACATCGCCGTCGCTGGCCACACCGTGGTTATCGCAACCGATGGCGGTCTCGCCATCCTCCGGTACGAGCCGTTCACTCTTGCGAAGAAAGCCGCCTACTATGAGAGGCTCATGGATGTCTGGGGGTTCAAGAGGCTTGGCTTCGTCCACAAGCTGTACTGGTCGGATGAGCACAACGCATGGCTGCGAGAGATCAGCGACAACGACGGCGGCCACACCGCCCATTATCTCGCGGCCATGTGTTACAAGTATGCGGCTACTAGGGATGAGGCAGCGCGGAAGGAGGCCGTCGAAGCATTCCGTGCCATGGTCTGGCTTGACGACATCACGCCGAAGCCAGGCTTCATTGCCCGGGCGATATGGTCGGTCCAGGGGGACAAGGGGCGACGTTCCGAGCGTGGGTCAGGTGGTCTGCCTGCCAAGTGGTACCCGACCGCCGATGGACTCTGGCTCTGGAAGGGCGACACCTCTAGCGACGAAGTCAACGCTCACATGTACTCCGTCTCTCTGTTCCATGACCTGGTCGCACAGGGAGAAGAGAAGACACGCGCCCGCGAACACATCGGCCGCATCGCTAGCCACATCATCGAGAACGGTTGGGTACTCCGAGACATGGACGGCAAACCTACCCGATGGGGCCGGTGGGATCCCGACTATCTCCTACGCCCGTATGGCTTCGAGGCTCGGGGTCTGAACGGCATGGAGGCGCAAACCTACATGCACACCGCGCTGGCGTTGACCGGTAACCCTAAGTTCCAGCAAGGACTCGAGCAACTCCTCAAATGGCGCTACCACACCTACACGGTGCGGCAGAAGTTGACGTTCCCTCCCGATGCAGTCGTGCCATGGGATGACGAGCTTGCGTTTCGCTGCTACGTGCCGCTGCTCCGCTATGCGAAAGGAGAGGAACTGCGCGCGCTCTACTTGCGAAGCCTAGAGCGTCACTGGGAAGTCATGCGCATGCAGAAGCTCCCCTTCTTCAACTTCATCTACGGTGCGCTGACGGGCAACGACTGCGAGGTGGAGGAGGCGGTACGCAACCTGCGAGAGTGGCCGCTGGATCTCGTAAACTGGAGCTTCCGCAACTCCCATCGGGCAGACCTTCGACCCGAACCAGGCTATGTGCCTTACCAGGGAGGCACCAAAGCCATGTCCCCCCGCGAGACCACAGCCATGTGGGGTAGCCGCTCCGCCATTGTCTACGACGGCGGCTCCGGCGGCCGAACGGTCACGCCACCCATCGGATGGCTGGAGGACTATTGGATGGGCCGGTACTATGGCTTCATACTGGCGCCGACGACGAGGGATCCGAAGCTGCTGAAGCCAGAAGGTCTGCCGCTGCCCAGCAATGTGGCGGCTCCGTACAACGGCCCGCAGCGCCCACGGTAGGGTGTGTTTCCAGAAACGCTGGCACGGGACTGCGGATACGGCTCGCCGGCGTGACTAAGGACTCGCCTGCGAAATCTCGATCTTGGCTAAGTATGCAGCCTCGCACATCCAACCGGTCGGCTCGTTGACGACCTCCAACGTCAACGGCTTCCCTGCATAGTCGCTGAGGTCCACGGCGACATCGAGCCAACCGGCGGTCGCTGTGGACGGGCCTACGGCACGGCGCAGGAGCTCGCGGCCGTTCGCGCGGATGATCAGGTCGAAGTCGCCGCTCGGGTGATGCCCCACAACAATCCGTAGCTCCCACCGCTTGCCGGCTGCGAGCCTCAGGTCTCTCCGAAGCACGCATCCCACTCCCCGCTCCAGCGGATGGGTGACCAGGACCTTGCGCCGGCCATTCCACTCATCGTAGAGACCAGGCTGCATGTCTTGTCCACACTTGCTGATCTTCCAACCGGGCGCGAAACGATCCACGGCCTTCTGCATCTCGCCCATGAAACCGACGAACCGGATCTGCTTCATCTCGGACGGCGTGAAACGGCTGCCAGCGATGGGCCCTGGTGACCAACTCAGCTCCAACTTGCTGGGGACGGGATCTCGCGTGGGTACGAGCCAGACCTCTTCCGCTCCTTCGCGAATGACACGGCCGCCACTCCGTCGAACGATCTGCCTTGCCAACTTCTCGCAGACTGCGAGCAGACCCGGAATGTCGTAGGCGGTGTGGCTGAACTTCTGCGCTTCGTTCAGAGCGCTCTTGAAGCGGTCCGGAACACGCGCGAATCCCATCGTTGTAAAGAGGACCCCGGCAGCGCTGGAGGGGTTGCAGTCCGAGTCCATGCCGCCGCGCATGGCGATCCGAATCGTGTCGTCGGGATCCCCCTTGCCATAGAGGAGACCGAGCAGGACATAGGCACCGTTGATCTTGCAGTCGATGCCGCCATTCGAGGCCTTTTGGTACTCGGGGTCTTCGCGGTATTTCCGCTGTATCAGCCCCCAGGTCTTCTGCCAGTCCTGCGGATCTGCCCTGTACCATCCAAGCACGTCGCGCACCATCTCGGCGTACTGACAGCCCGGAGGAATGGCCTTCAGAGCACGTTCGATGATGGTCGGAATATCGCTCTCGAAAAAGGCCTCCGCATACATGGCGCCTATGAACTGGCCAGCGTACATTCCATCGCCGTAGTTCATGAGACGCCCGAACTTCTCGCCGAGGCGCACGGCCCACTGTGGCATGCCTGGCGCGATGATGCCAGAGTAATCTGCCTCGATCTGGTAGTCAATGTCATTGGGACACTTGTTGAACCTCGGATGGCTGGAATCCGGCGGCGCGATACCCGAGCGGAGGTTCGTCCGGCCCGCGTTGTTCGCGCACCAGAGAGGATAAGCGCTATTGGCGAAGTCTATACCGGCAGCACGAATCGAACAGCCGAGCCCGCGCGTCTCCAACGTCCTGAGGAAGGTCATCTCTACATAAAGGTCATCCTGCGCGAACGCGCTGTTGATCATCTCCGGCCTCCACTCCGGCACCGAGCCTTCGGGGATGATCCTGTCCTGCCAGCGGAACTCCGTCGGAGCTCCCCATGCCACACCCGCCATCTGACCGATCCACGCAGCTTTCATCTTGTCGCGATACTCGCTCACCGACAGACGACGCATCTGCTGTCCCAGCGCAGGCACCGTGAGAACCGTTTGTGCAATCGCCGCTGCAATTAGCGTCGATCGTACCGACCCGCTGCACACGTACGCCATGCTCCGTCGCATCATGTACCTCCGCCCCCCGCACGCGTTCATCTGTCCAGCCCCTTTCTACCACGAACACACGTGTTCCGTGTTACACTGTAGTCGCTATGGCCACTGAATCCGAAGACATGGACGGTCTGTTCGCTTCGGACGACGATCGGTCGGCCGAAGCTTCTGCACCCCTCGCCGTCCGCATGCGCCCACGAACGCTCGATGAGTTCGTAGGTCAGGAGGCCATCGTGGGTCCCGGAACCGCATTGCGCCGGGCGATCGAAGGCGACCATCTGAGCTCGGTCGTATTCTGGGGGCCGCCAGGATGTGGCAAGTCTACACTGGCCGCGGTCATCTCCCATCTTAGCAAGGCAGCGTTCGAGAACTATAGCGCGGTGACTTCGGGGGTCGCCGACGTCCGGCAGGTCATCGAACGTGCCCGGGAGAGACGGCGTAAGCTCGGACGCCGAACCATTCTGTTCGTGGATGAAATCCACCGCTGGAACAAGGCACAACAGGACGCTCTCCTGCCTCATGTCGAGGATGGAACGGTCATTCTCATTGGTACCACAACAGAGAACCCCTTCTTCGAGGTCAATGCACCACTGATCAGCAGGTCACGTGTCTTCCGATTCCAGCCACTGTCCGACGCGCACATTCGGACAATCTTGGAGCGTGCTCTTGCCGATCCGGACCGAGGGTTGGGAGGTCAGCGGGTGCGCGTAGATGACGACGCTTTGGACCATCTCATCACCACCGCGGGTGGCGACGCCCGAAGTGCATTGAATGCCCTGGAGACGGCCGCCGCAGTGGCACCCACCGAGCCGGACGGAAGCAGGCGCATCACGCTCGTGCAAGCTGAACAAGCGGTCCAGCAGCGCGCATTGGGCTACGACAAACGAGGTGACGAGCACTACGACACCATCTCAGCGTTCATCAAGTCGGTCCGCGGCTCCGACCCCGACGCGGCTATCTACTGGTTGGCCAAGATGCTCGATGCAGGAGAAGACCCGAAGTTCATTGCGCGTCGCCTCGTCATTCTTGCCTCCGAGGACATTGGCAACGCAGATCCCATGGCACTCGTCCTCGCCCAGGCCGCCGCCGACGCCGTCATGTTCGTAGGAATGCCGGAAGCGCAGTTGACACTGGCCCAAGCGACAACCTATCTAGCCTGCGCGCCCAAGAGCAACCGCTCGATGGTGGCCTTGAACCGGGCTCAGAAAGATATCCGCGAGCGCGGTGCCGCACCTGTTCCACTTCACTTGCGCAATGCACCCCATCCAGCCCTAGGCCAGTTCGGACACGGTAGGGGCTACCTGTACCCCCACGACTTCCCTGGTGGTTGGGTACCGCAGGAGTACCTGCCTGAGTCGGCCAAGTCAGGTCCCTACTATGAGCCGAGCGACATTGGCCACGAAGCACGCATCAGGGCTCGCCTGGAGAGCCGCCGTGGCATGCCCGCCGACGAGCCTACGCCGTCGCCCGCAGAGGCAGAGGCGGACAACTCGGAGTCAGTGTAACGGCTTGCCTGCGGGCAGGCGGTCAGACCTCCACCGCGTACAAGCGCTTCGTGGCACCTACCCACTTCAATGTGTAGCGCGGACCCAGTGCATCCCGCACCAACACGGCGCCTGGATCGTCCACAGGCACACCCGTCACGCGAGCGAGATCAGTACCCGAAGCATAGGCCCGTCCCTCTCGAATCTCGAGCGGCAGGACAGCTGCGGGGTCGTCGCCAAGGCCGTGCCGATACACAACGAGCTTCGCCTGCGGCTCCGGCCGATCGGTCATGAGCTGGCGCACAGTCGCGACGATCCAATCCTTGCTCACCCGCGATCCGGGACAGGTCGTATGGGTAGTTCGCGGATCCTCCTTGTGGAAACGGATCGCTTCCGGAGGGAACCGGCCCTTCTTGCAGAGAGCTGCCAGTGCGGCCACGGCATTGTCCCTCACAAGCGCACCCGGCCCAGAGTGGAACTCCTCGCTGCCATACTCGCCCAGCATTTCGACTCCCCACGCGACCTTGTTCCAACTTGGACTGTGCACGCCGGGCCGTCCCAACGGATTGAGCACCCAGATCCCGTTCTGATCCACGAAAAGGTGCGGGCACCCACTCCATCCTTTGCCGACGTAGAAACCGTACAGATTCTCGATGTGTTGCGGAGTGAACCCATGGGGCCGCTGTGCCAAGGACGGAACCGCCGTGTTATGGACTACGACGAACTCCGGCTGCCACGTTCTCAGAGGCTCTGCTGCCACATACACTTCGAACTGCTCCGCGCTGAATCGGCGGCCGACAATGCTCCATGCCATCCCTCGTCTCCTTTGCCCCGCGCTAGCACCAGTATACGCGCAGTCCGTGCCGATTGGTGTATGGCCCTGCAACGTGCATCGTACTGCGCTGGGGTACAGTGAGAAGCCCGAGAAGCATGGCAGGCAGCTGCCGGGATTGTATAGACGGGAGTCCAATATGACGCTGCAAGACCTTCTCATGACATTGGAGCGCTACTGGGCCGCGCACGGGTGTATCATTCTCCAACCCTATGACGTGGAAGTGGGAGCTGGGACCAACGCGCCCATGACGACACTGCGATCGCTCGGACCGGAGCCGTGGAACGTGGCCTATGTCCAGCCGTCCCGACGCCCGGCAGACGGACGATATGCCATGAACCCCATGCGCATGCAGCGCTACCTCCAATACCAGGTCATTCTGAAGCCATCGCCTGACGATATCGTGGATATCTACCTAGCCAGCCTCGAGGAGCTAGGCATTCGAGCCGAGGAGCACGACATCCGCTTCGTTGAGGACGACTGGGAAGCTCCTACGCTCGGCGCCCAGGGCGTCGGTTGGGAGGTCTGGTTGGATGGCACGGAAATAACGCAGTTCACATATTTCCAACAGATGGGCGGCATCGAACTGAAGACCGTCTCTGGCGAGATCACGTACGGCGTCGAGCGGCTTGCCTGCATTCTCCAGGGGGTTGACAGCGTCTGGGATCTCGAATGGGGCCATGGCATCACCTATGGCGAGTGCGAACGCGAGTATGAACGCCAGCACTGCGTCTACAACTTCGAGGAAGCGGACGTCCAGATGCTATTCGACATGTTCAGCCGCTACGAGGCGGAGAGCATGAGGGTGTGCGCCAAGGGTCTCGTTTTCCCGGCCTTCGACTTGGCGCTCAAGTGCTCGCACATCTTCAATCTTCTGGATGCGCGTGGGAGCATCTCGGTCACCGAGCGCGCTTCGTATATCAACCGCGTGCGCGCTCTCTCCAGGCGTTGCTGCCTCGGGTATCTCGAGCAGCGTGAAGAGGCAGGTTGGCCCCTCGCGAGGAGTGCAGCTGCCGCAGCCGCAGTCTCCTAGGCACGGCAATCCATGTTCCGAGGCCACAACTCAGCACCTTCGCACAGCCTGATTCTGGTGACAATGCTCGGGCTGACGATGCTGCTAGGACACGCGTGCTCCCGTTTCGCCCAGCCGCGCCTGCCGCTGCGATGGCTCTACCTGCACACGAAGTTCGCTGCTCTGAACGGCGTTGACGATGCCGAGGCGGTCATGAAACGTGCCGCGGCCGTGGGCTGCAATGGCGTAATCCTCGCCGAAGCGACTCTGTCCCGGGGAACGAGGACTCCGGACAGAGACCGGGCGAACTTCTCCAGGATCAAACGGCTGGCGGAGCAACTGAACATCGAGATAATCCCCGCCGTCTTCCTGCCAACTTCCGTTACTGTCCGCGATCCCAATCTCGTCGAGGCCATGCCTGTTCGCAATGCGCTCTTCGTTGTCGAGAACGGCACCGCGCGCCTGGAGCCGGACCCGCCAGTCATGCTGGCAAACGGCAGCTTCGAGGAAGGGCCTTCGGATGCGCCGTCCAGCTGGTTTGTACGGGCCACGGGCGGTGTTACGATTATTGCCGACGACGCCGTTTCCAGAAATGGACGCCGGTCGCTGCGGGTTACGGATCCCACCCCTGACGACAAGGGCACCGTGTCGTTCTGGCAATCGGTGGCTGTGGCTCCGTGGCGCCAGTACCATCTCTCGCTCTGGGTGAAGACGCAGGGCTTCTCCGCCGCGACAGCTCTCCAGCCATGGATCGTGGACGACAGCGGGCGTCCGCTGAACTACTCCCAGTGGAAGCTTCCAAGCGATGCCGACTGGACGCTGCTTCATGCTGTGTTCAACAGCCAGGCCAATCGGCGCATCAGTGTTCGCCTCAGCGTTCAGCAGCCACGCGGCATGCTCTGGTTGGATGATGTTCAGCTCCAAGAGGTAGGCTTGGTCAACCTCGTGCGGAGGCCCGGATGCCCCCTTGTCATCCGAGGCGACGATGGCACCGTCTATTCCGAGGGACAGGACTACGCGCCAGTGGCCGACCCGTTGCTGGGGCGCTCGCCAGTGTTGGGGGCCTACTCCAGTTACCACACTCCACCAGACGGCATTCGCCTCGTACCTGGGAGCCGAATACCCTCTGGGGCGCGCCTGCGTGTCTCCTATTACCACTGCCCGGTAGTCTACGATCGAGCAGTCTGTCAGTGTCTCAGCGAGCCGGCCACGTACGATGCCATGGAGCAGGAAGTCCGGCGTGTACAAGACCTCCTTGCTCCGGCACGCTACATGATGAGCCACGACGAGATGCGCGTCATCAACTGGTGCGAGGTCTGTCGCAAGCGCAACATGACGCCTGGCGAGCTGCTCGCTGATAACGTACGCCGATCTGTGGCCATCATCCGCAACGTCAACCCGCAAGCAAAGGTGGCGGTCTGGTCCGATATGTTCGATCCACGGCACAATGCCAGAGATCAGTACTATCTGGTGAACGGTTCCCTGAGTGGCTCGTGGAACGGACTGCCGTCGGACGTGCTTATCGTCAACTGGAATAGCACTGCGCCGGCCGCAAGCCTTCGCTGGTTCTCTGAGCGTGGCCACCGGCAGGTGATAGCCGCCTACTACGACAGTCCGTTGGAGCGGGTGCGCGACTGGCTGGAAGCCGCCCAAGGTGTTCAGGGTGTGGATGGCATCATGTACACCACGTGGGTACGCAACTACCGCGATCTCGAGGAGTTCGCAAAGATCGCTTGGCGGTAGCGCCGCGCACAGTGGTAGTCTGTCCGCATAGCGCCAGCGCTTCATGTCCGCCCCCTCGCAGGTCTGCGTGCGGACGACGCTCGATCCGTTCATGACGCCGATCCGACTCCTTGCACGCGCGAGCACCATAGTGGCGTACCTGCCGCAGCGTCGCCCGGTTGCACGTCCAGTACAGCTTCGCCAGGCGTGGTACCATTCTCGCATCATCCTAAGGGAGCAACGATGAAGACCTATACGATCGCCGTCATTCCCGGTGACGGCACGGGCCCGGAAGTTGTGCGCGAAGGACGCAAGGTGCTGGAGGCCGTCGCGGCATGCTATGACCTCGCACTCGAGTTCCACGAATTCGATTTCGGAGGCGCGCGTTATCTCCGCACGGGAGAGACACTGCCGGACAGCGCGCTCGAGGAACTGCGTCGCTTCGATGCCATCTACCTGGGGGCCATCGGCCATCCGGATGTGAAGCCAGGAATCCTCGAAAAGGGCATCCTCCTGAAGATACGCTTTGCGCTGGATCAATACATCAACCTCCGGCCTGTGAAGCTTTACCCGAACGTGGATACACCGTTGAAGGACAAGGGACCTGCCGACATTGACTTCGTGATCGTTCGGGAAAACACGGGTGGCATCTACACAGGCATCGGAGGCTCCACCATGGTCGGTACGCCTCATGAGGTTGCCACCCAGGTGATGCTCTACTCGCGCCCCGTCGTGGAGCGGTGTGTCCGCTACGCTTACGAGTTGACACGGAAGCGCAATCGAAAGAAGCTGCTGACGCTGGTGCACAAATGCAATGTTCTCACTGACGTGGGGGACCTCTGGGTCCGGGTGCACAAAGAAGTCGGCGACGCCGAGTATCCGGACATCCGTCAGGACTACAACCACGTGGACGCATGCACCATGTGGATGGTCAAGAGCCCTGAGTTCTACGATGTGATCGTTACGGAGAACCTCTTCGGAGACATCATCACAGACCTGGGCGCCATGATCCAGGGCGGCATGGGTATCGCCGCAGGCGGCAATATCAACCCCGCGGGCGTCTCCATGTTCGAACCTATTGGTGGGAGTGCACCCAAGTACACTGGTCAGGGCGTCATCAATCCGCTGGCTGCCATCTGTGCGGCTGGCATGATGCTCGATACCCTGGGCGAGGAAGCTGCCGCAGCAGCGGTGGACAGTGCCGTTCATGACGCCCTCGCCTCGGGCCGCATTCGTTCTCTAGCCGCGGGTCAGATGGGAATGAGCACGACCGAAGTCGGAGACTTCGTGGCCGGGCTGGTCGCAGGGTAGCAGCTCAGTGGACTACGTCGTGCGTGCTCACCAGGCTGCACCGCCACTGTCAAATCGCGATGATGCTTCGTGCTTGCATTTCGCAGGTGCGTGGGGTATGAATAGCCCCCGAATGGGAACAGCCAGAGGAAATAAGTCCGGTACGTTACGATCAGTGCATCCCTCTCGATCGGCCGACGGGAGCGGAGCGGAGTCGCGCTGTCGCTGTTCGCAGGGAGTCAGTAGGTGAGAAGCTCAGCCGCCCAGGCGCACACATCTCGGCAACGTCGCATGATTCATCCGGTGAACCCGCTGCGCCTACTGCTGTTCGGGTTTCCCGTTGCCACCGACCAGCAAGAGCACACGAGGCTACGCAAACTCGTGGCGCTCCCCGTGTTCGCATCGGATGCCATCTCCTCCTCGGCCTATGCCACCCAGGAGATCCTGCTGGTGCTGGGAACGGCAGGTCTCTGGGCGACCCATCCCGACCTCTATGCGCGACTGCCCATCCTGATCACCCTGGCGATCATCGCGCTGCTGGGTGTGGTTGTGCTCTCGTACTGGCAGACCATCTTCGCCTATCCATCCGGTGGAGGATCTTACATCGTCAGCAGCGAGAACCTCGGGCCTATGCTCGGTCTCGTCGCTGCTGGCGCTCTGCTGACGGATTACGTGCTGACCGTGGCGGTCTCGGTTGCGTCTGGTGTTCAGAACCTGCTTGGCACGCCGGTGATGCAGTTCGCTGCTAACCACCCTGCCGGCGTGTGCGTGATACTCATTGCGATTGTGTGTCTTGCCAACCTGCGCGGTCTACGGGAGTCCGGCACTGTTTTCGCCGTTCCCACCTACCTGTTCATCAGCGCCGCAAGTGCGATGATCGTCATGGGTTTCCTCGGCCCGCACTTCGGCATTCGGCTTCACTCTTCTGCGGTTACTCGGAGTCTCCCGCCAGGCGCGTACCATCCCGTCGCGCATCTCTCCAGCACAATGCTCCTTTTCCTTGCGCTGAAGGCTTTCGCCAGCGGATGCTCGGCCATGACGGGTACGGAAGCTGTCAGCAACGGCATACCCGCCTTTCGGCGTCCAGAATGCCGCAACGCTGCGATGACCCTCGTGGCCATGGCGATCATACTCTCTGGACTCTTCCTGGGAATCACTCTGCTGGCTGTTCGGCTTGGCGTAGTGTACGGCCATCACGGCCACGACACACCCCCCGCTGTCATAGACCAGCTTGCCCGTGCAGTCTTCGGCAGAGGGTCTGCGATGTATTAGATAATGCAGTTCGGGAACCGGAGGCATACTCATCCTCGCGGCGAACACGAGCTTCGCCGACTTCCCCAGGCTCGCCGCCATACTCTCTCGAGATCGCTACATGCCCCGGCAGCTCTCCAATCAGGGTGACAAGCTCGTTTTCTCCAACGGCATCGTGCTACTTGCCATCCTGGCCATGGCACTGATCGTCGCATTCCACGGCAGTGTGGACCGTCTGATCCCGCTCTACGCACTGGGTGTGTTCACAGCGTTCACTCTTTCGCAGGGCGGCATGGTAAGGCACTGGCTCAAGGTCCGCGGTCCCGTCTGGATCGTGAAATGCGCAGTCAACGGACTTGGTGCGGCGTGTACGGCCATCGTTCTCGGTGTCATCGCCACCGAGAAGTTCCATGAGGGCGCGTGGATCGTGATCGTCCTAGTGAGCATTCTCGTTGCCATGTTCACTAGTATCCGGCGGCACTACGAGTTCGTGAGGAGGAACCTATCCATCGCCGACGGAGCGCCCACGCGGCCTCGCAAGGCCAACACGGTTCTCGTTCTGGTACCGAGCCTCCATAGGGGTATCTTCCCAGCTCTGGATTATGCCCGCGGAATCAGCCCTGACTGTCGCGCCATTCACATTGAGATAGACCCGAACGAAGTGCGCCGTCTCATCGCCGACTGGGAGCGCAACGTCGGAGATGACGTGCCTCTTGTCATCTTGCCGTCGCCCTATCGCTCCCTCATTGGCCCCCTCATGGCCTATCTCGACGAGGTACAGCGAGAACGGCCTGACCACGTGGTTACCGTAGTGCTACCAGAGTTCGTGTCCACTAAGTGGTGGCGCAGTCTGCTCCACAACGCCAATGGCCCCCTCCTCAAGCTGTACCTCTCGCAGCGACCAGGAGTGGTGCTGACGAATGTCCGCTATTTCCTCGGTCAGGCCGAGACCTAACAGGAACGCCTGCGCGGACTGCCGAACTGCAGGTTCAACACTGAAAGCAAGGAGTGAATCGCTCTATGGACGTCCGTCCCACTATCGGTGACGCATCCTGGTTCGTTCACGATCGGTTCGGCATGTTCATTCACTGGGGGCTCTACGCCCTTCCTGCACGACACGAATGGGTCAAGCAACGGGAGCGCATGACCAACGAGGCATACGAAAAGTACTTCCGGCACTTCGACCCCGATCTTTACGATCCAGAGCGGTGGGCTGAAGCCGCCGCTGGGGCCGGCATGAAGTACTTCGTCGTGACCACCAAGCATCATGAGGGCTTCTGCCTCTGGGACACGAAGGCCGGTGACTACAAGGTGACGAACACGCCATATGGTCGGGACCTTCTCCATCCCATGGTAGATGCCTTTCGCTCGCGCGGTCTGCGAGTCGGTTTCTACCACTCGCTCATTGACTGGCACCACGAGCACTTCATCATTGACGACGTACACGCGCTCCGAGATCATCCGGGTCGTGCAGCCATGAACGAAAACAGGGACCAGGCCAGGTATGCAGAGTATCTCCATGCCCAGGTCCGCGAGCTGCTCACAGAGTTCGGGAAGATAGACATCCTCTGGTGCGACTTCAGCTACCCGAGCCGCGAAGGCTTCGTGGGGAAAGGACGGGACGACTGGCAGAGCGAGAAGCTCTACGCCATGATCCGCGAGCTACAACCGCACGTTCTCCTGAATGACCGTCTCGACCTGCCTGAGGGATGGGACTTCAAGACACCAGAGCAGTATCAGCCGAGGGAGTGGGTCACCGTTGGAGGTCAGCCCGTCGTCTGGGAGGCTTGCCAGACGTTCTCAGGCTCTTGGGGCTACCACCGCGACGAAGCGAGTTGGAAGAGCGTGGATCAGCTCGTCCAGATGCTCATTGACACGGTGAGCAAGGGAGGCAACCTCCTGCTCAACGTCGGTCCGACGGGACGGGGTGAGTTCGACGAGCGCGCACTGGACCGTCTCGCAGGCATGGGTGAGTGGATGAAACGTCACTCCCGATCCATCTACGGATGCACTCAGGCACCGCCGGAGTTCCCCACCCCGCAGGATTGCCGCCTGACCTACAATCCGAGCACGAATCGCATGTACGTCCATGTCTTCGCATGGCCGTTCGTACATCTTCACTTGGATGGCTTCGCTGGACGCGTGGAATACGCTCAGCTTCTCAACGATGCCTCGGAGATCCCCATGCGAGGACCGGAGGAGTGGCAGACTTCCGGCAAGGACCGGGCCAGGGATCGGGAGACTCTGACCCTCACTCTGCCGGTACAGAAACCAAACGTCACAGTGCCGGTCATTGAGTTGTTCATGAAACCCGCCTGAAGCATCCTGATGCTGCCACAACGATCCCAGCAGTCGGAGGCAGCGTCATGATGCAGGTCAGGTGGTAGCATAGTCTGGCAGACCCGCCAGGGGGATCATCCCGGCCGGGGATTGCAACATCGTCAGGAGACCTCGCGCAATGCCTAAGATCACCTTCATTGGCGCCGGCAGCCTCGGATTCACCCGCGGTCTTGTGAGGGATATTCTCACCTTCCCGGCGCTGGCCGATTCCACTCTGAGCCTGATGGACATAGACCCGGAACGCTTGGAGTTCGCCGAGACTGCTGTCCGGCGTATTGTCAAGGCCGGCAACTACCCGGCCAAAGTCGAAGCGACGTTGGACCGACGGCAGGCTCTGGACGGGGCAGACGCTGTGCTCTGCACCATCCTGGCTGCGCCCACAAGCGTGTGGCGTCACGACATCGAGATACCCAAGAAGTACGGTGTGGATATCAACGTCGGCGACACACGCGGCCCGGCTGGTGTGTTCCGCGCCCTCCGCACGATTCCGGTCATGGTGAGCATTTGCAGGGACATGGAGGAGCTGTGCCCCGACGCGATCCTGCTGAACTACACAAACCCCATGGCCATGCTCTGCCGGGCCATGCAGGGCGTGTCGAAGATCAAGCTTAGCGGCCTCTGCCATAGCGTCCAGGGTACAGCATGGATGCTCGCCAGCTGGATCGGCGCGCCCATGGAAGAAGTGACATACCTCTGCGCCGGCATCAACCATCAGGCGTTCTACATCGAGTTCAAGTGGAACGGCAAGGACGCCTACCCGCTCATCCGAGAAGCCATCGAGCGTCCTGAGATCTACAACGAAGAGATCGTCCGTAACGAGATGTTCAAGCACCTTGGGTACTACGTGACCGAGTCGAGCGGCCATAACTCCGAGTATGTGGCGTGGTTCCGCAAGCGACCGGATCTCATCGAGAAGTACTGCACCCACGGCACAGGCTGGAACCCTGGTCACCATCGCTACATCCTGGACGAGTACCTCAGGCGCGAGGACACGTGGAAAGAGGAGACGCGGGCGTGGCTGGCCAAGGATGAGCCGATTGACCTGAAGCGCGGCCATGAGTACGCAGCCAGCATCATCAACGCCTACTGCGGCGATGGGACACTCTTCGAGTTCAACGGCAACGTGCGGAACTTCGGACTGGTTGACAACCTGCCCGAGGGATGTTGCGTCGAAGTGCCCGTCTTGGCAAGCAAGCGAGGCCTCGATCCCATGCACGTGGGTTCGCTGCCACCTCAGTGCGCGGCGCTATGCTCCATCAGCGCCCAGAACGAGGAGATGGCGGTCGCGTCGGCTCTCACCGGCGATCCACGCCTTGCCTTCTGGTCCATCTGCTACGATCCGCTGACGTCGGCGGTCCTCTCGCTAGAAGAGATTCGGAGCATGGTCAAGGACCTGTTCGCGGTGAACAAGGACTACCTACCCCAGTTCAAGAGCGTGGACTTCTGACACTAACCCTTGGGTGCTGCGGCGGATCGAGGGCCCGGCGGCCGACACCGAGTCCTCCATCCGAAGCCTGTTCGAGACACTTGGCTAACACCACGCCTACCAATCCAACTCGCGAGTAGACACGCGGTCGGAAGCCCTATCCCGCTGCACGCAAGCCAGGCCGACGGCGAGACGTGCCCCGTGCCCGAACGGTCAGGCAAAGGCTACAACGGAAGGCGTACCTCTGGACCGGAGAGGCTTACGAGAGATGTGACATGTAGGTCACCAGCCGTGCTGCCGGGCTCGCCATGGCTGCCCCAGGTACCGTCAGGCTGCGTCCCACCTATAGCAATGCCGATCCTGCCCGGTCCCACAACGGGCACGCCGTCGTCGTCGTACCACGCCATCTGCCGCGGTTCCACCACGAACCGTACGCGCTCCGACTGCCCTCGAGCAATGGCGATGCGCCTGAAGCCTGCCAACTGCCGGAGTGGAACCGGAACGGGAGCGTCATGGCGGCACAGATAAAGCTGGACAACCTCTTCTGCGTCGAAGGTGCCAGTGTTCGTGACCGTGACCTCGACAGCGAGCCGCTCGCCAGGTCTCAGGTTGCGGCGGTTGACCTTCAGATCCTCGTAGGCGAAGGTGGAATAGCTGAGGCCGTAGCCAAACGGGTACAGGGGGGCACCCCTGAAGAAGCGGTATGTCCTTCCGTCCATGCGGTAGTCCTCGAACGGAGGCAATTGGTCCAGCGATCTGTAGAAGGTGACGGGGAGGCGGCCCGCTGGCGATGCATCGCCGAACAGGATCTCGGCCAAGGCAGAGCCAGCCTCTTCACCACCGTACCACATGGCCAGCAGGGCATCCGCGTGCCTCGATGCGGTGTTCACGGCAACGGCGCTGCCGCTGTGGAGAACTACGATGGTGGGAGTTCCGGTGTTCAGAACCGCCTGTAAGAGGCCCTCTTGGCTCTCGGGAAGTCCCAGGCTCGTGCGATCGCCGCTCTTATCTATGAGATGCTCTTCGCCTTCCTCGCCTTCCAGTCGTGGCGAGAGACCGAGAACGAGTATCGCGACGTCAGCGCCCCGCGCCAGCCGCTCGGCCTGGCCATAGTCCGACGCCGCCGGTCCCGTCAAGCTGCAGCCTGGCTCGAAGTCCACCGTGCGCCGTGTGCCCGCGCGTTCGCGTATGCCCTGGAGTGGCGTGACAGCTCGTGACGGCGTGCCGTTGTAGTTGCCCAAGAGCGTCTCGACGTCGTCTGCATTGGGGCCAATCACGGCGATCTTCCGGACGTTTCGTCCGAGAGGCAGGATGCCCGTGTTCTTGAGGAGGACGATGGACTCCCGAGCGGCGCGACGTGCCAGCATCCGATGGGCCTCGCAATCATTGACCGAATAGGGTATCTGTGCGTACGGCACCATCTCCGGTGGATCGAACATGCCAAGTCGGAACCTAGCCTCGAAGAGCCTGCGCAGCGCTCGGGTGATGACGTCCTCGCGGATGAGGCCCATGATCACGGCCCCCGTCAACCCGCAGAACGTGTCACCGCAGTTGAGGTCACAGCCGGCGTGCATGGCAAGTGCGGCCGCCTCCTCGCGCGTAGCCGCGAGACCGTGATGCCGGTAGATATCGTCAATAGCACCGCAATCCGAGACGACATAGCCATCGAAGCCCCACGCTCCTCGCAGGATGTCGCCAAGTAGTGTCTTGCTGGCAGCACATGCCTCGCCGTTCGTGCGGTTGTACGCAGGCATGATCGAAGCTGCCTTACCTTCCATGACGCACGCACGGAAGGCTGGCAAGTAGGTCTCGTGCAGGTCGCGCAGGCTGACGCGTGCATCGAAGCCGTGGCGAAGCGACTCGGGTCCACTGTGAACGGCGAAGTGCTTGGGCGTGGCCACTACTTTGAGGTAGCGCGGATGATTACCCTGAAGGCCCCGCACGAACGCTACACCGAGACGCGCCGTCAGATAGGGATCCTCTCCATAGGTCTCCTGTCCTCGTCCCCACCTAGGATCCCGGAAGATGTTGATATTGGGAGACCAGAAAGTGAGACCCGTATACCACCCAGAGTGTCCTCTCTTGCGGACTTCTTCATGGTGCTTGGCGCGCGCTTCATCCGAGATAGCTGTGGCAACCTCGTGAATGAGCTCGGTGTCGAACGTCGCGGCAAGACCGATGGCTTGAGGAAACACTGTGGCGATGCCAGCGCGACCTACCCCGTGGAGACACTCGTTCCACCAGTTGTACGCCGGAATACCAAGCCGTGGGATCGCTGCCGCGTCATGGACTACCTGCGAGACCTTCTCCTCGAGCGACATGCGGCCCACCAGGTCTGCAGCCCTGGTTCCGGGCCGCCATCGTGGATTGCGATACTTCGGATCCGCCATGGTAGACACTCCCCCTTCGCTGTGTGGTATTCATTCGGCATAGGAATACCCCTTCCCTGGAGGGACAGCCGTGCTGATTCGGCCATGATCGTCGAAGGTATCGTGCTCCGCTGTATACGCGGTATCTATACCGTGCACGCAGGCGCGCAAGTCCTTCATTGCACACTCCGCGGCAACCTGAAGAAGCAGTTCGAGTTCACGACCAGCACGGCCCGGGCGCAACGAGTAACGCGAGTACGGCGCAACGTTCTGCAAGATGTGATCGCGGTGGGAGATCGTGTCCGTGTTCTTGTAGGTCACCACAACACGGGCGTCATCCAGGAGGTCCTGCCGCGTCGCACGAGCTTCACACGGGCTGGCTTTCGCGGCAGAGAGCACACGGTTGTCTGCAACATAGATCAGGTCGCCATCGTCTTCGCGTGCGCCGAACCCAATCCCGACCTCTGGAAGCTGGACCGATTCCTGGTAGCTGCCGAAGCCGAGGATCTGGAGCCGATCATCGTGGCGAACAAGTGCGATCTCGGCGACCCGAAGCCATTCGACGAGTACAGGCCTATTGGCTACCGGATACACGTGACCAGCGTTGTGCTGGGAAAGGGTATCCATGAACTGAAGCAGCTCCTCGACGAGAGGATCACTGCCTTTGTCGGTCCCTCGGGTGTCGGCAAGTCCAGCCTGCTCAACGCCATCCAGCCAGGTCTCGACTTGCGGACCGCTGACATAGGCCATGTCACCCACAAGGGCCGGCACACCACCACCGCTGCGCAGCTCATTCCCCTCCGATCAGGAGGTTGGGTAGCAGATACGCCTGGACTTCGCCAGTTCGAGTTCCTGGACCTCTCCCGCGAAGAGATTGCGGACTGCTTCCCCGAGTTCCGTGATCTTCTTGGCGGATGTCGATTCGATGACTGCCGCCACATGAGCGAGCCGGGCTGCGCCGTCAAGCACGCCGTAGAGCAGGGGGCTGTGAGCCAGCGACGCTACGAGAGTTATGTGGCGATGACCGCGGACTTGCCATGATCCGTATGAGAAGGAGTGATACCGTGCGATTCTGGGCGCTGTCTCTCACCATGACAGTGTTGTCTGCCTGTCCGATCCCATCCCGTGGGGCGAATGCTGCACGCCCGCTCATGCGCGAAATGATGGGAATCAACGGGCACACGATCCTCTTCAAGCCTGAGTTGTACAAACAGGTGTGCCGCATCGCTCGCGACTATCACCCGCTGGACTGGGATGTCGGCGACGAGACGAACTACGCCACGCGTTTTCCCTGGGCTCGCAACATGGTCAACTGGGAGACGGTCTACGGCTCATGGGTCAAGGAAGGGTTCACCGTCAACCCTTGCGTCATCTTCGACAACTACGATGCGAAGAAGTGGAAGGACATTCCGGCGGATGCCTTCGCGTATGGCTTCACGTTCGCGCGGTTCTTCGGACCATCGGGCACACAGAAGCTCTGCGAGTCCATCGAGATTGGCAACGAGCCAGGTCTGTACGATGACGCCACCTACCGCGTCATTTTCGAGCACATGGCCAGCGGCGTGCGCAAGGGTGACCCCAAGATGAAGATTGCCACTTGCGCCGTCGTCAACGGCACCAGTCACAGATACGCCAAGAGCTTGGAATGCTTCAAAGGACTGGAGCACCTCTACGATGTGATCAGCTTCCACTCGTACGCGGAGGTGGAAGGATGGCCCACGTGGCGTCGCAGCTTCCCGGAAGATGGCAAGATCAAGTTCCTGCGGGAAATCAAGGACATCATGGCGTGGCGGGATAAGAATGCACCGGGCAAGCCGGTCTGGCTCACCGAGTTTGGTTGGGACGCCTGCACGAAACCGCCGCCTCCGACCGGGGACTTCGCCAAGTGGGTCGGATCCACGGAGACGCAACAAGCTCAGTGGCTAGTAAGAGCGTTTCTGGTCTTCGCTCGTATCGGACTGGACCGCGCGTACATCTTCTTCTTCGACGACAAAGATGAACCGCACGTCCACGGTTCGAGCGGCATCACCCGCGAGTACAAGCCCAAGCCCTCCTTCCATGCTCTGGCCCATCTCTACAAGACACTAGGCGACTATCGGTTCGAGCGTGCTATCATCGAGAAGGAGGGTGAGGTCTACGCCTACGACTTCCGGAAAGGCGACGACGCGAAGGACGGCGTGCTGGTGGTCTGGTCGCCAACGGGATCTAACCGTCAAGCTGAAGTCGCGATTCCAGCACCGCCAGGCAAGGTCGTCAGCGCTGAACGTATGCCCCTGAAGGAGAATGGCGCCGAGGCCGTCACATGGAGACTAGAGCGTACCACCCTTCATCTGGGCATTGACGAGTCGCCCGTCTACCTACGGTTCCGGGCACCATAGTTCCCACGTCCTCCAGTGGCACTGCTGGCGCATACTTCAGTCGTCTGGAAGCCGTAGTCCTCTGGGCAAGAAGTGATGCTCGTAGCGCGAGACCGCGTAACGATCTGTCATGCCAGCGACGTAGTCACAGACTCTCTGAGCCAAGGCCCTGCGGTCTCGAACGACATCCTCCGAACCCTCCGGCAGGTATTGGGGGTTCTCCATATAGAAGGCGAACAACTCGCCGACAAGTCTCTGCGCCTTGGCCAGATCCTCGTTGGAGTCTCGCTCGCGAAGATACACTTTCTCCCACAGGAACTGCTTCAGCGTGTCCGTGGCGGCTGCGACGTCCGCTGACATGGCCACTTCTGGCCGGCTCTCGCTGTGCTCGATGACGTCCATAACCATCGTCGCTATGCGACCGGAGTGCGTGCTACCCAATCGAGCTACGGCCGCCTGCGGAAGGTCAGCGTCAGTGATGAGACCAGCACGCATGGCATCGTCTATGTCATGGTTGACATAGGCAATGCGATCGGCGATCCGGACGACCTGCCCCTCCAATGTCGCCGCCCGTCGAGTCGCTGCGTCGCTGAGATCACGCATGCCCTTGCTGTGGTGAGCGATGCCGTCCCGAACCTCCCATGTGAGGTTGAGGCCGGGCCCGTCACCATGCACCTCGAGAATCTCGACGACCCGGACGCTCTGAATGTCGTGGCGAAACCCTCCGTCTGGCACGAAGCGGCGGTAAGCTGTGTCCAGAGCCTCCTCTCCAGCATGGCCGAACGGGGCATGTCCGAGGTCGTGGGCTAGTGCGACGGCCTCTGTGAGATCCTCATTGAGACGAAGAGCCCGAGCGATCGTACGTGCGATCTGCGCCACTTCCAGGGTATGTGTCAGACGTGTTCGATAGTGGTCTTCCTCGGGATCGAGGAAAACCTGCGTCTTGTGTTTCAGTCGGCGGAAAGCCTTGCAGTGGATAATCCGATCCCTATCACGCTGGAACGCCGTGCGAACTGGGTCCGGCATCTCTGGCCGGTCCCTCCGTGCTTCTGCCGACTTGGCAGCCCACGGCGCGAGGCGTTCGGACTCCCACTGCTCCTGCCGTTCACGAGGCGTCATGAAGTATCCCTGTGTGTCATTGCACGTCCTGGATCCGTACATAGATTAGCACGACAGACGAGCATCCAACGCTACGCCTCGGCAAGTGCGGATCCGCGCTCAGCAGCAGGAGAACAGGTGGAATGAAGCGAAGCTCGAGATACATCGTGATGGGGCTGGCAGCCATGCTTCTTGTCCTGGGAGTAGCCGGGCAGAATCGGGCGCGCCGCCAGACAGGAGAACGGAAGAAGGTGACAACGTCGCTGCAGGTGCCCAAAAGCAAGGAGGTGGCCACGCTAGCTGGGGGGTGTTTCTGGTGCACGGAAGCTGTATTCAAGGATCTACGAGGAGTGGAGTCCGTCATGCCAGGATATGCTGGCGGACGCGTCGCCAACCCGACGTACGAACAGGTCTGCATGGGAACAACTGGCCATGCGGAAGCCGTGCGGATTGTGTTCGATCCCAAGCAGATCTCCTACGCTGATATCCTGCGCGTCTTCTTCACTGTCCACGATCCGACGACTCTCAACAGGCAGGGCGCAGACGTCGGTACCCAGTACCGGTCCGCCATTTTCACGCACTCGGAGAACCAGGCCAAGACAGCGAAAGAAGTCATAGCCGAGATCACACGAATGAGGCTGTACTCTGATCCCATCGTTACCGAGGTTACGCCATTCACGAACTTCTACCCGGCGGAGGAATATCACCGCGACTACTTCGCCCGCAATCCCGACAAGACCTACTGCAAGGTGGTCATCGCTCCGAAGGTGGCGAAGTTTCGCCAGAAGTTCCAGGAGCGGCTCAAGGCAGCCCCATAAGGACGTCCATAGGCTTCTGATACCCGCGAAATGCGACTGACGGCCTATTACTATCAGCAGTTCGACGCTGACCGCTCGCGGGCCGTTCCTGCCGAGACCTACGGAGGCTGGAAGTCCTCGGAGATCGCCGTCGCTCCCCAGCATACCGCGCTGGTCGTCATGCATGCTTGGAACACCGGCACGCCAGAGCAGTACGCCGGCTGGTGGCGGGCTGTAGAGTACATGTCACGGGCACGCGCCATCCTCAGCACGGTGTTCCCGCCTCTGTTGGCGGCGGCGAGAAGGGCGCGTTTTCGCATCTTCCACGTCGTGGGAGGCGGTAGCTATTACCAGCATCTGCCAGACTATCGGTCAACGGTGGATCTCGCTGGTCCGGGGCCGCCTGCACCGGAAAAGATCCCGCTGGAGCCTACGCTCGCCGCACTACGGGCTTTTCGAGCGAAGCACGTCTTCGTCGGTCGTCACAACGAGGACGACGTTGCCCATGGCTTCGCCGCACTGGACTTTGCGGAGGAGGCCAGACCCGTGACCGGGGAGCCTATCGCCGAAGACGGCCATCAGCTCTTCGCCCTCTGTCGCCACTACAACATCGACCATCTGATCTACATCGGCTTCGCTATCAACTGGTGTCTTCTCCTGTCGCCAGGGGGTATGGCTGACATGGCGCGGCACGGCATCATGTGCTCCGTGGTTCGCGATGCGACAACTGCAGTCGAGAACCGCGAGACAGCCCGTCATGAGCTTTGCAAGGAGATCGCTCTATGGAGAGTAGCCCTCGCATACGGCTTCGTCTTCGATTCCGCCGACTTCATCTCCGCCCTCGGCGCCGCAACGGCCGGGTAACGCACTCGGTAGCAGCGGTTGTGCGCTACGGCGCCGCCCTGCTCTGCCTGGCGTCCGTGGGGACGCCACTCCGCGCGCAGCTTGCACCGAAGTTTGGACCGCATGGTGAAATCACGGTACTGCGAGCCGGCTCTGCGGAGTATCTCCGGGATCTGGCCGTCACCATTGTGAAGCCAGGCTGGGTCGGCGCAATGGCGTCTCAATCGGACCCTGATACCCAGATCCTCAGCGTTCACCACTCTGCCACGGTCACGACATACGTCCTCCGTCTTCATGCGGAGGCAACCTCGTTCATTCTCCGTGCGAGCGCGACGAAGACGGCCAACGACCTCCGCTTGAGCTACGAGCTGACCCCGGCCAGGGACGTCGCCACCGAGACAGTGATGCTGCGAGCGGTCATGCCGACGCCCCTTCACGCTGGCAAGACGCGCTACGTCGTCGTCGGACCGGGCATCGTCCGCGGCGTGTGTCCTGCTGCTCTGCCAGAACCGTATATTCTCCACAGCGGTCCCGTGGACTGGATAGGGTTCGCGGCACCTGGAGCCCAAGCTCTGCGCCTTCAGTTTCAAGCTATGACGTGCCAGTTTCAGGACGACCGCAAGTGGGACACACCGAGCTTCTCCATCATGGGCCACGCGACCCATGGCAAGCTCGCAGCCGGTCGTCCCATACGCTTCGCTCTTACTCTGAGCGCCATGCCTCCCCAAACCATGGACGCAATGGCGCGCGATGCTGAAAGGAACGACCTCATGGGACTGCCGCTCCAGGACAGCCGTCCGCTACATATTCGGGCCGTCACGTCGGACAGGTCAGTGGTCCCAACGTACGATACCGTCGAGTTGCGCGCTGACCTTACGGCAACCTACGCGAACCCATTCGATCCTGACGAGATCGCAGTCGAGGCCATAGTTACCACCCCTGACCGAAGAACTCTGCGCATTCCAGGTTTCTTTGGTGCACCGATGAAGGTGGATGTCAGGGGAGAGACCGAGCGGCTTCGCATGGCCGGTAAGGCTGGGTTCTTCGTTCGCTATACTCCCACGAAGCCAGGGGTTCACCGCATTGTACTTACCGTCCGTGACCGTTCTGGTACCGCCCGATGGAAGCCCATCGCAATCAGGGCCACGTCCAGCAACGCGTCGGGCTTCGTGCGAGTCTCGAAGCACGATCCGCACTACTTTGCATGCGACGACGGCAAGCCGTTCGTGCCCATTGGCGAGAACCTATGCTGGGCCAACGGGCCAACCCCCTTGAGGCTCTACTCCCAATGGCTTGGCGGTCTGGGCAAGGCCGGCGCCAACTGCGTGCGCCTCTGGCTGGCGTTCAATGAGAAGGGGCTGGAGTGGATGCCCGCCCCAACGCCCAAGGGAGGCACGGGGACGTACCTCGGTCTGGGACGGTATGCACTGGATAACGCCTGGAGGCTGGATGAGGTCGTCCGGATGGCACGAGCCAATGGTGTCAGGCTCATGTTCTGCGTTGGCACCTACGGGGAGTTCACGGACGGTGGTTTCTTCAATGAAGGCAGTTGGATCAGCAATCCGTACAACGCACGCAACGGGGGCCCTTGCGCCAGACCTGAAGACTTCTGGACCAACGAGAAGGCACGCAGGCTGTACAAGCAGCGCCTCCGTTACCTGATCGCCCGTTACGGCCACTCTCCGTTCTTGTTCGCCTGGGAGTTCTGGAACGAAGTGCCGCCAACACCTACTCAGGCTCGATGGGTCGCCGAGATGGCCGCTTACCTGAAGCAGCACGATCCCTATCGCCACCTGGTAAGCACCACCTACGGCGATCGAACGGTGTGGACATGTCCCGATGTCGATTTCAGCATGACCCACATGTATGGTCAGGCAGGAAACACGCCGGACTTCACCCCTCAGATTGTCGCGCATGCCCGAGAGCACCGGCAGTACCGCAAGCCCTATCTACTCGCGGAGTTCGGGATAGACTGGCAGACCAGCGACAGTCGCTGGGACCCGAGCGGGATCGGAACGAACATGCACAACGGTGCCTGGGCTGCCCTCATGGCAGGTGCAGCAGGAACGGCGATGCTATGGTACTGGGATGGCTACGTTCACCCGAACAACCTTTACCATGTCTTCACGCCGATCCATCGCTACGTGGGCTCTGTGGACTGGACGGGAGCGGGACTGCAACCCGCCGAAGCCATCGAGCTACGCACTGCGCCCGACGCCATGGAGACGTTCAAGGACGTGACGATCCCTGGCACCGTGGAATGGGGCCTCACACCATCGAACGAATACACGGTTCTTCACGACGGGACCGTATTAGGACGCCCGGCCGTAGCCATGGCGATCGGCAGTCCGGAGAGGTCCATCCCTCGCGAACTCCACACCGAGATCACTTGGCACCTGGACTTGCAGAGACCAACTCCTGTGAGGCTCAAGCTCGGACAGGTCTGTACTCGGGCTCACATGGTGATTCAGGTTGACGGCAAGACGATCATCGAGCGGGAGCTGACAGCCGGCGAACCCGGCAAGGGTCCCTGGAAGTCGTCGCGGCGTCTCGAGCAGTACGGAGTCTGGGTTAGCGACTACGATGAGGACCTGGTGCTGGATCTGGCCGCAGGGCGGCATGCTATCCGGGTGCAGAACACGGGAGGCGATTGGTTCCAGATCAGGTCCATCACGATACCTGGCTACCAGAGCAGCCGATATCCCGACGTGAATGCCCTCGGCCTGGTCGGCAAGCACCTGCTTCTCCTATGGCTACACAACCGGGAGAGCACCTGGAAGACGGACTATGACGGCAAGCGCCCCTCCACTTTGCGAGGGCTAACGGCTGTCCTCCCCGTGTCGAAGAACGGCACCTGGCAGGTGGAATGGTGGGACACATGGAAAGGAAAGGTGTTCCAGCACGGGACGGCTGTCTCACGCAGTGGCATGTTGGAGCTACCGGTGCCACCTCTGGAGCGCGACATGGCGGCGGTGGTGCGGCTCGTCCGCTAAGCATGCTCCCCCGCGCACAAGCTTCGCAGCAACGGCATCCCTGACGAGCCTCGTCTATACCGCCATGGCAGCCACGTCCCGCCCTTCGCGGGCCAGGACCTTTCGTAGGAACTGGCCAGTGTAACTCTCTGGAACGGCGGCAATCTCTTCTGGAGTACCAACTGCCACGACCTGACCTCCGCGGTCTCCGCCCTCGGGGCCCAGGTCAATGATGTAATCGGCCGTCTTGATGACGTCCATGTTGTGCTCGATGACGAGGACACTGTTGCCAGCGTCCACGAGCCGATTGAGAACATCGAGGAGTTTCTCGATGTCGGCGAAGTGCAGGCCGGTCGTCGGTTCGTCGAGGATGTACAGAGTGTTGCCCGTGTCGCGGCGCGAAAGCTCGGCCGCGAGCTTGATCCGCTGAGCTTCCCCGCCAGACAGAGTGGTGGCCGGCTGCCCCAAACGAATGTAATCCAGACCGACCGCGTGGAGCGTGCCGAGCTTGCGACTGATCCGCGGGATAGCACCGAACAGCTCTAGGGCCTCGCTCACCGTCATATCCAGGACGTCTGCGATGCTCTTGCCTTTGTAGTGGACCTCCAGTGTCTCGCGATTGTACCGCTTGCCCTTGCACACCTCGCAGGGAACATAGACGTCCGGGAGGAAGTGCATTTCGATCTTGATGATGCCATCCCCGCGGCAGGCCTCGCATCGCCCTCCGTGAACGTTGAACGAGAATCGCCCAGGACTGTAGCCACGTACACGTGCCTCTGGCGTCGCCGCGAACAACTCTCGGATGTGGTCGAAGACGCCGGTGTACGTCGCGGGATTGGAGCGCGGTGTCCTGCCAATGGGTGACTGGTCTATGTCAATGACTTTGTCCACGTTCTCGATGCCGAGGATCGCGTCGTGAGAAGCCCAGGTGCTCTGAGTGCCGTGGATGGCACTCATGAGGCGTGGTAGAAGTGTCTCCTGAATCAGGGTGGATTTCCCCGAGCCGGAGACGCCTGTGACACAGACGAAAACCCCGAGAGGGATGCGGACATCAATATGCTTCAGGTTGTGGGCACATGCGCCTCGTATCTCTATCCATCCCTTTGGCCGATCTCTCGCAGAGCCTTCGCTGGATGCGGATGCTTGTGTGACTGCGTGCTCGGGAGGCAGCGGACGCCGCACCAGGGGGACCGCTATGGCGCGCTTGCCGCTCAGGAACTGCCCAGTAACGGACTCGGGACACGCAACGATATCCTCGATCGTCCCCTGCGCTACGATTCTGCCGCCGTGCTCGCCAGCGCCCGGTCCGATATCCACGATATGGTCGGCAGCGTGCATGGTCTCCTCGTCGTGCTCCACCACGATGATTGTGTTGCCCAGATCCCGTAGCGTCTCCAGAGTATTGATAAGCTTGGCGTTGTCCCGCTGATGCAGGCCGATGCTGGGTTCGTCCAATATGTAGAGAACACCCATGAGGCCCGAGCCGATCTGCGTCGCCAATCGGATGCGCTGGGCTTCCCCACCTGCGAGCGTCGTGGCTGACCGATCTAGCGTCAGGTAGTCCAACCCCACGTTTACCAAGAAGCTCAGCCTGGAGCGGATCTCCTTCAGGATCTGCCTTGCGATGGTTTGCTCACGGGGAGTCAGGCCAAGGGACCCAAAGCGCTCATAGGCTTCTCCCACGGACCATCGGCACATCTCAGCGATATTCATCCCGTCAATCGTGACGGCCAGGGCTTCCGGCTTGAGGCGCGTGCCCTGACACACGGGACAGGGACGAGTGGAACGGTAACGCTCGAGGTCCTGCTTGATGTAGTCGCTGCTGGTGTCGTTGTACCGGCGTTCGAGCATGTTGACGACCCCAGCGAACTTGCTATCGAAGCTGCGTATCCGACCCCAGCGATTGCGGAACCGGACGGTAACGTTACCCTCGAGGCCGTACATGAGCGCGTGGAACTGCTCCGGTGTGAGATCCCGGATGGGAGTATCCAGGCTGAAGCCCATCTCCTCCGCCACGCCGCCGAACAACCCCAGAAGGTAGTCACCGTAGTTGGCGCCCGGTGTCTTCGGCATGACGGCCACAAGGGCTCCTTGCCGGATGCTGAGGGCTTTATTCGGTACGATCCGATCCGGATCGAATTCCGTCTTGGTGCCGAGGCCGTGGCATTCGGGGCACGCGCCATACGGACTGTTGAACGAGAAGGTCCTGGGTGCGATTTCTTCCATGCTTATCCCGCACACAGAACAGGCGAACCGCTCCGAGAAAAGCATCTCGGACGCTGCCTCCGGCGGCTCCGGACTGCCAGGGGAGGGAAGCACCACCACTGCCACGCTTCCATCACCCTTCTTGAGCGCTGTCTCCAGAGAGTCTGCAAGCCGTCGTCCCATGTCGGGCCGCACAACAAGCCGATCCACCACGATATCAATCCAGTGCTGCTTGTACCGCTCGAGCTCAGGCGGATCGTCCGTACTGAGGTCGTAGATCGTCCCGTCAATTCGGACCCGCGTATAGCCTTCCTTGCGGATGTCCTCGATTTCCTTGCGGTACTCTCCCTTCCGTCCTTTCACGATGGGCGCGAGGATCTGCAGCCTGGTCCCCGCTGGGAGTTCCGTAATGCGGTCCACCATCTGCTCGACTGTCTGTTGGGAGATCTCGCGACCACACTGAGGGCAGTGGGGATGGCCAATGCGCGCGAAGAGCAATCGCAGGTAATCGTAGACCTCGGTCACGGTGCCCACGGTCGAACGGGGATTGCGGCTGGTGGACTTCTGGTCTATAGCGACAGCCGGCGATAAGCCCTCGATGTAGTCCACGTCGGGCTTGTCCATCTGCCCCAGGAACTGGCGAGCATACGAGGAGAGGCTCTCGACATACCGCCTCTGTCCTTCGGCGTAAAGGGTATCGAAGGCCAGAGAGGACTTGCCGGAGCCGGAGATCCCTGTGATCACGATGAGCCGGTCGCGCGGCAGCTCGAGGTCTATGTTCTTGAGATTGTGCTGACGTGCGCCACGAATGACGATTCGGTCCTGGGGCATCCGGAAGCTCCTCCGCTCCTAGGGGACAAGCACCATCATTCTATCCGACGAGAGCCGTCGGTTGTGCGGCGCCAACGACGCTGGCTGGTAGCGCACGGAGCTGGAAGCTGGGAACTACTCCTCGTCTTCCTCGGGCTTCATGTTGGCCAGTATCTCCTGGGCGTTGAGCCGCCTGAGCACAGGCTCGTCGCCGACCAGATGTCCATCCCGAAAACGAATGATCCGCTTGGCATGCATGGCGATGTCGCTTTCGTGTGTGACGAGGACGACCGTCTTTCCAGCGTCATTGAGCCGCTGGAAAATCGCCATGATCTCCTCGCCTGTCCGTGTGTCTAAGTTGCCCGTAGGCTCATCGCCGAAGATGATAGGTGGGTCGTTGACAAGGGCGCGGGCGATGGCAACACGTTGTTGTTGCCCTCCAGACAGTTCGTTGGGCTTGTGATGGGCGCGATCGGCCAGGCCAACCGCCTCAAGAGCCCGCATGGCTGTCTGCTCTCGGTTCCGGGCACCATTGTAAAGTAGCGGAAGCTCGACGTTGTGGAGAGCCGATGTCCTAGGCAACAGGTTGAATGTCTGGAAGACGAAGCCGATCTTCTTGTTGCGTATCTCTGCGAGCTGGTTGTCGTTGAGCCTCGCCACCTCGACGCCGTCCAGGCGGTACGATCCAGACGTTGGCTTGTCCAGACAGCCAATGAGGTTCATGAAGGTGGACTTCCCAGATCCGGACGGCCCCATGATGGCCACGAACTCTCCGTGGTTCACCGTCAGGCTCACGTGCCGAAGCGCCCGCACCTCCATCTTGCCCATGCGGTAGGTCTTGCAGAGGTCAACGACCTCGATCAGTGGATTGCTCATCACGCGTGCGCGCGCTCCTTGCTGTACGCCGGATCGGGGCCGAGGCGCACTCGGCCCCGGAATCATCGTTCCTATAATCGTTGGTTCGTTCGAGGACGGACGTGGGATCTACTTGGCCCGTTTCTCCAGATCCGCAATGAACTT
Source organism: Chthonomonadales bacterium (assembly GCA_037443035.1). Lineage (GTDB taxonomy): Bacteria > Armatimonadota > Chthonomonadetes > Chthonomonadales > CAJBBX01 > JABWBA01. The sequence continues at coordinate 34,206 of JBBIPC010000002.1, forward strand.
ATCGAGTCTCTGCTTCGCCTGTGCACGGATGCCTTCGAACGGCAGTGTATCTGGATTCAGCGGGTTGTAGTCCTTGGGATCGGGCATCTTGCTGATGTCGAACCGGGGTCGCTGACCGCCGGCGGCGCCCGGACCACCGCCCATGCGGGCACCGCCGCCGAAGCCTGGTCCGCCCCGTCCGAACCGCGGTGCCGTTGCTATCTTCTTGAGCTGGACGTCCGTCAATGGAGCCGTCAGAGCCCGGTTGACTTTGAGTGCGTCCTCATCGCTCATGACTTTCTTCTTGCGCCAGGCTTTCAAGACCGGAAGGATCTTCTTCGCCTGATCCTTCGTTAGGGCGGTCTTCGGATCCGTTTCCAAAGTTCCGAACGCCATGACGGTCTGGCTGACAGCCGTGACGTTCCGGTGGTTGGCCCGCCACGTCTCCCACGCCTTGCGTTTCGCCTGAAGCTGCGCCTGCTGCTGCGGGGTCAGGTTGAAGGGATTCTGGGCACTGGCTGGTAGCGCTGCCAGGACCAGTCCGGATGCTGCTAGGAAAATGAGAGGTCGTTTCACGTCTTGTTCCTCCTATTCGTATCTCAGTGCCTCGATGGGGTTCAGATTGGATGCCTTCAGAGCAGGGTAGAAACCGAAGAACACTCCGACCAGCGCCGAGAAGCCGTACGCCAGGATGATGGCCGGAATACTGACGATGACCTTCCATTCGTTGGCCTCGGCTACCACGCGCGATCCGACAACACCAAAGACCACTCCCAGAAGTCCGCCGACGAGGGACAGGAACATGGCCTCCAGGAGAAACTGCAGGAGGATGTTCCTGCGCTTTGCGCCGATGGCCTTCCGGATGCCGATCTCGCGAGTCCTCTCGGTGACCGACACCAACATGATGTTCATGATCCCGATGCCGCCCACGAGAAGCGACACGACTGCGAGATAGGTGATGAGCGCCGAGAAGGTGTCCTGCTGCTCGTTCTGGGTCTCTGCCAGATCTGCCTGGCTAAAAATGATGAAGTCCGCTGTACCACCCGTGGGGATCTTGTGACGCTTTCTCAGGACCGCGTCTATCTCATCCTGTGCCCGTACCATGAGGCTCTGGCTCCGGGCCTGGACCGTGATGTTCTGGACATTTTCCATACCAAACAGGCGGCGCATGGCGGTGGTGACGGGCACATAGACCATGTCATCGGGGTTACGGAAGCCCTGGCCACCTTTCTCCTTGAGCTTGCCAATGACTTGGTAGCTCGTGCCGTTGATGCGGATCGTCTTCCCGACCGGCGATTGTTGATCGAAGAGGTCCTTCGCGGTCGTGCTACCGAGCACAGCGACGCGTCGAAGCTGCTTGACCTCAGCGTCCCTGAAGTAGCGGCCTTCCTCTACGGGATGGTTGCTGATGACAGGATAGTCCGGCCCGTTGCCGTTGATCGTCACCGATGTGTTGCGGTTCTTGTACTTCACCTGAGCTTGACGGTTCACCGCGGGGGAGACCTTGGAGACGGACGGACACTCGCGCAGAATGGCCCTGGCATCATCCAGTGTCATCGTGTTCTGAGACCCGAACCCGAAGCTGATGCCCCCGCGGCGCTGCTGGCCGGGGAACACCGTCATGACGTTGGTGCCCAGCCGCTGAATGCTCTCTGCCACAGCTTCCCGCGAGCCTTGACCGATGGCGATGGCGATGATGACTGCGCCGACGCCGATGATCACCCCAAGCATCGTGAGGAAGGAGCGCAGCTTGTTGCTGGATAGCCCTCTCAGGGCCATGAGCACGGTTACCATCTGCGATTCACCTGGCCTTGCCTACCAAACAGCACGCCCTAGCTTCCTCGCCTAGCGTATGCGGCCCGCGCCGCGCATGCCGCCCGGTCCTCCACCACCGAACGGGCTGCCGGCAGTCTCCGGTGCTGGCTCGATCTTCTGCACCACCACCATGTCGCCAGGCTTGACACCGTTGACGATCTCCGTCGTCTCGTTGCCTTCCAATCCAACCTCGATGGGCTGGCGCCTGACTTTCACATCCACAAGCAGGGATGGATCGGCAGGCTCGCCTGTCTTCGGGTCAGGAGGGGCCGGCCTACCTTTGTTCAAGGCGAGTTCCACATACTGCCCCTGGTCGTCCGTCCGGATGGCTTCGTTGGGCACCATCACCACATCGTCCTTCTTCTGGCTCACGAACTCGCACGTGGCGTTCATGCCAGGCTTCAACAGGCGGAAGGAGACATCGCTGTTATCAATCTCCACGCGGACGTGCACCGTGGTTACGTTCTGCTCCACAACTGCCTGCGGGTCCACTCGGGACACGGTGCCTCGGAAGGGCAGACTTGGATAGGCCTCGATGGTAACCTCGACCTCCTGTCCTTCGTCAACGTTGGCGATATCCGTCTCGTCTACGGTGACATCCACGTACATGCGGGTAACGTCACCAAGCTGCAGAATGTTGTTGCCCGTTGCTGCGAACGACAGGGCAGATGAGATGATGGTCCCCTCCTCCACGTACTTGGTGAGAATGACGCCGTCCGCCGGAGCGCGCACAATGGTTTGATCGAGGGTGATCAGCGCGTTCGTAAGCGTCGCCTGCGAGCGTGCCTTGGAGGCGCGTGCTGTGTCTATGTCCAGCCGGCGGATGGGCACATTGGCTAGGTTGGCTCTCGCCTGGTTCAGGTTGGTCTCAGCCTGCGCGACGCTCGCCTCGGCCTGTCGGAAGGCAGCTTCGGCCTCCATGAGCGCCAGCTTGCGGTTCTGCACGTCTACTGCTTGGGCCTTAGCCGACGCCAGTTGGGCCTGGGCTTGGTTCACGCGGGCATCGGCTGCGTCTCTCTCAGCCTTCTGTTGAGCATCCAGGGTGCGGAGCTTCTCTGCCGCCGAAGCCACCTGAGCTACGGTCACGGCGTAGGACGCTTCTGCTGCATCCACCGTCTGTTTCGCCACGAACCCCTTCTCTAGGAGCGTACGGTAGCGCGCCAAATCGGCCGCACTCTTCTTTCGATTTGCCTCTGCCTGATCCAGCGCCGACTGAGCAGACGCACGCTCTTGGGACTGGGTAGCATCCAACTGCTTCCGCTGCTGCAGAGCCGACTGCAGGTTGGCCTCGGCCTGCTCGATAGCTGCTTGAGTCACGGCTGGCTGCGTGGTTGCGGTGTTGCGTGCACTGTCCAACCGCGCCTTGGCAGCTGCCCGCGATGCTCGCGCAGTGGCCAGTTGGGACTCCGCGGTCTGTATGGCCAGATCGCTGAGTTTCTTCTGCAGCACGTAGGTCTCCTCGTTCTGCTTCTCCCGCGCCTTGGCGGCCTCCACATCAGCGCGTGCGGTACCTACAGAGAGTTGTGTATCGCTGGGATCGATTTTCGCCAGGACCTGGCCCTTGGTAACGCGGCTGCCAATATCCACCAGGAGCGCATCCACCCGTCCACCGGCCTTGGACTTGATGTCTACGGTGCGCCAGGGCTTGAGAACGCCCGTTGCCGAGACCGTCTTCTTGACGGTACCGATCTCCACCTGTCCCAACTTGTATTGGGTAAGCTGACTGGCCTTCGGTGCACGCAAGCGCGCCCAAGCCCACCAGCCACCGACCACGAGAACGGTCGCGATGATAGCGCCGACGATGAAACGCTTGAGCACTACGACTTGCCTCCTGTCCAGTAGGGATCGTTGTCACCGACCGCACGCTTGAGCCTTGCATCTGCCGTGTGGTAGTCGTACAGCGATTGGACGAGGTTCGTCTCGGCCTGAACTAGCTGAGCGCGTGCCGTGATGACATCCACCACTGTCTGCACGCCTTCTCGGTATCCAGCAGATGCTGCTTCGTAGTTGGCCTTGGCAGCCTCGACCGCGCTGCGCGCGGCACTGACACGTTGACGTGCTTCTTCCCTCGAGAGATACGCCTCCTCGACCGCCAGATGCACCTCCTGCCGAGCCAGAGCGAGCTGCTGCTGCGATTGCTTCACGCTCTCTTCGGCAGACCGGACTCGCGCTCGCGACGCTCCACCATCGAAGAGAGGAAAGCTCAGAGACGCCAACAAGACGTTGTCAGAGCCGGGATCCGGGTCGAAACGGTAGCCGGCTGTGAGGTTCGCCTCCACAACCGGTCCGGCGTTGATTCGCGCGACACGGGCAGATGCCCTGTCGGCGTCGATGAGTGCAAGATCCCGTTTCAGGTCTGGCCGGTTGTCCAGGGCCCGCGTCACGAAGACGCTCACTGGTTCCGGCTTGGCCGTCTCATCTGGCCATGGCGGGGTGGTCTCGGCAGCCGTCACAGTCTCCGTGGTGTCCAGGCCGATGGCATTTCGCAGAGAGACTTCCGCAAGCCGGACGTCGTTGTTTGCCACGCTGAGCTGAACTAGGGCGTTCCTGTAGTCCGCTTCGGCTTGAAGCACATCTATCTGCCGGACGGTACCCGCCTCCGCGAAGGCTTTGGTCGCATCGTACGTGGTCTTCGCTCGCTCGACGGCTGTCTCCTGTACGCGGAGCAGCTCGCGCCGTCGGAGTAGCTCGTAATACGCCGTGGTGACGTTGAGAACGACCGTCTGACGGGTGTTTTGCAGGCTGTACACCGAAGCAGTCACAGAGCTTCGCGCTGCCGCGACTCCTGCCTCCCGCTTGCCCATGTCGAAGACAAGCTGATTCAGTGCCAGAGACGTCTCCGACCTCTCGGAGCGTGTGGTGGTTGTCAGGCCGCCTAGACGATACGAGCTACGACGACTGGTATAGTCGAGACTGGGCGTAAGCTGCGGGAAGTAGGATGAGCTGGTCTCGACCAGACGAGCCCGCGAGGAAGCTACCTGGCTGGCGGCCATTCGAACTTGCGGCTGGACCCGCAGCGCTAGCTCGATCGCCTCACTCAGCGTGAGCTTGCGCACCGCGGGCCTCTCCTGAGCGACGGAAGGAACTGACGCGCAAACGACCGCCCAAAGAGCTGCGGTCGTCAACGAGAACCGTAACGTGTCTGGTATCATTCGTGATGCCATCCGGAAATGGCCACCTCCCCACATGAAGCCGGCTCCTCGCACCGAACGCTCACGGCGGACGTGCGGGAACCTTGTCAGGAATACGCACCCGGCATCGGTTCGTTTCGGCTAGTAACTATGACATTCTCGGCAGACGCTGGTAACACCTTCTGTCCCATGCCAGCCTGCGGACGCGCCTTGACCGGCGGCTTGGCACGGGGCTATAATCGTTACCGTTTTGCGATGCAAAGGAACCATCGAGTACTGAGCCCATGTTAGCGTATCTTACGGCGGCGATGTTCACCGTGGCTGGCTTCGCCTTCGTTGCGTCGACGCTTATCCTCTCGCGCTTCCTGCGTCCGGCTGCACCGAACCCCGAGAAGCTCGAGACGTACGAGTGCGGGCCGCTCCCATTTGGCGATGCGTGGCAGCAGTTCAATATGCACTACTACCTTTTCGCCCTGTTGTTTGTCGTGTTCGAGGTGGAAGCCGCATTCCTCTACCCGTGGGCGTTGGCGTACAAGCAGGTGGGTCTGTACGCCGTTGTCGAGATGATCCTGTTCGTAGGGCTGCTGGCATTCGGATGGGCATACGCATGGCGCCGCGGCGCCTTGGAGTGGGAATGATGGCGCCCCGGCTGACGCAAGAGGAAGTAGACAGCTGGCGCGTTCCCATTCCTGGTGGCTCCATTCTCATGGCACCCATAGACAGGCTGGCCCAATGGGCGCGCAGCAACTCCCTCTGGTCGCTGACGTTCGGCCTCTCGTGTTGCGCTATCGAGATGATGGCCACAGCAGCTTCCCGATACGATCTGGACCGGTTCGGCACGATCTTCCGAGCGACCCCCCGCCAGGCCGATGTGATGATCGTCGCTGGTTGGGTATCGGTGAAAATGGCTCCGTTCATTCGCCGCCTCTACGACCAGATGCCGGAACCCAAGTACGTGATCGCCATGGGTGGATGCGCGTCCGCGGGTGGCCCGTATCGAGATAGCATTACCATCGTCAAGGGAGTGGATCGGTTCGTACCCGTGGACGTGTATGTCTACGGATGCCCACCGAGACCGGAGAACCTGATCCATGGCATCCGACTCCTCCAGGAGAAGATACGGCAGGAGCACGCGCTCAGTCGGCGCGGCCAACGAACCGAGGGCCGAGAGCCCATCACGGTGGGTGGATAGTAGGCAGTGGAAGAGCGGCCGGCGGCGAGCAGCGGGAGTACGCCTGATCTCACTCACGTCCTAGAGGCACTCCGCACAGCTGCGGGGGATGGTCTCGTGGCTGTGGATGTTGCCGCCGGAACTCTTCGCGTCGAGGTAGGCAGGGCAGGTCTGCACGCCGTCGCCTGCGTGCTCCGCGATCATCCGGACTGTCTCCTGACCTATCCCGCCGACCTTTGCGCCACTGACACAGGCGACGCCATCGTTCTCTGGTATCGGCTCTGGAGTATGGCGCGCCGCATTACGGCGATCATTACCGTGAACTTGCCCCGCGAAACGCCAGAGGTCGTCACGCTCACGGATGTCTGGCCCGGTCTCGACTGGCACGAGCGAGAGACTTTCGATCTTTTCGGGGTGCACTTCGTCGGCCACCCGCGGGTCCAGGACCCTGCACGCATGCGGATCCTCTTACCAGAGGACTGGGTGGGGCATCCGTTCCGCAAGGATTACGAGCCTGTCTTCTCCGACGATCCTCTGCACGGGCCTCAGGAGACGAACTGATGATGAGAAGCGGCTATGTCGCCTGAGAAGGAGCCCGCCCTCGCGCAGTCAGTCTGCGGTCCCGAGTGCCTTCTGTCCAGGGAGCTGCCGGGTACCGACTCGATTGGTCAGAGCATGACCATCAACCTGGGTCCGCAGCACCCTTCGACCCATGGAGTGCTCAGGCTCCTCGTCGAGCTGGATGGAGAGTACGTCCGCTCATGCGATCCTGTCATTGGCTATCTCCATCGTGGCCTCGAGCGCATGCTTGCAGCCAGACCGTACCGCCAGACGATTCCGTTCACCGATCGGCTCGATTATCTGTCCTCCCTGAACTGCAACCTGGCCATCTCGCAGGCCATCGAGCGCTTGGCGAACATCGAGGTGCCGGAGCGCGCGCAGTATATTCGGGTGCTGCTCTGCGAGCTGAATCGCATTGCAAGCCATCTCGTCTTTCTCGGCACCTTCGCCAGTGACGTTGGCGCGACGAGTGTGCTCCTCTACGCGTTCCGCGAACGTGAACGGATTCTGGACCTGCTCGAGGCCATGACTGGCGCGCGACTGACCTACAACTGGATCCGACCTGGCGGTGTGCCAGCCGACCTGCCGGAAGGCTTCGAGGATGGTGTGCGCCGGTTTCTCCGGGTGTTTCTTCCGGAGCTGAATAGCTATGACAGGCTCTTGACGGGAAATGCGGTCTTCCGTATGCGCACGGAAGGCGTTGGCATCATCCCCACGCAATGCGCGCTTGCCTACGGCGCGTCGGGCCCGGTGGCGCGCGGTTCTGGCTTGGATTTCGATGTCCGCAAGACCGATCCGTACGAGGTCTACGAGCGGTTGGAGTTCGACGTACCCGTGTTTTCAGAAGGCGACTGCATGGCTCGCTACAGAGTCCGCATGGAGGAAATGCGCCAGAGCGCTCGCATCATCGAGCAGTGTCTGCGGGACATGCCGGATGGGGACATCAGTACGAAGCTTCCCAAGGTTTTCCGACCTCCCGCAGGAGAAGCGTATTCCCGTACGGAGTCGCCACGCGGAGAACTCAGCTTCTACATCCGGAGCAATGGCGGTCCGCAGCCGGAACGTGTGCACATCCGCGCCCCGTCGTTCGTCCATCTCAGCATGCTGCCTGAACTTCTTCGCGGTGTGAAACTGGCTGATATCATCGCCATCCTTGGCAGTCTCGATCCAGTCATGGGAGAGGTGGACCGGTGACACAGCGTCCCGTGCGCGTCTATGCCACCTACCAGCGCGGCGAAGTCGTCGGGCAGGTTGCGGCGGCGCTGCTTATCGTAGTCGGAGTTCTAGCCCTGAGCGTCGCCGTCACCCACCTTCCGTGGTATCGGCTGGATCCTGTGCTGCAGTTCATAGGCCGCCATCCTGTCCTCAACGCGTTCGCGAAGGCCATGGTGGTGGCTGTTTTCGTGACGCTCCACGTGCTATTGCTGATATGGTGGGAGCGCAAGTTCGCTGGTTGGCTTCAAGCTCGGCTTGGGCCCAAGCATGTAGGCTGGAACGGCCTCATCCAAAGCGTGGCCGATGCGATCAAGCTTCTCGTCAAGGAAGACATCATTCCGTCGAAGGCCGACAAGGGCCTGTTCATCCTTGCACCGTTTCTAGTTTTCATGCCGACACTCCTGACCTTCATGCTGCTTCCATTCAGCGCCACATGGGTCGGGTACAACTTCGACCTCGGGGCCCTTCTTGTGCTTGCGGTCACTACGAACGTGTCGCTCGGCATTTTGGCGGCGGGATGGGGCGCTAACAACAAGTACTCGCTCCTCGGCGGTGCTCGCGCCTGCGCACAGGTGCTGGCCTACGAGGTCCCCATGGCGGTGACTGTGCTTTCCATGGTAACGCTGGTCGGAAGCATGTCCCTCGTCGAGATTGTGAGACGTCAAACTCACGTGTGGAACATCGTATCCCACGCGCCCGTCGCCATTCCGGCGTTCGTCTTGCTGTTCATCTGCGGCCTGGCCGAGTTGAACCGCACACCCTTCGATCTCCCCGAGGCCGAGTCGGAGCTCGTGAGCGGGTTCCATACCGAGTACTCGGGCATGCGTTTCGCTTTCTTCTATCTTGCAGAGTTCGCCAACAACTTCTTCATGGCCGGCTTCATCGTAGTGTTGTTCCTCGGTGGCTGGCTTGGGCCATGGTTCCCAGCGCCTGTTTGGTTCGTTCTCAAGACCATCGTTGTGGTCACCGCGATGATGTGGGTGCGATGGACCCTGCCAAGGTTCCGCGTTGACCAGATGATGGGTTTCTGCTGGAAAGGACTTGTACCGGCATCGCTGGCCGTTTTCTGTCTGACGGCGCTGTGGTCGGTATGGATGTCGCCATGAGTGCAGTGCGAGGATTCGTCGTAGGCTTCGTCTCGGTGTTTCGCGGGCTGGGAGTGACGTTAGTCAACTTGGTGGCGAGGCCGAAGGTTACCATCGCCTATCCCTATGAGCGACCGCAGGTGTCGCCGCGATATCGAGGTCTGTTCTACCTGCCATTCGATGAGCAAGCCAACCGCCTCAAGTGCGTGGGTTGCACGCTCTGCGCCCAGGCATGCCCCACCAAGGTCATCTCCATGAAGAAGCTTGGTGCCGGCAAGCACGCAGGCGTGAGCGAGTTCACGATGGACCTTGGCCGTTGCATGTTCTGCAACCTCTGCATCGAGGCATGCCCCTTTGACGCTATCCACATGGGCCCCGATTACGAACTGGCGTCGAGCCAACGCGAGATCAGTGTGTTCACTATTGCTGACCTGGCTCAGGGCGGAGCCCACGCAGTGGCCCGGAACAACGCTACCATAGAGGCAGCCCTGCAAGAGGAACAGGGCGAGAAGAAGCCGACTATCGTGCATCTGCAGGTACCCAAAGGTCGCGAACCGTGAGTATGTCAAGCATACATTTACTGGCGTTTCTCAGCCTCTGCGTGCTCACGCTCGTGCCGGCAGTAATGGTAGTCACCACCAGGAATCTAGTCCATGCGGGGTTCTGGCTACTTCCCTGCTTGATCGGAGTCGCAGGCTTCTACGCCCTGTTAGAGGCTCATGTGTTCGTGGCTGTGCAGGTTCTCATCTACGTCGGGGCCATACTCGTACTCATTCTCTTCGCTCTCATGCTCACCCGCGACGTCATGGACCCCAAGGAGCCGCAGACGAACCGATTGGTGTGGTGGGCAGCAGGATCCTGCGGAGCGGCCATGCTCATCACCGCCCATATTCTCTTCCATCATCCATGGAGAACAACCGGCATGGTGCCAATGCCCGCCGCTCAACAGACCGCGGAGCTCGGTCGGGCCCTCATCGGTCGCTACGCCATGCCCTTCGAAGTTGCTAGCGTGATCCTGCTGGCGGCGCTGGTGGGTGCTATCGTCGTGGCTAGAGGACCTCGAAGAGACGCCGCAGCGAGCATCCCCGCTGGGGAGGATAGGCCGTGATCGGGTTGCAGCATTATCTTCTTGTCAGTGCCGCGCTTCTGGGCATTGGAGCGTTCGGAGCGCTCACGCGGCGAAACGCCATTGCCGTGCTCATGGGCGTCGAGTTGATGCTGAATGCGGCCAACCTCAACTTCATAGCCCTATGGCGCTTTCTCACGCCCTATTCCATGGAGCCACAGGTCTTCGTGCTCATCGGCCTGACCATCGCCGCCGCCGAAGCTGCCATCGGCTTGGCTGTGGTCTTGAACATATATCGTGAATACGGTACCGTGAACCTCGACAAGATCGCGGAGCTGAAGGGGTGAGCGTTCTCGCGCCGACGGCCGATCCCGTACTCTGGCTCATCGTGCTCGTCCCGCTGTTCATGGCCGTTGTTGCCGGAATCCTGGCCTTGACCCGTCGTCTGGAAGGGGCTGCTCCGTACCTCACCTCGATCGGGACGGGCATCGCCGGACTCGTGGCACTGACCCACAGACCCAGCCGCACACACGGCTACCTCGGCCACGTGGATGTGTCCTGGCTGCAGGTATGGGACAGATTCCACATCGCGCTGTCGGTGCATCTGGACCACCTTGCGTGGGTGATGGTCGGCGTAGTATGCGCCGTGAGTCTCCTCGTCCAAGTCTATTCCATCGGTTACATGCGGGGCGAGCGAGGGTACGCGCGCTACTTCGCCTACCTCTCTCTGTTCACAGCGTCCATGCTCGGATTGGTGGTTGCCGATAATCTGTTCCAGCTCTATGTGTGCTGGGAGCTCGTGGGCATATGTTCGTACCTACTCATCGGGTTCTGGTGGCATAAGCCAAGCGCAGCGTCGGCTGCGAAGAAGGCGTTCGTCGTAACGCGGTTCGGCGACGTCGGCTTCATGCTCGGTCTGCTGTTCCTGTCCGTGGCTGCAGGTTCGTTCGGGTTCACGGACGTTCAGCATGCCTTTGCGCGCATAGGTTCTGGTGCGCAGCAAGCCAGCACACTCATGTCCAATGAGGTGTTTCTCTGGGTCGTACCCCTTCTGCTCTTCTGTGGTGCGGTCGGCAAGTCCGCCCAGTTTCCGCTGCACGTATGGTTGCCGGACGCCATGGAGGGTCCCACACCAGTCAGCGCTCTGATCCACGCTGCCACCATGGTGGCGGCTGGAGTCTACATGGTGGCTCGTCTGATCTGGCTCTTTACCTGGTCGTCCGTATCGGCTCCCCTTCGCGGTCCTCTGGCCATTCCTCTCGATGTCATCCTTGTAGTCGGAGCAGTAACGGCACTCATTGCCGCCACCATCGCACTCGTGCAGAACGATATCAAGAAGGTGCTCGCCTACTCCACGATCAGTCAACTCGGCTTCATGATGATGGCGCTTGGTGCAGGGAACACGGCCGGCCAGGCGACATCCATGTTCCACCTTGTAACTCACGCCTTCTTCAAAGCGCTCCTCTTCCTTGCCGCGGGCTCGGTGATCCACGCGCTCCACCATGCCCCCGACCCCAACGACCTGCGGTATATGGGTGGGCTACGGCACCGCATGCCATGGACGGCGTTGACCTGCGGCATCGGAGTGGTGGCATTGGCAGGACTCCCGCCTTTCTCAGGGTTCTGGAGCAAGGATGCCATCGCCGGGTTGCTCATGGAGCGCGCGGGCTGGTTCGGTCATCGGATGAGCCCCGAGGGCGTTCTGCAGCTCGGTGCCGACCCGGACGTGGCTAGTTTTGGAGCCGTCGTCGCTCTTGTGGTGACCGTGCTAACGGCGTTCTATGCCTTTCGGCTATGGTTCCTGGCATTCGCCGGCACGCCACGATCCCAAGCAGCTACTCAAGCACACGAATCGCCAGCCGTCATGACTCTGCCGCTGGTACTGCTGGCGGTACCCTCGGTCTTCGCCGGCTGGTGGCTTCACCACAACAGCCTCCTGGAAGCCTACTTGACCAACGAACACGGTGCTCCCATGCATCTCACCGTAGCCGTAGTTGCAACGGTTCTCGCACTAGCAGGAGCGGCCATGGCGGTTCGCCTGTACCTGAAGCCGTCCTCCGGCGAAGATCCTGTCTGCGGTATGCCGCGGCCACTCTACGCTCTGTTCAGCAACCTCTGGTACGTTGAAGCGTTCTGGTCGGCTGCTGTTGCGCCTACCCTGCTCAAGCTCGGTTCCACGGTCGCCTGGGCAGATCGCAATATCGTTGACGGCACTGTCCGGGCCACAGGACGGGGCATCGTGCGTGTCGGATACGAGGTTCGGCGCATGGCTTCTGGCCAGGCCCAGTCCTACGCAACGGTCATCGTCGCAGCAACTGTTGCCGTGATCGTTCTGCTGGTTCTCTATGAAGCCGCGGCAAGCGGAGGGATGCCCTGATGGGAGGCTGGATCGTCACCCTTACGGTGCTGGCCCCACTGACGGCATCCCTGCTGCTGCTGGTGTTGCCGGCATCGCGTGGGCTTCTTGTCCGGCTCGTAGCAGCCCTCGGCGCAGGCATCACCCTCCCTGCGTCGTTGTGGTTGTGCTGGACCTATGACCTGCGCAAGGGTGGTTTTCAGCATGAACTGCGCATTCCCTGGGTGCCATCGCTCGGCATCGGCTACCACGTAGGCGTAGATGGAATCAGTCTTTCCCTAGTCCTGCTCACCTCCCTCGTCATCACCTTCGGCGTCTTCGCCTCGTGGACGCAGAAGACTCGTACGAAGGAGTTCCTCGCCCTCCTGCTGCTGCTCGTGAGCGGGGTGTTCGGCGTATTCGTGTCCAGGGACCTGTTCTTCCTCTTCCTCTTCTACGAGATCGCCGTCCTACCGATGTACCTGCTGATCGGCGTCTGGGGAACGAGCTCGAAGGAGCGAACGAAGGAACATGCCGCCATGAAGCTCACGCTCATGTTACTCGGTGGCAGTGCGTTCATTCTCGTGGCGATCCTGGCCATCTACTTCGTTCAGCCCGTACGTTCCTTCGACCTGGAGCGCCTGGCGACCACCCGCTACTCCCCTGACTTCCAGACATGGGCGTTCCTTCTCGTCTACGTCGGCTTTGGCATCCTTGCAGGTATCTGGCCGCTGCACACATGGTCGCCTGACGGCCACGCTTCGGCTCCAACTGCCGTCTCCATGCTCCACGCAGGTGTCCTGATGAAGCTTGGCGCCTACGGCGTCTTGCGCGTGGGTGTGGGGCTCATGCCGGAAGGCGCCCAACACTGGGCTATGCTGATGGGCTGCATTGCGACGGTGAACATCCTCTACGGTGCCATGTCCGCCATGGGTCAGACGGACCTGAAGTACGTCATCGCTTACTCGTCTGTATCGCACATGGGCGTTGTCATGCTGGGGCTGGCGTCCCTGAATCCGGTGGGAATCAATGGGTCGGTCATGCAGATGTTCTCGCATGGCATCATGACGGGGCTGTTCTTCGCCGTGGTTGGCCTGATCTACGAGAAAGCCCATACACGGGATACGACGCGAATGGGCGGTTTCGCAAGGAGGATGCCTGGTATCGCAGTTACGATGACCGTCGGGGGGCTCGCCTCGTTCGGCTTACCGGCAACCAGCGGTTTCATCGCCGAGTTTCTGTCCTTCTACGGTATGTGGCTGCGAAGTCCTCTGCTCGCCCTTCTCGCAGTCGGCGGCATCGTGCTGACCGCCATTTATGTCCTCCGGATCATCCAGCGTGTCTTCCTCGGTCCATTCAACGAGTCCAACTACGCCGATCTTCGCGACGCCAGGACCACGGAGTGGCCCGCTATAGTTGCCCTTGCGTTGATCCTGCTCGTTGTCGGGCTCTGGCCACGGCCTCTGGTACGCATGATCGACTCCGGCATCCGTACCGCCCTGCCGTGGGTCCAGACCACGCAGGTGGCACAGTACCCTGGGAGAGACGTGGGCCAACGATGACCCGCTCGCTAGGCGTTCGTCTTTGTGCTCACGCCGTGGCGCTGACAGGAGGTGTTCTCGCAGCCATGTGCCAACAGAAAATCTCCGACTGGCCCTCCTCTGTGCTCGCTTTCCCCTACCCGCGCTCGAGCTCAGTCGGTAGCCCGCGTATCGTCGTTTACCGGCACGACATCCTCCGGCTGCAACGCAACAAGTCTGTCATTGGCACTCCATTGCGCATTGGCTCGCGGGAGTTCCGCTCCGGTCTGGGCACACATGCACCGTCCAGGCTCGTGGTCACGTCGCCGCGTCCGCTCGTCGCCGTAGCCGGCTGGCTAGGCGTGGATGCGAACGAGCGAACGCAGGGAGGGACCGGCTCGGTTGTATTCGTTGTTCGCGCTGACGGCGTGGAAGTGTACCGATCCCCTGTCGTTCGGCCAAAGCAGGATCCCCTGCGGTTGGATCTGAACCTGGCGTCGGCCCGCACTGTGGATCTGATCGTAGAGGACGCAGGTGATGGCGTGACCTGCGACCATGCGGACTGGGCCGACCTGCGCGTACGTCTCGCTGATGGCTCCGAACTAGCTGTCGCCGACCTGGAGGAAGGTGTAGCGGATCTCTCCGGTCCCTATCCCTTCTCGTTCACCGTCGGAGGCAAAGCGTGCGGGGATGTCTTGCAGAGCTGGAAGAGTGAGGGGCACGATGAAACGCTTGCCGATGGACGGCGACACATCGAGCGTACATGGCTTCACCCCGACGGAACTCTCCGCGTCCGTTTCGATGCCGTCCAGTACAAGGACTTCCCGGCGGTAGACTGGGTTCTCCGGTTCGAAAACATTGGTACACGGGATACGCCGATCATCGAGAACGTCCTGCCGCTGGACTTCACCCTGAACGCACCCAGAGATGGTGCATGGCCATATGTACTCCACCGGACCGCCGGCGGCACTCCGGACGCCCAGCAGTTCGCCTCGACCACTCTGGACATTGGCGGAGGCCAAACCGGCGAACTCAGTGCAGGCGGTGGTAGGTCTTCCACGAAGGACTTCCCGTTTTTCAAGGTGGACCTGAGCGACGGGGCGCTCATCGTCGCGATAGGATGGTCGGGTAACTGGAAGGCCACCGTAGAATCGCCCGACAAGCGCCAACTGCACATCGCCGCAGGACAGGATGGCACCCGCTTCCTCCTGCATCCCGGCGAAACCGTCCGGACACCCCGCGTCCTCATGTTGCGCAGCAGGGGCGACAGCCTCGAAGCGAACGTCCTCTTTCGGCGGTTGATCTACAGACACTACGCTGCCCGGCGATCCGGCAAGAACCCCTTGCCAGTCCTGTTCAGCAACACATGTTTCACCCGAGGTGGCGGCTGGCTCAACGAGTGCAATGCCGCCAATCAGATCTCGCTGATCGACGCGTACGCGCCGCTCGGGCTGGAAGCCGTCATCACGGACGCAGGCTGGTTCGAGGGCGGCTGGCCGGACGGCGCTGGCAACTGGACACCGAGGAAGGACGCATACCCACAGGGCATGGGGCCGGTGGCCGCCGCCGCCGCGAAGCACAACATGGTCTATGGCCTGTGGTTCGAGCCAGAACGAGTGGTAGCGGGTACTGGACTCCATCGGGAACATCCCGAATGGTGTCTGGCTGCTGGACCAGAACCGCAGCATACCTATCTGGCCAACTTCGCCCTCAAACCCGTAAGGGACTACTTCCTCCAAATCGTGAAAGGCTTCATGGATCTGCCAGGATTCAGGGTCTACAGGCAGGATTTCAACATGGATCCATTGCCCTACTGGAGATTCAACGACCGGCCGGACCGCCAGGGCATGACCGAAATGCAGTACATCGAAGGTCTCTATGCCTACTGGGACAGTCTGGCCCAAGCGTGGCCGGATAGCCTGCGGGAGGAGTGTGCCAGCGGCGGTCACCGAATCGATCTGGAGACGGTCAAACGCTTTCACATTCACCAGAAGACCGATTACTGGTTCGACAACGAGGTGGACCAGGCCAGCATCTGGTCTCTCAGCCAGTATCTGCCCAACAGTGTCTTTGTCGCTCCCATTGACAGGCTGGACGAGTACACTTACCATTCGGTGTTCGCCACATCGCTGTGCGTTGGTTGGATCGCCGACGCGCCCGAGTTTCCCACGACGCGTGCCAGCAAGATGCTCAGTCGCTACCTCGCTCTGCGACATTTCCTTGTAGGTGACTATTACCCCCTCACGGGTTATAGCCTGAACCAGAGGGACTGGATGGCCTACCAGTTCCATCGGCCGGACCTCGGAGCTGGCATCGTCATGGTGTTTCGACGACGGGAAAGCCCCTACAGGAGCGTGGAAGTGGCTTTGCATGGACTGGAGCCGGCGGCCACCTACACGCTCCGATCCGAGACATCCGGCAAGGTCACAGAGGGTCGTGGTGCCGCTCTGATGCAACAGATGGTGATTGCACTTCCAGCACCACATATGTCGGATATTCTCGTCTACCGGAAGGTGCAGAAGTGATCGAGCTCCGTGCACTGCTGCCGCATGCCGTTCTCATCGGTGTAGGACTGCTCGTCATTGCCCTGGACATTCTGCACGTGCGGCGCCGATTCTGCTGCCTGGGCGCCATCACCGCGGCAGGAGCATTTCTAGTCCTAGTTCTCGATTGGCAGGGTCCGACAGCAGCGCTTTGGCAGGGTCTCGCTGCAACGGACGGGTTCTCGCGCGCATTCGACACCGTTTTCCTCCTCTCGCTGGCCATCGTTGCCATCGGCTCCGTCGGGTCCGAGAAGTGCGCCGTGTACGCGGGTGAGTACTTCGGTGTTCTAGCATTCAGCACGTTGGGGCTCATGCTTGCCGCTTCTGCGACGAGCCTTCTTGCCCTGTACATCGGTGTGGAGCTCACCACGATCGGCCTCATGGGTCTGGTAGGGTTCGCCAAGACCGAGAAACGCTCAGCCGAGGCAGCGGTAAAGCTGTTTGTCGTTGGAGCCGTGGCATCGGCGTTGGCTCTCTACGGAGCAGGGATCGTCTACGGAGTGGCCGGAACCACTGAGTATCACCGCGTGGTTGAAGCTTTGGGAACGGGTCGCGAGGGTTTCCCCTGGTTGATGTGGCTTGGTCTGGCCTGCGTTATCGCCGGTCTGGGGTTCAAGATCGCCGCCGTACCGTTCCACCTTTGGGCACCCGACGTCTACGAAGGGGCGCCTACTGCTGTCAGCGCGTTCATCTCCACGGCTTCCAAGGCTGGTGGCATGGCCGGTCTCCTACGCTTTCTTGTCGTCGCCCTGGGCCACGCTGGAGACCGGTGGTTGCCGATCGTCGTGGTTCTGTCCCTCGGCTCCATGCTGCTGGGCAACCTGGCGGCCATCGCCCAGACGAACTTCAAGCGGATGCTGGCCTATTCGGGCATTGCTCAGGCAGGTTACATGCTCGTCGCTGTGGCCGGCGCCTGGGCGCCCAGCAGCACGATGGCTGTAAGCGCCGTCGTCATGTATGCCTTCCTCTACGCGTTCACCAACATCGGTGGCTTCCTCGTTGCCCACGCAGTGGCTGAAGCCACCGGTAGCGATGACATCGCCGCACTGCGCGGGCTTCACAAGCGGTCTCCTTTCCTGGCCCTGACGGTTCTAGTCGTGCTGTTCTCGCTGGGTGGCATACCGCCGCTGGCTGGCTTTGTGGGCAAGCTCTACCTGTTCGCTGCAGGATGGGATGGCGGCCAGGTGCTGCTCGTGAGCGTGGGCGCGGGCATCAGTGTGGTAGCTCTGTACTATTACCTTCGTGTCGCCCTGGAAGCGTATATCAAGGATCCGGACGATGCCAGCCCATTGCCTTTAGCACGCCCGGTCGGCGTTGCCCTCGCAGTGTGCGTTCTGGGTACCATTGCCATCGGAGTGTATCCGCGACCATGGGTGAGCCTTGGCGAACAGGCAGCGAAGGCGCTCGCGCCCAGCCTTCCGGCGAGAGCTAGCGTCGGCACTCCCGAGAAGCCAACCTTGACAGGAGCAGGCCGTGTTCTACCTAACCGTTCATGACATCGTCTGGGTCAACGAGCTTATCTGCGGCGCCGGAGTACCCTTCGACTACGAGCTTCTGGAAGCCTGCATGGCAGCACAGTACGGCTATGGTGATAGCCGTGACGTACTGGGTCAGGCCGGCGCGTTCGCCGAGAAGATGATTCGCACCGTTCCGTTTCGCGAGGGGAATCTGCGCACGGGGCTTGTGTGCGTGACGATGTTCTTGACCGGTAACCGGCTATCGCTGGAACCGGACGCGAGTCGCCTCTTGGAGGTCGCTCGGGCGGTCCAGGCTGGCGCGTCCGAAGGCGAGGATCTTGTCGCAGCGCTACGGGGTCGCTTCGGCTCACAGACGCCGCAGGAGGCTGCGGTCAATGCCGGTCGTCCGCCTGCGGTCCGGAGTCTTGCATCGCAAGCGCTGGCGCGGCTGGGGCCTGTACTGGACGCTTGCGCGGAGGAGGACGGTCCGGTTCCCGGATGGACCGCCTCTCCATATCTTCACAGGGACTAGGACTCCAGTCGTTGCCGCCGACGTGGATGCCGAAGGTGGCACACTAGCAGGCAGCCACCGCGCACGCGAATGCGCACCCTAGCGTCCACGAACACATTGCTAACGCCTAACGAGCCGGGCTCGAGATCCCGATCCTCCAGAGGCCATCGCACACCGGTAAGTGTCACGCCGTGCACGGGAGCCATTACGACGAGCGACAGAGTGTCTCCTGGTGACCCTGTGAGTTCGGCCTGATCCGTCACCGCAATCAGTTCGCTCTTGGCGTCTACGTGGCGTAGGCGAAACTGGTCTGCGTACTTGAGCATCACGCTGATCGTCGTGAGTGCGTGGTCGAGGCGGTATCCGAGGGCACCTACGAGAGTAGCGTCCGTACACCCCAGATCTCTAGCGTACTGCAGTGCCTTCTCAAGGTCGCACATGTTCTGATCGGGCAGATGGATACGACAGCGAGCAGGGAACTGATCGAGCATCTCAGGTTCGACAGAGTCGAAGTCGCCGACAACGTAGTCGGGCACAAGACCGTGTACGAGCAGTCGTGTGGCGGCCCCGTCCGTCGCGATAACTACGTCGGCGACTCGCTGGAGTCTTCGCAGCAGCCGTATCCCCGGTATGGCGCCGTTGGCAACGATGAGACAACGGCGAGATGCCGGGACCGGCCTGGTTTCACGAACGTCATGTGCGCAGACGTGGTCGTTGGACCGCGGCGAGGTCCCGGTTCTCCTGCTCAATCGCACCCTCGATAGTACATCCTGCCGGTGGCGGGGTTGATGTCGCCGCTCCGCTCACCTCCCGGACACACCACATGCTTGTCGAACTCATCGTTGGAGACGGTGAACTTCGCATGACCGTCAACGAAGATAACGGTCCCCCCGCGCGGATGCCATAGCTGGAAGTAATCGGGCACGTACGCATACTTCGGCATCGTGAAAAACGGAAACATCTCGTCCCGCATCATCCGCGTTTCAGCAGGAAGAACGAACGAGGAGTCGTAGACCATTCGCGTCCACGAGTAGACAAAGTTGTTCTGGCTCGATTCGCCCCCCACGACGCAGAAGCTGCCCTTGCTGAACCGATAGCTGGACCCGTAGCACGCATGGTACGTCGTCCTGCCCGGACATCCGTAGAACGGGTCGCTCAGTGCAGGACCGCCAGCATCGTCGGGACAGCGGAAGATATCCTTGTTCTTGCCGTACGGAAGGATAAGCAGCTCTACGCCCTTGTGGCCTGGCGACCCTGATGGAGGCTGCGAGTTGTATGCGTAGAAAATGGGCATGGTCTCATCATAGTCCGACACATACATACGCACCTGCATGCCCACCTGCCGTGCATGCGTCACGCATACGGTCTCCCGAGCCTTCTCGCGAGCCTGAGAGAAGACGGGGAAGAGTATCGCTGCGAGGATGGCGATGATAGCGATCACCACCAGTAGCTCGATCAGCGTGAATGCCCTTCTACTGTCCTTCATGTGTGTCACTCCTTCCGACGCGGGTACGCGCCGTACGGAGCTGACACCTCGGCCCGGGTCCAGACAGCATAACGCCGCTGTCCCGAGCCGATCGTCAGGACAACGGCGTCACCAATGCGATGCATCGTCGCTTCCCTCCGTCGGCATTACCCGCATCAGGTTCATGGGGTTCCCCGCAGATTGCGAGGTCTCAGCCGGCCTACGCCAGCACCCCCAGCGTTCGTTATTCTAATGTGGGACCAGTCTTCCGACCAAGCCCGAACTGTCTATACCGCGCCAGGTGCGGTCTTGTCAAGCATTATCCACAAACGGCGCGAGTTTGTCAGCGATCACCTTCTTCGGTACCGCCCCCACAACCTGCGCGACTGGCTTGCCATCCTTGAACACGATGAGTGTAGGAATGGACATAATCCCGTAGCGGGCGGCTATGTCGCCCTCCTGATCCACATCGAGCTTGTAGACTCTCGCCTTCCCTGCGAACTCGTCCGCAATGGCCTCCACGTGTGGTGCAACCATGCGGCACGGCCCGCACCATGTCGCCCAAAAGTCCACCAGCACGGGTACATCCGACTGAAGCACTTTCTCGTCAAACTCCGCCGCCGTGACTGCAGCAACCGCTCCCATAGGTGTCTCTCTCCTTCCACGTAACATAGACATGGGCGGCACCCGTCGAACTGCCGCCCTGGCAACTGTTCCTTCGTGAACCTCTACGCAGACCCCTGTCCCTCGGTTCCCCTTGGAAAACCTGGTCCTCGCAGCGTTAGCACGACGACCTCTGGCGGACAGCGGAACCGTAGCGGCAAGCCGACGGTCCCGACCCCACGCGACACGAACAAAGGGTTTGGCGCATGAGGATAGTATCCCATATGGTACTTGCGCGCGCCCGCTGGGGTATAGGCTGGCAGACCCGGGAAACGTATCTGCCCCCCGTGGGAGTGACCGGAAACCTGCAGCGCCACCTCGATGAAGGCATAGTCCGCGAAATCGGGCTCGTGAACGAGCATGATTTTCGTTGCGTCCTCTGGAACACCCTTCGCCGCTACGGTTGCATCAGCGGCGCCAGTGGCGATGGAATCCACACCGAGAATCCAGAGGCCATCGCGCCCTTTGGCGCGAGCATGCTCATTGCATAGCACCTGAATTCCGACGTTCCTGAGTCCCGCTTTGATGGCCTCGGGGCGGCCTGCCCAGTAGTCATGGTTCCCAAGTGTGGCGAACGCCCCCAGAGGCACCCTCGTCACCGGCGCCAGAGCATCCACGGCTTCTGACACCCAACGCCCTCCCCCAAGCGTGACGTAGTCCCCTGTCAGGAAGACGATATCCGGCTTTTCGGACATGAGGATTCTAACCGCCTCCCGAGCGCGCTCCGTCGCCCGCTCGCTGTCGCAGTGAAGGTCACTGAGCTGCCCGATGCGGAGGGGTGGCGCTTGCGGAGTCCACCTAGGTAGACGCAGTGTCAGCCGTGTCACACCGATGTGCCAGGGCTCCCAAAGGTAGGCATAGGAGAAGCCACTCGCGCCAAGCCCACCACCAACGAGAAGCGCACGCCTCAGGAGCTGGCGGCGTGTCACACAAGCCCCAGGCGTCGGCCGACCTTCTCCATGGCGGCGAGTGCCTCATCGAGATCGCTGCGCTCATGGGACGCATTCGGCATGGTGCGTACCCGAGCTTTGCCGCGCGGAACTGTCGGGAACACGACTGCCAGCGCGAGAACTCCCTCCTCGAAGAGACCCCGCTGCAGTTCCTGTGCCTTGCCCTCGTCGCCGACCATCACGGGTGTAATGGGCGTCTCCGTCACGCCGATATCGAAGCCCAGCCTCTTGAGGCCGTCTTGCCAGTAGCGTGCATTGTCCCAAAGCTTCTGGGTCAGGGATGGATCCGATTCCATCAAGTCGATGGCCGCCAGGATTGCCGCCACGACCGCTGGCGGGTGGGCTGTGCTGAAGAGGAAGGGCCGTGAGCGCTGCGTCAGCCAGTCAATGAGGGCATGGCTGCCGGCGATATAGCCGCCCATGACGCCAACCGCCTTGGACAATGTGCCGAGCTGGATATCGATGCGCTGATGTACGCCGAAATGATACGCCGTCCCCCGTCCTCCGCCAAGTACTCCCGAACCGTGTGCATCGTCTACCATGACGGCAGCATCGTACTGCTCCGCCAGCTCGACGATCTTGTCCAACGGCGCGATGTCCCCATCCATGCTGAAAACGCCGTCGGTCACGATGAGCCGCTTGCGGTATTGGCCCGTCCGCTTCAAGACTTCCTCTAGCGAGTCCATGTCGCGGTGCTTGTAGATGGGTCTTTGCTCGGAGGGTAATCCCGTGAGACGACAGCCATCAATGATACTCGCGTGGTTGAGCTCATCCGAGATGATGGCATCGTCCTTGGTGACGATCGCCGGGATCGTTCCGGCGTTGGCTGTGAAGCCCGACTGGAAAACGATGGTGGCTTCGACATGCTTGAACTCTGCCAGTCGGCGCTCCAGCCTCTGGTGAATCGCCATGGTGCCGATGATGGTGCGCACGGCGCCCGCACCAGCGCCCCACTCCTCGACGGCACGAATCGCCGCCTCCTTGAGCTTCGGATGATTCGCTAGCCCAAGATAGTTGTTGGAGGAGAGGTTGATAACCCTCCGCCCGTCCACCGTGATGCGCCCGCCTTGCGGCGTCTGAAGCTCGACCAGCGGTTTGTACAGATGTTGCTCCTGCAGAGCACCTAGTTGTTCTCCAAGCCAGCTCTGAAGGGTCGGATTCATGATGACGGTCTCCTTGCCTCGTTCTCGCAAAGAAAGATACGCCAAAAACCGGGAGAAGGGTCCAAGATGGATCACGAGAAGCTACCACCACTCGTCGTTCCGACATCTCGTGCCCGAGCGACGGCAGCAGCGAACGGCGCTTACGCTGGTGTTCGGCTGCCGCATGATCCAGGGAATCCGTCGCCCGTGGTTTCGATACGGCCGGACGTTGGCGGTCCGGTCTACTCGACCACCGGTGCAGCGCCAAGGTCTGGCGTTCTTGCGTGTGGAGGGCATGGCACCAGGGATGCCCAGGCACCATGCCCTGAAAGTGCTACTTGCCGCCTGCTCCTTTGCCGCCCATCATGAGACCGGGCTGCTGCGCTGGTCCTTCCATGCCTGCGCCTGCAGGTCCCTCAGCGGAACCACCCTTGACGCCGACATTGGCGGCCGGAGCCTCCTCGCCCTGCTGCTGCTGCATGAGCTGTGCCTTGCCAACGAAGCCAGGGAGGGACCCCTTGTTCTCGCCTTGAGAGGACCGCACGGTTCGCGTGATGGAGAAGATCGCCGCGGCGACCGCTAGAATCGCGATGACGACTACCAGCACTGTGCGACCCGAGGAGTTACCTTCGCCTGATGCTCTGGCCATGTGTGTTGTCCTTTGGCCTCTCGCAGGCTACTTGTACTGGGCGTCCCAGTGCAGATAGTTCGGCTTGGATCCATCCCACTGCCCACCTACCACGCGGCACATGCGCAGGCGATCCATGGTCTTCACATGTCCATCCGCAAAGCCGAAGTTCGTCAGGCGATTGTGGGCACCAATGCTGAAACGCGCGTCGCCAGTCCCGCACCAATTCACCGTGAAGTAGTCGGGCGCCGTTGGCCAAGTTGGATCCGCGATATCCGAGTTGTCCCATCGCCAGTAGGACATGTATCTGGCGTAGCTGACCGTTGTCCACAACTCGTAGAGGTTCGCTGTCTCTGCTGGTGCACCCACTTCGGCCTGGGTTCGCGATCGCTCGGCGTTGTAGTACGCGTGCACTCCGAAGGTGTTGTACGGGTAGCCGTTCTGGTAGTGGGTCCAAGAGTAGCTGATGGGATAGCCGATGCCTGTTCCGTACCGGTCCACGCCGCAGTCATCCCGCTGGATACCGTCGCTGGGGCACTTCCACACGCCACCGTTCTTGATGTACGGTGCTAACGCATTTTCCGAACCCCACATCTGATCGGGATCTCCGGGGTTGTTGTTGTTGAACGACGCAACCCCGCACTTGATCCGGTGGAACATCTCGTCGTAGTCCTGGCTGTACATGAGCGCAGCCGTCAGGAGCTGCTTCATGTTGGAGATGCAGGATGCCTGCCTGGCCTTTTCACGGGCCTGAGCGAAGACAGGGAACAGAATCGCGGCTAGGATCGCGATGATCGCGATCACGACCAACAGCTCGATGAGGGTGAAACCACGTGCTCGATGCATTTCGGTGCTCCTCCCCTGTGGGTATAGGTCCGCTCGATGAGCGCAGCTACCGGCGTGCGGCTCCCCTGGCTCCTTCCAAACCCTCTCTCGCCGGCACTGCCGCTGTGGACCTGTCTTATAGATTCAGCGCACGGCCTGCAATATCCTTCCTATAGTGCATACCTTCGAACGAAATGAACTGGATAGCTGCGTACGCTCGGCGTGCAGCCTCTCCGAGGTCTGGTCCCGTTCCGGTCACCCCGAGAACGCGCCCGCCAGCCGTCACAATCTGGCCATCCGCTTCACGTGTCCCGGCATGGAAAACGGTGCATCCCTCGGCCTGAGACGCACGATCGAGACCGGAAATGGGCTTGCCCGTCTCGTAGTCTCCCGGGTATCCGCGGGAAGCAGCCACAACGCACACGGCGGCCTCGGCGGAGCATGCGACGTCTACGTCGTCGAGCCGCCCATTGACGGCGGCATCCATCATCTCGAACAGGTCCGCCTCCAACAATGGCAAGACCGCTTGCGTCTCTGGGTCGCCGAATCGGCAGTTGAACTCCAGCGTCCTGATGCCTTGAGCCGTGACCATGAGACCCGCATAGAGGACCCCTTTGTACGGGATTCCGAGGTCTCGGATGGCGTGCACCGCAGGTCTTAGTACTAGCTCCAGTGCCTCGTTCACGATGCTATCCGGCAGAATCGGCACCGGCGAGTAGGCGCCCATGCCGCCCGTGTTGGGTCCCTGATCGTTGTCGTAGGCACGCTTGTGGTCCTGAGACGGGGGGAGCGGTACCACGCATTCGCCGTCGGTGACGGCCATGATGCTGACCTCTTCACCCTCGAGGCATTCCTCGACGAGAACGCGGTCGCCTGCGGCACCGAAGGTCCTGCGCACCATCATGTCTTCTACTGCTTGGTGCGCCTGTTCCTCATCGGCGGCCACCACGACACCTTTGCCCGCCGCGAGACCGTCGGCCTTGATCACGATGCGCGTGCCGGGTTCGGGGTGAGCGGCGAAGTGGCGGCGGATGGCGTCATGAGCGGCCTGCGGATCCTCGCATAGCTTGTACGAAGCGGTGGGAATTCCGTAGCGTACCATCAGCTCCTTGGCGAAGACTTTGCTGCCTTCGATACGAGCGGGGTCGGTGCTTGGTCCGAACGCGGGCAGTCCTCGTGCCTCGAAGCGATCCACGATGCCGGCGATGAGGGGCGCCTCGGGTCCGATGACCGTAAGGTCTATCTTCTCTCCGGCAGCGAAGTTCGCGAGTCCCTCGATGTCCGTGGACTGGATGTTGATGCATTCTGCGATCCGAGCGATTCCCGCGTTGCCAGGAGCGCAGTACAGCCGGTCCACGTGGCGGCTCTGAGCGAGCTTCCAGATGAGCGCGTGCTCGCGTCCTCCTCCACCAACGACTAGAACACGCATAGAGAAACTCTCCTTACCCTCGTCACCAGTCTGACTGGCTTGCTGCCAGTCCCGCTGGTGCCTGTATGTTGGCTTACCTCAGCGCTAGAATGCGCCAGTCTGCGCGTCGGAAGCTGCCAGAGTCTCCTTGCGGGTACGACTATTCCTCCTCCGAGAGGTTGTCGAACCGCGCATATGCCGGATGAAATGCCACCTTGACTCTGCCGGTCGGTCCGTTCCGCTGCTTGGCGATGATCAACTCCGCTACATCTACGACGTCATCAGGCGCGGGGCCATCGGACTGGGTTTCCTCTTCGGCATCGTCCGTGGATCCCCTCTGCTGCTGCCTCTTCTCGAGCTGCTTGTAGTACGACTCCCGATAAATGAAAATGACGACGTCCGCCTCGGCTTCGATGCTACCGGACTCGCGGAGGTCCGACAACATCGGGCGCTTGTCGTTTCGACTCTCGACTGCTCGGGACAATTGCGAGAGTGCGATGACGGGTCGCTTCAGCTCCCGCGCCAGGCTCTTCAGGCCCCTGGCGATTTCCGTGATCTCCTGATTCCGATTGTCAGCTTTCTTGTGGGAACGCATGAGCTGCAGGTAATCCACGACGACAAGCCCGAGGTCCTTCTGCTCGGCCATGAGCCGTCGGCACTTTCCTCGGATGTCCATCACAGTGCTGTCGGTGCTATCGTCTATGAAGATCGGCATTTCCACCAGTCGCGAACATGCCTCGCCTACTCGTGGCCACTCATTGCGGCGCAGGTGCCCCGTGCGGAGCCGATGGGCGTTGATACCGCCCTCGGAGCAGATCATGCGCAGGCACAGTTGCTCCTTGGACATCTCCAGGCTGAACAGCGCAACCGGCAGTCGTTTGGTCTTGGCCACGTGCTGGGCGATATTCAGCGCCAGCGCGGTCTTGCCCATGGAGGGACGCGCGGCAATGATGATGAGATCCGCGTTCTGGAGTCCGGCCGTCATCTCGTCCAGGCGCCGGAACGATGTCGGCACGCCTGTGATGCCGGAGTCCGTGTCTGACAGGTGCTCGAGCTGATCGAGAACCTCGCCAGCGAGAGTACTGATGGGGGTGAAGTAGGCATCGGACCGGCGCCGCCCGACCGAAAAGACAAGCTGCTCAGCTTTGTCCACGACTTCGCTGATGTCCTCGAAGTCCTGGTAGGCCATGTCACGGATCTGGCCGGCGGCGTCGATGAGGCGCCTGAGTACGGCCGTCGCCTCCACCCGCCCAGCGTAGTAGGCAGCGTTAGCCGCGCTGGCTACGGCATCGGTGAGCTGGACAAGGTAGGGTGCACCGCCCACCGCCTCCAGCGCCTCCTGGCGCTTGAGCTGCTCCTGGAGCGTTAGCACGTCGACGGGCTCGTTCCGCTGGTAGAGGGCTAGTATCGCCTCGTAGATCACCTTGTGTGCGTCTCGGTAGAAGTCCTCGGGACGGAGGACGGCCTGCACACGGTCTATGGCCGAGCGCTCGATGAGCATGGCCCCTAGCACGGCCTGTTCCATCTCCAGGCTCTGAGGGGGAATCCGATCCTCGACGGAAGCCCTGTTCATGATGACGCCGCTACCCCTGCGGCCATGTCACATGTAGCACCGGACTGCAGTGTTCTCGATGGCGGTTCTCGCACGTCACGATGATCACGTACCTATAGCCGTCGTGACGCGAATAGACGGTCGTCACGCCGAGGCTTCGGCCTGCTCAGCGACAGTATCGGCCGTTCGTTGTGCCGCCTCCTCAGCGGCTCTCCTCGCCAGTTCCTCTTCCGTGGTCACATCCACGTTCACCTTGACCGTCACATCGGCACCGAGCCTAACCGGCACCACGTAAGTTCCCAGGCTCTTGATCGGGTCCACGAGACCGACGCGGCGCTTGTCCACTTCAATACCAGTGGCCGACTTGATGGCGTCAGCGACATCCTGGGCAGTAATCGAACCGTAAAGTTTCGTGCCCGCTCCAACCTTGCCAGTAAGGACGACGGTCGTCCCTTCGAGCTGGCGGGCGTGGCTCTCTGCGTCGGCATGCAGCCGGTCGCCACGAGCGCGCTCATGCTCCAGCCGAGCCTGGTGGTGTTTGAGGAACCCGCCCTTCGCTGGCACGGCATAGTTGCGGGGAAACAGGTAATTGCGAGCGTATCCGTCGGCCACGTTGACGATCTCGCCGCCCTTACCCACCTTCGGTATGTCTCGTTGCAGTATGACCTTCATTCAGACTTCTCCTTCAGGCAGCGATTCTAACGAATGCTGCCATGCTTGCTTCTCTCGTCTTCCTAACGCTGCAGGCGCAGACCTATCGTCGGAGTCGTTCGGCGCAGGATCCCCTCGGCACCGACCCACAGCGAGAAATCGTCATTCAGTTTGAAGAACGCCCGCGAATCTACCTGCAGATTGTTAGGATCGAACACATCCAGCCGCATGCCGACTCCTTGCGGCGCGTTCATGTCAAGCCCCAGGCCGAGCTTGCCTGCATACAGACCGTAACGGAACTCTCCGATACCTGCCAAAGGCGTTTCGTACTGCGCCGTTAGCTTGTTTCCTTCAGCGAAATCATAGACTCCCACATGGAAGGCATTCATCTTCCCTATAGGAAACCGTACGTCCACATTGGAGCGGAAGTGCGGACGCTGCCCTCGTCCGCCGAACTCTATTCCGAGCTGCGGCTGGCCTATGCCGAAACGAGGTGTCGCCGAAGGAAGGTTCAGCCTCTCCACCAACTTGGAGACATCCGCTGCGACCTTCCTGCCGCTCTCCGTAGTATCCCGCACCGCCGCGAGCGTCGCCTTGAGATCCCCCTGTACCTCCACATCACCCAGCAGCACATGCACGTCCGACGCTACCTGATTGATGCGGGCCATGGTCGCCCGCGTAAGATCCAGCGTCTCCTGCAGCGATTGCTGAAGTCGCGGGTCATTCACCTGCTCTGCCAGCCTCGTCACTAGCCCGCGGGCGGCATCTACCGTATCTGTGAAGCGTTGGAGCAGATCGAAGAGCCCTGAGATCAGTTGATCTACCTTCCCGCTGTTGCGCTTGGTCAGGGACTCCAGCTCGGTGCCCAGCATCGTCGTGGTGTGCCGTGCCTGAGATGCCATGACCTCGAGATCACGCAGCACACTCCGGAGGGTCCGCTCCAACTGAGGATCAGCCGCCATCCGTCGCCCACGCGCTGTGATCGCGGCTAGGTCCGCGGTCATCGCCTCCGTGCGTCTCAGTATACCTTCTACATGCTGCATAGAGCGATCGAGCTTGGGGGTCAAGGTCTCCAGTGCCGCGGAGAAGCGTTTCAGGATTTGGTCAGTCTCAGGGGAAAGCTGAGCAAGAGGGCTGATAGGCGCCGCGCCCGCATACACCCTTCCGGGCTGCATGGTGGAGGCGGACTTGCCCGGGAGAATCTCCACCTGCGGGTTGACAACCAGGAGACCGGTCGTTATGACAATCGAGGAGTCCTCGGGTATGGCGTTCCGGTACTGATTGCCGATACGTAGCGTTACGACGGGTTTGCGGGTCGTCAGGTCCAGCTCTATGCCCTTGACCTCACCGATCTTCACCCCGCTCATCCGCACAGGCGCCTGGAGTTGCAGCCCCCGTGTGTCGTCGAACCGGACCGTCAGCGGGAAGGTGTTCCAATCCTGGTGGGCGAGATACGCCCACGCGGCCAGCAAGCCCGCCAATCCGAGGATGGCAGCGATCCCTACCTTGACCGTTGCCTTCAGGTCCATCAAAGCGCGTTCTCCATCGTCGTCAGCGGCGGACGGTTCAGATTATCGTACCCGTTATCGCCGTAGATGAACTCCCGCACCTTGGGTAGGTCGGAGTTGCGTACTTCCTCCGGTGTTCCAATGGTGAGCAACACACCGACATCCAGCATCGCGATACGGTCCGAGATGCGGAAGATGGTCTCGATGTCGTGGGACACCACCACAGAGGTGACGCCATAGGTGTCCCGGGTCCGCACAATGAGGTCATCGATCGCTCGTCCGATAACAGGGTCGAGGCCGCTCGTCGGCTCGTCGTACAGGAGCACGGAGGGTTCCATGGCGAGAGCACGTGCCAAGCCGACGCGCTTCTGCATACCTCCGGAAAGCTCAGACGGATACAATTCCTCCGTGCCAGCCAAGTTCACATCCTCCAGGCGACGTGCTACGACTTGGCGCAATTCGGCCATCGGGATGCGCCTGTGATGCTGCACTCCGAAAGCCACGTTCTCGAACACGGTCATGGAATCGAACAGGGCTGCATACTGAAAGACGAATCCGAACCGTAGGCGGATGCGGTCCAGCTCCGATTCGGGAAGGCGGACAATGTCTTCTCCACCTACGAGGATCGCCCCGGACGTCGGTCTGACAAGGCCGCCAAGACACTTCAGCAATGTCGTCTTGCCGCTGCCCGACATACCCATCAGAGACAGGACTTCGCCGCGGTAGACGTCAAAAGTGATATCGGACAGGATGAGGCGATCCTCCGCCCTGTAACACACTCCGCGAACCGACATCGCGACGTCCTCACTGGTCATTTCGCCGCCACCGACGCGCCCATCAAGATCTGCGCGAGGAAGAAATCGGAGATGAAGATCAACACCACACAGAGGACAACAGAGCTGGTTGTCGCACGGCCGACTCCTGCCGCGCCTCGTTCGGTCCTCAGCCCCTGCCTGCACGCCACAGCCGCGATCGTCAGACCGAACCAGAGAGTCTTCACCAACCCTTTGATGAGGTCCGTCTCTGTGGCCATCGAGCGCACCGACTCGAAGAAGGATGAGACCGGAACACCGCTCGTCGCTGACATGATGATGGACCCGCCAATGCCGGCGAAATCCGCAACGAGACCGCACACCGGGAGCATCAGCACGCACGCGAGCAGCCGAGGAGCAACCAGGTAGCGAACAGGCGAGACCGCCAGAGATCGCAGCGCATCCACCTGCTCCGTCACGACCATGGTGCCTATCTCGGCCGCGATGGCAGCTCCGCCGCGTGCCGCCACCATAACGCCAGCAAGTACAGGGCCGAGTTCGAGCAGAAACGATAGAGCTAGCGTTCCGCCGACGAAGACTGTGGCCCCGAACCGGACGAAGACGCCTGCTGTGTAGAAGGCCAGAACAGCACCTGTCGAGGCGGCCGTGGCAATCGTAATGGGGAGCGAATCCACACCGAGCTGGGCCATGTGCCGCACGGTCTCCGCCAGGCTTACTTTCCCGCGGGCTATGAACCCTGCGGACTGGAAGACGAGACGCCAGGTATCGCCAACGAAGAGCAGAGTGGAAATCGCTGCACCATGTCCAAGGCGGCGCTGCTGCGTGTGCCATGCCCTTGCCGTCATGACCGGGATTATACTGAGGCGCCGTGGAGGTGTCAACGCAAGATCGTCTCGGTCAGTCAGTCTTGCCTTGACGGGCGGGTTTGGGCTAACATGGCACTCGCGGTGCTTCCGGCAGCGCAGGAAGGTGGGATGTCATGCCGCGACCTCGTGTTCGCAAACAGATCGTGTGCCCGGAGTGTGGCCGGGTGCTGAAGACCGTGGCAGTGCCAACGGCTGTGGTGGAGCAAGAGACGTTGCCCGACGAAGAAGCGGTCAACGGACTCGCTGCCACGCCGGCAAGCGACACTGGCGGAGAACCGGTAGAGATCATCATCGAAGAAGGGCCCGTCTGCCCCCGTTGCGCTGCCTCCTGACAGGGTAGACGCAAGGGCCATCCCATGGCTCAGCCCCACAAGTTCCGTGTCCTCAGAGGTCCCACGAACACCGGTCTGTTCGAGGCGGAAGACCGTTATCTTCTCATCGGCTGCGCTCCTCCAGATGACCTACGAAGCATGCGTGTGGATCCTTCCGCGGTCGAGTGGGTACTCCTGACTCATCACCACCGAACCGCCTGGGAAGGCGTCACGGCGCTCGCTGAACTGGGTGCGAAGATCGCGGTTCCCGAAGCCGAGCTTCTCTACTTTCGGGATCCTGCAAGGTTCTGGTGCAATGACAGCAGGCATTATCATGCGTACAACTTCCACCCGTCCCATCTCCTGCCTCGCACGCCCGTGGCGGTGGAACGTTGCTTCCGCGAATACGAGACAATGGAGTGGCGCGGGTTGCCCATCCTCGCTGTGAGCGCACCAGGTCCCACGGCGGGTGGAATGGCCTACCTTGTGACCCTCCGAGGCAAGACTTTGGCTTTCATCGGCGAGCTGATGAGTGGACACGGCAAGCTGCGAGATTTCTGGTCGCTCCAGGGGCGCAGGTCCTTCGAGAGCGGGGAACTCATGGAATACCACGGGTTCGGGGAGCGGGCCGCCGACGTGGTGGGATCTCTCCAGCGCATCGCTCAGGAAGCACCCGAGGTGATGATCCCAAGCCGTGGGACCATCATCCAGCGCCCGCAGGAGGCCGTGGCCCTGCTGTCCTCTCGCCTCAGCGCTTGTCGGATGAGTTACCACACCATCAGCTCCGGGCGCTGGTACTTTCCGACGGTCTGGCCGGATGTACCCGACATCACCGATGCCCTGCGCAAGCGTTGTCGTCCTCTGCCACCATGGGTCGTCGAACTTGGCGGCACGTCACGGGCACTGGTTGGCGAACATGGCGGAACCTTGCTCGTTGACTGTGCAGGCGACACCCCTCGCGTTGTGGCGGAGCGGTGTCGCCAAGGCAACCTAGGGCCCGTGGAGTACCTTTGGATCACCCATTACCACGACGACCACGTGGACAAAGTGCAGACCTTTCGCCGATCGCACCCAACCAGGGTTATCGTCCACGAAAGCATGGCCGATATCCTCGAGCGTCCCGCAGCCTATTGGATGCCATGCCTTCATGAAGAAGCGATCGCCCCTGATCACGTCACAACGCATGGCGAGTCCTGGAACTGGGGCGGCTTTCGGCTGACAGCCCTCACGTTTCCCGGTCAGACGATCTTCGACGCAGCACTGCTGGTGGAGCGGGATGGCCAGCGGGTGCTGTTTGTGGGCGACTCGCTCACGCCGGGTGGTCTGGACGACTATTGCGCTCTCAACCGGAATCTGCTGGGCTCTGATATGGGTTACGACCGCAGTCTGGCTGTGCTGGAGGGACTTGGCAGCGATGTACTGCTCGTGAATCAACACGTCCCTGGCGCGTTTGTCTTCAGCAATCAGGAGATCCGTTCCATGCGGGAGGAGCTCGCACGCCGCACCGTGCTGTTTCGCGAGCTCTTGGACTGGGACGATCCGAACTACGGCTTGGACCCGCAGTGGGTGCGGGCGGACCCTTACTGGCAACACGCCAGACGGGGTTCTACTGCGAGATGGAAAGTCTGGGTTCAGAACCACTCGCGCATTCGTCGTAGGTTCGTGGTAACGCTCCACGCGCCTTCTCATTGGCGGCCGGTTGGCGAGCGTGATGAGATCCATCTGCCTAGCCACCAGATCGGGCAGGCTTCGCTAGGCGTCGAAGTGCCTGCCAATGCCACCCTCGGTCGTGCCGTTGTTGCCATGTCCGTAGCGCGTGACGGAAAGGACTTCGGGGAGATAGCAGAAGCTCTGGTGGATGTGGAATGAGGGACCCGCGGCCTGTAAGCGAAGTGGTGGAGAGTTGCGGTGTGGCTGCAGCGATCGATCTCAAGCACGTGGCCAGTCTGCTGTTCACCTATCGCTGCACCCTGTCGTGCATGCATTGCTGCTTCTACTGCAGCCCACGGCGCCCGCCCGTGCGCGCTGATCTCCATGATGCCGTTGCATGGCTCGAGCAGCTCCATCAGACCGACCGTGTGGTTCATATCGCGGGCGGCGAGGCCATGCTCTATTGGAACGAGCTTCTGGCGATTTGCGTCGAGGCGGGGCGACGTGGGGTCGCTCCCCATTTCATCGAGACCAACGCGACGTTTGCCGTCTCCGACACACGGACACGCGATCGGCTGCGGCGTCTCCAGGACACCGGTGTCCGCGGCATGCTCATCAGCGCGGATCCCTATCATCAGCGCCGATGTCCGCCAGAGCGCATGGCACGGTGCCATCGCATCGCTGTGGAAGTGTTCGGCAAGCAGAACGTCATCGCCGTCGAACCGGATCCTGAGCGCCTAGCCGATTACCGCGCTATCGCTTACGACAGGACGCGACTAGCTGCGTACGCGCTGCAACATCCGCCGATGCTGTCGGGCCGCGCTGGTGATGAGCTGGCAGGTTTCTTTCCGCGTCGGCCGTTGGATGACCTTCTGGATTCCATGTGGCATGGTGGAGCTGGCGTGCGTCATTGCCGGCAGGAGTTCGATCCGGAGACCATGTGGGAGATCCATGTGGACCCCTATGGCAACTTGCAGACGTGCTGCCTGATCATTGTGGGCGATATTAGGAAGACGCCTCTGCCGGACGCCATGCACAAGGGCTTCCTCGATTGGAGCCCTGTCGTCCAGGCGGTCTATCGCGACGGACCCTTCGGCCTCCTGCAGCTCGCCCTGCCCCGCGGGTACCGGCCCGCAGACGGATATCCGCAGAAATGCGGGCTGTGCTGGGAAGTGCGGAAGTTCCTGCGGCCGTACTACCCCGAGGCGTTGGGGCCTCCAGATGTCTACGAGCCTGACCCCTCGGACTGAGGTGTAGCGGCCAGGACGCCCGAAACGTGGTGCAACGACCGGCGAACGGGTCAGGGAATGGAATCGACGATGATTTGGTCGTTCGTGTAGACGCAGATTTCCGAGGCGACCCTGAGCGATTCCAGCGCTATCTCCCTAGCAGTCAGTGATGTGTGCCGCACTAGGGCTTTGGCTGCCGCCTGCGCGTATGGTCCGCCCGAACCAATGGCGAGAACGCCATCATCCGGTTCCAACACGTTGCCGTCTCCGCTCAGGAGGTAGAGCTTGTCGGTATCCGCCACTATCACGAGCGCCTCCAGACGCCGCATGAGCCTGTCGGTGCGCCACTCGCGGACGAAGTCCACGGCGGCACGCGTCAGGTTGCCCCCCGCTGCCTCCAACTTCGATTCGAAGCGGTCGGCCAGAGCAAGAGCGTCCGCCACGGACCCCGAAAACCCCGCCAGCACCTTATCGTGATACATGCGCCGGATCTTGCGGGCCGTTGCCTTGACAACGATCTGATCCATGCTCACCTGACCATCACCAGCCAGCGCGACCTGTCCATCACGCTGAACGGCCACGATGGTAGTCGAGCGTGTCTTCATCGTTCCTCGCTCCTCGTCGTGCAACATCCTGTTGGCAGCGCTTCCATTCAGCTCTCCTTCTCGGCCCGTGGATGCGTTCGGCGGTGCTCGGAACGGAGGCGGGCGGTCGAGACATGCGTGTACACCTGGGTCGTGGCGATACTCGAGTGTCCCAGGAGTTCCTGGACCGAGCGAAGATCGGCACCTCGATCCAGGAGATGCGTGGCGAAGGAATGGCGCAATACATGGGGCGTGATCTTGAGCCGCGCACAGACGTTGTCGGCGTAGCGATCGAAGATCCGTTGGATGCCACGTACGGACAGGGGACCGCCGTTCTTGTTCAGGAAAAGGGCGCCTCTCGCCCTCGGCTTGCTGCTGCCTCGCCCCCGCATTGCCACCGCCTCGAGGGCCGGTCGCCCCTCTCGCAGGTAACGCGCCAGAGCCTCGGCCGCGGGCTCACCCATGAGCGCCACGCGGTCCTTACGACCCTTGCCACCTCGCACGCGGATCTCCAGCTCCTCCAAATCCACATCGGCGATCGTCAGGTTCGCAGCTTCGCTCACACGGATTCCACTTGCATACAGTAGCTCCAGGACTGCCCGATCCCGTAGACCCGTCGGAGTGCTATCCGGCAGACTGAGAAGGGTCTCGATCTCGTGGTTGCTGAGGACTGTCGGAAGGCGTGTGGGTCTCTTGGGTGCTCGGAGAGAACGCGCTGGATCGTCGCTGATGTAACCGCGCCGCTTGGCCCAGCGAAAGAACGATCGGATGCTCGAGAGCTTGCGGGCGATGGTCGTCCGCGCATAGTTCGTCTGCACGAGATGCGCGAGGTACTTGCGTACGTCCGCAAGGTCCACCGATGCGACTTCCGTCACACCTTGCTCATCCAGATACTGGGCGAATTGCGCCAGATCCGAGGCATAGGCACGGACGGTGTGCTCCGAGTCGCCCCGGCTTTCAAGTCGGTGCCGCAGAAAGGCTCCGATACAATCGTCCATCATCGCCTAGTCTCCGAAGCGAAACGTGTCACGGCAATGCTCGCCCCAAGTATCAGGGCTCCGCCCAACAGTGTAGCCGGTGCAATAGCTTCCGAGAATAGCCAGGCGCCCACAAGTGCACTGTAGACGATCTGGGACAGGGTAATCAGCACGCCTTGAGCGGTGGTTACATACCGGTACCCATAGGTCATGAGCACCTGGGCACCAGTGCTCGAGACCGACATGATGAGCAGGAGACGCCAGCCGGCTAAGCTGGGAACGACGATGGGTGATCCCACCATGGCGATGAGAGAAACAGGGATACCGACGAGCGAGAAGTAGAAGAACACGGCAGCGGCAGTCTCCTGCTGCCTCAGCTTCCTCACAGCGGTCAGAGCCATTCCGGCCAGCACTCCTGACGCAAGGCCGTACGCATCGCCCACTCGGATCGCGTCTATCCTTGGACGTATGACAAACAGGATACCTAGAATCGCGATCCCGAGCGCCGCTAGAACTCGCCGTCCTGGCCGTTCACCAAGGTAGACCCACGCACACAATGGCGCGAACACGACGGACGTTAGGTTTAGTAGCACGGCATTGGTCAGCGTGGTGTGACGTATTGCCAGGAAGTAGGTATAGACGGCAAGGCCACCAGTCAGCCCCCGCCAGACCAATCCTCTCCGATCCGAACCGAGGAGCTTCGCTGGCTTGTAGAAAGCGAGCGGAAGCATGACGATCGCTCCGATACCGAACCTCGCCAACGTCACCTCGGCCGTGGGCACCGGGCGTCCCCATGCGGGATTGCCGAGCATCTTTGTGGCTGTCGTCATGACTGCGAACAGGACTGCCGAGAGAAACATCGCCGCAATGGCCAGGCCTCGGCGCGGCATTTCGATTGCCGCATGCCGCGGACCGAGTGTCATCGCGGGTTCACTGGCGTGCCGTTATGCCTCACCTCGAAGTGCAGATGCGGGCCGGTAGACAGGCCCGTGCTGCCGACGCGTGCGATCACCTGCCCCTGTCGCACCGACTGGCCTTCGCCCACCAGGAGCGCGGAGCAGTGCGCGTACAGGGTCGTCACTCCGCCCCCGTGGTCTATCACGACGGTGTTGCCATAGCCACGCATGTAACTTGCCATCACGACCTCACCACCGGCCGCAGCGCGTATCGGGGTTCCATAACCGGCGCCGAAGTCCACACCCGTATGCATGCGGGAGCGATGCAATATGGGATGGAACCGCATACCGTAGTTCGAGGTAACAGGTCCATCTACTGGACGAATGAAGCGGCCGGTCCAGGCTCTCAGCATGCGTGCGCGGCCACGAGGTGTCATCTGCATGGCTCGGATGCGGGCGGCGATGTCCTGGGAGGCCTGCTCCAGAATGTCCAGTGCTTCTTCCAGACCCCGGCGCGTCGTGCGCACATCCGCCAGGAGGTCTCTCTTTCTGTCCACACTCGCTCGATACTCGGCCCGACGGGCTATGAGTTCGGTCTCCAGAGAACGCTGTTCGGCGAGCTGGCGTTCTAGACGCTGCCTGTCCGCACGAAGGTCCAGTTCGTCTGATCGAATCGCACGGATCAGCCGCGTGTCGGCGTCCACGATCTTCTCGATATAGTAGCTGCGGGCCATGTACTCGTGCATACTCCGCGACGCAAGCAATACGTGAAGGAAGCCATCTCGGCCTTGCTGGTATGTCTGGCGCATGCGGAAGGCCAGGACCCGGCGTCTTCCCGCCAGGCGACGCTCGGTCTCAGTGATCCTCCGACTGATGACGGTATGCTCCTGCCTCAACGTCGCTAGTCGAGACCGCACGTACTCGATACGTCGTTCCGCACGCTGAATCTGGGACTCCACCGTATCGATCTCATCGCAGATGCGCCGTTCGGTACGCTTGACCTTTCGGATTTCGGAGCGTTTCTGGGCAATGCGCGAACGGACGCGTGACAGATCCTGCCGAAGCTGAGCCGCACTCTTCGCACGCGATGCACGAGAAGGAGCGGGCCGAGACATACTCGGCATCGGTGCGGCGTGCAGGAGCAACACAACGAGGAGGATGTGTCGGACGTCCCTGCGTGACCTTCCTCCTGTCACCGCAAGAACCTCCGTAGCGAAATCACGCTGGTCACCAGTCCCAAGATCAGTCCTGTCGCCATGAGTACCACCAAGATCATCCAGGGGCCGGGCGCCGGTGGCATGCCTACGGCCAACGGACTCTCGAAGCTAGCTGTGTAACGCGACAACTGCGACAGTACCAGAATGACGAGCAGGCTAGCAGCAATGGCACCAGCCACGCCGTAGAAGATACCCTCTAGGACGATGGGAAGGCGCACGAAGGCTGGTGACGCACCTACCAGGCGCATGATCTGGATCTCGTCGGCTCTTGCGATAACGGTGAGGCGAAGCGTGTTCTGGACCAACACGGCAGTAGCGAACAGGAGGAGGCCGGCTACGATGGCGCTGAGGGTCCGAACTAGCTTGGACGTGGCAACTAGCTTATCGAGCATCTCCCGTTCGTCACGAACCGCTGCCACCTCGGGAAAGCGGGTTTCGTTCCTCAGAACCGCCGCAACGCTGCGGGAACGTTCAGGACTGGCCGTGCGGACATCAATCCGATCCGGCAGGGGATTGGCGCCCGCGAGAGCGTCCACGATCCTGGTGCCCCGTTTGCGGTCTTCTTCCATGAGCTCTCCCAGTGCTTCCTCCTTCGTTACAAGTCGCGTCTCGGTGACGCCAGGAATGCCCTGAATACGCCGCTCGACGTCCGTGCTCGTACTGCGGGACGCGTCATCCTGCAGGAACACGGCGATGACGAACCGCTGGGGCTGTGCTGCCGCGAACTGGTGGAGCCGATAGAGGAAGAAGACGGCGCCGCCGAAAACGCTCAACGCGACTGTGACGGCAGAGAACGCAGCAAGCGACATCAGGCCGTTGCGGCGGATACTCTTGCCAGCTTCGTCAACTAGAAAAAAGAAGCTGGACAGCCTCATGCCGTGGCGCCGCCCGCAGCATCGTAATAGCCAGGGCACTCATCGCGCACAATGCAGCCATCCTCGATCTGGACGACCCTCTTGCGGAACGTGTCTACCATGTGCTTGTCATGCGTGGCAACAACGACCGTCGTTCCCAACTGATTGATGCGCTCGAGTACATCGGCGATCCCGCAGGAAGTCTCGGGATCCAGATTGCCGGTAGGCTCATCCGCCAGTAGAAGCGGTGGGGTATTGGCGAGCGCACGCGCGATAGCGACACGCTGCTTTTCACCGCCGGAGAGTTGGTGTGGGAAGGCGTCATAGCGTTCGATGAGTCCTACCAGCTCGAGTACGTCGGGAACGCGCCGGCGGATCTCTCGGTTGCTCGCCCCGATCACACGAAGAGCGAAAGCGACGTTCTCGTACACATTGCGGTCCGGCAAGAGCTTGAAATCCTGGAAGACGATACCCATTCTACGACGCAGTCGCGGAATGTCCGTA
Source organism: Chthonomonadales bacterium (assembly GCA_037443035.1). GTDB lineage: Bacteria > Armatimonadota > Chthonomonadetes > Chthonomonadales > CAJBBX01 > JABWBA01. The sequence continues at coordinate 73,248 of JBBIPC010000002.1, forward strand.
GGGCGTAGCCGTTCTAGCGTCTGTCCAGCCACGAGAACGGTACCAGAAGACGGACATGCGTCGCAGTAGAGCAACCTGAGCAGAGTGGACTTGCCAGCGCCCGTTGTACCGACAATATAGACAAAGTCCCCTGTGGGAATCGTGAGGCTGACTCGACGCAGCACGCTACCCGAGCCGTCGAAAGTGACGGTCACGTTCTCGAGCTGGATCATCGGAGGTTGCATTGGTCGATCACACGCGGTCGAAGGAGATGCATACACTTACCCGTCATGGGCAGTCCGCGTCAAGCACGGCGGCCACCGACCGGGTGTTGACTGCGAAGCGGCCGAGAAGGTATATTGGTTTTTCGCAGATGCCGACTTGACGAGAGAGCGGCTCGAGGATGCATGTGACGGGCGCCCACCAGCGAAAGAGCGGTAGCGCCCTCTTCTAGAGGAATGGCCCCCACGTCGAAGTTCCGTTATCGAGCGGCGCGGGCCGTACGGGAGGTTCACGGGTGTACGCAATAGTCCGCACCGGCGGGAAGCAGTACAAAGTTGCCCCGAACACGGTGGTTTCGGTGGAGAAGCTCGACGCGCCGCCAGGCGAGGAATGCACGCTCGATGACGTGCTCATGGTAGCAGATGACGAGGGTCGGGTGCACATTGGCAAGCCTCGCGTGCCTGGTGCCAGCGTCAAAGCAGTGGTTCTGGACCAGTATCGCGGCAAGAAGATCCGCGGGCTGACATACAAGCCGAAGAAGAACGTCCGGCGTCGGTATGGTCATCGGCAATATCTGACGAAGCTCCGAGTGGTGGCGATCGTAGCAGGTGGCGAATAGGTCCGAGTACCTGCGGGCGCCATGCGCGGAGCAGGTCTGGAGAGAGTGGTGATAGAGAATGGCACATAAGAAGGGTGTGGGTAGCTCACGGAACGGTCGCGATAGCAATCCGAAGCGTCTCGGTGTGAAGGAGTTCGCTGGCCAGACGGTGCGCACGGGAGCGATCCTAGTGCGCCAGAGGGGTACTCCGTTCAAGCCTGGCCGGAACGTCGGCGTTGGCAAAGATCATACGCTTTTCGCTCTGGTGGATGGTATCGTCCAATTCGAGGGTCCCAAGGACGCGCGACGGGTAAGCGTGTATCCGCTGGAGGCGGCGTCAACTCCTCCTGCGGAAGGATAGGCCATACGCCGCTAGGCTCCTCTTCCCTAGCCTCATGGAAGCATCGAGTAGCCCGGACCGTATATGGGTTCGGGCTGCGGCATTTCAGGCGTGGCTGCGAGGATGGGCCGAAGCCCGGCACGAGGCAGGTAGCTCATGTTCATTGACCAGGTCGAGATAACCGTCGAGGCCGGTGCCGGTGGCAAGGGCGCTGCCACCTTTCGAAGAGAGAAGTTCGTGCCTCGTGGGGGTCCCAGTGGAGGCGATGGCGGACGCGGGGGCAGCATCATCCTCGAGGTGGATCCGGGGCTGGGAACGCTCTTGGACTTCCGCTACAACCGACGCTTCCGTGCTGCTGACGGAGAGGAAGGCCATGCGAAGAAGCGCTCGGGACGGGATGGGCAAGACGTCGTCATCCGTGTGCCACCTGGAACCGTCGTTACAGACATGGAGACGGGCCAGGTTCTGGCTGACCTCGTGCGACCGGGTGACCGCGTGACGGTGGCCCGGGGTGGATCCGGCGGACGGGGCAATCTTCACTTCACCTCCTCTGTGCGACAGGCGCCCCACTTCGCCGAATTAGGTGAACCAGGGGAGAAGCGGCGGTTGCGCTTGGACCTGAAGCTTGTCGCGGACGTCGGCGTCATCGGCTTTCCCAGTGTTGGCAAGTCTAGCCTTATTGCTGCGGCGTCTGCCGCTCGGCCGAAGATCGCCGAGTATCCGTTCACAACCTTGACCCCGCATCTCGGCCTGGTCGCCATCGGTCCTGGTGAGTCCTTTGTACTGGCCGACATGCCCGGCCTCATCGAAGGTGCCCACGCGGGCGCGGGCCTAGGCGACCGTTTCCTGCGACATATCGAGCGCACGCTTGTTCTGATTCACATGCTCGACGTCTCTGGACTGTCCGGCAGGGATCCGGCTCAGGACTTCCGCACGATCAACATGGAATTGGGCCTTCGCAGCGCCGACCTGGCAGCTCGCCCTCAGGTGATTGCACTGAACAAGATGGACGTGTGCGCCGACCTGGCCCTGGTGGAACGCCTAGAGAGGGAACTGGCCAGGAACGGATGGGAGGTGCACCGGATCTCCGCGGCAACGCACGCCGGTGTGAAAGAGCTGATACATGCCGTATGGCAGCGTGTCCGTCGTGCACGGTTGGAAAGTGCGGCCGTGCCAGTGGGGGGCGCGCTTCCTCAGCACGTTGTCATCCGCGGTCCATCTGAATCCGATGATAGGGCGTGGGAGGTGCAGCGGGAGGACGGAGGTGTTTGGATCATGCGTGGTAAGGCACTGGAACGGTTCGTTCAGCGTTGTGACCTGAATAACGAAGAGGCAGTACGGCACCTACAGCACATCTTCGAGCGCACCGGAGTGCACCGCCGGCTGCGAGAACTTGGAGCGAGCCACGGTGACACCGTCCGCATCGGGGATTCGGAGTTCCTCTTCCACGATGAGGACGTCGAGGAGCTGGCGCCAAGCAGAAGGCGCAAGAAACGGGAGCCGGCCTGACGGACACTCGTCTAGAGGATGATCGTTTACAGTCGGTATGCCACCGTATCGGCGCTGCGCTACTGGCCGGCTCTCTGAAGAGGAACACTGGTGGAGGCCAGTTTCCACTGAAATAGACCGAACATAGAACATGAGTTAGCCACGTTTTTCGAGTTATCTGCCCAGTTTGCTGCATGAATCTTCAGAGGCCGTGCAGAACCCAGGGATGCAACCACGAACCACTCCGAGGCAACGCCAGTGAAAGCAATCGTCAAAGCAACACCCGGCCCAGGAGCCGAGATGCGGGAAGTAGCTGATCCTGTTCTCGAACGGCCGGATGAGGTGCTTGTTCGTCCCATCATGACCTCCATCTGCGGTACGGATTACCACGTCTACTCGTGGGACGCCTGGTCCGCCGGCCGGGTGAAGCCACCCCGCGTCATGGGCCATGAGTTCGTAGCCGAAGTTCTGGAAGTTGGCGAGGATGTAGCGCACCTCCAACCTGGCGATACGGTCTCCGGCGAGAGTCACAGGGTATGCGGCGTGTGCCTGCAATGTAGGATCGGCCAAGGGCATGTATGCGCCAACACGCGCATTTTCGGTGTGGATGCCGACGGTTGCTTCTCGGAACGCCTCGTAGTCCCACAATCCAGCTTGTGGAAGAATCCTCCAGGTCTGCCTCTGGAGTTGGCCTGCATTCAGGATCCATTAGGCAACGCCGTGCATGCGGTTCTAGCCGACGAGATAGCCGGTCGTAGCTGCGTGGTGCTCGGGTGCGGTCCCATCGGCGTCATGGCCATCGCAGTTGCTCGGGCGTGCGGCGCCTCCACGATCCTTGCAACCGACACGAAGCCCTATCGGCTGGACCTTGCCCGACGCCTCGGCGCAGATGTTGTCGCAAACGTCAATGAGACAGATGTTCTCAGGGCTGTTCGCAGCGTAGCCCCGGAGGGAGCGGATGTCGTACTGGAGATGTCCGGAGCACCTTCGGCCATTCAGACGGCTTTCAGGGCAGCACGGCGCGGTGGGCGCGTCTCGCTCATGGGTATCCCCTCACAGCCGGTCGAGCTGGACGTGGCCGAAGACCTGGTCATGAAGGGCCTTATGATCCATTGCATCGTCGGTCGCCGGCTCTACGGCACGTGGGCAACCATGAACGCGCTGCTAGCCTCAGGACGACTCGACATCGCTCCAGTCATCACCCACCAGCTGGACTGGACGGACTTCGCGCAGGGGATGGACCTCATGCGCCAGGGGCAGTGCGGTAAAGTACTCCTGCGCATGCCGGACTGACGGTCCCGCCGCCCACGCCGCTTACAGGAAGTCCATCCGGCGCTAAGGACGAGGACCTGATTCGCCTGGCTTCACGCGCACGAGGCCTACGTCTATGTATTGGCCGCCCGTTGTCTGGCGGCAGTGCACTGCTAACGTATTCCGTCCCTGCCTGAGCGTCGCGAGTGCAGCGGGGTGGACATCCACTTCCCCGTACTCCGTGACGTAACCGCTCAGGCGAGCTGCCAGGACTCCGTTGAGGTAGATCTCGACATCCTCGTCGTGATGAACCCACAGGTGGAGATCGCGGAGTACCTCTCGGCCAAGGTCGAAGGAACGCCTCAGCCAGATCTCACGTGTGTTCCAGACCGTACCGACCCTAGAGCCCGGCGTCCAAGGAGTGCCGAATCCAGCGTGCCCCTCGGACCACGACGCGTCCTCGAACCCGGGCTGTTCCCAGCCAGCAGGCGGCTGCTGCAGAGCGTAACGCCACAGGGGTGGATCAGGCGCCATGTCGGCCGCCGGTACGACCATCTCCAACGCTTGGGGCGACGGTAAGGGTGCCCAGGGTCCGGGTCTGAATCGGTCTCGCATAGCCCATCGCCGCCAAACCTGCGTATCATACAGCAGCTTGACAAAGACTCCACCCACCACGGGACGTGCACGGAAGCCAACGCAATCCCCTGTCTTGGTGTCGAACCAGTCCGTCATGGGCACCCGCGATTTCGTCTCGTTGAGCCACGCCGCAATGGGAGCCATCAACGCATCGAAGTCTTCCCGTCTACCACTCAGGCAGGCGCTCCAGACCGTCCAGTCGAGCTTGGTGTAGTCTTTCCGGCTGTCTAGAGGGAGACCGTACCGGTTCTGGACGCGTCGGTACCACTCGGTCTCTGTCCGGAGAACGTCCTCGGGAAACAAGTCGAATCCCAGGATGCGATCCCACACCAGGTTGTACTTCTGACTCCACGTTCCCGGCCTATCGAATGCCAGACGGTACCTGCCGTCGTCCCGGGCTTGCCGGACCCATCGTTCTGCGAACTCGTGCGCGAGTTTTCGGTAGTCCTCTGCGCTCTGTTTGTCGCCTCGCATATCGCAGAGCAACCCGTAGGAAGCCAGACCCAGAATGGCCTTGGCCGAGAGATTCACGTTGTGGGCCAGGTGACCAGCGAAGTCATCTGTGCAGAGCTGGTTTTCCGGATCGAACCCCTTCTCGCGCAGATACTCTGCCCATCGCTGCAGTTGGGGCCAGTAGCGCTGCGCGAATTCCGTAGTTCCCTCGATCTTGGCGAGCGCAGCCATGAGGATCAGCATGTTCCCCGATTCCTCGACTGGCATCTGGTTCTCCTCGGTCTTCTCACCTCCGCCATAGACCTGTCCGTTGGCTTTGGGGTAGGTGCCGAGATCGTGGGGCGCGAACGGCCAATTCCATCTTGGGGAAGCCGCATAGTCGAGAACCGGTACCAGCATCGCCTTGGCGAGCGTGGGAGAGAAGAGTAGGAACTGCGGCGCCATGGGGTAGATGACGTCAACAGTGGCGATGCAGCCGTTGCTGAAGTTCTCCTTCGGGAACAGGAGAGGTTGGCCAGCCGCATCGGCCACCAGCTTGTTCCCGGCGAACGCCTGGCGATATGCCAGGACACATACGCGCCGGTATGCCTCGCCACCCGCTGCGAGCAGGTCCGCCTCCAAATCGGCGTCGAACCGAACACACGCCGTCGTCAGGCGGTCTTCGTCTCTCGCGGCATCCTGCAAGAGTTGGGTGATGTCCTTGCCCTTGCGACGCCAGTATGGCCGTAGCTTCGTCCGGAAGTACTCGATGCTGTAGAGGTCGTCATACGCTATCAGCACAGTTCGGCGGGTTAGCCTCTTCCCCACTCTTCCCAAGTCAAACGCACACGACAGCACCGGTGTATCGTCGTCGGCACGGCGAGACGATCGGGTGTCATCCGCTTCCGGCAACTCGCCCGTGCTGTAGAAGCGCTCCCGAGCCGAGGACGGGATTACCGCCATCTGGACCTGGCTGTTTCTCTCAGCCGCTACGTACAGATGTCCCCAGTCAATGCGGAGGTTATCACCCTTCTTGGCTAGCACAGGCTGGTCCACCGTACCCACCTTCAGCGCGGTAAGCGAGCCGACGGTAATCCGCGCCCATTCGACGATCTGCTCCGGCGTATTCACCGCCAGCACCGCCGACGCATCGAAACCTATCTGCACGGCATGGCCCTGGCCATCCGCCGACTGCACGGCCCAGGTGGTGTACGTGATCGGTCGTGCCAGCACGTCCAGATCGTACGGCAGCGCAGGCGTCAGGAAGGTCAACGTCACTCTCACGCCGGCAGCCTCGAACGTGTAGACAGTACGCGTGGGATGGACTTCCAGGGAGGTCTGGCGCATGGCAGGAATGGCTGCCGGTTCGTACCCCATGATGCGGAACGGCTGGCCATCTACGCGGACGACGCTCGTCAAAGGCTGCGGTGCACCGGTCCAGTGGATGGTTTGCGCGTCGGTGAGCCTGTCTGCCGGCGACCACACGCTGAAATATGGGTCGTGAGTCACGAGCGGCACTGCAGGCGGACGGAGAGGCGCAATCTCGGCCATCGCTGGAGCCGCCGTGCCAACGGCAAGTACGAATAGGACTAGCAAGGGAATGCAGTAGGATTGCATGGGACTGGTCCTCCTGATAGCGGCTCTAGGATACCAAATCATCTCGTCTCGGAAGCGCATTCCTGCCGGTCGCAGCGCGCTCGCAGACTTGTCGAGAGGACTTGCAGGGCCCCATGCAGAAGTTCGCCTCGGTATCCGGCAACCAGATATCGAATGTGCAGCGAGGAGATCTCTATGGCCACAACTCTTCGAATAGCTTTCGTAGGCGCTGGCAACATGGCACGCGAGCACACGAAGGCACTCCTGCAGCACCCAGAGGCCGACATCGTCGCATATGCCGACACGGAAGCCAACAAGTGCGCAGACAGGATCAGGCAAGTCCAGGAAGCGCGCCCCGACGCTCAGCCGCAAGCGTTCTCCGACGCAGTCGCCATGCTGCATACCGTGGCACCAGATGCGACCTACATCGTCGTGCCGCCGTTCGGGCATGGCCCTGCCGAACTCACTTGTGTAGAACTGGGCATCCCCTTCTTCGCAGAGAAGCCCGTCGGTCTGGACTGGGGACTGACGCGGGAGATCGCGACTGCGGTGCGGTCCGCAGGACTGCTCACTTGCGTGGGCTATATGAACCGATACCGCAAGGGAGTGCAGACAGCCAAGAAGGTCCTCGAGTCAGATCCTCCAGTGTTGCTCCATGGCGGCTGGGTCGGCGGGTCCCCTGGACCGGGCTCTTGGTGGATCCAGAAGGCACTGAGCGGTGGCCAGATGGTCGAGCAGAGCACCCATACGTTCGATCTGGTGCGTTACCTGGCCGGCGAAGCCACGGAGGTGTTCGCGCATGCTGCAGTGGGCTTCAACCGTGGCATCCCCGGGTACGACATCGAAGATGCCAGCGCTGTAACCATTCATCTAGTGAATGGCGGGGTAGCCGTCTTGCTTTCGTGCTGCGCTGCCAATGGTGGAGGAGGCGGGGTGTGGCTGAGCGTGTTCACCCCCAACACAACCTTCCTCTTCACCGGTTGGGAACACAGAGTCCGCGTGATGACCGCCTCGCAGCCACCAGAGGACATTGCTGGCGAGCCGGACATCTTCGCCATCGAGGATCGCGTCTTCCTCGATGCCGTGCGGAATGGCGATGCCAGCCAGGTCCTCTCCAGCTACGAAGACGGTGCACGAACGCTGGCTCTCACTCTTGCTGCAGAGGAGTCCCTCCGCACCGGCAGGGCTGTTGCGCCAGCGCAACTGTAAGCTCGCAAGGGGTGCGCCGAAACGCTCTGCACCCCATACCTTACGCTAGATACCAAGGCGGTAGCGACGCACCACCTCGGCGCTATCAGCGGGTCGTCTGGGCGTGTAGCCCTTCAGAGGCAGAATGTTGGCATGGATGGCGTCCAGGATATCTACTGGATAGGGGAAGAAGCTCTCCTCTATCTCGTCGGGTGGGGTGATCCAGTTCTTCGCACCGACAACGACGGGAGGCGCATCTAGGTAGTCGAAGGCGAGCTGGCCGATCTTGGCCGCCATCGTTTGAATGGCACTCCCCCGTTCGCACGCGTCGGATGCCAGCACGATGCGGCCGGTCTTCTGAACCGACTCTACGACTGGCCTGAAATCGAACGGCACCAACGTTCGCGCGTCTATGACTTCGGCCGAGAGGCCAAAGTCAGCCTCCAGTTGCTTCGCTGCATCCAGGGCGCGGTATAGCGTGGCACCCACTGTCAGGATGGTGATGTCCTTGCCGCTCCGCTTGATGTCTGGCTCGCCAAGGGGGACCGTGTAGAAGCCCTCTGGAACGCCCCCTGGATGGAACAACTCCGGCTGGTCGTAGATGCGCTGGCTCTCGAAGAAGACAACAGGATCCGTGCCGGTGAGCGCTGAATACATGAGGCCCTTGGCGTCGTACGGTGTCGCCGGGAACACGACCTTCAGGCCGGGTATGTGGTAGCAGAGAGCCGTCCAATCTTGACTGTGCTGCGCACCATACTTGGAGCCTACCGAAACGCGCACCACCACCGGCATCTTCAAGAGGCCACCGGACATGGCCTGCCACTTGGAGAGCTGATTGAACACCTCGTCTCCAGCGCGACCCAAGAAGTCGCAGTACATCAGTTCCACCAGCGCGCGACCACCTTCCAGCGCGTAGCCCACCGCGGTTCCCACTATGGCGCCTTCTGAGATGGGTGTGTTGAAGAGACGATGGTACGGCAGTGCTTCCGTCAGGCCGCGATAGACTCCGAACGCGCCTCCCCAATCGCGGTTCTCCTCGCCGTAGGCAACGAGTGTAGGATCCTTGTAGAATCGGTCCAGGATAGCCTCGAACAGGGCATCGCGGATGCCAATGCATCTGCCCTTCGGCAGTGGTTGTCCGTTCTCGTCAAGGCCCGAACGGCTCCGGCCAGCGAGCTGCTTCACTCTTGGATTGTCGGCCATCGAGATGAGCGTCTCCGGCGTTCGTTGCTCGTCCATGGTCTCGATGACCTGGTTGGAAAACATCGTACGATCGAGCAGGCAGTCGAAAGCGAAGAGGTTTGTGCGTGGCGATAGCTCCAGATCGATCGCTAGCTTGTAGGCTCGGAGCACACGCTCTTCGGCTTCTTTCTGGATCTCAGCGAGCCTTGCCTCGTCGGCCAGCCCCGCATCCTGGAGCTGACGAGCGTAGGACTCGATGGAGTCCACCTGCTGCCATTCTTCGACCTCGGCCTTGTCGCGATAGGAGGAGGCGTCGGACGGAGAGTGCCCTGTATAACGGTAAGTGAGAACGTCCAGCAGTACGGGCCCATGGCCCTGGGAAATGAGATCCTTCTTGCGCGCCATGGCGTCAATGACCGCCAGGGGGTTGTAACCATCCACGCGTTCGGCATGCATCTGGTCTGGCGTGAGACCGGCCCCGACTCTGGCCAGGACATTGAAGCCCATGGTCTCGCCAACCGGCTGGCCACCCATCCCGTAGAAGTTGTTCACGAAGTTCAGGATGAACGGTAGACCGCCACGATGAGCCTCATCCCAGAGGGTCTTGTACTGGTCCATGGTGGCGAAGCATAGCGCCTCCCACACAGGCCCGCAACCCATGGCGCCGTCTCCAATGTTGCAGACGACAATCCCGGGTCGGTGATTCACCTTCTTGAACAGCGCTGCGCCCACGGCAATGTCCGCCGATCCTCCCACGATGGCGTTGTTCGGGAAAACGCCAAACGGGGTGAAGAACGCATGCATGGAGCCGCCCATACCGCGGTTGAAGCCGGCCTCGCGACCGAAGATCTCCGCCAGAGTTCCGTAAAGCAGGTAGTCCACCGCCACCGATCGAGTCGATCCTGACGCGGCTTTCTCGACTACAGCCAGCGTGGCGCCGTCAAGGTAGCTCTTCATAATCTGCTCGAGGGCATCCTCGTCGAGCTTCTCGATGGCCGACAGCCCCTTGGCGAGGATCTCTCCATGGCTGCGATGGCTGCCGAAGATATGATCCTCCACATCGAGGAGAAACGCTTGCCCGACGGCTTCAGCCTCCTGGCCGATGCTGAGATGGGCAGGCCCGCGGTGATCGTAGGGGATGTCGGCATATTGCCCAGTCTTCTTCACCTTGTCCAGCATTGTCTCGAACGTACGGATAAAGACCATGTCCCTGTAGATCCGAAGCAGGGAATCCGGCGAGTATCGGGACAGCTCGTCCTTGACGGTGCCGGAGTACTGGCAGAGCGGGATAGGATCGAATTCCACGAAGCCGGGCTTGCGGACCTCGGAGGGATGGATCGGGATGGACTTGGGCATCAGTGAACTCCTCTCGTATTGCTGGGACCTTCCTTCAGGGCGTCTCGAAAGAACGCCTCCAGGATACGCTTGCCGTCCGGAAAGCGTTCGGTGTATTCCTCGGGATGGAACTGGACTCCAAGCAGCGGCCGGTCCCCGTGGCGCATAGCTTGGATGCGGCATTCTTCTGTGGATGCCAGATGCAGAAACCCGGGAGGCAACTGCTTGACTTCACAGTAATGGGACTCCATGACGACCGGTGGTGTGCTGCACGCCCGGAAGATCGGGTCTTCCGTGAGTACGGTGAGTGGGTAGAAGCCTCTCTCCATGAAGTACTCGGGATGGTAGTCCGGGTTCACAATCGGCTCGCCAGAACGCCGAAGTCGCATCGGCTCGTCATGCAACACGCCACCTGGTGCCAGCCTCCCGTTGAAGATGAAACCGACAAGCTGATGCGAGCCACATACCGCGAGCGTGGGCACCGACGTGCCATTCATGAGCCAGTCGGCCACATTGTCGAACGCGCCAGGTTCGTACGTCTGGAAGGAACTAGCGAAGCCGCTCATGATAACGGCCCCAGGTTCCAGACTGTCCATAAGAGCTCTCGTTGCTATGTCGAACGGCAAGATCAGGCAGCGTTGCCTGGAGATCTCCTCGAAACGAGCTGCATGTCGAGCATAGGTGGCGGCCCAGTCAGGCCTCTCGTGGCTCTGTGCGAAGGTGATGTAAACGATCATTAGGTCGGGCTTACTGGTGCTCCGTCGTCGTTGGGCCTTGACAAGGAGCCTTCACATGCGTATGATACGCGAAAATCCGAAAGTAAATCAAGTGTCTTCGCAAGTATTCGAAAGATGCGGACCATGAGAAGGCGGTCGGTATTCGCCGAGGAGCGCCAGCGTGCCATCGTGCAGATTGTTCGCCAGTCCGGCGCTATCACGGTAGAGGAGTTGTCGAGTACGTTCGGCGTATCCGCTCCCACGATTCGGGCCGATCTCGCTCGTCTGGAGAGCCGTGGTCTCCTCGTTCGAACCCACGGCGGGGCTATTCGTGCGGAAGGCACGCTCTTCGAGCCGTCCCATGAGGACCGTAGGGTCATGCGGCGTGCCGAGAAGCAGGCAATCGCTCGCGCGGCCGCGGCCATGGTTCAGAACGGCGAGACTATTCTCCTCGATGCGGGAACCACGACGCTCGAGCTGGCGCTGCTATTGCAGAACAAGCGCTCCATTACCGTCGTGACGAATTCGCTGGCCAACGCCATGGTGCTCATGGACGGTGGAGCAGTAGACGTGATCCTCATCGGTGGGCAGGTTCAGCGTCGTCGGCGCGCTGCTCTTGGACCGCTGGCTGTGCGTTTCCTCGACGGCTTCCGTGTGGACCGCGCCTTCATGGGCTTCAACGGCGTGGATCCTGACGCCGGCTTGACGGTTGTGGACTTCGACGCGGCTGAGGTCAAACGGAAGATGATGAGCATCGCGACTCAAACGGTCGTCATTGCAGACTCGGACAAGATCGGTAGAGTGGCGTTCGCTGCCGCGGCTCCTGTCACCGACGCTCGCGCCCTCATCACCGACGCAGGAGCACCTCCCGATACGATCGAGCGGATACGTGAGCTAGGAGTCCGAGTAGAGCTGGTCAGTGTCTGAGCGGTCCCTCATTACGTACCGGCGCATGGCCGTGTATCTCCCTTGCCAGGATTGCTCGGGAGAGCTATAATCGCGTGCATGGATGCCATGCATGCTAGCCCCATCGCCATCGTCAACAGGCTGCGCACGGCGACACTGGAGGGGAGGCTCCTGTGGCGGAGCAGCGGCGAGGTGCCGACGGAGTACAAAGTGGTGCTCGACGAAGGGCACAGCGTCATTGTTGCCAAGGTGCCCGCCGGTACGGCGGTGGTACTGACCATGGCGAATGCCGACGGGAAACCTACGCTGCACCTGGACAGCGGACGCGTGAAGGATGATCTGCTGAGGCTGGCGCTCTTGCAGCTCTACGTCGCCGTCAGGGATCGCGTAGCCGCCCTCGCCCTGGAGGATGCTGCCCGGGCCGTCGAGGACCTCTAGAACGCTCCACGCGCCTCCCTGGCCGCGGTTCGTTCTCCTGCTAATACGACTTGCAGGCGTACTGCAAGCTCAGAACGCCCCCTGCCGGCGGACGCAGGTTCCGTTCTGCGCCCGCCGGCTACCCTGGAAGCGTTAGATTGCTATAGAGCTTGCTAGTCGAGATCCCAGAGGTACTGCGTGCGATCGATGATCTGAACGGAACCGTAGGCGGAAGCGGGCGTCCAGTTCGTGCCAGCCGCCAGCAGACCCGGCCGCAGGTGCCGCACATGGCCATCCAGGAAGGCAATGTTGCCACCTTCGCTGTGGCGGTTCAGGAAGAAGCCCATGTTGGTCCGACCCGTCATGGCCATCCAGATGCCCCCGTTGGGGCCGCCCCAGTCGCCATACGTGCAAGCATCATTGGCGGTCAGACCGCCGGGTGCATACACGATGTGGGAGCCAACGTTCTCATCGGTGCCGATCTGACCGGTCTCGGTGAGCAGTACGGTCTCAGCCGGCTTGCTTGCCGCGGCCACGGGCACTGGCGGCCCGAAGGCATTACCGTTCACCATAATATTGCCGCAGCCGTAGTTAGCTCGGTTCAGGTAGGTGGCGTTCATGCCGTACTGCGTGAAGTACCTCCACCATCCCCACCACCGATTGGCGGACACGTTCAGGCTGGCTGGGAGCCGCTTCCCTCCACCGGACGGACAGAACATCAGATCCCAGTTCTTGATGTAGGGCTGGACTCTGTCGGTCCACGAGCCCAGCGTGTTGAGGTCATAGACGAGCGGAACGACCTCGTCGTAGTCCTGAACGTACATCAGGACGCCCAGCGACACCTGCTTGGCGTTCGAGAGACACCCTGTCTGCCGCGCCTTCTCACGCGCTTGCGCGAAGACGGGGAACAGGATGGCAGCGAGTATCGCGATAATCGCGATCACGACGAGCAGCTCGATCAGGGTGAAACCTGACCGTACCCCACGCTTCATCAGTTGCTCCTCCCTCTAATCGTAAGACTTACGACCTGGCGGGACTGCGTCCACTGTCAATCTGGCACCACCGGGGCAGGCCCAAGGCCCTGCGACGGCAACACCTGCTCAGTAGGCGCGGCGCTAGCTGCGGCCCGTGCCACCGAGCATTCTTCATGTACTCGATACTAGACTACAACACCGGAGCGCGATTGTCAAGGTGTTACAGCATGAATGACGAATGCGGGCCGCCGAATGTTCGGTGGCCCGCACAAGATTCCTTGCCAGAATCTGCGTCGTCTCCGATTGCCTGCGCTTCCGCTGTCTGCAGTGCGAGCGGTGCGCGGCAAGCCAGACACGCTTCAGAAGCTATAGCCCACGGTCAACGACCAGCCATTGAGCTCCTGTCTCGAGGCGTTGGTCCCGAGGTACCGAATGTCCACCGTGATCGGGTTCGTTCCCGTACGGACCTCGTAGCCCACCAGCAGGTTGTACGCCAGCGCGGACATGCCTTTCTCCACATCATGCCCCAGGCTGAGCCCAGCGCCCACGCCGTAGCGCAGTCCTTGAGACGTGCCGCGTAGGTTCAGGCAGAACGGAACGCTGTAGATATTCTCAGCCCCGTAGTAGTCCACGCTGACGGTTCCGCGCCAACGATCGGCCTGGTAGAAGGTGTGCTCCGCGCCGATAGCCAACCACACATCGCCACCTTTGTCGCGGGAGACCTTCTTCTCGGGCACGAGCAGCCCGGCGCGAAGCTCCCAGTTCTTGCCGAGTTCCTGGTCGCCGGTGAACTGCGCCCTAGCGACCGCCGGCGCTCCCATGACGAGTGCGCCAACCAGCACAGCCAAGACCTTCCTCACTAGTCTTGCCTCCTTTCGAGGGATGGCGGACGACGGCCTTCTCTCCGGAGTTACGAGACCGCCTGACGCCTGACGATCTGCCTGGCAGACCGCTCAGTGCGTATTCTACCATGGAACTCGCGGCGTGGCAAGCCGCACAGTCGGAACGAGGTGTGGACTACATTCTGTCTGGCGCAGATACGCCCAGCAGACCCAGCAGATTGGCCACAACCGTCCTCGTGGCTGCGAACAGTGCCAAGCGTGCATCGCGGATGGCCTCCGGCACATCCTCCTTCAGCGCTGGGCATTCCTCGTAGAACTGGTGGAGGGCCTGGCCGATGACCCGTACGTATGCCGCCAGGCGATGAGGGGCCATGGTTTCGGCCGCGAGCCGCACCTCCCGCGGGTATTCCGCCAGGGTTCTGAGCAGCTCCAATTCCTTGCCATGGACGAGCAAGGACCTGTCCACATCCTCCGCGTTCTTTAGCTGAACATTCATCTCCACGGCCCGGCGCAAGACGGCCGAACACCGTGCATGTGCGTACTGGGCATAGTAGACTGGGTTCTCTGCGCTCTGCGTCTTGGCAAGCTCGAGGTCGAACGTGGCCGTCGTCTCATAGGAGCCCATGAGACAGTAGAATCGCGCCGCATCGCGGCCTACCTCCTCGACGAGGTCTATCAACGGGATGATGTCACCAGCGCGCTTGGATCCCCGCACCGGCTCGCCGTCGCGCATCAGTAGGACCATCTGCGTAAGGATAATCGCGCACCGATCAGGATCATAGCCCAGCGCTTTGATACCTGCCTTGAGTCGCGCTACGTATCCGTGGTGATCGGCGCCCCAGATGTTGACCAGGTGCGTGTATCCGCGGTCGAACTTGTCTTTGTGGTACGCAGCATCGGCCGCTACGTAGGTCTCCCGTTCGTTGGAGCGCACCAAGACACGGTCCTGGTCGTCGCCGGTCAGCTCCGTTGACTTCAGCCACAGGGCGCCATCGCGTTCGTAGGCGTAACCGGCCCGTCGCATCTGCTCGATCGCCCTCGAGACAGCCCCGGACCTGTACAAGTCGCTTTCGAAGAACCACCGATCGAACTCGACACCAAAGGCGGCCAGGTCCGAGCGCTGGTGCGCCAGCATCCTTTCCACGGCCATCTCGCGGAACGTTCGGTTACGTTCGACATCGGGAAGAGCGGCGAACGCGTCGCCGTGCTCTCTGATGATCTCGCGTGCCAGGTCTGTGAGGTACTCCCCTTGGTAGCCGTCTGGCGGCAGCTCTGCCGGTTGGCCCAGACACTGAAGGTACCGAGCTGCCAGCGAAGCCCCGAGGAGATCGATCTGGGTGGAGTTCAATGCATCGTTGACGTAGAACTCCGTGGCAACTTCTGCACCGCATGCTCGGAACAACTTGGCCAGCGAATCGCCGAGTGCTGCCGCACGACCGTTCACAACGCTGATGGGGCCGGTCGGATTGGCGCTCACGAACTCAAGGAGGATCCGGCGGCCTTCCATGGACCGGCAGTGACCGTAATGAGGACCCTCCTTCTCGATGGTCACCATGGCATCATGGAGCCAATCCGGGCGAAGTCGGAAATTGATGAAGCCTGGGCCTGCCACTTCCACGGTAGCGACGATAGTTCCCTCGACGCCCATGCGTTCCACGATCCTCTCCGCCACTTCTCTCGGCGGCATGCCGGCGGTCTTCGCCAGCACGAGGGCGGCGTTGGTTGCGTAATCGCCGTGCTGCTTGTTCCGCGGGGGCTCGATTTCGACAACCGCGTCCTTACACGCGGCCGGCAACCCACCTGCGGCGCAGGCCGACTGTATGGCCTCCCTCACTAGCTCGATGAGCATGGGTATTACCAAAGTCGCAGTCCTCCCAGATCTGGTAAGAGCAAAGACATGAACGCCGACAGGATCAGCACAGGCACGGCTACACCGATGAACACGCCAACTCCCACCTGCGGCACACCTGATGCCCACACACGCGCCAGCTTCGAGGGTGCACAGTTGGCTGCCACGCTATACTGTTCCTGCAGCTCCTGGGCAACCTCGATGGCGTGCACGCGTTGATGGTCGTTCGGTTCTCGGGTGGTGACGTGAGCCTGAAGCCAGTCCCCCAGCCGTCGCCACACTCGCAAAGTGATGACAGCCCCCAGGACACTACCGAGGATCGTGCCTGAGCTCCACGGGCTCAGCGCCGTGACAAGCCCTACCACAGCTCCGAACAAGGCTACTGCAGCGAGGACATTCGTGCCACAACGGGGATGCACACGAGGCATCCGGGCAACGACCGCCGGTGTCAGAGGCTCGCCTCGCTCCAACGCATGCACAACCTGATGCTCCGCCCCGTGGTATCGGGTCAGCGGGCTCATCCACAGCACCGCGAGGAATACGACCGCTGCCAGTCCCTGGACCCCCAGCCATACGAGGGCACCAACCGTCTGAGACGGTGGATCGAGCCTGCTCCATAGATGCAGGTAATCCGTCCCAAGGTGATAGTCCACCATCCAGCAGACAGCGCCGACAAGTAGATAGGCTGCGGCGAGCATGAGTCCCAGGCATACTCCGCTCCCGACCAAGCCCCACGAACGGACGCCTGCCTGCACGTTGCCCGCGGCTAGATGGATGCCGAAAGGTGTCGCCATCCCGCCGATGCTTTGAAACGTCACCGGTCGCCGGGCCGTATCGAAGACATCATGCCAGAAGACCCCACCCAGCAAATGGCTCCGTTCATCCACTACGAGAATCATGCCACTCGGGCCCTGAGTCAGCATCTGGACGGCGTCCGCGATCCTGGCTGTTTCTGGCAGCACACTCGGAGATGTCTCCAGGAGCGCCATGACGTCCCGCTGGATGACCTCTGCCCGGTTCGCTGAACCTAGTGCGCGGCGGACAGCAGCTTCGCTGACCACTCCGAGAAGCCGACCAGCGTCGTCTACGACCGGTATCATCGCCCATCCCAGACCTGCCAGAGCGGACGCTGCGTGGGCAACACTATTGTAGGACTGCAAGGCGGGAACAGGACGGAGACACGATCGGATGCTCCGACTGGATGGTCCGGTCGTTGCAGTCTGCGATATCGGTCGGCTGGTACTTGCGCGCAATGTGCTATACTGTTGCGCCGCAGGGGCAACGGTGCTCCGCGCGGACGGATATCGAGGAGGCGCTACTGCCATGCAAGTTTGCGAGGTGTGCGGCAAGCGCCCGCAGTTCGGTCAGAACATCCGGCACGTCCACTCCGGCGCATGGGCTCTGAAGGCTCAGCGAACCAAACGCCGTTGGATACCGAATCTCCAATCGGCAAGAGTCGTGAGCGGGAACACCACGCGGCGAATCCGCGTGTGTGCGAAGTGCCTGAAGGCGGGCAAGGTGGCGCGGGCGGCCTGAGGCTCCCGCGCCGCGCGTTTTCAGGGTCATATCCATCTCCCCACCCAATAGCTGTATCTCCTATCGCCGGGGGGCAAGCGTCCGGAAGGACGCATTATACCGGAAACCTAGAGCAGGAATCCTCTCGCAACGCCCCAGAGTCCAGCCTATTGACGCCATGTGGATCTTCTGCCTTCCCGAGCGTTCGTCGCCAGCATGGTCGCAGCGCGGCAACAGCCGGCAGGCGTCAGCCACAGCGCCATGCCTCTGGATATGGAGTAGAATACTGCTTGCAAGGGGGATGCGACGTGCGACTGGCTATTGCTTCCGATCACGCTGGCGTTGACATCAAGGCCATCATTCGCGAGGAACTCGTCGCCGCTGGCCATATAGTCGAAGACTTGGGAACTCACGACACGAACTCGTGCGACTATCCCGACTATGCGGCCATGGCTGCTTCCAGAGTCGCGGCAGGAGAAGCCGACAGAGCTGTGCTTATCTGTGGAACCGGGGTTGGGATGGCCATCGCGGCCAACAAGATCCGCGGAGCCCGAGCTGCCTCCGTGTCGGAGCCTGTTAGCGCTGCACTCGCTCGCAGTCACAATGACGCGAACATCGTGTGCATCGGTGCTCGAATTGTAGGGCCAGAGATGGCACTGGAAATCGTGCGGACGTTTCTCTCCACCGAGTTCTCCCGCGGCGACCGTCACGTTCGTCGCGTTGGGAAGATCAGCGCCCTGGATGATGCCAGGTGCGACACGGGTGTGCGCTGCCAGCCGTAGCCCGCACACGTTTCTATATCGTACACACATCGTCGAAGGAGCAGCCGCATGGCCGAAACCGGCGCGACGAACATGCGTCATGCACCGCTCGCTGCGGTGGACCCAGAAGTGGCAGCAGCCATCCAAGCGGAAGCGAATCGCCTCAACCATAACATAGAGCTGATAGCCTCGGAGAACGTTGTCAGCCGCGCGGTATTGGAGGCTATGGGCTCCGTCCTCACCAACAAGTACGCCGAAGGGTATCCCGCGAAGCGCTACTACGGCGGCTGCGAGAACGTGGACGTCGTGGAAGAACTAGCTAGGCAGCGCGCATGCAAGCTCTTCGGTGCTGAGCACGCCAACGTCCAGCCGCACAGCGGCGCACAGGCCAACCAGGCTGTGTACAGCGTCGTTCTCCAGCCCGGCGATACTTACCTGGCGCTGAGCCTGAGCGAAGGTGGTCACCTCACGCATGGATCGCCGGTGAACTTCTCCGGTACCCTGTATCGGCCCATCCATTACGGCGTTTCACCGGAGACTGGCCGCATTGACTACGACGCAGTACAGCGTCTTGCGGATGAACACCGCCCGAAGCTGATCGTGGCTGGGGCGAGCTGCTACGCGCGGATACTGGACTTCCCGCGGTTCCGTGAGATCGCAGACAGCGTCGGCGCACTGCTCATGGTGGACATGGCCCACATCGCCGGGCTGGTCGCTGCGGGGGAGCATCCGTCGCCCATACCCCATGCCCATTTCGTCACGACCACGACGCACAAGACATTGCGCGGCCCACGCGGTGGCATGATCCTCACGACAGCCGAGTACGCCCAGGCCATTGACAAAGCCGTGTTCCCGGGCATGCAGGGAGGGCCTCTCATGCACATCATCGCAGCGAAAGCGGTGGCTCTGCACGAGGCCTTGCAGCCCGGTTTCGCCGAGTACCAGCGCGCCATCCGCCGCAATGCGGCGGCACTGGCGGAATCGCTCATCCGGCGGCAATGGGCACTCGTCTCAGGAGGAACCGATAACCACCTGGTATGGTGCGATATGCGGCCCAAGAAGATCACTGGTCGAAAAGCGGAGGTACTCCTGGATAAGGTCGGGATCACCGTGAACCGGAACATGATCCCTGGAGATCCTGAGAAACCGTGGATCGCCAGCGGCATCCGGCTGGGCACTCCAGCGGTGACAACGAGGGGTTTCCGAGAGGCCGAGATAGAGCATGTGGCCGACCTCCTGGACCGTGCCGTCACATCACCCAACGATGAGGCTGAGTTGGCAAGGATTGCGGCTGAGGTTCGCGAACTCACCGCGCGCTTCCCCATGCCCGACGGTATCGCCTGAGTCCCGCGGCGATGGAGAGGCCGAGCTGGGACGAGTACTTCATGCAGATTGCGCGCGTTGTCGCTACTCGCGCGACATGTCCACGCCGTTCGGTCGGCGCCGTCATCGTGCTCGACCGGCGTATCCTGACCACCGGCTACAACGGTGCGCCTCGTGGCCTTCGCCATTGCCCTCCCGACGGTCCCTACAAGGACTGGCCGGAAGGATGCATGATGAATGGTCACTGCGTGCGTGCTGTCCACGCGGAGCAGAACGCCATCGTCCAGGCGGCACTCAATGGCGTTTCGACGCGCGGAGCCACGCTCTACGTCACATGCCAGCCGTGTAACGCCTGCGCCAAGATGATCGTCAACGCAGGCATCGTTAGGGTCGTTTTTGATGGTGATTATCCAGACGCATTCGCCATGGAGGTCTTTCGAGAGGCGCAGATCGAAGTCGTTCGGTTGCCCGCCAACGCCTCTGGAGTAGAGGAAAAGCTCCTATGATCGCCATGGTTGCAGCGTTCCTCGTGGCGTTCGCGCTTACGGCAGCTGCGACACCGGCCGTCATACGCCTTGCCCTCCGCTGCGGCGCCATTGCGGTCCCCCGTGACCGCGACATCCACGAAGCACCGACGCCCAGGTGGGGCGGAGTCGGTATCTACGTGGGAACGGTACTGGCAATCGTGCTCTCCGTCTCCTACCGTCACTGGAAGACGGATGGGCTCAACGGATGGACCCCTCAGCTTGTCGGGCTGTTGCTCGCCTCCACATTCATCGCCGCCGTCGGCCTCATTGACGATATTAAGGATTTGAGGCCGCTTTGGCAGATACTGGCCATCTTCGTCGCCGGAGGCATTCTGATGGCGTTCGGCGTCCGCGTCGAGGGTATCTCCAATCCGCTCGCTGGCGCAGCGCCGTCAGGTGGGTTCGGTAGAGAGTACGACCCCAGCCGCTGGCTGCAGCTCCCCCTACCGGTCAGCATCCTGGCAACCTTGTTCTGGGTCCTCTTGGTGACGAAGACCGTGGACGCCATTGACGGGCTGGATGGCCTGGCAGCAGGTGTGTGCGCCATCTCCTCGGTAACGCTTGCGCTGCTGACTACGGTGACCCCTCAGCCAGGAGGGCCTGCCATTGGTCTGGTAGCAGCATCACTTGCTGGCGCCTGCATTGGGTTCCTGCGCTACAACTTCAACCCGGCCAGAGTTTTCATGAGCACGGTAGGTGCCCAGTTCCTCGGGATGATGCTCGCCGGCATCTCCATCATCGGTCCCTTCAAGACCGCGACCGCGGTATCCGTCATCGTGCCACTGCTAGTCCTGGGTGTCCCCATCTTCGACTACGGCATCGTCCTTATCCGGCGCATTCAGCATCGAGCACCGCTCATGCAGGCTGACCGCCGACACCTCCACCATCGCCTACTGGAGCGTGGTCTGACGCAGCGCCAGGCCGTGTATTTCATCTATGGCATCACGCTGGTCTTGTGCGCCGCCGCGTTCCTCCTCTTCGCCTTCGCACGGTCCCGGACGTGACCATGCCTCTTCGAGCTGTGTGCGTCTTTGGAACGCGACCGGACGCCATCAAGATGGCGCCAGTCGTTCTCGAGCTTCGGTCGCATCCTGACCGGTGGAGCGTCCGAACCATCGTCACCGGCCAGCACCGGGAGCAGCTTGACCAGGTCTTGGAGGTGTTCGGCATCGCCCCTGACGTGGATCTGTCCATCATGCAGCACGGCCAGTCTCTTGCGGACATAACGACCCGCGCGTTGAGCGGTCTCGACCGTGCGCTCGGGCGGGAGGACGCGGACATTGTGCTGGCACAGGGCGATACAACGACAACGTTTGTCGCCGCTCTGGCCTCGTTCTATCACCGGATTCCATTTGGGCACGTGGAGGCTGGACTCCGCACGCAGGACATGTACGACCCGTTCCCCGAGGAGATGAACCGGCGCCTCGTGGGTTCTCTGGCATCTTTCCACTTCCCGCCAACCGAAAGGGCCCGGAACAACCTGCTCCGCGAAGGTGTTCCCGACCAGCGTATCACTGTTACCGGCAACACGGGAATAGACGCTCTCCTCATTGTCGCGGAAGGCTTTGTCAAGATCGAGGATGCCCACCTCGCGACCTTGCTGCATTCGGAGCGCCCTATTGTCTTGATTACGGCCCATCGCCGTGAAAACTGGGGAGAACCACTGGCGCGCATCTGCCGTGCCATTGCGGTCCTAGCCGAGCGGTTTGTCGGCGCGGAGTTCGTGTTCGCCTGGCATAAGAACCCTATCGTTCGCGACACCGTCCGACGGGAACTTCCTGCGCGAAAGAACGTCCATCTGTTGGAGCCGCCCGCCTATGGACCATTCGTCAAGCTCATGAAGGCATCTACTCTCATCCTGACCGACTCCGGGGGCATCCAGGAGGAAGCGCCCAGTCTCGGGGTACCGGTTCTTGTCATGCGGCAGACGACCGAGCGCCCCGAGGGGGTTGCGGCGGGCGTAGCACGATTGGTCGGCACCGACCCCGATACCATCGTCCAGGAGGCGACGACGCTTCTTACAGACGCTGAAGCACGGGAAGCCATGCGCAGCCGCTCGAATCCCTACGGGGATGGTCAGGCGGCGCGCCGGATCCGTCAGCGCCTCGAGGACGTCCTCGCATGACCACGGCACCGCGCAATGCACCGGAACTATGGACGGCCGCGGTGACGCGCATGCTGCTCCGGCTGGCCGTCTACATCATCATCGTCGTGGCGCTGTGGTACGTTCTCGGGCGCCTGAAGTCCCTTATTACAACGCTGTTCGTGGCCACGATCCTCGCCTACATCATCCGGCCCCTGGCATGTTGGCTGGTTGCGAGACGCTTTTTCCGACGTCTGCACGGTGCCGTCGCAGCACCATTCATGGCATTGGTGCCGCCGCGTTCTCGGCCCTCTCATGGCATCCCCATTCGCGCATTGCGCGTCATCGCGTCCCTCTACGTCCTTGTCGCGCTCTTCGTAGGCGGCTGGTACTCGGCCAAGTACTTGATCAGTCCGTTCACCACGGAAATCCGGAACGTCCAGGAAAACTGGGAAGACTACCGCGCCAGCCTCCAGCGGATCGAACGGCAGGCGCGTGAGTGGTACACGCAGCAGATCAAGCCGGAGTACCGCCGGTGGCTCGAGAAGCAGTTCAGCGGAGCGGCAGGAGGGAGCATGGTTGGAGATGGCGCCACGGCATGGCTGGGCCTGGGCATCAAGCGGACTGGTACCTATGTGATGTTCGTGGTGGACCTTGTGCTGATCCCGGTTCTGGCGTTCTACTTCGCGGTCGAGAGTCGCCAGTTGAAACATGACTTCGTAGGACTTCTACCCCGCAGGCGACGCCGTGCCGCCTTGCGACTGATTGCCGACTTCAATGCTATCATGTTCAGCTTCGTTGTATGTCAGGCGGTCCTGTGCCTCATCGCGGGTGTCGTGGTAGGTGTAGGCCTGGCGGCTCTGGGCGTACCGTACCCAGTATCCCTGGGAGTGCTGGCGGGACTCACGAGGGCCATACCGATCATCGGACCGATCTTCGGCGGGATACCCATTGTCCTGCTTGCCCTCGCCACCAAGGGCTTAGCCGTGGCTGTGGGCGTGCTGATCTTCTTCAGCATCCTGCATTTCGTCGAGAGCAAGTTCATCATGCCGCTCATGATCGGCGATCGCCTGGAGCTGCACCCGGTAGTCATCATCGTGGTACTCCTGATCGGTGAGGAGTTCGGCGGACTGCTAGGCATGTTCTTCGCAGCCCCGGTTGCCGCACTGATTCGCGTAGCGCTCCAGCGGTACTGGTTACCTAGGGCGCAGGGCGCAGCAGACGAGACCTCGCACGTATGTAGTGAGTAGTGGCGGCGCGGTATACTAACTGCTTCGGACTGCAGTAACTAGACGTGTACGAAAGGTGACGGTGTGGACGAACCCATAACAACCGAGCAAGAACTTACCCTGCGGGACTATGTGAACGTACTCATCAGGCGGCGCTATAGCGTGCTCCTGACGTTTGTGGCTGTCTGCGCCTTGGCCGCTGGGTACACGTGGTTTTCCCGGCCTGTGTACCGAGCTGCATTTCGCATCATTGTCCGGAGCGAACGCGGCGTAAGGCGCGGCATGGATCTCACGCTGGATACACTCTTCGACCTCAACGCGAGTCGGGACGTGCAGACGCAGATGCAGGTGCTGCAGGGTGCGGTTCTGCGCGAACAAGTGCGCAAGCAGGCCGGTCTGCCCGAGGGCTCCGTCCGTATGACCGTTCAGCAAATCGGAGACACGGACGCCGTCGATATCTGGGTGGAGTCCACGAATCGCGAACATGCCGTGCGCTTTGCGAAAACGCTACCTGGGGTGTACCAGAAATACGTCATGGATACGCGCAATAACGCGGTGACACGAGCCAAGGACTTTGTGTCGAAGCGTCTGGACGAAGAGCGCGCCAAGCTTACGGCAGCAGAGCAGGTCCTGACTTCTTTCCGTCGGCAAGCGAAGGTTGTGGATACATCCGCAGAGGGCCAACAGAGCCTATCCTCGTACGCGTCTCTCCAGGGCCGACTGCAGCAAACTGAAGCAGACCTTGCTGGTTCGGAGGCGAAACTGGCCGACATGCTCCGACTGCGGCAGTCCCTCCCCCAGTTCGTCGAGAAGCCGAGTACAGTGACGAATCAGGCCGAGCGTGCGCTACTTCAAGATCGGATCACCGTACTCGAGAATCAGAGAGCGGGGCTTCTGGTGGACTACAAGCCAACCCATCCACGTGTGCTTGCTCTGGACGCGCAGATCAGCGAGTACAAGCAGCGCCTGGCGAACATACCAGCAACGGTCACTACCGTTACCCGCGACGTCAATCCCGCGATTGCCGAATTGGACGACAAGATCGCGGGTGTTCGAGGCGAAATCGCCGCAGCCAAAGTTACGCGCGCTCTGCTCCAGGCGCAGTTGCGCGCTGCGAGAACAGGCATGAGCCGGGTCGCGTCACTGGAGATCGAGGAAGCCCCTCTGCAGCGCAATGTGGATAGCGCTAGGGAGATGGTCCGGACCCTAACCGGCTATCAGCAGGAGCTCAGCCTGCGTGCTGAATCGGTGGAGAACCCGCTCGAGGTCGTGACACCTCCGCCGGACACCGCCCGCCAGGTCTTTCCACGTCCGATGGTGAACATGGCCCTGGCCGTTCTGCTCGGACTGATGCTCGGATTGGGTATCGCCGCCTTGCAGGAGTACTTCGATGACCGCATCAACGCTGGCGACGAGATGCGGAGACTGCTGGGAGCACCTGTCCTCGCAGCCGTCTCGCACATCGAGGAACCGGAGGCGAGGCTGATCCATGGCAAGCGGCGCGACTCGCAGCTTGTGGAGACATTCCGGATGCTCCGGACCGGCGTCAAGTTCGCTACAGTAGATGCTCCAGCCACTTCGCTAGTAGTCACTAGCGCCTTCCCAGGAGAGGGCAAGTCTCTGGTCGCCACTAATCTCGCTACATCACTCGCGCTGAGTGGTGTCAACGTAATACTCGTAGACACGGACCTGCGCCGGCCCTCCCTGCACGACAAGTTCGACATCAGCCGGGAACCAGGTCTGACGACGGTGCTCATCGACCCCGACAAGCTGGACGAGGCGCTTCAGGACGTGGGGGTTCCTGGCCTTCGCGTGCTGACGGCGGGTCCGCTTCCTCCGAACCCTCCTGAGCTGCTGGGATCCCACGCCATGCGCAACCTTCAGGCGCGCCTGAGCAAGCTGGCAGACGTGGTCATCTACGACTCGCCACCGGTGATGGTAGCGGTGGATGGCCTTGTGCTGTCCGCCGAAGCTAGCGGAGTGGTGGCCGTTGCCGACCTGGAGCGAGCGCGCAAGTCGGAAGTTCACCGACTGAGCGAGCTGCTGCATCAGGTGAACGCGAAGCTGTTGGGCGTTGTCCTGAACAAGGTGCCTGTCCAGCGCCGGAGACCTTATGGGTACCGCTACGGCAAGTACGGCTATGGATACGGCAAGTACGGGTACGGGTATGGCAAGTACGGCTACGGCTACGGCAGCTACGGATATGGGTACGGCTACGGATACGGGTATGGCTACGGCTATGGATACGGCTATGGATACGAGCCCAAACTCGAAGACGAGAAGAAGGACGGTAGCTACCGTGCGCGGTTCGAGGCCTTGCCCCATCAGCGAGATGACGATCAGCGTGAAGAGCCTGCTCTGCCAGGGAACGGTGGCAGTCATGGCAGCCAGGAAGACGGAGCGAACCAGAACTCGAACATGAGCGAAACCGCCGGATCGGCGGACAGCCCCAAGGAGCAAGGTGAGGGTGATAATGCGCAAGCGGCTTGAGACCGTTCTGCTGGGCTTGTCTTGGCTCGTGGTTGCGAGCCTAGTGGCACGCGCGCAGAACACTGCCAGACAGGCGGATTACGTGCTAGGACCCGATGACGTCATCGAGGTCACGGTGGCAGATCACCCTGAGCTCTCCAAGACGCTGCAGATCATGCCAGATGGCAAGATAGCGTTCCCCGAGATTGGCGAGCTGCGGGCCGCAGGGAAAACGCCGGCGGCGCTTGCCGCCGATATCAAGGCGGCGCTCGAGAAGCATCGCAACAATGTGAACGTTGTCGTGGCAGTCGTGACACCGAAGTCCCAGCGCGTGCGCGTCGTCGGAGCCGTGAAGATGCCCGGAGTCTATGACTTCAGGCGCGGCATGCGTGCCCTCGACCTCATCGCTCTCGCAGGCGGGCTTACGGCGCGTCCGGCACGGGTACGGGCGAGAGTCCTCAGTACCGATGGGTCCGTCCGCGAAATCAACGTCGCTGAAGCCATCGAACGCCCAGGCGGCGACGAGAATCCGCCGCTTGCCATAGACGACCTGTTGCTTCTGGATGAAATGGATCCCCTGATGAACAAGGCGTATGTGCTTGGGCGCGTCAGTAGGCCCGGTGCCTACGACCTTGGTGATGAAGGCAGGACTCTGCTGTCGGTTCTAGCGGAGGCTGGCAATCCGACCGAGGATGCGGCGCTGACGCGCTGCACGATCATTCGTGGCAGCTCAGAAATGATCGTGGACCTACTTCCGACGCTCGTGCAGGGCAAGACGGATGATCCGGCTCGCACCGTCATGCTGAAGCCCGGCGACATGGTATTCGTTCCCCGCAACGAGGCGCTTGTATCCGTCATGGGCTCAGTGGTGAAGGCCGGTCAGTACCCCCTGAGCGAGGACAAGCCGACGAACCTCATGGACGTGCTGGGTCTTGCAGGCGGTCCATCGTCGGCAGCCAACCCGCGCGAGGTGAGCATCATTCGGATGGTGAATGGGCAACCGTCCGTCATCCGCGTCAACTTGGACGAGATAGTGAAGAAGCGGAACTTCGCGGCCAATGTTCCCATGCAGAAGGGTGACATCGTTTTCGTACCAGCGAAAGGCGCACCCGCGTTCAAGATCACTGATATCGTCGCCCCGTTCAGTGCGCTCTATTATCTCACGCGGATCGGTCAGTAGAGCCGGATCGGCAGGACATGCCGTCAGACCTATCCATCGCATGGGAGGATAGCGCTGTGTGAAGGGGATCGTACTCGCAGGCGGCACAGGTTCACGGCTGTACCCGCTGACGTTGGCCGTCTCCAAGCAGCTCCTGCCGATCTACGATAAGCCGATGATCTACTATCCGCTTGCCACCCTCATGCAGGCGGGTATTCGTGACTTCTTGATCATCTCGACCCCTCAGGACCTACCCCTGTACCAGCGACTCCTCGGCGACGGCTCCCAATTCGGCGTGTGTTTTCAGTACGCAGCCCAGCCTCAGCCCGAAGGACTCGCCCAGGCTTTTCTCATCGGGCGCGATTTCGTCGCTGGTGGCCCGGCGGCGCTCATCCTGGGCGACAACCTGTTCTATGGCCAGGGCATTCCTGAACAGACGGCTGCGGCTGCGGCGCGCCAAGAAGGGGCGACCATCTTCGGCTATCGCGTGCGCGATGCGCATCGGTACGGTGTCGTCGAATTCGACTCCGAAGGCAAGGCCATCTCACTGGAGGAGAAGCCTCCGAAGCCCCGTTCGGATTACGCCGTCGTCGGCCTCTATTTCTACGATCACCGCGTGACCGATATCGCCGCTTCCATCCGTCCATCCGCGAGGGGCGAACTCGAGATTACCGACGTCAACAGGACCTATCTCGAGATGGGTCTCTTGCATGTGGAGAAGCTGGGGCGCGGCACGGCGTGGCTGGACACAGGCACTCATGCCTCCCTCCTGCAGGCCAGCGCTTTCGTTGAGGCCATCGAAGCGCGTCAGGGTCTGAAGATCGCATGCCTCGAGGAAATCGCATTCGATCTGGGCTACATTACGGCCGAGGACGTGCTTCGTCAGGCCGACCGCCTCGGCCACACCGAGTACGCAGCCTACCTGCGGCGTCTGATCGCCGAGCGGGGCTGATGCGGTGTCATCCCCACCGTCCAATCCCACTGATCCGGTGGCGTTGCCTGCTGCGCACGATCCCAACGGCCCCACGGTCGTGGTGGTGCCGACACTCGACGAGGCCCCCAATATCCGTGATCTCGTGTGCCGCGTGACCGCAGCCGCTCCGGACGTCCATATTCTCGTGGTGGACGACGACTCTACAGACGGTACTGCGGAGCTGGCTGAACAGGCATTCGGCGGACGAACCGGACATCGCGTCCTCAGACGCACCGGTCCGAAGGGCCTCGGTCATGCCTATGCCGAAGCCTTTGCTCTAGCCCTGGCGGCAGGGTACGAGAATGTGATCCAGATGGACGCAGATCTCTCCCATGATCCGGCGGCAATCCCCTCCTTGCGCGAAGGTCTGCGACATGCCCACTTGGTCATTGGCTCGCGCTACTGTCCGGGTGGCGGCATTTGCGGATGGGCGCCCCACCGAGTCTGGCTGAGCCGCTTCGCCAACCTCTATGCGCGAACGATCACTGGACTGGGAGTTGCGGACATCACGGCAGGTTACCGGGCGTGGCGCGCCGAAGCACTGCGAAGGATCGGCGTGGAGAACATCCGGTCCGGTGGATACAGCATCCAGGTGGAGACAACGGTGCGCGCCTTCTGCGCCGGACTCCGTATCCAGGAAGTACCCATTGTCTTCACGGACCGACGACGAGGCACATCGAAGATGAACCTCCGTGTTCTGCTCGAGTCGGTCCTCATGCCGTGGAAACTGCGAGCATACATCAAGCGACAACAGAGGGAGGAACGATGGCGCCGATCCTCGTGACCGGAGCCGCTGGCTTCATTGGGTTTCATACAAGCAATGCGTTGCTCGAGCGTGGCGACGCAGTTGTAGGCGTGGACAACCTCAACCCGTATTACGAGGTGTCTTTGAAGGAGGCACGGCTGTCTCTATTGGAGCGTAAGCCGGGGTTCCGGTTCGTGCGCACCGACGTGGCCGACTTGCAGGCCATGGAACGAGTTTTCGACGAGGCCAAGCCTCGGGCGGTCATCCACCTGGCAGCTCAGGCTGGGGTCCGGTACTCGCTGCAAAATCCCCATGCCTACGTCAGCAGCAACCTCGTCGGCTTCATGAACATCCTGGAATGCTGCCGCCATGCCAGCGTCGAGCATCTCGTATATGCCTCGTCCAGCTCGGTATACGGCGCCAACACGCGCATGCCGTTCTCGGTTCATCACAACGTGGACCACCCCGTCAGCCTCTACGCCGCCACGAAAAAGGCAAACGAGCTCATGGCACATACGTACAGCCACCTCTATGGCCTGCCCACGACAGGACTCCGCTTTTTCACGGTCTACGGGCCATGGGGGCGGCCTGACATGGCGCTTTTCCTCTTCACTCGCGCCATTCTCGAAGACAGGCCCATAGATCTCTACAACGAAGGGCGCATGAGGCGGGACTTCACGTATATTGACGACATCGTCGAGGGCGTCTTGCGTACGCTGGATCGTGTGCCCCAGGGAGACCCGGTTTGGAGTGGTGACCACCCCGATCCAGGTACCAGCCGCGCTCCGTATCGCGTGTACAATATCGGTAACAACCAGCCAGTCGAGCTTATGGAGTTCGTCGCGGCCCTCGAGGACGCTCTAGGCAAGAAAGCCCAGAAGCGGCTCTTGCCGATGCAACCTGGTGACGTCCCTGCCACTTGGGCCGACGTAGACGACCTTATGCGTGATACCGGCTTCCGACCGTCCACTCCCATCGGCGAGGGTATCCGGCGGTTCGTCGCATGGTACCGGGAGTATTACGGCGTCTAGGTCTCTGCGTCAGATCCAGCGCGGACGGATGTGGAAGGAGGATTGCCACTTGACCGAGCGCGAGCGGTTCCATGCGTGTATGCGGTACGAACCCGTGGATGTCGTGCCTCACTGGACGTGGGGCGGGTGGCCAGAAACCATCGAGCGATGGAAGACGGAGGGGTACGACCCTTCCCGCGACGCCATTGCCCAGGGTGCTTCGGCAGTTCACTGGATCGGTCACTGGTTCTTTCCGCATCCACCTTTCGGGCGACAGGTCATCGAGGAGGACAGTGAGCACATCCTCTATGTCAACCACGAGGGCATCCTCATGCGGGAAATGAAGAACAACCCCTACAGCTCGATGCCGCAGTTCGTCAAGTTTCCCGTGACCAACAGAGAGGAGTTCCGCGCATTCTGGAAGGAACGCATGCGCCCCGACCCTGAGCAAAGAATCGGTCCGAATTGGCGACAGGCTCTCCTGGATCTTCGGGATTCCCAGATTCCCGTCATCGTCATCTCCGACCGATGGGGCGGGTTCTTCGGACCGCTCCGCAACCTTGTCGGAGTGGAGGCACTTTGCACGCTCTTCTACGACGATCCTGCGTTCGTGGAGGAGATGATGGACGCGGATGCCGATTTCATTATTGCCATGATGGATCGGATCCTCGAAGTCGCTCCCGTAGACGCTTTCGCATTCTGGGAGGACATGGCATACAAGACTGGCCCGCTCCTCACTCCCAAGCTTGCCCGCAAGTTCATGCTTCCCCGATATCGCCGTGTAGTCCAGTTCCTCCGCAGCAGGGGGGTCGAATGGATCGGTCTCGACAGCGATGGTCGCATCGATAGCCTGATACCAATCTGGCTGGACGCGGGTCTGAATTATCTGTATCCTTTCGAAGTCCAGGCGGGGATGGACGTCGTCGCTATTCGGCGTACGTACGGCCGCGACCTCAGGATATGGGGTGGAGTTGACAAGCGAGCTGTAGCAGCAGGACCTGCAGCCATCGAACGGGAACTGGCGCGCGTGCGACCCCTGATCGAAGAAGGCGGATACATACCAATGCTGGATCACTCGTGCCCACCAGACATCTCGTGGCAGAACTACACCTACTACATGCGACGCCTGCGCGAAGTCTGCGAGGTGCGCAGTCCGCACGAAGGAGAACGACAATGAAACGAATGTTGCTAGTTGTTGCTGCAGTCCTTGTCACCGCCACTGCATTCGCACAGCCAGGTGCCGGAGGGCGCCAGCGACAGGGCGGTATGCGCATACCTGGTATGCGCATGATGGATCGGCCGCTCACCCTCTCGCAGGTGCCGGCAGCGACGATGAAGGCCGTCTTCAAGCTCACCGCGGATCAGGAAAAGAAGGTGGAAGCCGTCCAGAGCAAGACGTGGGATCGCCTCCGCGGACTCATGCCGCGGATGCAACCAGGGCAGCGACCCGACCCGAAGGCCTTCGAAGCCCTGCGGCCCAAGTTCGAAGCTGCGTTCAAGAAGGCGGATGGTGAGATTCTGGCCATCCTGACTCCTGCCCAGAGAAAGCAGGTTCCCGCCATGCTGAAGGAGATGCAGGCACTTCGTGGCAGCGGGTTGCCGATGTCGTTGGCAGGTTCGCTGAAGCTCACGTCGGCACAGATCGCCAAGCTCGAAGCCATCGGCAAGGAACGGAGTGCCGCTACGGCAAAGCTTTTCCAGGGCACTCAGGATCGTATGGCCGCCATGCAGAAAATGGGCGAGATCCGTGACAACGCGCGAAAGAAGGCTCTAGGCGTCCTCAACGCGCAGCAGAAGGCCGCTGTCGAGAAGTGGGAGAAGGAGCATCCGCGTAGGGGCTTCATGATGGGGGGTCCCGGCATGGGCCGACCAGGTGGCCCAGGCATGGGAGGTCCAGGGATGGGCAGACCCGCTGGTCCGGGCAGACCGGGCACACCTGGGGCCGGCAATCGCCGTCGCTAAGCGAAGCTTCGAAACCGATCTAGCTCCACGAGCTTGCAGCCGACGACTACACTCAGCAGCAGCGCCGCCCTAGTGTTGGCCGCTGTGGGTTTCGGGTGCGTGGTGGCCGCAGCGCAGGGAGCGCAAGCAGAACGTCGCGGTCTGCGTGTCTTGCGGTCGGAGGAGTTCGGTGCTGTGGGCGATGGCCGGGTAGATGACGGCCCGGCCATCGCCCGCATGCTTGCTGCGCTCACTCCTGGAGAGCGGACGGTTATACGCTTCGAACCAGGACGCACCTACTATGTGCGTTCGGCACTGCGCCGCTACGTCTTTTCCCTCCACCAGCAAGCCAACCTGACGATCGAGGGGCAGGGATCTGAGTTCGATCTCGACCCTTGGCTCCGGTTCATGGACCTGCAGAAATGCCGCAAGGTTCGTATAAGAGGAATCCGCGTGGATTATCGGCCTCCGCCATTCGTGGAGGGTATCGTCTCCCATCGAGACCGAACTCGGCGGACCCTCACTGTCCGCCTGGACAGCGAAGAAGCGGCGAGACGGGCACTCGGCGGTCCCACCAGACAGGACGGCGAGCAGGCCTATTTCGGCATGCTCTGGTACCCTGGTCCCCATGCCACGGCGAGCAGGCATTGCTGGATCGCTAGTGTCGAACCCACCGGCGATCCCTACTACGTGATCGTCCATCCGACGGACGAGTTCACCGATTATGATGCCGTGGTTCCAGAAACGTGGCGCATGAGCCTGCCAGTGCCTGGCTCGGCCCATCGGTATGGACCGGGCCCATGCTTCCGCATCCGCGATTGCGCGAATGTCGCAGTGGACGACGTGGAACTCTGGTCAGCGCCATGGATGGGTTTCGAGGTCTCTCGCAACAGCGGAGAGGTCACCTTCCGGCGCGTGCACGTACGCCCGAAGCCCGGCACGAACAGGCTCATGTCGACCTGGCGGGACGGCTTCCACGTCAAGGGCAACCGGGGACGGCTGGTATGGGAGGATTGCTACCTCGCTGGCATGAACGACGACGCCTTCAACATCTCGACCCACTCCAGCTCGGTCCTGGAGGTCCTCGCGCCCAATCGGCTCCTGGTGCGGCAGAAGTTCCCGCTTCTCTACATCCCGTGGCACAAGGGCGACCGTGTCGTCGCTGCCGACGAAACAAGCAGACGCCTTCTCGGTTCAGCACGGGTTGCCGAAGCCGAGGAAGGCCCCTCGCCCGCGCCCATCGGTGGCGAGGAGACTGCTCCTCCCGTGACCCTGACCCTCGATAAGCCAATCTCAGGTCTCGCGCGCGCTGCGATGGTGTGGAACGCCGACGCGGCCAATCCCCGGACTGTTCTCCGGCGATGCCGCATCGAGCAGAGTTGCAGACTCCAGTCACCGGTAACCTTGGAGTATTGCCACGTGACCGGCCTACTGTGGTTCTACGCAGAGCGCGTCGAGGGCCCGTACCCTGGCCCAGTGATCGTTCGAGACTGCACCCTCGAGCTAGGCCGTGGCAACCCTACCTACTGCTTGGTCTGCTCGGGCGGTTCCGATGGTGCCGGACAAGCACTGCCACCGAGAGCGTTGCACGACTTCCTTCTCTTGGGAAACACCGTGGCCGGAGGCGTGCTCATAGACGGAGTCGAGCGGCTCCGCGTCGAGCGAAATCGCTTCTTGAATGCCAGGGATCCGTTGGTCGTTCGTGGCAACTCCGATGTGGTCTGGCAGGCCAACCGAGGTCCTGACGGAGAGTCCCTGTCCGTGCCACCAGGAAACAGCGCTCGCCGGCCGCCGCGACCCAAGCGTTAAGACGTCGTAACAGGAGCCGCTATTCCGGCCTATGCCAGGCCAGAAGCTGGTCCCGGAGCATAGTGAGCGCCGTCTGCGTAGCGCGTGTGCGAATGTCTCGTCGCACACCGACGTACTGGCTGCGGACGACGTCCACGCCATCGAAGTGCGCCAGTGCAAGCCACACCAGTCCGACCGGCTTGTCCGGGGTTCCCCCGCTCGGACCAGCAATACCTGTGATACCTATGCCGAAACTCGCACCGAAGCGGTCCCGAACACCTGAAGCCATGGCCGAGGCGACCTCGCCACTGACCGCTCCATGTGCGGCGATCAGCCCCTCCTCGACCCCAAGCAGAGCAACCTTCGCCTGATTGCTGTACGCCACCACCCCGCCGAGAAAGACTTCGGAGCTGCCCGGTATGTCGGTGATTCTTCCCGCCAGCATGCCTCCTGTGCACGATTCCGCTGTGGCCACAGTAAGCTGTGCTTCGCGAAGCAGGCGTACGACGCTCGCCTCCAGGGGCTCGTCATCGAAAGCGTAGACGTGCGAACCCAGACGCCTTGCGATCTCGGCGACAACGGGTCCTATGAGAGCATCGGCTTCCTCGGAACTGGCAGCCCTTGCCGTAACACGCAGGTGCACCTCACCTGTCTTGGCATACGGCGCTAGAGTCGGGTTGTCGGAAGCCATGAGATCCTTCACCCGGTCCTCGACCATGGCCTCGCCCATTCCGCATATACGGACGACCCTCGAGCGGATCGTCCAACCGCCGGTCTTCTCTCTGAGGATCGGTAGCACTTCGTTTTCCAGGATCGGGATGAACTCGCCGGGCGGACCAGGCAGCGCGAACACCATCTTCGGCGGGATGTCGAACAAGAGTCCTGGAGCAGTACCGTTAGGATTCGGCAGGGCCTTACCTGACGCGGGTACGTACGCCTGCCGCAACTGGCTTTCTAGCACAACCTGTCCGCGCGATTGGAAAAAGGACCGGAGATGGTCGGCGATGCCTCCGTCGAACACAAGAGGGACGCCGGTCGCCTCGGCCAGCACGTCCCGCGTAATGTCATCCATGGTAGGTCCCAACCCGCCGATAGTGAACACCACGTCGGCGGAGCTGAGAGCCTGTTGGAGTGCAGCGAGAAGCCGTTCCCGATTGTCTCCCACCGTCGAGCGACGGTAGACGCTGATACCCACCTCGGAGAGTACCCGGCTCAGGTAGGCCGCGTTCGTGTCTACGATCTGCCCCAACAGCAATTCGGTGCCTACCGAGACAATCTCCGCTACCATGGTGCTCCCAATCCAAGGCCTGCCACAGACATCTGCTTCACAGCTTGCATTATACACAGCACGCGGGCTATGATAGCAGACCGGACAAGCGCTCAGGGTACTCAGCTTGTCCGCATACCAACGAGGAGGCCCATCCATGCGGAAGTACGTTCCTGCGGCGGCATTCCTGGCGCTGCTTGCAGTCGTCGTGCTGGCCGGACCGAAGGACACGAGCAAGTCGAAGAGCGCCACAGACGGCAAGTGTCCCTTCAGCACCGCTAAGTGTAGTGATTGTCCGGATACCCCCACGGACTGCCCGTCCAAAGGCAAGCAGGCTACCAAGCCCACCGCCGCGAAGCCCGGCACCGTCGTCGTTCGATGTGAGAATGGGACCACACGCGTTATTGACGTGGCCAAGTACACCAAGGCTGGCAAGTACGCGGACTACAACGGTAAGCGCTACTACTTCGGGTGCCCCCAATGCGCCAAGGAGTTCAAGAAGGATCCCGCGGCGTATGCCAAGAGCCACCAGGGTTTCGCCATCCCCGTGGCGAACAAGAGGAAGGCTTCCAGTTAGCTCTGGCCGCGAACACGATCTATGGCGGGGCCAGGCGAGACTACCCTGGCCCCGTTCCACAAGAGAGGTATCCCGGATGATGTGGACCCTGCTTCTTGCTGCAGCGAGCCTTGTTGGTACCGATGTTGGCGCAAGTCGTGCCAGTGTTGTCATGCCGGATGATGCGCCAGTACGTGACCTCAACACGCATCATTGCCTCGTTCCGCCGCAGAGTCGCGCAGAATGGGAAGCCCGCGCCCGCTCTCTACGGACCCAGATTCTCGTGAGTGCCGGTCTGTGGCCAATGCCTGCGCGGACTCCACTGAAGCCGGTGGTCACCGGTCGAATCGAGCGCGAGGATTTCGTCGTCGAGAACGTAGCCATCGAGACGATGCCAGGTTTCCGGCTGTGCGGCAACTTGTACCGTCCGAAGGGCGGAAAGGGGCCGTTCCCAGCCATTGCCAATCCGCATGGTCATTGGAGCCATGGTCGCCTCGAGATGCAGCCCGACGTCGAGAGGGCTGCACCGCTGCCCGCTAAGCCAGGTGACGGGAGAGCGAACTTAACCGCTATCGGGGTCAACCTGGCCCGACAGGGCTTCGTCGTCTTCGCCTATGACATGGTCGGCTACAACGACACGAACCAGGTGAACCACCAGTTCGCGGGAAGCCTCGAACGCTGGTTCCACGGCATCAGCCTCATGGGCCTTCAGCTATGGAATAGCATTCGCGCCGTGGACTACCTCTGTTCGCTACCGGATGTGGATCGCAATCGCGTGGGGGTGACAGGTGCTTCAGGAGGAGGTACACAGACGTTCCTGCTCACGGCCGTGGACGACCGCATCAAGGCGTCCGTTCCCGTCAACATGGTCTCCGCCTACATGCAAGGCGGATGTCTTTGCGAGAATGGACCAGGGCTCCGGCTCGGTACGGATAACGTCGAGATCGCGGCCCTGGCTGCTCCGCGTCCGCTCCTCCTCATCTGCGCGACCGGCGACTGGACGAGTCATGTGCCGAAGGAGGAGTGGCCCGCGATCAAAGCCATCTACGATCTCTATGGAGCGGGGGACCGTACCGCCTGCGTGCAGTTCAACTACGGTCACAATTACAACGTCGAGAGTCGCGAGGCCATGTACGCCTTCTTCGCTAGGTGGCTTCGCAATGACCCCACGCGGGCTCACCGGGAGTATCCCTTCGATCTGGACGCCTCGGCCATGCGCGTCTGGAACGAGACGACAGCAGCTCCTAAGGATCGGCTCGGTGAAACGGACCTGGCCGATGCCATCCTTCGCCGTTCACGGGACGCTCTACGTGGGATCTGGCCCAAGCGACCCACCGACCGCCGACGGTTCCGTCAGCAGATGCAGCCTGCGATTGCTGCGGCGCTGGGGATGGCCAGTGCGTCCGTACGAGTACCGCGAGCACGTGATGCGAACACCCGAGCCGTCCTGCTGGTGACGGTCGAGGGGGAAACACCGGCACTGGCGGGTCAACTCAGGGAGGCCATCGGTGCGCGGTACCGTAGAGTCGTGCCTGTGCAGGTTCCGCCGATGCGTATCACCGTAGACGAATGGTGGAAGGACTTTCGGTCTTGCTACAACCCCACACCGCTGGCGCTGGCCGCTCAACAGATCGTGCAGCGGATCTTGGAGCTAGCCGCCGAACACCATCAGGTCGACGTCATTGGGCTGGGTAGCGCAGGGCCGGCTGTACTCTATGCGCGCGCCGTTGCAGACATGCGTGGGATCGTGTTGGCGGACGTCTCGCAGGTTCAGGGCGGAGCTGCCAATCGTCTCGAGTGCGCCTACGCGCCGTGTCTCGAAGCCCTTGGCGGTATGGGCACAGCGATTGCGCTCATTTCGCCCTCACCTGTCTTCCTGACTGGCGCGTCTCCGGACCTTGCCGGGATCTTGCCAGACGCCAGCTTCTCGACGGACGCGCTGACCGTGACCCTCGTCGGTTCCCGCCTCGACGAAGTTGTCCACGCCCTTACCACCGCCAGGGTCCGCTAGCCCGCCCAAGTCGTTCGATACTGTTGCCTGGCACGTGTAACAAGAAGACCGAAACCATGCTGTGGGCTATCCTTCGTATCCGATGGCGATCCATCTCGAACGCGTTCACCCGCTCTCCGCGAGCGGAACGCCAGCGTGCCTGGACGGCCCTAGTCTCCTTCGCGGCAGGCGCATGTGTCATCGGCTGGCTCTCGCACGCGCTCTTTGTCCTACTCATTGGCCAGGAACGGTCCGGTTGGAGCGTCGTCCTGGCGAATCGGCTGCCGTCCCTGCTATTCTTCTGGGGCTTCTGGATGCTGACCATATCCGGCGTTACCGTCGCCATGGACCATCTCTATGCGCATCGGGAAATGGCCCTCCTCCTCACGGCGCCGGTGCCACCGCGAGGGGTGTTTGTGGCGAA
This sequence comes from Chthonomonadales bacterium, assembly GCA_037443035.1. Taxonomy (GTDB): domain Bacteria; phylum Armatimonadota; class Chthonomonadetes; order Chthonomonadales; family CAJBBX01; genus JABWBA01. Next base: position 110,959 of record JBBIPC010000002.1, read on the forward strand.
ATTCGTGGACATGGCGTTGAACAACGCGGAAGCATTCGGTGTGTTCGGGCTACCGATGGCCGTGTCTTACGCGATGGCCCGTGGCTATCTGACACCGGAGTACGCCTTGCGCTGCGTGGTGACATTGGCAGTGTTCTCTGCAGTGCCTACTGCCCTGGGAGTGCTCGGTGCCATCGCCATCATGCGCCTGCTTCCGACCGGTCGGCTGCGGGAGGTTTTCGGAGCCCTGTGGCTGGTTCTGCTCTCGCTCGCGTATATCGGGCTGAACGTCGGAGCACGCCGATTGGCAGATCCATCCAGCGCGACAGCTACATTGGAAGCGTTTCTTGCCGCGACCGGCCGTCCTGTGCTCGCCTACGGTCCCTGGGCCTGGGCTGGGTTCATTGTGTCCACGCCGACTGGCTATCCAGAAGCGTATACAGCGCTCTCGCTCCTTCTGGGCGCGGCGACTGCGAGCCTTCTCGTCGGAGGCGCGGTCAGTGAGCGCCTTCACTGGCGTGGCTGGGTCGGCAGTCAAGAAGCGCCTTCTGTTCCACGCGGAGTTCGCCGCGGCTCTCTTGGATCCGAGTTCTGGCTTCGTTGGCTGCCAGGACCGGTGCGAGCTTTCGCACTCAAGGACCTGCGCAGCATGCTACGGGACATGCGGCAGATGTCCATGTTGCTCCTGCCGGCAGCCTGTATCGTCGTGTTGCTCTTCAACCTCTCGTTCGCTCCTGAGACACAATCAGGTCCTCGAGTGCTTGTCGCACTCTCGCTGCTACCACTCATCGGGGTCATCGCGTTGCGAATCGCCATGTCCAGCTATCTCGGCGAGGGAACGACCATCTGGGTGGCGCTTGCCAGTCCAGCCAGCCCCCTTGCCATTCTGTCGGGCAAGCTCTGGTATACGGCCTCCCTAGGGCTTCCCATGGCTCTCGTGGCCGCGGCTGCCTATGGAGCGTTGTACGGGGTGCACGGATCGGACCTTCTCGTGGTTCTCCTGCTGACATTGGCCGCGACGGTAACTCTGAGCGGCATATGCGTGGGTCTCGGGGCCAGGACGTTGGAGCTGTCTGCAGAGATCGGACGAGTGGTCGTGACGGGCAAGTCCCGGCTGCTCATCCTTGGTGCGCAGGCACTGTACACATCGGTAATTGTCGTCCTCATGACCGGCGCATGGCTGGCTACGGAGGCGCTCGGCGTTCCGCCGGTACTCGCGCAGACGGCGGCTCTCGTGGCAACCCTGGCAGCGTCGGTCGTGTCGGTTGGTCTGGCGATGCTCTGGGGCGCCCGCCGTCTGGAAACCCTAGAAGCCTGAGTTAGAGGATTTCGCTCTGGCGAGGCCGCTCTCGTGCCCGGGCCCCTTGCCCAGCCAGCCATGGTAGGATTCACTCTCATGCACGTCGTAGAGAGGCGCACCATGCATCTCATACTCGTCATGCTTGCCGTCGGGAATGCGTCGGCTTCGCACGTTCCTACTGGAGTTGTAATGATGTCCCAGGTACCTTCCCGGGTACTTGCGTACCAGCCAAGCTCGGCCACTGCCACGCGGCGCTGGCAGGTGCAGTGCAGAAAGAAGCTGTTCGAGTTGATGATGGGCGGGCGCCAGCCGGCTCGGATCCCCCTGGCGCCGAAGGTGATTCGCCAGGTAGAGGTCCCTGGGGCTCCCTATGTGCTCGATGAAGTCACGATCCAAAGCTTGCCCGACCGCCGTGCCCATCTGTGGGTCGCTGCGCCCCGCCATACGAAGCGCAAGCATCCGCTCGTGCTAGCGATCCATGGCCACGGAGGAACTGGCGAGCAGATTGTACGGGGTGAATCCCTCTATTGGTATGGCAAGGCACTCGCTGAGATGGGCTACGTCGTGATCGCACCGGATGTGGGGTCGCACGAGCTGCAGCATCAGGCCTGGTGTCTTATGGGAGAACGGGTCTGGGACTGCATTCGGGCTCTCGACTATGCAGAGACTCGGAAGGATGTTGACCGAAGCCGTATGGCGGTCTGCGGGCTTTCCCTCGGTGGCGAGACAACCATGTACGTTGCGGCCCTGGATACGCGGCTCGAGGCCGTTTGCTCGTCCGGGTGGCTGACTACCGTAGCCAATATGCGCAACGGTCACTGTACTTGCTATGACTTTCCCGGATTGGCTGAGAACTTCGACTTCGCAGATATCTTCGGATGCATAGCGCCACGCCCTCTCGTGTGTGAGATTGGCGAGAAGGAGCGTGCCCCAGGAGGATTCCCCGTCTCCGTAGCGCGGCCGGCATTCGCCGAAATCCAGCGCGTCTACGCCGCATTCGGGAAGGCGAACAACGCAACGCTCACGATCCACCGGGGTGGGCATGTCTTCGTTGGCTATGACTTCTGGCCTATCCTGGCAAGGACGCTCGGCAATCAACCGCCATACAGGCCAGGCCGCGACTCGTGGGACGAGTGTCGGCGGCGTGGCGTCCTCTATGAACGCGCCATGGCACGAGCAACAGGCGTGCTTCGCGGATGGTGGGTTCTAAGGGACCCGAAGTTCGGCTTGCTGCCGCGCACGGTCACGGAACGTGTGTGGGCTCCTAACGACAACGCTGCCGACCTGCTCCCCTTCCTGTACCTCACCGAGGACTACACGGAGCAGGGCTACGCGCATGGGCTTCGCAAGATGCTATCGGACGAAGCACGCTTGTCCAACCGCCTGGGTGCTCTGCCCGATTGGTTCTCCCTCGAGACTGGGACTTGGGTCCATGCTACACCCGACGTGAACCGTATGATCTTCTGTGCTGCAGAGTACTGCAAGGACGGACTCATGCCGATGACGGAGGCCATGGGTCGCGGGCCATGGACCGAACGGATGATAGAGCTGATGGATGCCATCCTCCAGGCCGCTCCGGTAGAGACGGCCTACGGACGGATACCGGCTGCTGACACCGAGGTGAACGGCGACGTCCTGCAAGTCCTCGGCCGACTATACGCAATGACCCGCGAACAGCGCTATCTCGACATGCTCCTGACCATCGCTGACGCGTACTGCTTCGAAGTGATACCGGGTACTGGCGGCATTCCTGCGTACAGATGGGACTTTGGCAAGCACACCGCGGTCGCAGACGCTTTCAGCCTCAATGACCACGGCAACGAGATCGTGCTGGGTCTGGTCGAAGCCTTCATCGCCGCCCAGTCCTTCGCACCAGAACGTGCCGAGAGATACCGCCCTCGGCTCCTCCGCATGGTCGGCCAGCTTCTCTCCAAGGCTAGGAACAACGATGGAATGTGGGTGGGTGAGGTCAGGGCGACGACCGGCCAGGTCCTGCAACCAGCCACGCCCGATACCTGGGGGTATGCTCTGTGCGGAGTCCTGGCCCTGGCCCGAGCGGCCGATAGCCCCGAGCTTCGGGACGAGGTCGTCAGAGCGGTCGAATCGCTGCGCAAGCCGGTGTACGCGAACTGGAGCGGTGCGGATTCGTACGCAGATTCCATAGAGGGTGCCATACTACTCCAGAACCGGCTTCGCACGAGCGTTGTCGACTCGTGGCTCGATACCGTCCTTCCGATCTTCTTCGCCCACCAGAAGGACTCGGGCATTGTGGAAGGGTGGTATGGTGATGGCAACTTCGCACGAACGGCACTGATGGTTGCATTGTACGAATCGCAGGGTGTACGATGTGTTCCGTGGCAGAGCGGCCTTCGCTGTGGAGCCGTACGGACTGCAAGAGGCGTCCGATTGTCCATCCAGTCGGATGCACCATGGAATGGGCGTGTGATCTTCGATACTCCACGCCACCGAGAGGTGCTTGGCCTGGCGTGGGACTACCCACGGTTGAACCAGTGGCCGGAGTGGTTCGTAGTAGAGCATGGCAAGCGCTACGCCCTGCGCAAGAACGGCGCTGCGACAGTGCTGGCGGCCGGCAGCGAGCTGGCAGCAGGTCTGCCTCTGAGCCTTCAAGCCGGCCAAGCCGCGACGATAGCGATAGACGAAGCGAGGGATGTGCCCCAGTCACCAGGCCAAGGGGAACAAACCACGCTGGCAAGCGTCCAATAAGAGCGTCCACCGCCTGCTGAATGCTGGCGCTACACGAAAGAACAGTACTCCTTGGACCGACACGGATCGTTGCCACTGCCATGTGCGGTATAGAAGACAGAGACGATAGCGACGCTTCCGAGCGGAAGACACTCGGCTACCGTGAGCCACCGGACGCTGTTGCCGATGGTCTGTCGGCGCTGACGCGAGAGCCGCTCCTCACGCCCGAAGAGGAGAAAGCGCTCGCTACTGCCGCTCGTCGCGGCGATGCTGAGGCACGGCGCCGCCTCGTAGAGGCGAACATGCGGCTCGTCATCAACATTGCCCGACGCTACTACTGCCCCGAGGTTCCCCTAGAAGACCTTGTTCAGGAAGGCGCCATCGGCCTGATGACCGCATGCGAGCGGTTCGACCCGGAAAGGGGCTACCGATTCAGTACCTATGCGACCCACTGGATCCGTCAGGCTATCAGCCGGGCCATAGACACCAAGGGGCGCCCCATAAGGGTACCTGCATATGTGGCCGATAGCGTACGCAAGATCGAGCGATGCCGGATGGAGCTCGCCAAGGAGCTCGGCCACGAACCGACGTTGGAGCAACTCTCACAGTTCTCCGGGATACCCCAGCGGCGATTGCTGGAATACATGCGCGCAACCCAGGACCTACTATCTCTGGAGGCCTTAGCAGGCCGAGAGGAGCGGACGAACCTATGGGGTGCCGTCGGGCACGCCGCTATTCTGGACCCGGAGGATCAGGTGCTGGACAGCGAACTGCAGCGAGAGATCGAGCATATCCTGAACGGCCTGAGCGAGAGAGAACGCGCGATCATGCGCCGTCGTTTCGGCTTCGACGACGATCAGGAAAGGGCGCTTCAAGAGATCGGGAGCGAGTTCGGCATTTCCCGCGAGCGCGTGCGGCAGATCGAGGCCATCGCCCTACGACGCCTGCGCGCTGCAGCACGTCGGCGTCGCCTCCATGAGTTTCTCGCACCCTGAACCGGTCCACGGGATGCTCTCAGCGGATCGAGCGCCTTTCCGCTGGCGTCCTCCCTACAGTACGAACTGAGGGATCTTCAGCAACTCTCCTCCCTTTAGGGCAGACCGATGGGCGACGATGCCAGCGACGGTCATGGCCAGTGCCTGGCTGATGTCCACGAGCGGCTTCCGGTCGGCCAGAATGGCCTCGATGAACTCCGCCATGAGATAGCCATGAGATCCCCCATGGCCGCCTGCTTCGACGCCGGGCGGTAGCGGGGGTCTGCTCACGGACGGGAGTTCGAGGTCTATACCCTCCGTCTGGAACTGACCATAGAACGTCCCCTTCTGCGTACGGATCCTCCCCATTTCGCCGGAGAACCCAGGCGTATCCCAACTCACAGCCATGCGTGCCATGGCGCCGTCAGCCGTGCGGAAAAGGGCGATTTCGGTACCGTAGGGGTTCTTGTATCGGTTGTTCTTCGGCAGCAGATGCGGGATGGCACTGGGCACGCCCATGCACGAGACTTCAGTAAATGGCAGTCCCGTCACACCGGTGTAATAGGCGTTGGAGTGTGTCGGATACCATTGTGGCGGCAAGCCGATTCGCCAGCCCTTGTACGAGTCGATGGGTTCCGGCATGTAGTGGTAGTACTCGCCCTCTGCGTACAGAACCTTACCGAGGTAGTTTCCACGATAGAGCTCGCGCATGGCGTGGAGATCCTCGTGGAAGTACGACGTCTCGAACATCATGTACTTGCGTCCTGTCTCCTTGACGGCCTTGAAAAGCGCCTCTGCTTCTTCCAGAGAACCAAACACAGCGGGCACCGCGGAAGCTACGTGCTTGCCGGCCCTGAGTGCTGCGATCGCCAGACGCGCGTGGCTAGGCGCATCCGTGGCAATGAACACCGCTTCCAGTGTGTCATCTTTGATCATCTCCTCACAGGAGGGATAGGTCTTCTCACAGCGGCAGACCTTCGCCAGTTCCGCACACCGATCCGGAATGATGTCGGTCACGGCGGCCACCGTAACGTTGGGATGATCCTGGAAACCGAACGCAGCACCGAACTTGCAGACGCCGTAGCCGGCTATCCCGACACGAACTTTTCTGTCGGAGACGGGCTTCCAGCGCTTCCATGCCTCGACATCGGTCTTTGCCTTCTCGAAGCCCTGAATCTGCCCTTGCTGTCCCATGACACCCTCCTGCAAGCCGAGCATGGCGGCGCCAGCACCAGCGCCCAGCGCAATGAGAAAAGATCGCCGTGTTGTCTCGCTCATCGTTCTACCCCCTTACGAGTGACGAGATGATGGAGCAATTCGCCGACCGCCTCAGCCCCTCCTGCAGAAATGGTCATGACGTGCAAAAGGGGCCACCGATATGGCGGCCCCTTCGACTGTTCCGACGTAGCGTGGATCTACAGGATGACGACGTTAGCTGCGCGGAGGCCCTTGCCACGGGGATCGTTGACGACGTCGAACTGCACGCGCTGGCCCTCCGTCAGTTCACGGTAGCCGCTGCGCTGGATGGCACTGTAGTGGACGAAAACGTCCTCACCGTCGTCCTGTGCGAGGAACCCATAGCCCTTCGCGCCGTTGAACCACTTGACCGTTCCGGTCTTCATTGTTTGCACCCTTTCTGGTGTGTGAGTTCGTGTTGATACTTGTGAGGGGGGTCGGATGAGACACCAGTCGGGGACCGGACTACCAGCCGAACAACGCACGCCGTCGTAAGCTCGAACACGCTGCCCCTATGGGGCACTAGACTACTGTACCACAGATTCACCTGAAACGTTCCACGAATGGAGCAACTTTGTGGGTTTCTCCCTGAATCGGCCCCGGTGATATGCCTACACGACGGGTATCACGCGCACGAGCGCACACCCGTGGGGTTCCACTCGAGCCACATAGCTCCCGCGGAAGATGCCCACATCCTCTCGTGCCCAAACGTCGCGGATGATGCATGCCCGTCGGTCATGGAGACCAAGGCTTTCCCATGGAAGGGGCACAAGCCGAGCCTCCTTGTCACCTCGGTTGAACAACCCTACGGCCACAGAGCCATCCGCCAACGGCTTGGCCCACATTTCGCCGTGAAGCCACTCGTCGCCGACACGCCGTGCCTGGATACCTAGCGGGTCCTGATTGATCGCGATGGCCTCTGGATGGGTGAGCAGAACGCGGGTCACAGTGTTCATTTGCCGGACATCGCACCCGATCATGAGAGGTGCTGCCAGCAGGCACCACAGGCCAAAGTGCGTTCGGTACTCAGTATCGGTGCACCCCTCCACTCCCACGTTTCCTCTACCATACATGCCGACCACGAGCATGTCTGGATCGTTCCAGCGGTTAGGACCCGCATAGGGCTCCAGACCGTTCTGACCGAACCCGATCTGCTCGATGCTCTTCCAAGAGTCCACGATGTCGCCGGTCGTTCTCCACATATGGGCGCCGCACGATGCTCCCCATTTCCACGGCTCCTCGACTCCCCAGTTGCACATGCTATAGAGGATCGGCCGGCCTGTCTGGCGTAAGGCTTGTCCCATGCGACGATAGAGCATCTTGCCCTCGGTGCCAGGTGGTTTGTAGCAATAATCGTATTTCAGAAAGTCCACACCCCATTCGGCGAAGGTAAGGGCATCGAGCTCCTCGTTGGCAAAGCTTCCGGGATAGCCCGCGCATGTCTGGGTGCCGACACAGGAGTAGATGCCGAACTTCAGGCCCTTGCTGTGCACGTACTCAGCCAACGTCCTGATGCCTTCGGGGAACTTATCGGGGTCCGGCACCAGGCGACCGTCCTTGCTACGCTCGAGGCACGACCAGCAATCGTCAATGACGACGTACGTATAGCCGGCTTGCTTCAGCCCAGTATCGAGGAACGCGTCGGCCGTTTCCTGAACAACGGCGGCGTTGATCTCTCCACCGAACGTGTTCCATGAGTTCCAACCCATGGGGGGCGTGGGTGCAAGCATTCGTCAGTCCTCCTCGTTGTCTCATCACTCTCTCTATCGCTAACCTCACGGCACGTTACAGCGTCGTCGCCGTGCCTACTCCTCTATCCACGATCGCCCACTGACCGGCACTCCCTGAATGCCCTCGATGTGGCGACCGTCCGGCGTGAACATGAGAAAATGATCGTTGCCGGGCCCAGGGCCGCGGCCTGTGGCATCCACGATGAGATACCCACTATCGAAATAGCGAAGCGAGTTCGGATTCAGCGGTTCCACGCCTTCCCAGTGGCCGTTCAGATACACCTCGACCCAGCCATGGGAAGCGACTACGTTCTCGAAGGCGCTATTGCCGCCGCCGAGTCGGATACCGTGGGCCACCATGGCTGGTACGCCGAGCGCACGGCACATAGCCACCATGAGGTTGCTCTGGTGGTGGCAGACGCCCTTCCGATTCTTCAGGATGGAGGCCAGATCATCAGGGTAACCGTCAACGTATCGGACGTTGGCCCGGAGCCAATCCAATACCGCCTGGACCCGCTGACCGGGCGTGCCGGATCGCATAGGCTGAACGATTGCCTGGAGATCCGCATCGGCAGGGTCATAGTCAATGCGGTTGCGGAAAGGCCCCAGTAGTAGAGTCATGCCCGGCCCCAAGCTGCATTCTCGCGTGCGTTCCGCGAACGCCGCCCCGCGTACCCGTGGCGTATGCCTCACGTACGCCCGAAGCCGTAGCTCTTCAGCACCGCTAGGGTTGGCGAACATGACGTCCCGTCCACCGATGGCCTGAATTCGGTAGCCCTTCGCTCCCTCTATCCAGATCCTGGCCCTCTGCCACAAGTGACGCCGGAAGGGGACGTTGATCACCAGTTCGCCTTTCTGTAGTTTGTAGTCGGCCACGCGGAGCTTCCACGTCAGGTCGTAGGCCGTGGGCTTCGTAGCTGCACGATAGGACTGCCGCTCATGGTCCAGGCTGCGGTTGCGCGCAGCAGGAGGTAGTTTCTCCTCCTCGGCAAGCACCTTGCCCGCTAGGCGCGTATCTCCGGCGGCCATGGCCGATTCGTACAATTGCGAGAGGGACCAGCTCGTCTTGCCATTGCGTCGGATGTTCTCCCAGGCGTTCGCCAGCGACTCGCGCCACTTGCCCTGGTGCATCTGCGCCCATGCCAGGCTTCGCCAGGTGTACTCCGTCCCTGGTGAAAGCGCATGGGCCCTCAGCAACGCCTGCTCCATAGCAGCCATGTCGCCGCGTGCCTTGGCAGCTTCGGCCTCTTGCAGGAGTGTATCGAACGACACCTGCAGCGGTGTAGCGGCTACGGTCACCAGAAGCCCTAACCAGACGGTGATGGCAGCGCTAGATCGGCCCATTTGACCGCTCACGTGGAGTTCCCCCTTTGCATAGTGCCCATGGCTTCGTCCGACGATGTCAGCGGCTCACAGCACTCGCTTTGCGGCCCGTGCGGCAACGAGCTGGCAGGGCAGGCAGTAGTCAGCAACTTTCCGCCCCGGCGGCAGCGAGACCTGCTCAAAGGCCGTAAGGTGCCCTCGCGCTTGGTGGTACAGGATGTGCCCCCAGAGTACATACCGGTATTCGTTCCGCATCCTGAGTGTCCACAAGCCCTCGAGATAGTCTGCCAATGTCCAGTCATCCGCGTGATCCTCGAAGCGGGTCATGCCAAGCCACTGTCCGCCGGCGCTGAGCCGAGCGCGCACCACGCGCCGCATGAGATCCTCTGGCAAGGCACCACTGGAGAGCAGTTCGGGCCAGTAGCGATAGTTCGTGTACGATCCGAGCCGTGACGCTGTGATACGGCCCACAGGACGGGCCATTGTCCCCTCGCCCTCGGCCTCCACCATGGGTTTCAGCCACCACTCCTCCTCGGAGCGGGGCCATGTATCACGGACGGCCTCGAGCAGGCGCAGTTTCAGCCGCAGCCCATGAAGACGTATGGCTTCACTTTCGCGCGCTCTGCGTAGTCGCTTCTCAAGAATCCAGGACCAGTCCATAAGCCCCCGCCAGAGCCACGCATTGTTGTGGAAATACGTTGCCTCATCGGAGGCCGTGTCCGCTTCGGGTACACCCTTGACCAATCTCGGCGCCGTCGCCCCTCCGGTCCAATCCAAGACACGTCGTACGAGCGCGACTGCCGACTTGACGTGCCGACTCAGCCACTCCACGCTCCCGCCTCGCTGCAGAAGCCGCCGCACGGTGGTTAGCAGTTGGCCGTATTCGCTGATCGAAGGGGCATAGTAACGAATGCTGCCGTCGTCTGCCACGAAGGTGCGCAGCCAGTAGCCCATCAGTGCCTCGGCCCGCTGGATCATCCCCCATTGCGTCAGCGCATCCACTGCGGCGATGATCGTGGGGGGAAAGCCGTCATGCTCCGGAGCGGCATAGGCCCCGACACCGTACTTCGGATGATCGCCCTGGAAGGTCGCCTCTATGTGGGCCAGCCCCACGCGTATCGACCATACGAGAAGCTGCCGTAGCGGCATCTCGTCAGTTCGCAGGGGTGTCTCCGGAATGCCCGGAACCGTGAGGTTAGCGGCTATATGCCAGATCCTGGCTGGGTCGAAAGCTGGCTCCCCATGGAGCGGTTCTGCGCACGCCTCCATGATCTCTGGCATGCGTGCGCCTGCTTCCAACAGCCGCCGCCGGTACGGATCCGTCAGGCTATCCACGGAGGGCTTCTCAGGTTCTCTCCGTCGCTGCGATCGCCCGCACCACCGCCGGGGGCGCCAGGCCCTGAGCAGGGCTCCGTACTCCCCCAAAGGGGGTTCCCCATACTTCTCCAGATACGCCGCGTCGAGGAACACGCCGAAGGATGTCACGTGGCGGATACCGCGGCTGCCGTAAGCATCGAGATCCGCAGCGACCACGGGAGCACTCCACGGCAGGCGAGGCGCCGGCTTCTTCCAACCAGCGAACCGCGACAGGTCCAGCCAGTACTCCAGTACCTGCGCGCCGGCGGCGCCGAAGATCTTCAGATTGGCTTCGAGGGCTTCTAGCGTATCGGTGCACTCCGGTGCCCTCTGCTGCTCGAAGGGAACGTCATGACGCCGATGGATTGGTGCGAACTCGAGAAAGACCTTCGGAGCGGGCTTGACACTCGTTGGCGGCAGTAGCGTGTTGTGGTACGCCAAGTGCGCTACGGTCGCCCTCCCATCGTGCGCCGCGAGCACGGACGCCAGGTGATTGGCCAGCAAGAGCGCCTGGTCGCTGTCGGACAGTTCCCGGCATTTCGGGCACCTGCACCAGGGCGCAGCATCATCGCCCCACAAGAAGTAGCGACCCGTCGTCGGCTGGAGTGCCCAAGCAATGCGTGCCGCGTTGTCGGCAACAGTCTCCAGGGCCTGCTTGGAGTGGACGCAGAGATTATGCTCCCGAACACGCCGCCCGGCATCGTCCATTCGGAACATCGAGGGTTCTCGCTCGAACAGCTCGCGCGGCAGCAACTCGCTCATAGCGTGCAGCTCGTACTCCACTTCCAGCCCTAACGATGCGCACCGATCCAGAAAGGCGTCTCCCCGGGCAGACTGTACGAACGCCATCACGGCACTGGGCGTGGGATGCAACGCGATCGTTGTCAGCCCGGCGCGCTTCGCTCGTTCTGGCCAGTCCTCCAGCGATAGGTCTTCCGGCGTCAGCACGATGCCGCGCGTAACGAACGAGTTTTCGTCGGAAACCGCAGGCATGGCAGCCATCAGTTCGGAGCCCGGCCCAAGAGTCCCTGCAGCCGCGAGCAGCAGTTCGCGCCGTGAGACTGCAGAGAATCGCGTGAACTGGTAGCCGGCACGGTACGTGCCCACTTCTGCGATCCAGCCCTCGCTGTTGCCTGGGCTCCTCAGAACTCCCAGTCCGGCTGAGGCTGAGGGAGCCGGACGATGGCGTCGAGGCGGTCCAACAAGTCCTCAGGAGCCCGGAAGTCATCGGTGACGGCTAGTCCACTTGGTCTGCGGACTCCCAGCCACATGCGCGTGAACGCTCCTACGGACGCCTCGAGTACCGGCAAGTGTTCGTCCTGTCCCTCACGCACGTTGCACTCCTCCCCGAGGACGACTACGTAGTTTCCGCCGATCCCCGGCCAGCCGGTTTCGTTCTGGAACTTCGCCACAGGATCGGTCAGGCGCAGGTTGAAGCAAACGCTCTCGCCATCGAGGTGGGTCCGTTCCAGACACCTCTCCAGATCCAGCATCCGCGCCTGCCAGTAGGCGAGCGCGGTGATCTTCACGGCGAACTTCGATTGCTCCGTCACGTGACGGGAACGCATGGGCTCCTCCATGAGATCCTGCAACTGGATATCGGCAGGCTCCCGAATGGTCACCAAATGCACCTGATCGCCGAGACTTCGAACAAGGGCAAGCAGCTCTAGGAACTGTTCCCGTGACTGGTAGAGGAGTTCCGCATGGTATGGACCGACTTCAACGTTGTCAGGCGTGAGCCAGACCATATGTGTAAGGTGGCCGTCCTCGTCCCTGTAGCCAAGCCCGAAGGCATGGCGACCTTCGGCGAGGCCGGCTCGCGTAATGCCGGGAGGCAGGAGGTCGCATGCGCCGTGACCCTTTCGACGTGCCAACCGGAGCCGGTGGATTGCTTCCCAATCTTCTGTGGAAAGTCGGCACGGCACGCGGGGGCGCATGGCTACCCGAAGCTTCGCAGGGTCGAAGGCCACTTTGTGCTCGTAGCCGCCGGTCCCGAAACCGAGGGCATCATAGAAGCCCTGCTCGAACATCCCTAGTCCCGCGACATCGTAACCGTCGCGTGCGTATCCGGCCAGTGCCCTGGCAAGAAGGCGTCGCGCCAGCCCCATGCGCCGCACGATGCGGCTCGTGGTGACGCCCGTCACGGCGACGAAACGAAGTGCCTCCTGCACATGGCGGATCTCGCCGGGAGTCATGAGAACGAAGCACTCGGCAGCGCCCTCGAGCTCTGCAACCCAGCCACGACTACCCTCTAGGAATGCTGGGAATCCCTCCTCATCGCCCCGGCCGAGCCAGCCAACTTCCTTCCAGATGCGTATGACCGCCTGTAGGTCCTTGTCCATCTCGAATTCGCGGAAGATAACATCCACGTGCGCTGCCCTCCTAGTCGTCGCAGGATGGTACCACACGCAAGGCGCGCGCTTCCGGTAGGACGGATCGTCTGGGGTGACGAAGAATGGTCTTGGAGCATGAAATCGCCTGACGAACCGGAGACATCATGTCAAGAGATACCATGACGCCGCGCGAACGCTGGCTCGCTGTCCTACAGCGCAGCAAGCCAGACCGAACGCCCATGGACTATTGGGCCACGCCTGAAGCTTCACAGCACCTCATGAGACACCTGGGCTGCAGCAGCATGGAGGAGGTGTACGAGCGCCTCCACATAGACGCCGTTGCGCACGTCGGACCTCGTTACGTCGGCCCACCACCACCCGAAGGCGAGGACATCTGGGGTGTACGGTACCAGCAGATCCGTTACGATACCGGCGTCTATTCGGAGCCCATCAACCATCCTCTCGCGCACTTCAACACCGTCGAGGAGATCGAATCCAACTACCGGTGGCCAAGAGCGGATTGGTGGGACTATTCCGTCATCCCCGCCCAGGTGAGAGCTGCTGGCGAGAGACCCATCCGAGGCGGCGGCTCTGAGCCGTTCCTGCAGTACTGCGTTCTGCGCGGACTGGAACAGGGCATGATGGACCTCATCGAACACCCCGACATCGTGGAATACTGCCTGGGGAAGCTCTTCGATCTCGCCTATGAGCAGACCGCGCGCATCTACGAACAGGCGCCGGGCAAGGTCATGATTACCTACGTAGCCGAGGACATGGGCTCGCAGGAGAGCCTACTATTCTCACAGGCCCAGATCCGCCGCTTCTTGCTGCCAGGTATGAAACGCATGATTGACCTGGCACATCAGGTCGGGGCGTACGTCTTCCATCATAGTGATGGGGCCATCCGACCCGTGATCCCTATGATGATCGAGGCCGGCATCGATGTGCTCAACCCCATCCAATGGCGCTGCAAAGGCATGGACCGCGAGGGACTCAAGCGCGACTTTGGCGACAAGCTCATCTTCCATGGCGGCGTGGACAACCAGTACACCCTGGCCCGAGGCACTGTGGACGAAGTGCGCAACGAAGTAGCCGACAACCTTCGCATCCTGGGTGCCGGAGGCGGGTATATCCTTGCTCCCTGTCATAATATCCAGGCGGTCAGTCCGCCCGAGAACATAGTCGCGATGTATGAGACTGGGTACGCGTTAGGCTAGGTTGCTGACCATCCGCAGAAGTGCAAGGCTGCTGAGCAGCAGGCCGGTAGTGACACGAAAGAGGCATGCGAAACCATGAACGTCATCTCGCAGTCGACAGAGTACGCACTGCGCGCGCTTGTCTTTCTAGCGGCCAACAGAGAGCAGGCGTTACCAGCTTCGAAGATCTCCAAGCACACGGGAGTACCGGTGCACTATCTAGGCAAGGTTCTGAAGAATCTCGTGCGGACGGGCATTCTGAGGGCACGCCGAGGGCCGGGAGGTGGTTTCGCCTTCTCCTGCGCGCCGGACTCCATTACCGTCCTCGACGTTGTCAATGCCGTGGATCCGTTAGAACATGTCCAGCGTTGTCCCCTCGGCCGCGACCCCCACGGCGGAATCTTGTGCCCGCTCCACCGACACCTCGAACAGGCCATCATCGGCATCGAGAACGCCTTTCGAGCAGCCACGATCGGCCAACTGGCCACCGAAATGGGACCGATTAGCCTCTGCCGGATCACCGACGAGGTACCTACAGATGCCTGACGTGCTGCATATCGTCTTGTTCAAGTGGAAGCCAGGTACTACACAGGACCAGCGAGACGAGATCCACAGCGTTCTGCGCAGTCTAGAGAGCCGCATTCCTGGCATTCGGGAGATTCAGTGCGGCGAGAACTTCTCGGATCGCGCCCAGGGCTTCGAGACCGTGCTCGTGGTCCGTTTCGAGAGCCGGCAAGCCCTCGAGGACTATCTGCAGCATCCTGCGCACCGCGAAGTCGTTCAGCGGTACATTGCGCCCTCGCGGCAGGAGTCCATCGTCGCTGACATTGACGTCGAGGCAGCCCGAGTCTAGCGTTTTCCTGCAGTCGAGGTGCTTTCGACGTCAGGCACAAACAGCATTTCGTGGACCTGGACCTTGCCAGTCTCGGGCTGGAGAGAGACGACGCACTCTTCCGGCTTGTCATCCGCTGATCCAATGTGCAGCATGACCCATGTGGCACCTCCGTCTGGCAGCAGTACTGTCTCTGAAGGGCCGTCTCCAGCCACGATCTGAACCACGTTTCTCTCGCCAGACACTTTCAGGTAGAGCTTGCCTTGCTGTCCTGCAGGGATCTCGAGGGCAATGCGTACCTCGTCGGCATCCGCCCAACCTGAGGATCTTCCTCGGGCCGTAACCGCGGCCCGCACGGTATACGAGAACCCCTCCTTGCGCGTGACCACTATGTCGGTTTCCGGCGACCACTCCGCCACCGCATCTCCTGTTGCCAAGCCACCCGCACGAACCCACAGCGAGGCTTGCGAAGGATCCGGTGACCGTGCACTGATCGTATCGTCGCTGTCTCCGAGACGGAATACGCGCGCAAGGTCTTCCTGGAAGATCTCTTGCGGAGGCACGAAGGAATCGGACGCCGCATAGTCCAGCAGGCTCTTCAGCAGTTGCCGGGCCTCATGGCGAACCCCGATATCGGATACGAGGTCGAGAGAACACGCCAGGAGCCTCCCGCCAAGCACCCGGCATTCCATCAGCAGGGCCAGAGGGAGGTTCCGGGTCGGTCGGTCAATGCCCGCGACCAGACACACCGACGCGGGTACACCCGCGGGCAGGACTACCGCACGGGATCGCGACAGCAGATCGTACCATTGCGGTTCAGCCCAGTCCCTCGTTGGAAACCCCCGCAAGGCCGGATGGCGTGGGTCGCACACCACTCCGACCATGCCTTGGTCGGCCATGTTGCCGCCAAAGGCAAGAGAGGACGGTACGGACCAGCGGATGGAACTGGTCTCGGCTAGTAGTACCACCCTGCCGCCAGCGCGCAGCGTCTCCAGTGCTCGCGTGTTCAGACGAGTAGCGACGTACACGCCTTCCGCGAATGCCCCCTCATCTTCGGACGAGTAGACCCATAGAGGCCATTCGGCCTTCGCAGCTGTACCGTTCACGGACACAATCAGACCTAACCGCGCTGGAGGCTTCACGTGAGACAGTGGGACGACGATGCGACCAGCGCGTGTCACGGCTCCACGCTCTATCCTTGGAAGCTGGAAGGATCCTTCGGCTACCACCGCATCAGCGCTCCGCAACGACCAGGAGACGGGGACTTGCTCCAGAGCCTGCGCCCCGAAATGACATAGAGCCACCTCCGCCTCGAAGGTCTCCGTTGTCGAGTACCTATGGCGGGCGCCAACGAGAAGCGGCACCACGTCGGAACACCACTGCCGCATCTCCTCCGGAGTAACGATGCCGGTCTCATCCCAGAATATGTCCAGAGCTCCCATGCCGCCTTGCATCCACGAGAGACCCCCTACGAAGCCCGCAAGGTGATATCCCGCCAGGGCGCCGCTGGCCAGGAGGCGTTCCACCGAAGCCCTGCAGAACTCCCAGTCGGTGCGAGCCGCGGACCTGGCCATCGTTGCCGCTTTGTCCGCCAGTCCGCGCTTGCCCAGCGAATCTTGGAGGCGCACCAGCCCCGTGGCACGAAGAACGCCTGTGTGTTTCGGTATGGAGCTGACGTCGGGGAAGCCTCCTCGCAGCCCCACCTCGTGAGCAATGACGGGTAGTGGTACTTTTCTGTTGCCGTACATCTCTGCGGAGGTCTCATTAGCGTCAGGCTTCACCGGCACGGGTACGATAGCGAAGTCGTCCGCTGCAGTAGGCATGCCTCCTGTCGAGGCGGCATAGAGGTGTCGCGGATCCACGGATTTCAACTCGTGTAGGATGGTTTCGGCGTAAGTAGCGCTGCCGCCCAGGACTGCACCGAGCGTGAAGAGCGCGAAGGAAGGATGGTTGCCGTAGTTTCGCACAATCCGGAGTGTCTCGTCATGCACGAAGCGATCTCGCGCAGGAACCTGGCCGAGGTCCCGCCCACGAAACGGTGCTTCCACGAGCAGAAGAATGCCGACGGCGTCTGCTGCCTCGAACGCAGCGGCAGGAGGGCACCACGTTTCGAATCGCACGTGATTCAGCCCATATTGTTTCGCCTTCGTAAAGAACTTCCGCCAGGCCGCAGCAGACGTTGGCGGGTATCCGGAACGTGGGAATACCGCCCGATCCACTGCACCTCTCAGAAGAACGGGGAAGTCGTTCAGGAGGAACCGGCCGTTCTCAGCTCTGAAAGACCGGAGAGCCGTAGGCGTTTCGCAGCTGTGGACCCACGTGGTCCGGCCATCGGTTGCTTCGAGATCCGTTCGGATGGTGTAGACCTCAGGATCTTCTGTACTCCAAGAACGCGCATTAGCGCCAAGCGGTAAGGTGCATGTCACCCAAGCGAAGCCCTG
Source organism: Chthonomonadales bacterium (assembly GCA_037443035.1). Classification (GTDB taxonomy): domain Bacteria; phylum Armatimonadota; class Chthonomonadetes; order Chthonomonadales; family CAJBBX01; genus JABWBA01. The sequence goes on from JBBIPC010000002.1 coordinate 128,362, forward strand.
TCCGACATTGCCTGCTGTCCGCGTAACAACCGCAGCCATCGAGGATCGAGGAGCGTTCGCCGTATGCAGGAGCTTCACGGACACCCGCCTGCCCGTGAGGTTGCCTATGCGCGTCCGCACGGTGATGCTCTTGCTGGGAACGCTTGGGAGATTCTGGACTTCCTCGATCCAGACCCTTGCCGTGCCGTGCAGTTCTATCCGACCGACGATGCCGTTCCAGTTCGTCTGCGTTTCCTCGGATACAGCATTGCATAGCTCCCCGAGGTCGAGCTCGAGCCTGTTGTCTACCCGGATCGTGAGCCGATGCGTGCCGGGGGTGGCCATGTTGGTCAGGTCGTAGACGTGAGGAGACGATAGGCTGTTCTGGGAGCCCACAGAGCGTCCGTCCAGCCAAACTCTCGTCTCCCAGTGACAACGCTCCAGGAACAGGGTGACGCGGCGTCGGCGCCATGCGTAGGGCACCGCAATATCGCGCTGGTACCATGCTGGGCCGACGTAGGGAAACACGCGGGAGCGCAGGCTGCGGACCGGCATACTGGGGCTGCCCATGCCGTAGCGACCCGTGTCTGTGCTACCGGGAAGTCTGATACGATCCGGCAAGCGTGTCTGCCACACCCTGTCGGCAACTCCGCGGTCTTGTGCGTCTAGCAGGAAACGCCACTCGCCAGCGAGATCTAATACCCGGCCAGTGGTAGCCGGCGACACTGGCTGCCCAGCAGCGGAACGCCCTCCGGCGACCGCAAGGATCATGACCGCCAAGCACAGGTACATCCATGGCCACGTCAACCCCGCGATCCGATCTGGCCTCGTGGCGCGGCACATCGCAACGACAGTTGCCCTCAACCCGTATCCGGAGGTCACTCCTATCGCCGCGGCGCCCTCGGTGCCGGAAACTCGGCAGCCCTGATGTTGCGGAAGCTCAGGTTCGTCGTGGGATCATGTCCCTGAATGCTGATCACTCCTGGTTCCGTCCTGGCTCCACGACGGGCGTTGGTCTGGTCAAGGGGACGGGTATCCGTAAAGTCCGTTACCTGATAGCCGTTGACCCATGTGGCCATGTGCGTTCCCCGGGCCACGAGCGTCAGAGTGAACCATTCCCGATCGGTGGACACGACCTTGCGGGCAGGTTGCCGGTTGTAGATTCCACCTGTGCCGAAGTCCACAGGATCGGCGCGGTTCTCCCCATTCCACTGATTGCGAATCTGCACCTCGTATCCGCTCCAGAAGCCCCCAGGGTTCGCCCGGAAGAAGATGCCACTGTTCAGGTGATCTCCATGCGAGATGGCATCCATCTGGAGGACGAAATCGCCGAGGCTCTTCTCGGTTTGCAGATCCCCGCGGCCATTCCGTACATTGAGCCAACCTTCCTTCGTTACGGAGTAGGTCGCCTGGGTTCCCTCGACCACCTTCCAACCGGAGAGATCCTTGCCATTGAAGAGAGGCTGTAAGCCGAGCGGTTGCAGCTTGATTTTCCTGAAGCGCATCGTGCCTGACCCGCCGTAGACTAGAGCTATGCAACCGGCGTTCAAGGCTTCGTGGGTGAGCCGCGCGGCCGGCCGGCCATCCACTCTGACCCGGATCTGCCTTCCCTCGCAGCGCACCTCCATGGCGGTCCAGTGGCCAGCAGTGGCACCGCGGTACTCGCTCTTCACCTGACCGGCGATAGAACCCGTGGGCCAGAGCGGATGACCATCGCTGATCTTGACCATATAGCTGTTGGTATCGGTGACGGGTCCTGCAGCGGGTGCTCTGACGGCGACGCCACCGTTCGCGTCCTCGTCTGCCCAGAACTCAAGCGTGAGCGTGAAGTTCGCGAACTGGGAGGTCGTTACCAGTGCACCGACACCACCGCTGGAGACTTGCAGAACATCGCCTGCCACCCCCCACTTGGCATCGCCTTGCGTCGCCCACCCGAAACTCGTCTCTCCATCGAACAGAGCGATCCATCCTTGGTTGATCTCCTCAGGTCTGAGGATGCGCGGCTGAGCCGGCTGCGCGTTCGACGCAATAGCAATGTACGCGGCGATAACCATCGTCACGAACACGTGAGACCCTGAAGCCCTCATGACAAACCCTCCTGCACGATCGCACGAACCTTTCGGCGCCAGTCACCTCGCTCCTGCTCCATCTGCCGGACGATGCATTTCCGCAGGACTTCGGCGCTTCCGCACCGAATCAACACGCGAAATATCGTCGCCAAGGAGTGATTCTGTGCGCCCCCTCATTGTCCAGCCATTGTGGATACCACCGGCCGCTGCGGTCTGGTTCCTGGTGGCCACGCTCGCATTCCCTACCAGTGCCGACGCCAAGGAGAGTCCGACGATGCAAGGACGACCGCCCGAACTCCTCTACAAAGGGGAGCTTGTCGCTTTCCCCGGACCCTGGGCCTTCCAGATCGGACGTGCCCATATCATACTCGTCAGCGACCAAGAGCTGAGGGACTTGTCGGACCCCGATAAGGTCCTCGACCTATCGCTCACCTTCGACAAGCACACCGCAAGCTTGCGCCAGATCTGTGAACGCGCTCAGGCTGCGGGCCAACGTACCCTGATCCTGGCGTTCGACCATTTCTTCAGCCAGTACCGTCCTGGGCAGCACAAACCGCGCGAGCTCACGCCGGACATGGACGAGTATATCCAGCGAATCGCTGCCATCAGCAAGTTCGCTCAGCAATACGGCCTGGGGCTCGAACTAAGTCTGCTGAGTCCCTTGGAGATAGGACCGGCATACTCCAGAGAGACGGGCGAAAGTGGCGTCTGGATGCACTATCGCAAGGGAGTGCGCGACCCTGCCACAGGCGCATTCAGCGTCCAGCTCTGGCGCCAGCGCCAATGGGCCCATAACAAGGGGGTTGTTGCCATCGAGGACGCCGGGGTGCGCGTTTTCGCGTTCCGAGAACAAGCCGTAAGCGGTACTCCTTACCGCGTTGTGCCTCCTGCGAGCCTGGTAGAGATAACGGACGTGGCCCAGGTAGAGGCCATGGATGACGCCGCGGCAGACCGTCCCATGAACCGCATCCGCGTCTTCGGAAGGGGGAAGACGGATATCGGCCCCCTGAATCGGGTCCTCGTTGTACAGCAGTACAAGACACCCGAGATGGATTACTTCAGCCCTAGGGCGCTTCCGTATCTGAAGTCTCTCGTGGACAAGTATGCCAGGGCTGGAGTGAAGCTCCATGGTCTCTATGCCGACGAGATGCACATCCAACAGGACTGGAACTACTTCGGTCATCACGAGAACGGCGAGTTCGCCATGCGCTACGTCAGTCCTGGTCTGGCCCAACGCTATGCCGAGCTGTACGGCGCCGAGTACGCCGATTTCGCGCGCTACATGATCTACTTCGCCTACGGACAGGAGGACTGGTCATCGGACGTCAACGCGAAGGAGCATGTCATGCACGTGTTCGGACCATCGCCGGAGGACATTCGCCGAACCGCTCTGTTCCGAGCACGGTATTACCGGCTCTTGCAGGACACCGTGACAGACCTCTTCACTTCGGCCAAGCACCACGCTGAGCAGGCGATGGGCCACCGCCTGGAGTCCCGGGCCCACGCGACATGGGCCGAAAGCCCCACCATCGATCGTTGGCGCACCGGCCGGGAGAACATGTTCCGGCACTCCTACGAGTACACGAGCAACTTCGTCTGGTCCAACACCGTCCATCAGGCTGCGTCCGCGTGCTATGACTACTTCAAGTGGGGCGACTTCCTCACGGGTAACGGCAACGACCACGCCGAAGGGGGCTGGCTGGACCGCAACTACTACGCCATGGCCCTTGCCTGTTCCACGGGCATTCTGAATGAAGTCCCCTACTCGTACGCTGCACACTGGGGCATGCCTGATGCTATCTCCCATCGGCGCACTGCCCTCCAGACCGTCTTCGGCGCCGCCGGTTCGCCGCTCTACGGCCTTGTGCAGGACATGCAGCACCGTGACGTGGACGTTCTCATGCTCTATCCCATGGATCTCGTAGCTGTCGAGGAACGATTCGGGAGCTGGATGACCCAGTATGGCTACGCCAACTTCATCTCCCAGGACAAGCTCGTGGAGATGGGCAAGGTGGTCAACGGAGCCATCGAGGTCGGAGGACGTCGCTTCAGCACGATTGTCGCTACGTTCGAGCCGTTTCCCACGGAACGGACGCTCGCGATTCTGCGTGAGATGCTGGCCCAGGGCGGTCGCGTGATCTGGTCCGGACCGCCACCGGTCTTGAGTCGAGAGGGGAAGTCCGTACTGACTACGTGGTGCGATATGTTCGGTGTGGACTACGCTCCAGGTCCGGAGGAGGGGTTCATGGCCCCTGGCCGAATCATCCAATTCACCGGCTCGCTCGCCAGCGTCTCTCCCCAGACGGTGCTCACGGACTTCCTGGTGGACCACATCTATCCCGTAACTCCACGCGAGAAGACAGAGATCGTGGCGACTACCCCAGCCGGCGTCGTGGGCACCGTGAGAACGGCACCCAACGGAGGACGAGCTGTGTTTCTGGGGTTCAGACCTCGTGACGACCAATCGAAGAGCTTGGGCTACGAAGTCGCTACGTGGTTCGAGATACTGAACGCATTTGGAGCGTACAGCCCATCCGGGAAGTTCGCCGGTATCAACGATAACACGGAGTACCTCTCCCGCACGACTCCCTACCTGTTCAGCCGTTTCCCGAATGGCGCTGTATCGGTGGCGCCTCACTTCCGAGACGTCGCAGAGGACTGGGAAGGCGGCTTCGCGCGCAATCGCGAGCGGGATGCCGAGGCCATGAAGCGGATCACGCTACCATCAGATGAGATCCACCTGAAAGATCAGCGTGTGAACGGTCATCGGGTGACCTTCGATGGAACGTGGGCTATGGCGTTCCGCTTGGGCAGACGATCTTCTCCATCTGGGGCCGAGGAACCATACCTGGAAGCATTCGCGGGTAGCGGGTGCAAGGGCATCACTGTAGATGGTGTAGAGTACGTCTTCGCGGAACAGCCGGTTGGGCAGGTAGCCTGGGCGCCGGTTCAACGGGAGCGACGGGTGCCGGGAGGCGCCGTCCTGCAGATCATGCTCTACGGTTCCGGCAAGCTGCGGATCCCAATCTCAACTAGGGCCAGGACCGTCAAGCTCTATGCCGAGGGGCCTAAGCCCGGTTCGAAAGGCGCGGAGGTACCCGCCCAGCTCCAAGACGGCACGCTGGTATTCGAGGTGATGCCTCAGTTCTCGGGTCGCTGGCTCTATGCTGTGGAGCTCTAGGCCCTAAGCGCGGTTTGCCCTAAGTAGGCGATTCTCGGGGGCACGGTGGAGTGCCCCCTCTCACCATGAGGCTACTGGAGGTTCTTCGGCGTGGCATTGACCCACTGGTTGGGTGTCGTCGCCGGGTCTTGCTCGCCAACCCAACGGCAGTACACGGCCTCCACATTGCCGTTGCTCCATGCGCGGTAGAGGTACTTCTGATCCAAGGCGATGGCAACGACGTGCGGAGGTGATCCCTGGGACCCCTGGGCCATAGCTGGCGGCGAAAACGTCCTGACGAGGTCAACGGCCAAATGGACAGCCAGAAGAACGGCTATCAGGGCAAGAAGCGGTCTCAATGCACGGTCGGTCTGCATAGCATTCTCCCTTCGGTCGGGCGACCCATTCCACCTGACCATTCTATTCGACCCATCCTCTGACGGACACGTGCGTTGGGCAAAGAGCGCACGCAGCTTCTAGGCGACCTCGTCCGCTGCCCCATCACGTACCGTCCTACCGATGTACCTGTCCAGCTCGGCTTTCTCTTGGCGGGTCAGGTGCCTTCCTCCGCCGAGCTGCCGTACCATGAGCGTCAGCCTCGCCGCTTCCTCCAATAGCTCCATGCGGACGAAAGCCTGCAGCAAGCTCGCGCCAGTCGTGACCGCGCCGTGGTTCTCCAGCAGAACGCACGTGCTTTCCGCCACGGCATTGGCAACAGCTTCGGCCAGATCCACCGACCCTGAACGCATGTAGGAAACCCTCACCGGAGGATCCACGAGCGCATACGTTTCGCAGGCCAGATCCAGCTCGATGGGCACCTGCGCGGTTGCGAATGCACTGACGCACGTGGGATGGGCATGGATGACAGCGCGCACCTGCGGGTAGGTCGTGTAGACGAGCTGGTGCATGACCATCTCGGAGCTGGGGGCAATCTCGGGCGTCAGATTCTGCCCCTGCGTCGTAAGTACCGCCACATGCCGAGCGTGCATGGTCGCCTTGTCGTACGCACCAGGCGTGATGACGAATACGTCTTCCTCGCATCGCAGGGAAACGTTGCCGCCCGAGGTGGTCGTCAGGTGTCGTGCATAAAGCCTACGGAGCGTGGACGCTACGCAGCGCCGCTCGTACTCGTATTCCATAACGCTCTCCGTACGAACTTCACCATCACGAGCGACGACGCGTGCCTCCCCCGAGAGCGACCCTCACGCGACCGCGCTAGACTTGTGTCCGTGCGAGTTGTCGTAGCCTCAGGACTTGCGAGGCTTGGCAGGCTTCGCAGGTGTCGGGCCTGGCACGATGTGCATCGAAACGATACGATCGCCCACACGTATCGTTCGGACGACATCCATCCCCTTGACGACTTTGCCGAAAACGCAGTAGTCACCATCGAGCTGATGGTTCGACTCGAGATTGATGAACCACTGACTGTCGCCCGTATCCGACCGGGGCGCTGAGAGTGCCATGGCTATGGTGCCGGGTACATGGGTCAGACTGTTCGTCTCGAATGGGATGGTCTTGCCAGATCCGCCAGCGCCGATGGCCAGCTCCCGTTTCTTCTGTTCGCTCATCGTTGCCAGCTCTCTGGGCTTCAGGGTCTTCGTCTTCGGATCTCCGGCCTGGACAACGAAGCCCGGCTCCACACGATGGACCAGTATCCCGTCATAGAATTTCCGTTTGCACAGCGCCAAGAGATGCTGCACAGTCTTCGGAGCCTCGCGCGGATACAGATGCAGGAGGACCTTCCCACGTCCCTCTACAACTAGTTCCACCTTGACGACCTGAGGCTGCGCCTGAAGCGCCCCGCCAGCTCCTGCCAGCAGCAGGAAAACGAACCCGATCCGCCATAGCTTGTGCACGTCACTTCTCCTTGACCGAGACGATTGGATCTCCCTGAGCTACCTTGTCCACGACCTCCATCCCCTGGATGACCTTGCCGAAAACGCAGTAGTCACCGTTGAGACCAACGTTGTCTTTCAGGTTGATGAAGAACTGGCTATCACCCGTGGCAGAGCGTGGCGCATTCAGGGCCATCGCCACTGAACCCCGAATGTGTGCCAAGTCGTTGTTCTCGAACGGGATGGGATTGCCGGACCCTCCGCTCCCGATGCCCAGGGCGACCTTCTGCTGCTCACTCATGCCTGCCACTTCCTGCACGCTCATCTGCCGCGTCTCGGGATCACCTGCCTGGATGACAAAGTCCGGCACGACGCGGTGAAACTTGATGTCGTTATAGAATCCCTTGCGAGCGAGATCGAGGAAGTGCCTCACAGTCTGCGGTGCCGCCTTGGGATAAAGCTCCATCACGATGTCGCCCTTGCCCCCTACCGTCATGGTTACGGTTACCACGCCTTCTCTGGGAGGGTTGAAGGTCCGCTTCGCGTTGCGTTCTCTGGCACGCTGTTCCTCGTCCGCCTTCTTCCAGGCCGCCATCTGTTCCGCTTCCTTGGCCTTGGCAGCATCCTCTTGGGGAGCTGGAGAGAGACGTTTGCTGTCCTGTATGAGGATGGACACTACCAGAGCGATAATGGCTATACCCAGGACGGCAAGAACCGATCGCATGCTGACCTCCTGCTGAAGTGATCATCATGTGGACCGCGCCGCGGCACCGCGGCATTCCACATACCGATAGCCTAGCGCGGCGACGGCCCGTCCGTCACGGACGCCACTGACCGCACCGAACTTCGCTGCATTCGTGCGCCGGCTACTCCTATTACGCAGAAAATGATCGTCTCAGTGGCATTCTACCTAAGCCCATGGGGACTGTCAACGCGCGTCAGCGGTGCGACTCTTCCCGTTGTGCTACAATGCGCCTCGTTCCTGGGTTCGCCCCCACCTGCGGGAGCTGCTCCGGATCTCTACCGCAAGATGCTAGCCCGACGTGTCATACCGTGTTTGGACGTTCGCGCCGGTCGCGTCGTCAAGGGGGTCAACTTCGTAGGCCTCCGTGACGCTGGCGATCCGGTGGAGCTCGCCAAGCGCTACGACTACATGGGAGCCGACGAACTCGTGTTCCTCGATATCACCGCCAGCCATGAGGACCGAGACATCATCTACAGTGTCGTAGAACAAGTGGCCCGTCACGTGTTCATCCCTTTCACCGTGGGCGGGGGCATTCGGACGACGGACGATATTCGAAGGCTCCTAGGTGCGGGCGCTGACAAGGTGAGCCTCAACACAGCACCCGTGCTCCGACCCGACCTAGTCGCAGAGGCTGCGGAGATGTTCGGCAGTCAGTGCATTGTTGTCGCCATTGACCCGAAGCGCATCGGTACGAACGCTGATGGTAGCCCGATCTGGGAGGTCTACACGCACGGCGGCAGACGTCCGAGTGGTCTCGAAGCTGTGGCATGGGCGAAGCGGGTGGAGCAGCTCGGCGCGGGAGAGATCCTCTTGACGAGCATGGATCGGGATGGTACGCAGATCGGCTATGACATTCCGCTGACGCGGGCTGTAGCCGAGGCCGTTGGCGTACCGGTCATTGCCTCAGGAGGAGCAGGTACCCCGCAGCATTGCCTGGAGGCCATCACCGAGGGGCGAGCCGATGCTGTGCTGGTCGCCTCCATCGTCCACGACGACAAGTACAGCATCGCTGATATCAAGCGCTATCTGGCGCAGCATGGAGTGTGCACGCGGTGAGTTCTGCGGAGTTTGCGACAAGTCTGAAATACGATTCACAGGGGCTGATACCCGCCGTGGTCCAGGACGCTGCCAATCATCAGGTTCTCATGGTCGCCTACATGAACGAAGCCGCCGTGGTGCGGACGCTGGAGACCCGACGTGTGACGTACTGGAGTCGATCACGGAAGGCATTCTGGGTAAAGGGAGAGACTTCGGGCAACACACAGACCCTTGTCGAGGCTCGCGTCGACTGCGACCTGGACTGCCTGCTCCTGTTCGTCGAACAAGAGGGTGAGGCCTGCCATGAGGGATACCGTTCGTGCTTCTACCGTCGCGTCAATGACGCGGGCGGTCTGGATGTCATCGAAGAGCGTCTGCGCCTTCCTCAAGAGATCTACCGGTCCTGAGTTCGGCTCTGTCAGGTCCCGTCCACGGCGGGTTCCTATGCGTTGGCCGTTCTCCAGGGGGTCCGGCTGCTGCTCGGTCCGCCACCCCGGGACACGCCACCTCGTACGCGTTGCTGCAGGGAGCCTTTGTGTTCTCGTCCTGCTCGGCGGTCTCTCGCTGGGGGTTCTCGCTGCTCCAACGTATCCCGACATACTTCCCCTATCCCAGGTCAAGCCGGGCATGAGCGGTTACGGACTCACAGTGTTCCGTGGCACGAAAGTGGAGCGTTTCGGTGTCACGGTCGTTGCTGTGGTGCGAAACGGCAGCTTGGTAGCGCCTGGTCACGACATGATCCTCGTCCGCCTGTCTGGCGGACCTATGACGACCCGCAAAGCCAACCTCATCCGTGGCATGAGCGGGAGCCCCGTCTATATCCGTGGCAAGTGCATCGGTGCGTTCTCGCAAGGCGAACCAAGCACCAAGGAACCCCTCGGTGGAGTGACTCCCATCGAGGACATGCTGGAAGCATGGGATCCGAAGCTCCCCGACAAGCCTGAGGCTGCTGGGTTGTTTCGATGGGATACGAGCCATCGTTCGTCGCGAGCGTTAGCGCTGCGGACGCCGCTTCGCATTGGCGCACGAGTGGTTCGACGGATCGTGTTCGACGCTGGCACTGCCGGCATCCCCAGCGGAACCGATACCGTCTACCTGCGGCCGTGCGCGACCATGGTGACGGTGTCGGGCTTTTCTCGGCACGCTCGGAAGCGTCTGGCGGACTTGCTGCGTCCGTACGGCGTAGAGGTAGTTCAGACCGCCGGTGGCGGCAAATCCGTCCAGTTCGCGGGAGCATCGCTACGCCCAGGCGCTTCGTTCTCGGTGATGCTCATGCGGGGGGACCTGACCAGCGGTGCGACAGGCACCGTGACCTACCGCCGTGGAGACAGGTTTCTGGGCTTCGGTCACCCCTTCATGGGGATCGGTCCCCTGCCAGCCCCCGTATGCGCGGCGTATGTGCATGACGTCTACCCACTGAACTCGGGATCGTACAAGATCACGACACCCGGGCCAGTGCTCGGATCGCTGGAACAGGACCGGCCGTTCTGCGTGAGCGGACATGTCGGTTCCGGACCTCCTATGATCCCCGTTACCGTCGAAGTAGAGGACCGCACCATACATCGGAGCAAGACGTACCGAATGCAGGTCGTGCGCCATCCCCGCTTGTACGCTGGCCTGGTGGGTCTGGCCGTCGGCTCGGCCATCGCGGACCTTCACAGCGTGCCAGGTCCGGTGACCGCCGGGGTCGAGACAGCAGTGGAGACCGAGCGGCTCGGCACCGTCCACCGCACGAACGAGGTCTATGACGCAAACATGATCGATGTGGCCGTCACGGGGGATCTCGAGTCCATTCTCAACGTGCTCGCGTCCAATCCCTTCGAGCCCATGCTCATCTCCGGTGCACGTGTCCGTGTCACCCTCAACCCGGGCCGCAAGACTGCTACGATCGAACAGGTAGCAGCTACGGCAAGCAAGTACGAGCCTGGTCAGACGGCCGAGATCGCCGTCACGCTGAGGCCGTTCGGCAAGGAACCGGTCGTCCGGACGCTCCAGATCCCGATTCCCGCGCACTGCCCTGCGAGCCGGCTGACCTTGACGGTTCAGGGCGGCGCTCCTGCTCCCAGTGTGTCCATCGGAGGGCTCGTGTTCAGGCCATCGCAGCCTGCCCCGACCGAGAAGGCACCACCTACCAACGTTCGACAGATGCTAGACCAACTGCTGCGCCGAGAGGCCGGCAATGAGATCGCCGCTATTCTCAGCCTTCCCTCTACCTCCGTCGCCGTGAACGGCGAACCGCTGCGCGGGCTGCCGCCGACGCTGGATGCAGCACTGCGCTCCAGCCGCTTATCATCGGTGAAGACGGATCGTGATGAGGTTCGAGTCGTGCTGCCCACGGAGTGGGTCGTGAGCGGCCGTCAGACGCTCACTATCAACGTCGAGAAGCGTGGCACACGGCAGGGCTCCAGCGCAGCCTCGCCCCAGCCATCGTCTTCTCCGGGTTCCGGAACCAGCTCCTCACCAAGACAGAGTCTCGACATGGACTTCGCCATGTCCACGAGCACTACATCGTCTCAACGGCAGCGCGCCCCGAATACGCCCGACCGCAATACCACCGGCAGCAGCCAAGAAACGCAGCGAAGCAAGACCGAGGCGTCCCAGTCGTCCCCTGCGACGGAGTCTCCAAGACCTTCTCCTGTTGCCAAGGTTGCGAAGACCTGGAAGCACAGCTCGGCCAAGGATTGGGCTACCGCAAAGCTCGAAAAGGTGACTGTCACCTCCACGGGCGAGGTTCGTCTCACCGAAGCGCTGGTGCCCGTGTGCCAGTTGCCCGAACCTGTCGTCTGGTGCCTCGTCTCGGATGGCCGGGGCGGAGCTTACGCTGGCGCGGGTACGAATGCGCGCGTGTTCCACATCGCATCCGACGGTAGTGTCAAGACGATCGCATCCCTTCCCGAGGTATCCGTGCATGCCCTGCTCCTGCTACCGGATGGCACATTGCTGGCCGGCACAGCGCCGCATGGCCGGACGTATCGCATTGCTCCCGACGGAACTCCCACAGTGCTTCACGAGGCCACTGAGCCCTATGTACTTGCCCTGGCTCGTGCCTCCGACGGCACCATTTTCATCGGTACCGGCGGCGGCAGTGGTGCTCTCTACCGGATCACTCCCGACGGGAATGCAGCGGTTGTCCAGAAGAACGTAGACCAGCACATACTCAGCCTCTGCGTGGTGGGGAACAATGTCTACGCCGGTACGGCTGGCATGGGAGCCGTACTCAGGTTCTCGGCCGATGGCCACTCGACCCCACTCCTGGACGCAGCCGGAGAGTCCTTCACTTGTGTGGCGGAAGGTCGGAATGGCAACATCTATGCGGTGACATCGCCGCGGGGTGCTGTGTGGCAGATCTCGGATCGTGGGCAAGCGGTCGCGCTCATGGACAACCCGTCTTCAGGGTTCCAGACCGTCGCCGTGCGCCCAGATGGGACGACGGTGGCGGCGGGCGCGTCAACCGTCGTGGCGCTCGATGCAGGCGGACGCAGCGCGCCACTGGATGCTCCCACGACTGCGGAGATCCTGTGCGCGGCGACAGGTGCGGACGGTACCATCTGGATAGGTACTGCGAACAACGGACAGGTCCTGCGAACCGCCACGTCCAGCAGCCTCTCAGGTACGCTCGAGTCTGGCATCCTCGATGCCGGCAGTGTTGCCCGCTGGGGCCACGTGGCCATTACGGCAGCTACGCCCGAGGGTACGTCGGTTCTACTCGAGACTCGGTCCGGCCAGGTCTCCGAGCCGGACGCGAGCTGGAGCTCGTGGGCGCGCCTGCAACCCGAGGGGAATGGAGGTCGGGTTCTGAGCCCTCCGGCCAGATACTTGCAGTATCGTCTGACGCTGACCGCCGGGCCCGATAGATCTACCCCAGCGGTTCAGGCTGTCACCGTTTCCTACCTTCCGGCAAACCGTGCTCCGACCGTAGCGTTCCAGGTGCCGACGGGGGGCGAAGAGTGGTCTGGCGTACAGACGCTGAAGTGGCAAGCGTCGGATCCAGATCAGGATGCACTGGCCTACGCTGTCGAGTACTCCAGGGACGGAGGTAGGACGTGGCAGGCTCTGCCTGAAACCGCGCTCCAGCCTGGAGAGAAGAAGGAAGGTTCCACCTCGACCTCAGCCCCTACTCAACCAACGAGTCGCAAGCCCCTGACCGTCGCCCAGGTCACGGCCGAACTGGACCGCCATCCTGACCTTCCACCTGCGCTTCGTCAGGAGATCCTGGATAGGACCCGTGCCCTCAACGCTGAAAGCGGACAGACGCAGGTCGCCCCTGCCACCTCTCAGCCGCGCATTTCCCGCGAGACATCGCGGTCTCTAGACACTAAGCGCCTCGAAGACGGTGTCTACATGTTCCGGGTAACGGCCACCGATGCACCATCCAACTGGACCGATGTTGCCTCGACTTCGGCGTTGTCCAAGGAAGTGGTGATCTGCAACACCCCTCCCGTCGTGTTCTTGCTGCATGCGACGAAAAGCCTTGCGAAGGACGGGGTCCTAAGTCTGGAGTGCGCGGCCGTTCAGTCAACGGTGATCGTGACAGCTGCACAATGGCGTCTAGATGGAGGCGACTGGAGCGCCGCAGCTCCAGTGGATGGTCTCGCGGACAGTCGGATGGAACGGTTTCTCGTCACGACGCCGCCCATTCCGCCAGGCAAGCACACTCTAGAAGTGCAGGTCTTCAACAGCGCAGGTCTGTCAACAACCGAGAAGCTCGTTCTAGAGATCCCGTAACTACCTGTCCGTAACACGACGAGGAGAAGGATTGTGAAGCACATCTGGCTCTATCTCAGCAAGAGCGATGTCGAAATCGAGCGCAGGCAATGTCTCGAGGAGGGCCGCGACATCCGTGGCCTGGAAGACCGGTTCGAGCGGGTCCTCGCCCTGGACCTCGAGGATCCGGTCAACCAGCCGGAGGCAGAGGCCTTGCTGGATGCCACGATACGTCAGCCCTTACGGGCGGACTACCCTTACGTAGAACCTTCGGACTTGGCGGGCATTGTCGCGCAACGTCCACGAAAAGCCGTACACATTCAGCCCCCTCGCCTGACGCCTGCTGAGCTCGAGGACAAGATCTACGGCGCTTGGACTGGAAGATGCGTGGGATGCCTTCTCGGCAAGCCCGTGGAAGGATGGCGACGCCCCCGCATGTGGGGCTACCTGAAGGACACAGGCCGCTGGCCTCTTAGCGACTACTTCCGCTATGACATCGCCGATCCAGCGATCAGACAGCGATACGACCTGCGACCAGGCGCCGCATTCGCCGACCTCGTGGACCACATGCCGGAGGACGATGACACGAACTACACCACGACGGGACTGGCCGTGATGCAACGGTATGGGCCTGACTTCACTCCTGAGAACGTCGCCGATTTCTGGATGAGCGATATCCCCATTCTCCACACGTGCACTGCTGAGCGTGTGGCCTACCGGAATTTCGTAAGGCTCATACCACCCCCTCGCTCGGCAACTTTCCGCAATCCTTACCGCGAATGGATTGGGGCGCAGATCCGTGCCGACTTCTGGGGCTATGTCGCCCCCGGCAGACCTGAGACAGCCGCAGAGTTCGCGTGGCGTGATGCGTGCGTCAGCCATGTGAAGAACGGTATCTACGGCGAGATGTGGGCGGCTGCCATGGTATCGGCGGCCTTCACCACCACGTCGGTTGCAGAGTTGCCCGAAATCGGCCTTAGATACGTCCCCGAGCGCAGTCGCCTCGCTGAAGCTATCCGGGAAGTCATCCAGTGGCGCAAGGACAGGATCGTCTATGACGAGGCGGTAGATCGCGTGCATGCGGGTTGGGACGAGAACCACGGCCACGACTGGTGCCACACGATCTCCAACGCCATGATCGTGTCTATCGGTCTGCTCTGGGGTGAGGAGGATTTCGCCCTCTCGATTTGCCGCGCTGTTCAGCCCTGCTTCGATACGGACTGCAATGGTGCTACGGTCGGATCCATCATGGGTGCGTACCTGGGACGCAAGGCCCTGCCAGCGTCATGGGCCGACCATATCCACGACACGCTCCATACCGGCGTGACCGGCTACCACGTGGTGCACCTTCGGGACATCACGCGCGATACATTGCGGCAGATCGAGAGGGTCGTCTCTTAGCGGCGTGACTACGGACGGATCGGCAGCGAGTCCGGGGTGGGAACGACAGGGCCCCGCCTAGAGGTCCTGCAATGCGGCCACGGCTTCCTCGACGGCCTCCCCGAACGCCCGAACAGCCTGGTCTACCTGGGACTCGGAAATGACCGCTGGCGGTTCGAACCGAATGACTTTCGGGTTGTTCAGCGTGTATGCGGCAATGACTCCTCGACGCGCCATGCCGTTGATCGTCAGCTCGGCGACATCCTTCACCGCGAACTCCACACCGACCATGAGGCCCATACCCCGTACCTCTTCGAGGGCCTCGGGAAAGCGTGACTGCACCTCTCGCAAGCCTGTCATGAGCTGTTCGCCACGAGCCTTGGCCTGGGCAACCAGTCCGTCCCGTTCGATGACCTGGAGCGCAGCCAGCGCCGCTGTGCATGCCAGTGGATTGCCGCCGAACGTACTCGTGTGCACGAGGGGGTTCTCACGAAATGCCTTCTCCCAGATCTCCGGTGTGGACATCACCGCACCGATGGGCATGACGCCACCACCGAGCGCCTTAGCCAGAGTCAGGATATCCGGAGCTACACCGTAGTGTTGGCATGCGAACATGGCGCCCGTACGACCCAAACCCGTCTGCACCTCGTCTAGAATGAGTAACACGCCTCGATCGTTGCAGATCCGCCGCAGCGTTGGCAGGTAGTCGGCATCCGGGCAGCGAATGCCACCCTCTCCTTGTATCGGCTCCACCAATACCCCGGCAGTGTCTTCGTCAATGGCATCGGCCACCGCAGATGCGTCATTGAACGGTACATGGACGAAGCCAGGTACGAGGGGATCGAACGGCCGTCGGAAGAGCTCGCGGCCAGTGGCAGAAAGAGAGCCCATGCTCTTCCCATGAAACCCTCCCACTGTGCAGACGAACCCTGTCTTGCCGGTGGCAATCCGCGCGATCTTGATGGCGCCTTCCACCGCCTCTGTGCCGCTATTGCACACGAACGTGTAGCGCAGCTCACCCGGAGCGACCTCGGCAAGTTTCTCGGCTAGGTTCGCGAGAGGCGCACTGAAGAAGGTGCGGCTCGAGAGCGGCATGACCTCGAGCTGTTCGCGGACGGCTGACACCACATCCGGGTGGGCATGGCCCAGCGTGAAGACGCCATACCCGCCTAGGCAATCCAGGTACTCCGCACCAGAGGCCGTCCGCACGATGCATCCAGAGGCGCTGACCTCCACATCACCGAAGCCACCAAACTTCATGAGGCTTGCCAACCACGGGTTGACGTACTCCTGGTACTTGCTGATGACATCCTCAATGTAAGCTTCGCTGCTCACGCATCGTCCTCCGAACTGGTCTCGCCAACCTCAGCTTCGGTCTGATAGAACTCGTCCGTGTGGTGCCATGCGGGCACACCGAATACGATGGTGGTGATGTCGCCATACGCTCGATGGAATGTGCCCGGCTCGATGAGCACGGTCACTCCTGGCTCCAGATCCACCACATCATCGTTCAGTTCCATCTTGCCGCGCCCCTCCAAGATGTAGTAGTACTCCGTACACTCCTTGTGGTAGTGGCGCACAGAATCGGTGATGTGCGTGACATGCAGGTTGGCAACGGGTGTGTCGGCAGCCGTGATGATCCGCGTGCTAGCGCCACACTTGGATGCCACCACCGGCGCCTCGGACTTCTTCCTATAGATGTATCCCTTGCTGTTCATGGCGGGGTTCTCCTCTCGTTCATCCAGTCGCGTTCTGCTAGGGCGCCAGCCGCTTGACGACTTGCGATTGAAGCGCCTCCTCCAGCATGGCGAGCATGGCCATCAGAATCGCGTCGTTCGGTTTTCGCACGAGCTGGTTCCTCAGGTCGCGGATCGCCGCGCGCAAGTCGGACCGATCGCCTGTTCTGAGCGCTGCGGCATATGCCTCCTCGGCTCGCTGCCGATCCCCCTTGACCGCAAGCAACAACCCGAGATTGTAACGCACGTAAGCAAGACCCGAATCGAGTTGGATGGCCTTTTCGGTGCTCTTCAGGGCTTCTTCAAGCTCCCCTGACAGAAACTGGAACCATCCCAGGTTTCCCCAGACCACGGCATTGTTAGGCTGGAGAGTTAGCAGGTGGCGGCACTCCTGTTGAGCTTCCGCGTGCCGCCCCAAGCCGTCCAGCGTGGCTGCCCAGGCCAGACGCGCATCTACGTTGTCCTGGTAACGCTCCACTAGAACCTTGCAGCGGCTCTCCGCCTCTGCATAGCGGTGAGCAGCTAGAAGCGCGTTCACTACTGCCACCTTGACCTCGACGGAGGAGGGATCGAGGCGCTCAGCCGCCGCATAACACTCCAGCGCCGCATCCCAGCGCTCCATGGCCTCGTGGATTGCTCCCAGCTCCAGATACACGGAAGGGTCTTCGGGTGCCCTACCGAGGGCTTGCACGGCTTCCCTCCGCGCGTCCACTAGCCAACCGAGCTGGCGATACGCCGCTGATAGATGCAGACGGTAGCGGGCGTTTCCTGGCTCCAGGCTTACGGCCTCCTGCAGTTCTCTCATTCCGGCTACCCGGTCTCCGCTCCGCTGCAAGACGTCTGCCAATCCTGCCCGGAATGCCGCAGATCGAGGGTTGAGAGCGATTGCCTGGCGATAGGCTCCAATGCCGCCGGCTAGATCTCCGCGCGCTGTGAGTGCTTGGGCCAGCCCGACGTAGGCGCCGATTTCCTTTGCATTTGCACGAATCAGCTCGCGGAAGATGGCCTCTGCACCCTGGATGTCGCCTGCCGCGAGAAGCGTATACGCCTGCTTCAGGCGTGTCTCCGGATTCTGTGAAGACGCTGCATCCGAGTGGGCAGGCGCATCCTGCCACGCGGCACGAGCCTTGCTCGCCACCGAGAGGAAACCGGACGCAACGATAATACACACCGCGAAAACACCACGCCAGCTGACACGGTGTCGATCTGTCGAGGAGTGTGGTCGCTGGCTCAACGAGTGATCCCCCGCCTGCGGAAGCTATCGTACAGGGCTGCCAGCCAGATCACGCAGCCGATGATGATCACCTGGAAGTGAGGATGGATTCCTTTCAAGTCGCATCCATTCTGAATGACGGCCATGAGGAAGGCGCCAATCAAGGTCCCTGCCACACCGCCGGATCCGCCCGAGAGGCTCGTTCCGCCGATGACCGTGGCAGCGATCGCCTGCAGCTCGAGGCCAACCCCGGCAGTGGGCTGGCCGCCTCCAGTGCGTGCAACGTGGATTATGGCCGCGAAACCGGAGAGCAGACCGCACAGAGTGAACACACTGACTGTCATCCCCTGGAGGGAGACACCGGACAGTCGCGCTGCATCCGGGTTGCCTCCGGAGGCATATACATGACGCCCCCATGCAGAACGAGCGAGGAGCAAGTGCACTCCGATGGCTGCGACCACCATCAACAGGAGCGGCACGGGTATACCTTCCGAACCACCGAACTTCAGGACATGGCCCAGCGCGAATGTCTCGAAGCCCGGCGCCAGGCCACTGATGTTCGCATCCCGCGCCACCATGAGAGCTAACCCATTGGCGACACCCATCATGCCCAGAGTGGCGATGAAGGCCGGCATGCGGCCGTAGGCCGTCAGAAGCCCGCTGCCGAGGCCGCAAACAGTGCCGCCCGCAAGTGCAGCCGCTACGCCTGCCCAGCTCCCCATGCCATGGTCTACCATGGTCGAGGCCGCCAAGACGCTAGATAGGGCAAGCACGCGGCCAACCGAGAGATCAATGTGACCAGCGATGATGACGACAGTCTCCGCGACTGCGAGGATGGCGACAACCGCGGTGGACTGGATGATCGTGTTCCAGTTGCCACGCGTGCGGAACCCCTCCGGCCCCGCAACCACGGACATGACGGCAATGAGAATGAGCAGCGAGGAAAGCGGCGCGACGATTCCGCTGATGCGGGCCCAGCTGATCGCTGGAGCAGAGGATCGGTCTGAATCATCCATTGGATAATGGCATCGTCATCGGCTGCAAGAAGTTGCGCTTACGGAAGGATTCTGGAGCGAACGACCGTATAGCTTCCTGTTGCCATTGTACCGCAACGCCGTGTCTCGACCTTGAACCTGCGAGGAAGGCGCCGAGCGACTCCTGCGCGCCGGGCGAAGGCCGCGCTGCAGATGGAAATGGCGGAGAGGAGCCACGCGAGCACCGGGGGTCCGTATCCAGGAAATACGTATAAATACGTATTCCTTAGCGTGTAGATGGCTGTTACCATGCTGATGAGATGCACGAGACCTTCCAGGCGAGCGTGGTCTGCAGCGACTTCATGCTCGCGCGGGACATCGGGGACTGAGGGCCTGGGCGGCCCGGTCTGGTGGGATGGAAACTCTGCACAAGTGCTGAACAGCGGTCCCACCGCTGTGACCATCGTTCAGCGATCGAACGAATGAAGGGACGGTGCTGGTGATACAGGACGTTGACGAGACATTGAAGCGGTTGCTTGCGACGGAGCTTGCCAAGCTGCCCGATACGCTTGTCTCGGACCCGCAACAGATCACCTTCGACTCACCGGCCACAGCCGAGGCGTCACAGCCAGATAAGTGCCGCCTGAACCTCTACTTGCACGACGTTCGCGAGAACCTCCAGTTGCGCGACCAATCGTGGGCGTTGGTGCGCAAGACGAACGAGGGCATAGCCGGTCGCAAGCGCCCACCCGTTCGTCTCGATCTGTCGTATCTTCTCACCGCCCACATGCCGCAGGACCCAGCAGCGGAGCACCGGGTCTTGGCGGACGCGCTGGGCATCCTCCTGCGGTTCCCTTACGCTCCTGAGAACTGCCTCGCAGGCTCCCTCGAAGGAAAGGGTCCCGAGGCAGTACTCATCAACGTGGTACAGCCTGATGATGTAGCGCACGGCGACGCTCACAACCTCTGGCGTGTGCTCGGAGGAAGCTTGCGACCGTCCGTGAGCATCGTCGTCACAACCGAGTTCGATCCCTTCGAGACACGCTGGACGCGCGTGGTTCGCGAGGCAGTACTCGGGCTGGGCCAGGGGGTTCCGCCCCATGGACCACGCCGACCTTTGGAGATGGGCGGTGTCAGGGTCAGCGCGGCCGGCGTCGTCACCACCGCCGACGGACAGAAGCCCGTGCCGGGCGCCACCGTCTCCGTAGAAGGACGTGACGAGCGTGCCACTTCGGACAGCCGAGGGTTCTGGTTCATCCTGGACCTGCCACCGGGCCCGAGGGTGCTTCGCGTCAAGAAGCGTGGCTATCATGAACAAGAGGTTCAGACGGTCTGTCCTCCCCCCGGTCGGCCGGACCAACTGGAACCCATTGTCGTGCGCCTCGAAGAGATGAGCGACGGTCAGCGCTCCGTGGAGGAACGCGTCTTGACCGAAGCCGCCCTGAACGCGCCGGATCTGGTCGAACTCGATAGGGTCTATACAGTGTCGCTCTCTGGTAGGCTCCGCTACCCGGACGGGCGACCTGCAGCGTACATCCCTCTCCGCATCGGTCGTCACCATACGACTAGCGATTCCGAGGGTGTCTACACGTTCCACGACCTCCCACCTGGTGACCACATCCTTATCGCAGACGTGCCAGGGCGTGGGGAGATCACCGTCAAGACCGAAAACGGCGCTGGCATGCTTCAGCTCGCAGAGGCGGGCGAGACGAACAGCGCCACCCGAGACGCAAAGCCTGCTAGACGCACTAGGAAGGAGGTCGAGCCACCAGACTGAGATGTCCCGCAAGAGTGAAAGTCGCTGCAAGTAAGATCCGGGATGTGACCCGGCAACCGACCATGCAAATGAGACGAAGACCAAGGAGGTCGAAATGCCTGAATACCTAGCACCAGGTGTGTTCGTAGAAGAGATCGAGAGCGGCTCCAAGCCCATCGAAGGCGTCGGCACCAACACGGCGGCCTTCATCGGCTACGCGAAGAGCGGCGAGTTCAACAAGCCCACGTTCATCTCCAACTGGACCCAGTTCTGCCAGATCTTCGGCGAAGAAGAGAACATCATCGTGAAGGCCCTCTGCGACGAGCTGGGCATGCCTGCGGCAGAGCTTGTGGCGGCCAAGCGTGCGTCCCGGAAGAGCTGGATGGACTTCGCGATGGCGACCATCACAGCGGCCATTCGCGAGCGTCAGGCCTCAGGGAAGGCCGATCCATCCAAGTGCAAGACATGGCCTGAGTTCGTCAAGAAGTATCAGATCCCCCAGGGCAGCCTGCCATACCTGGAGGGAAGCTACCTGGCCCATGCTGTGCGCGGCTACTATGACAACGGTGGCGGACGTGCTTATATCGTGCGTGTCGCCAGGCCGGATGACATCGCTGCGCTGACCTATGTGCCGGCGGGCGCTGGCGCCCAGGCTCAGCCGTCGGTGGCACAGGTGGCCGTCGGCGGAATCACGTTCAAGGCACTGAAACCCGGTCCCGAGGGCAACGATATCAAGGTCGAGGTCGAGGCAGCCGAGGGTGATGAGTTCCGGATCAAGATCACCCATGGCAGCGACACGGAGCAGTTCGGCTATGGTAAGGACAAGCCGCTCACCGTGCAGACGCTGGCCGATGCGCTGAAACGCTCCAAGCTAGTTCAGGCCGAAGTCACCGCGACTGCCACCAAGCCTGAGGCGAAGGTCTACACGCTGACCGGAGGCGCCGCGTTGGCCACCACTGGTCCGGGTACAGCGCTAACACCTGCCGGCTCGGCCGTATCCACCAGCCTTGCGAAGGTCTCGCCCAACGATTTTGTCGGTGACGAGGCACAGCGCACAGGCTTCAACGGTCTCGCAGTGGTGGAAGACATCAACTTCGTGGCGGTTCCCGACTTGATGGCGGGGGTCTTCACCAAGGTCGAGACCCCTGGCGGCGCCGTCGAGGAGGTGCTGACCATCACCGACCAGCGCAAGCAGGCCATTCTCGATGCTCAGTGCGCCTTGGTTGCCTACTGCGAACGCATGGGCGACCGGATGGCCATCCTCGATCCCCTTCCGGGCCTCACGCCGCAGGAGATGCGGGATACGACCAACAACACCGCGTATAACTGCGACCACGGCCAGGCAGCTATCTACTACCCGTGGATCAAGATCGCCGATCCTACGCGGAAGGGAGCGCAGATGTTCTGTCCTCCTTCGGGACACGTCGCCGGTGTCTGGGCTCGCGTGGGTGTCGAGCGTGGCGTCCACAAGGCTCCTGCGAACGAGGCGCTGCTGGGCGCGGTGGATCTCGAGGTCAAGGTAACCAAGGGCGAGCAGGAGATCCTCAACCCCGACGGCATCAACGCCATCCGTGCGTTCCCCGGCACTGGTATCCGAATCTGGGGTGCCCGGACTCTCGCCACAGTTGGCAATCCGTCGTGGAAATACATCAACGTCCGGCGTCTGTTCAACTACCTGGAGAAGTCCATGGAGCGCGGGCTGCAGTGGGTCGTCTTCGAACCCAACGACGAGGACCTCTGGGGCCGCGTGCGGCGCAATCTGTCGGCCTTCCTGTGGACCGAATGGAAAGAGGGCAAGCTGTTCGGATCCGTCCCAGAGGAGGCCTTCTACGTCAAGTGCGACGCTGAGACCAACCCGCAGGAGATGATCGACCTGGGCAGGCTGTATGTGGAGATCGGCGTGAACCCGGTCAAGCCCGCCGAGTTCGTCATCATCCGCATCGGCCAGTGGTCCGGCGGCGGTTCTATCTCCGAGACGTAAGCAACCACACCTGAGGGCGGACGCCCCGAGCAGCCTGGAGTGTCCGCCCCACTATCAAGAGGAAGGGAGACAACACTATGGCTGAAGTAGTCGGCGCCCTGCGATGGTACCTGGAGATTGACGGCATCACCGAGGGCATCTTCCGAGAGGTCACTGGCCTCGATTCGGAAACGGAGGTTATCGAGCATCGCGTCACTGGCAAGGGCGGAAACCTCGTCGTCCACAAGGTACCTGGCGCGCTCAAGTGGCCCAACATCGTGCTCCGTCGCGGCATTACCGATGACAAGCGGCTCCACGACTGGCGCAAACAGATCGAGAACGGCGGCATCGAAGCCAACCGCAAGAACGGCTCTGTGACGCTCTATGCTCCCGACGGCAAGGTCGTCTGCAAGTACACCTTCAAGAAGGCCTGGCCCTGCAAGTTCAAGGGACCAGCCCTAGATTCGACCAAGAACGAGATCGCCATCGAGGAGCTAGAGCTGGCACACGAAGGTCTCGAGCGACAGCAGTAAGCAACAAGAGGATAGCGCATGAACAAGCCTACCAAGAGCGGTCTTCAGACGGAGTTCGACTTCGTCCTGCCACGCGGATACATTGACCAGAACGGCACTCTGCACCGCGAGGGACGTATGCGCCTAGCGACAGCCATGGACGAGATCGCTCCGCTGAGAGACCCTCGCGTCAGAGCCAATCAGGCCTACCTGGTTATCATCCTCCTGGCCAGGGTGATCACGAAACTCGGCACTGTCGAGGTCATAGACACGGGTGTCATCGAGAACCTCTTCTCGGCAGACCTTGCTTACCTGCAGGACTTCTACCGGAAGATCAATGACTTGACGCCCGAGGAGACCGCGGAAGAGGAGGCTGAACCGGCGGGGGAATAGCCCGCTACCCCTCGAGCGCGCTCTACGAGGAGGTAGCCTACATCGCCTATCACTTCCACTGGTCGTTGGAGGAGATCCTGAGCCTGGAACACCGAGAACGGCACAGGTGGGTGGAAGAGATAAGCAAGATCAACCAGCGACTGACCGGGGGCGACTGACAGCGCAAGACATCATAGCGCCTAGGCGCCCCCGCGACCTTGTACGACCGTAGACTGCGACAAGCAACTTCCGAGATGGCCAGCATCGCTGAGCACACAAAGATTGGCAGCGCCGGTATTGCCGCGGCGGAGTTCGCGCGTCAGCGGCTTGCTGGTCGCACGGCCATGGGATTCCTCACGTCAGTGGGCACGGATGTTGCCAAGATCGGAGAGAGGTCGAGCACTTGGCTGGCAAGCGTCGCCAACGCTTATTATCAGTGGCAGCAAGACAAGGCCCGCGATGGAGCGGTGACCGAACCTGCTTATCCCGACAGCTACAGGGGGCCGAAGTACTCCACGTGGGAGGAAGCGCTTCAGCACGACACGCGCACCATCCTGTTCGTCAACGGCATGAACACAACGTTCGCCGACCACGAACGGCACAAGAGGCTGCTTGCTCAGCGCACCGGTCGGCCCGTGGTGGGCGTCTACAACTGGCCCGGTACTCCCACCGCCTACTCTCGGCATGATATCGTTCAGTACATCGGCTCCCTGCTCGATGTGAAGCAACCCCTTCTGGATGCTGCAGGTAGGTCAAGCAGCAATGCCGCCACCCAGACCCTCGAGCGCCTTCTGAAGCTCTATGCGACGACACGCACGCCAAGCGCACCGCTGCGCGTGATCGGTCACTCGCAGGGATCGCTTATCGCTGCGACTGCACTCCGAGACGTCCCTGCAGCTCGCTCGCACGTGGATTTCGAAGCACGCGGTACCATGCTCGGCTCGGTGCCGCGCGGTCTTCACGGTTTCCATGCACATGTGCATGAGGACGACTTGGTGGCGCGGCTGAGTCGACCGTTCGTGAGCACGATCCAAAGCCCATACGTCTGGCTTGGAACGGATGAAAAGACGCTTCCGCGAACAGAGGTCGGCGGAACCGGCGGGCACGCGCTCGAGGGGTATCCGCTGGGTCCTGAGTTCATCCCAATGGACCGTGCCACCGATGCCGGCACTCTCGAGCGTTACCTCGTGCTTGTGGGCATCCCTCGCCAGCGCGCCGTCATCATCGCTCAGCGTGTCATCCACATGCGGGAGATCATCCGTCGGTGCCGAGCTGCAGCCGGTAGCATCGTGCGTTTCGTCGCCGCCCGTGTAGTCGAGCGGTGGCTGGCAGCTCGAACACGGTCGCTCCGCGTATGGCTCTCGGTCCGGTCGCGTGTTCGTACGCTTCTCGAGGATACCCGCCGCCGTGCACAGCAGGGCTTAGCCCATGCCCTGGAATCTGGCCGGCGCCTTCTGGCGCGCGCCCGACAGATGGTCCGGAGGCTCCAACAATGGGCCCGCGAGCGGATCCGCCAAGCCGTCGCCAGAGCAGAAGCTTCTATCCGACGCGCATGGGATTGGGCTCGGAACGCCGCAAGCAACGTGTGGGCGTGGGTTCGATCGAAGACCCGGTTCCTGCCATGGGATTGGGCAGGAGAGAAGGTTCGCGGCATATGGAACGCAGCCAAGTCCGTCGCTGAGCGCGAACGCACCTTCGTGAGGAGTCTTCGTCGGGCGACGTTGGACTTTCTCCGCGAACGAACCCAGGCACTCTGGGAGTGGGCTACGACCGCGGCCGCGGATCTCTGGCACCGAGCCGTCGAGGCGGCGGGTCGGGCCTGGGACTTTGCACGAAGCCTGGCGACACGACTGTGGCACACGGCAGAAGCCATCTCCCGCCGATTGACAGAAGGCGCCCGATCATACGCTGAACGGCTGCGTCAAGAGGCACTCGACAAGATCAACGCTTGCTGGAAGTCGCTTCCGCCTGGAGTTCGCAACTTGGTTCTCCCTGGCGTCTCCATGGTCCGACGGCTATTAGGAGCAGGCCGAGAAGGTGCGAGAACCTACCGAAGATGGATACGCAGCGCGCTCGGCCGCTTATGGTCCTTCGCTAAGGGTCCAGTCGGCAGGGCGGCCAAGTGGCTGCGGAGCGCTGCCGGAAAAGCATGGGATTTCGCGCGGAGCCTTCTCGCCCGAGGCCACGATGTTGCGCGCGGTGTTCGTACAATCGCCGGCCGCGCGTGGGATTGGGGTAGAAAGCGCCTCGGGCCCCTATGGAACATCGCCCGCTCCTCCGTACGACGGCTGTTGCAGCGCGGTCTGACGGGCGCCCGACGACTGGCCGAGTTCGGCAGGACTGTAGCGCGAGGCATCCTGGGGCGGCTCGGCCCGGGCGCCGCTCACTTGGCACGTCAGTTGGTGAGAGTGCTCGGTCCAGTGGTCGGCGGCCCAGCGTGGGTGGCTCGACAACTGGGACGCTGGGCAGGCGAGAGGTTCGGACGGCTTCTGAGAGGGGATCCACGGGCTCGCAGTGTCGTCCGCGGCATCCGGGTGGTCTCCCAACGGTTAGCACGCTTGGCTCGCGAAGGCCCCGGCGGCATGGCGGTGCGTCTCGGACGGTTCGTAGGCCGTACGTTCGGAGAGATGCTAAGGAGCGTGACATCGGGGCACGGAACGCGAAGCTCCCGGGCCGGACGCATTATCGGTAGGCTTCTCCGCGTGGTCAGCGGCGGCTTCCTGCCGGAGGCTGCTCGGTGGGCTGGTACTCTCCTTGGTCGGCTCGTACGGCGCGCCATGGAGCGGCCAGGCATTCTGGGTCAGTGGGCTGGTCGTGTGGTGGGGCGGCTCCTCGTAACGGCTCGAAGCGCCGCACACGGTCTCGATCGGGCGACGGGCGGCATGCTTGGCCGATTGGTGAGCCGACTCGCCCACGGCGCTGGGACTGCTGGGCAGTTCATCGGCAACCTCTTGGGGCGCGCGGCCGAAGCCGTCGCGGAAGGCCGAGACCGCCTGGGTCAATTTGTCGGCGGCCTGGTGGGCAGACTGCTCGGCACTGCATCGCGGACCGCAGACCGCGCCAGGGAGACCACGGGTCGGATGCTCGGTCGCCTCTTGGGAGCCGGCCTGCAGGCTCTCCGGCGTGCGGATTCGCTATCCGGTGGGCTCTTAGGCCGAGCTCTTGGAGCAGGGGCAAGAGGGGCGAGGATCGTGGGCAGGCTCGTAGGCCAACTTGCAGGACACCTGTTCGGCAGCGCGACCCAGACCGCCCAACTCGTCGGGGGACTGGCCCGCGACGTCCTGGGCCGCCTCTTCAGCCGCGCCGCGAAGGGCGCCGGAGTTCTCGGCAGACTTGCCGGAACTGTTGTAGGCAGGATCGTCGTGCGTGCCCGGGAGCGCTTCGGGGCGGTCAGTGGTACGCTTGGTAATCTGGCAGCCCGCGGCATTGGTGTACTGGTGCGTGGGATCGGAACCGCCAGGAGCGTCGGAGGAGAGCTGCTGGGCAGGGCTGTTGGGTCTGGCATGCGGGCGGTGGCGCGCCTCCGGGCGTTCATTGGCCGCGGTATGAGCATCGCCGTCCGTACCTACCGCCGAGTGCTGGTGGCCCAGAGACATCTGGTGTCGCCCATCGGTCAGGCACTTGCTGGGATCGCTGCTCGCGTGGGCCGCCTTGTAACCGGTACCGCCGAGAGGCTCGGACCGCTCGCACGGGGAGCGCTGAGGGTGGCGGGCGGCCTTGCACGTGCCGCCGGCGGAGCCATTGGCCGGCTAGCACACAGAACGGGCGACTTCGCCAGTCGCACGGCGCGGCGTGTGTTGGCCAGCGCCCGAACCTTGGCCAGACCTCTTGTGGACGCCGCGAGACCCGTTGTTCGGACAGTGAGGGCTTTGGTCGGTTCGGCTGCGACCCGTGCCAGCGACATCGGTCGCCGCGCTGCGGCACCGGCACTGTCCCTCGCGCGCCGGGTCGGATCTCTCGTCGGCGGCCTGGCGAGTGGCCTACTGGGTCCAGCTACGCGTATCCTGCCGCGACCACCTGGCGGTGCTGCGAGACCCTTTACGGGACCGCTGACGGCATCCGGCGCCGCGCTTGGACGATCGCTGGGGACGACGGCAGGCTCATTGGTCACGATCGTGGCTCATCGTTCGACGGCGCCACCGTCCGTCACTCGTACGATTGCGGGAGCTGCGTCCGCGGTCGGATCGTTCGTTGGACGAGTAGCGCGAGGGTTTGGACTGTTCCGTGATGCCCTGCCGGGCGTGGGCGGTCCGGATCAGTACCTCGATGCGGAAGCCATGCGTAGACGCTTGATCGCCGGTGGCAGCACGGGCGCCCTTCTGCATGGTCCGACGCGCCAAACCATGGAGCAACACTTCGGCCAGGACTTCTCCCAGGTGCGCATTCACACTGACCCGACGGCAGGCACAGCAGCCTCGGCCATGGGAGCGCGCGCATTCACCATCGGCAGCGACGTCTTCTTTGGTCCAGGACGCTACGACCCCCATTCACCTCGAGGGCAAGAGCTGCTGGCACATGAGCTTACCCACGTGATCCAGCAGACATCGGGCCGCATACAGGGACTGAGCCCATTCAGCCGCCAGGGTGGCGATACGCTCGAGCAGGAGGCTCAGCTTGCTGCCAAACACGTCCTCGCAAGGGTGGGGCGCCCCAAGGGGTTGCGCGTGGACGACTACGCCCGTACCTACGAAACGGAGGATGACGCGGAGATCACCGCCGCCGACCAGAAGCGCCTCGACACGATCTCTCTCATGGCCCTCCAGATGGTCGAGCAGTCCATGTTGCAGAAGGGCTACAAGCTGGAGGCCGAAGTTCCTTCGCTGGACGTCGACATCGAGCTGAACCTAGGTGAACTCAGCGACCAACAGGCCGCCATGATCTGGGCTGATGCCATCAGTGCCAGACTTATCGAAGAGCAACAACGGCCGCGGATAGAGGTCCCCGCTCCAGCACCGCGCCTCATGCGGGCACCAGACAAACCGGAACCGCAGAAGCCTCGCCTTACCCTTACTGAGGAGGCGAAGGCAGCGATCGCCAGGGACGTGGATGCCATTACCAAGAATGTGCGCTCCTGGTGGAGGAAGCCTGCGCAGATGGTGGAGCCGTTGCGCCGGTGGTACGAGGAAGATAAGCGCCTCTTCGGCGCTCTGGGCACACCGCACCTGGACTGGCTCATCTTCCAGATGCATCAGCGCATCTTCGACAAGGGCACTGTGATCACGCGCTTCACCAGCACCCTGGACGAGGTCGAGCGATATCTCGCGGACCGACCAGAGGGCGCCGCATTCAAGTTCTACAAGAGCATGAGTCAGCGATGGAAGAGCTACACGCCCGCCAAGGAAATGGAGGGCGTTGTCAGCTACATCGCCAAGCGCGAGGCGTACGCCGGATGGATGATTCTCAAGGGGATGGGCACTGCCCTGACCGGTCTGGCGGACGTTGGACTATGGGCATT
This sequence comes from Chthonomonadales bacterium, assembly GCA_037443035.1. GTDB lineage: Bacteria > Armatimonadota > Chthonomonadetes > Chthonomonadales > CAJBBX01 > JABWBA01. The sequence goes on from JBBIPC010000002.1 coordinate 157,250, forward strand.
CTGGAAGACCAGCGGTTGGCCGCTTCGGAAAGTGCTCCAGAAGTTCGGCATCAAGGATGACAAGCTGTATCTCACCCCGTACATTGACAAGAAATTCGACGAAAGTGCTGATATCATCGCTCGCGAGCTCGGCATAGATGCGAACGAGCAGTTGTTTGGCAAAGTAAGTCTCAAGACGTTCAGCGAGGCGGGTGGGAAGGTCGTCGGCGGTCTCATGACGGCCGGAGCCCTTGGCCAGGTTGCAAAGGCAGGCCAGGCGGCTCAGGTAGCCGGCAATCTCGAGAAGGCCCGCAAGATTCAGCTCGGGCTGCAGGCCGTCAATGTGACGCAGGGACTGCAGCAGGTCGAGCAGCTCCACGACAAGGTCAAGCAGCTTCGGGAAGGACCGCCACCCCTTAGTTGGAGCGACATCGTCAAACGTCCGGACGTCTGGGCGCAGGTTGTGGGGATCATGGGCACTGCCGTCGGCGCCAAGATGAGTTGGTCCCAGGCCAAGGGCATGATCTCCAAGACGGCGGAGAAGATAGGACTGGCGCTCAACGCGGCGCAGGTGGCACTCCTCACTGGTGCTTACGCCGCCGTGGACGACGACCCCACACTCAGCCCAGACGAGAAGCAGAAGGCCAAGGCGGAGATCCTCAGCCAGATCGTAACGACCGGTGCACTCATGGCCGACTCGGTCTGGGGCGCCAAGTACGAGGCCTGGAAACAGAAGCGGGCGGAGGCACGGCAGCAGCAGGCAGAAGCGACGCGACAGAAAAAGCTCGCCGCACAGGAGGAGGCTAAGGCTCTACCCGAAGGCCATGCGAAGGCAGGCGCAGCAGAGGCCGAGACCGCGGCCCTGAAGGCTGCGAAAGGCGACGAGCCAGAGGCGACCGCCAAGGGCAAACCCGACAAGAGAATCGTCGAAGAAGCCGCTGCCAAGGAGAAGCCGCTCAAGGCCGCCGTCCAGCATGGCCTGGACGAGGCGAAGAAGGTAGGAGATTGGGACGCTCTACTGCAGAAGTATGGTGCAGCATCCAAGGTTGCCAAGGACGCCCACGAAGCACGCTCAGAGATCATCCGGAAGATCTGCCAAGAGCACGGAGCGACCGCAACGGGCACCAAGGGACCGGCCAGCGACATTGACGTCACATTCCCCACAGAGCGCGCGCTCCACAAAGCGAGAGCCGAGATGGAGAAGCAGTACGGCAAGAACTGGGACCGCATGTTCAAGGCCAGCTTCAACTCGGATGTCATGCGTGCGCACGCTCATCTGGATCCGCGCCTGCAGCTCACCCCAGAGCAGCGGACCGCTATCGAGGCCCAGCTATCCAAGACGAGTGAGCGGCTGATACTCCAACGGCTCAAGGAAGCAGGATCCCACAGCGACGTAGCGAGAGCAGCGTTCAAAGAAGAGGCAGCACGTCTCGGACTCCACAAGAGCGAAGTCGAGATACCGCGCCTTACCAAAGCCGAGGTCCGCACGCTCGAACTGCAGCAAGACAACGCCATGCGCAACTACGAGAAGACCCTGAAAACACTGGAAGCGGCTCGGGCACGTGGCAATACCTCGCCTGAAGAGTTGGCAGCCCTGCAAGCCAAGGCGATCAAACAGAGCATCGCCATAACCGAGCGCCAGATGCGGATCAACCAGGCCTACCCCGACCGCTATCTGACACCCGGAGGAGTCAAGGGCACCGTCTCGGCAGAGGTGTTGGGCAAGTTCGACAGGACAGCGTATGCCCAGAAGCAGTACGAGGCCCTTGCGCGCCAGCAGGATCCTAGGGCGCCGGCGGATCCCAAAGAGCTCTGGAAAGAAGCCTACAGACGGGCGCGACAGGAAGAGAAGCGGACAGCCGAGTTCCGCGCACAGTTCCAGGGCTTGACGCCACACGAAGCGTACCAGCGGGCTCTGATGGAACGGCTGGAGTTTGTGGAACAGATAGCCAAGGCCGAGCAGGCCATCCGACAGGAGCTCGGCACGGGTGCAAAGGTCACCACAGAGGAAGTCCTGCAGCGCGCGGCAGCGCGCTACGAGCTGTCCAAGTACGCCTATCGAGCCATGGAGACCGCCAAGAAGCTCGGTATCGGGGTGCCCGAGGACCTGCTCAAGACGGCCAAGGAGATCTACAAACCACCAGAGTCCGTCGGTGGCACCGCCGCGCGAGAGCAACAGATGCGGGAGGTCTTCGGCATCAAGAAGGGTTCGGCCGAGTCGGCCAAGCTGCCGTCGGAGGTGAACTCCCGCATGGTCCTTTACGCTAGTCTCCTAGACCGAACACAGAAACAGATCATCGAGAAACTGCATGGCATGGTCCAAGCCAGTATGGGTCTACCGGATCTCCCGTTCAAGCAGAGCCACGACGTGAGGAAGCTGGGCAGCAAGCCAGCCAGCCTGAAAGACCAATGAGGGATGTGACAGTATGGCGATTCGCATCAAGCGGCTCCACTGCCGCGTAATGGTGAAAACCGGTGGCAAGAGCCGTCCCATCCTCGCCAAGGATGAGAAGCGGCCCACGCCGTCGCTCGCTTTCGCGATGCCGTCAGCCCGGCCACGAACCGAGGGCGCTGGACAGGAGCCGGCCGTGAGCGCCATCGAGGAAAAGGGTGCCGCAGCCGGCCGGAAGCCGCGAATCGACCCGCGGCGGGTGGATCCCAAGCTCGTCGCCGACAGGGTCTACGATCTGATGATGAAAGAACTCCACCTTGCTCGCGAGCGAGGCGAGGTGAAGTACGGAGGGATGCGACCATGAGATCAGGCAGTGCCAGCAGCGACCGAAGGGGACGCGACGAGCATATTGGCCTGCGCTTCTGGGTGCAGATAGACGGGGTGGAGGTGGCGGGCTTCTGTGAATGCTCGCCTATCACCATCGAAACAGAGACGTTCGACTATCCAGAAGGCGGACTGAACACCTTCGTCCACCGTCTGCCCGTCCGCACTAAGTATGGCAACATCACCCTGAAGCGGGGTCTGGATCCTGGGCAGGATCTTTTTCGCTGGTTCATGTCCACGCTGGACGGCAATACGCGGCGCAGGAATGTCACCATCAGCATCTACGGCCCGCAAGGGAATAGTCCCGTGGAGGAATGGCACCTGCGCGGGGCCTATCCCGTGAAATGGACGGGTCCTGACCTCAAGACAGAGACCGGTGCTATCGCCGTCGAATCGCTCGAGTTCGCCTTCGAAAGCCTGGTTAGTAATAACCTGGGCACCGGGCCAGGAGCTTCTCACAGTGGCTTTCAGCGCTAACAACACTGCGCGAGGTTCCGCCAAGCGGCCGCCTGTATTGGGCTGGGCATGGCGGAAACTTGGCCCTTCGGGAGAGAGGAGGGCTTAGGGGATGGCCCTATCGGAACAGAAGCTTCGGGAGCTCGCCGAAATCGAGCCGCCACGCTTTCTGGAGCGGATCGCGGATTTCCTCGCCGACTTGACGCTGCGCACTTCCGGCACGGCAGTGCTCGAGCGAGCTCAGGAGGGTGCAGGCCGCCCCATCGGCAGCGTTGGCTTGAACGCCGAGTCCTTCGGCATGTTGCTTTCCCACCGGGCAGCATTCCATGGCGTAGCCGATCCTGTACAAGGCTTGTACCGCCTGATGAAACCCTACCAGGTCGGCCCTTACGAGCTCCGACAGTTCACCATGTGGCTGGTGAAGTTTCATGACAAGCTCTCTGAAACCGAGGTGCTCCGAGAGCCTCCCGTGGTGGCGGCGGCACCTCAAGCAGAGCCAGCACGCCCCGGCGTCTCACGCGAAGCCGTCGCTCCTGCCCCATCACCGCCATCTGCGTACCGCTTGCCCGCCGTTGCCGTGGCCGGAGCTGTCGTCTCAGAGACGGAGTTGGCGAGAGGAAGCCGGCGGCGCGTTCGCATAGTTCGAGGCCCTGGACATCCCTATGAGGAAGTCGTAGAGGAGGTTCCCGCCGGATCCAGACGAGCGATTCAGAGACCTGCTGGTGGAGGAGGGGCGGAAAGTACGGCCTCAGCCGAAGCAAGGCCAGCGGCGTCACAGCCGACTCGAGAGCCGGATGTCATCAGCCGAGCATGGCAGGCTGGTCACAGGAGTGGGCCGCCCGCGGGCATACCGCCAGAAGTCGAAGTGGCGCCTTCCACTGCAAAGCGCGTTGCCATGAGGACATTGTGGCTGTCCAATCTCAGCATGGCCAGCGCTGCGGCCGGCGTCATGATCGGACGGTCTGTGGCTCCGGCCACCATGGCCGCCCGACTCACGTCGCCAGCGACACTCGGGGTGGCCGGTCCGGCGGCCACCGGCAGCATGCTTCAACCACCGTACATGTCGTTCCCGCTCAGTCATCCGCCGGTGAGTACGGCCTCGTGGCTCGGTGTTGCCCCGCCGGCCCCCTATCCAGCCGAGTTCGTGCCCATGCCGGGTGCTCCCGCTCCGCTTCGGAGTCTTGTCGTGCCCCAGCCAGCGTTCGAGCGCCCGTCCATAGTGGCCATGCCCAGCTTCGGTGTCCAGATGCCGGTCCTGCCGGGTCGTGAGGCACTGAGCATCTACGAGACAGCCCACCAGGCATATACAGGTACGGCGGACGTCCACCCGCGTGGTAGGCCACGAGGCACAAGGGGCGCGCTCGAAGACGCTCTCCAACCCACCGCAGAGGCATCCATCCACCCTAGTCCTGCCCCGCAGCGCGGACCATCACCGATACCCGGACTGCTGGCTGCGGGGCTGGCGGGATTCCTACTTGGACGACTGACGTCTCGCGGTGGCGGCCAACCTGTACTAGGTCCCCCGGTATACGATCTGTTCGCCGAGCCTGTGCCATCACGCACCGGAGTCCCTCGGCTCCGCATCTTCTCAGTTTCGCTACCAGGATCGCTCGAAGCGACGCTCGTCGCACCAGGCGCAGGTCCCACAGCCGTTGGCGGGACACCTGGCGGTGCCTTCCTCCAGGTCGGGATACCGTTGCTCGGTGCCGGTCCCTCGCTAGGACGCAGATTGGGTACCGCGCCTGGAATGACTGTGCCTTCTCCCATGGACATTCTTGGTGGCACAGTTGCTGCCCGAGGAGGGCCAGCCGCATCCGCGCCGATTCGGGTGCCGAGCCAGGTCCTGCCGCGACTTGGAGAAGTCACCCTTATCGCTCCCCCCATGGCGGTAGCATCGGAAGCTGCCGAGCGCCGAGGAAGTGCCGTGGCGTTCGATTGGAAGGCCCTCGCTCGTGCATCCGGTCCGCTGGACCAGACGGGACTTCGCCGACTGCGCGAAGCTCTGCCGGAGGGGACTCAGGCGATCTACCCAGCTATCCCTCGCCAGGACCTGCCTGCGGGAGCCGTGAACCTTCGCTTGGCACCTTCGCTGCTACGACCGTTGTTGACCCAAGCGTACGGCTCGCATGCAGCCGGCATCGCGGGAGCCGCGGCTTCGACCGCCTCCGCCATCGATGTCACACCCCTGTCTGCAGCGCCTACTCCGGCGCGTATCGTACCGGTCAGGCGACCGGCAGGGGCAGCGGAATCGGTGCTTCCGAGCCCCACACCATCCGTGGCCGGAGCGCTGCAGGAGGCCGGTGCCGGCCAGGCCAGGCGGTCGCCCATGCTCGACTTCCTGGGGGTGCCAGTCCGTCTCGCCCCCAGCCTTGCGGGACGCGCAGAGCTTCGAGATGAGCTGGCGGCTCGTGGCCTAGCCACACAGGGCGCAACCCCTCAGGTCGTGCGACCTCACCTGTTCCAGGCACTGCGGGAGCAGGTATTCCCGGGAGTGCAAGCCATTCACGCGGAACCCGACCGCTCGGCTTGGCGCAAGGCTGCGCCGCACTTCGGCCTCAGAGACTCTGAGCCGACAACGGTTCTTTCGCCTGACGCCCGCATCAAGCCTCCGAGGGCCGACGCGCCGTTGCCCCAACTCCATACTGGCGCGCCGTCGCCGGTCCTTCGTCCGTGGCTCGCTCAGACTGTCGCCGAACGGAGTGCCGGGGCCGTACCCATGTCCTTGGCTGCCGCACCGAGGCTCGCCGAGGCGTTTGGTATGCCTTCTCACAGACCTCTGCATACAACCGGCCGGGTCTCGGAGCCACATCTCGGGATGGATGAGCGCTTCGAGCCGTTCGCCTCTCCGATGACGGTGCCAATCGGCATACGGGGCATGCCGGGTATGCCGGCTGAGCGGCCTGTACGCTCGCTATGGCCCGCGCCAGAGCCTGACCCTCGGTCCCCACAGGACCGGAGCCCAGTCCATCTGCCACCCGTGGAAGCACACGGCCGCGTGAGGATCCCAGAAAGCGCTCCCGCTGAGCACGGCGCTCCACCGGCACCGTTGTTCTCCGTGAGTGGAGTGCGGCTGGCCGACCGGTCGCCATTGTCGCCTGACCAACTCCCCTCGCTACCTGGCTTACCGGCGCGACCTGCCATGCCTGCGTCAGAGCTGGCCAGTCGCCCGTTGTTACCGAGCCTGCGAACAGAATGGCACCAAGGTATCGAACTACCTGGGGCAAGACCAGAGATCCGGCCGGCGTTCAGGAGTAGTCTGCCCATGGCGATCAGTCTGCCGGGGATCACCCAAGCCCGACATCCTGCGCTCGCATCCGACTCGCTTCCGTCAGCCGGAACGCTTGACACAGCCACACGCGTGGCCGCAGGACCAATGGAGCAGAGGGTGGCGCGCCCGCTGGTTTCACCGGCACCGTTCGGCGTTCCGATGCTCGCACCGATCCCACTGCCGATCTTCGCCAGCACGGCGCAGCGACCGGCGCTCGGCCCAATGCGAAGCGCACCAATGCACCAGACGCTGCCGCAGCCGGACAGGCGGCCCGCAGAAGGACCTGCGGCCTTACAGCTCGCCGTGCACACGGTTCTGGGCGGTCCACAGCCTTCTGCCACGCCTCTCATGCCAACGAGTCCTGTGCAGCTTCCCCTGCCGGCTGCGCGTGTGGACATTCCACCCATCGAGCCGCCGCCTATGCCCCTGCCAGGCGCCGGCGAACCGGCATCGCCAGTCGCACTGCGCAGCCGGGCATCCTCGGTTGTTTCCCACGCACCTCGGCGGTACTACGCCTCGGTGGATGCAGGTCCCGCACGACGGGTAACGGTTCAGAAAGCCACATCGGAAACAGCAGGCATCGTTGGCGGGCCTCACCAACCGCTGCCAAGTCCGCATCGCGCCCGACAGATGCCTACCGACACGCAGCGTGCTTCCATCCTGTCCTCGCGTGAAGAGGGCATGACCGCAAACGAAGTGTTTCTCCTCGCCAATGACGTTTGGGCGATTCTCAAACGACGACTACAGTGGGAGGCGGACCGGCGTGGCCGGTGGTAACTGAAGCGCGATGCCGCCTCGAGAGAACGAAGGAAAGGTACAGCCATGGGACTGACCAAAGCCAAGATCATCAACGAAGACACCCGCGAGGTCATCGAGTGTCTGTTCAATCCCACCGAGTACACCATCGCCAAAGCCAACTCGTGGCAGCCGAAGCCGGTCGTCGGCAAGAACGTTCCGAAGCTGGACTTCACCGGCGGCGGTTCTCGCACGCTGGATCTCGAGCTATTCCTCGATGTCTTCGAGCAGAAGGGCGCCGATGTCCGCACCTACACGGACAAGCTTTGGAAGCTGACCATGATCGACGAGTCCAAGAAGCACCCGAAAACACGTCGTTCACGGCCACCTCTGTGCACATTCCAATGGGGCGGGAACTGGAGCTTCAAGGCGGCGATCACCAATCTCTCCATCCGCTACACGCTGTTCAGGGACGATGGTAAGCCGGTCAGGGCAGTGGCACATGTCACCATGCAGGAGGCGGAGGACGATACAGAACAGCGGCGCACCAACCCCACCTCGGGCTCCGAACCCGGACGGAAGCGGCGCGAGGTCCGACCACACGATACCCTCGCACTGATCGCTTTCGAGGAATACGGAGACGCTGGGCAGTGGCGCCGTATCGCTCAGGCCAACAATCTGGCGGACCCCATGGACCTCCGCCCGGGTCAGATACTGACCATACCGCCCCTTACGTGAGCAGCAACAGGCGATCCAGGAAGGTCGAGGCCCTTTGAGCACAGCGTTCGAGTACGGAGGCAGAAGCGATGGCTGAAGAACACCACGTCTCGCACTTCGCCATGCACATAGACGGTTCACCCGCCCCCAAAGAAGTCATGGACCAGCTTCTCGACTGCACCATCGAGAATAGCCTCCACCTTCCGGATATGTGCACGGTACGGATCCACCATGGTGAGGCAGACAAGCAGGGCATGTACAAGTTCATCGATTCGCCTCAGTTCGCTGTTGGCAAGGCGATGAAGATTACGGGTGGTGAAGGTCCGAGCGGCGATTCGACCCTGTTCGAAGGGGAGATCGTCGGCGTCGAGCTAGACCTGGCCGCACACGGCGTGCCCACTCTGGTGGTGCGATGTTTCGACAAGAGCCACCGCTTGCATAGGGGAAGGCAGGCCCGCACGTTCGTTCAGATGAAGGACACGGACATTGTGCAGCGCGTCGCAGGCGAGGCTGGCCTGAGCGTCGAGGCCGATCAGACCAGCGAAGTCCATGACTGGGTCATGCAGAACAACCAGACCAACTGGGAGTTCCTGCAAGAACGTGCGGCCCGGAACGGCTTCCGGCTCTTCCTGAAAGACGGCAGCAAGCTGTGCTTCAAGAAGGTCGAGGATGATGGTCGGACAACCCATACCCTCGAGTGGGGCAAGGAGCTACGCAGCTTCCGGCCCAGGGTATCGGCGTCTCCCCAGGTGGACGAGGTGGAGGTGCGTGGTTGGGATCCCAAGAAGAAACAGGCGATTATCGCAAGAGCCAAGTCCGCCAAGGGCGTGCCGAAGGTACGGCAGGATCGTCAAGGTGGAGAGGTCGCCAAGCGCGCGTTTGGCAGCGCCAAGATGGTCGTCGTCGATCGTCCCGTCCATAGCGAAGGCGAAGCTAAGGCCATCGCCCAGTCGTTGTGTGACGAGATTGGGGCCTCCTTCCTGGAAGCCGAGGGTCTCTGCTACGGCGTGCCGCAGATGCGGCCGGAGGACATGGTCAAGATCCAGAACATCGGTGATCGTTTCAGCGGTGAGTACCTGGTCACGTCCTGTACCCACACCTACACACCGGCCGAAGGTTACGCCACCGTCTTCACTGTGAGCGGCAAGAAACCTCCGACCCTCCTTTCCGTTCTGGAAGGGGATGAGCTGTCTCGTCGTGCGCCCATCGGTGGCAACATCGTGGTTGGCGTGGTTACGGACAACAACGACCCCGATAACTTGGCGCGGGTCAAAGTGAAGTTCCCCTGGCTCACCGAGGAGCACGAGAGCTTCTGGTCTCGTATTGCCGTACCTATGTCCGGCCCAGATAGAGGAATGCTGTTCTTGCCCGAAGTCGGCGACGAGGTCCTCGTGGCTTTCGAGCATGGCGACATCCGACGCTCCTACATCATAGGCTGCCTCTGGAACGGCAAGGACAAGCCACCAAAGACGCGCAAGGACGACTACGCTAGCTCGAAAGCCGTCAATGGCGGCAAGACCACTCGCCGGTGGATACGGACGCGCATGGGGCACATCCTGGAGTTCTTCGATGATTGCGATGGCAAGATTGGTGCCACGCTCCGAACCAACGAAGGCTACCGGATTCAGCTCCGCGAGAACGACCAGCGCATCGAGATCATCACGAAGAACAAGCACATGATGCTACTCGATGACAAGAACGATGTGATTCGGGTCGTGGACAAGACCGACGGCAATCACATCAAGATCAGCACGAGCGACAACTCGATTCTCGTCGAAGCGAAAGGCGACATCACCGTCCGCTCCAAGCAGGGCAACATTACCCTCGATGCTATGCAGAAAGTCGTCATTACCGCGAAGCAGGGCATCGAGGCGACTACGCCGCAGCAAGTCAAGATCGAGGGTACTGCCGGGTTCAGCATCAAGACTGCCGCCAGCGGGTCTGTGGAAGCCACCAATCTCGATCTCAAGGGCAATGCAAAGGCCAACCTCCAGGGCGGCGCCATGGCGACGATACAGGCCGCACTGGTCAAGATCAACTAGGAGAAGCACATGCCACCTGCAGCACGCATGGGAGATCCAACTGCACACGGAGGGGTGATCACGATGGGCTGTCCCACTGTCCTCATCGGAGGTCAACCGGCGGCCCGTCTGGGCGACATGCACACGTGCCCCATGGTCACACCTGGTACACCGCCGGTCCCCCACGTGGGCGGGCCCATCCTTCCGCCGTGCCAGCCTACCGTTCTAATCGGCGGCATGCCAGCCGCCAGGGTCGGTGACATGGCCACGTGTGTCGGTCCCCCCGACTCGATTGTGATGGGTTGCGTGACCGTGATCATCGCCTGAATCCGCCGGTGAGAGGAGGCCTCATGCCCGACGCAACGAAGGATTTCCTGGGATCAGGTTGGAAGTTTCCGCCGGTCCTCGATAGCCGTGGCCGCATTGCCCTTGTGCACCAAGAGCAGGACGTCGAAGAAGCCATCCAGATGATCCTCCGAACACGCAAGGGAGAGCGACCCATGCGACCGCAGTTCGGATCGGACCTGCATCTGCTCGCCTTCATGCCCAACGACGCCAGCACGCAGGGCATGGCCTGCCGGTATGTCCGTGAAGCGCTGGCATGGTGGGAACCCCGCATCGAGGTGGTCGAAGTCAATGCTCGGGCCGACGAAGCGGATCCGGCACGCATGCTCATTGACATTCGTTACCGGCTCTTAGCCACGAACTCGGAACGGAATCTTGTGTTTCCGTTCTATGTGATCCCCGGAGAGGAGTAGCACGCCGCCATGTCCCTCCCAAGCCCCAACCTGGACGACCGAAGCTTCCAGAGCATCGTAGATGACGTCAAGCGTCAGATCGGTCTGCGATGCCCCGAGTGGACCGACCACAACGTCTCGGATCCCGGCGTCACGCTCATCGAGCTGTTCGCCTGGATGATGGAGATGACGCTGTACCGCCTCAATCAGGTTCCGGAGAAGAACTACCTGAAGTTCCTGGAGATGCTCGGCGTCTCGCTGGAGCCGCCGCAGCCGGCGCGCACTGACCTGCGATTCCGGCTTTCACGTCCCATCGAGGACACTGACGGAGAGGAGGCGTACGAAGTCACCCTCAAGCCCCGCTCCACTATCGCGGGCACCGTTCGAACAGAGACCGAGGAGTCCATCGAGTTCGCGACTGACAGTGAACTGAAGATGGTTCGGCCCCGTATGCGCTACGTCATCATGGCACCGAAGCGCGACCTGGCTGAAGGTGAGGACGAGCTGACGCGCGACATCCAGGAGTTTCAGCCCGGCCACGGGGCGTTCCAGATTTTCAGTCCCGTACCGCGGACAGGTGACGCTCTCTACATCGGCTTCGAGAACGACGTCTCGGGGAACCTCATACAGCTAGACGTGGAATGCGTAACCGCCGCGGCTACTGGTCTGAACGAAGACTACCCGGCTCAGGTATGGGAGTGGTGGAACGGAACAACGAACAGATGGGAGCGCCTGGAGACGCCCTTCGACGACACCTTTGGCTGGAACCGGCCTGGTTACATCGAGCTGGACATGCCGCAGAATCTGGTGCCCAGGGTCCTGGGAGGCCGGCGTGCCTACTGGGTGCGTTGCCGATATACGATCGATCCGGAAGACGTTCCACCGAAGGGTCCACAGAACCGCGGTCCAGATGAGTACCAGAAGCCGCCTGAGATCACTTCGCTGTTCGCACGCACGGTGGGCGGCACAGCCCCCGCGAGTCAGTGCACGACGGTATTCGAAGAAGTGCTTGGTCAGAGCGATGGCACTCCCGGCCAGGTTTTCCGCCTCAAGAACGCTCCGATCATGCCACGTCGTCCTGGAGAGACGGTTCTCGTCGGCCGCGAGGGTGCGCCGCCCGAGGAAATGCAGAAGTGGACGGAGGTCGTGGACTTCTCCGAATCCGGACCGGACGACCTTCACTTCACTTGCGACTCCCTGACCGGGGAGGTAGCCTTCGGACCAGCGATTCCACAACCCGATGGTTCCGCTCGTCGCTATGGCGCGATACCCGAGAAGGGCATGACGATCGTGTTTTCGGCGTACCGCTTTGGAGGTGGCACACAGGGCAACGTTCGAGAGAACCAGGTCCGCGTCCTCAAGTCCTCCATACCTTATATCGCGGAGGTGACCAACCCACGCAAGGCCCATGGAGGACAGGACCTGGAGGATATCGAGAGGGCCAAGATGCGGGGCCGCGCTGTGCTCAAGATGCGCGACCGAGCCGTAACGGCCGAGGATTTCGAGTTTCTTGCCAAACGAGCATCGTCCGGCGTCGGTCGGGCGCGATGCATTCAGCCCGCCCCTCGGCATCTGTGGACCGATGAAAGCGATGTACCGCCCGGAGTCGTCAAGGTGCTCATCGTTCCGGCGCTGTCCGAGGCCGTCACCGTCCCACGTCCCGCCGATCTCCGTGTGCCAGAACGCACAAGACGCGATGTCGAGCGCTATCTGGACGAGCGACGGCTTCTCACGACGGTACTCGAAGTCGGCGAGCCGGAGTACCTATATGTCTCGACAGACATCGTTCTGGTGGCCGACCCTCATGCCGACGCAGAGGAAGTAGTCCGTCGCGTACGGGAGAAGCTGACGGCGTACCTCCATCCGCTCACCGGCGGACCAACGGGCGATGGATGGCCCTTCCGCCGAAGCTTCACCATCTCCGATCTCTATGCACAAGTGGGAGCAGTGGACGGCGTAGCGTTCCTTCTTGACGCCAAGATATATGTCTCGCAGGTTGCGAACCAGGAAGAGGGCATCCTCGGTCCAGAGCAGCTCGTGCCCAATACGGAAGGCGTACGAGTGGCAGGTCACCAACTGCTCACCACACGAGAGCACAGGGTACGAGCCCGATCTATCTACCAGGTGGGCGCCGAGGACAGCCCCCTACTCGATGAAGCATAGGGAAGCGGCTACATGACAACCACACTGGACGGACGAAGGACGCCGCCGGGCAGCCAGGAAGACATCGGCCAGCCCATACAGAACATCGAGGTATCGGTTACACCGGACGCCGTTCGGGTCGAACTCCTCCCCAGGCACGCCGGTTCACCACTGGAACGCCTGCGACCACTGTGGCATGAAGTGGTGAGGCTACCGCGCATGGTGCTGAGCGTCACGTCTTCTGACGAACGCCCACGCCTCCTCAGGCTCTCGACCCGTTCGACGGATTCAGCCTGGCGATCATGGTGGACTCGCTGGACGTTCGCAGTTCGGACGGTACCGGAGATCCATGGAGGCGACGCCGTCGCGGCTCAGGACATCACACTCGAGGACGATACGATCCTTCAGATACTCGTTCTTCCTGGAGAGACGCGGGAGGTCGCACTGGAATTCCGTCCTGTCCTGGACGGCACGACTCACCCCGGCGACTATGTCTTCGATATAGTCTACACGGACGTGAACGACCGCTCCGAGGGGGCCGTCTCCGCCATGCTTGTGCTCCGGCATCCCGACAGCGTCCTCGAGCGACAGCTACCAGCCATCTACGCCGAGGAGATGGACAGACTTCAGGAGGCATCAGGAGAACCCTACGAACCACCGTTCTTCCGGCGGTACCTCCGTGGGTTCGATGATGCGCTGGAGCCCATGAAGGAGACGCTGGACAACCTGCATCGGTTTTTCGGTGCCTACGAGACGCCGCCGGACTTCCTCCCCTGGCTGGCAACGTGGGTGGACCTCGTTCTGGATCAGAACTGGCCGGAGATGAAGCGCCGTCGCCTCATACGCGAGGCGGTCGAGCTCTATCGCTGGCGCGGTACCCGGCGTGGGCTCATGCGCTATCTCGAGATCTATGCCGGCGTGAAACCGGAGATCAACGACCGTCCCTTCCGGGGCATGCGCCTCGGCCCAGACACGGTGCTAGGCACAGGTCTCGAGGATCCAGAAAAGGCCCACCAGAACACCGTGCTTGGTGATGTTCCCGACCATACGTTCGTCGTGACTATCGCAGTACCGGACCCTTCGGCCATTAGTGAGCAAACGGTTCGGGACATCATTGACGCTCAGAAACCTGCCCACACCGCCTATGTCGTGCGGATTGTACGACGTACATCATCGGAGGAATAGGAGAGTTCCATGCCACTCGAGGACATGATAGCCCACCCCATTACCGGCATCCGCCCCTTCAACGAACTCCGTATAGATGCCGAGATCTGGCGCGAAGCCCACGAGCAGCACACGCTCCATCGTCGCCTTCACAACGTGTCGGCTCACCGGCCCGGCATCGTCTATGGATTGGAGGTCGTGGTCTCCCAGACGAAGGAGCGGACAATCGTGGTGGCGCCCGGAGTCGCCATAGACGATGATGGCAATGTCGTCGTCCTTGGTGAGCCACCAGTGGCGTTCACGCTCGAGGAGAAAGGGCAGACCTATATCACCCTATCGTTCCTCCGCGCTACGGACCGGCGATCGGCAGTGACAGTCGGATCCGGTCAGCAGCATTATCGCATCGTCGAAGGTCGCGACGTGCGGGCCACCAAGGAACTCCCGACAGGCCCGTACATCGAACTGGCGCGGATCTGGCGTACTGGCGCTGACAAGCCCGTCAAGGAGGCGGCGAACCCATTCGATCCTGGCAACGACGAGCTCAACCTCCTGAACCGGCCTATCGCCTTCCCTCATTGTTATGCTGAAGGAGCCGTGGGCGAGCTTTCGTATGTGCCGGTTTCCAATCCCGCCGCATGGAAGCCAAATAGATCCGGACTGTGGCATCTGGTCCGGGAAGGCAACGGTCGGGGGTTTCATCTGTCGTTCACCGGTCCCATGAATCTGCGCCAGCCATCCGGGCGCGATCCCATCCTGCTCTATGTCGCAGGTTCCGAAGCTTTTCAGCCGCTCGCCGATGCCGAAGTCCAAGGCCTTCGCGAATACCTGGGTCGCGGTGGAATGCTGTTTGCCGAGGCCAGTGGCGGCTCCGAGGCGTTCGCTAAGAGCTTCGAGGAATTGGCGGGCAAGTTGGGCGCGAAGTTGGCGAAGGTCTCGAAGGGGCACCCCTTGCTGACCGCTCATCACGTTTTCTCTGGACCACCTCCTGGCGCACAAGAGAAGGGCGTACTTACCGCGGACGTAGAAGCAGGCGTCATCTTGAGCACGTACGATTATGGTGGTGCGTGGCAGGGCGATCTCGCCAAGCCCGATGCGGCAGATGCTCGCGACCGAATCCGCCAGGCTCAGGAGTTCGGCCTGAACGTCATCGCCTTCGCTGCACACCGACTCAGAACACGCGAACTGCGCAAGCTCGGTTAGGCAGTAGCCGCCGAGCGTACAGCCGCGAGCATTCATCGTCGCCTGACATAGCGGCGCAGTCTCCTTGACTGGCGTAGGACGTGAGCACGTCAGGAGCTCGCGTCACACGCCTCATGCGACGTTGCCGCTGGAGAGTGCGTCTGCTATAATGGCTGGGTATGATGCCGTGGCCGCGCGGAGAGCTTTGTAGGCGCGCACCATCCTTGGAAGATCGGAGACGCAAGTGGCAGCATCCGAGCAAACGAGGCAGTACCTGAACCCTCCTCCCCGCAGCGTGCTAGAGGTCGAGGCTGGTTCGGCAGTAGCACTCGCACTCGACTTCAGCAACGAGGCTCCCAACCCGCAGGGTTTCTACCTCGAAATAGACGGCCTCCCGGCTGCCGACTGGTCTACCGGTGTCGGTCCAACCAGCATGGTAGTAACGGCAGCGTTGGGAGCGGGTACGCTCAAGGCAACGTTGCAGCCACCCGTTCGCGCTGCTGCGGCTGAGTATGCTCTGACAGTGAGGATCATCGCCGACGGCTCGGTGCTCGATCCGCCAGGAGACATAGCTCTGACCCTCCGTGTGCTACCCGGGCCGGAACCGCCTGAGGAGGAGGTGTCTCCGGAGGCTGCCAGGATCCTGGAGGAAGTAGCCGCTGAGGAGGCGGCCACCCAAGCCACGTTAGAGACCGCCTTCGAGACATCATCCAGCGCGCCCGCTGTGGAAGTTCCCGCAGTCGAGCCGGCGGTATCCACTCCGGTTCCACCTCCTGCGCCGGAGCCTGCTCGGCCCACGGAACCGGTCGAGACGCCAACCGTCGCTGAGCCGCCGGCCGTGTCTCCACAGCCAGACATTGGGCCGCAGGTACAGCCAGCACCGCAGACTCCGGCGGCTACTTCGCCGGCCCCTGAGACACCTGCAAGTCCGCCACGGCCGACACAGCGCTCAGCCTCCGCGGCGCAGCCCCGACCGGCCGCACCACCCCGCCCTGCCAAGCCACCGGCTGCACCCAAGCCGACAGCTCCGTCGCCTCCTCCGCGGAAGCCCGACGAAGACATGCCCGTCATTGACCTCGGGGCCACGAGGCCGCACGTCGAAGAAGAGGAGGAAGAGGAACCGGCAATTGCAGAGAGGAGCGTGGTCGATCCCAAGGAGGGTACGGTCATCTCTCTGAAACCCGGTGAGACCACGCTGGTGCGCTTCAGTTTTCGCAACGAGCAGCGATCGACGCGGACATATGTCATAGACGAGGATCGGTCGCTGGAGCCAGGATGGCTCGTTCTCGTGCAAGACCAAGTCAACATCAACGCCAACGGCACGGGTGAAGTCAGTGTGCGCCTCGCCCCACCCATCACAGCGCAGCCCGGGAGCTATCCTTTCGTGGTGCGCGTCGGTCCGCTCGGCGCAACGCTGACACCGTGCAGCCTCGTGCTGGAAGTCCAGCCGACGCCTGCAGTGAAGTTGACAACCAAACAAGATCTGGTGAAAGTCGGTCCCTTCGGACGGGCAGTGGACTTCGGCCTCATCGTCGAGAGCGCCGGCAACGCCGATACCTCCTTCCGGATCTCGGTGAAAGACCAGACTGTAGAGACCGATGAGCAGGGCCGCCCGAAGGGACCAGATGATCTGTACGAGACTCCTCTATGGCGGTACCTGTTCGACAAGGAGTTCGAAACACTCGAGTCCAAGGCCATAGGACGTCCGCCGAACCCCATACCTCTCCGCCTGCGAATGCTGCGCAAGGGCATCTGGTGGTTCGGTTTCAAGGAACAGCACCAGGCTCGTGTCAAGGCTGTGCCTGTTACCGACCCCACCAACGGAGGCAAGACAGAAAACTCGGTTCTACTGACGGCGATCCGCTGGCGCCTGTTGCCCATACCCGGCTTCCTGGCATGGCCACTCGCAATCGTCCTGTTCTTGCTCTTGGCTTCCGGCGCGAGCAACATGCGGGTGACCAATGCCTACAGTGTGGGCAGCTCCTATTATGTCCTGCAGATGCGAGACGATAACTGGACGGAGGGCAAGCCGCCCGTGAACATGACTGCCAAACTCCGGTGGAGCGCCCCGTGGTACGCGCTGCTCAGGCTGAAGGCGTCAGAAGAAAACCGGACGGAGACTCACTACTTCGTACACGGGGGCTACGACGATACGATACAGGTCGAGGAATACGGCGACAAGCGACGCCGCTCCTATGAAGTCGGTTCTCTGCTCCGTCCTGGCGGTGACCCGATACAGGTTCGGTTCGTCCCCCTGCGAACGGATATGAAATTGCTGCTCACGATCGGCCCTTCGGCAGCCCCCGTGGACGAATACGAGCGGGATGAATCCATCGGTGAGGACAAGACACCCCTCAAGACGCGAGAGGTCATCATTGACGTGCCCAGGGATGGCAGCACGCGTATCAACTTCAGCAACCTGACGGACCGAAATCGCGGTTTGAAGATACTGGTTCACCCCGTCACCGTACCCTCCCAGTTCAGAGTGGAGAACTTCACACTCAACGATTCGTCGCAGATCAACCCGGGAGAAACCCTCACGGCTAAGGTGACCTTTACGGGTACCGCGCCTCCAGACGGCTCGAATGTGGAAGAGGATTGGCAGTTCGTCACGACAGACGCCACGCACCAGGTTCTCCATGTGCGCCTCCGGCTGAAGGTGGACTAGACCATGAAGCTCTTGCAGACCGAGATCAACATCGTCCCAGGCGTAGCAGCCCAACGCCAACCGCTGCCGGAGGGCATGGTAGGACAGGGTGCCACCGTTGTCCGCCTCACCAATAACACCAGCCAGGAAAACGCCTACACCATTCGCCTGGGCTGCGACAATCCTTACTGGCAAGAGTCTTGGTACACGCTCGTCCCGTTGCCACCGTCCGGAGCGCCGGAGAACGCACCTCCGGCAGGGAAGCCGGACCAGGTCTCCCATAACGGGCGCGTGGCTACGCTGTTCATCACGCGAGGCGGCGAGCGGGATGTCATGGTCGTCTTCAAGGTGCCCAAGGAGTACGATGCCCGCGCAGGTCTCTACGATCTCACTATTCAGGTCGAGACTCGCGTCACGGGACAGTCCGCGGGTCTCCGGCGCAAGGACAGATTCACCGAGTTACATGCCACCGCCATCATTCGGCCGTTCGAGCCGTTCGATCAGTGGCGAATGGAGCTTCAGCCGGAGACCCGCAAGGTGGGATTCTTCCGCCGTTCTACCGAGTTCGAAGCGGTTCTTACTAACGAATGCAATGACTGGCTATACTGCGAGCTACGCGCTCCGCGGCCCAAGGATGTCCTCATCGAGACTCCGTCGCAGTATATCGCAGTCCCGCCCCCGGAGCCTGGGCAGGAACGCACAGTGCGAACAGTGCCATTTCGTGCAGCAAGCCGGATCCGCCCGTTCCGCGGGGAACGCGTGCCATTGTCAATTCCCCTGACAGCGGTCCGCATCGCAGCGCCCACCGTAGCTCCGCTGCCCGAAGAAGCGCTCTATACCCCAGGCAGCGCGAACTGCCATGCTGCCGTCGTTGCCACCGAGACACAAGAAACACGTGTGCCGCCAGTGGAGCAGGCGCTGACGTACTGCCCACTCTTCCCTGCGACTCTCAGCGGATGTCTTGGTGCAATCGCCCAGAATGCCAAAGGGCTGATCATGACACTCATCGGCCTGATCGTGGCCGCGAACCTGGCTGTATTCATGTTCGAGCAGATGTTCCGCCACAACATTATCGCCGAACCCTATCGCACGCAGGTGGCACCTGGCGGGGTACTGACGATCGGCGGACGCTGGGTAAAGGGATCCCGCGTATACATCAATGACGAGACGCAACCCGCCGAGCAGGTTGAACCGCCCGAAGAGAAGGGTCTGCGGAACTTCTTCGCTAACGCCCTCAAGGCCGTGCAGCCGTCCCAGTTGCAGCTGATTGCCATCAAGGTACCGGAGACGTACGACGGTAAGAAGATCCGCATTACGGTGCAGCGCGCCGGAGCGTTGCCGTTCCTCGGCCCTCTTCTACCGAAGTACAAGTGCGGCTCTATGGTGCAAGTCGGTAATCCGCCACGGCCTCCAGCGCCTGCCAAGAAGGCCTTCGCGTTTGTCGCGCCGACGGTGGCCCCTGGGCAGCAGTTCGCCATCTCCGGCAGCTCACTGGGTACTTCCGGGCAGGTCTTGATGGGATCGGAACCTGCACGCGTGGTGCGGTGGACACCAACTCGCATCGTGGCGTCACCGCCGGCCAACTTACCGGTCAATGATGCAATACCAGTGAATGTCATACCGAAGGATCATGACCCGATCCCGGCCGGCACCATCAAGATCGTCCAGCCAGGTGCGAGCGCCGCCGAGACGCCCTCAGGCACCGCGACGCCACCGACACAAGGAGCTTCGGGCGCGACCACTCCAACGCTTCCGCCGGTGAATAGGCCCGGACCGGGTACCGTCAGGCCGCCGGTGCGGCCTCCCAGCGTCCCCAGAGGAACTGCAGCGGCAGCAGCAGCCTACACAGCCCTGCTTCGTGGCGACCCTGGCCAGACGTCGGCGAACGTCAACCGCGCACTCCAGACCAATCCTAACGATCCGCTGGCACTCGCGGTAAAGGGCTATGCACTTCTTCGGGATGAGAAACCCGGCGACGCGGCCAGCTCCATCAGCCAGGCTCTGCGTTTGACTGCCGGACAATCCGGACGCGCGCGATCCGTGGCATTGACGGCATCGGCATGGCTCTCGGAGATGCGCGAAGACCCCACGTCGGCCGAGAGGCAATACAGGGAAGCCCTTAAGGCCGACCGTACCTGCACTTTGGCTGCCTATAGCTACGCGTACTACCTCCTCGACAACAACCGACGAGCGGAGGCCATGGAAGTTGTGCGGACTGCGTTGCGCAACAACGGTTCAGAGGCCCGGTCGTCCTCCCGTTTCATGGATCTGGCAGGCCAACTCGGCATCCACTAGGATCACTGATTACGGATCGCCGTACCGAACAAACGCGGCCCGTTCCTCGCGGAGGAGCGGGCCGCTTCGCTTGCCGGACGACCGGTACCGTTACTTCGTCTTGCTCATGAGGCGCTCGATCTCGGCCTTGTCGCTCGCGGTCAGGTTCTTCAAGGCCTTCGCCTGACCCAATACTGCCCGCGCCTGGTCGGTCTTGTTCTGGGAACAGTACAGCTCGGCCAACCGCAAGTATGGGATGACATATTCAGGCGACATCTTGATAGCATCCTTGTAGCTTGCCTCGGCAGCCTCGAGGTCTCCGTTGCTATAGGCGTCGTCGCCCTCCTGTTTCATCTTGATGGCCGTCGCGCGCTTCTCCTCTGCTGACATCGCCGCCGATCCACCTTCAGAACCACGACGTCCCCAGCTCACCTGGCGCGGTTGGAACGTCTGCCGGATGCTCGAAACCAGTTGCCTGGCGAGTCCTGCAGGACTCAGGCCCCATTCGCGTGCGAAGCCCGCGTCCGCGGTTATGACGTAGACCGACCCGTCGGATGCCTTGGGCAGGTCTGTCGTCTTCAGTCCTGCCACGGTCACGACGACTGCCTTCCCCGCCTTGCCTACCGATAGCCGCTTCCACCAGGCCGGATCCTGACTGTGAACAGCACGCAAGCGATCCGCCACCGTCTGGGCGCGCTTGCCGACGGGCCAACCAGGCAGGGAGCTGACTACCTCTACCACGCGCGACCGACGGCCTGCCACCTGCATATCCACCACGCCAATCCGTTTCCCGCCAGGCGTGTTGACTTCATACGCGCGAAACTCCGGCTGTTGCGCGGCTGCAACCAGTCGTGCCGCCAGACATGCCGCGGATAGCACCAGCGCCTGGAGCTTTCTCTTCATCCTGAGCCTCCTCCTATGGCGGACACCCCGCCTCTTCCGCGTTTGCGGACAATGATCTGAACAACAACCACTCGCCCCGCGCTGCTGCAACGAGGCACACTCGTCTAGACGTTACCACTCCCTTGCTCTGTTCCCAATCTACAGCCGACTACCTTGCGTCGGCCTTCTGGCGGACTACGCGACCTGTCCCGCCACCCACAGCGTACCCCCTTCTCCGCCGACAACACAACGAGGATAGATTCCAGGCAAGGAGAAGGTACGGCACGGGCCCTGAAGCGCGTCCAATACGACGATCGCGTTGGACGACCGGGCGGGCACGAAGATGCGTCCTTGCGTATCCACGTAGAGCTGGGCGCCGCCCACTCCGCGCACGACCCTCCGAACCACCGTGCCGTCGTCCACCCCGACCGCCTCGACAACTCCGTCGCCACCTTCCTCGTGGCATGTCACGATAGTGCCATTGGGCAGAGCGGCGATGCCAGAATACGCGATGCCGCCACCCGACGGCTGATGCTCACCCAGAACCTCGCCGTCGCTGTTCAGCACTAGGATCCGTTCGTTACCAAAGCTCGCCACGGCCATAAGGACGAGACCACGGGGAGTGGTGCCGATCTGTGCAGCTCGTCCTGGCCAGAAACGCTCTACAGTGCGCCCACCTCGCCTAAATGCCAGCACCGCCTCGGTCAGCGGGCCCGATGACACCAGGAGGCGTCCCCGGCCGTCGAACGTTAGCGTCGTGGCGCCGCTGAGCCGTGTGAGTACGTCCGTCGCGCCGTAGAACGCGCCGACCTCCCTTCCGTCGGCAGTGTACTCCACTACCTCGGACGTATTCAGCCCCCTCTGCGGCAGGCCATCGTTGACCACATAGATGTTGCCTGGAGTGAACCCTTCCCGAGCGGCAACGTCTGGCGCGATGCATAGAGACTGCGCCATGCGCAGGCGGTCACTGCCGAAGGCCCGGAGAATCTCTCCCTGAGGGGTGATCTGCACCACGATTCCCACCTGGGGGATGTCCGCCACGTCGTCACACCGCAGCGTCATGGCCGCGGCCACGGCTGAGAGAGTGAGCAACAGGCCGAACTGGGCCAGCCGCCGAAAGGATGGTGCCCCCAGCACCCTCTCGTCGCGTCCCGCCTCGGCTAGGAATGCGTGGAGCACCGAGAAATCACGCAGGCTGCGGTTGCTGGCTTCCCTTACGAAACCCACCGCATCGAGGTCGAGATAGCCAAGTGCCACGGCCTTCGCCACAGCCTGGACGGTCTTCGAGACGCCGAGTCGTCGGTGGATCTTCTCCAGGTGCGTCGTAACGGTACGCGGCGATAGAAAGAGCCGCTCTGCAATATCCGTGTTGGACAGTCCTTTGCTCGCTTCTCGAAGGATCTCGATCTGCCGTCGGGTGAGCAAGGGCTTGCCATCCTGGCCGAGGTACATAGCTCCCCGGCGCCGCGGGAAGAACCGGTTGAACAAGAGTGAGAGTGTCTCGCCATCACCCAGGGCGTCCGTCAGAGCAGCAGCCAATCGCCCTCGTCCAGGCACTTCGGCAAGGCGTGTGGCAGCATGACGCGCCACGTCTAGCATCCATCCGAAGTCGGTCTCCGCCGTGTATAATCGCGGCTGAGCCTCGGCATGCACCGCACGGTTCTTCGCCCGGTCGTGGGAGCGCATGGGTGCAGCCAGCTCTTCTCCGGCCAGAAGGAGGGCCGTGACCAGCGCAGCTTCCTGCTGCGGGATCACCGCAACCTGGTGGTCCTCAATCGTATGGCTTGCACCTGCCTCTTGGGGTGCTTTCACACGAGCTGCCTACACCTCCTGATACTGCACTAGTCTGAGGCTGGCAATGCTCCTACCATCTTGCGAACACGTAGTGCCACACACTGCGGCCATCGGTACTCGCGCTAGACTGCGCCGCAGGATAGACAACAGGGAGAGACTGCTCCCAGCCGCGAAGGTCGTTGGTCGGGCGCAGCGATTGCCTCTCGAAGTACGGTTTCTCTGCGCTTGCGACCGCCTTGTTCTTCTCCTGAGACTGGCCGACCAGCTGGGCCAGTATGGCATTCGCCCGCGTAATGACGTCCGGCATGCGCACGGATGCAGGTGGCAGCTCGTCCAGCGCTTTCAGGAGTGCATAGGTGAAAAAGCCGTTCTTGAAGACCTCACCGTTGTACGATATGGCAAGTTTCGGGTCGTCGTCCAGGTTCTCGTTGGCTTGCTCGCCTTTGCGGCAGGAGAACAGCGCCGAACACAGGACGGCACCGTCGTCGCTGGATAGGTCCGGAGGTGCGGCATCGAACGGCGCCTTCGTACCATTGCGGCACGCGTCGTACACACACATCACGGTGACAGGTGTGTCCTTCGAACCCCAGTTGACAAGGTTCTTGACACGCGTGGGCCACTCCCAGACGTAGACTCTTGCTGGTGCCGACGGATCGTCGTCCGCCATGATGAGGTGGTCCACGTTCAACGCCGTGCGCGTGCCGAGGCTCGCGGTGACGTTCGTGCCGTGTCCCGCGAAGAAGATGAGGACATGTCGCGCCTTGCGCTGCTCGAGAACCTTCAGGAAGGTATCGAAGGCTGCGGCCACGACCTTGCTTGTCGCCAAGCCGAACCGCTGCCCTGGTCGCTTCGTCTCGGACAGATCGTTTGGCGTTGTGCTCTTGACGTTCTGGAGGCCGTTCGTGCGCATCTCCGGGGTGCCTGAGTCGTTGCGGCCAACGACGTACACGATATTCTCCGGCGCATAGCCACGTTCGATGAGCTTCGCACGGATGGACATGGCATCGTCGGCCGCATGCCGCAGGGGCAACGTGCGGAACTCACCGGTACCGTAGTAGTTGATTCCGACGACGAAGGCCACGGCCCTGACCGCCACGCGGATCTTCACATCTGCACGCGCGGGTGCCTGGGATGCGTCATCTGAATCCCACAGCCGGACGCGGATGGTATACGCCCCAACACTTAGCCTTCCGTCTTCGATCTGCAACTTGCCGTCCAGAGGGGGTGGCTTGGGGGTTCGCTCAGTGCCCGGGACGACATTTCCTCGGCTGTCCACCACGTCCCAGGCGATGAGCTTGATGCCCTGCGGGTCGAACTCGACGATCGTGTCGGCATTCCGGCCGGCATCGTTGGCGTTGAACACCAGGGACCGCGATCCGGTACCGTCGTCACAGTAGACGAAATCCGGCTTCTTGAAGTTGAACGCTACGGCGGCAGCAGGAAGCTCGATCGTCAGTTCCTGCTGTGCTCGTAGGGTCTGTGTACCGAACGGCACCTCCGCGGTGACCGCGACTTTCCCCTGGCTTGCACGAAGACCAGCAAGTGGGAAGCGCCATTCTCCTCCAGTACGGCTGCCCTGCAGCGTCTGATCCCCGAACTTCACAGTTACAGTATCGGCCCATGTCTTCACGCGGACCGCAGCAGCATCTGCTAAGACATAGCCGCCTGCAGGTCGTTTCACGAGACTCACGCCCTCCACAGTGAGTCCCGGTTCGATGGCCGTGGTCAGGTTCGCCTCGGCCTTCTTCACCGCCTCCAGCGCATCCGTTCCAGCAAGCGCCGCAACGTTGTCGGCGTATTGCCGCGCAGACGCGAGAGCAGCCTGTGCTCTTGCCAGTGCGTCCGGGGGTCGCTGATCTCGTGTAACGGCGCTGATGGCGGTGTTCGCCAGAGCAAGCAAGCGTTGCAGCTTCCGCTGACACATGGCACCTACCCACTTCGGCGGTGCAGCGCCTCCGCTCGATGTGCCGCTGCGTAGGAGATCCAGGTATCCAGCAAGCGGGGCGGACAACTGTGGCAGCGCCCCTGGCGACAGCGGCACAGTGATCGTCTTCGGTACGTCACCAGCGTTTGGATACGCAACCATGACGGTGACACGCACATTGGTCGCAGAAGGTGCAGGGACAGCGAGAAGGACTAGCTCCGCTCGTGCGTCGCTGCCGCTATGGGTCACCAGACCTTCGAGATTCTCCAGATCTATGTCGTCCATGCGAACTGCTTTGACACGGCGTCCGAGAACCAGCCCGGTGACATCGAGCCGGATTGCCGCGATTCCATCACGATCAGCGAACACCGACGAAACCACAGCGACCTCGACAGGCGTCTTCTCCAGCTTCTGCTGAGCTTCCAGTGCTTCGCGCGCCTGCTGAGCTTCCCTGGCACGCCGCTCGGCCTCTTCGCGCTCCTTCTGCTCCTTTGCGCGCTGAGCTGCCTCGCGTGCTTTGCGCTCTTCCTCAGCTCGCCGGAGACGCTCCTGTTCGGCTTGGATCTGCGCATCCAACTGAGCGATGCGGGCATCGAGATCTTCGCCACGACCTACAGCCTTGGCAAGGAGGCGGAGTCCACTGAGATATGCCTTGGCTTCGGAAGCCGCACCTTCGGGCGTCTGGCGCAACCGGTAGTCGTAGAGGTCGTCGAGCACTTGCCGTGCCTCCGCTGCGTGGGAAGGGTCGGTAAGCACGCCGATGTAGGCCCGTTCGCCGGCAGCGAGATCTCCCCGAGCCAGCTCCCGCTGGTAGTCAGGCAGCCTTCCCAGGCGCGGATCCGACGGCTGGATGGTCTCGGGGGAGCTTGGCCATTGGACAACCACGGGATCCGATGGACGCACCGTCCTGGCCTGCACCGTAATGGACTGTGCACCGCCCGTCCATGGTATTAGGAACACGCTACGGCTGCGGGCTTCGCTCGATCCGGCGATCGTCTCGACCGGAGTCACATCGGCTGGGTATTCGAAGCCGTTGATCATGACGCGCGGTATTACGGAGCCAAAGTCCGATACAGTGACTTCGATGAGATGCACCAGCTCATGTGCCCGGAGCACGCGCGCAGTTACAAGTGGCGTCGTCTCGGACCGGACGGCAAGCTGCTCAGTCGCCACATCCTTCTGGCCACGGCGCACGCTAACGACGACCGGCGTCTCGGCATTCGGGGACACCAGGAATCTTGGAACCGTGAAGGTTCGGTCGCCGGCCGCGGTGACCTTCTCCTGCAGGACAACGCTATCCGAAGGGCCAGAGCCGACCGCCACTCGCACTTCATCGCCGCTCCGCAATCGTTGGACGCTGAAACCAAGACCGGCTACTGCGACGTCCTGGATCACCATGGTTCGGCTTGCCATCACGATCGTGGGCTTGGGGATATTCCACAACGCGATGGTTCCGTCATACGTTACGGAGGCGTTCGTCAGTGGGTCGTCGAGAACGAGCTTGACCGAGATAGGCTCCGGCTTCTCCTCGAGGGAGACGCGCAGATCGAACTCACTGAGTACGTTCTTCTGCGAGGCATTTGGCAGAGCCTGGCCCGTCGCAGCATCCACCACCTTCACGGTAACCGGCGCCAGGGTCTCCACCGCTCCTCGGATGACCTTGACGCTACCTTCTGCCTGCCACTCTGGGCTCTCCACGACCATCCTGAACCTTGGCTTCCCGGCCTCTAGCTCCGCTGCCAAGACCGTACTCACACTCTTGTCCAGGAGTTCCAGGTAGCCGCTCTTGCCCACGATGTCCTCGACATCCGGCTGAGCGGGAACGCGTGTGAACGCCGACGGAGGAAGCTTCCTCAGGCGGTCCAGATCAGCGATCTCCGCCGTGACGCTGACGGCTGCCACCTCCGTTTCTCCAGCCTTCTGAGCTAGCTCCAGCCCTAGTCTCCGGCGGGCAAGAGCCGCAGCGACTGCCATACGCCGCACGAAGGGGGAGTCGTAGACAGGATGGATCTGGCTCGCTTTGCGCTGTTTGGAGCTTGCACCCGGTTCGTCGCCTGCGCCATGCCATAGTGACTCGTAGACGGCTGTATAGTAGGCGTACTTGCGGGCCGAGTCTGTGGCCCGTTGCGCCGCCATCCAGGAGCAGTAGGCACGAGCCAGTGTCGGCAAGTACCCTCCGACAAGGGCGTCCCCTGAGATGGTGCCGCCAGGTGGAAGGATCTTGCCGCTGGCTGGCTCGTCGTAGCCCTGAATCAGTAGGCGTGCCATCTCCGCGTGCGCCGCGAACCGCCTTTCCGCCTCTTCGACGGAGATCGCCGAGCGGTTGTCGGCGTTGCGTGTTGTGAGCATGGCCTGCCGCAACGCGATCCATGCGTCGCGTACCTCCATGGGCGACGGACGGCTAGAGGGAGCTTGCTGGGCCACCGTTGGCCACGCGACAACGAACAGCAGCACAGCTACGCCTGCCGCTGCAGTGAAACCCTTGACTTGGCTTGCCGGCGATGCCAATCCAACGCTCCGTCTCACGGTGATCCTTCCATCGAGAACCATCACGCATCATCGCCGGCGGCTTGCCGGCGATGATGCGCTACCGATCTACAGTTCTATACGGCTCGATGCTAGTGCAGAGCGCCTGCTTCTCAGCGGCCTGTCGAGACAGGGCGATCTTCGCCGCCTGTTCTGACCACAGCATCGAGAGCCATCTGGAATGTCAGGTTCACGAACCACGTCTTCGACTTCGTCAGATACTCGACTGTGGGTTCGATGGTCAGTACCTTGGCGTCCATTTCTCCTTTCCGCACGAACGCGAAGCCCGCCGACAGAACGTTCTCGCTGTAGGCGTACCGTACGGCTGTTTTGTTCGTCCGGAAGCCAATGCGGATCGGCGTCTCGTAGCGCCGCTCCCTCGGAATAGGGATCAGCGGTCTGGCCGGGATCCACTCGGCGCCGAAGTGGAAGTTCGTCACGGCCTTCCGAAAGTCCGTCTGGTCCTCGCTGTTCGCACCTGAGAATCGCTGGATTTCGGCAGCGATGACCACGCGATCCCGTTCGCCTGTCGCACTCTGCCCCGGAAGGAAGCTATTGTAAGCAACGCCGAGGGTCAGGCGGTCGGGCACCTCGGAAGCCATGGCCTCGCCAAAGCCCATCCCTTTCAGGTCGGCCTTGGACCGATAGCACGCCGCGAACGACCACGTTGTCGTGCTCGCTGTCAGCTTCTCGTCGCCGGTACCGAGCCCTGCTTGTGGCGGCACACCCGTCTGATAATAGACACCTAGCGAGAAACCGTCCCCATGTCCTCGGTCGACACGCTGCGTGTCCGTTTTCGACGTCACTTGCTGCTGGAGAGTGTCATCCCAAGCTGTCGTCTCCGTCTGATGGAGGCTCTGGGAATCGGACGTGACACGATAGTACGCGACGCCAACACCGAGCGTGCCCCGCTTGTTGGCCAGCGGAGACCACTGATGCCCATAGGCGACGGTCAGATAGGAGTTGCGCATGAGCTGCCAATCGTGATCCAGGGTCTCGGAGAACGTCGTAGGATCGGCGACGGTGCCAAGGGTCCTTCGGCGCGTTGCATCGAGGTTGAAGTAGCCACCCAGAGTGTAGCTCACCCCGATCGTGCCAGTTCCCCCAGCCCACTTGGAGGAAAGCGGATAGACGAAGCTGGCAAAGGTCGGCTGCAGACCACCCGCACGACGATCCAGGGATTGTGAAAAGGTCTCCGGATCCGCAGTTGTGAGGCGCGACCAGCGAAGATCGCTGGTTGTCTCGAGGCCAGGGCGGAAGTGCAACATTAGTTGGCGTCGTGTCAGCACGCCGAGTCGGCCGGGGTTCCAGAAGGTCGCGCTCGGGTCATCGGCGATGGCCGAGTACGCATTGCCCATGGCCACAGACCTGGAACCCACACCGAGTGTCTGCAGAAAGTCCGGCCCTACCGTGTAGAACTCTGTGGTGCCCTGCCCGAAGCACGTGCCCGGCATGCTGACAGCGAGCACGACGACTGCGAGCAACCCCAGGTCCCGTACCCGCCGGGTAATCTCCATCATTGCTGACTCTCCTCTCATCGTCGTTCGGAAGCGGCGGCGAGCCGCCAGGGCCCGCCGCCAGCTTGGTATTACCGGGTCAGCGATACCCGGAACGTTATCTGATCGGTCGTGCCCGGGTTACCCAGCACGTCCTTCGCGTCGCTGATGCGAACCGTATACTCCTTGCCGTAGGAATAGCCCGTCCGCAGGATGGGTAGCTGCCAGATAACCATGTAGCCATCGTCAGCACTACCAGACACGGTCGCCGAACCGTATAGCTTGTCCACCAAGTTCGGCTTGGTCAGTGCATCGGCCAGCGACAGATTGAAGGAACCGCTCGGCCCCTGAACGGTAACCGTCACGGATGGTGCGTTCAGCTCGTTGGTTCCGCTCAGCAGCTTGGCCAGCGGCGCCCGTGCTCCCGACGGCTCTCCAGCGCTATGATCCACGCGGAAGATCAGCGTGAGGATGCTCCCCATGGCTACCGACGGCGGCAGGGTCGAGCCAGGTATGGGCGAGGTGATCTTGACCACCGGGCCTGCGTTGTCCACAATGACCGACTTCGAATCCTGGTTCGCGTTGCCGATGCGATCGGTAGCCGACAGCACGAGATCCACAGCGCCGATGGACGTCGTGGTATTCCAGCTCTGGCTGATGGCGCCCGATGCCGTGCCAGATGCCAGCGAACTCGTTCCGGCCTTCAGCTCCCACTGCTTCAGGTAGGCGTCACTAACGTTGCCGGTGACGGTTACTGTGCCCTTAACAAACACGCGAGACCCAACGACCTGGTTCGGCGTCGGGTTATCGAGGCTCACCGTCGGCTTGACATTGTCCGCGATCACTGTCACGGTCTTTTCATCGGTGAAGCCTACTTTGTCCGTCGCCTTCAGCCGGAAGGTATGCGCACCTTCGCCACTCGTCGTGTAGGACTCCGAGACTCCGCCGCTCGCCGTGCCGGTCTTCACGAAGGACGCATCGTTATCATCGGTCAGGCGCCAATCCAACAGGTTCGCGTCAATGACGCTGCCGACAAGCCTGATGACTCCCTGAACGAAGAAGTCAGCTCCGTCCTGAACCTTCGGGAGAGCATCAATGGCTACTGCCGGTGGCGTGTTATCTACGGTGATCAGCACGGATACGTTGTCGGTGACGTTTCCAGCCTTGTCAACTGCCACCAGTTTGATCACGTGTACGCCGTCGGCGCCCAACGTAGTGTTCAGGCTCGCGCTCGCCGAAGGCCCGCTTCCTGACCCGCCAGGTACGGGGCTGCCGTTGTCCAGCCACTGCCAGCTCGACAGGTTCGCGTCCGTCACCGTACCGGTCAGTGTGATCGTACCCTTCACCACGGCGCCGTTTGTCGGAGCGGTTATGCTCACGCTAGGCGCAATGTTGTCTGCGATGACGGTGAATGTCGCAGGTGGGGCAGGATTGGCCGCCTTGTCGGTCGCGTTGAGTGTGAATGTGTGGGTGCCGTCTTTGCCTGCCGTGTCATAATCGAACACGAAGTTCGCGGTCGCTCCGGTCTGCACGAAACCGGCGTCACCAGTATCCGTCAGCGTCCAGGACTGGAGATTGGCGTCGGCAATCGTGCCAGCAACCTTCACGACTCCCTTGACGAAGCGATCCGACCCCACGATGACTACCGGTGCGACGGTGAGTGTCAGAACCGGTGAAGCTGTGTCAACGGTGACAGTGACCGTCGCCTCGCTGACGTTGCCCGCCTTATCGGCAACAACGAGCTTGAGGACGTGTGTGCCGTCGCTGGCCGGGTTCCATGCGGCGTCGGCCGGAAGTGTCGTTCCCGACGCAAAGACAACGCCGTTATCGAGCCATTCCCATTTCGCAAGGTTTGTTTCCGTCACCGTGCCTGAGGCCGTGACCGGACCAGCGATGAAGGCGCCGTTGGTTGGACTCGCGACGACCACCACGGGTGGCGTGTTGTCTACGGTAACCGAGATCGCGTCGGCTGCCGCCGCGTTGGTGTTCCCTGCTTTGTCCGTCGCCAGAACCTTGATCGTGTGGGCCCCTTCAGCAAGTGCGGTGGTGTCGAGGCTAAACGCCACGGTACTTCCAGGTACTGTACCGGGCGGGTTCAGGGTCGTCCCGTCTATCTGGATCTCGAACACGTCCGGGTTCACATCGTTGATTGCCGCGTTGAGCGCCACGACGCCACGAACGAATGCGCCGTTGGCAGGCGAAGTGATGGTCACCACGGGCGCGATGTTGTCCACAGTGACGATGACGCTAGTGTCCACCGTGGCGCCGGCCAGGTTCTTGGCGAAGAGCTTGATCGTATGACGACCGTCTTTGCCCGTTGTGTCCCAGTCGAACTCGAATGGGCCACTGGCATTGCCGTCGGTCAGTTTCGATGGAGAAGAATCGAGGTCGTGAAGCTCCCACTTGTCCAGAGCCGGTACCGCAACCGTGAACTTGATCTTCTTCGTGCCTCGAACGTACGCACCGTCCGAGGGGTCTGTAATGCTCACGGTACCAACCGTAACCACAGTCACCTGAATGGTGTCGGCGACCGCCGCGTTGGACAGACCCGCTTTGTCCGTGGCGAGGATCTTGAGCGTCACGACCGTGCCAGAGGCGATAGCGCTCGTATCCCACACTGCCGATACGCTGGTCGTCGTGCCAGTTGCGCCAGGGATGTCGTTGAAACCGCCACCGGTGTCGAACTGTATCTTCCAACTGTCGAGATTGCATTCGGTCACGGCACCAGTGATCTGGACAGTGCCCGTAACGAACTCGCCGTTCCCAGGCCTCGAGAATTTCACCGCTGGGACGGCGTTGTCCACCGTAACAGTGACGCTTGCCGAGCCCACGTTGAACTGAGCGTCAGTGGCCTCGAGTGTCAGAGTATGGACTCCATCCGGCACGAGGGTGGTATCCCATGTGTACGCGACCGGGCTTCCGGCGCCCGACGCCAGGACTACGCCATTGTCCAGCAATCGCCAAGTAACGCTCGAAGCATCCGTGATGGTCGCTGCAACAGCAAAGGTGGCCCCTGTTACGAATTGGGACGGAGTTGGTGAACTGAACGCCGCAACAGGAGCAGTACGGTCGGTGGTCACGGCGAAGGTGCCTACGGCCGGCTCTCTCCTGGTGTTGCCCGCGTTGTCCTGAGCGTAGACGACAACGTTGAACGTTCCCTCGGTAGCAGTCTCGTAGTCTACGCTCCAGGTGACATCTTTGTTGTAATCCGAGCCAAACTCGAGCTGGGCTGGAACGACAACCGTGGGGCCTACTGGAGGCGTGATCTCCACGTCTACTGCTCGAATACCCGACGAGCCATCCGCGAAGGCGCCAGTAAGGCGGAACACGTTCTGGCGAACGAAGGAAGTGGAAATCCCTGCCTTCTTCACGGGCGGTGTCGGATCTATGATCACGCGTCTCTGGAAGATGTTCGACGTGACGCTGCCCGGCTGACTCTGGTAGCGAACGCCGATTGTCTCGATCTGTTCCCGCAGACCAGGTCCCATCGGGTCATTGCCCAGAGCGAACACAGCCGGCAGGGCTGTACTCCCTACCGTCTGCACGTTGAATTTCTCGTAGTTGGTTGGTGTGTAGACCTGGTTCACCGAGGTCGGGGAACTGAGCGTCACTTGGTCAATAGTCTTGCCAGCCCCAGCGTCTCCTCGCACTACAACCGGGATGAGCAGGGGTTGGGTCGGATCCCCAAGCACAGCGCCCTGGCCCGCGAAGACGTCCGTCAACAGCTCCAGGGAACCCCCTGGGAAGAAGTTCCGGACCTTCACCGTGATAGTCTGGGCTACGCCCGCCACCCCGGCGCGGTACGGGGTGACAGTGAGGGTGACCGTATCGCTCGGTGCAACCCCGGACAGATCCCACGTCCAATACCAGACCGCGCCCTTGACGAGTGCACCTGCCTCCGGCCCCCCATTGACCGAGATCCGTACTTCGTCGGCCAGATGGCATGTTCCGTTCACGAGGTAGACAGGTGGCGATACGTTCTTGTTGATGATGGCCCCGTTGAACGGGTTCACAACCCTGACCGTGGTAGCGGCCGATGCCGCCACCGCCAGTCCAGCGGCTAGGAGAGCCGCTAGCACTGGCGCCATCGGAGGACAAATGCGTCCCATCCGTGGCTTCCTTTCCGCGCAACTCTCAAGCATGGTAGCTCCTTTCGTTGCAGACTGCGTCCGCCGCGGGTTCAAGAGGGCGTGCACGGTCCACCATTGCCCACCTGGCGGCGCTTACGATCACGTCTCGAGCTCATCGCGCAATGATTTCAGACCGATCTCCCCAACCGGAGCAGATGACGCGCCCTTCACGGCGCAGAGAGCATTCTTATGATGATACGCCCGCTCTAGGCTTGTTTCCTCCGCTTTCGCGTAGGATTCTCCGTTTTCCTGCACGAACCAAGAACCACCTGCATACGTACAGGCTGGCTAAGAACCATGCTCGATCGCAGTTGGAGACGGCGAGCGCGGGGGGATCATCATGAGCGGCTCATCCATACCACAGTCAATGCGTGCCGTACGTTGCCACGCTCCGGGAGATTATCGCCTGGAGGAAGTGCCGGTACCGCAAACCGGTCCTGGCGAGGTGCTGATCGAGGTCGAAGCGTGTGGCGTCTGTGCTTCTGACGTAAAGTGCTTTGGCGGAGCGCCACTGTTCTGGGGCGATTCGACGCGTCCGAGGTACGTAGAGCCCCCCGTCATACCAGGCCATGAGTTTGTCGGCCGCGTCGTTGCGGTCGGAGAACACGCAGATGCAGAGCATAGCATCGCGGTTGGCTCGAGAGTCATCTCCGAGCAGATCGTCCCCTGTCGGCGATGCCGGCAGTGCGCTGCCGGCCGGTACCACCTATGCGAGGCGAACCTTGTTTACGGTTTCCGACAAGCGAGCCAAGGGGCCATGGCAGAGTACATGCTGTTTCCTTCGACCGCCATCGTACACAGAGTGCCGGATGGCTTGCCCCTTGAGCAAGCTGCTCTGATCGAACCGCTGGCATGTTCCATGCATGCCGTCGAACGGTCGCAGATGGCGCTGGGTGACGTGGTGGTCATCGCGGGGGCGGGGACTCTCGGCCTCGGCATGGTAGCTGCTGCCCGGCTGAGGAATCCAGGCAGCTTGATCGTTCTGGACCGCTTCGACCACCGCTTGGATGTCGCGCGGAGTCTCGGCGCGGACGTCGTGCTGAACGTGGTCTCTGCGGACCCTGTCGAGGAGATTCTGGCGCTGACCGATGGATACGGCTGCGATGTCTACATAGAAGCAACTGGCCAGCCCGACGCCGTGAATCAGGGTCTGCGCATGCTCCGAAAGGGCGGCACCTTCGTGGAGTTCTCCGTCATGTCGCGCGAGACAGCCACGGACTGGACCATCATTGGTGACGGCAAGGAACTCACCATCTACGGTGCGCATCTTGGGCCGTACTGCTATCCGAAGGTCATCGGCTATCTGGAGCGCGGCCTGCTCCGAACGGACGGGATTGTGACACACTGTCTTCCCATCGAGCGGTTCCGTGAAGCCTTCGAGCTTGTTCATGCTGGCGGAGAGAGCATCAAGGTGTTGCTCGTGCCGTAGTTCACGATGCATTACGACCTTATCATCGTCGGTGCAGGACCTGCGGGCGGTTCTTCGGGCCTGGCGGCGGCGCGTGCCGGGCTGCGAGTCGCCATCGTAGACCGTAGGTTACTGCCACGCCACAAGACCTGCGGTGGTGGGGTGCCCATGGGGGTGGCGCCGTATCTGGAAGGGTTCGACCCGCGCCCGATAGCCGAGGCGACCGTTCGTCGTATGCATCAGACGTTCCTGTTCGGGCGGTCGGTCATTGCGCCGATGAATGCGCCAGACGATCGCCCTCAGGTGGAACTATGGTGTGTTCGGCGCGATGTGTTCGACCATGCCTTGGCGTCGGCGGCTGCCCAGCATGGTGCGGACATCCTCGAAGGCATCCGCGTGGACGGAGTCGAAGCTAGGGGCGCGGAGATAGTCGTTACTGGACGCTCTCAGGGCAGCGGAGTTGCATGGCGGGCGTCGGCCGACCACGTCATCGCGGCGGACGGCGCCACAGGCGTGGTGGCGCGGCTCATGAATCTCCAGCCACACCGCCTGCCGGCCACTGCCATGGAGGCGGAAGTCCCCCACCGGTGGGGGACTGGCCATGCCTCCCTGGAGCCCGATACAATCCATCTCGAGTTCGGCGCCGTGCCGAACGGCTATGCATGGGTCTTTCCTAACAGGGAGCGGCTCAACATCGGCGCCGGCTTGTTCCGAGGATCGGCCGTGGCAGGCAACACCGTGCGCAAGCTACTGATGGGCGCAATGCAGGACTACGCCCGGTACCTGGGGATCGACATCCGCTGGGACGATGCCACCGTCCACGCTCATCCCGTGCCTCTATGGTCGGGCCGCAGCCGACTCCACGGAGCAGGCGGCCGGGTGCTCTTGGCAGGAGATGCAGCAGCGTTGGTGAACCCCCTCTTTGGAGATGGTATCCACAACGCCATCCGCTCCGGTCGAATCGCGGTGGAGTGCATCCTCTCCGGTCGACCTGCAGAGTACAGCGACCGCGTGCACACGAGCCTCGGGGTGGACCTTCGTGCAGCGTCCCGACTGGCTTCGTTCTTCTACCGGTTCCCGAAGGAGTGCTACAGCCTGGCTATCATGCGCCCTGGTGCCGCTCGTATCGCTGCGCGTCTGCTCAACGGTGACATGAGCTATCGCGAGCTTGTCCCTCGCGTCATGCGGCGTATCGTTCGCGCGCTGGCTACTTCCTGAACGTCACTCGCGCCAGTCAGCAACGAAGACGTTCGTCTCACGACTCCTGCCAGTTCGGTTGGAACACCACAGAAGCCGTCTTCCGTCCGGGCTGAACATGGGGAACGAGTCGAACTCCCCGCCATAGGTGACTCGCTCCAGACCCGTGCCGTCAACATTGACAAGGAACAGGTCGAACATACGCCCTGCCGGGTCGTGATGGTTGCTCGAGAAGATGATGCGCTTGCCATCGGAAGCGAAGAACGGCGCGAAGCTCGCTCCCTGGAGATTCGTGACTTGGCGTGGTTGAGAACCATCCGCGCGGGCCACCCAGATGTCCATCCGACTCGGTTTCACCAGTTCCTGCGCAAGCAGTGAGCGGTATTCCGTCTCCTCTTCGTGGTTCTGTGGATACCGTGCGCGCCATACGATCATCCGGCCGTCCGGAGAATAGAACGGGCCGCCATCGTAGCCCAGGCGGTGCGTCAGGCGACGTACATCGCTTCCATCCGTACGCATGGAGTAGATCTCGAGATCGCCATCCATGCTCGAAGTGAAGATGATGCGCTTCCCATCTGGTGACACAGTGGCCTCGGCATAGTACGCTGTCGGCACACCCGGTGCGACCTTCTGAGGTAGGAGCGGCCGCGCATCCGACCCATCCGCCTTGGCGCGATAGATGGCGTAGCGGTTCCACACCGGCCATACATATCCTCGGGAGCGGTCCGGCGGTGGCGGCGGCTCCGGGCTGAAGCCCTCCGTGCTCGAATACAGAATCTCCTTGTCACCTTTCAGGAAGTAACCACAGGTACAGCGTCCGAGACCACTCGATACGCGCCGTTCTCCGGAGCCGTCGGCGTTCATGGTGAACATCTGGTCCGCCTTCATGTCACCGCGCCGGACCTGACAGATGATCTGCTTGCCGGAGAAACTCCAGTAAGCCTCTGCGTAGCCACCGCCCGCAGTGAGCTTCCGCACGTTGGTGAGGTGGATCTCCCGATCGTCGCGGAGCGTTGGCAAGGGACCGGACGGCTGTTGCCTCGCACCTCCGAGGATCGGCACTGTCATTAGGCCGATCAGGACCCCCAGGCGCCTGATCAACGCACCGACTCCGCCAGTGTCAGCGTCACGGTAATCTCCTCGGCACCGCGCTTGACGGTCACTTCGACCTTCTCGCCCGGTTTCCGATCAGCGAGGACCGCCATGTACTCCTCGATGTTGCGAATGGACTTGCCGGCGATGCGGATAACGATGTCACCGACCTTCACGCCAGCTTTCTCTGCGGGTCCTCCGGATCGGAGACCACCGACCGGCACTCCGGCCACCTCGGCGCTGTACTCGGGCATGATGCCCAGCGACGCTCCCGAACGCCTGGGCGGGCCACCACCCGGGCGCTCCGCCTGGATCCTGACGAACTCAGGGCGTTTGGGGTCTTCCGCGACCCTTGTCGCAATGTCCGCCACCATCTGGACAATCCGTGTCTCGTCCCACATGTTGATCTTGTCGAAGGTGTCGCTGGGTCTGTGGTAGTCCGGATGGGTGCCTGTGAAGAAGAAGAGTACCGGCACGCCTGCGTTGTAGAAGGACTGGTGGTCGCTACCGCCGAACCCGGCATTGCTCCTGGCAAGCTGGAAGGATGCCGTCTTGTTCACCTCGTCCAGGATGCCGTTCCAGACCGGTGACGTTCCCACCCCGATGGCGCTGACCTTGTTATCCTTGGCCCGTCCTATCATGTCCAGGTTCAGCATGGCCACAGTCTTCTCCAAGGGCACGATGGGGTTCTTGGTGTAATGGATTGAACCCAAGAGACCAAGTTCCTCGCCCGAGAACGCCATGAAGAGCATGCTGCGCTTGGGACGTACTGGGAGCGACGCGAAGTACTCCGCCAGGGCCATCATCCCGGCTGTGCCCGATGCGTTGTCGTCGGCGCCATAGTGGATGGCCGGTTTGTTGACCGGGTTCAGGGAGCCTGCACCGCCAAGCCCCAGGTGATCCATATGAGCGCCTATGACGAGGTACTCTTTGGCAAGCTCGGGATCGGAGCCTGGCAATAGTCCGATGATGTTTGCCGTTGGCTCTTCCCGCGTGGCGACTTCAGTCGCAACGGCAGCTTGGACGGGTAGCTCCACCGACGCCGGTGTCTCGGATAGGGTCTTCTCGATTTCGGCCAGGTTCTTGCCTGCAGCGCGGAGCCACTCCTCGGCGACGGCACGCCTTACCATCAGAACGGGTAGGCCGCTGTTGCCTGGTCGTGCGGAAGCGTTGAAGGTGGGTTGCTCCTTCTCATTCGCGAGTGCAACGACAAGCGCGGCCGCGCCGGCATCTCGTGCGGCCTGCACCTTACGCTGCAGCTCCATCCCGCGGAATCGTCCGCGACGCTCCGGCTGCTCAGGCGACATGACCGCCAGCGCGATCTTCCCTTTGGCATCCACGCCGGCATAGTCATCCCGAGCGCCCGTGGTGTTGCCATAGCCCACGAACACGACGGGTCCCTTGGCCGTTCCGGTGGACGCGCTAGATGCCGGCTCGAAGTCCTTGCTCAGGCGGTAGCGTTTCGTCTGACCTGAAATGACGGCTTCTAGCGAGTTCGCTTTGCCTCGTTGAGAACCAGCAATGAACGCGAATGGCTGGAAGTAGCCACTGCCATTCAGCTTGGCGTTCGGGTCACGCTGTTTGCTCGTCCCCAACGGCACGAGGCCGATGTGCCGGAAGTGCTCGGCGATATAGCGTGCCGCTATCTCGTTTCCCTTCTCCCCCGTGCGCCGCCCCTGACATTCGTCGCCAGCAAGGAACTGCAGATGAGGTGAGATCAGCGATTCCGTGATCGCTACGGGTTTCCGTACGTCTGCCAGCGTCGCACCTACGGAAATCGCCAGGAATGCCAGCGTGGCACGCAGTGTCCAATGACGCATGAGTGTGCTCCTTATCTTGTTGCGCCTGAAGGTCGCTGATCCGTCTCGGGCCACCAGTCCCGCAGCACCGGCAGCAGCGTCGTAGCCGTCATGTCCACCTGGATGGGGGTAACGGCGATGCGTCCCTTCCGAACTGCCGCAATGTCCGTGGTCTCGTCGGTCTCGTCGTCCTTCAGGACCCCCGATAGCCAGTAATACTCCTGTCCCCGAGGATCCTTACGCACAACTATACGGTCGGTGTATTCTCGCCGTCCCTGTGTTGTCACCGCAACCCCGCGAATGCTCTCACCGGGCAAGTCCGGTACGTTCACGTTGAGCAATGTGTAGGGAGGCAGCCCATGCCCGAGGATTCTCGTCGCAAGCTCGCACGCGAATTCGGCCGCGGGACTCCAGTTCTGCACGCCTCCATTTCCACTGACAACGGAGACTGCGACCGTTGGTATACCCAGTATGGCTGCTTCCAACGCTGCCATGACAGTCCCGCTGTACGTGATGTCCCAACCGAGGTTCGCGCCCTCGTTAATGCCCGCGAACGCCAGGTCCACGCGCTGTTGCATGACAACGTCATAGGCCAGCGACACACAGTCGGTCGGCGTGCCGTTCGACGACCATGCGCGCGAACCGTCTCCCAGGGTGATTTCGGCCAGACGAAGCGGCTTATGGAGTGTTACGGCATGGCCAATGGCGCTCCGCGGCCGCTCGGGCGCCACGACGAACGTATCCCCTACCGCGGCTAGTGCCTGTCTGAGCGCCAGAAGGCCCGGTGCTCCGATGCCATCGTCGTTCGTGATGAGAATCCGCGGCCTGCTCATGTGCTCCCCACACGAGGTATCGCGGGTACGAGTATCCAGTGAGGGCATGGGAAGGCAGACTGGGTGGCATCGTTGGTTGGCATTGGCGTGGCGTCATTATACCGACGAACGGTCGTCACTACGTGCCATACGCGAACTCTGCCGGCGGTAATCGCGCATGGAGACCAACTGCAAGGCAACGCCACCGAGCATGATCACCTCAGCGACGAGGAAGGCACGTTTCGCGCCAAGAAGGTGGAAGAGCGGTATTGCGCAATGCGGAGCGATACTGCCCCGAATTCCGAAGAAGCTGGAGTGCAGCGCCTGGTACTGCGCCGCGCGCCCTGGTTCCGCAAAGAGCAGTGTGGTGTTCAGGTACCCCAGCTCGATGGCTGACATGGCGATTCCACCGGCGGCAGCGGCGAGGCGGAGATACTCCACGCGCGGCGCGAACGCGTACGTGATGGGCATGGTGCACACGACCCCGATGGCGATGAGGACCGTCACAAGAGGTCCCTTCCGGTCCATGAACGGCCCCCAGAAGAAGAACCCGGCGATCGTCGCCGCCGCCGCAACGTTCTGGAGATTGGCTACTTCGGTGTTGGTGATGGCGAATCGGTCCACCTGGTAGATCGGATAGAGGGTGGTCGCCACGATATTGCCAAATCCGTAGACAAAAACCGAAGCCGTGAACCAGCGATAGCCTGGGTTGCGTCGCAAGATGTCCAGGGTGTCCCGCAGAAACTCCAGTGTGGAGACCGAATCGCGCTCTGATTCTGGGCCTGCATGTACGGGTATACGACTGAACGTCCATGCACTCAGTGCCCCGAATGCGCCACCCACGAAGAAGACGGCACGCCACCCTGCGCCCGCATCCATGAGGCGACCGGCAATGAGCGCTGTTGCCAGTGTCACGATGTTCAGCACGATTCGGACCACGCTCATGAGGCGTCCGCGTAGCTCGTCCGGGTAGATGTCCTTCATGACGGCAGTGTAGGCGGGAGACGACACGGAAAAGATGACCGGCGTGGCACACACAAGTAGCACGAACTGTTCTCTGCTACGAACGAATGGGCTCAACATGAAGAGCCCGCGGGCAACCAGCCACGTCCAGTAGACGAATGGCAGCTTCGCACGTCCCTCCATCTGGCGGGCCCAGATGGTCGCGAACACGTAGCCCAGAGCCGGCGCGGACGCCAGCCAGCCCATCTGGCTAGCCGTCGCCTGCATCTCGGCTCTGGCGATCCTCCCGACGAAGGTCCACACACAACCGAGGTACACGCCGGCGCATGCGCCCGTCGCCATATCCCAGAGCCACGCACGGCGCGTCGTGTCCGGTAGTTCTGGCAGACGTGGCCGCGGGACGAAACGTGATAGTGCCAATCGCAAGGAGTTCGTTCTCAGACAGACAACACCGGCGTGCCCGACAACCGCCGCACGCCGGTGATGCATGTTACCTCCTTCCTCGCCGGAGTGTGGCAGTGGGCATGATCGGTTGTCGAAAAGCCAAGGTCAGCTCGGCCAAGCTATGCAGCGTCGTACCCCGTCAGTGGGCGATACCAGATGTTCCGAAAGCGTACGAGGTCTCCGTGATCCTGGAGCTCCAGGGGCCCCACTGGTGGGTGAGGGGTATACCGGCCAACGACGCGGTGATTCGTCGCGCCGATGGGTTCAGTATGGTTGTGGACGACGACACCATTGTGGAGGACCGTGACGCAGGCGGGCTTGACCAACGTCTCGCCGTCGAATCGCGGAGCTTCCCAGATGATGTCGTAGGTCTGCCACTCCCCGGGCTGTCTGCATACGTTTACCAGAGGGGGATACTGGCCGTAGATGGCGGCAGTGGTGCCGTCCGGATAGGTGGGGTTGTCGTAGCAGTCCAGCACCTGGATCTCGTACAGGCCCATGAGGAACACCCCGCTATTACCACGTCCCTGTCCGTCGCCCTTGACGACCGCAGGGGCGGCCCATTCGATGTGGAGCTGACAGTCGCCGAAGTGCTCTCGCGTGCGGATGTTCCCCGCGCCGGGGACCACTTCCATGTACCCGTGCTCTACTCGCCAGCCCGCGGGTCCTCCTTTCACGCTCTGCCAAGCGTCCAGCCCCGTGCCATCGAAGAGAATGATCGCGTCGGATGGAGGCGATCCCGCCGCCTCCTGTGTACTGAGTAGTGGCGGCGTCACGATGGGAGGTTGTGGGCGTCGCCCGTCGTGCACGCGATAGGGACTGTTCGGCAAGAAGGGTGTGTCGTCGTAGCCCAAGTGGGTGGATGCCATGAACCGGACCTCCGTAGTGAAGTGCTCGTGTCTGTTCGCCGTTCGACGCGGGTTTTCCTTTATCCCCCAAGTGTCCCGCGGATACGCGCAGGAAGAGATCTGCCCCTTGCTGAAATGACATTACATGCGCTACTCCAAGGAGGTTCACGTCACCGTGTTCGGCTCACTTTCCAGTCTTGCATTTCTCCGGGATGCCCGGTCGCGACGCGCTTCGAGTTACGATCAGACGGGTGGAAATGAGGACTTTCTCCTATTTGCACCTGGCGAGACCAAAGAGATCATGCGATCTGCTGGTGCAGGATGCATCCGCCATATCTGGATGACGACCGCGGGCAAGGAGGAAGCTCTGCTGCGCCGGTGGGTCATCCGCATGTACTGGGATGGCGAGACATCTCCTAGCGTGGAAGCGCCTCTGGGCGATTTCTTCGGCATGGGATTCGGCATCTCGCGCAACTTCGTCTCGGCCCCCTTGCAGATGGGACCGAGCGACGGCCGTGGCATGAACTGCTGGTTCCCCATGCCGTACTCGGAAGGCGCCACGGTAACGATCACGAACGATGGTGAC
This sequence comes from Chthonomonadales bacterium, assembly GCA_037443035.1. Taxonomy (GTDB): domain Bacteria; phylum Armatimonadota; class Chthonomonadetes; order Chthonomonadales; family CAJBBX01; genus JABWBA01. The sequence continues at coordinate 199,246 of JBBIPC010000002.1, forward strand.
GAGACGAACGCGCTGTACTACTACGTGGACTACGAGGAATTCGATAGGTTGGCAGATGGGATGGCCCGGTTCCACGCCCAATGGCGCAGGGAGAATCCAACGGATGGCTGGATGCATCCGTCCAGACGCCAGGAGTTCCAAGCCGACGTCTGGAGGACCTGGAAAGCGCCCGAAGCGCTCAACCCCACAGGCCAGGGAAACTATGTGATTCTCGAAGCGGAAGGACGTGGCCACTACGTCGGCTGCAACTTGCACATAGATGTTTTCGAGCGGCAGGTGAACGACTGGTACGGTGAAGGGGATGATATGATTTTCGTGGACGGCGAGCCGTTTCCGACTCTCCACGGCACCGGCACCGAGGACTACTTCTGCATGGCGTATTGTCCCCAGACGGAGTACTCAGCGCCCTATCACGGGCTCATCCTTTACAGTGGTACGCCGGACTGGCCGTGGAAGGGGAAGAACTCCATGTACCGTTACCACATCGAAGACCCCATCCTCTTCCAGAAGTCCATACGTGTCACTATCGAGCACGGGCATGCCAACAAACTGAGCAACGACTACAGCAGCACGGCCTACTGGTATCAGCTTGAACCGCATCGCCCGTTCCCTCCTTTCCCTCATGTCTCGCTCCGTCTTCCACGACCGTGAGACGTCGCCCATCCGGGTTCGACCAAAGCTTGACAGAGCTCCGCGTAACCATGGTATGATGAGAATGTGCAGCGGGTCCACGACAGGCCCGTGACAATGAATCGAAACAGACCTGGCCACACTGCCGTGTTCGGGTCGAGAAAGCACGCTCCCAGAGCGTCCGATGGCGGACGGATGGGGGCGTTTCTTCTTCTGGTTTCCAAAGGAGGTGCAGTCGGCCAACTCCTGCAGAAGCCTATCTTCGCACAAGCAAAGGAGAACCCTAGAACATGACACCCAAGGAAGTCATCGAGCTGGCCATCGAGCGTGAGGCCAAGGTTGTGGACGTTCGCTTCGTAGATCTGCCGGGTGTGTGGCAGCATTTCGCGATGCCGCTTTCTGCCTTCACGGAAGACGTGTTCGAGGACGGCATCGGCTTCGATGGCTCGTCCATACGCGGCTTTCAGAAGATCAACGAGTCGGACATGCTGCTAATACCCGACCCAGACACGGCCTTCATGGATCCCTTCACTGAGGTGCCGCAGCTCGACATCATCTGCGACATCGAGGACCCCATCACCCGCGAACGGTACAGCCGAGACCCGCGCCAGGTTGCGAAGAAGGCGGAAGCGTACCTCCGCGGAACAGGCCTGGCCGACGTGGCTTACTTCGGACCGGAGGCAGAGTTCTACATCTTCAGCGATATCCGCTACGACACTACCCCCAACAGTGGCTATTACTTCATTGACAGTGACGAGGGCATATGGAACTCCGGTCGCGATGAGAAGCCAAACCTCGGCTACAAGATCCGTTACAAGGGCGGCTATTTCCCTGTGCCCCCAACGGACACGCTCCAGGACCTCCGAACGGAGATGATGCTCACCCTCATCGAGGCTGGTGTGCAGAGCGAGGTGCAGCACCACGAAGTCGGCACGGCGGGTCAGAGCGAGATAGACATAAAGTATGGCCCGCTCCTCTACACCGCCGACGCGCTCATGAAGTTCAAGTACATCGTCAAGAATGTCGCATGGCAGAACGGCTATACCGTGACGTTCATGCCAAAGCCCCTCTTCCAGGACAACGGCTCCGGCATGCACTGCCATCAGTCGCTCTGGAAAGAGGGGAGCAACGTCTTCTACGACGAGAAGGGCTATGCAGGTCTCTCCGAGACTGCCATCTACTACATCGGCGGCCTGCTGAAACATGCGCCTGCCATCCTCGCCTTTGCAGCTCCGTCAACCAACTCCTACCGGCGGCTGGTCCCGGGTTACGAGGCCCCCATCAACCTCATCTACTCGCAGCGCAACCGGTCGGCGTGCATTCGCATCCCCATGTACTCCCGCTCGCCCAAGGCCAAGCGTATCGAGTTTCGCGCACCGGATCCTTCGGCCAACCCGTACCTCGCATTCCCGGCGATGCTCATGGCGGGGCTCGACGGCATCGAGAACCGCATCCTGCCGCCCGATCCCATTGACAAGGACCTCTACGAGATGGAACCAGAGGAGCGCCACGGCATCAAGATGACGCCTGGTAGCTTGCAAGAGTCCCTCGACGCTCTGGAGGCGGACCATGACTTCCTGTTGAAGGGAGATGTCTTCACCAGGGACCTGCTCGAAGAGTACGTCGCCTACAAGCGGAAGAACGAAGTGGACGCCGTTGCGTTGAGGCCTCACCCCCACGAGTTCTACCTCTATTACGACATCTGAGCCTCTCGCACGGAGATCGTGCTGTGTGGCCTGCGTCCACGGATGCAGGCCACACGCACTTGCGCTGATGTATAATCCTCCCCGATAGGAGGTCCTCCCTCCGGACATGAAGCGCATCGAGTGTATCATCCGCCCGCATAAGCTCGACGAAGTCAAGATCGCCCTCGGGGAGATTGGCGTCACTGGCATGACGGTTACTGATGTCCGTGGTTCCGGGCGCCATCGAGGCCATCGGGAGAGTTTCCTAGGTGCCGACTACGCCATTGACCTACCAACCAAGGTCAAGATCGAGATGATCGTCCGTGATGAGGACGTGGAAGAGATCATCGAGACTGTACTGGCACACGCCTGGACAGGCGAGAAGGGCGACGGGAAGATCTTCGTCTTGCCCATGGAAGATGCCATCCGCATTCGTACAGCCGAGAGCGGCGACGAAATCCTCTGAGCCAAGGCTGAGATGGGGCGCCTGCAGTCTATGGCATACACTTCCGCGTGCCTGGCTGCATTCTACGCTATGCAAACCGCAAGAGTTTCTAGCACCAAGTGCAGGAGCTTGGTAACCAGGCAGCGAAGAGTATTCATGGCAACGCGCGGTCGTGCTCCGCAGCCTGCTGATGACCCGCTTCGCGAAGCAACAAGGAAAGGAGTATTCCATTGGGCAACAGAATGACCCGCCGGGACCTGATGCGGACCACGGCCATGATGACCGGTGCGGTTCTCATCTCGCCCGAAGTCCTGGCACGTCAATCACCGAACCAGACTCTGGGAGTGGCCGTTGTGGCAGCAGGGGGCATGGGCGGCTACGCCGTGGACATGGCCCTCACCGAGCGCCTCGTCGCACTATGCGACATTGACGAAAACGCCCTGGCAGGCGCCATGAAGAAGGTCAAGGAACGACGCCCTGATCTGCCGGAGCCCAAGACCTTCTTCGACTATCGCAAGATGCTCGACGCATGTCGCAAGGACATTGACGTGGTGCTGATCTCCACGCCAGACCATCACCACGCACCGGCAGCGATCCGCGCCATGCAGATGGGTAAGCACGTCTTTGTGCAGAAGCCGCTGGCGTACAACATCGCGGAGTGCCGTGCACTTGCCAAGGCGGCGCGCCGCTACAAAGTCCTGACGCAGATGGGCAACCAGGGCCACTGTGGCGAAGCCATACGGCGCGCATGCGAGTACCTGTGGGATGGATGTATTGGGAACGTAACCGAGACTCACTCCATCCTGGGCCGCAACTTCGGAGGGAGCGGCGGTCGCCCACCGTCGAAACCCGTGCCGCCAGGCGTCCACTGGGAGGAGTGGATCGGTCCGGCACCATTCCGAGAGTATCACGACGGGCTGCATCCGTTCAGTTGGCGGTCGTGGCGCGACTTCGGCACGGGCACCATCGGCGATATGGCCTGCCATAACCTCGACGTCCTCTTCTGGGCGCTGAAGGTCGGCGAAGCAAAGAAGATCACCGTGGAGTGTCTCAACACGACGGGTGGCAGCGAGGAGATGTGGCCACAGGACAACATTGTCCGTTATGATGTGCCTGCGCGGGCTGGCATGCCTCCCCTGAAGGTGTACGTCTACGACCACCAGGGACTGAAGCCGCAGATCATGCTCGACACCGAGAAAGAGTGCGACGTGAAGTTCAGCGAGTGCACCCTCTTCATCGGCGAGAAGGGTAAGTTCTGGACCACGGGCACGGCTGGCCAGGCGCGCATTCTGCCGCTGGAGAAACACGCCGAGTATCCACCGCCACCCCAGACTCTCCCCAGAGCTCATGGCGGCCCCATCGAAGACCTGTTCTGGTGCATCAAGAATGGGGGCACGCCCTGCTCCAACATTCCGGAAGCTTCAGGTCCGCTGACAGAGTTCGCGCTCCTCGGGCACCTTGCTCAGAAAGCCGGCGTGGGCCAGAAGGTGGAGTGGGATGTCGCTGCCATGAAATGCACGAACCTCCCCGAGCTGAACGCGGTCGTACGCCGCAAGTACCGCAAGGGCTGGGAAGTCTAGAAGCTCCGTTCGATTGGTCCAGGGGGCCCCTCTTCGCGGAGGCAGACGAAGCTTCCGCGGAAAGGCGGCCCCTTTCCTTATCTCGGGGCTTGCGTTGACACAGCCGGTGGTCGTGGGTATCATGCGTCGCCGTCGCCGACCATCAACATCAAAGAGCAAAGATGCATGGCTACAACACTGATCATCGTCGAATCGCCAGCCAAGACCAAGACGCTGCGCAACTTCCTCGGACCAGGCTTTCGTGCAGAGGCAAGCATGGGTCATGTGCGAGACCTGCCCGAGAAGGAAATGGGCGTCGATATAGACAAAGGCTTCAAGCCCCGGTACGTCCTGATCCCTGAGCGGCGTGAGACTATCAAGAGATTACGAGAAGCGGCTGCGAAAGCTGACCGGGTGCTGCTCGCTTCGGACCCCGACCGCGAGGGCGAGGCCATCGCCTATCACCTTGCCCACGTGCTGAAACTTTCCAACGCAGAACGCATCGAGTTCAACGAAATTACGCGACAGGCCGTGCTGGCGGCGTTGGATCACCCCCGGCCCATTGACGGCAAGCGAGTGGATGCACAGGAAGCGAGACGGATCCTCGACCGGATTGTCGGCTATCGTCTCTCACCGCTTCTCTGGAAGAAGGTCCGCAAAGGACTGAGCGCTGGGCGCGTCCAATCCGTCGTGCTCAGGCTCATCTGCGACCGAGAGCGCGAGATCCTGGCCTTCGTACCCGAAGAGTACTGGACCATCACCGCCCGCCTGACACCGCAGCCCCCGGAAGAGCCGTGGCCCTTCGAGGCGCGCCTGATCCAACGCGACCACAAGAAGGTAGCGCTGAAGAACGAGGCGGACGCCAAGGCTGTCGTCGCGGATCTCCAGGGCGCTACCTATCGCGTGGCATCAGTCAAGACGCGGGAGCAGCTTCGGAAGCCGCAGCCACCCTTCACGACGAGCACGCTCCAGCAAGAAGCAGCGCGAAAGCTGGGCTTCAGCAACAGAAAGACGATGATCGTCGCGCAGCAGTTGTACGAGGGTGTGGATCTTGGACCAGCCGGAGCTACGGGACTGATTACGTACATGAGGTCGGACTCCGTCCGTGTGGCACCGGAGGCACAGGCACAGGCCCGCGATTACATCCATGCCCATTTCGGCGAGCGGTACCTACCCAAGTCCCCTCCGGTCTACAAGACCAAGGGAGCCTCTCAGGACGCCCACGAAGCTATTCGCCCGACCTCCGTTGCACGCGATATGGCCGCGGTCGAGCCCTACCTCGATGACGACCAGAAGAAGCTGTATCGTCTCATCTGGGAACGGTTCGTGGCGAGTCAGATGGCCCCGGCCGTTCTGGACGTGACGACCGTGGACATCGAGGCCAGTCGGTACACTTTCCGCGCCAGCGGCTCCGTCGTCAAGTTCGATGGTTACATGCGCATCTATACCGAAGGCAAGGATACGGGCGCGGAGGCGGAGGATGATGCGTCGGACACGCGGCTGCCACCTCTCACTGCGAACCAGCTGCTCGACCTCTTGGAGTTGCTGCCGAAACAGCACTTCACAGAGCCACCTCCCCGCTACACGGAAGCGACCCTGGTCAAGACGCTTGACGAGCGTGGGATCGGACGTCCGAGTACCTGGGCTACGTTCATCGCAACCATTCTCGACCGCGGTTACGTGGTGCTCGTAGATCGGAAGTTCCGCCCGACGGACCTGGGGTTCACTGTAAACGATCTGCTGGTGAAGCACTTTCCCACGATCATGGACCCGGACTTCACGTCCGAGATGGAGACCAAGCTCGACGAGATCGAGGAGGGGCATGCTGACAAGCTATCCATTCTGCGGCACTTCTATGATCCATTCCAGGCAGCCGTGGACCTAGCCCACGAACAGATGCAGAGCATGAAGCCGGCCCCTGTGGAGACGGATATCACGTGCCCAGCATGCGGCCGGAAAATGATGCTGCGCCAGTCGGATCGCGGGCCGTTTCTGGGGTGTTCCGGTTACCCTCGATGCAAGACGGTTCTCAACGCAGATGGCACGCCTATCGCCCATCCGGAGTCGGACAACGCCGCCGCTACGGACCGTACGTGCCCCAAGTGCGGCAAGCCAATGGTCGTCCGCCAGGGTCGGTACGGGCCATTCCTGGGCTGCAGCGGGTATCCGAAGTGCCGCACCGTCTTGCCCCTGGCTGGCGAGCAAGGGCCAGCAGCGCAGCCACAGCTCGAGTCGACCGGCGTGAAATGCCCAAAGGACGGTGGAGATGTAGTCGTTCGACGCTCTAGACGCGGTGCGGTTTTCTACGGGTGTGCCAACTATCCTGAATGCGACTACACCACGTGGCACCGGCCTACAGGCGACATGTGTCCGAAGTGTGGCTGGCCGGTCGGAGCCAAGAGCTTTCGTGGAAGAGCAACCGGCCTGATCGTCTGCACGAATCCCGACTGCGACTATCAGGAACGACAGACAGCTCCAGCGCGTGCAGACGGTACTGTGCCGGATTCTCCGGAGGGCTGATGGGGGACCGTCCTCTCGTTGTCGTCGTCGGGGGCGGACTGGCCGGCGTGGAATGCGCCTGGGCTGCGGCCAATCGCGGAGCTCAGGTCCTTCTCTACGAGATGCGACCAACGAAGCTCACGCCAGCTCACCATACAGGGGACCTGGCTGAGCTGGTCTGCTCCAACTCCCTGAAGTCGTCGCGGCTGGGCAACGCCTCGGGTCTCCTCAAGGAGGAGATGAGGCGACTCGGCTCGGTGACGCTTTCCGTAGCGGACACCACTGCGGTGCCGGCAGGCGAGGCCCTCGCAGTTGACCCGTCCTTGTTCGCGGCCGGTGTCACAGAGCGCATCCATGCGCATACCGAGATCACTGTGGTTCGCGAGGAGGTTCTAGAGCTCCCAAACCAGCGCCCAACCGTGCTAGCGACCGGCCCTCTGACCTCCACGGATCTAGCACTTTCTCTTCAGCAGCTTACCGGTAGGGAAGCCCTCTACTTCTATGATGCGGTTGCGCCGACGGTGACCGCTGACAGCATCGCCATGGAGAGGGTCTATCGTGCGTCGCGCAGGGGCCGGGGCGGTACTGTCGGTGCGACTTCGGAGGATTATCTCAACTGCCCCATGACCAAGGAGGAGTATCAGGCCTTCTACCAAGCTCTAATCCAGGCAGCGCAATCCACACCCCATCTCCCCGAGGAACATAACACGACGTTCTTCGAAGGCTGCTTGCCGATCGAAGAGCTTGCCCGGCGCGGTCCTGGCACCCTTCTCTACGGGCCGATGCGTCCCATTGGGTTGCCGGATCCCCGTACTGGACGCCGCCCGTACGCGGTCGTGCAGTTGCGTCAGGAGAACAAGTCGGGCACCCTCTGGGGTCTGGTAGGGTTCCAGACACGGCTGAAGTGGTCCGAACAGCAGCGAGTCTTTCGTATGATCCCGGGTCTGGAGGCGGCACAGTTCGTGCGCTACGGCGTCCTGCATCGGAACACGTACTTGAGGTCTCCGGAAGTGCTCGCTCCGGACCTCCAAGTGAAGGCCGAGCCGGGTATCTTCGTTGCTGGCCAGCTGAGCGGTGTCGAAGGCTACATGGAGTCGGCTGCCATGGGCATCCTAGCCGGGATCAACGCAGCGCGCCTGGCGCAGGGGCTACCCACAGTCCTTCCTCCGGCAGAAACCATGCTCGGCTCGCTCTGCCGATACCTGGTCGAGTGCTTGCCCGACAGATTCGCGCCCATGAACGCCAATCATGGGCTGCTCCCACCTCTGACGGAGCGCGCTAAGGATCGCAAGGCTCGCGGCGATCTGTACGCCCAACGATCCTTGGCGGCTCTCCAGACGTGGATCCGCTCGGAGCTCGGCGAGGACCGTACATAGGAGTCCCATGACCATGCCCGAACCCGTCCCCTCTGACATTCGCGTCATCGTGGACCGACTCGAAGGGGAGGTGAGTCTCGCTGCCCGCGACTTGCGCACAGGGCGCACGATCCTGCTGCACCCGGACCGCCAGTGCCCTACAGCCAGCGTCATCAAGCTCCCCATTCTCGTCCACACGGTGCTCCTCGCCCAGGAAGGCCATCTGTCGTTGGATGAGCCCGTCCTGTACGCCGCTGAGGAGAAGACCCCTGGTTCTGGCATCCTGAAGGATCTGACACCGGGACTGAAGCTACCATTACGAGACCTATGCACCGTGATGATCGCCCTCTCCGACAATACGGCGACCAACCTCGTGCTCGACAGGGTGGGCATAGAACCCGTCAACGTACGGATGCAGGCTCTGGGCTTGCGTCACACAAGGCTATTTCGTAAGGTCTTCAGCCAGGGTCCACCTGTGAGCCGACAGAACGCACGCTACGGCCTCGGTGTTACCACCCCGCGAGACATGATCCGCCTTCTTTCAGCCCTCTACTTCGGAACCATAGGTAATCGCGAAACGTCCGAGCTTGTACGCACGTTCCTCCGCACTCAGCAGGGGCGCGACGGCATCCCGAGGTATCTTCAGCCGGAATGGACGTACGAAGGAAAGGGCGGTGCCGTGAATTCGGTGCGGAATGACGTCGGCATCGTGGCCGGTCCTGACGGCCTAGCCGTCGCCCTCGCGATATTCTGCACCGACATGCCTCGGCCGCTGTGGACAGCCGACAACCCTGGCTGGATAGCAATAGGTAGGCTGGCGCACGCGATCATCCAGAACTTCCATCCGGAGTTGGCGACGTAAGGCACACTCCTCCGCCCAGACACGTCCTACGCCTGGCGGAGGTGGGGGGGGCAGGCGGCCTGCATCTGGAAGAGCAGGCCGCCGTCTCATCGGGCCGCCAGCGGTTCAGCTAATGATCTGCACGTTAGAGGCGCGCAGTCCCTTGCCACGTGGGTCCTGTCCGACATCGAACTGGACACGCTGGCCTTCGCGGAGTTCGCGGTAGCCGGAAGCCTGAATGGCCGAGTAATGGACGAAAACGTCTTCGCCGTCGTCCTGAGCGATGAAGCCGTAGCCCTTGGTGGCATTGAACCACTTGACGGTGCCGACCTTAGACATTGCGGAGCAACCTCCATACTGATTACATAGCATTTACGACAAGGCCAGGAGGCTCCGACAAGAAGTCTTCGTCTTTGCGCACTCGTCTTGGATGCTGATGCCGCGTTGTTCCCTTCGGGAACGCGCAAGTATAACACAACGCGCAGAGCAGCGCAAGCGAAATGGAAAGAATCTCCTCTGCGTTCGCCCAGAGAGCATCGAATGTAGTGCTGGACCGGCAGGATACTCCGGCATCCGCTCAAACCCGCGTTATCTCCCAGCCTAGGTAGTCCTCTAGAGCCTCCGTGAGCGGTTGCGCGACGTGATCCTCCGTCAGGCTTACATGGTGCCGGTGGCCTTGCTTGCCGATGGTGACGAGAACGTCCTGCAGGTCCTCCTTCTCCAGCACCCCAGCACAGCCAAAGAACTCGCTCGGGATCTCGTCGTCGGTAATCCGTCCCTCACCAATGTAGGCGCAGAGGCAGCCCGAATCCGTCATGAGACCACCGAACGTCACGGGCATGGGCTTGATGCGCCCCTGATTGCATCCCCAACCGCACCCAGGTCCTGTGGCGTTAGCGAGTATGAAGTGATCCGTGACGACACCCTTGCCGCGCATGAGGCTTTGCGGCACGGGCCCACAGTGGAAGAGGATGCACTGCTCTTCATCCTCGCCGTAGTTGTTGTTCCAGTCCAGACATGCGGAAGCGTGGCCGGAAGCCAGGCTCAACGCACGCATGGCGATCGCGTTGCCAACGTCCACTTCGCATGCGGCGGCAATGCCCCGGTCGTTCAGATCGCTCAGCAGGACGCATGGCGAGATCCCGAGCTGCTTCTGGAGTTCCAGCCAGCACCGGATTGCCAGGGCGTCCAGGCGCATCTCCTCGATGATGCGGTCCAGAACAACACCGAGCTTGGTGATCGTTGTGAAAGCGGCAGGCGGTGTGTCGCCCCATGTCGTATGGGCCAGGAGATCCGCTGCCTTCTCCTTCACTTCGGGGGCATCGTCTCCAAGATCTCGCACCCGCGCGATGACATCGGCCATGTCCACGGTCTCTACCGTAATCCCGTGCCGCTGCAAGGCCAGTTCGTCAATGCGCACCGTCTTGAATGGGGTTGTTCGTGCGCCGATGGCTCCTACATTCATCTCGCGGATACCGTTGACAACACGGCACAGCCGATCGAAGTGGTCCACATTCTGGGCGAAAGCGCTGGACGATGGATGGACCACATGGGGTTTCAGGGCGGTGAACCGCACTCCGTACTGCGAGAAGACGTCCATGATGGAGAACTTCCCACAGAACGCGTCGCGGCGGGTTGACGGTGCCATGCGGTGGAGCTCATCCGGATAAGCCTGGATCAGGATGGGCACTCCTGCGTCCTTCAGCGCCGCCACAGCGCCAGTCTCATCTCCGAAGTTCGGCAGGCAGAGGATGACCCCGCCATACTTCCCGCGGTTCGCCCGGAGAAACTCGGCGTACACTGCCCCCTCGGCGGGCGTCTCCACGGCGCCATGCCGGGTGGCGCCTCCGTCCAGGAGCAGTACCTCATGACCCAGTGCGCGGAGCGTGTCCGCCATTTCTCGCCGTGCTTCCGCGATGAGGGAAGCTGGGAAGAATCCTCTGTTCCCGAAGAACAGAGCGAAGGTTGTCTTCTTCTGTTGCATGGCCGATTACCTCTCGTGTATCAGACGGTCGCCAGCAGCCGCTGGGCCGATCCTCCGATTTCCAGTTCATCCAGTACGGTTGTGACGGTAGCTCTGTAGACTGCCTGCTGGGCGACGGCGACGGATACCTGCTTCGCCTGCTCGTACGCTTGCCGCAGGGCCGTGCCCACGTTGATTTTCGCAATGCCGTTCTGCATCCCTGCCTGAAGCGACTCCCGCGCAATGCCACTCCCACCGTGGAGAACCAGCGGGATGCCGGTAGCCTCAGCGAGCGCCTGCAGACGAGGGATGCTCAGCCGAGCCCGGGGCTTCTTGGCGCTCTTCGCCGCGCCCGAGATAGCGCCATGAATGTTACCAATGGCCACGGAAAGCCAGTCCACCCCTGTCTCCGCGACAAAGCGTCTGGCTTCGGCGACGTCGGTGAAACCTCGGCCGGACGTAAAGAGCTCTTCGTAATCCGGCAGGGGGCCTGTCTCGTGTCCGAGGACCGCGCCTAATTCTGCCTCCGCCGGCACGCCTGCAGCATGCGCCGCTTCGACCACGCGCCGTGTGGCGGCGATGTTCTCTTCCAACGGTAGCCGCGAGCCGTCTACCATGACCGAGTCATAGCCAAGGTAAAGGGCCTCTTCAATGATGGGCATGAAGTCCACCGTCACGTGATCCTCGTCAATGACGGGAGTGTGGTCCAGATGTAGTCGGGTGAAGCGCTCGTCCTTGACGCGTTCGTACTCCTCCCGAACGGCTCGGAGACCGCCCGCAGCGAACTTCTCCCACTCCAACCGCGCCACGGCAACGAAGCCGAACGTTCTCGTGTCCCTGAGGGCACTGACGATGGGCTCCATCATCGGAAGATAGGGAACGTTGAACGAGGGCACCGCGATTCCTAGCTCGCGGGCCCGATTTACCAAGATCTTGCTGCTGGGTTGCATGGATGCTGGATGCTGTCCTTTCCTAGGTAGCTATCTCATGTCACCGGCGCCTGACGCCGACAAACGCGTCCTGGGTTCTGTGCCGCGACCTCCCGTCCTGCAGGATGACGTGTTCCGACGTGAAGCCTACCTCCATGAGAAGCTGGAGCCATACGTCCCGACTGAACAAGCCGAATATATGCGTCTCTTCGGCGGACCACACAGCCCCAGTCTTCGTCAGCAGATAGACGAATCGGCTTGCGTAGTTCTCGCCAGTGTCCTCCAACCGCCCCGTACAGCGATGGAACCGCACCCTCTCATCACCCCACACGGCACTGCCGCTATACTCGTTTTCGGCAAACGTTTCTGCAGTGTACTCCGGAACGAAGACACCGACGCCTCCAGGCGCTGTGTGCTCGTAAGCCGTCGAGAGGGCAGCCTGCAGATCGGCGCGCGTAGCCATGTAGCTGATGGCGTCTTCGGCGATGACCGCGACGAACTGCCGACCGAGGCGAAGGGCACGCATGTCACCGAGGACGTGCTCGCATTCCGGGTTCATCCTTGCCGATACAGCTAGCATCTCCAAGGAGACGTCGGTCACTGTCACGCGGTACTTGCGGCTCAGATGATGCACCAGGCATCCGCCACCGGCACCAAGCGCGAGCACCGTGCGCCCTCGGATCTGCTTGCAGCGGCGGATAACGTCCGCGACGCGGTTGGCGATCCAGACGTAACGGTCTGGCGGTGAGAGCAGGGGCCACCACGGAGCAAGTTGGCTGTACAGGATGAGAGTTTGTGCCATTCCTGCAACTGATCGTTCGCTAGCGCCCTTGTTGAGACAGTGTTACCGTACAGAGCCGAGGGCGTCTGTGAATACAGCAAGATCCCGCTGCGTCCGAACGCGGTGGCCTCCTGAGGAATACCGAGGTGCCCAGCAAACTCGCCTGTCCGCTGTGCCGATCGCCGTTCGGCGACGAGTGCGGTGAATACGTCTGTGCTTCAGGAGCACACCGATTTCCGCTCTCCCACGGCATTCCGGACTTCAGCACCCGCGAGCACTACTGGAACCAGCTTACCCCAGACCAGATGGAGTTCCTCTTGGATGTAGCCCAGCTCCGCGGCTATCGGTATGCCGTGGAGAACGTCATCGGCCTGTTCAAGGACCCCGAACTGAGCCGCTACGTGCTCGCGGCCAACCGTGCTGACTTTCGGGCGATTCTGCCCCTCGGACCCGACACGGAGGTAGTGGAGATAGGCGCTGGCTGGGGCGCGGTATCGTGCGGGTTGGCACCACACTGCCGCAGCGTCGTGGCGTTGGATACGAATCCGTATACGCTGCGCTTCGTCAGTCTTCGCGCCAAGGAGGATCAGATAGACAACCTTCTCCTTGCCCGATGCGATCCCTTGGACGATGGTCGCCTCCCGCTGGCGGAAGCCGGCTTCGATCTAGCCATCCTCAATGGTGTGCTCGAGTACGTGGGCAGCGCAACGGAGGACATCAGCCCGGATGCCGCTCAGCTTCGCGGCCTCAAGGAGGTACGCCGGATACTCCGGCCTGGTGGCGCAGTCTATGTCGGCATCGAGAATCGCTTTGGCTACCTCTATTTCCTCGGGACGAGGGATCATGGCGGCCTTCGGTACACTAGCGTGCTGCCTCGCTGGCTCGCGAACTGCGTTATGCGCATGCGCATGCACAAGCCGTACCGTACGTACACGTACTCTTACAGCGGCTATCGCAAGCTACTCGCGCGCGCTGGTTTCAAAGATCCGCGCGTTTACATCGCGGTCCCGAACTACCGCGATCCACGGTTCATCGTGCCCGCCGATGACGACCGGGCTATCGCGTACCTGGTGCGTCGTTACGCATCCTACCTCAGGAAGCGATCCTGGCGCCTGGCAGCCCATGCGATCTTCGGGCGGGCGCCAGACTCCTTCTGCGGACAACTGGCGAGGGCACTGTCCGACTCCTTCCTGCTGGTAGCCGAGGCCGCCCCATGAGCACCGAGCTGGTAGAGAAGATACTCTCGGCTGGCGTTCTCCCGCATGTGCGGCGCGGCCACGTTTCACCCGTCAAGCTGGACACGACGGCGTTGCCGGGCGGATCGCTGGTCATGCTCCTGTTCGTGAACGATGAAGCGGAGCCCTCGTACGTGCTTCGAACGCCACGAACTCCGCGACAACCGCAACGTATCCTCACCAACTTCAACTCTCTCCGCTATCTCTCCCAGGTGCGGCCGGTGGCCCGTTCGGTACCCAGAGCCGTTTTCTGCGGGGACCTGGACGGTCTGCTGACTTCCATCGAGACGTGCGTCCCTGGCCTGCCACTAGCGGTCAATCTGCGCATCGCTCGCCACGAGGGGCGACGCGACGATGCCGCGCACCTGTTCGGCTTGGGTGCCCAGTGGCTCTGGAACTTGCACGCCGCCACGCGGGCCAAGACGCCCCTTGCACCCTGCGGTCAGCAGGACGCCGAAGCTAGCGCCACCAAATCCATCTGCGCCCTGAGGGACGAGGGTCTGCTGACCACTGCTCAGGCAGCATCTCTTCTCTCCGCGGTCCGGCTCGCCAACGGTCCCACAATGCCTGTGTCACGTGTACATGGCGACTACAACCCCAACAACATGCTGCTTGACCGACGGAAAGGGGTATCGGTCATTGACTGGGAGTTCTCGCGCACAGGATGGGCGCTCTGGGATCTGTTCACCCTGGCACGTACAGCTTGGTTCCATCCGGCCGGCGTGCCCGAACCCAGTGCCACATTGGCCCAAGAGGTCTGGGATCCGCGCACCCCCTTCGGCCGAGCTTTCGCCGTTGCATTGCGCCGCTACGAGCAAGCATGGGGCATCCATCGAGCCCACTGCCGCCTTCTCTTCGGCGTGTACATTGCCCAGTACTTGACCGAGCAGCTAGGCTTGCCACCACTGCCGAGCGTACCCGAGGCGTGGAAGACGCTCCTTCTTGCTGCCGTCGAGTACTGACGGAAGCGCGGCAGGGACTTCAATCGGCCGGCCTGCTCTCCGACGCAACGACGGGCGCCCCGCTGAACTCGAACTCAGGCCGCTCGAACACCGGAGGATGGTAGGCAGGCCGGAGCTGCACGCACCCGCGCTTGCAGGCTTCGGCGCAACACGCACAATGGATACATCGAAACAGGTCGAAGCGGAGCACTTTGCTCGCCCGGTCTACCTCGATGGCGTTGGCGGGGCACCGCAGAGCGCAAGCACCGCAGAAGACGCAGTTCTCCTGCTGGAACTCGACCGCGCCGCGGTACCCCGGAGCGGGTTCCCGGGAGACGACCGGGAAGGGACGCGTCGCGGGCTTGGCTAACAGGTTACCGAGAATCCGACGGATTAACATGGTCACTCAGCGCTCCGTGCAGCTGATGCAGGGGTCGATGGACAGGGTGATCACCGGCACATCGGCCATCTCGCAGCCAGGCAGCATGGCGACGAGAGCCGGCACGTTGGCAGAGGTTGGAGTTCGGATGCGCAGGCGGTCCAGCCTCGTGCTCCCATCTGCGCTGATGAAGTAGATGAGCTCGCCACGCGGCTGTTCCACCCGCGAGAAAGCCCGTCCATTCGGTCGGCCACGCGGCCGAATGATGACATCGCCCTCCGGTATGTTGGCAATGGCCTTTCGCACCAGTTCGATGGACTGGTAGCACTCACGAGCCCGGACGCGTGTTCGGGCATAGGAGTCGCCACCAGTCTCCACGATCGGCTCGATGCCGAGCTCGCCGTAGGCCGCGAAGCCGTCCGTGCGTGCATCTACTGGCACTCCACTGGCCCGCAGTACAGGACCCACGGCACCGAGAACGATCGCCTGCCCTGCAGGCAAGACACCCTTGCCAACGAGCCTCTTCTTAACAGTGCGATCCTCGAGAATTCCGTTCACCGCCACGTCCAGGGCCTTCTCCAGCGCATCCAGCTCACGCAGGATCATCTCCAGATCCTCTGGGACAATATCGCGCCGAACGCCTCCGATAGTGCACGTTGAGATGATGACGCGGCTGCCTGCCGTTTTCTCGAAGATATCCATGAGGCGCTCGCGATTGCGCCAGAACTCCATGAATAGGCTCTCGAAGCCCAGTGCGTCCGCCAGTAGCCCCAGCCAGAGATGATGGCTCTGCAGCCGATGCAGCTCGCTCCAGATGACTCGCAGGTAGCGCGCCCGCGGTGGTACCTCCGCGCCCATCAGACGCTCGATACCCTGACAATAGCAGAGGGCGTGGATGAAGCTGCAGATACCGCAGATCCGCTCGACGAGGAAGACGTTCTGCGTGTAGTCCATGCGTTCGCCGGCCTTCTCGACACCACGGTGGACGTAGCCGATATGGGGAACCGCCTCCTTGACCGTTTCGTTCTCCAGCGTAAGCTTGAGCTGGATAGGTTCCGGCAAGACCGGGTGCTGCGGCCCGAATGGAATGGTTGTCCGATCAGACATCCCGCTTCTCCACCGGCCGCTCCTTGAGCATGGGTCGTTCCGGCCCACCCTCGGTCAGTAGCAACCTGCCATGATAGTCGAGCGCGATACCCGTGATCGGAAGCCCAAAGAGTTCCTTGATCTCGTTCTCCACGAGGAATGCTGCGAAGTAGATCCCGCTGATGCTGGGCACTTCCGTTCCCTTGGGGAGCACGAGATGCAGATGGCGCAGGTGGCTGCCCGAAGCGAAGTGATAGTAGAGTTCGAAGTTCGCCCCTGAGTCCAGGCACGTCATCGTTACGAACCGGAGCTGGCTTTCCATGGCAGCAGCCACGCGATCCAACAGTTCGTCCAGGAGGACCTCTTCCACGTTGGGTACCTGCACAGGCGGTTGGGCACTGGAATGGGCCGTCGCTTCACTCATTGGGCGATCCCGCGCCTTCCCGCAACTTCCGCCGTCGCTCTTGCATGCGCTGCACGGCCATGACGGCGCCTTCGATAATGGCCTCTGGCTTCGGAGCGCAGCCTGGCACCCAGACATCCACGGGTATGATCCCCTCCACACCTCCGAGGATGTTGTAACACTCGTGGAACACACCACCAGATAGAGCGCATGCGCCGATGGCCACGACTGCTTTTGGGTCCGGCATCTGCTCGTAGAGATTACGCAGCACACGAGCGTTGCGGAGGTTGCAGGTGCCCGTTACCAGAAGCACATCCGCATGCTTCGGGTTGCCCATGTTCACCATGCCGAAGCGCTCCACGTCATAGACCGGCGTCAGGCAGGCTAGCACCTCGATGTCGCAACCGTTGCATGCACCCGCATCAAAATGCAGTATCCAAGGCGACCTCGCGCGAGCTCGGTCGAGCAATCCCATTGTACTATGCCTCCTCTTGTCTCACTTTCGCGAGGAGAGATCACTGGATCCTGGCCAGACCCACGTACCGCATGGCGAGGTTGGCAGCCGCAAGGCCCGCACCCCAAACCCACGCGAAGACTACGAGCCAACTCCATGTCAGACGCGCAGTAACATTGTCCAGGAGGATCACAGCCAGATAGGACCCAAGTGCCAGAAGCGCTCCTGCCCACCAGACGGTGTGCCATAGCAGCCAGTTGAACCCGAGAATGAGTACGACCTCGTAGAAACGCGCAAGCTCGATGAGCGCCAGAGTGGGTCCTGAAAACTCGGTATAGACACCGCGCACCAGTTCCTGGTGCGCGTGATGAGAGCCGGATATGTCGAATGGTGATTTGTGTAGCTTGATACCGAGCACCATGGTCTGTGTCAGTAGAAACAGCGGCATACTCCAGAGGAGGGGCTTGTCCAGTTCGAGCAGCCGGCTCACCGAGAAGCTGTGGGTGTGAAGATAGATCCCCACCACCATGAAAACCAAGAGGGGCTCGTAGGCGAGCATCTGGAGCACTTCTCTCTGAGCCCCAAGCTGAGAATAGGGCGATTTCACGCTGAACGCCCCAAGGATGAGCATCACGGTTCCTAGCCCCACCACGAAAAGGAGCACGAGAAGGTCCTGGCCCAGCAACAGCATGAGCAGGCCCAATACGGTGGTCACAAGGTACAGGGATGCCGCAATGACCTGGAAGTTGTTGCATGCACTAGGAGCCTTGCCCAGCAGCTTTAGGACGTCGTAGAATGGCTGGAGCAGCGGGGGGCCTATGCGCGCCTGCAGGCGCGCCGTCAGTCGGCGATCTATGCCGAAGAGCAGTCCGCCCAATATCGGCGCGACGAGCACACCCAACGCGCCTATGGAGTACTCGTTCATCGGACGATCCATCCACCAGCCAGCATGAGCATTAGCAGCAGTGTGGACGCCGCAGTCATCCAACCCGTGTGCAGATCCTCTCCTGCATACTGCTCGTAGTAGTATCCCCTTACCGACACGGCCGATGTCACCTCGCCGGCACATCGGAACGCCGTTACAGTAGCCTGCGAATCCTGCTCTCCGCACAGATATGCGCCGGTGCAGCGCCTTCGCGTGAGACGGCTATAGAGAACCGGCAGGAGCACCGCGAGTGCAAGGGCACCGAACAGGAACGGCCACGGAACGCCGAGCACGTTCCCTTCAGCCAGGATGTCCTCGGTTCGGACGGGCATGAAGGCGTAGTACTGCGCCACGGCCGGGATGACCAGCTCTGTCAGCAGCGGCACGACGAGCAGGCTGAATACTACGGCACCAGCGGCAAGGAGCAGGAGAGGAACGAAGTACATGGAGTGCAGGTGTTCGACATGGGGAAAAACGACCACAGGGTCTGCCATCATGAGGCGGCCTGCGAACTTCACCCAGAACACCACAGTCAGCGTACTGCCAATGACCAGCAAGAACAAAGCCAAGGGCATGACGACAGAGGCCTCGATGGCCGCAACCTTCGCAATGAGCACACCGAAGGGTGGCAGAAGCATGGAGAGGATGCCAATGATCATGACGACAGTGGTGAGAGGCATGCGAGAGACAAGGCCCTGCATGTCCTCGATGTCCCGGCTCCAGATGGCATGCTCCACCACGCCTGCAGCCATGAAGAGCAGCGCCTTGGAGATGGCATGGAAGATGATCAGCATGACGGCGGCTGCCATGGCCAGGGGCGTGTTCAAGCCAGCACAAGCGATGATGAGTCCGAGATTGGAGATGGTCGAATACGCCAGGACCTTTTTCGCGTTGGACTGGCCGATGGCCAGAAGAGCCGCACAGACAAAGGTGAAGCCGCCAGCAACCGCGATTACACTGCTGATGCGTGTATCGTGGAATGCCGGTGCCAGCCGAGCTACAAGGTAGACACCCGCCTTCACCATCGTGCTGGAGTGCAGCAACGCTGAGACAGGCGTCGGTGCCACCATGGCTCCTAGCAGCCAGCTATGAAACGGCATCTGGGCGGACTTCGTGAAGCCGGCGATGACGAGAAAGCCGAGCCCCAGCAGCACCATAGGTTGTTGAGGCGCCTGAACTTGCCGGCCGACGATCTCCTGCAGATCCAATGTCCCGACGGCGGCAGCCAGAACGAGCATGCCCAGCGCGAAGGCAACACCACCGACCATATTCATCCACAGCGCTCGGTAGGCGTTGCGCCTGGCGTCGGGCGTGCCATCGTGACCTATCAGCAGGTAGCTGCAGAGAGTAGTAACTTCCCAGAAGAAGAACAGCCAGAGGAGACTGTTAGCGAGCACGAGTCCATTCATGGCGCCCAGGAATATGAGCACCGTGAGGAAGAAACGTGGCCGCCGACTGGCTTCCTCGGGAATGCCTGCGTGCTTCTCGTGCTCTTTCATGTAGGGGAGGCCGTACACTGCTACGATGGAGCCGATGACCGACACGATCATGACCATGATGATCGTGACCCAATCCACGTAGAGCGCCTCCGCGTGATGCTTGGGAGCGACAAGACCCGTCTCGATAGCGCCGACGATCACGGCCTGTGCCGCCGCTAGCAGCATGATCGGAGCGTTCCGAAGCCATGCGCCGATGACGAAGAACCAGACCAGCAAGACCACGTCCAGCAGAATGATGACGATGTCCCAAGTCAACCGACCTGCCAAGTCGGGCGTGAATGCCTGAGTTGTATGCGTCAAAGCGACCTTGGTGAACAGACAAAGTGCCGCCAGCGTGAGTCCCCATCCCGCGGCGCTGACCATGCCCTTGCGTGACCACTTCGTCCGGACGGCGTAGACCACCAGCCCGAACGCCACAGGCGAGAGGATGAGAACGCCTGCCAGCACACTTGTCGGAACCATGGATACCTGCGCGAGGAGGTTCATGGCGTGCTGTTCTAGCCTGGCATACCGGGAAGGCTCTTTGGGAGCGTCAGTTTCGGTCGGTTTCCGAATTCGGGCTTCAAGGGCGGTTCCTTTTCCAGCAACGCAAGCACGACCTCGATGGCCTTGTCCAACTGCGGGTCACGCCCTGCTGCATAGTCCTGTGGCGCCATCTGTACTTCGATATCAGGATCCGTGCCATAGTTCTCAACGCCCCAGCCTACGTCCTTGAACCAGAAGGCGTATTCCGGCTGCGTCGTCATCCCGCCATCCACCAGTGGGTTATGTGGTCCAATTCCGATGACACCGCCCCACGTCCGCGTCCCGATGAGCGGTCCTAAGCCCATCAGCTTGAAGCAGTGGCTCACAATATCCCCATCGGATCCCGCGAACTGATTGGTGAGCATGACCATGGGACCCGCCACAGAGTGGCTCGGATACGGTTCTGGCTGTCCCCAGCGGGGAACGTCGTAGCCCACCCGCTTCCGGGCTAGTTTCTCCAGCAGAAGCTGCGAGACATGCCCGCCGCGGTTGAAGCGGACGTCCACGACGAGGGCATCGTACTCAGCTTCAGCTAGATACAGCCGGTGAAACTCGGCGTAGCCCGCAGCGCCCATATCGGGAATGTGTACGTATCCCACGCGGCTGTTGGTCGCTTCGTGGACGCGCCGCCGGTTGTGCTCGACCCACTCGCGGTACCTGGCTGGGAACTCGCTCCGGAGTGCCTTGGTCGTTACCGTTCGTAGCGCATCGCCCGAGCGCAGCGTCAGCGTCACTTCGCAGCCAGCCTGATGGACAAGAGCCTGTTGGGGCGTACAGTCGGCACCGAGCTGTCTGCCATTGATGGCGACGAGCAGGTCACCGGGCTCTGCGAGAATGCCGGGCGCCCGGAGAGGCGACATGGCGTCTGGTTCTCCGGGAGCCCCCTCTACAATCCGGGTGATCCGGTATCCCTGGGCGTCGGGATCCCATTCGAAGTCAGCCCCGAGGAATCCCTGATGGTAGGCTGGCTCGGGCCGATAGTCGCCGCCGAACTCGTACGCATGCGATGTTCCCAGCTCTCCCTGCATCTCCCACATGAGATCGGAGAACTCCGCCCTCGTACCGACGCGGTCGATTAGCGGCGCGTAACGATCCCACACGGCGTTCCAGTCTACGTCGGACATGTCGGGCGTCCAGAAGTAATCCCTCTGCAGACGCCAGGCTTCCCGGGCCATCTGGCGCCACTCGGCTCCCGGATCTACGGGGACGCGCACACGTCCAAGATCCACCCATCCGCTCTTGCGCCCGGGGGGATCACCCGCAGCTTTCTCGTCAGGCTTCTCGCCTGCCCTCACCACACGTAGCCGGTCTCGCACCCTGTAGACCATGGACTTCAGGTCTGCACCGACCTCGAAGTCGGAGATGCCGGCTACCAATGTCTCTGTAAAACGTTGAGCGAAGTCGTAGCATTCCAGCGTCCCTTTGGGTGGCGTGTCGGTATCCGCCCAGCTTCGACCGAGTGCCCCTTGCACCGGAAATGTGAGATAGAGCAGTTTCCCCTTCAGCGCAGCAACCTGCGCCACGATGCTCTCGGGCACTGGGAACCCGACGACTCTTCCCGCAATACCCTCCAGGTCAATGACGAGGTGTTGCGGCTCTTCTGGCGGCTGATCCGCTGGTTTGTCTGACTTCGCGTCTCCCTTCTCCTGACTGGAGTCGGGCTTCGAGAGCGGCTCGGGGAGCGGCAGGAAAGGTGATCGTACGTCCTTCCGCAGTGTCACAAGGAACGGCCGTTCGCCACGAGGAAACCCTAAGTCGAAGTGAAGATTGTCGTAGACGGGGTCGAGGTCCCGTTTTCCGATGAAATAGAGGTACTTACCCTCGGGATCGAAGCAGGGCGACGTGTCTTGGAGGATGGGGTCCGTCACCTGACTGACTGTGCCGTCTTCGCGACTCCACAGCTTTATAGCGACCCTGTAATGCGAGACACTTGCATGATAGGCCACCCAGCGCCCGTCGTGCGACCAGGTAGCACCGCCCAACGTGCCCCACGTGTTACGTTCGATTACCGTCACCGAGCCCGTGTCCAGGTCAACGAACAGGAGTTCCCGGCGGTTGTTCCACAGCACCAGGTGGTCCGCTGTCGGAGATGCGCGCAGAGCGTAGACTCTGCCTAGGTCGAGGTCGCTGTATCGCCGATACTCACCGCAGTTATCGAGCGTGTGGACTTCGATAGCCTCCTCGCCATCGCGATCGACCATAGCCGCTATGCGCTTGCCATCGCGTAACCATGTAACGCAGCGGTAGCGGACGCCCGCTTCCTGAAAGCTGTCGGCACCAGCCACGATGGTGGCGGCGCCTTCCCAGTTGCCCATCGTCACGCACTTGCCCCGTACAGTCAGAGCGAGGGAATGCCCTTCCGGGTGGAGGGTATACCCCTGAAGATATCGGCCTGGCTCTGCGTACTTGCGCTGGCGCTGAACACGGGGGCTGCGGTATTCCACTGGTACTCTGTGGACGGAGTCGGACGCGGGATCTAGGACGTAAAGGTCGGCCCCGGCGTGGAAGACGACGAGGCGGCCGTCTGTGTTCGGATAGCGAACGAAGTACTCCACCAGATGGGTGTGGCGGCGCAGGTCATTGCCATCCGGAAGGCACGAGTAGATATTCCCGACGCCCTCGTGGTCGGATAGGAAGTAGATACGGTCCCCGATCCACATGGGTCTGGACATGTTGCCCTCGAGGCGGATAAGCGGTCGGAACGTTCCGCTTCCGTCCGGGTCTATCCAGATGTCCCCTGCGGTTCCTCCGCGATACCGCTTCCACCGCGCCGGATCGTTGCTGTGCCTGCCGAGTGCCACTCCGCCCCGTGGACCGAAGGTGATGCTCACCGCCAACCCGTAGGGCTCCGTCCTGGGCAGACCGCCCTCCAGTCCCACGGACATAATGCAGCACGTGCCGGAGAAGGGCTGCTGGGCATCGGAGGTGAACAAGATACGCGAACCGTCTCGGCTCCAGCCCACCACAGTGGAGGTAGCACCGAGATACGTAAGCCGACGCAGCGGCCCACCCTCGGAAGGCATCACATAGACCTCGAGGTGTCCTTCCTCCCGACCACTGAATGCCAAGAGGGATCCATCCGGAGAGTAGAACGGCTGGGTGGTGATTGCCAGGTTGGCCGTAAGTCTTCGCGCGACGCCTCCCTGCACCGGAACTGTCCACAGGTCGTCCTCGGAGCCAAAGACGATACTGTCGCCATGCACTGTCGGCCAACGATAGTAACCTTGCATCGGGGCCACTCGCTTCACCATGAAGTCGGCGCCCGCGTACATGCGTGCGTACACTGTGCCGCGCGAGGGAGTCCTAACGGGGCCTTGCCTGGAGGCAGATCAGAGAGCCGCTAGCAATAACGCGGCGCCGCGTGAGGCATTATACCCATGCAACGACCTCCAGAGGAACGTGCGGGGCGGCTCGTAGCCGCCCCGCTGATGGAACCCGGAGGAGGATGCCCTGTTACGGGCGCGGGTTACATCTTACTGGCGAGTAGCATCCCACTTGTTCAGGTCGAGCATCGCCGGATCGCTGTCGTACAGCCAGCCAGGGTTCGTTGCTTCCGGCTTCAGAGCCTTTGCATGCCCGTCGCAGAACGTGAAGTTGGCCATACCGGAGTGGACCGTCGGCACGCAACCCGTTGGTCCATTCGGGTAATCAGCCGGAGCACGCTTACCTTCGGGAATAGAGCCGCAGCCCCAGTACCAGTTCCACACGGAGTTGCTGTAGTACATGGAGCGAGGCCCCCACCACATGACGTTGTCAATGTCATGCTTCTCGGCAAGCATGATCGTGTCCGCTGGCCGGCCGACCTTCGCCAGCGAGGCGACATTATCGGAGACCCAGCTCTGGACCATACCCATGACGCCGATCATGCGGTTCGCGTTGTTGATCCACTTGATGAGGCCGTTGGAGGCCCAGGAAATGCGGGGACCGGCCCAGTCCACATCGGCCTGGCGACCGCCGGAATCGCTGGGACAGCGGAGAATGTTGATGTTCTTGATGTAGGGCTGGGTCGTTGTGGGCCAGTTCAGCGCCCACCAGTTGTTGTCGCACCCCATGGGGTACATCTCGTCGTTGTCCTGGGCGTACATCAGCACTGCCAGGCCAAGCTGCTTGGCATTGCTGAGACAGGACGTAGCGCGCGCCTTCTCGCGGGCCTGCGCGAACACCGGGAACAGGATCGCCGCCAGAATCGCGATGATCGCGATCACGACCAGCAGTTCGATCAGCGTGAACCCCGATTTCTTGTGGAGCATTCTTTGACCTCTCCTTGTAGAATTCGCCGCGAGACAGTTGCCTATCCGCCGCTGCGGCACTACGGCGATGGCATTCCTATTGAGGGCCGAATGGTGCCCCTGGTCCCGGCTGGCCCTTGGGCCGGGGCGGAGGTGGCGGGACGTTCCCGCCTTGGCGCATGCGTTCCATGGCCTGACGCGCCTCTGCAGGCATCTCTGCTGGAGGTCCTTGCTTCAGTTGCTGTTCCTCCTCCTTGGTGAAGCCGCTCCTCTGGCAACCTGCCAGGCCGGTCATAGCTACTGCTAGGACTGCCGCCACCGTCACTCGCAGCAGCCAGCCAGACAGCCGTATTCTCACGTATGTTCCTCCTTGCCCTCGGACGCCACCATTTTCTGCATCCATAGTTCGTCAGACATATGCAGGTGGTCCGGTTGTTTCCCGCGGTACGAAATGCACCGGAAGGACCATATGGCAGTCCGCACCGTTCCGCCCCTCCAGCAGTCGTTTCATGAGTACGGCCGCCTGGAAACCAAGCTCCTCTGCCGGCTGACGTATCGTTGTCAGTCGGGCCGTTGCCGCGTCAGGCGCGTCGTCGAAACCCACGACGGAGACATCACCTGGCACACTGACCCCACGATTCGCCAGTATTTCCAGTGTTCGGAGAGCCAGCCCATCGTTACCAGCTAGTATCGCCGTCGCAGGATGTTCTCGCTGAATCAGGGCGAGGACAGCGTGCTCGAGATCGGGACCGTGCTCTGTCACTGAAGTCGCGGCCAGCCGGCGGTCCGGTACGATGCCATGTGCCTCCAGGGCATTACAGTAGGCCTCATATCGCTCGTGAAAGTCATCCGAATAGAGTGGTGAGACAAACGCGATCCGCCGATGCCCCAGACGTACAAGGTGGTCCACTGCTGCAGCAATGCCTGAGGCGTTGTCAATACGCACAGAAGCAAGCCTTCCCGGCACATAGCGCTGATAGAGCAGGACCCCCATAAGGCCCGATGCGGCCAAGGCATCTACTCCTGCACGGTTGAGGCCGCCCGGCGCTAGGATCACGCCGTCCACGCGCCCGTCCATGAAATAAGCCGCTTCGACCTCGCCTTCGTGAGGATGCCGCGCATAGAGGAGCGCATCCAGAGAATGCTCCGAGAGGCCCCGTGAGATTCCTCGAAGCATGTCCAGGGAGACGTCCCTGCTTCCGCCCAGGTAGACCCGCCACGTGAAGACACCGATCGTATTGGTGCGGCCACTCTGAAGCGCCCTGATGAGGGCATTGGGGGCGAACTGCAGCTCCGAGGCGGCCCAGAGAACGCGCCGCCGCGTAGTCTCTGAGAAGCGACCCTTGCCGTTCAGGACATTGGAGACAGTGCCAATCGACACACCGGCGAGCCGGGCTACCTCCGAGATGGTTGCACGTTTGGGAGAGTGTAGCGTCATTCTGCGATGAACTTACTTCACTGAGCCATTGTTACCTACATGAGGCACCCATGTCAAGAGGTGTGATGAAGTAACTTCATCACGAGAGGATAGACCTCACTCCTTCTTTTCCCCTTACGTGCTGCTCACTTCTGTCCCGAGGTCTGACCGCTAGGTTGGACGAGACCCGCTCCCGAGCCCATGCGGGCGCGTATCTGCGCTATGGCAGCCGCTTTCGCCTGGGGAGGCATCCGCGGATTGTTCTCGATTTGGCTGATCATCTGCTCGACTGTCGGTCCCTGTCTAGGTCGTGTCTCGGGATTCCACACTGTTTGACGCAACAGCAGTAGCGCAGCGATGACGATGACCACCACTGCAGCTACGGCCACCCATTTCTGGTTCACGACACACCTCCTGTCGTCCGACGGACAGCCGCCCTCCTACCTGGGGCATGCGGCTTTTCGGGGAGCCGCCCCGTGATGCGTGAGGCGACTCCCCACAATGCGCTAGCAGATGCCGCGATATCTCAGTACGGATACCAGCCCTCGCCGTGCCAGATCGCGGCCTGACCCGCCTCGACGTAGATGTTGCGGTACCACAGGATGGAACCCTTGCTCATGGACTTCGCATGCCCGTCGAAGAAGGCCACGTTGGCCGTCCTGGTGTGGCGATAGCGCGGATGCATGCCGCAGCCAGCCCAGACCGCCGTGCCTCCCTCGGCACCGTCGCAGTCGAAGGTCGCCTCGATGTCATTGCCGTCACGGACGGGAGGATTGCCAATCCACGACACCCAGTCCCACTCCCATGTGGCAAACCGACCCCAACCCCACGAGCCTTCTGTCATGCCGTTCTCCATCATGACGATCTTCTCGGCGGGTTGGTCAATGACCGCTTCGGAGACGGTGGGTTTGTTGGCGTTATTCACGCCGTCCACCCATTCGTCCGTGAACACATCCATGTGGCATCCGTAGTTGCCGGACTGAACCCGAGGCCGCGATGGGCATTGGAAGATGCCCGTGGTGCCCCATCCGGTGCCGTCCGCGTAGTGGTCGCCGTTCTTGATGTACGGCCATATGACGGCATACCAGGAGTACTGGATCGGACCAGGTCCCCACCACTGGAGCATCGGATAGTACCCATCGTTGTCCTGCACGTACATTGCGATGCCGAGCGCGATCTGCTTGTGGTTGGACAAGCAGGTAACGCCGCGGGCCTTCTCGCGTGCCTGTGCAAACACCGGGAACAGGATGGCAGCGAGGATCGCGATGATCGCGATGACGACGAGCAGCTCGATCAGCGTGAATGCCGATCCCTTTCCTTTCATGTGTGCCTCCCTTTCTCGCTCTCGAGCGAAAGGTTGTGATTAGGGCCTGAGCACTGCCTTATCCCCTGCGGGGGCCCGGTCGCAGGGGCCTGCACAGGATTCCCGAACGTCCAGGTGCATCGGGAATCGGATGATGGGCTCTGGTATGGCCTGTCCTCGGATCCGGGCAAGAAGCAGATCCACTGCAGCCCGGCCGATCTCGGGAAGCGGCTGTCGCACGGAGGTGAGTGGCGGAGTGCATCGCTCGCTGATCTCCGTGGAGTTGAAACTCACAACCGAAACGTCGTCTGGAACGCGTATACCTGTGTGGGGCAACATTTCGGCGAACATGCGTGCCCTCATCTCGTCGCAGCAGATGATCCCAGTTGGACGAGGTCGAAGTTCCTTGAACCACCGAATCGCGTCCGCAACCCACTCGGCACTGGGTAATGCTCGCTCGTCCCACGTTCGGATATAGGAGGCCGGAAGCTTGGCCCCTGCCTCGGCCATGGCAACACGAATGCCACGCAATCTCTCGGCACCCCACGACAACTCATCGCCGGGGTAGAGCACTCCGATAGCCCGATGGCCTAGGTCGGTTAGATGCCGCGCCGCCAACCTCCCACCTGCGTAGTTGTCGCAGTCTACCGACAGGGTCGCGGGATGCTCCGTGTGGAACGAGACGCAGACCAAGGGGAACCCGGCATCGAGAAGCGCTGGTGTAAGCTGGTCATTCACAAAACGGCTGATCTGCAGCACACCGTCCACGGACCCCCCAGTGATGTCAGCGAAGAGGGTCTGCCAGCCCGGGTAATGGGCCGAGAGAAGGAGGACGTTCCGATCATGCTCCGTGGCGCGCTGAATGATGCCCTCGAGGATCTCGTTGAAGTAGGTGTCCCGGGTGCTGAAGCTCTCCGGCTGATTGAGGACGATGCCTATTCGGCGAGTCTTTCCAGTGGCAAGGGCTCTCGCAGAAAGATGAGGCCGGTACTGAAGTCGCGCTGCCGCCTCGAGCACGCGCTGCCGCGTTTCCATGGGGATGGAATCGCAACGATTGTTCAGCACGAAGGACGCTGTTGTCGGCGAAACGCCGGCCGCTTCAGCAACGTCACGCAGCCGGACACGCCCGGTTGCCACTTTGCCTCTCCATCGCCGAGGCCCCCTTGCCTCGTACTGGTAATGCGCTTCAGTAATCCGACTTAGTAATACGCTTTACGAGATTATACAGTAGCTTGGCAGGGGTTGTCAAGCGATATGCCCAGGATAGCTCAGGTTCCCTCGCTATGCAGTTCTGGCACTCCGTCGGTTCCGGCGTGTCGTAGTCCCGACCGGAGCCACAGCTCGAGGAAGCTACGGACACGGTGATCGGAATCTGAGCCGCGCCCTACCCCGAGTCGCGTGCTAGACTCCTGCGAAAGGAGGGGAGGTCCATGTCTTTTCTCGGACTGTTCGCAGTGGCCGTAGCTGTGCGCGTGTTTGGCACCGACTTCGACGGCACGTTGATCCATCACGTCGACATCCGACTAGGCGCTCAGGCCTCCGACGTGGAGCGCAACGCGGCAACCCTTCTCCTAGAGCGTCTCACGGAGACCGGGCAAGTAGCAGCGACTATCGCAGGAGACACAAGAACGAGCGCCCCGGCCACTGCGGCGGAACGTCGCGGACCGACCTTGCGCGTCCTCCTTGGCGTCCCCGGCCACCACGGCGCCATCGCGGCCGAGATCCAACAGCGTCGCATCTCTCCGCTTACGGAACTCGATCCGGGTCCGGAGGGGTTCTTGCTGAAGCGGCTGGCCGGACCTGCCGAACCAACAGTCCTGGCAGCCGGAGTCGATGATAGAGGCGTGGTCTATGCCGTTGGCGAACTCCTGCGCCGCTTGCCGATTCGCCAGGGCGGTCTAGAGGTGCCTGCCACACTCGACGTTCGTACTGCACCAGCTTTCGAGCTCCGCGGAACGCAGTTTGGGCAGAGTCATGTGGCGCTCACCAGGGCCCGCGTAAGGCCGTGGACACAGAAGGAAATCCAGCGGAAGATCGCCGATTACGCGCTCGCGGGAGCCAACACCCTCCAGGTGCCAGCGCACGTCACCGATATGGATCCCACGTACCGCTACATCAAGGGGCTCGGCCTGAAAACCCTTGTGCACTATTCCGCCAATGCTGGTCAGGGTCCGCCTGGATGGCAAGCCAGGGAATCCATCGGCAGGACTGGCTACCTCTGTCCGTCCGTACCGGAAGCCCGAGCGGAACTCCTTAGGAACTGCGAGGCCATCTTCTCCCGATCACCTGACTTCGATTATGTCAGCTTCTCGGGAGGCGACGGCGGCGGATGCGAATGCGACCGGTGCAAGCCCTACGGCGCGGTGTTCATCCGGCTCGTCGAGGACTACGCAACGATCATCCATCGGTACCATCCGAACACGCAGGTCATGTTCACCAACCAGAAGTTCGACAACGAGGACGATCTGGCGATCTTCGCCTACTTGCGCGATCACCCCAACACGGGCGTACGCGCGTTCTGCGTCGGGCCCGGCTCGGATGCCATGTCGTGGCAGCCGGGGCATCGGCAACACCACCGCATGGACCTGTTCCGCTATCCGCGCTTCGGGCCTTTCAGCCGCTACATGCAGGAGATTGTCCATCAGCTTCCACCGCATGTAGATCTGGCGTTCTACAACGAGGTCACACACTGGCGGTACTCTCAGTACGGCTACGTGCAGGCTTATCCCCGTCCCGACAAGGACGGCAGCCACCCGCCCCACTGGAACCACTTCATCTACGAGCGCATGCCCGATCCATACCTCACTCAGGTCTACGATCGGCTTACGTTCTTCGCTTGGCCACGATATTACCGGTGGGTCTTCGGCGAGGTCGTGCGGTACGGCCTAGGTGACTGTACCCATTCTAGCGGCACCCATGACCATTTCAACCAGTGGATGTGGCAGCGGCTGCTCTGGTCGCCCCATCGGCCCGTCGAGGACGTGGTGGACGAGTACTGCCGCACGTGGTTCGGCCCCGAGGCCGCGCCGCTCATGGCGCAAGCCGTTTTCCTCATGGAGGAGTACCTCCAATGGGACCCACAGAAACCCATCACCCGGAAGACGAGCATTGACCAGTACTACGACCTCGTTATGCGGGCCGGCAAGCTGATGCCTCCTCACCTGCGCGACCGGAGCTGGCTGTGGAGGGAGTTCGCCCAGAAGGCCGCCATAGACAAGCGCACCAAACTCGCCGTCGGACAGCAGATGGCCCTTCAGAGGAGCATCGAGCGGGACATCGCGGCGGCTCTCTCAAAGTCCGACAGGTCAGACAAGTCCGACAGGTCAGACCTGTCCGACTCGGTCTCCCGCTGCCTATCGCGCCTCGCCTCGATGAAGGAAACCCCGGCCATGCGCCGCCTCCGCGAAGAAGCCACGCGTCTGGGAGAAGAGAGCAACGTCTTGTACGGAGTACGAAGCGAGGGAATCTTCAGCCTAGATCATGACTTCATCGGCCTGGGATGGCTCCGGCGCCAGTTGGAGCGTGCGCTGGCAGCGTCTGGCGAAGAACGCCGCGAGCTCTTGGCCATGATCGCCGATTACGAGAACCCCGGCCCCGGAGGGTTCTACGACAGTCTCGGTAGTTACGAGTCGGCTCCGCACCTTGTTCATGGCTATCCTTACGATCATGGCCAACCCTATGTCGGAGAGATGCTCGACGAACGGAACCGCCTGAGCCAGCGCACCATGTGCTACACGCAGGACGAGGCCCAGGGCTTGACCCTGCGCTACGAAGGATTGGACCCCGATGCCACCTATCGCATTCGGTTCACCCTCGTGCGACCGTGGTACCAACCAAGGTACGCATTTCGGATGAACCAGAAGTCCCAGAGCATCTACGCAGACGACATTCCTCTAGCCATCGGTCTGGAACTGCCCGAGAAGATGAGCGACTTCTTCACCTTCGACATTCCCGGAGAGGTAACCAAAGACGGCGTCTTGACCATTCGGTTCGAGAAGCAACCGGATGTAGCCCAGGGGGATCGTGTCAGCATAGAGCAGTGGCGCAACTGCGGAGGCTGGGGCACTCTCTGCAGCGAAGTTTGGCTCATGCGCAAGGGCAGCCAACGCTAGGGCCAAGATGAAACGCCCACGTCCGAGCAACCGTCCATTCCGCCGGAGGGAGGAGTAACCCTGCATGATAGAGATACTCGGTGTGTCCAAGTCCTACGGCGACAAGCGAGCGGTGGACAATCTGTCGCTGGAGGTGCGCGACGGCGAGATCTTCGGGTTCATCGGACCCAACGGAGCCGGGAAGACAACCACCATCAAGATGCTGGTCGGCATGCTCCAGCCTGACGCCGGGACGGTCCGCGTGGACGGCGTGGATGTTCAAGCTGACCCCATTACGGCCAAGCTCAGCATGGCATACGTGCCGGACACACCGGATGTCTACGAGCGCCTCACGGGCATGCAGTTCGTGAATTTCATCGCCGATGCATACCGCGTCCCTCAGCAGCGTCGCAGGGAGAGGGTGCACCAACTCGCTGAGGCGCTCGAAATGACGGGCGCTCTGGGCGATCTGATCGAGTCCTATTCCCACGGTATGCGGCAGAAGATCGTTCTCATCGCAGCGCTAGTCCACGACCCCAAGACATGGGTCCTGGACGAGCCGCTGGTAGGTCTGGATCCAAAGGCGTCCTTCACGCTGAAGGAGATGATGCGCGAGCATGTTAGCCGCGGCAACACGGTGTTCTTCTCCACACACATCCTCGAGGTGGCCGAGAAGCTGTGCGACCGCGTGGGCATCATTGTCCAGGGCCGCCTTGTGGCATGTGGCACGCTGGACGAGCTCCGCACAAGATCGGATGAGACTCTGGAAAGCGTGTTCCTGGAGCTCGTAGACCGATGACGACCTCGTCCTCTCGTGCCCTTTTCATCACCCAGATTCTCACGGCGCTCAACCTCAACGCCTTCGTTGTCAAGAAGAAGCGGCTCAGAGCCTGGTTGGCGACTGCCGGTCTTACGCTTGCGCTGACGCCCAGCTACGCCGGCATCGCGAGCATGCAGGTGCTGGCCTTCGCGTTCTTGCGGAAGCACGGTCTGCCACTGGAAGACCTGCTACTGACAGGACTCTACGCCGCTGGACAGATCGTCCTGCTTATTGCGGCGATACCGATTGTCTACTCGTCGCTTTACCAGTCCAATGAACTCTCCATACTACTGCCCCTGCCATATCGTCCCTGGCAGATCGTCGCAGCGAAGCTTGGCGCCATCTACATTCCCGAACTGCTCCTTGGCTGGGCCTTCTTCTTGCCCGGCCTGATCACTTACTACGCCTACGGATACGCCTCGCCGCTCCATCTGCCCGTCACCCTGGTCGGCCTCATGTTCATGCCGGTCATACCGCTGGCGTTGTCGTCCATTGTGTGCATTCTCGTAGCCAACATACCGGGGATTGGCCGTAGCCGCTGGTTCTGGTACATCGGCATCACGCTTGCCCTGGTGGGTGTCTCCTTCCTGCCCATGATGGCCATGTCGGCAGACGACCCGGGCATGATGTCGGACCTCGTGCAAATCCGTATGCGTCAGATCAGCCACCTGGCGAGGCTCATGCCCGGGGTTCAGTACGCCATGTACGCGCTGGTCGGTGACACGTGGATGGCGGCGCTTCAGCAGTTGGTCCATCTCGTCATTGTGGCGGCCTACGCCGTCGCCGTCCTGGGCATTGGCAACCGCTTCTACATCGGACCCATACTTCGCGGCACTCCTGCCGCCAATCGCCGGTCCGCACAGGCCGAACGGGCGCAGGAGCGGGGCATTCTGGCCTCTCTCATTCGGAAGGAGCTGCTGTGCACCCTAAAGGACCCGGCAGTTGCCATGAACGGCCTTGGCGGCTACATCGCTCTTCCTCTGCTCGCCGTCACCTATACCGTCCTCAAGTACCAGACTAGAGGCAAAGTTGACATTATCGGCCAGATCGATAAGCTACTACACAGCGAGGCCTTCTCGCAACATCTGCCTTTCTTCGTCGTGGGGATTGCACTGGCTCTGGCCATGTTCGGCAGCATGTCTTCGCTTTTCGCCGCCAGCTACTCCAAGGATGGCAAGCGGCTCTGGGTCGAGAAGTCTTTGCCGCTACCTCCCTTCGCCATCTACCTGGGGAAGTTCTGGGCCGCGTTCCTCATGATCAGCGCACTGAACCTCCTCACGGTGGCGGTATTCTCTCTGGCCATACCCATTCGCGCGCATGAGTGGTCTTTCGTTGTGGCCCTTAGCGAAGCTGTCATCGCCTGGAGCGGCGCTGGCGGTCTAGCCATAGACGCCGTGCGGCCGAAGCTGGTCTGGAAGGACACGGTACAGGCCGTCAAGCAGAACATGAATGTGGTGCTGGGTCTGGGTGTTACCATGGCCGGACTGGGCCTGAACGTGCTACTGCTATGGCGGCTGTACCAAGCAGAAGCCGACCCGTGGTTTGTGTACGCCGGAGCGATGGCACTGAACCTTGCATTCCTAGTCGCGGCCTTTGTCGCGGGCAGACGCGCTGCCGAAAGGCTTCGTTCCGTCATGGTCTAGGTGGAACGCCCGACCACCGCGAGGGCAGCCTGTATAGGCTACAATAGGCCGCCATGCTTCGTGCCGCGGCAACGCCCTTGGCCATCCTCGTCCTCGCCTTGACGGTCTGGTACAGCGAGGTCGTCGTCCGACCTCCTGTACGTCCAGGACCGGTGGAAGTCATCTACTGGGAAAAGTGGACCAGCTTCGAAGGCGACGCCATGCGCGCAGTGGTGGATGCTTTCAACCGCAAACAGAACCGCATCTTCGTCAAGCTCCTGACCATCAGCGGCATCGAGAACAAGACACTCATGGCGGTTGCGGGTGGCAACCCACCCGATGTAGCCGGACTCTACGGCCCCAACGTGGCTCAGTACGCTGACGACCAGGCCATCATGCCACTGGACGATTTCTGCGCCGCACACGGCATCAACGCTTCCCAGTACATTCCGTGTTACTGGGATATCGGCGTATACAGAGGACGGGTGTACTCCCTGCCGACCACACCTGCGTCTACCGCACTCCACTATAACAGGCGCATGCTGCGCGAGGCCGGTCTCGATCCCAACCGCCCGCCACGCACCATCGAGGAGCTCGACCAGTATGCTGAGAAGATCACGCGCAGAGACAGCCGCGGACGGATCGTTCGAGCCGGCTTCATGCCTGCCGAACCGGGGTGGTGGAACTGGGGCTGGGGATGCATCTTCGGCGGGAAGCTCTGGGATGGGAAGACGCGAATCACCGCCAACGCTCCCGAGAACGTTCGCGCCTTCGAGTGGATACGGTCGTACAGCGTCAAGTATGGTGCCACCGACCTGCAGACCTTCCGCAGCGGATTCGGCAACTTCTCGTCACCTCAGAATGCATTTCTCGCGGAACAAGTGGCCATGGAGCTGCAGGGCGTGTGGATGCACAATTTCATCAGCATGTACGCTCCTGGTCTCGACTGGGCGGCTGCACCGTTCCCCTATCCTGCGGACCGTCCCGACCTGGCGGAAAGCACGTTCGTGGACGAAGACGTCCTTGTCATCCCCAGAGGTGCAAAGCACCCGCGAGAGGCTTTCGAGTTCATCGCCTTCGTGCAATCCCAGGAGGGTATGGAGCTGCTGTGCATGGGGCAGCGCAAGCATACGCCCCTTGTCAAGGTCAGCGATCGGTTCTGGAAGACCCACCCCAACCCGTACGTGAAGCTGTTTGCACGCCTGGCATACAGCCCGAACGCCATCGCGCCTCCTAAGCTGCCCTTGTGGCCCGAGTACGGCGCCGAGTTGAACAACGCCTTCGACGAAGTCGTACTCCTCAAGAAGACACCACAACAGGCGCTGGATGCGGTACAGGCGAGGATGCAGCCGAAGCTCGACCAATACGTTCGCCTGTCCCGCCTGCGGGGAGAGGAACCATGAGACGCGAGACGAGAACAGCGCTGCTCTTCGCCTCACCGTGGTTCGTCGGTTTCAGCGTGTTTCTCGCCTACCCGCTCGCAGCGTCCCTGTACTACAGCTTCTGCGACTATTCTGTTCTCCGGTCGCCCGTGTGGGTTGGTTGGCTGAACTTCCGCAACCTGATCGCTGACGAGGTCTTCTGGGCCAGTCTGAAGAACACGGCGATCTACGCCGCCATGGCGCTACCGCTCGGCATGCTGACAGCCCTCTCCCTCGCCCTCTTGCTGAACACGAAGGTGAAGGGGATGACCGTCTATCGGACGATCTTCTTCTTGCCATCTCTCGTGCCCACGATTCCGCTGGCCGTGCTCTGGCTGTGGGTCTTCAACGGTGAACACGGCATTCTGAACTACGCTCTGGAGTATCTGCCCGCGGCCGTCATCCTCGGGCTACCGCTGTTGATTGGCATCGTCGCCGCCTGCGTCGGCTATGCATCAGGCCGACGTCAGTTAGGACACGGGCTTCTGGTCATGACCCTGGTCATCCTGGCAGCGACGGTCTGGGCTGGGGGAGTCGGGATGGGTCTACTTCAGAAGCTCCACGCGATAGTGCGGCTGCCGACGCCGAACTGGCTCAGCGATACTGCCTGGTCGAAGCCCGCCCTGGCACTCATGGCGTTGTGGGGATCGGGCAATGCCATGGTCATCTACCTCGCCGGTCTGCAGGACGTCCCGACGGAGATGTACGAAGCTGCAGAGCTCGACGGCGCCGGATGGTGGGCGCGGACCCGCAACGTCACCATACCCTTCGTCTCGCCTGTCATCCTCTTCAACGGTATTATGGGCATCATCGGCACGCTGCAGGTTTTCGCGGAGCCCTACGTCATGTTCCCTGGAGGCTCACCGGCTCGTTCCACATACTTCTACACGATGTACCTGTTCGACAACGCCTTCATCTACCACAAGATGGGCTATGCCTGCGCCATGGGCTGGATCATGTTCCTCATCATCCTCGGACTCACGCTGCTTGCTCTCCGCCTCTCGGAGAGGCATGTGCACTACCAGGGAGGCTAGGGTGATGAGCGAACATCATGGGACGGTCCGGATCGCTGCCTCGCGCCGGCAGACGCAACCGGACTGTAGCACCCGGCAAGTTCCGGGGCGCCTCACGCGACGGATAGGGCCTAGCGAAAGATGGCCGTGAACGCACCTGCGTCCAAGCAGAAACCTCGCCTGAGGGATCAGCGACATCAGTGGCTGGTCCACCTGGTGCTGATGCTCCTGTCCGTGGCGTTTCTCTTTCCCCTTCTCTGGCTGATTTCGACCGCCCTGAAGCCCATCGAAGAGACCATGCGACAACCGCCGACTCTGTTCCCTTCCAGTATTCAGTGGCACAACTTCCGAGATGCTTTCGTCTACGGGGCCGACAAGCTGGGGTACATCCCGTTTCTTGTCTACGGACGGAATACGCTCCTTCTCTGCATCCTTGGCGTGTCCGGGGTGGTTGTTTCCAACTCGGTAGTTGCGTACGCCTTCGCACGTCTCCGATGGCCAGGGAGAGACATCCTGTTCGCGGCCACGTTGGCAACGATGATGATCCCGTTCCCGGTCCTCATGGTCCCCATCTACGCGTTCTGGCGCTCGCTCGGCTGGATAGGGACGTTCAAACCGCTCTGGGTGCCTGCATGGTTCGGGAGCGCGTTCAACATCTTTCTCTTGCGCCAGTTCTTCCGCACCATCCCGTTGGAGCTCTCTGAAGCCGCCCGGATAGACGGCTGCTCAGAATGGGGCATCTTCCGGCAGGTCGTGCTTCCACTGGCCAAGCCGGCTCTGGCAGTTGTCGCGCTCTTTCACTTCATGTATACATGGCGCGACTTCCTCGGACCGCTCATCTACCTCATGGACCAGAGGACCTTCACGCTGTCCCTCGGGCTACAGTTCTACCAGAGCCAGCACGGTGGCACGCAATGGCATCTTCTCATGGCCGCCTCCACGATCGTCATCGCTCCGGTCATTGTCCTCTTCTTCTTCACCCAGAAGCAGTTCATCCAGGGCATCGCGGTCACAGGTATCAAGGGCTGACCCATCGGTCGCCATGTATGGGGGGTGCTGAACACGCAGCGCCCGTGAGCGAGGTAACACGCATGACGCATCCCATGACTTTGGCATTCGTGCTGTTAGCCGCCAGCGGGAGGCTTCTCGCTGCTGACGTCTCGGTACGGACATACGGAGCCAGGGGCGATGGTGTGCACGATGATACGGCTGCGTTCGGCCAAGCCCTGAGTGCCGCAGCGAAGTCGGGAGGGGTCGTACGCGTGCCGTCCGTGGGACCTGGCCGCGGGTATGTCATCTCCGGGACGCTGACCATACCTGCAGGTGTTTCTCTCGTTGGCAGTCCTGCGGGGTTTGCCAACAATGCTTGGGCCGCCTTCTCCATGCCAGAGAGCATCCTCGTGGGCGCGAAGATACTGGCCCGTCCCAAACCGGACGATTACACCGGCGCGAAGAAGCGTCCGCTCTTCGAACTGCCCGGTGGTTCTACGGTGAGGGGGTTGTACATTCTGTACGACCAGCAACCCTGGCCCTCGGACGAGGAGTTCGCCGACGCGGCCTCACCGTTTCACTACCCGGATTACGCCAGCGCGCGTCGCCTCTTTCTGCGTCAGCACGTGAAACCCTATGGCCCGACCTTCTACGTCACCGGTCCCAACGTGGTGATCGAGGACATCGTCTGTGATAGGTACTACGACTTCTTCGTGCAAGCTCGCGGTGGTCGCACCTACGTTGACCGGGTGAGCCTCTACGGCTACAGGTGCGGATTCGCTTACAGGGAATGCCTCGACGTCAATCGTCTGTCGCGCGTCCACCTCGTACCCAACGTAGGTCCGGCATGTCCTGGCAAGGCTCTCCCAGGCAAGACGTACACGTGGATCTATGGGATCATCGCATCAAGTGCCGACAACGTTGGGGTGCACGTAGCGCGTTCCGATGGATATGTCTTCCGTGATCTGATGTTCTTTGGCGTGCACACCGCACTGCGATTGGGTGCTTCTCGCGACTATCCTCTGCACGACACTGTCGAGGGCGTGGAGGCATATGAGCAGGAGGCGTCCCAGGTCCGCCATGGCTTCGGATCTTCTTACGTTGCACAGGGTCCGTGGGGGTCCGTGAGCGAGCTCACCGCTGATCTATGCGCCGTAGGCGTCCACTTGGTCTGGCCGACGCCGCTGACCAACCGCCTGACGAACGTCATCGTCCACACTGGCATCACCGACGACCGGTCCTTCCTGGTTCCGGGCAAGGACGCATCGCCAATTGGACGCCAGGCCGCAGTCCTGGTGGAATCGAGCCATTCAGTCACGAACAACATTGGCATCGTACCGGCACTGCTCATCTGCAACCTATCCGTAGGCTCCTTCCACGATCCAGGGCGCTTCGGGCCGGCCGCTGCTGACGCGTCGCGTTGTCGAGGCCGTGCGTTTCTCGTAGACGGCGACGTTGCCATCGAGATAGCCAACGCCCAGATTAACAGCCCCTATACTGAGGACTCGACCATCGCCTTCGGACCGGCTGCCAGCAAGGCCACGCTCAGAATCCGCGGACTGTTGCGCACGGGCAACGCCTGCCCCGATCTGGTCCTGAAGGGACCACCCGGGCAATAAGATTGCCCGACCCAAGTTGCTATCAGGCCAAGAGCGTCTCGCCCATAAGGAACTGGTCGATCCCACGCGCAGCCCTGCGCCCTTCTGCAATGGCCCACACAATCAGGGACTGTCCACGGCGCATATCTCCGGCTGCGAATACGCCACGCACCGATGTCATGCGGTTCGCATCCGTCTGGACGTTGCCTCTGGCATCCAGCTTCACTCGGAGATCCGCCAGGAGACCATCGTGCTGAGGGTGCAGGAAACCCATGGCGAGCAGTACGAGGTCTGCCTCTACCGTGAACTCGCTGCCAGAGATCTCCCGCATGGGCCTCCGGCCGTCGGGCCCAGGTTCACCGAACTCCACACGCACGCAGCGGAGACGCCGGACGCGCCCACCCTCGCCCTCGAACGCCTTGGTACTCACCGACCATATCCGCGTGCCGCCTTCCTCGTGCGCTGACGATGTTCGGAGGATCATCGGGTACGTAGGCCACGGCTGAGAGGGATCTCTCTTCTCCGGTGGCTTCGGAAGGAGCTCGATCTGCGTAACCTCAGCCGCGCCCTGGCGCAAGGCTGTCCCCAGACAGTCGGCGCCGGTGTCGCCGCCTCCCAGGATCACGACGCGCTTACCGGCAGCCGTTATGCGCAGGTCGTCGGGAACATGGTCACCCGCGTTGACACGGTTCTGCTGTGCCAGGAACTCCATGGCGAAGTGGATACCCCGAAGTTCACGTCCAGGCACATTCAGATCCCTGGGGATGGTCGAGCCACCGGCCAGGCAGACTGCGTCGAATCGGCCACGCAGTTGAGCTGCCGTGATATCCACGCCGACGTTGACGCGCGGTCGGAAAATGACACCTTCCTCCGCCATGAGCGCCAACCGCCTGTCCAGGACCCGCTTGTCGAGTTTGAAATCAGGGATTCCGTAGCGCAGTAATCCCCCGATGCGGTCGGCACGCTCGAACACGGTCACGAGATGGCCGGCCCGGTTGAGCTGCTGAGCGACGGCTAGACCGGCGGGGCCGGATCCCACCACTGCGACGGTCCTACCTGTGCGGACGGAAGGAGGTTCTGGCACAACCCAGCCTTCGGCAAAGCCGATGTCAATAATGTGCTGTTCTATCTGCTTGATCGTCACAGCCGGCTGGTTGTAGCCAAGCACACAGGAATACTCGCATGGTGCGGGACACAGGCGCCCCGTGAACTCCGGGAAGTTGTTGGTCGCGTGCAGCCGATCCAGTGCTTCTCGCATGCGCCCGCGATATACCAAGTCGTTGAAATCTGGGATGATGTTGGTTAGTGGGCAGCCGTAGTGGCAGAAGGGCACCCCACAGTCCATGCAGCGGGCGGCCTGCTCGCGAAGCGCGGCTGGTTCCAGAGGCAAGACGAACTCCTGCCAGTCCCGAACCCGCTCTTGCGCTGGACGCGTTGGCGCGAGCTTCCGCGTGTGTTTCAGAAACCCCCGCGGATCAGCCATGCTTCGCTCCGCCGGCTATTGCCTGAACCACATCGTCCACGTCCTCACGCCCTTCAGCAAGGGCAGCGAGCATCGTCCGGTACTCGAGCGACCATACCTTGTAGAACTCACTCAGTATTTCAGGCCAGCCGTCCAGAATCTCGCGCGCACGCCGACTTCCCGTGAGCATGTAGTGGTTCTCGATGAGCCGCAGAAGGATGTCCCGATCCTCCTCGTCCTCCACACGCTCTAAGAGGATGGAGCCGTGGCCGAAGTTCACGCGCGTGCGAAACTTCCCGTCCACATCATAGACGAAGGCGATCCCTCCACTCATGCCAGCGGCGAAGTTG
Organism: Chthonomonadales bacterium; assembly: GCA_037443035.1. Lineage (GTDB taxonomy): Bacteria > Armatimonadota > Chthonomonadetes > Chthonomonadales > CAJBBX01 > JABWBA01. Next base: position 239,696 of record JBBIPC010000002.1, read on the forward strand.
CGACCCGTCTTACCCAGCACAACAACTACTCCGCCCGTCATGTATTCGCAGCAGTGGTCGCCTGTGCCCTCGACCACGGCTTTGGCTCCGCTGTTGCGCACGGCGAATCTCTCACCCACCACGCCGCGGAGGTAGACTTCGCCGTTCGTTGCACCATAGAGGAGGGTGTTGCCAGCGATGATGTTCTCCTCTGCGGGGAAGGTCGCCTCACGCGGAGGAAAGGCAATGATCTTGCCGCCAGACAGCCCCTTGCCGAGGTAGTCGTTCGCGTCTCCCTCCAGTACGATGGTGATGCCGCGGGCGAGAAACGCTCCCAGCGACTGACCAGCGGAGCCTCGGAAGCGAATGGTGATCGTGTCGTCGGGAAGCCCGTCAGCGCCGTATCTCTTGGCAACCTCTCCGCTCAGCATCGTCCCCACGGTCCGATTGCAGTTCCGAATCGGCCCCTCCACCTCTACGGCGCTGCCATCTTCCAGGGCTGCACGACATGCATCGATGAGATGGTAGTCAATCGCCTCATCGAGGCCGTGATCCTGGGGCTGCACGCAGCGCACGGCGACGTTGGGTCCGCGTTGAGGCTGCGCCAGGACCATGGATAGGTCGACTCCTGCCGCCTTCCAGTGGTTGACTGCCGGTGCGACATCGAGCATGTCAACACGCCCGACCATCTCCTCGAATCGGCGGAAGCCGAGCTGCGCCATGATCTCCCGCACTTCTCGGGCCACGAAGGTGAAATAGCGTACGACGTGTTCGGGCTTCCCCTGGAATCGCTTCCGAAGCTCCGGATCCTGCGTGGCAACACCAACCGGACAGGTGTTCAAGTGGCAGACCCGCATCATCAGGCATCCGAGAGCGATCAGAGGCGCTGTGGAGAAGCCGAACTCCTCGGCGCCAAGTAGTGCTGCGATCACCACATCCCGGCCTGTCTTGAGTTGACCATCCGTTTGGAGCACAACACGTCCGCGCAGGTCGTTCTTCACGAGGACTTGCTGAGTCTCCGCCAGCCCGATCTCCCAGGGGATCCCGGCGTGCTTGATGGAGGACAGTGGAGACGCTCCGGTGCCACCGTCGTGGCCGCTGATGAGAATGTGGTCCGCATGGGCTTTGGCGACTCCAGCCGCGACCGTTCCGACTCCCACCTCCGAGACCAGCTTCACGGAGATCCGCGCCTGCGGGTTCACATTCTTCAGATCGAAGATGAGCTGCGCCAGGTCTTCGATGGAATAGATGTCATGGTGCGGCGGCGGAGAGATGAGCGTTACGCCTGGCGTCGTGTGGCGGACCCTGGCGATGTAGGACGCCACCTTCCGGCCCGGCAGCTCCCCTCCTTCGCCTGGCTTGGCTCCCTGGGCCATCTTGATCTGGAGCTCGTCCGCATTGACCAGGTACTCCGTCGTTACCCCGAAGCGGCCCGACGCGACCTGCTTGATGGCACTCCTGCGGCTATCGCCGTTTTCGTCGCGATGGTACCGAGCCGGATCCTCGCCTCCTTCGCCGGTGTTGCTCTTGCCACCAAGCCGATTCATGGCTATGGCCAGCGTCTCGTGGGCCTCCCGGCTGATGGACCCCAGCGACATGGCACCGGTAACGAAGCGCCGGACGATACTCTCTATCGGCTCCACTTCCTCCAGCGGCACTGGCTCGGCCTGCCTGAACCGCAACAGCCCGCGCAGCGTAGCCAACTGCTCCGATTGCTCATTCACACGGGCGCTGAACTGCTTGAACCACTCGTAACTATCCTCGCGCACGGCGCGCTGCAGTGCCGTGATGGTGTCCGGGTTGATCTGGTGGTATTCACCGTCTGCCCGCCACTTGTAGAGACCGCCCTGGTCCAGTTCCAGACTACACGGTATGTGTTGAGGAGGATAAGCGAAGCGATGCCTGGCGAGTGTCTCTTCCGCAATGGTCTCCAAGCCCACGCCGCCGATCCTGGAGGGGGTATGGGAGAAGAAGCGGTCAATGAACTCCTCGTTCAGGCCGACCGCTTCGAAGATCTGGGCGCCCCGGTAAGACTGCAGCGTGGAGATCCCCATCTTGGACATGGTCTTGAGCAAGCCCTTGTTGATGGCCTTGATGTAGTTGTATTCCGCTTGCTCGTAGGTCATGTCCTCTGGCAGGTATCCACCGAGGCGGATCATATCGGCCAACGTCTCGAAGGCTAGGTACGGATTGATAGCACTGGCACCGTAACCGATCAGGAGAGCGAAATGATGCACCTCGCGCGGCTCCCCTGTCTCGACGACGAGAGCGACGTTGGTCCGCGTGCCTTCGCGAATCAGGTGATGGTGGACAGCGGATACCGCCAGCAAGGCGGGGATGGGGGCGTTGTCCCGGTCCACACCCCGATCGGAGAGTATCAGGATGCTCACGCCGTGCTCTAGTGCCTGGCTTGCTGCCTTGCACAGGCGATGGAGTGCAGCCTCCATGCCTGCAGTTCCTGCACCGGCGTCGAACAGGATGGACAGTGTACGAGTCTGAAAGCCACGGCTGTCCAAGTTTCGTATCTTCTCTAGCTCCGCGTTCGTCAGCACCGCCGATTCGAGACGCACCTGCCGGCAGTTTTCCGGCCCTTCGTCGAGCAGGCTGCCATTGGCGCCTATGTAGTGAATCAGCGACATTACGAGCTCTTCCCTAATGGGATCGATGGGCGGGTTCGTCACCTGCGCGAAGAGCTGCTTGAAGTAGCTATACAGTAACTGGGGGCGGCTGGACAGGACTGCGAGAGGCGTATCGTTGCCCATGGAACCCAGAGGTTGCTCGCCATTGATGGCCATGGGTGCCATGAGGATCTTCAGATCCTCGAGCGTGTAACCGAAGGCCCGCTGTCTGTCCAGGATCGTGTCATGGTCGGCGACATGCACATTTGGTGGGTCTGGAAGATCACGGAGATCCACCTTGTTCTCAGCGAGCCACTTGCCGTAGGGCTTCCTGCGGACAATGCGGTTCTTCAGCTCTTCATCGGCAATGATCCGCCCTTCGTCGGTGTCCACCATGAAGATGCGACCGGGTTGGAGCCTCCACTTCTCGCGGATACGCTCGGGCTCGATGTCAAGGACGCCCGTCTCCGACGCCATGACGACCAGGTCGTCATGCGTCACCAGGTACCTAGCAGGTCGGAGGCCGTTGCGATCCAAGCAAGCCCCGATTCGCACACCGTCCGTGAAGGCTATGGCTGCCGGTCCGTCCCATGGCTCCATGATGCACGCATGGTACTCGTAGAACGCCCGGCGCTCGGGATCCATATGCTCGTTGCTGCCCCATGCCTCCGGCACGAGCATCATGAGCGCATGGGCAATGTGCCGGCCACCCATGACGAGTAGCTCCAGCGCATTGTCCAATGTGGCGGAGTCGCTTCCCACCTCGTTCACCAAGGGAATGAGCTTCCGCACATCGTCGCCGAAAACGGAGGAGCTCAACTTCGCCTGCCGCGCACGCATCCAGTTCCGATTGCCACGCAGGGTGTTGATCTCGCCATTGTGCGCGATCATACGGTAAGGATGCGCCAGAGGCCAGGTCGGGAACGTGTTGGTACTGAAGCGCTGATGGACCAGGGCAAGGGCTGTGCGCATTTCGGCGTCGGCCAGATCCAGGTAGAAACCGGTGATCTGTCGTGCCAGAAGCAGGCCCTTATAGACGATCGTCCTCGAGGAAAGGCTACAGACGTAGAAGTCCGAGAACAGATGAAGCCCCTTGCTCTCTAGCGTGCGGAAGATGGTCTTGCGGATGACATAGAGCTTCCGCTCGAATGCAGTCCTGTCGGTGATATCGCGAGAAGACCCCACAAAGAACTGTCGAATGACGGGTTCTGTCTCGCGCGCTTTGGCGCCGATAACACTATCGTCTACCGGCACATCGCGCCAGCCGAGAAAGACCTGTCCTTCGCTGTCTACGACATGCTCGATTACCGCTTCGCAGATCTGCCTTTCGGTGACATCACGAGGGAGGAAGACCATGCCGACTCCGTACCGGCCCGGATCCGGCAGGCGCCCGTCCAATTCCCGCTGGTACAGGCCATGGGGTATCTGCACGAGGATGCCCGCGCCATCGCCGGTCTCAGGGTCGCAGCCGCACGCGCCGCGGTGTTCGAGGTTGACAAGTATCTTGAGCGCCTGCTCTACGATTTCATGGGACGGTCGCCCCTTCATGTCCACGACGAAACCAACACCGCATGCGTCGTGCTCGAATGCAGGATCGTAGAGCCCGTCCTTGGTCGGATATGGTGATCGTATCATCAGCTATCCAGTCGTTACTTCCAGAATGGGAAAGACGCCCTGGCCCGGAGCAGCGTCATGCCGACGTCATGTCGATACGCTGCGCACTTCCGGCCACGGGCGTCCTCGGAACCGTGCCTGCTATGGAGGTTACGAGTATACCCTGTAGTACCGATTCTACGGACAGGTTTGCGCCATGGAGGCGATCGCTCCCCTGCTCGTACAGGACGCGATGTCTGTGGCTAGGCGTCGGCGATCACCGACGTGCCTTGGCAACAAGACCTGCTCGGCGAAATGCTCTCGACGTAGCCGGATGGCTGCCGGTTAGGCGCCAAATCAGGCCGGTGCGGTAGTTCTCGATAGCGAGCAGCGCCATACCGAGATCGATGCCGATGACGTCCTTGTCGAACCAGTTGCGGTCGAGGTTGTAGGCATTCGCGAAGCCATACCGCCCCCACATTCGCTTCCCGAGCGTCTTCCGCAGGTAGTGCGCGCTATCCAGTGCTCCGCGTGGGTCGTAGAGGATGGAAGCCAGGACGCCCGTCGGCGATAGCGTGCCGTCTTCAGGAGTTGGTACCCCGTATGCCATGTAGCCATCGGGACCATCGGACGCGTTGAGACCCCATCCGTACGGGCCGTAGCCCTTCCTGCCGGTAGGATTGTCTTTGCAGAAGAGCCGGTGGATGCGGACTGCGTCTGCCGCCGCGGAATGATAGTCAATGCCGAGACGGTCACGTCTGTCGCGCAGGTCATAGTAAGCGTGGCTCATCTGATGCCAGAAGATCGGCCCCGCCGCCAAAGTCCTGATGCCTCGGTATTCGTAGGTTCCCCGCTTCCATGCGTACCATGATTCGCTCGGCAACGGGTTTCGCCTGGCGCCTAAGCCGAGCAGGTACAGGAAGATGTGCTCGCAGAAGGTATCCCAGTTGTTCGACAGGAAACCGGTCTCGGGCTTCCAGCCGTGGGAGAGGACGAGCTTGGCAGGCTGCGTGCCACCGTTGGTCAGCATCCATTGCCAGTCCAGCCGATCATAGAGCTGGTTGGCAAGCGTCTCTACCTTGGTGCCGCGGAAGTACTGGCCACAGGTGAGGGCTCCAATGACGAGGAGGCCCGTGTCAATGGAGGAGACTTCGCAGCCCCATCGTCTCTGTCCCGTAGCCCAATCCACGAAGTGATAGAGCCAACCATGCTTGTGGGGCATCTTCAGGACGTATCGGAGCGTTCGCTCGGCCCGGGCGATGGCGTCCTGGCGCTCGATCCAGCCTCGTTCCACGCCAATGGGAAGGGCTGCCAGCCCATAGCCGGTAGCCGCGATGGAGGCCACATCGTAGCTGTCCCTGCCCGAGTTGGATGCGCGGTCTCGAACAAGACCGGTGCGCGGATGGGCACACTCGACGAAGAACAGCACAGCCCTACGCTGGACTTCGTCCAGGAGCTGGCGATCAGACGCAACAGAGGACGTAGGGGGGCCGCCGTACGACGGCCCCAGCTGCAGTGCCGCCGCCAACGTGGCGAGGAGGTTGACCACATAGCGGCGGCTCTGTCTCATCGTGTGGTCGCTCGAAGCGTGGTGCAGAAGGTATCGAGCCAGGAGAGGTCCATCCCACCAAAGACCATGTTGTTCGGGTTGTACATCCACATGTTCGTGCCGTCGGGATTGCTGGGCGTGCAAGTGGCCTCGTAGCTGGTCCACTTCGAGTGCCCATCCATGAACGTGATATTGGCCGCACGGTCGGTGCCGCGGTGCCGTGCCCCCCAGTTCGCTCCTGCCGAACCCCAGTCAGGATCGTAGGCCATCCAGGGGCCGTAATCTGCCCAGATGTCCTTGTGCTCACCGAAGAGGATGGAGTTCGCCGGATAGTCGAACCCCGCCTCGGCGTACTTGAAGCCTGACCACCAGTCACCTGAACCGACCGCGGCGCTGGACTTGAAGAACGCATTGTAGTAGAAGTAGGAGCGGACCGTCTTCGGCACCGTGGGATCGTACCAGGACTCGGCTGACTCATCGAGGGTGTTTCCGGCAGGATTGCTCGGGCACTTGAAGAGCTGCAAGTTCTTGATGTACGGCTGGAGGAGGTGCTTCCAGTTGCCCAGACAGCCGTTGGGACCGAAGTTCCGGCGGATCATCAAGGTCTCGTCGTAGTCCTGACTGTACATTCTCGCCGCAGTGCCGAACTGCCGCGTGTTGGAGAGGCAGGAGATCAGTCGAGCCGACTCGCGTGCTTGCGCGAATACTGGGAAGAGAATTGCTGCCAGGATGGCGATGATGGCAATCACCACCAGCAGCTCGATGAGAGTGAACCCGCCCCAACGGGGCTGTGCCTTGCCGTAGCGCATTGTGTTGCCTTCTCCTTTGATGGTGTGTGCACGATCCACAGACCCTCTCGGATCGGGGTCGTGGTCTTGCGCAGTTGCTGCACTTTCACGTGCCAAGAGCGAATGTCCTAACGTGGCGTAATCGGTGCCGAGACGCCCGGGTTCCGCCCTGGTATCTCTCCCGGCTTCATCGGTCGCCCCAGCCCTGCCTCCTTCGGCGAACGGAGGCCGCTGGGTACGGCCCACATCTTCCAGACACCAAGACCAATGGCAGCCAGCAAGAGAGCAACGATCAAGACTGCCAGGCGTGTGTCAATCTCGCGTCTCATGATCTCCTCCCGTTTCATGACGGTGCAGGACCAGTCGATTCACGTATACAAAGGACTGGAGGAATGACGATCGAGTGGGCCTCCTCGCTGCCGTTCTCGATCATCGCCGCAAGCATCTTCATGCCCTCGGCTGCGATGAGCGGAATGTCCTGCGCCACGCTTGTCAGAGTGGGGTGCGTATGGTTGCAGAATTCCGTGGAGTCGAAGCCAATAATGGAGAGGTCCTGAGGGACGCGCAGTCCTATATTGCGCACCTCGGCCATCAGCCGGAGCGCTACATCATCCGACCACGCGAACACAGCCGTGGGTCTTGGTTCGCGAAGGAGTGCTTCGGCAACAGGAGTGAAATCTGCCCCCGCATGCCCGGCTTCGAGAATGTGGTCGGTCCGTAGGGCGCAACCTGCATCATGCAGGGCGTTCTGGAAGCCCCGCAGCCTGTCCACTGCCGCGCTGGAGTGAGGCGATCCCGTCAGATGGAGGATATGCCGATGCCCGAGGCTCGTCAGGTACTCACCGGCGATTCTGCCACCCAGTTCATCGTCGCAGCAGGCGTAGGGCACCGTGGCATTGCGGCTGCGACTGAAGATGAGCACCGTGGGGATGGAATGCTCCACCAGCAAGTCAATGAGTGGATCGTCCCAGTCTCGGAGCAGCAGGGCTCCGTCCACACGCCCATCGGCAAGGGCTAGCGCCTCCGCCCGTACATCACTCCGTTCGCGAGTGTGTAGCAGGAGGTCCAGTCCGCACGCGTGCGCAGCATCCGCTACCCCATGCATCATTTCGGACGTGAAGCCCGACCAGCTCGAGAAGATGGAGGCGTACTGCATGACAAGCGCAACGGTGTGCGTCTTCTTGCCCGCCAGACCGCGCGCCAGAGCGTTGGGATGGTATCCCAGCTCCTCCACCGCCCTCCAGATCCGCTCCCGCGTACGAGGGCTGATGCGGACGGCGCCTGACCGATTGTTCAGGACGTACGAGACCGTGGCGATGGAAACGCCAGCTCTCTCCGCCACTTCCTTGATGGTTGCCGCCATGCACGCCTGCCGAACCGATTAAGGTTAAACGCTTCAGCACCATTATACATACCGATTCGCGGCTTGTCAAGGAGTCCTTCGAAAATCGTGTCCCGGTGCCACAAGAGGCGGCTAACGCCTGTGGCCGTAAGGAGAGACGCAGCTGCTTTGGCAGAGCTACGCAATCAGCGGATGGAATGGGGGGGCAGAGCAGAAGTGTCGAAAGGGCGTCGATCGTGGCTTGTGCCTACTCCTCAGGGCCGCCTGAGACAACACGGTTCGATAATGGGGGGACAGTGCTCCGTACGCGGCACTCACTCCGGTGGGTACGCGGGAACCCCGCATGCAAGGTAACCACCGTCTACGGCGATGGTCTCGCCCGTTATGTACGCCGCCGCAGGAGAGCAAAGGAATATCGCCGCGCCCACGACCTCCGCAGGTTCTCCAAAACGGCCAAGTGGAGTGTGGTTGCGGAACCACTTGCCCCGAGGCGTTCCCTCGATGAGCGCACGGTTCAAGGGCGTCGGGAACACACCTGGAGCGATGGCGTTCACCCGGATGCCATGTTCGGCCCATTCTACGGCCAATACCTTGGTTAGTTCCATGACGGCCGCCTTGCTGGCACAATAGGCTGCGACCCACGACAGCCCCACGAAGGAGGCAAGGCTGGCGATATTCACGATGGCGCCACCACCCGTATCCTTCATGAGCCGCGCCGCGGCCTGGGAACACAGAAACGTACCCGTCAGGTTCGTGCGCAGCACACGCTCCCAGTCCACGAGGTCCATCTCGATGGCTGGCGCCTTATGAGTAACACCTGCCGCGTTGATCAGGATGTCTAGTCGGCCGTACTCCTCGCGAACCTTGCAGAACACCTCGTCCACCGAGGCAGGATCCGACACATCCATGCTAAGCGCCTCACAGCCAGGCTGAACGGCCTGAAGGTCCGCGGTCATGGCGGCGACTTTATTGGGATCCCGCGAACCTGCGATCACCAATGCACCGGCCTCGGCAAGGCCGAGCGCGATAGCCCTTCCCAGTCCACTCGTCCCACCCGTGACCAGAGCGACCTTGCCGGTAACGTCGAATGGCTGATACATTCCCTACCCCCTTCGTTCTGACCCGGTGGTGGATGCCAGGTCCTGGGCCGAAGTGCTGCACGCCGCGAGCCACAGGCTCTGGTGCAGGCTACCGTACGTACTGTCCGCTGTTGCCATCGAAGATCCGGTCGCCTGCCCCCCGAGCGCGCATGGTCACTCCGTACACTTGGACCCCCAGTGTCCGCCCGTCATTGCTGCCGCGGATCACTTTGCTGGGCACCCAGCCCTTCGCGCGGATCGTGAGCCGGAGCGTATCCCCAGCCTGCGGTGGTATGCGCACGGTTACGGTCATCTCGCCGGCTTTGGCGAACGTGGCCAGCCGCTCGCTGCCCATATACAGTCCACTATCAGGCGCAAGAGCAGCTTCGGGCACGCCCAAGCGCAGGGTCAGTGTATATGTGCGACCCGAGCGGATGGGTAAGATGAGCTGCCCGTTGCCGATCGTCCAACGATGCGTACGCACCTTGCCAGCAACGATGAGCCGCTCGCGTGCGTACATGTTCTCCACCCACCGTCCATCGCCTTCTTCACCAATCGTGAGCTTGTAGTGCAGTCGAGCCTCGGGCGTCCACTGAACAGGATCTTCCTCGTTCGCCAGGAGCTGGGTCCGCTTACCCGCCAGATTCTTCACGATAATGCCGTCTGCCGACTGGTTCCCCATGAGGATGGCAGATCGGACCTTGGGGCCTACCCGCACATGTGTGCCGAAACTGCCAAACGTGCACCCCTGGACAATGCTCGCACCACCCTCCAGATCCAGCGCAGGCGACCCAGTACCCGTGTTATTCCAATGCACGAAGTGACACGAGCTGGCGCTGAAGTTACCTGCCGTGCTGCGCATCCATACGCATCGGTCTATGGGACCCCAGAACGAGCAGTTGACCAGGCTCACCTTACCGACGACCTTCGGTCCCACCTCTAGACAAACCGAGTCCGTACTCCCCCAACGACCGACGAACTCACCGTTGGTGATGAGGAGGCCCGGATCCTGTGCTTGCTCTACGAGCACAGCGCGCCTGCACGAATCGGCACCGAGTCCCAGGAAGTTCCCATTGGTGCTGCCGGCTTTGGATTCCGAAAACTTGTATCCGACCCCGTAACCGAAACAGAACGTGTTGAATACGTAGTGCCAGTCGGTTCGCGCCAGCTCGAATGCCACCCCCTTGGTGTTGATCCAGAGGCAATAGGGGTCGTCCGGCTTGTACAGCACGCCGAACGGCCAGTAATGGACGTTCTCGATGTGGCCAATGTCGTAGCACTCGTCCACGAAGATGCCTCGCTTGATCGGGTAACCGGTGATGTTTCGCACGAGGTGGCGGTGGGCGCGGACGAGCTTGATGCCTTCATAGGGATTGACGAGGCAACAATCCTGGATGGCGACGTTCTCGGTCCCCTCCGAGCCCACGCACGGTGGGTAGGGAACTGGAGGGACATCGGTCTGCTTCCATTCCGGATACAAGATGACAACGCCCATGAGTGCGGAGCAGTTACCCGCGAGCTTGATGAACGGCGGCCCGTCCACAGTGCCGCGGCCTGCATACGCAAGCAGTACCGTGCCCTTGATCTCTTGCGCCACCGGTCTTCCGATGGTCGGCGCCATGCGGTAGGTCCCCTGCAGTGTCACGGCCGCAGGTATGCTGAGATTGCCCTTGATGGCGTAAGTACCGGCCGGCACATGGACCACCCCTCCTCCGGCCTTCGCTGCCTCGTCCAGAGCTTTCTGGAAGGCCGCCGTGCAGTCCGTTACGCCGTCTGCCACGGCACCGGCATCCAGCACGTTCCACGATCTGTCGCCGCTCTGGGCCGCCGACAGCCTGCCGACAGCGGTGCATAGGACGATCGCACCTCCGATGAGCCCCAGCCGCAGGTGTCTTACCATGCGCACAGTTCGGTCCCTCCCATCTCCTCGTATTTCCCTGTCAAAGCGATTCGACCGATCGTTCCGTGGCTCCTGCCGGCCACGAAGATCCAACCTCCTTCGCGTCGTGCTAAGCTATTCGCCAGAAATCGAGCAGAATGCGCTATCGTTGGTCCACGGACAGTACGATGGAGGCGCACGGAGAAGGACGTGTATGGAGACTACCGTAAGCAAAGCTCAGGTCATCCTGGTGGTCATGATTTCGGTGCTATGTGTTTCTGTCGGCGAGACCCTCTTGTCCGCCGGTATGCGGCAGGTCGGTAGAGGCGGGCACGATGGGCTTCGTTTTCTGCTCGCGGCACTGTCGAGCTGGCACGTCCTGCTGGGCACGCTGCTCATGATGGCGTTCTTCGCGCTCTATGCCCTCGCCCTAGCATGGGCGGACCTGAGCTTCGTCCTACCTCTGACGGCCGTTAGTTACGTGACAGGGGCGCTCTTCGCCCAGGTTTTTCTCCATGAACCGGTCTCCCTGACCCGCTGGCTTGGCGCCATCATCATCACGCTGGGGGTTGTCGTCGTCGGCAAGGGAGGATGAGGACAGCAGCGTTCGGCCTGGTCCTGTGTCTGGTCGCCAGCGGATGGGTCTACTGGGCTCTGGCGGTTTGGGCGGCTGAACGCTGGAGGCGCCAGCGGCACCCAGAATCGGCCCCGGAAGCAGGGGCTTCCATTCTCAAGCCTCTCTGCGGCGTGGATCCGGAGCTGCAACAGAATCTTGCGTCGTTCTGCACGCAGGACTATCCTCGATACGAGGTGCTGTTCGTAGCCGAGACTGGCGACGACCCGGCGCTCGCCATTGCCGAGAGGGTGGCTGCTGAGCACCCGAGTTGCGAAGCGCGGCTGCTGAGCGGCAGTCCTTCGCTCGGCGCCAATCGCAAAGTCAACAACCTCGCATTCGCCGCGCGTCATGCCCGGTACCCACTCGTCGTCGTCAGTGACAGTGACATGCGCGTTACGCCGGACTACTTGAGACACGTCACAGCGCCTTTCGCCGATGCAGACGTCGGCGTTGTTACATGCCTGTACCGTGCGCATCGGCCCCGTGGTCTAGGGGCATATCTCGAGGCGCTGGGTATCGGTGCGGAGTTCATCCCGAGTGTGCTCGTCGAGTGGCTGCTGGAAGGGCCCCGCTTCGGCTTTGGCTCCACGATCGTTGTGCGGCGGACCGTCCTGGACAGGCTGGGCGGCTTCGAAGCCATCGCTGACGAGCTTGCCGATGACTACCGGCTTACCGAAAGGGCCCGTCAGGTCGGAGCGAAACAGGTACTTCCTAACTACGTCGTGGACTATGTGCCAGGCAGTCAGACGGTGAGCGCGGTGACAGAGCGACGTCTCCGATGGGCCCGCACGATACGGAGCCTTCGCCCGGTCGGTGCGCTGGGAGCCGTTGTGACACATGTGTTCGTGCTATCAGCGCTGCTACCGCTGCTTCGATGGGATCCGCGGTGCTTCTGGTTCCCTGTGGCAACGTTCGTGTGGCGGAGTGCTTGTGCCTCTTGGATTGCGGTACGTTGCGTCCACGACAGAAACGTGCCTCGTCTCCTGTGGCTTCTCCCCTTGCATGACTTCTGGAGTTTCGGCATCTGGTCGGCAAGCCTATGGGGTAGGAACATCACGTGGAGAGGGCACAAGATGGCTTTCGGCAGAGGCGGAAGGCTCGTAAGGTAGGATGGATGTTCTGCCTGGCAGGAATGTATGGAGAGCATGCGGAATGGGCTCGCAGGAATGCGCAGTAGGAGGAACAGGATGGGAAGCAAACTCACTCGCCGCGAGTTCTTGAAGACGGCAGGGGCAGCTTCGGTCGCCCCAGTCATCGTTCCGGCGTCTGCACTGGGGCGCCAAGGGAAGACACCACCGAGCGAACGGATCACCATTGGCGTTATCGGTGTGGGCTTTCAGGCCCGGGGCCATCTCGGCCTTCTCATCCGCCATCCCGACGTCAAGGTACTGGCAGTGTGCGAAGTGGACCGGACGCGTCGTGAGCATGCCAAACATATGGTAGAAGAGTGGTACTCCGCAGATTCCTCGATAGGAAGCTACAAAGGCTGCGACGCTTACGTGGACTTCCGTGAGCTGGTGGCCAGGCCTGATATTGATGCCGTTCTCATCGCCACGCCCGATCACTGGCACTGTATTCCGGCAGTGGAAGCCATGAAGCACGGAAAAGATGTGTACTGCGAGAAACCCCTGACACTCACCATTGCCGAGGCCAGATTGCTCATCGAGGTTACGCGAAGACGCAAGCGGGTCTTTCAGGTCGGTAGCCAGCAGCGTTCGAGCAGGGAGTTCCGTGTGGCTTGCGAGGCTGTGCGGAACGGCCGAATTGGAAAGATCAAGCAGGTCTACGTGTCTGTTGGGGGACCCAGCCGCTGGTGCGACCTACCAGAGGAACCGCTGGAGCCAGGGCTTGATTGGGACATGTGGTTGGGCCCGGCTCCTCTGCGCCCCTACAATTCCGAGCTGAGCCCGCGTGGCGTCCACAACCACTTCCCCAACTGGCGTTCGTACCGCGAGTACTCCGGCGGCGGCATGACCGACTGGGGCGCGCATCACTTCGATATCGCTCAGTGGGGACTTGGAATGGACGAGAGCGGTCCCATCGAGATCATCCCGCCAGAAGATCCCAAGGCAGGGATTGGCGTCCGATTCATCTACGAAGGCGGTGTGGAAGTCATCCATGGAGGCTGGACGACACCCGAGGGCCAGGGTATAGGCGGTGTGAATTTCGTCGGGGAGAATGGCGCTATCCACGTGGACCGGGGGCAACTTCAGAGCTGGCCCGAGTCAGTGGTGAAAGAGCCGCTTGGTGCCAACGAGAAACCTCTCTACAAGTCCCCGGGCCATCATCAGGACTGGTTCGACTGCATCCGCAGCCGCAAGCGTCCTATCTGTGACGTGGAGATTGGCGCACGATCCGTGACAGTCTGCCATCTGGGCAACCTGGCCTACTGGAACGGTCGTCCGCTTCGATGGGACCCCAAGCGGTGGAGGTTCGTCAACGATAAGGAAGCGGACTCCTGGCGCGACAGGCAGCGCCGGGCACCCTGGGACAAGTGGCGGCCATAGAGCCGTGCGTCCGCTCCCTGGTTTCATGCATGGCAGGACGCGCACGCTGTCAGCCATGACGTCGTTGCTCGACCGTTGGGAGGACAGGCTCGCCCTGGGCTGCATCTTCCTGGCGCTCGTGGCGGCCCCCATGCTCCCAGTCGGTGCGGATACCGGAAGGGATACGCGTTTCTCCCGTAGCTTGGTACTGGCCTGGTATCCAGCGCCCCGCATCGCCATGGTTGGTGACGTGGATGGAGATGGCCGGCACGACTTCGTCGGCTATTACCCGGGCGATAGAGGCATCATTGACGTCGCCCGTATGTCCAGCTTGGGCAAGCCCTTGCCTGCGATTCAGGCCAACACACAGGCCGGTCCGAACGCGTTGACTGCACTCTGCGCGAACTTCGTCCCTGGGGAACGCGCTTGCGTGCTTCTTGTGATGCCTGACGGTGAGCTACGCTTGGTCCACGGGGCGTCTCCTGGGCAGACAGTATTGCCGAAGGTGGATGCGGTAGGGTCTGTTGCGCCACCCGTACTGCCCAAGTCACCGCTGTTGGCTGCAGTCGGCGATTTCGACGGCGAAGGATTGCCGGACGCAGTGCTCGACGGAGCGGACGGACGGCTCCTGGTGCTGCGCAACGCATGCACCTCTGGACACCTCGAGTTCCGGGCCGTGCATTGTGGTCGCGTCGGGAAGCTACGAAGGCTCGTCGCGGCGGATGTCGACGGTGATGGGTCAGCAGAGGTCATCGGTCAGAAGACCGCAGGCCAAGTCGTTCGTTGGCGGGTTACACGTGATAGCAAGGGTACGCTGCGACTGACCGATGCTACCATCCTTGCCCGCGGCAAGACCGGAGATGGTCTGGCAGCCGGCCGCTTCCGCGGAGGCAAAGCCGCCGACATCCTCATCGGTCGCCGGTTGTATCACGGACAGACTGAGGAACCTACCATCCCATTAGCGACAGACGCCAGAACCGACTATGCGTGGCTTGTCGGCGATCTCGATGGTGACGGAGACGATGACCTTGTGCGCTGCCAGCGCGGCCCTGATCCCATCGACGGGGACCATGTGCGGGTCCATTACGCTTTCACTGGCGATGAAGTCGAGGGGGCACCATTCGGTGACTTCGACAATGACGGTCTGCTCAACGCCTGGGAGACTGGTCGTATACGACCCGGCGGCCTGGACCTGCCGGCGTTAGGGTGTTCTCCGCGACGACAGGATGTCATCTGCGAGGTGCAGCGGTTCGAGGACTTCCCAGAAGACCGCACACGTGCTGAGATGGAGCGAGTTGCCGCGTACTTCCGTAGCCTCCCCACGACGAACCCCGATGGCACCACCGGCATTCATCTCCACGTCATCATCAGAGAACCCATACCGCTGGCGGATCTTGCCAAACCGTGGTGGACCAACGGAGAGAAGTACCACCCCCTGGCGCATCGTGGCATTACACACTGGATGCAGGTCGCCAACGGCGGCGGAGGTCAGTCTAGCGAGCTATCCGATCGTGGCGGGTGTGGCGGCCTGGCCTTGTATGCTACGTTCATCCACGAGTTCGGCCATCAACTCGGCCTGGACCACTCGGGACGCTGGAAATGTGGTCAGTGCCCAGTCTACCCGAGCCTGATGAACTACGCCTACAGCTATCAGCTCGGTGGCAAGGGCGACGCGATCGGCTACTCCAACGGTCGCCTGCGCCATATCGTCCTGCGGGAATGGGATCTGTCGGAGTACCTTCCTGCCAAACCCGAAGACCTCGTGTCCGTGTCCGGCCCTCCCTACCATTTCCGGGTCCGACCGGCGCCAGACGGCAAAGGAACTCTCGTCGACTGGAACTGGAATGGCATCTTTGGCGAGCAGCACGTCAAGGCTGATGTGGACTACGGCTACTCGACGACGGCAGGTCTGCGTCACACGATCGGCAAGACCTACACTGCGCCCGCACTCGTCACCATCGGCACCGGCTCCCGAGAGAGGCTCCTGCTGTTCGGCACGCGACTGCCACAAGGAGCTCCACTACCGCCGGCCGATGCCTCGGCATTGCACCCGAGTCTGGGTCGTGAGGAGCCTGGGCGCCTCTACGTCCGAGTCTGGCTCGGTACGGACCCATCACGGGATGGACCGAAGTGGAGTGACGAGACATGGCTGGAGACGGAAGGGGTCACAGGCGATCCGTCTGCGTGCCGTCTCGGCGATCGGGCAGTTGTTGCCTACCCCACGCTAGCCGGCGTGAGTTTGCGTGCTGTGTATCTGCAACGTGACAGCAGGCCAGTAGCCAGTGCTCCGGTTCTGGTCCCGAACAGCGCAGGAGCCGAGGTGACCGTCGCTAGGGTCCAGCGGCGTATCCTTGTCGTTCTTTGGCGTGGAGCGGGCGAACCCTTGGAGTATCTGTGGGGCGAGTTCCATCGCGATGGTCTGCGCGTCTCCTCAGGAACACGTCGGCTCGACTTCGTCAGCACCGTGCCAGTTGGCGCGGCTCAGGGAGGGAACGCAGGGCGGAACCCTACCGTGTGGCTCGGCCTCATGCAGAACATCCCCGGCGGCTGGCCATCGCGCTTCCAGGTGAGACGCCTGGAGGTTCTGAGGGACGGCTCCCTCCGAGAGATCAGCATGGAGTGGATCGGCGGGGAGAAAGGTGGCGAGCGTGGCAGCAGCCGTGTCATCCTCATCCATTTCCCGGACCGCACGCTCTCTCCGGATGGTCAGCTCGCCTTCTTTGCTTGCGGTCTGTTCGGCGAGAAATCGCCGTGGGCCTGCCACTACGTCTGCACCCGGATCGCCGATCGGACTGTGAACAGCGGCTGGCTGACGCGTCGTTACTACGATGAGTGGACTACCAGCCGATCTGCTCCAGGTGTAGCGCCCTTCAGAGGCGACCTGGCCTTCGCCGCCCGCTGGTTCGGCAATGTGCATGCTACCGAGAACGACGATCTCTTCGTAGGCTTCTCCGGAAGCGGTGTCGGACGCGAGCCCATGGGAGATTTCGACGACGTGGCTTTCATACGCGACTATGGTCTCTCCCGTTCGATTGGCGTTGTCTATTCGGATCCTGAACCGATCAGAATGGGAGACATGCGATGACCTCCGGCCTGCACAAGCCTCCGAGACGTCATCCGGCCGCTGAGGAGGGTGCCTCTGTCGGACACCGACTATGGAAGAGCGTGCTCATTGCATTCGTCCTCCTCTCGCCTCTGGCAGCCAAGAACGGAGCGTCAAGAGACGAGGCGTCCGCGTGGAACCGTCTCTTGGAGGCAGTAGGGCTGACGCGCGAGACGTGTCGGTTCGACCTGCTCGACATGAACCTCTACGGTGGCGGTGAATACCGACTTGCCCAGTTCGACGCCCTCCACCAGGACCCGCTCCGCATACCGTTCTACACACGCGTCTTTCGGCAGAGCATTCTGGCCTCTGAAGGGAAGGTCGGTCCTCTCTTATCTTGGGCAGCCGCCCGAACTGGCGACGGCACGCGGCTGGATCTCCTCGGCGACCCTCTGAAGGAGGAAATGGAAGCTGCCGCTAAGCCTGGCGCGTTGGAAGCAGCTCTTCGCAAGGTCATGGCTGTCGGCGGAAGGAATTTGGAGCACGAGGAAGCGCAACGGATTTCCGCTCTGGCCCGTTCTGTGCCGGCCGATGTGCAGCCCGCTGCTGCTCTGCTGCTGCTCGCCGAACTGAAGTCCCTGAAGTGGCGGACAAGGGCGCTTGCGGGCCTCGATACGAGCTTGTTACGGCGTGCGTTCACCGCACTGACCGAAGCTCCCACTGATGAGGGAGACGAAGGGGATGAGATCGAGACACTCCGCAAGACCGTGGACCTGAAGCGACTGTTCGTGGGCGGAGAGCTGCTTGCCTTTGCCATGGACCACGCGCGAACGATGCTGAACGGCCGCAAGGGTACCGAGAGGTTCGATGTCGTTCTCGACACGCCGCTGGGCCGCGTCTGCCTCCGAGGATCAGGCAACGACGTCTATCCGTCGGGTACTTCCTACCTGCTTATCGTGGACACCGGCGGCGACGATGTCTACCGCTCAGGTGGATGCACCCCAGATCCGCTCCATCCAGTCTCTGTGTTGCTGGACGTAGCCGGCAATGACCGCTACGTCGAACGGCCTGAACTGGATAGCTCAGCGGTTGCTGCTTTTTCTCCTTGCAAGAAGCTGCCGCGCACACCTTCCTTCGGGGCAGGCGTGTTAGGATATGGAATGCTGCTCGATATGGGCGGCGACGACCTGTACCGCGCCATCGGGATGACCCAAGGGTGCGGTGTTTTCGGAGTGGGAATGCTGGCCGACCTGTCAGGCAACGATCAGTACGACTGCCACACGTCAGGACAGGGCGCGGCACTTTTCGGCACAGGCGTGCTGAGCGATGGAAGCGGCTCCGATACCTACTGCTGCTTCATGGCCTCACAGGGTTATGGCGGAACGAAAGGTTCCGGCCTGCTGGCGGACTTTGGCGAATCAGACGATCTCTACGATGCTAACGACAAGGAGCTGGACTTCCCGTCACCGCAAACGGCCCAGCACAATGCCAACCTCTCGCAGGGATTTGGCTACGGGCACAGGGCCGATTACACGGATGGGCACTCGCTCGCAGGCGGAGTAGGCGTGCTCATGGACGGGGGTGGTCACAACACCTTTCGAGCTGGATTGTTCGCTCAGGGTGGAGGATACTGGTACGGTCTCGGGATGCTGCTGGCCGGTTCTGGACGCGATACCTACGAAGGCGTATGGTACGTACAGGGAGCCGCGGCGCACTTCGCAGTGGGCGTCCTCGCGGATGAAGGCGGTGACGACATGTACCGGGCCACCATGAACATGGCGCAAGGAGCCGGTCACGACTTCAGCGTGGGTTTCCTCTTGGACCGAGCCGGCAACGACAAACACGAGGCACCGAATCTCTCCCTTGGCGGCGGCAACGCCAACGGTCTTGGCTTCTTCTGGGATGTCCAGGGTGATGATGTGTATGTTGTCGGGCCGTCCACCACCCTGGGGCGTGCCAGCATCGAAGCTAGTGGCCGAGGCAGCATACGCGAACGCAACCTGACTCTGGGGCTATTCCTCGACACGGGCGGCCACGATACCTACCCTGCGAACGTTCCTGGCCCCGGCGACAACACCACGTGGACCATGACCCAAGGAGGAGCGGTTCCACTGCCTTCCATGCGTGGCGCAGGGCTGGACACCGAGGCTACCGACACAGCCGACCCACCGTAGCGGCCAGCCACAGAGCATGCCTGCCAACCACAGGGTCGGGCCAAGCGATGCTATTAGGTGTTCCTCTCGAGCCAGCGTAGCACGTCTTCCCCGGCCTTTCGGGTCGGCGCCCAGCAGTCGTAGTAGAGCAGATTCGGCTCGAGCTCACGGTGATAGATGGGGATCTCCTCAGGCGTACAGGGGATCCACACAGCTACCCCCCGCGACTGGATTTCCTTCAGCAAGTCTATCCATTCGATGAACGGCTTGTTGCGAGCGCCGTGGACCCACTGGATGCAGTCCAGCCCCTGGATGCTGCATAGGTCGGCCAGGTGCACCAAGCACTCCGGTCCGTCCAGATGGTAGACACAATGACCGAGGTACCCTGCCTCCTCCTCGAGCGCAGGCATGGCCCATCGCCGAAACTGCCGAGGTCCGATCAGCGCCGCGAAGTCGCACTGTATCGTGTTCGTTCTCACGGGATGGTAGGCCGTCACCCAGCCAAGGGTACCCACACCATCCATGCCACCAGCCTGATATAAAGCATCGTAGATCGGTACGTAGAGCGAACGCACACCGGCCATGGCGCGGTCAATGATCTCCGGTACGTCCACGAGGTCCGTGCAGAGACGGTCACCACCACGCATGGCCAGCAGCGCATCCATGTTACTATGGAGGTCCAGGTGGGCGACCAGCATCTTGCCTCGAAAGGTCTCGGCTAAGACGCGACAGAACTCGAGCATGCGTTGCCACCAATAGCTGTCCTGCCGGAGCCGAATGGGCAGCGCAGTTCCCCAATCCTCGATGCATGGAACTGCCCAGCTTGTGCCGTAGTTTTCCTCCGGAAAGGCCAGCTCCGCCCCTAGCCATGCCGCCAGCATGTCCGGACCGAAACTGGGTGTGTAGCAGGGTATGGCCTCACCGCCCCACCAGACATCGGAGGCTGCAGCGAGGACCTGCTCTGCCACGGCTCGCATATCCTCGCGGGCACCCGCCATGTAGGGCGGCCACGGCGCTCCCGGCCGATCATCGTGCAGTGGCGCCCTGACGGCGCACACCGGACGATCCAGTATTTCGTGTTCCCAGAAAGCAAGCCAGCGGTCACGTGCCTCAGTGAAGTCCGGTTTCAGTTCGAGGGTGGGTGTCGGGAAGGTGGATTCCATGGAACGGCTATTCCTCCTCGCAGGTGGGGAACTCGGTGATGCGGAGGTTGGTCGAACCGTAAGGTACGAGTTCGATGGTTTCCTCCGGCTCCCGTGTTGTCACGGGCGACACTGGAGTGGGTCCCGCTGAGTTCTCCACCATCCCCCATTCGGGCACTCTCCGGCCGGTCGCGAGCAGCTTCACAGGCGCATCGTTTTCGTCGAATGGTAGCTGAGGGATGGAATGCTCCACAACCTGGAAGCCTTGTCCCACACAGAGCGCGTAGTTCCATGGCGTCGTTGGGAGCATCTCCCAGTCGGGGCTCCGCTCGCCAGGAGCAGGATCGGGCTTGCCGGCGAGGAGCCGCCGTTCCTCGGGAATCTTCAAGGCGAAGACAAGGGCGCCTCGATGCACAGTGAGGGCGTTACGGTATCTCCGTTCCGTCCGAATCTCCAGGGGCAAATCCAGCACGACGGTATCGCCGTCTTGCCACTCCCGAGTGATCTGGTGCCAGCAACCCGGTGCAACACTCTCTTCTGAGCGCGCACCTCCCAGCGTCAAGCGGACACTCGCGCCGGTGCACCACGCCGGCGCACGAAGGACAAGCGGGAAAGTCACGGGACGCGAGGCGTGGACCGTGAAATGAACATTACCGCGGAAGGGGTACTCGGTCGTCTCGACGATCGTCACGTCGGCGCCCTTCGCCTTCGCACGTACCTCTGACGGTCCGTAGGCGACAGCCGCCAGGCCGCCTTCCTCCGTTGCCATCCACAAGTGCGACACGAGCTTCGGCCAGCCTTGGTGGTAGTTCGCTGTGCAGCAGCCGAAGTTCGGTTCCAGGCCGTAGATATTGGAGTCGTCCCCGTTATTCGTCCAATGCCGTGGCGCCACGGTACAGAGGACCTGGTTCGCCTGCTGGTCGTATTGGTGCGCCCACATGTCTGCGGTGAACGTCCCTGGCAGTGCGTTGTACGCGATGCGCTCCAGACGGTCCGCGAACGCGACATCGCCCATGAGGGCGATGAGCTGCTCCAGTGAGAACATGTACTCGACCACAGCGCACAGCTCCGTGCCCTGCGTGGGGTCGAGACCCGCGTAATGCTCGTCACCCGTGAAAACGCCCGTGGCCTGGCCGTGGTAGCGGTCGAGCATCTCGAGAGTCCGGTAGACCGACGCACGATCGCCAGGATCCCCACTCTGCCTCCACCAGACACCGCCGGTCTTGATCGCCATGGCATTGTTCACGACATGCGTATGGAGGACGCAGCATTCCCGAAGTGTCTTGCAGACGTGCCGGAAATCCTCGAAGTGCCGGCGCCAGTCGTAGCCCTGGAGCGCCATGGTAGTGGCAACGTCCAGCAACCACTCCTCGCCTGTCCGATTGTAGAGCCAATGCAGCGAGAGGACCCCGTCTGCCCACCTGTGCATGCCCCAGTCCCGCAGCGGACGTTCGTCCAGAGTGTCGCGTAGGTAGCGGCAGAAGCCCAACATGAAGGGAATCACCCTCTCGTCGCCTGTGGCCTCATGATGCTGCGTCAGGGCTTTCAGGACGATGAACACGGGCCACTGATCATAGGGCTGTCTGCCCGGCGCCTGGACCGGCCCGATCCATCCTCGCGCATCCTGCATGTTCAGGATGGATTCGATCCAGCGCTGAGCCCTGGACTGGAGATCGCCGTCGTCCAGCACATGCGCGAGAGGCACGAGACCGTCCAGGTAATAGGGGCCACGCTCCCATCCCTCGGTCTTGCCACCGAGCCACATGTTGTCCGGCCCCAGGTCGGGCCAGGCGCTTTCTAGATGCCCTGTGAGGCCCCGTGCTTGTATCCTGCACTGATCCAGGAGCCAGCCGCGTGGTCTTACTGCACCAAGGGGCAGGGGGAGAAACGGTTGAGGCTGCAGCGGCGGTCTGTTCGGGTACGCGTTCATGTACTTTTCCTCTCCCAGCCAAGCAGACGCCCTTCCATAGGGCCTCTGGGGCTTGCTCGGCGGGTGCCTACTCTCCCGCTAGGATCTTGTCCATGCGGGCGCTGACGTCTCGGAGATAGGCTTCGTCTCCACCGCCCTGCTCCGGCGTCATGTAACCAGAGAAGCTTACTTCCTCCAGCGCGCGCCGAACCTCCGGCCAGTTGACACTGCCCTCGCGAAGGCCGACGAAATCACCCTTGCTGCCCAGCCCAGGCCCTCCGCGAAAGTCTTTCAAGTGGATCTTCCTGATCCGTGGCCCAAGGGTCCGGATCCAATCCTCTGGCCAACCGAAGGCGACGACATTGCCGCAGTCGAAGTAGGCCTGTACCCACGGGCTCTTGAACTCGTCCACGTAGCGGGCGAACTCCAATGGGCTCAGCAGGAAGTTGTTCCATACGTTCTCGATGAGGATGGCGACCTTGTGCTTGGCAGCCGCCGGAATCAGCTTGCGGACGTTCGCTTGCGTTCGCTTGTAGGCATCCACATACCTCGTACTGCCGTTGACGATCCCGGGAACCAACAACAAGCCGTCGGCACCCATGGCAGCCGCACCACGGAGACCGGCCTCCACACTCGCGAGGCCACGCTGGATTACCTCTGGATCAGCACTGGAAAGCGGGGCGCCCCAACCACCGTAGATGACGGAGTGAATGCGCACTCCTGCGGAATCAGCTGCACGGCGCATGCGCTCGCATTCTGCCAGATCCGTTATCGGCGGCGCCTCCACCCCTTCGAAACCGGCATCGCGGGCGATCTTGAACCGGTCCTCGACGCTTCGGTTGGATGGAAGCATACCGAACATGACTGCCTTCTTCGGGCGGCTCTTCTGACCGCCGGCACCCGACGCGTCCGTCCAGGCCAGTCCCACCGCTGCAGCACCCACAAGCCCTATCACCTCACGTCGTGAGGCATTGATTGTTCCCATCGAAAGACCTCCCTTGTACTCTGTCATCCGTACGTTCGCTCATAGCCACGCAGTGTCCTCCACATAACCACGGGTGCCTTCCGCAATACCAAGCAGGGAAAGTGCGATGACTGCAGAATGTAGGGATGATTGGCAGGGCCGTCACACCCTGCGTCGTGGAGGTGTAGGTGCTCGCCCGCTTCATCTTGCTTCGTCTGTCCGAGAGCCGTCGGATGGAAGCCATTGTGCGTCGGACTCCATTTTCGCAGGCGCTGGTACGCAGGTTCATCGCAGGGGAAACACTCGAGGATGCCGCAGTGGCCGTACGCGCACTCCAGGACAGAGGCATGATGGCCACGCTGGATTACTTGGGCGAGAACGTAACGAACCCGCAAGAGGCCGGGGAGTCTGCCCAACGCTGTGTCGAGCTCGTCCAGTTCATCCGCGACGAGAAGCTCCCGGCCTATGTCTCGGTGAAGCTGACGCAGCTTGGCTTGGACATTTCCACAGACATGGCCGCACAACACATGGCCCGAATTCTCGACGCTGCTGCCGAGGCGGGTCTGTTTGTGCGGATAGACATGGAATCGTCGGCCCATGTAGATCGGACTCTGGAGGTGTTTCGCCGGCTCTGGCCCCAGCATCGTAACGTCGGACTGGTGTTCCAGTCGTATCTCTACCGGAGCGACCAGGATGTGGAACAGGCAATCCGTGACGGGGTCCAAGTACGCCTCGTAAAGGGGGCCTACAACGAGCCACCCACAGTAGCCTATCCACGTAAGCGTGACGTAGATGCGAGCTTCTTGCGCCTGGCCAAGCGGTTACTGAACGCTGGGAACTACCCAGCCATCGCCACCCATGATGGTACGCTTATCGCCGCCATCAAGGAGTTCTGTCGCGACGAGCAGATCGCCCCCGACCGGTACGAGTTCCAGATGCTGTATGGCATCCGGCGAGACCTCCAGGAACTGCTCGTCCGCGAGGGGTATCGGATGCGTGTCTACACTCCGTTCGGCACACAGTGGTACGGTTACACGATGCGACGCTTGGCCGAAAGACCAGCCAATGTCTGGTTCGTCGTGAAGAACCTGTTCCGACAGTGATGAGCGACCATGCCCGTACGTCCGCGACTCGCAGTGCCGGTGTGGCCGCGGTCGGCCTCGTGCTCGTTACCGCGGGTGCCCTGATGCCGTGGCCTGCGCCCCACATGCCGCCTCTACCAGGTGCCGTCTACAGCGCCCCTCGGAAGGAAGGGAACGCCTTCGTCCTACGTGTCCATGGCATCCCCCTGGGGCTGTGGATGGTTGTGCTAGCGTCCGTCGCACCGATAGTCTGTTTGACGCTGAAGGGACGCATGGATCACGTAAAGGAACTGGGAGCTCTTGCTGCGCCCATTCCCGTCGTCGCGATGGCCGCCAGCACTGGCCTCGAGACACCGGGACCGATCCTGGCCGTATTCGGCGCTTGTCTACAGGTTCTTGCAGTCCTCTGGGCTGCGTGGATACGGGAGTCTCAGCTATGAAAGCCGTGGTGATGGCAGGTGGTGAGGGCACTCGATTACGTCCGCTGACAAGCCGGCGTCCTAAGCCTCTTGCACCGGTTCTGAACAAGCCCGTCATGGAGCATATCCTTCTGCTCCTACGCGCAGCGGGCATAACGGATATCGTCGTCACTGTGCATTACATGGCAGATGCCATCGAAGGCTACTTCGGCGATGGTTCGGACCTCGGTCTGCGTCTGACGTACTCGGTGGAGGATACACCTCTCGGTACGGCCGGCAGCGTGAAGCAAGCCGAGGAGTTCCTCCGAGACGGTACCTTCGTGATTGTGAGCGGCGATGCCTTGACGGACGTATCGTTGCCTACCGCCATCCAGTTCCACCAACAGCGAAAGGCTGATGCCACGCTCATTCTCAAGCAGGTACCAAAGCCTCTGGACTTCGGCATCGTAGTGACCGACGCCGACGGTCGCATTCAGCGCTTCCTCGAGAAGCCGAGCTGGGGCGAGGTGTTCTCCGATACCGTCAATACGGGCATGTATGTCCTCGAACCTACAGTCTTCGAGTACATGGAACCCAACGTTCCGTACGACTGGAGCCAGGACATCTTCCCACGTATGCTCGCAGACGGGAAAGCACTCTTCGGCCATGTGATGAAGGGCTACTGGTGCGACATCGGCAACCTCACGCAGTACCGGGAGGCACAGTATCAGGTGCTGGATTGTGGTACGGCCGTGGAACTGGACGGTGTGCAGAAGCATGGCATCTGGATCGGGGAAGGAACGACCATTCACGAGGACGCCATTGTCTTGCCGCCGACGCTGCTGGGGCGAAATGTGTCCATAAAGGCCGATGCCCGTGTCGGACCGCATACGGTGATCGGAGACAACACGGTCGTCGAGGCGGATGCAGTGGTGGAACGGAGCATACTGTGGGACAACGTGTACGTCGGGCCTGGATCTCGGCTCCACGCCTGCACCGTGTGCTCTCACACGATCCTTCAGGGAGACTGCGTGATCGAGGAAGGCGCTGTCATCGGCGACAAGTGCCGGCTCGAGGCTGGAGCACACGTGCGGGCTGGAGTCAAGATATGGCCTGACAAGCACATAGAGACGGGTGCTACGGTCACCATGAGCCTCATCTGGGGACACATGTGGCAGGGCTCACTGTTCGGTGACTTGGGAGTATCGGGCATCGCGAATCGGGAGATCTCCCCAGAGTTCGCCACACGCCTGGGAGCGGCCTACGGTGCGTACCTCAAGCCCGGCACCACGGTGATGACCGCGCGCGACTCGGGCCTCGCTGCGCGCATGGTGAAGCGTGCCATCATCGCTGGGTTGATGTCGGTTGGCTGCGACATACTGGATCTTCGCTCGGCACCACTGCCGATCATGCGCCACTCCCTCCGCAACTCGGCCGCATCAGGAGGCGTCTACGTGCGCCTATCTCCAGATGATCCCCACGTCATCCTCGTGGAGTTCCTCGACGGCGACGGTGTCTACCTTGCGCCTGCAGCAGAACGCAAGGTGGAGTCCATCTTCTTCAGGGAGGACTTCCGGAGAGCAGACGCGGCCAGTATCGGCAAGCTCGAGTTCTCTGGCCGGAGCGTGGAGCAGTATCGTGAGGATTTCCTCCGTCACCTGAACGTGCAAGCGATCCGGGACGCCAAGCTCAAGGTGGTCGTGGATTTCTCCTTTTCCCGCGTGGCTTCCGTCTTCGGTACGATCCTGGGCCATCTCGGCTGCGACGTGGTCGCTCTCAACGCCTTCGGAGATCCAAGCCGAACTCCCGAGAAGCAGACGGATCGCCAGAGACTCCTGGACAATCTCTCGCACACAGTCCGCACGCTGGGTGCCAACCTGGGAGCCATGATCGAGCACGACGGCGAACGCCTGACGGTAGTAGACGAGACGGGGCGCGTCATCGAGGGGGACACGTTGCTAACCCTGTTCGCAGTGCTGGTCGCCCGGACACAGCCCGGCGTGTGCATCGCGGTGCCAGTTACGGCAACAGCTAAGCTCGAGCCAATGCTGGCTCTGCATCACGGTACTGTGGTTCGTACGAAGCGGGACGTCCGCTCTATACTGGCTGCTGCCGCGACAGTGAGCGACGGCGAGCGGGCTATCGCCATGGCTGCAGACCGCCACGGTGGATTCAGCTTTCCGGACTTCCACAACGCGTTCGACGGCATGTATGCCACCGGTAAGCTCATGGAGGCCCTTACACTGACGGGTCTTTCACTCCACCAGGTGGTGGATGCACTTCCCGCCATCTATATCGCTCACGAACGTCTGCGGTGTCCCTGGCAGGCGAAGGGAAGGGTCATGCGCATGGTGTCGGGACTTGCAGCCAGTGCGGAGAGTGTGGATCTGACCGATGGCGTGAAGATGATGGATGACCAGGGATGGACCGTCGTGGTACCGGATGCCGCCGGCCCGATCGTTCACGTCCTTGCCGAGGACGCGACCGATGATGCTGCACAGAACCGAGCCGACACAATGGCCGCGAGACTGAAGCCGGTCATCGGGACCACCAAACAGGAGGAGTCATGATGGCACCAAACCGCCTGCGATGGGGTGTCCTCGGCTGTGCGAGTTTCGCGCGGTCCGTGGCGGTGCCCGCTATGCTGGAAGCCGAGTCGGCCGAGCTTGTTGGCGTTGCCAGTCGGGATCGCGAGAAAGCTGAGCAGTTCCGCCAGGAGTTCGGTCTGCCGAAGGCCTACGGCTCCTATGAGGAGCTACTCGACGACAGTATGGTGGAGGCAGTCTACATCCCACTCCCCAACGGGCTTCACGCTTCGTGGACCATCAAGGCACTAGCTGCGGGCAAACATGTTCTCTGCGAGAAGCCGTTCTCAGCGAATGTGAACGAAGCCATCGCGGCAGCGGCCGCAGCGCGCCAGGCTCAGCGGCAAGTGATGGAAGGCTTCATGTGGCGGTTTCATCCTCAGCATGAACGTGCCCTGCAGCTTGTGTCGGATGGCGCTGTCGGAACGGTGAAACACGTTCGTGCCACTTTCAGCTTCACCATGAGTCGGCAGCCAAACGTCCGATGGGATCCCCAGCTAGCCGGGGGTGCCATTGCAGATGTAGGATGCTACACGGTCAGTGCGGCCCGCAGCTATTTCGCATCTGAGCCCACGAGCGTTGTAGCCAGAGCGACGGTAGACCCAGAGACAGGCGTGGACATAAGCATGGGAGCCGTCCTCGACTTCCCGAGTGGTCGAGCCATCCTCGATTGCGCTTTCGATCTGCCATTCCGGTCAGGTATCGAGGTCGTGGGTGACAAGGGTGTCCTGGAGATACCCTCTCCCTGGCTTCCCGGCGAACGGCCAGGCCTCGTGTTGAACGGTGCGAGGGAGGATATCTCGCCAGCCAATCAGTACGTTCTCGAGTTCGACCACTTCTCTCGGTGCGTCCTTGACAACAAACCGGCGCCCTACGGAGCAGAGGATGCCGTACGACAGATGCGAGTTCTCGACGCCATCGTCCGCTCTTGCAGGACCGGTAGACAGGAGACTGTGTGATGTCCAAGTTCATTCTGACGACTATCGCCTTGGCTAGTCTGGCCATGGCACTCCCGCGACCGGTCCAGGCGCCGCGACGCACACTCGCCGAACGCCTCGGATACAAGGCCACGGACCGCCTGCTCATCATCAACGGGGATGACACGGGTATGTGCCATGCTGCCAACGTTGCCACCATGGACGCGTTGGACAACGGCCTGATGACCAGCGCTACCATTATGGTCCCGTGTCCGTGGTTCACGGAGATCGCGCGGTACGCCAAGACGAAGCCGAACGCCGACCTCGGCGTCCACCTTACTCACACTGCCGAATGGCAGCTCTATCGTTGGGGACCAATTCTGGACAAGAAAGAGGTGCCTGGGCTCGTGGACCCCGACGGATACTTCTGGCGATCCGTGGAGGAGGTCTATGCCCATTCCAAAGTCGAGGAAGCTGCAGCGGAAGCCAGGGCCCAGATCGAGCGCGCAAAGAAGGCCGGCATAGACATCACCCATATCGACTCGCATATGGGGACGATGCAGTACAACCCCGTGTACCACAAGGCCTATCTCGAGATCGCCAAGGAGTACGATCTGCCTGTCCGTATGGGGTCGCCGGAGACCTACGAGAAGGTCGGTTTTCCTGGCATTCGCAAGGATGCCGAAGCTCTCGGCCTGGTCTTCCCCGATCGTCTCATTCATGAGGAGGAGCCAGCGCCAGGCGAATCTCGCAAGAACTTCTGGCTACGCATGATCCGTGAACTCAAGCCTGGTGTGACGGAGCTCTACATCCACGCATCCGTCGCCACCGACGAAGCGAAGGCGATCGCTGGCTCGTGGAAGGAGCGCGCGACCGACTACGAGCTCTTCGCAAAGGACCCCGACATCCGGAAGGCTATCCAGGACGGCGGCATCATCCGCATCGGGTACCGGCCCCTACGGGACCTGCAGCGCAAGGAACGATCAGGCAAGTAGACGGTGCGGGGGCCTGCCAGTGCACGGGAGCAGGCCCCTCTCCTATACCATAATGCCCGAAACCGGCGCGTTCATCGCGGCCACAACTACCGAGTGCGCACCATCCCTTTCGATGCGAATTTCCTCGCCAGGAAGAAGAAACGGAGCGTAGCCCCAGGTCAGATATGCCCACTCGATGTCACTGCAAGCGTCGGCCCTGACGAATACGAGCGGCACAGACGAATCGGCCGAACACTTGACGAGGATGGAGTTGTCTGGCAGCGCCTCTGCATCCAGTCGTCCGTTTGGGAGGCCGAACAGGCGTTCCATGCACGGATGAGGGTGACTCGTGAACAGATAACGCTTCTCCAGGCCGCTGGCGCGCGCCGGTGGCAGTGTCAGACCCTGAACCGCCACAATCATGCCGTACAAAGCAGGCTTGTCCAGAAGCCGGGCCTCGACTCGGCCTAATGAAACGGCACTTGCTTGGGTAGGCTCCGGAACAGGCAACACCCCCGCCGCGATTTCCTGGCAACCCTCGAGGCGGACCAGGCGCCAGACCAGGGACACCTCCTCCGAACACGAGGCATGAAAGTCGTCCGGCTCCGACACGTTCAGCCAGATCTCCGCCTCCAGTGTCTCCCCTGGCTCCCACCGCACGCGGTCGTAGCGAACGCTTACCGATATAGGTGCGTAGGCTCCGCGCATGGCCCAGTAGGCCGGCCTCACATCGCCGAAGTATCCCAGGCTGTTCGTGCAGCTCGTGTTCGGCCAACTCTCGTTGAACTGCCAGGGTGCACAGCCGCTCGTACGCCATTTCCTGCGCCGGTTCGCTTCTGCAATGTAGCGAAGTCCCTCGTATTGGATCCACTGGCTGGCATATACATACTGACGCAGCTCCTCGATCCTGCCGAAAAGTGCCTCTACTTTCTCTCGGTGTAGCCACCATGCCCCATGATGCACCCAGGCAGGGTTCGTTCGGTCGGGTGGCCATAGGTAATGTTGGCTCAGGAATAGGCGCAGTGCTTCCTCGTTGGCGGTACCTTCAGCACCGAACTCGGAGTGGAACAGAGGATCCATATCATTGTAGAAGCGATAGTGGTCGGGATCGCCAAGGTAGAGCCAGTGGCCGTGCACATCGTGCATACGTCCCTTATTGCTGGGATCGGCAGCGAATGTCGGACCCGACGGCGACGCAGGCAGATAGATCCACTCCGGGTTCACCTCTCGGACGACGTTGCCGAGCGTGGCAAGAACCGGATGGTCCAGTCCGCACGGCACGTGCGCATAGTCCATGAGTTCGTTGCCCCCGCACCATATCACGAGGCTCGGGTGGTGAGACCGGCGTGGCACCATCTGGCGCGCTTGCTTCTCGCAGTAGGCCACATACTCTTCGTCGCGAGCTGGCTCATTCTGGACCCCCGAGGAGGACTGCGGAAACTCCTGCCAGACCATGATCCCAGCCTCGTCGCAGAGCTTGTAGAATAGCTCCCTCTCCAGCAACCCACCGCCCCACACACGCAGGAGATTGCAGTGAGCGTCTCTGGCGAGCCGGATGGCGTGGCGGTAACGGTCCTCGTGCAGCCTTCCATAGAGCTGATGGATGGGTGCCCAGTTCCATCCCTTGGCAAAGAGGCGTTTCCCGTTGACTTCGAGTGTGTAGGGCAGTGCATCCGCTGGCGCACCTTCGTTGCGCACAGCCCGGACTCTACGGAAACCAACACGGCGCTCGGCGGTGTCCAGTACGGTCCCATCGACCGCCACCAGTTCCACTGTGACGCAATACAGGTTCTGCTCCCCAGAGCCGTTGGGCCACCACAGCTCGACTCCTGGCACCTCGAGTTGGGCCGTAACGAGCGACACGGCGGTCTCCGGCGGCACGACTTGAACCTCGTGACTCGATAGGAGCGTGCTGCCATCGCTGCCGGCAACCGATACCCGCAGCACTAGCGCTTCGTCCGTCGCACGGTCGAGAGTGGCCCGAAGGCGCAGGAGCCCTGTCCAGCAGTCCTCGCTATACTCCGCAGAGGTGGTTGCCCACAAGCTGGCCAACCGTGCCCTGTCCCATGTCTCCAGGAACACATCGTCCCAGATGCCCAGCGGAATGAGACGCGTGCACCAATCCCACTTGTACGCGAATCGGGGCTTCCACAGGCGCACCTTGCCCGTCCAACCGATCTGACCCTGCTGTTCCGGCTCGGTCGGAGCGTGGTCCACAACGACAATGAGGCGGTTCGTCTCTCCTGCGCGCAGCGCTTCCGTCGCATCCAACTCGAAAGGCACGTATGTGCCTGCATGGTCACCCAGATGGTTTCCATTGAGGAAGACGTGGCAGGAATAGTCCACCCCCTCGAAACGGAGCACAGCGCGATGCCCGCGGACACTTGCTGGGGCGTCGAAGTCTTTCCAGTACACCCAATCTCTCTGACTGGTCCACTCCGCGGCGCGACTCTCTAGATCGCGCCACGGCTGCTGCAGCACACCGGCTTCGATCAGGTCCGTCTGAACGTCTCCGGGAACGGTCGCACGATACCAAGGCGCAATCGGAGGGTTGAGATTCTCGAGGTCGGAATCGCCTCGCGTGATGGGTATCCACTCCCACTCTCCAGGATAGACGTGTGTCACCCGCCAGTCATCGCCGCTCAGGTTGCGTCGCATTTCCGAGCTCTCCTCTCACTCCCGCACGAACCGCTGGGTCTTGATCCTATAGGTACTTCCGTCGCTCCAGATGGTGATGGCTCCGTGGCGGTCTGTTCTGAGGACACGTATTCTCCTCTTGGAGAGTCGCTGCAATACTCTCGGATCCGGGTGACCAAAGGGGTTCCGTTGGCCCACCGAGATGATCGCCACCTGTGGCTTGACGGCGTTCAGCCAGCGATCGGACGTCGAGCTGTTGCTTCCGTGGTGACCCAGCTTCAGAATATCAGCTTGGACGTCCAGTCCTCCACGTACCATCCTGTGCTCGGCCTCTGCATCAGCGTCTCCCATCAGAAGCACGCGCGTCCGTCCGTAGCGAACCATGAGCACCAGGGACGCATCGTTATCCGAACGCGGCACCGGTTTCTGATCCTCTGTAGGTGGATTCAGAACGTCCAGCACCACACCGCCACCTGGCTGTATGACCGCACCGCATCGAACCCGCACCAGAGGAATACGGCGGCGCCTGGCAAGATCCTTCGTGAGCTGCTCGGTCTCTGTCTCTCCGCGGACCCATGGTCCATCTATGGGCAGGAAGAGCCTGTCAGTCCTGATCCCCAGCAGGATTGCATGGGCACCCCCAGCATGATCCTGGTCCCAGTGGGTCAAGACGAGGGCCGAGACGCGGTTGATTCCGCGACTGCGCAAGTACGGCAACACTACACTCCGGCCACGGCTCGAGTCTCTGCTCGACCTACCGGCATCAACGACAAGAGCTCTACCAGTCGGTGTCTCCAGCACGGCTGCGTCTCCCTGGCCTACATCCAACACAGTGATCCTCAGCAGAGACGGTCTGAGAGCGCTCCCCCAGAGGTAGCCGCTCACGACAGCCGCTATGAGGAGGCCCAGTGTGACCAGCGTGCGGAGTCGCTGCGATAGACTCACGGTCGCATCCCGCTTCCAACGGCTCGCCGTGCCGCGTGAGCGGCGATGCCGAGGATACCGTACATGGCGAATACCGCCATCCAACCCGGAGATGGCAGATTGACAGCCGCAAATGGCAGGTTGCCTGCACGATCGGCAACGCCCATCACCCACGAAGACAACGGCAGGAGAACACCATGGCATAGGACGCCCGCTGCCGATGGCCAGACCAACCCGATCAGCCAGCCCACGAGGGCTGCGGGCATGAGCAACGCTACAGCCGGCGCCGCAAGTGCGTTGGAAAGTACGCCAACGAGGGGAACGCTGTTGAATACCTGGGCGGTGAGCGGTGCGCTAGCTGAGCCGGCGATTCCGGACAGGGCCGCGACGGATACGGTTCCCCGCCCCATTCTCGCCAGCGCCCGACGGAGCCAGGGCATGTCGGTCTCCACCGGCAGTCTCTTGTTCAGCACGGTCTCGACGGTAGGCCAGTACGCGATGGTAGCAGCAACGACGAGAAACGAGAGCTCGAATCCTACATCGAAGAGGATCCCCGGGTCGCAAGCCAGCCCTGCTAGTCCAGCCGCTGCCAGGGCGCTTGGCGCATCCCTTTCCCTGTCGAAGAGGGGCGCTGCTACGAACACGCAGGCCATGATGGCGGCGCGGACGACTGCAGGCTGGGATCCCGCTGCGACGGCATACAGAACGGACCCGACTAGGCAGATCAGCGCTCGGAGACGCGGCCCAGGATGCACGAATCGGATCAGCAAGTAGATCAGGGTTACCACCATGGCGACATTCGCGCCTGACGCAGCCGTGATGTGGAGAAGACCGGACCGCCGAAACGCCTCTACCGCCTCTGGCGGCAGCGAGCTATGGCCTCCCAGGACGAGCGCCGTCAGGAACGCTGCACGCTCCCTTGGTAGGAAGCGAGCGAAGAGACGCTCCATGGACCACCGGACACTCAGGACTCTCGCGGCGAACGCGCGGATGGGACTGTCCGTGCCGTCCCCTGCATGCCACGACTCTGGCCGTCGGCAATCGAGTGTGCAGAAGATGCCCCGCCGACGCAGCCCCTCGACCCACAAAACGGAACCCGGATTTCCAGGCTCACGAAGTGCATCCAGTACCCCACGCGCCTCGATCGTCTGTCCATACTGCGGAGGTCTCTGGCCCGGCGCCACTGCCAATCTGGCCCGCACGATTCCCGTGACACCGTGAATAACGCCGTCGCCAATAGCCACGCGGATCGGCGTCAACTCCGCGGTAGCTGCGTACCCGCGGACTTCTGGTTCACTGACAAGCCTGCCGACGAGCTCGACATGCTGGCCCTTGGCGAGACGCGAGATATCGGTCGGTCCGGGCGTCAACTGCACCCACTGCCGCAGTGCGCCCGCGCCCACCAGCATGAGCAAGTTGGCGGCCGTGAGCCAGCTCCTCTTGCGCGTCAGCAGTCCCAGCGCAGACGCACTGACAGCCAGTGCCATGAGGGCTGCGGGACGGTAGGCCGATGTTCCGATGCCGATGCCGGCAGCATAGCAGACCGTCGCGGCTACCAGGGGTCTGTGCCGAAGCGTCTGGCCGAACACCGCTGCCAGCGCAGGAATATCGCGAAGATGCTCCCTTCCGGTTCGTCGGGTCTCAGGAGGTGGCACGGTGTCCACTCATGCCGCGGCTAGATGAAGATCTTGTAGACCTGAAGACCGTTCACCGGCCCATAAATGGCCCACAGAGAGCCGCAGACGTAATCACCCAGCGTCAGTCCCAGGAAGAAGGGTATGGCTGTGTTGTGCAACTTCATACCGCCGAATCGCACGATGACCAACTTGATCAGCCAGCTCACGAAGAACGCGAACCAGAAATAGTCCATGGCGAACGAGACGGCCAGTGCATAGCCCGCGGGATGGAACGGCCACCACAGGAACGCCCCCCTCATGATGCGAAGCCATAGAACCATCACCGCCCCAACAACCACCCATACTTGCTGCGTCCATTCCGTCTTTGTCGGAGTCTGAAGCCAGGCGTTGAGCCGGTCGAAGGATTCGAAGCCAACCCAGGACTTGTAGCCTACCGCTTTGCTCGTCGCGCCTTCGGCGAAGGTCACGTGGAGGTTCGCCCAGCACGCGAATACCGTAGCGGCGACCGTCGAGAACGCGATGAGAGCTATGAGCTTGCCTCGTTGCATCCTGCCGCCTTCCGCGAGCTTGAAGGCCTCGATGTGATTCGGCATGGGATGGCAGCGGTAGCACCGGTTGTACCAGTACAGGACCGACATCGTCGCCAGGCTCTGGGCCCCGACGGCGTTGACGCCGAAAAGGGTGACGAGAACTGTCCGCGGGTTGACGAAGTAGATCTCGTGGGGAGCGCCGAGCTCGGCTCGGACGCGAGTCATGGCGATCGCCAACAGGAAGAACAACCCGAAGAAGATCAGGGCCACCCACCACGACAGCGCTGTCGCCCAGGAGAACCAGGTCAGAAACGCCACGCCTGCAGCCAGGCCGATGAATGCACCCCGGTAGTGTCGTCGTTCCTCGACATCCTCAGATGTCTCGCGTAGCGGCGTCTCGCGTCGTCGTGCGAACCACGCGCACCTGGCCCATGCATCGCGGAATTGCCCGCGCAAAGCCCAGACTACGGTACAGCCGAGGGCGATCCAGGCTCCGGACGATTGCTGTTCGAAGAACGGGAAACCTACGTTGGATGGGGAATCCCAACCCTGTACAGCGCCGAGGATCTGAAAGGCCTTGCGGGCAACGTAGAAGAACCAGCATGAAAACGCAAGATCCAACGGGAGGAAGTAGGCCAACCCGATGGCGAACGGATACATGGAGATGGGCGTCCAGCCGATGGCGTTCCAGGGGCGGGATGGCATGTACGGTCCAAGGTCGAAGAGTTTCACCTGGGCCAGGTACGGCCAGGACGGATAGAGATAGTGCATGCCGTTGATGAAGTCTATGACGGCAGCCACCGCGAAACCACCCCACATGACCTTGCTCCGCCAGAACGCCTCGGCCTTCCCCCCGGGATGCGTCATAGCGAGTGGGAGTTGGACGATGGGAAACGCCAGCTTCTCGTTCTCCGTCCATGCCTTCCGGATGAGGACGCTAATGCATAGGCACATGCCGATGAGCACCCCGAGGAACAGTGTCCACCAGAGCAGCGGTCCGAGGAACGGGTACAGGTACCGAGGCTGCCACCAGTTCACTCCACCCTGGTAGAAGGCCTTGATGGCCTCCTTCCCGCCAGCGTCGGCGTCCTGCACGAGAAGGAAACTGGTCGGCTTCAGGTACTGGAAGAAGGTCGCATCGTACTTGCGCTCCGGCGTGTTGTACCTGTCGGCATGTGCGATGATCCCGAAGAGGTTCTGCACGAGGTCATGGCCTGCCAGGACGCAGCCAATGACCAGCATGACGTAGACCGTCAACAGCTCCCCTTGACTGAAGCTGAGGCCACTTCGCCAGCGACCCAGGATGCCGTTGAGTACACACAGACAGAAGAGGAAGAAAATGGGGGTGATGAAGAGAGGGAGACACGTACCGTCCAGGGTATACCACCGGACCTCGACCACGGTAATCCAGTAAGCATTGATCGGCATGAGCAGGAAGCCCAGTAGGACCGCTCGTGCCGTAATGCCACGAACAGGTTGCGAGGCGACAGTCGTCGCCTCGTGGGTGGTCAGCGCGTCTGCTCTCGATTTCCGCAAGGCCGCACTGGAGAACATGGCGCATGATAGCACACGTTCAGAACCACCGCAAACCTACCGTGGCCTCTAACGGGTCCTGGTACGTGGCCACGAAATAGGAAGGGTCGTAGGACAGCCTGGACGATGGCGACGATGGCCATGATGGCGTGCTGAGCGTCCCCGTCACTTTCGGTGACATTGGCGTGCGGGAGTTGTGTGGCTTCGGCCGCCTGAGGAGCAACCGCAACGATGACCGAGCGGTCGAGCGTGTCATTGGAGGTAACCTCTCACGCCCTCGCCGGTCCGGGCTGCCGTGCGCGATTTCGGTGCTACAGGCAAGCAGCTCCGGCCCTCCGCCTCCGGTCGCGGGACGGCGTTCCGGTGCTGGCAAGGTTCGTGCCTAAGGTGGAGCCGCACGTGTTAGCGGATCGGCGGTCACCGCGCGTTCACTTCCGCGTAAGCGGCTGCCAGTTCTGGTTGGATCCGATATTCGGGTCGAAGGTGTCGGAGTCGGAGACAATGTACTCGCCGAGGCCGTTGACCCACGCGTTCTTGAAACCCGACGGGAGCTTGACGACGTTGCCATCGGGATCCGCGTACCGGTCCAGGTCACGCATGTAGTCGCTGAAGCTCTCCGAGACCCGGTCGTAGGCGCTCTGGCGCTGCTCGTACAGCCGCATCCGTTCGTCGCTTATCTCGGCGCTTGTCTGCGCGAGAAGACGGCTGAACTGGCCGACCATGCGGATGCGCTGGACCTGAGCCCTGATCAGCATGTCCACGAGCTGGACGTAGCGGTTGAACCATTCTT
The DNA here is from genome assembly GCA_037443035.1 of Chthonomonadales bacterium. Classification (GTDB taxonomy): domain Bacteria; phylum Armatimonadota; class Chthonomonadetes; order Chthonomonadales; family CAJBBX01; genus JABWBA01. The sequence continues at coordinate 276,843 of JBBIPC010000002.1, forward strand.
TGTTGAGCTGAACCGAGGACACCATGGTAGTGAAGAGCTTGCTCTGCTTGTCCAAGTCGCCCTTTGCGGCACGCATGCCGAGGAGGTAGCTGAGCGTCCAGTTTTCGTTGGTGAAGGTGCCGGCAAGGCTCTGGATAGGAATGAACAGACTCTCCCGCACGCCGATCAGGTCTTCGCTGTAGGCCGTACCGTTCAGTTCGTAGTCGAGCCGCACCTTGCCGGCGGTGGCGGCAAACCGAACGCCTCCTCCTGGAGAGTGCGCTTCGAGCCCGAGCGCCTTGACGATCTCCGGCAAGGGCTTGCGCTCGGCAACGCTGACGCCCCTGATCCCCTTCCGGAACCGCGGGACGACGATGCGCTCGAGCGCCTCTTCGATGGTCATCGGACGATGCACTTCGGCGCCGAAGTACTTCGATCCGGGCGGGAACATGCTCAGCAGGCCGGGACTGTCGGTCCAGAACATGGGCTGATTGGGGAAGCCCTCGAACGCCTCGGGCCCGTTCGGGTTCCAGATGCGGAAGGAGATGGCCGCGGGCGCCATGGGCACATCGAGCCGCCACTCGACTTTGCTCTCGGCCTTCCACTCGGCAGGCACGAGCATGCGGAACACCTCGCCTCCAATGCCGCCCTCGTCCATGCAACGCCAAACGCGGAACTTGATCGTGTTTGCAGGCGGATCGGCAGAGACCGGTTTCCGAGCGGGGGTATCGCGCTCGGGGGCACAGGCACCCACCAGGAGGAGGACGGCGACGGAAAGCGAGGCGATCGGCCAGTACGTACCCATGGTGGTTCCTCCTTGGAGGCCCAACCTGCGGTCGCGCGCAGGTCAGGCCGGCGATCTACATCGAGTATATCACGCGCGCTTCTGGATGCGCTCCTGACAGGAATGTGGATCGAGAACAGCTAGTTGTACGCGATCGGACGCCTCCCGCAGAACAGGGGTATCGGAACGGCGACGTATGAACACGTCTGGCCTCCGTTGCGATCGTCTGCAGAGTACTCGAACAGACCACGACAACGGCCTCGCCCACACGAATTCCAGTGTCTGCGGGAGCCGTTGGCGCATCTCTCCTGTAAGCGCCTGGTCACCGCCATGTCCCTTGTGCCGGACGGCGTGCTCGCGCTCAAGGCGCCGTTCGGCTCCACTTCCAGACCCAGCCATGCAGGCGAGGACGGCTGCGCTACGGCCCTCGCAGGCGGCCAGGCAACCCACACGCAGAGAAGACAAGACCCGCCGCCAGTCTCAGAGATACCCGGATTCCTGCCATACCTACGGACGCTAGGGTGAAGTGGACGCCTCGAGCCACCGCTGCAGCCAGGCAAGGTTCCTCCGGAGGCGGTCCTCTCGCAAGTCCGGCGGACCGTTTCGGGACAGGCCGTGGCTGGTCTCGGCTGGATATCGGACGAACTCGACCGTCTTTCTCTGCCACCGGAGCGCGGCGAACAGTTGCTCCGCCTGCTCGATGGGACAGCGCAGGTCGCCATCGGAATGGATCAGGAGTAGCGGCGTCGTGATCTGCCCCGCATACTTCAATGGCGAGCATCGCCAGAGATCGCACGGCTGATCCCATGCGTTTCCCGCGAAGTCCTTGCCGTGCTCCCAGACGAAGTCCGTCGTACCGCTCATGCTGTGCATATTGCCGACGAGACGATCCGCGATGGCACATCGAAAGCGATCGGTGTGTCCTACCGCCCATGCCGTCATGTAGCCACCGTAGGACCCACCCATGATCGCCATGCGGTCGGCATCCACGAACGGCAGGTCCGCAGCGTAATCCGCTACGGTCATGATGTCGGCGAAGTCCTTGTTCCCCCAGTCACCCCGGATGGCGCGCTTGTACTCCTCCCCGTAGCCTGCGCTACCCCGAGGGTTCGAGAAGACGACCACGAAGCCGTTCGCGGCAAGCCACTGCAGCTCGTGGAAGGGAGCCGCTCGACCCCCGTATTGAAGGGCGGGCCCGCCATGAATGTAGAGGATGCATGGGTAGCGTTGTCCCTCCGCGAACGGCACGGGTTGCAGCACCCAACTGTGGATCGTCCCGCCATCTCCGTTGGGTAGCTCGATCTCCTCTGGCATCTGCAGGAGAACCTCGTCTCTGAGATCCCGGTTGACCTGGCTGATCAAGCGGGCGCTGGATGTGTCTTCTGTAGACTGAACATACACCTCGTGGGGGCTGATGGCAGATGCCAGTGTATACGCCACGATGCTACTGTCGCCGCTGAGGCTGAAACTCCCGAGTTCGCAGTCTCCGGGCGTGAGGGTCTCGATCCTTCCACCAGCGGCCGCTATGCGGCAGAGTCGAGTACTACCAGCCGCACTGATGGGAAAGAACAGCTCGGTTCCATCCGCAGACCACTGCACGATCCGTCCACCACCCACGTCATGCATGTCGGAGAGCGTGAGGTATCCGACAGCCAGGTCCGTCTCACCGGTCAAGTCCCTGGCTGCGTCAGCCCCGTCCGAAGGAAGGATCAGGATACGATCGTTTCGGCCTCCCCATGTGTCCTCCGGATCTGTGTGGCCAATGTAGGCGATCCAACGACCATCCGGCGAGAATACGGGTGAGTCTTTGGGACCCTCGGGTGCCGGGATGAGTCGGAGGTCCCCTCCATCGGCTGGCACCGTCCACAGCTCCTGGTACATCCCACGCAGGTCCGCATCGTCCTTGCGGTTGCTTACGAACACCAGCCGTGTCCCGTCCGGCGACCAAGCTGGCATTCCGCAAGGCCACGGTCCACCCGTCAATTCCTTTGCCTCGCGAGACGCCACGTCCAGTACCCATATCTGCGCATAGGAGCCATCATGGTAGCCCATGCCATCCAGCCGGTAGTTGAGCTTCGTGTGTACTCGCACTGGAGAACTCAGCCCCTTCTCCTTGCGATCCTTCTGGGCTTTCTCCGTCCGCTCCTCTGGCGTTGGCCGGAAAGTGAAGGCCAGTCTGCGACCATCCGGCGACCACTCGATAGAGGTCACATTCCCCTCCGGAAGCAAGGTCAGCTGCTCGGCCTCGCCTCCGTCGGCATGGATGATGTAGATCTGCGAACCTGGTTCGCTCCTATTGCTAATGAATGCGATCGTCTCACCATCCGGCGACCATCGGGGGTATGTGTCGCAATGTCCGTCACCGGTGAACTGCCTGGCCGTGCCATCGGTGGTATCGGCCATCCACAGTGACGTGAAGTACTTGTTCTTCTCCCGATCGGTCCTGCGGACGGTGAACACGACACGCTCGCCAGAAGGCGAGATCTGAGCATCGCCTACGATTCGAAAGCGAAAAAGGTCTTCGATGGTTATGGGACGCATGGAAATCCTACCTCTCTTGGAGCAGCATCCGGACGGCAGGGTCACTTGGCATGTGCTCTCCGTGATCTCAGTGCTACGGTGCGAATCTGATACGGCCCGAAGTCGAGCAACACGGCACCATCCTTGGTCTTCAACTCTCGCATGGGATCGTGCAGGAGATTCAGCTCCCACGCCTCCCTGATGGATGCTCTCGGGAGGATGGCGGCTCGGATGCACTGTTGGCCAGTCGCTTCGTATAGCCGCATCACTACATCGTCTTTGTTGGCTTGGAGAGACGTCATGATGAGCTGGGAATCCAGCGGCTCCATCCAGCCGTAGACCGCCGGAAGAATGCCTTCGTGCTGCGCTTCCTTCTGTATCAGAAGCGGACGCTGGAATTCCTGTCCTCGTCGGTGAATCTGCGCTGTGCGCCAGTCTCCTCGGTGCGGCACCAGGGCGTATTCGAGGGTCAGGGCCTTGTCCAGTTCGAAGCCTGTGTCCGATGTCATGCCGGGTTCGTAGCCGCCACCGAACCCATAGGCCACGATGCGTGTTGCGCGAGCGAGCGACAGCATGAGCATGCCATCTGCTACATTGTTCCCCGGAATGCCACGGTTCAGGAGCGCGAGGCCATGGTTTGGGCAGCCCCAGTCGCACCAGTTCTGGGCGGGAAACTCGATACCGTCCGGTCGCTCGATAGCGCCGAAGGGAATCTCATCGTAGCGGACACCAGATCGCATGGATGTGGGGAATAGGACGCGGTATCGAACGAACTTCTTACGATTCACCAATGTGGTGCGGATATCCACGCGGTCCATTCCGTCAACGACGCGCACTGTCGTTGCGAACGTACCCTCTCCGATGTTCCCGCGAATGCAGACCTCGGTGTAGACAGCGCCGCGTTGGATGGTCATGCTCTCCGGACGCGCATCCGTGCTTAGCACAGCGGACAGTGCGACGGGATGCCGGTCGTGCATGGCTATCCTGCTACCTCCATCCAACGGCCGGTACGGTTCCCAGAAGTCGCCTTCATCCCGCTCTTGCGCGATGACATTCCCCGGACCGCCCAACAGCTCCGTGCCCTCGGGCAACAGTGCAAGTCCTGTCATGGCTCCTTTCGGATCGAAGGTGGCCCGCAGACGATCTGTCAACACTGCAACTGGAGCATCCACGTCCTCCACATCGGGTACGCACAGCTCCTCGGTGCACGGAACCGCGTGGTACACGCTGTGTCCCATGGCCGGCACGTCTTGCGCCCGAAACGCCAGCTTGGCCGCAACGAGCTTGCCTTGGCGGTCTCTCCGGACTTCCAGTGCCTGAACTGGTACCGGCTTCCCGTCCGCGTCGAGAATCCGCACACCTCGCCAGTCTCCAGAAGGGAATCCCGCCTCCAGCCAGACCAGGTCGGTTCGATTCCAGGGAAGAGTGTTCACCACCACAACGGGAACGCCCATCCCGCGAGTGTCCACCAGCTTCCCGTAGGCATCCAGCCGTCGGTTCATCGCTTCTCCAGCGATCCGCTCGGAGTGCTCGTAGCTCGCCACAGTGTCGGCATACACGTGATCGGTCATGACACCCGACATGAGATCGTGGGCCTGATTGAAGAGCATAGGTTCCCACGCTGACCACAGCGGATCAGTGTGCCCCTCGACACCCAGCCCCGTCAGTAGCGCACCGAGCCTCTCGGCGTCCGTCAAGAGCGTCTCGATCCGCCTCGTGAACTGCTTTAGCTCGATTCGGCTACTGTAAGCGCCTTGGAAGATGGGGTTCAGCTCACCCCGCACGACAGGCCAGTTCGCGGAGGGCTGCACGACCGCCTCGTACTCGTCGGGCAGAGCGATTCTCACGGCCACCGAGTCGCTTGCTGGCTTCTCCGGTGCGAGGGTCTCTACCAGGGGTGGTACATGCTCCTCGGGTTCGCTGACGTCTGCTCCAGCAGGACCAGCTCGCACCGGCGAATCCGTGAAGGGTTCCAAGGAATCGAAGCGCTCGCGCATGAATGCTGCGAACGCTTCCCTATCAGCGGGGGAACCGTAGGCGATGGCGTACCCGTGAGGGAGCCAGTACGCCGGGATGCGCGTGCCATCTATGCCTTCCCAGAAGAACTCCGCGGACGTCTCCCAGGACGGCACGCCGCGAAAGAACCAGAACGATTGGTAGCCGGCCAGGCGAAGCAGTTGCGGAGTCTGGGCATGATGGCCGAACGTATCGAGCTGCCACGCAATGGCAACGTCTACGCCCAGCTCCCGCCGAAAGAACTCCTTACCATACTGGATCTGGTGCACCAGGGACTCCGGCCCCGGCATATTGCCATCGTGCATGACGTGGGTGCCACCGACGATGGTCAGCCGTCCATCCTGCACGTGTCTCCGGAACACCTCGGCGGCCTCAGGAAACCTCCTCAGGAACGGCTCCACGTAACAGGACTGATCCAGCACGAATCTGTAATGCGGGTATTCCTCCAACAGCCTGAGAGCGCGCAGGATGTTCGACAACCCCATGGAGAGGTACTCTTCACGTGTCTTGAAGACTGCACCCTCCCAATGCGTGTGGGCGATGTACAGGAACTGTCGCTCGCGCATGATCTCGCAGCCCTCTCCAGCGGTTCTGCCTCAGGCACCTGGCAACGCGATTGCCTCTTGCCACAGAGCCTGAAGCCGCTGCGTTATGGGGCCTGGCACTCCGGTGCCAACGGGGTGCCCGTCGATCGCAACAACCGGCGCTATCTCGTAGCTCGTCGCCGTAAGAAACGCTTCATCTAGCGACAGCAGCTCGATCTCTGCAACAGCCTCCTCCCTGCACTCGATGCCAGCCTTACGGCACATGTCAAGAACAACCGCTCGGGTAATCCCCGCGAGGATATGGTTCGTCGCTGGGTGTGTGTACACGACACCGCCTCGTACACCGAAGAAGTTCGTATGGCTGCCCTCCGTCGCCATCCCATCCCGCAAGAACAGGCACTCGTCGCAACCTCGGTCGCGAGCATGTTGCAGGGCCAGGACGTTGGCTTGTAGAGCCACGCTCTTGATGTCGCAGCGGCTCCACCGGAAATCGCTAACAGTCTTCAAGGATACGCCGCGCTGCTGTTCCGTCTCGTACTTGGGCGCCGGTGCCGCAGCCATGTAGATGGTCGGTTGCACAGATGGTCGAGGAAAGGCGTGTGCGCGTGGCGCAATACCTCGCGTCAGCTGCACGTAGACCAGTGCATCCCCGTGCCTCAGGCCGTTCTGACCCAGCAGCAGATGCAGGTCAGCTTCCGCCAGAAGAGGCTCTGGCGCCTCGATGCGAACCTTCGCGAGACTGCTTCGGAGTCGTCGGAGATGGGCTTCAACCATGAACAGCCGCCCGCTGTATGCCCGGATCACTTCGTAAATTCCGTCGCCAAAGACGAAGCCGCGATCGTCCGGAGAAATGGCAGCATCGTAGCGGCGAAGCCATGCACCCTCGGGGTGACGCACATCTCGTAGGTAGACAACGTCTGCTTCCCCACCTACGCGTTCAGCACTCAATGGAACGGCCCTGCACCCGTAATGCTTCACTTGCCCAGGTCCTGCCCAGGCAAGAGTGCTTCAGATTCGGTATGGGAGAGAACGGCATACGGAGACGCTGTACCTCTGCGATGTGCACCGATGGTGAACCGGAACGTCGCTCCCTGGCCCGGTTTCCCCTCTGCTGTAACGGTCCCGCCGTGTAGTTCCACGATTCTGCGGACGGTTGCCAGGCCGGAACCAATGGAGTCGCTTCGGTAATCGTACCGCCGGAACAGGTCGAAGAGAGTGTGAGCGTACTGCTGTTCGAATCCGACGCCGTTATCCTGCACGAAGTAGGCGCCATTCGCGTAACCAACGTGGATCTCGGCTGCATGCCTGGCCGAAGTCGCTCGAAGAGCGTTCGCAAGAAGCTCCCGGTAGAGCAAGCGTATGAGGTGCTCGTCGGCAAGCATCGCGGGCATGTTCTGCTGAATCTCGATATGGCACGGATGGTGGTAACGCGGGCGCAACTCAGCGACGACTGCCTCGACGACCCTCGCTGGTTGCACTAGTACCAAGTTGGGCTTACTGCGGGATAGACGACCAACGGCGAGCAGAGCGTCAAGGAGTTCGCCCAGGCGTACCACTGCCTTTTCTATGCGCTCTAGGTCCCTGCGAACCGGCGGCGTAAGTTCGTGCCCGTGTTCCTCCAGGATCGCCTGGGTGAATCCCTCGATCGCGCGAATGGGCGAGCGCAAGTCATGGCCTACCGAGTGAACAAGCGCAGAGACCTCGCCGCTCAGCGCCTGCGCTTCCTCGGTACGCCGCCTCACCTCTTGTTCCAGCTGATTGCTGTACCTTCTCAGCTCCGTCTGGAGCCGTGCATTGACGATGGCCACTGCGGCCAGCCTGGCAAATGCCTGCAGGATGCCAATGTCGTTTTCCGTGATGGGACGATCGGACAGGAGGTTGTCGCCATTCAGGATGCCCACGATTTCATCGCCCGCCCGGAGAGGAATCGCGCAGTGGTAACGAACTCCGTACATGCGGTTGTCGGGGTCGAAGCCCATGCTCGCCGTAAGGTCCGGCGTCACAACGTACGGAAGCTCGCCGGACAGGACACGGTAACTCGGGGCATCCGGCTCCGCCATGGGATCGAGGACGCGTTCATGCAGATCCTCCAGCTCGCCGTCGCGCGTCGTGCCCCAGGATCCCACCAGATGACCGGTCGTAGGATCCATCAGGAAGACCGCCGCGCGATCCACGACGCCGACGTCTACGATCGCATCCCTCACCATACGAAGCAGGGTATCCAGGTCCGTTTCTGCTGCGATGGCCGCACCCAGATGGGTCAGGCTCCGGGTCATGCGTAGGCGGGATTGCTGGTCCTCGAGCTGCCGGGCCAGATAGACAGTTCCCGCGAACAGTCCTGCAGCAAGGCTAAGGCGCTCGAGTTGTTCGGACGCAACACTGGAACCGGGGTGAGCAGTCACGCCGACGAACCCCACCAGCAGGTCGCCAGCCACGAGGGGGGCTAGTGCATGCGGACCAGCAACACCCTCCTTGCACCACAGCTCGCAGACTGGGTTCACCATTGGGACGGCCTGTCGCCCTTCGAACGCAGTTGCGCAAGCCGTAGAACGACATCGAGCAGCAGGCCTACGCAAGCATCTCCTTATGGAGCGCCCGCCTTCACGCAGAGTCCGGTAGAGATAGAGCTCGTCTCTGTCCTGATCGTAGAGGACGACGTCTCCCGACGCGAATCCTGCGAGATCCGCGATTGCCTGGCCGATCACCTCCAGCTTTGCCTCTAGCGGTAACGCACGTGTGACGGCAGCGCTCACGGCGGCCGCGCGGCGAACAATCTCCTCGACGGAAAGCGAGTGAGCGTCGAGCGTGTCTGCGGACGGCACGGCGCTGGATCCTGTTTTCTCGTTCATTGCCATCCGATCTGGATTCTTGTCACTTCTGGATTCGCGGGAGCCTGATGATCCTCCTGCAATGCAATTGCTGCAGTACTCCGGCATGAAGAGAGTGTATCATGCACAAGAGGAGTTAGCATCGGTGGTGCATGCAGGAAAATGGTACGTATGGGCCGGCGTACTTCTGATTGCGGGGGGTCTTGTATGGACGATTCGCTCTTTGCGCGCGAGTCCCGATACGGCAGGGACAGACGTCTTACTGCTGGATCCCATGCAGGACACTCGGAAATGGGAGGCCATGGGCCCCAATGGTGAGCGCGCCCCATCTCTCACCCTGGACGTATTGGCAGAACACCCTCACGACAGTGAGGGCAAGTGTCTGCGACTACGCGCGGACTTCCAGAAGCTAACTGGTGAGTACGCTGCCATAGCAGGTTCGGTACGTGTGCCGGGCAGGGAGTGCCTATCTCTCGCGCTGTGGGTGAAGAGCGACGGTAGCGGTTGCCCCCTGAGCGTTGTCATCGAGGACAGTCGGCACCGATGGTACGAGAGGGTCTTGGGTCGCCTTTCGTGGACAGGCTGGCAGGAAATCACCGCACCCGTTGGCCAAGGCGAAGGGTGGACACCGTTGCTGCGACAGGGCGAAGAAGCGGAGCCCATCTGCCATCCCATCGCCGTGCGGCAGATTCGCCTCTACCGTCCAAGCGGCACCGGCCCTGTGGGTCTAGTGACCGCTTGCCTCGCCGAGCTCCGGGGTGTTCTTGCCGCCACCGGCGTCGGTGCACTAACGGCCCAAGTGACGACGGGACTTCCTGGTAATACCCTCTGGGGAGACCAGGCCCTGCACCTACGGATACGCCTGACGAACGCCAGCTCCAGAGTCGTCAACGGCTCCGGGCAACTGCGCCTCACGTCCCTCCTAGGTTCTGGAACGACGGTGCCACTCCCCAGTGTCTCTGTGCCGCCACGGGGCCATGTGGACCTCGAGGCAGCACCGCGCCTGCCGCTCTACGGGTCTTACGACGTCCAGTTCACATTCCGCACGCCCGGCAGCTCGCGGTATTGGCATACAATCATCACCCGTGTGCGTGCGACGCCGCTGCGTTCGGGAGGCCACGGGAATCCCTTCGGCTGCAGCGGCAACATTGGCGTGTTTCCAGCCACGCTCGCACAGCAAGCTCGGCGCTTGAACAGCGTGGCAGGAATCGCATGGACGAGACTGGGACTGTCGTGGGAACAGGTCAACCCCCTGCCCGGCGTCTGGGTCTGGGATGCACCGATTCTGATTCCCGGAAGTGCCGGAGCGGCTCTGCGAACGGGAGGTCGCGCCTACGTCAGCGACCGCCCGCTACCACGTGAGTTGGCAGACGAGATCACCATCGCCTTCTGGGCGCGGACCAATCGGCCGGGTGTGAGGACCGTGTGGCCGGTCGTGTGTGAAACGCGTGAGACAGGCCGCATGTGCGGAACTTACCTACAGTGCTCGACAGGAAGCTTCGGTTTCTCGGCCGTCTACGAGCGCATGCCAGGAGTGATCCAAGCGTTCGATGCGGGCGAGAGTGTATGGGACGGTCAGTGGCATCACTACGCCGCGACCTACTCGCGTTTCATCAAGCAGGTGTGCCTGTACGTGGATGGGATTGCGAGAACCACTGCCGTGCATGACGGAGGCGCCATCCGGCTTCCGTCCACGCCGCCGCGCCTTGGCAGTGGCGGCTCGCTGGACCTGGATGACGTGCTTCTCTATCGGCGAGCCCTCGGTCCGGCCGACATTGCCTCGCTCGCACGCAGGAACACTCCACCACGCGACGGATTGGTGACGGCGTGGGACTTCGACTCCCGGTCAGCCCCTATGCGAAGCGCCACAGATGGCGCAGTATTGGCAGTCCGCGAACCCGATGGCATTCGCTGGGCGACGGAGGCACGATCCCGCGGCCAACGGGTGCTCGGCATCTTGGGCTTCCCACCAGATTGGGCTGTCCACTCCGCAGAAGGTGGTGTGATCCCAGATCCGGCTGCCTGGTCAGCCTATGTCGAGCATGTCGCGAGGCAGTACAGACCGCTCATCAGCGATTGGGAGATCTGGCATGAGCCTAACAACGAAGCCTTCTGGCCAGAACCGAACCCGGGGAAATACCTGACTGCATTGCAGGCAGCGTACCGTGCGGCTAAGAGGGGCAATCCGCAATGTAACGTTGTCATGCCCGGTCTCGCCGGTCCGGATGAGAACGGGAGTGGTATGGAGTATCTGGCGCGACTTCTTGCCCTCGGCGCCTCCCGCTATTGCGACGCGATCTCTGTGCATCCAACGCGCAACGCCATACCAGAGCGAAGCGGATTCGTGCGCCAGCTTCAGCGGATTGCCGCCCTCGCGGCAGCGAACGGACGGCGCCGACCGATCTGGATCACGGAGATGACCTGGTCCACAGAGCCGGTCTCTGGCGTCTCTGAGCGGAAACAGGCAGCGCTTCTGGCACGCACCTGGATTCTTGCCTTGGGCACCGGTGTGGTGGACAGGCTGTTCTGGTTCCGTTTCCATGACTCGGGCCCTGACGGCTTGGTGCCTGAGGAGAACTCGGGTCTTTGTCGGCACGACCTCAGCCCGAAGCCGTCCTTCCTCGCTCATCGTACTCTCGCCGTTCTGCTCCGCGACTCCAAGCCACTCGCCGCTATCAAACTGTCGTCGGACGTATATGTCTGTTCATTCCGCTCTGGCTCAGAACGTCTGGCCGCGGTATGGTCCATTTCCACCCCCAAGGCTCTTGCCCTAGCCACAGGCCGGCCAGAGATACAGGTCACGGATCTCATGGGAAACTCGTCCCTACGCAAGACCGATGAAGGGATCCTCCTTCTCGAAGCCGACGATCTACCCGTGTTCGTTCGGTACTTACGCCCCTCCGCCCGCTGGCTGGAGCCCCCACTCACGCTTCCCGACAAGGAAGCAACCCGCGGCGGTACAGTCAAGGCCACGCTTCGGCTTCGCAATCCGTTTCGATCCACCCGACGAGTAAGACTGACTATCTCGGCAGACCAACCGCTACTCAGAATCCGTCCATCTGCCGCCGAAGTGGCGCTTCCACCCGAGGGGACGTCCCTGCTGCATCTAGAGCTAGGCGCGTTGGCCAGCGCGCCCATCGGCTCAACGACCCTGCGCGTGCACGCAACCTACGAGCGTATGGGCACACCCTTGCGAGACGCCACTGCCGCTTCGAAGGTCGCGACTTCGTCTCGGATTTCTATCCGTTAGCCCGGGCGATGCAGGCTCGGGCAGCCTCCACCATTGGGACCAACCTTGGCGTCAGCGCCGTGCCGATTTCCGCCGCAGCCAGACGTCCTGAACCAGGTGCGCGGCACCTCCGAGAAGATGTCGCAGATACAAGGGCCAGACAGGGTCGTGATCCTGCCTTCGGTATCGCCAACGCAGGTACTCAGGACGCGGGATAGCCATCCTCAGAAGATACCGTACCCGCGCCAGCCAACCTGGAAGTAGTCTGATCATTGCCAAGCGGTGCACCAAGCCTTCGGTCAGTCGCCGCCTGCCATGGAGCCGTGCCATGATGTGCACGAGGTCATCAGCCGAGAATGGTGGCGGCACGTTGTCCACCGCTGGTATGCGAGCATCCACATGCGTGTTGACGAAGGCGGCGATTGCGGTCACCTCTTGACGAACGGACCACCTCTCTGCGGTCTCCCACATCCGCGCCCAACTACGTTGTCGCTCAATGGCACGGGCCAACAGCAATAGGTCCGCCACGTCCTTGAGGTATGGGATGCTGCGCTGGTAGTGGGTGTACAGGTGTACTGCCGCATGGATGAACGCGAACTCCACTGGCAATGCCTCTGCTCTACCCCACTCACCCGACAGGGTGACAGCGTTGCGCCAGGTGTCGTCCACGGAGACGGTGCGGTTGCCGTAACCGTGCAGGAAAGCGCAGTGGAGCTCTAGAGGGAGGGAGTTGGCGCGAACTATGCGGAGCCCGCCAAGATAGGTCAGGTTGAGCCACTCGTCTTCGGCGGAGAACGCTGTGCTCTCCTTACGGTAACCGACAGAGCAGAGCACGTCAAGTGCCTTGCCTACCTCGTGCCACTGCACGAGAATGTCCATGTCACTGATCCGGCGCAGCATGGGGCTGGCATAGAGGGTCAAGCTCGTCGCGATCCCCTTGAGCAGTAGGCAGCGCACTCCCGCCTCCGTTAGAGCATCGAGACACTCGCGGAGCTGCTCGGTAGCTCGGGCCGCCCGGGAGACGGAGCCCAGGAACGCGCGATGCAGTTGGGGATACCGCCGAGAGGCGCCAGGATCTCGTTCCTCCAACGCGGCATAGAGAGCTGGCCCCAGGCCATGGAGGGCTGCTAGCTTGACAGTCTCCTCTGCCCGCTGCGACTGCAAGATCTCGGTGCCCTCCACCGGCTGTCCATCGGCGAGCCATCGAATCACACCGAGTAGGAGGTCGGTGATCGGATCGTCGCTGCAGACACGAGCAGGTCCTGATTCTGCCGAGCCGATCGCATGGAATCCTTCGGGCTGGGACTCGACGCTGTGGCCGGCAGCGTCCCTGCCGTATTTGCACGCCCTCACGCCAGGAGTCTGCTCATCCTCGTCATGCGGGCTGTTCATCGTGGCCAGCTCGAACGGCGCGCCTTGGGACTACGCGCGAGCGCACTGCCAACGCCAACCTCAGCGCCGGTAGCGCCACGAGACGTCCGCGGACCCAAGCCAATCCTGAGTGCCGCGCCGTTGGCGTGTCCAGGCGTCGCCAGCGGCCGTTCCGACAGACTGCTCGGGCTCTGGCAAGGACCTGCGACAGAGGTATCCAGCCGTCCTCGGCGCCAAGGTCTCCCGCAAGATAGGCCTGGTGCGCTCTCACGCGGAGAATGCGGTGCAGGACGTATCGTTCCTTGTCGCGCTGTGCCAGAACGATGTCTCCGGGCCTTAGCTCCGTCGCGGGTACCTTCTCGAGTTCAACCACCTCGCCGTGACGCAGGAAGGGAAACATGCTGCCACCGGTTGCGGTGAACCGCACCCGGGCGCCGTTATCGAGAGCGACGCGGATTAGCGGTACGAGATCGCGACACGAAATATTCACAAGATCCCACGGACTACCTCGATGACTGACTCATCGGGCCTGCACCGGAAGACATAGACCGGCACTCGCTGCAGGATCCGCTCCACGGTCTCAGCAGCGGTCGCCATGAGGGAACCATCCCAGTATGGCAGAAACGAACGAACCAACAGAAGGGGCATCGCTTGTACCGGTGACAGACGAATGACTTCGTTTACGGGCGATTGCTCCAGCACCAGGATGGTCCTCAGCGCTACCGATCCATTCCTGGCGATGTCGGCTGTGCCCCCCCATGGTGTACCGTACGCAGCCACGCGGTCTGGCTCCACTCTGACAGCGATGCGATCATCGGAGAGCACCGTTGCTCCCGGTACTTGCTGCCAGATAAGGCTTTGGGTACTCTTGCCTGCACCCGAGTGTCCAACCATGAGGATGCCGCGGCCAGAGTCATCCACGGCAGCCGCGTGGAAGACGAGCCCGCCATCCAGGATCACACGAGTGCGTACGATAAGCTCGCCCACGCCGAGATTCAGCAGGCTGCTCCATGGCGGCCCGCTGGCGCGTTCGGTGAGCCGCATGCGGCTCCAGCCAGGGTCCGTTTCCAGGACCGATGCCTTCGGCGTGACATGACCATCGTCCGAGTACGCAACGACGATCACATAGCCAGAGTGGTCGGCTGACCTGTGCATACGCCATATCGCACCTGGGTAGTAGAGTAGCTCGCCGAGGGCGATCTCAGTTGGATCGCCGTCGCGCCAGACCAGGTGCACATCGGGATCCCGGCGACCGTCCTCTACGACGAAGCTACCCAGACGCTCGCCCACAAGCCCGACGGGGGCTGGCGAGTCAGGCTCCACTCGCACGAGCACCCCGCCGATGCTGAGGTGGATGGGCGTCACTTTCCAACCATGGCTAGTGAACGTTCTTTGCGCTCCTTGGCGATCTCGCAGAGATAGACGACCGAGCTCGTCAGGGATCCGCTCTCGATATAACCCCACGCTGGGCATCGAGAGCAGTACTTGCTCAGGTCACAGGAGGAGCAGGTCGGCGACGCGGGAACACTGCCCATGAACTGCTTCACCTGCTCCCAAGCTGCTAGGAAGCCGATCTCGGTAGGACGCGCCCTGGGAAGACACAGGTCAATGCAGATATTCATGTCCCCCGACGGACCGATGACGAAGGAGTTCTTGCCTGCGTGGCAATAGAACGCCTCGTCGTAGGTATGATCCTCTTCCTTCTCGGCCAAGCGACGCAGATTCTCGACAGCCGCTTCGTCCCTCAGCTCGAGATCCACTGCCTCGCCCGGAGAGAAACGAATCTCCTCCACGGAGCTGCTGCAGAAATCGCGACGTTTGGTAAGGAGCCACGCCGCCGAGAAAGAGGATCCCCATTGTTCCGCCATGGCACGCATCTCGTCGAATTCATGCACATTCAGGCGGGAGAGGGTCGTCTTGATCTTGGGCTGCAGCCCTGCTTCCAGGAGAGCGTCAACGCCTCGAAGGAACCGCCGGAAGCTGCCTGGCTGGCGCGTAACGGCTTCGTAGGTTGCCTCCGTGGCTCCGTAGATGGTGACCTCCAGCCGATTGGAAGGGCGACGGGCGAGGCGCTCGGCAACGGGTTTCGTGATCAGTGTCGCGTTCGTGAACAATGTGAGGATGAGCCCCATATCCGTCAGAGGCTCGTAGATATCGAAGAAATCGGGACGCAAGAAGACCTCGCCCCCCGTCAACAGGAGAAACAACATACCGGCGTCTACTGCCTGTCTGGCGAGGTCCCGCCATTGTTCTGCAGACAGCTCGCTCGCCTTCATGGCTCGGTCCGCAGCCCTTGTACGAATGTAGCACATGGCGCAGCCGAGATTGCAGCGGCTGGTCAACTCGAAGGTGCCGCTCATGGGGATGCCCTGTTCGGCGGCATCCGCGAGCAGCTTCCGTGTCAGCTCCTTGTATTCAGTGGGAAGCATGGTGCCGCTCCAGCATCCCCAGGCGATCCAACTCCGCTACGAACGACTCCACGTCTGTGCGAGCTTGCTCCAGACTCACATCGAACGCTTCCACCATGGCCTGCGCGATCTGCTCGGGAGTTGTCTCTGAAGCAAGGCACTGCCAGATGAACTTGCCAGTGTCGTTCAGCACTACAAGACCGTTCATATCTACAACGCGTTCGCCGGTAGGAATAAGCACCGACCCTTCACCGACGACGCGCATGACGTAACCGCTTCGAGCTTTCACTGTGTGGGTCTCCTATACTGAACGCGGCCAAGCGAATGCGGCTCGGTCCTACCCAGTGAGGAACACAAGCCGACACACGCTTGGCGCGCGGGGTATTCAACACGACGCTGACGGCCACGATTTCCACTTCGAGGCCGTCTTCTCAGCACTAGTGCCCCCGTCACTGGAGGATAGGGGCAAACGAATGAACGGGTGCTGGTACCTAGCTCGACTGGAATGACCCACCCATGGGATCATCGCACTAGTCATCGCTCGGCGTCTTGCCGCAGAGCATGAGTCTCTCTTCTGGTTCCAGCTCCACGAACGCCAACGAGGGCTTGTCGTATCTGCGCTTGCCCCCGGAGACGTCGGCATCATGGCGTACTCGATTAGCACTACTCATGGGATACTCGTTCCTTCCTCTCGATAAAGCTCGTACGAATGCGCTTCCGTGCGCCGAACCTCTGTGGCATACTCCCTCTGGGCGCACGGTGCAACGTGCCTACGTCACGCTGTTCTTACTGACGAGGTACGCCCTCGGAAAGTTCCGCCCCGTCCTCCTTATGGCACCCTCTAACGCTGGTACCCTCGACGGCGTCCGACGGGTCCGACAACACCTTCTGCGCACACCAACCTTACCTTTGCACGCCCAACTACCGTATTGTAACACGCGGCTAGCTGATTCGTCAAGGCGCGTTCGTTCGATTGTCGCTTCTACGTCACCCTCACCGCTTACGGGGAGGGTTGGCCTGGGAATCTCCACTCCTACTGCGGCAGCTCCCTCCCTCCCCGCCTGCGGGGAGGGTGATGCAGCAGATGTTGCCTGCCC
>JBBIPC010000003.1:0-1836 GCA_037443035.1 Chthonomonadales bacterium
GGAGGGTTGGGGAGGGGGCGATCCGCAAGAGACCGCCCCCTCCGCCCTCAGTAGACCGTCAGCGTCCCTTCACCGTAGCCGGCGTCGACCCAGGGGTCGCCGGCGAACTCGCAGCGGATGGTGTGCGTGCCGACGCTGAGGCCGGTGGTGTCAAAGTTGTATCGGGCCACGCCGGGATCCGCGTCGCCAGAGCCCGTGGTGGCGTCGGCGACCCACGTGCCGTCCACGTAGAACTTGACCGGCTTCCCTTCCTGCTTCTTGTAGTCGTAGAGACGGCGGAAGTAGGCGTAGAACCTCGCGATGCCGCCTTGCGGAACCGACCGTGGCATGACCCAGATGTACGGGAGGGCCTTGAGCACGGTCAATGTCGCCGTCTTGCTGATGGCTGCGTAGCCGCCGTTTCCGGGCCACTCCGAGAGGATGGTGCGAGTACCCGCTCCCGCACCGTCGGGCACGTCGTAGTACGGATAGCTGGCGTAGCCCTGGGTGTTGGTCGGGCGGGCGATGACGAACGTCCCGTCCACGTAGAAGTTGATCGTCTTGTTGTAGAGCGGGACGTTGTCGCTCCTTAGCAGGCGGCACTTCAGCTCCGTCCGAAGTGTGATCCGCTGGGTCCGGTCGAACGTGGCCATCTTGGTGGTCCAGGACCGCGCTGTCAGCGTTCCGTTGCCGCTGGACGGGCCGTAGTCCACGTCGCCGTTGAACGCCGCGTTGATGGTGCGGGTCCCGGGCCCGTCCGTGATGACCCAGTTCAGGTCCGCGCGCCCTGAGGATCCCGACGCGCCGGTGACTGCAGTACCAACCACAGTGCCATTAACCCGGAACGTGACGGTCTTGCCGTCCAGATAGGTATTGTCGGAAGTGCGCCGCAGGTAGGCGCGGAGAGTCACCGTCTCGGTGATGGTCCCCTCCCGATCGACGACATACATGGAGGTGCCGACGCGGGCGACCGACAGCACCAAGACATTGTTATCTTCTCGAGCCTCGGCGATCGCATTCGTGCGGTCTACCACGATCCACACGGTGGTCAGCGGCAGTGGCTCGGAGACGTCCAGGGCCAGATCCACATACCCCGAAGCATAGACAATGGGAACGTTCTCGGAATCGAGGAGCACAGCGCCGGGCAGCGAAGGATCCCTATCGAACATCTCCACGATGCACCCCGGAGAGTCCCAGGAGCCCTGGTTCAGCAGCCTCACGGAGGCCGTGCCTGTTCCATCAGGATGCCACGCGAACGTCCCGCCCGGGTCGAACGTGAGGTCCACTTGTCCAGGCAGGAGTTCACCAATGTAGACGGTGCCAGCCGTGGCTGGCGGGTCGCCTCCGTCTCCGCAGGCCACACTCGCGCCGCCACTCGGCAATGCGCTCTGACCAGCTGGGACGTAGACCGCGATGCGGCCGCCGCCGCCACCACCACCGCCGGACGATCCACTGCCGCCGCGTGCCGCGAGCGTTCCTCCTCCCGCGACTTGTTGAGCGCTGATGAATATGGAACCGCCGCTGCCGCCGCCTGCGCCGTCTATCGAGGCGCCGTCCGCCACGATTGTCCCGTCGACGGTGAGCGTTCCGCCTATGAGGAGACGTACACGACCACCACCGGCCGCGCCTGTGACGCTGCCGAGATTGCCACCGCCGCTACCCAGGTAAGTCGGCAGGTGCAGATCCCCGTACGTGTTCGTGTTACCGTTCCCACCGGCACCACCATACGCTCCGCCGGCGCCACCTCTTCCCCCACCAGGGCCGTCTTCCGGTCCATATCCCCTGCCGCTGACGTCCAAGAACGACCAGCCTGCTACAGTCAGGTCCCCTACCGTGACGATATGCAGACCAGCAGCC
>JBBIPC010000003.1:1936-58850 GCA_037443035.1 Chthonomonadales bacterium
GCGTTACGGGAGCCACGATGTCTCCGTAGATGGCGTCACCGTTCCCCTGGCCATTGCCGCCGTGGGCGCCGCCCGCGCCGCCAATGCCACCGCCAGGGCCGCCTTCCGCTCCATAGCCCCTGCCGCTGACGTAGATCGAGCACCAGCCGTCGACTCGGACATCTCCGGTAAGGCTAAGCCAGAGTCCGTTGTCGGCGCCCGGAGGGTGCGTGACATGGCCATTGTTCCGAACCCATAGGCTACGGTAGTCACCTCGACCACCGCTGCAGTCTATGGTCAGGGTACAACCGGTGACGATCAGGTCCTCGCCGGTGTACTGGGAGCTCGTGATCGTCGTGTCCGTCGTGAACTCGACAGCTCTTACGCCGGCTGGGATGAAGAGAAGAAGGGAAACGAGGAGAGATACATAGAGGCCAGGCGCGACATAGCGTCCTGGGAGCCACGGGCCCCGCACCTGCGCCTCTTGAGTCGAGTGCGACATTGCTGTCCTCCTGCAGCGTTTTGTCGGCTCTCAGCGCAGGTCGAGTTCGGCCCGTGTAGTCGAGCCGGCCATTTCTGTGCCTTCATTACACAGTATAGGGTGGGATTCTCTTATTGTCAAGGGCAATAGCCAGGAATGTTCCCGGCTTTCTGGTAAACAGGGTCGCGGCAATCTCCTATCGGAGCTTCGTCGGCGTGTAGTCGGTTCGCAGCACGTCGAAGACCACGGCACCTCGGTGGCGAGTGCCTCCAAAGCACCCTTTCGTGAGCTTCGTGGTGCACTCGGTTTCCCGATAGACGTGCAAGGAGCTGACCGATAAGGATGAGCCGCTCGCTTCCATACGGATGGTAACACCTGTCATGGGAAGCTGGTTTCGCAGGCTGTAGCGGACAGGTCTTGGCCCAGTGCCGATCTGCACCTCGTGGCTCAGTCCGGGCAACGGGCGCCCGTCGCGCAACACTGTGAACCGCAACGAGTCCCTTGTACCGCGGCCAGTCGTCCGAGCAGCGAAGAGGATTTCGATCTGCTCTCCCGAGTCAAGATCGTCAAACGGCCCCAGGACGATGCCCTTACCTGGTGTCAGGATCGCCTGAGGCACGGTTCGGACCATTGTAACGCCCACATGAGCGTGGAATGGGACCGCATACACGGTTCCTTCCCACGAACCGTCTTCGGTAAGGCTCTTCAGCAATCCCGTATGATCGGGCCCGGTACCGATGCAGGCGACGTCATACCGCCGCCCTCGCAATACTACCGGCCGTATCTGACCGACGCCTCCTGTTAGGCCCGGACGAGGGCGATCCTCCCCAACAAGGCGCTCCAAAGCGCGATGCATGGAGTCGTTGTAGCCCCGGTCGAACTCCGCCGGCCAGAGCATGCAGTGGGCGGACACACAGCCATTCTCGAAAAGAAAATGGAGCTGCTCGTAGGCCGTCCTACTATCTGGTGTCAAGGCTTGATACTCCCCGATGGAGATGGCATCGAAGCCCGAAGTATGTGCATCTTGTAGAGCATCGTGGGGTTGGTTGTACCAGACACCGTATCTCGTGAAGCCGAAACCCGTGCCTGCGTTGAGCATCCAATCTATGGGCGTGAACCGCGCCGTGATCTCGCTGAATGCCTGGAGCTTGCCCACAGCATACGTGTCGGGGATCTGATGGCACTTGATGATCTCGGGCGGAAATCCCGCCAAGAGCGCTTCCCGAAAGGTCTCAGCCACGCGGCGACTCACGACGTACCGGTTATAATCCGTCCAGCTGCGATAGAACCGGTTTTCCGGTTTGTATGCGTCCCACGTACCCCGGCCCCAATTCCGCGGTGCGTCGAAGTACTCACCAAAGGACGTACCCATGACCGCGTTCAGGTCCGATGACGTCACGCCGTACATGCGGCGAAGATAGTCATGGAAGCCCCGAACCATCTGCAGATTGTAATCGCCCATGGAGCCATCCGCTTCCACGGCTATCTCGTGTTCGTGATTGGGCTCGACGCCGGCGCAGTGTTCTGGATTTCGGCGAAATGGTACAACAAGCTCACGTAGAAAGGCTCGAAGCGGCAAGATGTAAATGTTATCCAGTGCCGGCAAACCGAATGCATACGTTGAGGCATAGAAATCAATGTTACCGAATTCCCCGTACTCCACTGGCCGGCCGTTCCTCGTCAGCATCGGGTAGACGGGCAGCCCTGTCGTCGCGTCCTTGGCCTTCAGCCATTCCTCGAACACGCCCTTCGGTTGACGGTGCGTGAAGCATGGCTCCCACAGCTTCGGCCGGTCGGTGAGATACCCCGCGAAACCTCCTCTGCTTCCGTAACGTTCCACTATGGCCTTCGGCGACCAGTTTTCCGATCTGGCTGCCAGAGACGGACTGCGCACGGCCGGCGTGGCATGATCGGTGCGTAGATGAGCGTAATCGCTGCGTCGTATGTACTTCCCCTCGCCGAGGGGCCGATACCACTGATACCAGAACAGGTTTTCGTAACGGCCAGCGTCCGCCGTGCGGCTCTGCTTATCCTCGAGTATGCGAACCGGCGATCGCTCGCTGTGTGATCCGACGACGTAGTAGCGCCCGGCAAGAGCCGATGGATACACTCCGTCGGCTGCGACCACGCCATCAGGCGGCTCCACCTGCATCTCACGCACGATGCTAGGGCCGGTCGAGGAGAAACGGTAGAGCGAGGCATGGTCGCTACCAGAGGCGTAGACGACCAGCCCATCGCCGCGTTCGCTCGGCGCTCGTGCAACCGTGACCGGAGCGGCAAGTGCCTTTCCTAGGCGAAACGAGAGAAGGACCTTCCCGCTCATGTGGTAGAGCACCCCATGGCCGCCACCTATCACAGCAATCTCATCTCCGGGACGATCCGTCAGGTAGTCGCCAGCTTCCACAGAGTAGGGCGGTTGGACGATTGCCGGAGGCCGTATCTCTCCACACGGTATGCCGTTCAGGTCGAAGAGGAGTACCGAGCGGGCCTTTCGATCCGCAAGAGGAGCTGCGACGATGCGTGCGCTTCCCGATGCTGTTCTGCCGACACTGACCCTGACACCGCCTCGAATCTCGGGGGGAAAGGCGAGAAACTGCACGTCCGCGATGCCATGCTGACCGAGGACACGCACCAAAGTGTGGTTCATCGGATCAGGCCCTTCACCGGCAACGATGACCGGCGCCAGTGGTACCTTCGGCGGGCCCGCCCTGCGCGACCACTCGGCGAGTTGGTGCGGCAGGTCCAGGTACGGATCCATCACCGCCGTGACGGCCGTACCTTGCGCCGTCGTGACATGGCGGAATGTGCGCGAGGCGATGGGTTGGGCAACGAGGCGGTCCAGACGAAGCAAGGGCGATCTTGGACCTTCCCGTGGCTTCCATGGCCTGCCCACGATCTCGATCACCGGATCTCCCCAGAGCGCCCAGTCCGCCACACTGTCGTCCCGAGCTCCCACCTCGAAGGCGAACCTGACCGTCTGACCTGCGCGTTGGCTCAAGTCGGCGGTCCATTCCAACCAGCGTTGTTCGTTCCAAGCTTGTCGCAGAATCTCTCTCCCGTCGAGCCGAACAATGAACTCGCAGCCGTCCGCAGATGGTGCATCGCTGCGGGAGATTCGGTCGGACAGGCCCAGGAATAGGCGCAGTCGCAGCTTCTCGCCGGGCTGGAGCGTCGGCAACGGCACCTTGTCGAAGACGAGTTGGGCGGGTGGAGCGCCGGCTTCCAGCGGGGGATGCTGGAAGATACAAGACCGAGTCACGCCGCCGCAACTATCTTGGCGGACGGTCGTCGAAGGCGACCCCTGGACGCGAGCTTCCGAGAAGCTCTCCACGAAATCGAAGGCAATAGCCCAGCGCTGCGCCACAGGGCTCTCTTGCCCCCGGACCATCGCCAACATCGCCAGGACCAGAACACCAACGATTGCAGAACGTGCCATCTCGATCCTCCGGAGTGATCTCGCCCGTGTTGAGCAATTCTTTCGCCAGTACGCCCGTGATGCCGCCGCGATGGGGGCGTACCCCATGCGCGAGACGCAATCTCTACTTCGGAATAGGTATCGTATCCGAGAACGGACGCTGGCCGCGGAGCATACGAATGCCTTCTCTGGTGAGCCGGAGATACCAGTCACTGGGCATGCCCTCGAGGGTGTCGAAATGGGCTTCCATGGGAGGAGTATCGGAAACCTTGAAAATGGCGGTGCCCTCGTCTACCTCGTCGAACATGGCCAGGTACACGGTGTCCACCTTCATCCGAGCCAGTTTCACGAACTGCTCCCAGTAGAACTCTCCACGCCGCCGCTCGATCGTGCTGGAACCAGGTTTCTGACGGGTCAGGTTATCCCAGCCGAATCCCGGATACACCGTTGGGATCCAGCGTACGCCGGCTTTGCGGAGTGCTTCACGGTCCCCTTCCCAGGTGTGTGTCGAGGCATGCTTGCGCTGCCGCTCATCGAGGGAGTAGTTGCCGATATTCCATGGCGAGTAGGCATCCAGCCGGCGGAGAAACCGCTGCCATTCGGGGTCGGGATTGACCCGCCAGTTCCAGTCGCCGCCGCCCACGAGAAATGCACGAGTCGGTCCATCGGCATGGAAGAAATCTATGAGCCGGTTGGCCAGGGACGCGTCCATCCTGTCGTGGGGGTTATCCTTGTAGAATCCCCAGACCATGACTACTGGCAAGCCGTTTTCGTGCAGGTACCGTGTGTCGCTGGGGATGCCTTGGGAAACCATGCGTTTCCAATCGCCTGTCACGACGTCGAAAATCTGCTCGAGGGGCATGCCGGCGATGTCGTAGGTAAGCACCCAGACCCTCCGCGTCGCCGATGCCGCCCGTCGAACATTCTGGAGCACACGCATGCGCGAGGCATAGCGGTTGGAGAGCGGCCCGCCCTGCAGGTCCACGGCGAAGTGCTGGAGCCAGACGCCATCTATCTCGTGCTGCTGCATCCATCGGAAATGGGTGAGGACGGTGGAATAGTCTTCGGAGCTGAAGAGGGTGGCCTGCGAACCGTCTGGATGAGTGAAACCCGGTGCGGGGTAGCGCTTCGCATACTCCCGCATGTGGGGCCACATTTCGAACGTGAGTGTATCAGGAGCGAGGCGGCGGCTATCCTTGCTCCAGTGCACCCATCCCATGGCCGATCGGTCGCCGGGGCACCGGAACCAGC
This sequence comes from Chthonomonadales bacterium, assembly GCA_037443035.1. Lineage (GTDB taxonomy): Bacteria > Armatimonadota > Chthonomonadetes > Chthonomonadales > CAJBBX01 > JABWBA01. Next base: position 7,063 of record JBBIPC010000003.1, read on the forward strand.
CCTGGTAGCCAGCCATGATCTTGCCGTTCAGCGTGCGTGGATCGGGAGCCTTGGGCTCCGGACCTGCCGTCGTCAGCGAAACCACTCCCAAGAGTAGCGCCACCGACGCTAGGTGCCAGATAGTGCGCCTGGCCACTCGGTAGCACATGGCATTCCCTCCTACCCAGCGGTGCCGGTGCCGGTTCCTTCGATGTAGTTGTACTCCGAGCCGAACAGGCTATGCGGCACGAAGTAGATGGCCAGCGTGACGATTCCCGCGAGCAGAATGGCGCGGCGCGACCGTCGGCTGCCTCGGTTGGACCAGATCGCCCAGCACCAGAACAGGAGACCGATGAGCACCTTGTTGTCCGTCCAGTCGTAACCGAATGGAAACCCTGACCATGCCACTCCGAATGCGTACCACTGGACCAGAGGCCCCAGAACGAACCCACCTAGGACAAGCGTGAGGACCGTTGTCCAAAGGAAACCTCTCGCGGGATGACGGAAGATGGACTCCAGGGTCAGGCGAACCGCGAACAGCATGGAAAGAAAAATGACGATAATATGGAGAGCCAACGCCCATCCAGGAACCGGTGCCTTGTACCTTGCATAGACCGGTTTGTCACGCGTAACCGACCGCACCGGTCCTAGGCCATCAGCCACCTCCACAAAGTACTCGTATTTCCCTGCGCGTTCTCTCAGCGAAGGCAGGCGGGCGCCGAGACCATCGATGGTCTGCGTGCGTCCACGACGGGAGAACTGGAACGTGCCAGCCTCCATGCGGACTATGGACCAGGGATCGCGGGAGCGGTACCGCCTGTACCGGACTTGAGCCCGTAAGCCAGCGGGAACGGGATTCCTGAACACGATCACCAGGTCTCGCCCGATCGTCTCGCTTCGAGGAAAGAGGAAATGCACCGAACCGCCGGCGGCAGAAAACGTGCCTTCCAGAGGATACGTCGGGCCGGTGCGTTCTTGAAAAACCACCGCTGCCAACGTTACAGCCAACGCTCCAAACCAGAGGACCCACGCTCCCGGCCCACTTCGACGGCTGGCTTCCATAGCCTCAGTACATCCTTTGCTCGCGATAGACTTCCAATGAGTACAGAAAGTCGTCGTAATCTATGTTTGTCGACAGCGAATGATCCGACGCATATACGAATCGAGCACCTCGAGCTTTCATTCCCTTGATGAAATCGGTCACTCCCTTGCGAATGATATCCCGATCTCCGCTTTCGAGTATTCGCGCGTCGAGACCACCCACGAACGCCAGCCGATCTCCCCAGCGCTCTGCGAACTTGAAAACGTCGTTGCCCGCTTTCACCTCCATGGGGTTCAGTCCATCGAAACCGGCCTCGACCACCAGAGGCACGGCCGGCTCCTGGTAACCACAGGAATGCAGGACTACCGGCAGGTCGTACGAGTGGAAGAACTCGACCATTTCTGCGTAGTACGGAAAGATCAGTTCGGCCAGGACCTTTGGGCTGCAGAAGAGCCGTCCCCGATAGCCGAGATCCTCGTAGAGCCAGATGCCGTCCGGCTTTCCGGCCTCCTCGATCATGATCTTGTACGCAGCTTTGTACAGGTCCGTGTAGACGCGACAATAGTCGTGAATCCAGGCAGGATCCTCCACCAGCGCCGTGTACATGGTGAAATCGCCCAGGCTGCCACGCATGTTCTCCCAGATAAACTGGTTGCCGTAAATGCACCATCGGCCCTTGGCACGCCAGTATTCCAGGTTCCGCGTCATGGCCGAGAGGTCTCCTATCCGCTCGCGGTCAAACTCGCCCACGAGGAGCGGCCGGTATTTCTCCTCCCAGACTTTGCGGCTTGTCATATCGAATGCGATGTGCTCGGGTGTGCCGGAATGGGTTTTCCACCATTTCAGGATTCCGCCCGCCCCATTGCGCACAATGCGCCACTCGTCTGTCTCCTCCAACGTCTCGCTGTATCCCCGCATAGGCTGCCAATCGAACCATCCTCCGCAGCCCGCCATGTCGAAACCGAAGTGTTCGATGATATCTACTGGAGAGCCGTCCTCGTTGGTAGGCATGCCCTGCGCGACCCATTTCGTGAGCGTATCGCCCCACGGCGCATCATTGCACGGTATGTGGTCTGCCGGTTTCTTACGCATGATTGCGTCGAAAGCTTCGCGTCCGGATTGCATAGTGCTTCCTTCCTCAGACTGTGGCACGGGTGGCCGTGGCATCGCCTGCCGTTGCCGTTCTAGAGTGTATGCTACCTGCTATCGCCCGCGCCGGTGACGCTTTTCGCCGCTGGGTCCCGCGCGTTGAATCGCCTGGAACATGTCATGCGAACGACCGCTCCAGGCGAAGAGCGGCTTGTAGCAGGACGTCATAGTACGAGGCCGGTATCTCCACAACGCCTAGGCTCCGTAAGTGATCCGTCTGATACTGGACATCCATCAGCACGTAGCCACGCTCGTTCAAACGGCGCACCAGGGCGGCCAGGGCAACTTTGGAGGCATCGGTTTCTCGATGGAACATGCTCTCCGCCATGAAAGCGCCACCGAGCGCTACTCCGTACACGCCTCCCGCCAAGCGCCCTTGTCGCCAAGCTTCCACGCTGTGCGCCTTTCCCTGACGGTGGAGCTCTCCGTAGACACGCACGAAATCTTCCGTGATCCACGTACCCTCTGGTCGGTCTGCGCATGCACGCATGACACCTTCGAAATCAGTATCAATGCGAATCTCGAAAACATTGCGTCTGATTTTCTTGGCGAGAGACCGCGAGACATGGAACCCTTCAAGAGGCAGTATCGCTCGTGGATCTGGTCTGTGCCAGGTAATTCGCGAGCTCTCCGATGAACCCATGGGAAAGATGCCGTGCCGATAGGCGAGCTCGACGTGCTCTGGCGATAGCGTCAGCCTGATCCGTGCCACCGAGAGCTCCCGACACCTAGGGGCTGTTTCCGTTCACAGGACAAACCGAACGCACACAGGCAGGGGCACCTCCGCTCGACGTTCCGTCGGCATGGGCATGCCGGTACGTTCATTGACCCGAAATACAACGACGGTGTTCGAATCTTGATTGGCCGCTACCACGAACGCGCCCGACGGATCGCATGCGAAGTTCCGCGGCGTCTTGCCCAGCGTGGGCTGATGGCCAATGTACCTCAACGCACCGGAGGCGGCGTTGACGGCGAAGACGGCCAGGCTGTCGTGTCCTCGATTGGAGCCATAGACCCATTTGCCGCTGGGATGGACCACCACCTCGGCTGTAGTGGACTGCCCCGAGAAGCCCTTGGGAAGCGTCTCCACCACTCCTACGGAACGCAGCGTGCCTGCGGCGGGATCCCACCGGTAGGCCGCGATGGTGGAGTCCAGCTCGTTGATGACGTAGACGAAGCGGCCGTTGGGATGAAACGCCAGATGCCGCGGCCCGGCGCCCGGACGTGCCGCAATGGCTGCCGGAGTGTGAGGTACCAGAACGCCGCGGGCGTCATCGAACTGGTAGATGAGCACTTGATCGGTTCCCAGATCGCAAGCGAGTGCGAACCTGCCCGAAGGGTCGAAGTTCACCGAGTGGGCGTGGGGACCTTCTTGACGGGCCTTGTTGACGCTGGAGCCATGATGCTGAATCACGCAGGAGGCGGAGCCGAGACTGCCATCGTCTCGCACTGGCAAGACAGCCACTGTACCGGATCCGTAGTTCGCCACCATGACGTGTCTGCCCGACCGAGAGAGGCTGATATGGCATGGGTAGGATCCGTTGGATGACTGGACATTCAACAGCGTGAGTCTGCCCGACGACGGATCGCGGACGAAGGCGCTGACCGAGCCTGTCGTCGCGCCTCCATAATCGCCCGTCTCGTTCACAGCGTACACATGCCTCCCATCCTTCGACAGAGCGAGGAAGGACGGGCTGACGCACTCTGCCGCGAGACCCCGGTAGCCGAGCGCTCCTGTACCCGGCTCCATGTCCAGAAGATGGATGCCGCCACTGCCCCGTGTGTAGGTGCCAACGTAGATCATGCTCATGCTCTACAATCCTCCATGACAGCATTATAGGGTATCCGTGGCCCAAGAGCGAAGCAGGAACACTACGGAGCTAGAAGCGACTATGGAACAAGATGCAAAGGCCGACCGGTATGTGGAGGTCCTCGCGAGGATCGAACAACTCATCGAGGGCGAAACGGACGCCGTGGCAATTCTGTCCACCGTAGCGTGCGAGCTGCATCATGCCTTCGACTACTTTCACTGGACGGGTTTCTATCGCGTGGCTGCTCCCGGCATCCTCAAAGTGGGACCATACCAGGGTACGCACGGATGCCTCACCATCCCATTTGACCGGGGCATATGCGGAGCAGCGGCTACCCAGCGCAAGACGCAACTCGTGCGCGACGTCACGCAGGCACCCCATCACATCGCCTGCTCCTCGACGACCCGTTCGGAGATCGTCGTCCCCCTACTGGCCAAGGACGGCCAGGTGCTCGCGGTCCTGGATGTGGATTCGGATGTGCTGGCAGCCTTCGACAGCGATGATCAGTACTGGTTGGAACGGATTGCAGGCTTGGTGGCTGCGCGGCTGCAGGATTCCGTGACATGGAGCGCCAAGTAGCATGCAGCGTCGGTGTAGTAGGTCCCATGAAGGACGACGACTCCCCGAGCACGTGTTGAAGGTTAGGAGGAAACTCGTGCGCAAACTCCCATTCGGCATACTCTGCATAGCAGGGCTGGCCCTGTCTCTCGGGCTTCCCCCTGCATCGGGACGCCTACTCACACAAAGCGATGACGATCGCGCGAAGATCGAAGCTGCCATGCCGACCCGGCCCTTCGCCAGACCCCTCAAGTCACGTCGGCTCCTCATCTACGACGGCAACGTGAACTACGGCGGCCATGCTTCTATTCCCACCGCAAACCTGGCATTCGCCTTGATGGGTAAGAAGACGGGTGCGTTCGAAACGGTTGTGAGCCGCGACCCGGCAGTGTTCAGCAAGGACAGCCTCGAGCGCTTCGATGCCGTGTTCTTCAACAACACCGTCGGCAACCTTTTCACAGACCGGACGCTGAGGCGGAACCTTGCAGAGTTCGTGGTAGCCGGCGGCGGGCTCATGGGTGTTCACGGAACCACGGTGGCGTTCACGCAGTGGCCTGGCGCCACGGAGGATTGGCCCGAGTTCGGCTTCATGATTGGCGGCCGTGGGGCTGCCCATCTCGACGCCGAAGAACGTATCCACGTCCGTGTCGAGGAGCCGAGCCATCCCCTCGCTGTGGCTCTGGATGGCAAGGACTTCGTGCACGCCGATGAGTTCTTCCGCGTAGGAGAACCCTACTCGCGGCAGAGCGTGAGGGTCTTGCTCAGCATAGACAACGAGCGCTCGGCCAAGCTCCAGGGCAAAGAGAGAATCCAGAGGTTTCGGGATGACGATGACTATGCCCTAGCTTGGATTCACAGCTACGGTCGGGGGCGTGTGTTCTACTCGACCATGGCCCATCATCCACGGGACTTCTGGGATCGCCGGCTGCTCCGCTTCTACTTGGCCGCGGCGCAGTTCGTCCTCGGAGACCTCCAGGCACCAACGATCCCCAGTGGCAAGCTCACGCCTGCAGTGCGGGCGGAGGAGAAGCTCGGTTGGAGGCTTGGTATCGAAGCCTACACGTTCCATCGCTTCAGCTTCTTCGAGACAGTGGACAGGGCGGTGGAACTGGGCATCCCGTATGTGGGCGCACTGAGCTTCCAACGGGTCGGAGGAGGAATCGACAAGAACTTCGATCCCGGGCTAACCGATGAAGAGCTCGAGCAGATTCGCCTGAAGCTCGCATCCGCGGGCGTCCGTCTGCTGACTTACTACGTTCAGGAGATTCCCGGCGACGAGGAGGGATGCCGCCGATACTTCGAGTTCGCCCGGAAGCTCGGGATCGAAACCTTCATGACGGAGCCGAAGCTGGAGGCCCTCGACACTATCGAGCGCTACTGCGACGCCTACGATATCAAGGTGGGTCTCCACAACCACGACCGCAACGCATCGCCGAACTACTGGAGCCCGGAGGCCATCCTCAGAGTCTGCAAAGGACGGAGCAGCCGTATCGGCGCATGCGCGGATGTGGGTTACTGGATGCGGGGCGGCATAGACCCGGTCGAGGGGATGCGCAAGCTCGGCAAGAGGCTTATCACCATTCAGATGCACGATCTTCACGAGCGCAGCCCGCAAGGCAGGGATGTTCCATGGGGTACGGGGGCAGGCCAGACGGAACGGTTGATTCGCGAAATGCACCGTCGGAAGATCCGACCTGTCATGTTCGGTCTGGAGTATTCCGACAAGTTCGAGAATAACATGGCGGAGGTCCGCCAATGCGCTGAGTGGTTCGGAGCATTGAGCGTCCGCAGCGCTGGGCTGAAGCCATGAGCGAACAACGACCAACCAGGGAGAAGGGCATCACGCGTCGAGAGATCGTTCGCCGAACGGCCTTGAGCGTCGCTTCTGCTGCGACACCCTCCTTGATACCGGCCTCGGCGCTTGGCAAGGGCGCGCCTGCACCGAGCGAGCGTGTCGCTTGTGGTGTCATCGGTCTTGGCGCCATGGGGCTGGGCCACCTTGGCTGGTGTCTCGCTGATCCCGCGGTGGAGCTGATCGCTGTGTGCGATGTGGACGCTGTTCGGCGGGAAGAAGGACGCCAGCGCGCTGAGGCAGCCTATCGTAACGCTGGGCGGACATCGTACCGCTGTGCCGCTTACAACGACTATCGCGATATGTTGGCCAGGCCCGACATTGACGCCGTGCTCATCGCAACGCCTGACCACTGGCATGCCCTTCAGTCGGTAGACGCCGCACGCGCTGGCAAGGACGTCTACTGCGAGAAACCTATCTCCATGACCATCGAACAAGGGAGGCGTATCGTGGAGGTCGTGCAGAGGCACGGGTGCGTCTTTCAGACCGGCACTCAGTACCGAAGCGCTCCCACGATACGCCGCATCTGCGACTTCGTGCGCCGTGGCGGCCTTGGGAAGATAAGGCATGCCTTCACGGTGTGGATTGGCGTCGAGGGCGGTTACACGCCGGTAAGCAGAGACCTTCCGGCAGAACCGGTGCCCGAAGGGCTCGACTGGAACCTCTGGGTAGGTCCTGCGCCGTGGCGACCGTACAACAGGGCGTTCCATCGGAATCCCATTCCGGGCGTCGTGCCGTGGGCGTTCTGCGAGGACTTCGGCCGGGGTGCCATTACGTGGCATCACTCCCACGACGCCGACGTGGTCCAGTACGGTCTGGGAGTCGAGGAGTCGGGGCCAGTGGAGATCTTCCCCCCCGGAATTGGGGGTTACCCCACGCTGACCTTCCGCTATGCCAACGGCGTCCTGCTGCACCTACTCGACAATTGGGGGCAGATCAAGACGCTCTACCACGCTGTACCGGATAACGCTCGTATCGAGGGTCTGTTCGGCGGAGTTTTTGTCGGCGAACGGGGATGGGTGACGTCCATGACCGGAAGCGGTCCCATCGAAGGCGGGCCACCCGAGATTTTCGAGGAGATGGGCATGCGCGACCGGTTCCTAGCCGGCGGCAACAGCCATCACGCGAACTGGCTGGAGTGCATCCGAACCCGCGGCAAGACAAGCACGGGAGCCGAGATCGGCCATCGCACAGCATCGGTAGGGCATCTGGCCATCATTGGCTTCCGACTTGGCAGACGACTTCGATGGGATCCGGCCAAGGAGGTATTCGACGACGCAGAAGCGAATCGCATGCGTTCCCGAGCCATGCGGGAGCCCTGGAGGATGTGAGCACCGCCCGCCACGACGGATATCCAGCGATACATGTCCGCTGGGGTACACTGGCTGGACTGGATTGAAGAAGTCGGGAGTGAACATCATGAGGTTGTCCGTAGCGCTCGCAATTTGGAGCGTCATGGGGGGGCTTGTCGCATGCCAAAGATCGGCGCCAGGCGTAGCGTCTAGCGTCGGTTTCGGTTCTGCTGCAGCTCCAACCCAAACACCAACAACAGGCGGCAGCGATTGGCCACGCTTTCTAGGTCCGAGCGCCAACAACCTCTCACCGGAAAAAGGGATCAACAAGGACTGGACCAACAGACCACCCAAGCCCCTCTGGAAGGTAGACCTCAGCGACAACGGTTACGCGGGTCCGGCTGTAGCTGGAGGGAAGGTCTTCATCATAGACCACGCTGGTAGCCGGGACGTTGTTCGCGCGCTAGACCTCAAGACAGGTGCCGACGTCTGGACCTTCGCGTACGAGGACACGGCCTCCGCAAACTACGGCTATGCACGATCCACGCCGGCGATCTCTGCCGGAAAGGTGTACACCATCAGCCGACTGGGCCTCGTCCATTGCCTGGACGCCGCTACGGGCAAGCTCATATGGTCCAGGGACGTGGCCAAAGACTTCGGCACCAAGCGTCCTGATTGGGACCTGGCCGGGTCGCCTGTGTTGGATGGAGACCGCCTCGTGCTTGCGCCAGGGGGACAGAATGCAGCCATCGTGGTCCTGAACAAGGACACCGGCCAGACCATGCTCCAGGGCGGAGGTGACGTCGTAACCGGCTACGCAACGCCGGTTATCGCCGCGATCAATGGAGTGAAGCAGTACGTCATCTTCACTGCCAAGTCCGTCAGGGGAGTGTCGGCTGCGGACGGACAAGTGCTCTGGTCGGTTCCTTGGGAGACATCCTACGATGTCAATGCACCCACGCCCATCGTCATCGGGAACACAGTGTTCGTTACCAGTGGATACGGCAAGGGCTGCGCACTCATTGACGTGAAGGCCGACGGCGCCTCGATACGCTGGCAGTCCCGCGATCTGGTCTCACGTTTCAACACCCCGGTCTGCTGGCAGAACAAGATCTACGGCATCGGCGAACCCGGCAACATGGTCTGCCTGGACCCCATGACGGGCCAGCTCCATTGGAAACAGTCTGGCTTTGAATGGGGTGGCCTCGTCCTGGTAGACGGTGTGCTCATCGCCATGGACGGCCGGACGGGCACCTGCGTCATGGTCCGAGCCGTCCCAGAGGGCTATCAGGAAATGGGGCGGTTCACCCCTCTGGGAGGTCAGAGCTGGACTGCCCCTGTCATAGCCCAGGGGCGCCTCATCATCCGCAACACCAAGGCGATTGCCTGCTTCGACCTGAGATAGGCGTAAGAGCACCGAGGGGCGCTCCATGCCTCGACTGCGAGTGCCCTCCTGGCGGGATGGGACACCATCGGCAGAACGTGGTAATGTATGTGGCGAGTGATTTGGGACCTGCGTTCGTCTAGGTAAGTATCCGATCCGCACACCCGGTACCAGGGAGGCCCGGAAATGCTTCGCGTACCCCCATGGTCAGCAGTAAGCGCCCTGATCACTCTTGCCGCGACCATCGTTGCCGTGCCAGCCGTGGCAGATGGCCTGTTCTTCCCGGACCGAGCATCCTTCCTCCGCTACCGGGAGAAGGCCTACATCCACGAGCCCGAACAGAAGGCAGCCATCATCTTCCGAAACGGCATGGAGGACCTGATCATCAGTCCTCGGTTCTCGGGTCCTGCAGCACGGTTCGCATGGGTGATCCCCACGCCTTCTCGTCCGTCGGTGGGCAAGGTGGACGGTGCGTTGTTCCACGAGCTGTCCAGACTAGCCGTCCAATACCAACCTAGACCCTCAGGTCGCGAGGGAAAGCAAGCGCTTGGCGGCACGCAATCCGTGACCGTCCTCGAGCGAAAGCCTGTCGGGGCCTACGATGTTGCCGTCCTGCAGGCCGACGATCCCCGTGCCCTTCTCCAGTGGCTCCGCCAGAACGACTTCGCAGTGCCACCCAAGGCGGAGAAACCGATTCGAGACCACATTCGCGAGAAATGGACGTTCGTCGCCATGCGGGTGCGTGTGCCGGAGGCCGCGCGCGGTCTGCGGGAGGGCACCCTCGCGCCGATTCGGCTCACGTTCCCGAGCAAGACGCCCGTCTATCCTCTCCGTCTTTCGTGGGCGCTGCCCTCTGCATTCCGGGTCCTTGTCTATTTCGTCCTGCCTTACCAGGCAACAGCGGAACCACCTCGAGCGGTGGTAGCGGTCAGCTTGTGGGGACGAGACCTGCCTGTGTACAGGACGTGGGATGGCATTCCGTCGCGGCACGGAGCGCGTAGTCTCGCGAGACTTGTCTCTGGACCGGTGGCCATTTATCCGTACAGATGGTGGTGGGAGCCCAAGAGGTGCAGAGAGGACTTGACCTTCGTCGTCCGGCCACAAGCCCGGAACATTCCGGCACCTGTCGCGCCAGTGCGACAGTAGCGACAGACAGTGTCGGGAGCGGGAACGAACAATCTGGAGTGCAATCACTCCGCTTCGGAGCATGCAAATGAGCCTCATCATCGCTGCTGTGTTCGGCGGGGCACTGCTCGCCACTGTGTCTCAGGGGGTGACTCCGGGAAATGTTGCCATCGCTCCGGCACCTCAGGGTGAGCGTCTTTCGGACCAGTTCCAGGTAACCGTCGACGGACGCCCAGCGCCAGTGTACGTGGTCCGCGTCGCCCCGAGGGAGCAGGACCGCCGCTGGAAAGCCATGGACGACAAGGCCAACTCGGCGCTCTACTACGAGGAGGCATCGTTCGTCACCTTCGACATGAATGGACCTGTCCGCATCGTCGTGAGCTGCAACGAGCCCGTTCGGTCGGTGCGCATTCTCCCGTCCGCACTGGCGATCCGGCCATCGGTCCGAAACAGTACGATCAGCTTCACGCTCCAGCGTCCTAGGCCGGTGACCGTGGAGGTGAACGACGAATGGGTGCGCTCGCTTCACATCCTTGCGAACCCGCCAGAACGGGATAGGCCACGGCCAGATGATCCGGACGTCATTTACTTCGGCCCGGGCATTCATGAAGTCAGCCATATGGTGATCGGCAGCAACAAGACCGTCTACATCGCAGCCGGCGCCGTCGTCAGAGCCGTGATCCGCCCCGATGAGCCATTTTCCATCAGCGGCTACAGTGGTCTGAAAAACTACGCTCCGACCTTCGAGCTTCGGGGTTCCAATATCCGCTTCCGCGGAAGGGGCATCCTAGACGGCACAGCCCTGACGACGCATGCACGTCACCTTCTCTGGGTCCAAGGCTCCGATGTGGACATCGAGGGCGTCATTCTGCGAGACGGACCGACTTGGCACATCCCCATTCGTCAGTCTGACCGCGTTCGGGTGCGCAACATCAAGATACTGGGCTATCGCGCCAACTCCGACGGCATAGATATCTGCAATAGCCGCGATGTCACGGTGGAGGATTGCTTCCTGCGGACGCTGGATGACCTGATCGTGGTCAAGACCGACCGGGGTGCGGGCAAGGCAGAGAGGATCGCAGCCCGACGATGTGTGCTCTGGAACGAGGTCGCCCATGCACTGAGCATCGGGGCAGAGCTGCGCGAGGATGTGAACGACGTTCTGTTCGAGGACTGCGACGTGATCCATGACAAAGGCCGGGAATGGACCCTGCGCATCTATCACTGCGATTCTGCGCACATCACGAACACCCGGTTCCGCAACATCCGCGTCGAAGAGTCCCAGCGGCTCATCTCGCTCTGGATCGGCTCCGCAGTATGGACGAGGGACGCAGAGCGGGGCCATATCCGCGGCGTGACGTTCGAGGATATCCGGGCATCAGGCGAACCCTGCACCATCCAGTTGGTGGGGTACGACGCTGATCACGCAATCGAGAATGTCGAGTTCCGCAACGTCATCGTCAACGACAGACCCATCCGCGCCAGCGACGTCAAGTCCAACGACTTCGTGCGAGGCATCCAGGTGCGATAGCCGGATGCAGAGAGTGACTAGCCCGTCCCGAAGGAGCTCCTACGGGCTCACGTTTTCTGGAATCTCACCCTTACTCCCACCTTGATGGTGCGCTCGGGCGCCCGGAAGATGTCAGGCAGAACTGCAGGAGCTTCCTCGAAGGACACGATGGGGTGGACAACGCCCTCGCCGGTAAGGAGACCTGCACGGAATAGCTCGATGGTGGTCTCGAAAGCCCGCTCGTGGGTCCACAGCGGGTAGGAGCGGTCCGGGCAGCCCCAACCGGCCCATGCCTGGCTGCCGACAATGGTGGGCCGGTTGAGATGGAACTCCTCGTCGAGATGGAGCGCTGAGCAATCGTGAGGGCCCCACGGCACGTGTACCACGGTGCCGCACTGCCGGATACATCGTATGGCGTCGTGCAGTGCTGCAGCATTGCCCGATGTCTCGATGGACACGTCCACACCGGCTCCACCCATAGCGCGCTTGATCTCCAGGGCAGCATCGCACTCGCGTGGATCGTATGCGCCATCTGCCCCGAACCGCAGAGCCGCTGCCCTGCGAATAGCGATAGGGTCTACTGCAAAGATCCGTAGAGCGCCGCCGATCCTCGCGATCTGGACTGCCATCAGCCCGATGGCTCCCAGGCCGTACACTGCCACATGGTCACCGACGCGGATGTTGCCGTCCCGCACTGCCACGAACGCCACATGCGCTGGGTCCACGCAGACGCAATCCTCCTCCGCCAATGTGCCGACGGCATGCCAACTCGACTCCGGCGCCTGGTGTTCCTCGCGAACCGGTCCGTACCCGAAGACACGATCACCTGGCTTCCAGCGAGTCACGCTGGGCCCAACCTGCTGCACAGTGCCCACCACCATGTTGCCGATACCCCTCTCGGTCTCTGCCGCACTGGGCGGCTCCGTGCGAGGCAGGAACATGCGGAGATCTGGATCCCACCGCTTCCTGTCGAAAGCACTGCCCTCGATCGCATGTTTCTCCGTTCCGTGCTTGGGCGCCGCGAACGTCACGCGAACACGCACGTCGTTGGGGCCGAGGCGCGGAAGACTCTGCTCTCGTATCGCGTAGCTCAATCCGTCGTATGTGACAATGGCTCTGGGCACAGTGGTCCTCCTGGCGCGCGTCGCCCGCTGGTTTCCCCGGGCTACCTAGCCCCACTGCGAATGAAAGATGCCCTGCCGGTCCACGCGCTCGTAGGTGTGGGCACCGAAGAGATCCCGCTGCGCCTGGATGAGGTTCGCCGGCAGCCGTTCGCGACGGTAGCCATCGTAGTAAGCCAGAGCCGCCGAAAACGCTGGGACTGGTACGCCACTCTCGATAGCCGCAGCCACGACACGCCGCCAGTTCGTCTGGGTTCGCTCGATGATCTCGCGGAAGTACGGTGCCAGGAGAAGATTGGACAGGTCCGGCTCGGCGTCATACGCCTCCTTGATGCGGTTGAGGAACCGCGCGCGGATGATGCAGCCCCCTCGCCAGATCATGGCGATCTCGCCCGGCTTGAGCCCCCAGCCGTACTCGCCGTCAGCCATGCGCATGAGCTGGAAGCCCTGGGCATAGGCAACCACCTTGCTCGCGTACAGAGCATCCCGCACAGCCTCGATCCACTCTTCTTTGGACCCCTCCAATCTCGGTGTCGGCCCTCCAAGGATGCGTGATGCTGCCACGCGCTCCGCCTTCATGGCAGAAAGGTAGCGTGCAAAGACAGCCTCGGTGATGGCTGTTACAGGTACCCCCAGCTCGAGCGCTGAATCGGAAGTCCACTTGCCGGTACCCTTCTGACCAGCGCGGTCCAATACTATGTCCACAAGAAAGCCGCCAGTCTCAGGGTCCCTTGTGCGGAAGATCTGGGCAGTTATCTCGATGAGATAGGAGCTGAGGTCACCCTCGTTCCAAGAAGCGAACGTGGCACTGATTTCGTCGTTACTCAGTCCCACGGCATTCTTCAGGAGATCGTAGGCTTCGGCGATGAGCTGCATGTCCGCGTACTCGATACCGTTGTGGACCATTTTCACGTAATGACCGGCACCGCCCGGCCCGATGTACGTGCAGCAAGGCGTTCCGTCCACCTGAGCGGCGATGCGCTCGAAGATCGGCGCCACACGCTCGTACGCTTCGCGCTTACCCCCAGGCATGATAGCCGGACCCAGAAGCGCGCCCTCTTCGCCACCGGAAACTCCTGTCCCAATATAGAGGAACCCGTCGGCCTCGAGCTCCGCTGCGCGCCGAGCCGTGTCCTGGAAGAAGGAGTTTCCGCCGTCAATCAGTAGATCCCCGGCGCTCAGGTGGGGCTTCAGCCCAGCGATGACGTCATCCACTGGTTTGCCGGCTTTCACCATCATCATGATCGTCCGAGGTGGCTCTATGGCAGCCACGAACGATGCGAGATCGTCGCAAGGCACGAAGACACCTTCCGAGCCATGCTGTTCGATGAAGCGATGGGTTGTCTCGACAGTCCGATTATGGACTGCCACTGAAAAGCCCTTGCTGGCGATGTTCCTTGCAAGGTTCTGACCCATGACGGCAAGGCCGGTCAAGCCGAAACGGGGTTTGCTCATTGCTCTTCGTCCTTTCTTGCGGTGTCCGGCGGTTTGGCGCGTGCCAGAAGTGTGGCAGGAGGCTCGGTATGGGGCCACGCAAACGCATGCCTGAACGCCGCGTCCTGACAGGCTCGCAACTGTCGGAAATCAATGATATCGTGTATCAGCAAGTTCTCGTACTCGAAGGGCAGCCGCACATTGTGGAGTCCCGCGTTGTCCGTACAGATGGCAACGTCCACGCCCGCCTGCTCGCACAGTTCGAATACGGTGCGAAGTTCGCTCAGGTCACGCAGTGTGCCGGTCTTCAGGTAGGTTGTCGGGCAAATCTCCAGGCACTGCCGACGTTCTGCAAGCTGTGGAAGGAGCTCAGGAAAGCGCAAGGGAATCTGCACTCCATGGCCGATGCGGTCGAGGACCGGCAGAAGCTCTGGGTGGCAACCTCTCGGAGTCTCGTAGACATGACCTGTCGTGTGCAGACCCAAGGCACGTGCGTGCTCGTAAAGCGCAACGAACTCGTCCAGACGCTCCCCGTACAGATGGTCAGGCCCCGCCAGATCCACACCGCACACCCTGTCGGGCATGGCTGCAGCAAGCTCCACGACAGTCTTGTTGACCTCGTACGGCAAGCGGCTGTGCATGCAGAGGATCTGACTGAAGACGATGGGATACTCCGGCTGCTGACCGGCCTGCGCTATCGTCTCGACGATGCTTGCCATGGCGTCGAGCCGCTCTGTGATGGACTTCTCAGGGTCCGTGCGGAGATACGGCGTGTAGCGTAGCTCCATGTAGGCGATGGATTCGAAGACGTACGCGCCGCGCACCAACTTGGAGACGAAATAGGCAAGCGTCTCGGGCCGCTGCACCGACTCCACCATCGTGTGCAGCTCGAGATACTCCTCCAGGCTGTTCCGAGGCCGTGTAACGTGATGCTCGAGACTCTCGTACGTCGGGTACTCAGCAGCCAGGGGATGACACGTCCTGTGGAGATAGCGCCAGAAAATGCGCGGGACCACGGCGCCCCCCAGGTGCCGGTGTAGTTCCGCATGCAAGGACATGCCGGTGTCCTATGGAAGCTCGCGGCGAGACTGCGCCACCAAGTCTCGGCAGTAACCCGCCGCGATGAATCTGTCCGTCAGCACGAGAACCGATATCAGAGCAACTGGAGAGGCATGAGGATGCAGAGGAACTCGCCGCTGGCGCCTGCCTCCGCTGGATCCTCCGGCTTCGGCCGCACCACGACGGCCTTGGTAGCATCCGTGAACTCGAAGGAGACACCATCGCTATCCACCACGGACAGGATGTCCACGAGGTGCTTGGCCCGGAACGAAAGGCGGATATCGTCGCCGTCCTTGATCGCCTCGATCTCCTCCAGCGCTTTCCCGTCGGTCACGGACTCCGCTGTGAGGACGACCTTGTCCTCGACCGCCGCATAGTCGAGGCGGTCGGAGGCGTGACGGGCCACGATGTAAGCGCGCCGCACGGCCTGATGCAGCGGCGTAGTCGGTAGCGTGACTCGGGTCCGGCATGTCGTGGGTATCACACGGCGGTACTGGGGGTACTGCCCTTCGATGAGCCGGGTCGTTACGGTGACTCCGCGCGGGGTCCTGAACTGCGCCAGTGTGGCTGACAGACGTACCTCCACAAGGCCGTCCCCCTCTGTCAGCGCTTTCTGCAGGTCGGCGAGCGCGCGAGAGGGCACGACCGCCTGAGCCTTGCCGGAGGCATCGGTCACCGGTACGGAGCGCAGCGCCATCTGCATGGTGTCCGTCGCTACGAACGTGGCTTGCGACGTCTCGAAGTCAATCAGGACCCCTGTCAGTATCGGTCGGGCCTTGATATCTGCGGAAGCTGCGAATATCGTCTGTCGGATGGCATCCCTGAGCAGCTTCTCCGACACGCTGAACACGTTGGCGTCATCCACTTGTGGCAATGCCGGATACTCTTCGGGAGGCAAGCCCACGATGCGATAGTCCGAGCCAGGCACGTACAGTTGCACGGCGTTGCTTCGGTCCCCCGATAGCGTGATCTCCCCATCAGGAAACGAGCTGACCAGCTCGGCGAGAAGCTTTGCCGGTGCGGTAAGCGCGCCGGCCCGGCGCACATCGGCAGGGATGACCATGGATATGCCCAGCTCCAGATCACTGGCACTGAGCAGCAGGCCATTCTCATGCGATTGCACGAGCAGGTGTGTCAGAATGGGAAGCGGATTGCGCTCCGATACGGCCTGCCCCACGAGCTGTATCCCCTCGCTGAGGTCTTTCCTGGTGCAGACTGCTTCGAGCGTTGTGGCCTGTGCAGTTGGGCTAGCGGACATCGGGTCCTCCCTCAATCTCCATTGGAACTGCAGCACGTGCTGCAGATCCCCATGTTTCCGGTTGATTATCAGCAGGAGTTCGACAGAGCAGTGCGCTTTCCTGCTGGAAGGGGTATCGGTATACCACTATCATAGCGCATCTGCGCCGTTGTGGGAAACGTAGTAGGCTGAGAATCTGCGTGTAACGCTACTCCAGCTTCGGCCCTCTGACTCGCATGCCCAGGCGTTGCCGAGCCTGGTCCTCGGGATCGAACGTACCGTAGAAGAGCGCACTGACGTCCATCCACGTGGCCAGCCGGACGATTTCCTCCGATGAGAGCCGAACCCCCTGATGCCCTTCTAAGAGCATCTTCATGAGACCGCTGGCCCGCGCCCCGTAGCGGTCCGGCCTGCTCAAGGCCTCGCCGTTGCCCATGTCGCTGAACGGCACCCTCGGCGCCAGGGCGTTGTAGGAGCGCGTGTAGTGCCCTTCCGGATCGCCGGTGAGCACCACTCCGCCTGCGGCTTTCGAGCCGTTGTGGCAGGAGACGCATCGCTTGTCCAAGACGGTCTGGACAAGTATCGGATAACTCAGGGGCTTCGATCCGTCCAGGCCCGGTGCGATGCGAGAGGGCGGGCGACGCTGGGCCAGCGAGATACCGCGAGGCGGTGCCGTTGTACGCGGCTCATGGCAGCCTACGCAGGTAGTCTTCTCACCAGGCTGGACGTATGTACCACTCCGCATGACTTGCACTGCCATACCACGTTCGTCGAGCGCCTGGAACGCGAGCTCCTTCCTCGCCGGGACGAGGAAATGGGCCGAGCCGTCCGCCTCTACCGGCACCGTGCCCAGGACCTGTTTTCCAGGAGCACCAGAGGGAATCCCAATGGGCGGCATGTCCTTGCCAGGCGTGGACTTCGGGACAACCTGGACTATCCGGAGCGCCTTGATGCTGCCTCTGGGGACTTCGGGCAAACTCCTGTAAACGTCCTGCAGGACGAAGATCCCCTGGTCTCCCAGACGCGCGTCCAGCGAAGGCGGCACTACGGGTGGCTTAGAACGAGGTCTGAGAAGCACTGGCCATAGAGAGGAGATGGATGGATCTCGGTAGAGGAGCTCCTTGTTGCCGTCGGCGTCGCAGAGATAGAGGCCGTACATGTTGGCAGCGTTTCCACGTGGTTCGCCGACCAACTGCCGGAAGCTGTAAGCCGCCAGGAACATGCGCTCGGAAAGTGGGTAAGGGCTCCGATACGTATGCCCGGGCCAGCGCCGGTTCTGTTCGGTCTCCAGAGGTTGCGTGCCAGGCATGGGCGCATACCAGTTTGGCGAAACTGGCGTCTCGCTCTCCGGGAAGGGAACGTCCGGCGTCAGACGGGTGATAGGTCCGAGGCCGTCCACGCCACGAGCAGGGTCCACGAGAATGATGGAACCCGCTGTCATAGCGTGGTGCGCTGCGGCAGTTGCCATGAGTTTCCGAGACCGCGGGACAGGACGTGCCTCCCAGATACCAACCGGATTGAAGGTGTTGTTCCCAAAGAGTGCCGCGGGACGAACGCCATCCGGCGTTGTGGTCCAGAGATGCTCGTAGAAGACCGGATGCCGATCCACGTAATCCCATCTTGTATACACGAGACGGCCGTCTGGCAGCACCGCCGGGTCCCATTCCTGCGTCTCGTGGAACGAGATGGGCCGAATGGCGGTTCCGTCGGTGTTGGCCACCGTCAAGACATAGTTCTCGCATCCCGGCGTGCCGCACCGATGCCATCCGCCTCGTCTCGTCGAGATGAACACAATCCTGCCGCTCGGAAGATACCGCGGCGCGAAGTCGTCGTAAGGGCCGCTGGTGATCTGGCGAAGGCCGGAACCATCCGCCCGCACACTATAGAGGTGGTAGTAGCGTCCTCTATGCCCTTGAATCGTATCGGATGGCGTCGTGGGAGCCTCGCAGTAGGCGAACATCACCCGGTCTGCGTCCCAAGACACTTCGGGGAGCATGAAGCTGCCCAGAGGCAACCGTCCATCGGTCAGGGAGTGGACCTTCATACTCTCCCCGGGATGCTCCAGCACGAAGATGCCGCCACCCGGTCGAGCATACCGACCGTAATACTGCGTGAGCTGGTGACTGAAGCAGCCCGGAACTTGCTTGGCGAAGACGATGGGACCGAGCTCGGGTCCGGCCATCTCCAGCAGCATCGCCCGCTTCAGCCCGTGCAGGCGCAAGTACCAGGAGCGCATGGCAGATGGAGACAGCGCCTGTAGACGGGCCGCGACCTTCCGCTCCTCCTCCTGCCACCGCTGACGACTACGGGATGTACCAGGAAGACGACCCGCAAGACGGTCTCCCTGTGCGAGCAGGTCACGAACTACTGCCGGTAGGGGACGTGCAAGTCGTGGGGTACCCACACCGTCCTGCGCTTGCCAGTCCCACTCGATGAGAGACCGCACAATGGCCGGCCGGAGGACCGGTGTCGTCGGCGGCGGTCCAGCGCCATAGTCCGTGGCGTCGAAGCGAATGGGTACGGGATACATTCGTTCGTTCGTCTCGACACGTATCCCGCGTACTCGGACGGTCGCTGTATCTCGCGCCTCGATACGAAGAGCTGCCGTACCGGAGCTGCCAGGCGCGATGGGGAGAGACAGCTCCGTCAGCCCGCCCCGCGCACGTGCTTGGCATGCCGCAGCGCGCGTGCCGTACTCCAGTGTCAAGCACGCTGGCTTCCCACCGACTTGCGTCGCTTCTGCCTTGAGGACAGCTGGCTCGTCTTGCACGCCAACGGCAAACCGGAGCTTCAGAGACTCCCCACGATTCAGCGCGATCACAAGCGGTTCTTCGCCCGGCTGGATGGTGACCTGCGGTCCATTCGGGACGAACGCCAACGACTGTCCTGCAGATTCCTCCGTCACTGTGGCCTTCTTGCCATTGAGGAGCAGCCCTGGAGATCCGACACTTACGGGGCGTTCCGCGAGGATTTCCACTTCAGCGAAGCCACAGGTCTGGAACGGAATGTAGGAAGTCAGAACTACGACCCGCAGCCACTTGGCTTCGGCTTGGAGACCCACTTCATGCTTCGAGCCACTGACATCCTCCATCCTGCCCGTGGCGATACGCCGCCACGTCTGGCCATCGTCGGAGACCTCGATGGCGTAGTCCTTCGTGTGGTACATGCTGCCAGACCAGACGGCCTGGTAGAGAACGGCTCGCCGCAGCCGCTCTCGGGAGGCGAACTCGAACGTCAACGCACACGGAAGCCTGGTCCAGTCTTGGGAGAACCAGCACGCGTAACCCGTATCCCACCGGCCGTCAGCGACGTTCTCGGCCCGAACCTGTTCGCTGTACTGCGTGTCTGCCACGATCCGCGTGCCTTGCGAGGGCAAAGCCACGTTCACCAGCGGTTCCGTCGCCTGCTCCATGAGAGCTACAGCCAAGAGGGCTGGCAGTGCCAACGCCCCTAGTATTCTCGTCAATGCATGCATGTTGTGTGTTTCTTCTCGGCAATGAGGGATTCCTTCTCGGGAGCCATGGCTTGCAGATGGCTGCGCCGTGACCGTGCAGCGCGTTGGGGTACCGTAGGAAACACCACGGTAGGAGGAGGTTCCCATGTTCCTTGGTGCGACGACTCAACCAGCATTGCACCCGGACCTAATCTACTGGAAGCCAGCTCAGCAGGTGGTCCGACGCACAGTGAGTGCTGATGCCTGCGTCTACGGTGGCACCGCAAGCGGAGTGGTAGCCTCGGTGCAGCTCGCCCGCAACGGTAGAAAGGTGGTGCTGGTCAATCCAGCGACGCATATCGGTGGCATGACGACCGGCGGCCTGAGCTGGACGGACTTCGGCAACAAAGCAGCAATCGGAGGACTGGCTCGGGAGTTCTACCGGCGATGCGGGACCAAGTATGGGGTCGAGGAGGAGTGGCTCTTCGAGCCTCATGTCGCCGAGCAGGTTCTCCACGAGATGCTCGCCGAGGCTGGTGTCGAGGTCTACAACAGCGAATACCTCCGCTCGGTGGTCATGCGTAGAGGGCGGATTGCGAGCCTGACGACGGAAACCGGTCTGACAGTGCGGGCTGGCGTATACATAGACGTGACCTACGAAGGCGACCTCATGGCCAGGGCGAAGGTCTCCTATACGGTGGGTCGGGAAAGCAATCGCAAGTACGGGGAAACGCTGAACGGAGTGCAGTATCTGCACAAGCATCAATTCGACCTCCCCGTAAGCCCCTACGTAGTCGAAGGCGATCCGTCGAGCGGTCTATTGCCGTGGATCGAACCCAAGGCGTCCGAGCGGCCAGGGACCGGCGATCGGCGCATCCAGGCCTATAACTTCCGGCTGATCCTGACGCAGAACCCAGAAAACCGTTTGGCGTTCCCCAAACCGAATGGCTATGACCCGCAGGAGTACGTGTTGACTGCGCGCTACCTGGCCGCTGGCTGGACGGGCGCGTTCGGCAAGTTCGATCCCATCCGGGGAGGAAAGGTGGATAAGAACAACCACGGCGCTACTTCCACGGATTACATCGGAGCCAACTATCGCTGGCCCACCGGTTCGTACGCCGAGCGGGAACGTATCTTTCAGGCGCACGTACGTTACGTGGCCGGATGGTTCTGGTTCTTGGCGAATGACCCGTCCGTTCCCGAGGACGTGCGTAACCGGATGACTTCCTGGGGGCTCTGTAAGGATGAATTCGTCGACACCGGCGGTTGGCCTTACCAGCTCTATGTGCGCGAGGCTCGCCGCATGGTGTCGGATTACGTCATCACGGAGCACAACTGCCGGGGAAACGTGACAGTCGAGGATTCAGTCGGCCTAGGTAGCTACGGCATGGATTCCCACAATTGCCGACGTTACGTAAGGGATGGGCGCGTCATGAACGAGGGTGACGTGCAGGTCGGGGGCTTCCCGCCCTACCCGATCCCCTATCGCTCCATCGTGCCCCGCAAGGGCCAGTGCGCTAACTTGCTCGTCCCTGTATGTATCTCCGCGTCGCACATTGCGTACGGCTCGGCACGCATGGAGCCCGTGTTCATGGTGCTGGGCCAGAGCGCCGCAGTGGCGGCGGATCTCAGCCTGACCCTCGGCGTTCCCGTGCAGGACGTGCCCTACGCAATGCTCCGAACTCGTCTCGAGGAAGCTGGACAGATACTCGAATGGCGCAGGTAAAGCGCGTCACAAGCAGGTACAATGTTTCGGGAGGCGTTGCAATCACGGCTCTATGCCACTGCTACGAGAATTACCGGCGCCTGTAGCTGAGGCGCTCGAGGCGACCACCGGCGCCCTGCCGGGAGAAACGACCCCGACAGCCGCGGACAGCTTCACGGTGCCGGCCTCTGACCAGCCCGTCACCATCGTCTTCGAGACGGATATCTCCGATGGCGTTTTCGGGAAAGAGTGGCTGGTCGTACGGGACGATCGCGTCTACGTCCTCGGCCCCAACGGGGCAGGGCCCGCGGTGCTCAGACAGTCCATCCCCATGTCGAGCATCAAGTCTGCCCGGGCGGAGATGTACGTCGGCAACGGCACCATCGAGGCCTTCACGGACCAGGGCATGGTGCCGCTCGTCCGGTTCAGCTATGCTGCAGCCGCAGAAGCAAGTGCCGTTGCACGGCAGATCAACGGTCTCGCCACTGGCGAGCGCTTGACGCTGGACAAGATCGAGCCGAAGAAGCGCTTATGTCCCAAGTGCGGACGAGCCCTGCCGGAAGACTCGGACGTCTGCCGCGCATGTGTGGACGCCCGGGCCGTCATGATTCGCCTGTTCCGCTACCTGAAGCCGTACAAACTCCAGGCGGTCCTCAGTGTCTGCATCATCATGGTCACGGCCGGTCTCGAGCTGATCCCACCGTGGATCGGCGGGCGCATCGTGGACGCCATTGTCCACGGTGTGCAGCGGGGCAACTTGGATATGGGGCCGGTCTGGTATTTCGTCGGTATCTTTGCCGCCAGCCGCGCGCTCATGTCGCTGACGATGTACTCCCAGCGTCGCCTCAGTGCGTGGCTAGGTGCGCGCGTCCTCATGGATATTCGGATCAGCATCTTCGACCGCCTGGCGGACCTCTCCCTGAGCTATTACGATAAGCGCAACACGGCGTCCGTCATGTCCCGCATTACCAACGATGCGGACCACCTCTGGGACTTCCTCACCGACGGCATACCCTGGTTCATGACCACCCTTCTGGCGATCGTCGGCACGAGCTCCGTGTTGTTCTCCATGAATGCGCAGCTTGCCGCGATTCTCTTGGCTCCTGGCATCTTCGTGTTCTTCCTCAATCGCTGGTTCCGGCCGAAGGCCCGGCGCAGGTGGCAACAAGTGTGGCACCGCATCAGCAAGATGTACGCTGCCCTGGGGACGACTCTCTCGGGCATTCGGGTGGTCAAGGCCTTTGCCCAGGAAGACCGGGAGCGAGCGAGGTTTCGCGAGCGCAATTTCAATGTCTTTCGGGCCAGCTACGAGGCGAACGCACTTTGGGCAACCTACTGGCCGCTCCTGGGGTTCATCATGGCTAGTGGCTATATCATCCTCTGGAGCCTCGGCGGCTACAAGGCGCTGCATGGAATCATCTCCATCGGCACCCTCACGGCGTTCAGCGGTTACTTGATGCGGTTCTACACGCCGTTTCAGGAGTTCAGCCGCGTCATGGACTGGTCCACTCGGTCGCTCACAGCCGCCGAGCGCGTGTTCGAAGTGCTGGATACAGAGCCGGAGATACGCCAGCCGGACCAACCCAACGTTCCTGCGGAGTGGAAAGGCGCTGTGGAGTTCGAAAGGGTTGGATTCAGCTACGACGGTGCCAAGCGCGTCCTGGATGACTTCAGCCTCACTGTGGCGCCCGGAGAGATGATCGGCCTCGTGGGACACAGCGGAGCAGGCAAGACGACGATCATCAACCTGCTATGCCGCTTCTATGACGTGATTGACGGTGCCATTCGCGTGGACGGCATCGACCTGCGCCAGATTGACATGAACGAGTACCGCCACCGGCTCGGCATCGTCCCCCAAGAGCCGTTCCTCTTCCCAGGCACGGTCAAGGAGAACATTGCCTACTCCCGTCCCCGTGCTGCTGCGGAGGACATACTGGAGGCCGCCAAGGCAGCCAACTGCCACGAGTTTATCCTGAAGTTTCCGGACGGCTACGACTCACAGGTCGGGGAACGAGGCCAGCGACTATCAGGCGGCGAGCGCCAGCGGATCTCCATTGCCAGGGCCATCCTACACGATCCGCTCATCCTCATACTCGACGAAGCTACTGCTAGTGTGGACACAGAGACGGAGCAGCAGATCCAGCAGGCCATCCAGCGGCTTATCACGAACCGCACGACTTTCGCCATCGCGCACCGCCTGAGCACACTGCGCAATGCAGACCGCCTGGTCGTTCTCAAGGAAGGGCGCATGGTCGAGCTTGGCACCCATGACGAACTCATGGCGAAGGACGGTGTCTACGCCGGCCTCGTTCGGATCCAGCAAGAGGTCAACAAGATTCGCGCCGTCTAGAGCCCGGTTCATGGCTCGAGACCGAACAGGCACGACCTGAGCTAGCTGCCAATCACACGCTGACAGGGAGTACAATAGCGGGTGGAACACTCCTTCAGGAGGCTTGTATGCCGTACGGGCTTAGCATTCCGGCTGATGCCGCCTTCGATCTCATTTCCCTGGGCGGGCTGGTCCATCGCCTCGATCCGGGAGTCATCCCCTTCCGCAAAGCATCGTCGTGCACCATCCATGTGAGCGGCGGCGAGTTCAACGTCGCAGCCAACCTGGCCGACTGCTTCCGTCTCCGTACCGGCATTGTGACCGCCATGGTGGACTATCCCATCGGCGATCTCATCGCTGAACGTGTGCGCGCCATGGGAGTCACCCCCTTCTACAAGAGGTTCCAGCACGACGGAGTGAGAGGCCCCAACATGGCGACAGTCTACAGCGACCGTGGGAAGGGGATTCGTGCTCCGGTGGTGTTCTACAATCGGAGCAACGAAGCGGCGGCGCTCCTGAGACCCGGTGACTTCGACTGGGATGCGATCTTCGCAGGCGGCGTGCGCTGGTTCCACAGCGGTGGCATCTTCGCAGCCCTGTCCTCGACAACACCGGAGGTCATCCTGGAAGGCATGGCGGCCGCCCGGAAGGCAGGTGCCGTCATCTCCTTCGACCTCAACTTCCGGAAGAAGCTCTGGGAGGTCGCTGGCGGACTGGAAACGGCGCAGGAGACGCTCAGGCGTATCGTGGCCAATGTGGATGTCCTCGTGGGGAATGAAGAGGACTTGCAGCAGGGCCTTGGGATGCCCGGTCCGACGGTTACGGGCAAGTCGAAGCTCGACCCCGAGCCGTTCTTCTCCATGATAGACGGTGTCCTCGCGCGCTTCCCCCAGCTCAAGGTCGTGGCAACGACACTCCGGGAAGTCCATTCCGCCGACCGGCATGTCTGGAGCGCAGTCGCCTGGATTGATGGCAAGCGCTATCAGGCGCCCACGTGCGAGCTAGACGTCTACGACCGTGTCGGCGGAGGAGACGGGTTCGCGTCGGGGTTGTTCTACGGCCTCCTGACGGGCACAGATCCCGCAGAGGCAGTCACACTCGGATGGGCTCATGGTGCCCTGATCACCACGTATCCTGGCGATACGACCATGGCGACGCTCGAACAGGTACGCGCCGTGGCCCGCGGTGCTTCGGCACGCATCGAGCGCTAGCTCGACATGCCAATGACGAAATCCGATTTCCCAAGCAAACCTCGGAAAGGGAGGATAACATGAGTGGAACCAACGATGTGGTGAAAGTCGGTGTCCTCGGCTACGGCGGCATCGGCAAGTTTCACCTGCAGGGCTGGCTCGCCCTGCGCGACAAGGGAGTCGAAGTGGCGGCAGTCTGCGACGCGGATCCCGCAAAGTGGTCCGTCGTGGAGAGCGTCTACACTGCAGCGGGCGTACCCGTGCCACCGAAGGACGGTTTTCTCTATCTGGACATGAAGGATTTCATCGCGAAGTCCGGGGTGGATTGCGTGAGCATCTGCCTGCCGAACTTCCTCCATGAGCCGGCAGCCGTAGCCTGCTTCGAGGCAGGGATGCACGTGCTTCTGGAGAAACCTGCGGCCAACACGCTCCAGGGTGCACGCAACATTCATGCGGCTTGGAGGAAGTCCGGCAAGGTCGGTGCAGCCCAGCTCAACAACAACTACACTCCTCTCTACGAGCTTGCCACGGATCTCATGCAACAGGGCACGTTCGGAGAGCTCCAGACCGTGGACGGTTGGTGGACACGGCGCAACGGCATTCCGTTCTATGGGGACTGGTTCGGTATCAAAGAGAAGAGCGGCGGCGGACCCGGCATAGACCTCATGCCCCACCTCCTCGGTTGGCTCCTTGGTGTCATGGACTGGCCGAAGGTGAACTGGCTCTCGGCCCGAACGTTCTCTAAGGCCGAGCCCGGCTGCCCGGGCTACGGTCCTTACGGCGGCGGAAAGAAGAACCCCAACGGCTTGTTCAACGTCGAGCGGCGTATCCAGGTCTACTCGCAGCTCACGAACGGCGTGACCATGAACGTGAATGCTGCATGGGCCATGCACACCGACCTGGAGCGGATGGGCTTCCGCATCATCGGCAGCAAAGCCACACTCCTCGTCGAGCGAGTCTGGCCCATCAACGATGGCGATGACGCCAAAGCCGTTGACACCGCCGTGGTCTACACCACCGACCTGCAGGGCGGTAGGCCATGGAGCATGGATCGGAAGTTCAATCCGGACACGGATCCCAGTACGCAAGATCCCTTCATGGGACGTACGAAAACCCAGCCGGAAGTCCTCGACTGCATCCGCACCGGCCGCATGCCGAAGACGAACATTGACCAGCTCCTGCTCATACAGGAGATCATTGACGCGGCCTACAGGAGTGCGGACGCTGCCGGCGAACCCGTCAAGTTCTAACAGTTCCGAGCGGCGCTACGTTGCGCAGGGGATCGCATGACGTGAGACGATCCCCTGCGCCTACGCTGGGCGCTGCTTGCTTGCACCTATCTATGGACGTCAGTCTGTCCGACATAAGGAATGGATGATGAAACTCGGTGTGATCCACTACAACTTCCCCCAGTTCTCGTTCGACCAGTTTCTCGACTACTGCCCGGAAGCGGGGTTCGAGTATGTCGAGCTGCAGATCGGTGATGTCTGGCGTCAGGGTGCCGATGACCCCGAAGCCGAAGCCGAGAAGGTCCTCCAGAAAGTTCGAGCGCGCGGTCTCCATGTCTCGGCTCTCGCCGCCGGCAACGACTTTGTCGTTCTGGATCCCGACGCCATACGCGCTCAGGTCGAGAGGATGAAACAAGTCATTCGCCTCGCCAACGTTCTTCAGTGCCATGTCATCCGCACCGAAGGCGGAAGCCCGAAGGAGACCGTACCCGAGAGCCGCTGGGTGGATGCCATGGCGGGCTGCCTAGTGCGGTTGGTGGAGTACGCGGAAGAGAAGGACGTAGTCTTCGCCGTGGACAACCACGGGTATTGCACCAACGATGGTGACCGGCAACTAGCGCTCATCGAGGCCGTCGGTTCCCCCCGCGTTGGTGTGAACCTGGACACGATGAACTATCGCTGGTTCGGGCACGACATCTCCACAATCAACCGCTACTACGAGATCCTCGCGCCCCACACCTTCCATACACACCTGAAGGACGGCTTCGGATCGCGAGAGAACTACCGCGGCGCCGTCCTGGGCGAAGGCGAGATCGACCTCATGCACGCGGTGCGGTGCTTGAAAGCCGCGGGTTACGACGGCGTGTGGTGTGTGGAGTACGAAGGCCCGCCGCCTACCGACGTGGGCTACCGCAAGTGCGGCGAGTGGGTTCGCGCCAACGTGTAGTCCTGCGCCATGAGTACAGAGGGGCAGTGCCGCTCCAGCGAACCAGCGTGGCTGAGGGCCTTCGACCAGTGGGAGGTGGCTGCCGAACCCGATCGTGATGCGCCGGAATGGTGGGCGGGAGCACCTTCCGTGGTCCGGGATGAGGACGGCGCTTTCTGGATGGCTGCTCGAATGCGCACTGCTGAGGCTCCACTCGGCTTGCGAGGCTACGAGATCCGTATCTACCGCAGCGACGACGGTGTCCGATTCCAGCCTGTCCACTCCATCCGCAGGGAAGATGTGCCCATCGCCGGGTTCGAACGGCCAGCGCTGGTCTACGTTCCCACGTCGGGTACGTTCCGCCTCTACGGCTGCGGACCCATCGACGGCCGGTGGTGCATTGTTCGCTTCGACGATGCTCACCTACCCGACAGGTTCGAGCCCTCATCGGCGAGGCCGGTGATCACGCCTGTAGCACCTTCTCCGGCCGGGCCCTCGTTGCCCACGGGTTACAAGGACCCGGTCGTGTTGTGGGCCGAGGGACAGTGGCACTGTTTCGTCATTGGCATTCTCGGCCTCGAACAGACGTTCCACTTCGTGAGCGAGAACGGTGAACAGTGGCAGCCATACGGGCATCCCGGGCGAACGGTGTTGCCACTGGCTGGCTGGCATGATTACGCTGTTCGTCCCGCCAGCGTTCTTCCCACCGGTGCGGGTTGGCTCTTCGTCTACGAAGGTTCCAGCGCAGCGTGGGACGATCCCGCCTACAACATCGCTACAGGCCTTGCCTACACCTTGGATCTGGTCGACGTAACCGACTTGACCCCCAGCAAACCGCTGCTCGTCAGCCCAACCCCGGGCCGTCTCCACGTCTGGCGTTACTCCCAGTGGCTGAGGGTAGGCGACAGGATTCACGTCTACGCCGAGGTCGAGAAGCACAACGGCGCCCATGAAATCCGCGTGTTCGGGTTGCCGTCTCTCATGACGTAGACCCGGCACCATATCTACACCTAACGAAGGCAAGAGAAGCTATGTCCATCAAAGTCACCATTATCGGAGCCGGTAGCATCGGTTTCACGCGGGGGTGCGTCAGGGACATCCTCACCGTACCGGAGCTTGCCGACACGCAGTTCGCGTTCACCGATATCAGTGAGCGCAACCTCGACATGGTCTACCGGCTCTGCAAGCGCGACATCGAAGCCAACGGTGTACCAGCAATCGTGTATGCCACTACAGACCAGCGTGAAGCACTGAAGGACGCGGACTACGTCTTCTCCTTCATCCGAGTTGGTGGCCTCGAGGCCTTCGAGACGGACATCGAGATCCCCCTGCAGTATGGTGTGGACCAGTGTGTGGGGGATACGCTCGGACCAGGCGGCATCATGTATGCGCAGCGGACCATTCCCGTTCTCCTGGACATCTGCAAGGATATCCGGGAGGTCGCCAAGCCAGATTGCCTTTTCATCAATCACTCCAATCCCATGGCCATGAACACGTGGGCGTGCGTCAAGTACGGGGGAGTGAGGATCGTCGGACTCTGCCATGGCGTCACAGGTGGCATCTGGCAGATTGCCAGGCTGTTGCACGCAAGACCAGATGAGTTGGACGTCATCTGCGCCGGTATCAACCATCAGACCTGGTACATCTCCGTCAAACACAATGGTGTGGAGTACGCCACCAAGTTGCTCGATCTCTTCGAGGCGCATCCTGAGTTCAGCAAGACGGAGAAGGTACGCATAGACCTGATGCGGCGCTTCGGATACTACACCACGGAGTCCAACGGCCACTGCAGCGAATACGTGCCGTGGTATCGCAAGCGGCCCGATGAGATCCATGAATGGATAGACCTCGGCTCGTGGATCAACGGCGAGACTGGCGGGTATCTGCGCGTTTGCAGGGAAGGACGGAACTGGTTCGAACACGACTTCCCGAACTGGATGCAGGGGCCGCCCATGCGGTACGTCCCCCAGGAGCGAGGCCATGAGCACGGCAGTTACATCATCGAGAGCCTGGAGACTGGCAGGCCATACCGAGGCCACTTCAATGTGCGCAACGGAGGGTGTATCACCAACCTGCCTTCGGATGCCATCGTCGAGGTGCCTGGCTGCGTAGACGGCAGCGGCCTCAGCATTCCTATTGTCGGTGACCTTCCCATGGGCTGTGCTGCCGTGTGCAATGCCAGCATCAGCGTGCAACGTCTGGCAGTGGAAGCTGCTGTGAATGGCGACGACACCCTCCTCCGCCAGGCAATGCTCATGGACCCGCTGACTGGAGCGGTCTGCAACCCGCCTGAGGTGTGGCGCATGACGGATGCCATGCTTGTCGCGCAGGCACAATGGCTCCCCCAGTACGGCACGGCGATCGAAGCGGCCCGCGCTAGGCTAGCGACGGCCCCGCCACCTCCTCGACCCAACTACCGTGGAGCAGCTCGCCTCGAGACACGCACAGTGGAGGATATGGAACGAGACCGCGCAGCGGCCGCCAAGCTTGGCGCCGAAGCCGACAAAGCGCGGGAACGACCTCCGGCCGCGTAGGGCCTCAGTGAACAGGGCACGTGCACTGCACGAGCCACGGTGCAAGTCGGTCAGGGGCGCCCTCTCCGAAGGCGCCCCTTCACCATCAGCTAGCGATGTTGTCTAGCGCGCGTACTCGACCGCCCGGGTCTCGCGGATGACCGTCACCTTGATCTGACCCGGGTACTCCATCTCCTCCTCGATCCGGTGCGCCAGTTCTCTGGCCAGCTCCGCTGTGCCGAGATCATCAATCTGCTCCGGACGCACGATAAGCCGCACTTCGCGCCCCGCCTGAACGGCATAGCCTTTCTCCACACCTGGAAACCTTTGGGCGATCTCCTCCAGCTTCCGCACGCGTCGCACATACGTCTCCAGGGTCTCCCGACGCGCACCTGGCCGGCTTGCCGAGATGGCGTCCGCACACATGATGAGAACGGCCTCCAGGGTGTCAGGTGATACCTCGTCGTGATGGCTCTCGACACACCGAACCACCTCGGGCTTCTCACCATGTTGCCGGAGAATATCAGCCCCAATCGACGCGTGGGCACCCTCTACCTCGTGGTCCACAGCCTTGCCGATGTCGTGCAGGAGTCCTGCCCTGCGCGCCAGCGTCACATTGCCGCCCAGCTCGCCAGCTAGAATGCCGGAGAGATGACTGACCTCGATGGAGTGTTTCAGCACGTTCTGGCCGTAGCTCGACCGGTACTTGAGCTGTCCGAGGAGTTTCACTAGCTCGTCCGAGATGCCCGTTAGCCCGGTCTCGAGAATCGCCTGCTCGCCAGCTTCCAGAATGCTCTGGCGGACTCGTTCCTCGGCACAGCGGATGGCCTCTTCGATGCGGCCAGGGTGGATTCGCCCGTCCAGGACGAGCTCGCTGAGGGCCAGCCGCGCAACTTCTCGGCGCACTGGATCGAATGCCGAGAGGACCACAGCTTCGGGCGTGTCGTCTATGACGAGGTCCACACCCGTCAGCGTTTCGAAGGTGCGGATATTGCGCCCTTCCCGGCCGATGATGCGCCCCTTCATCTCGTCGCTGGGCAGGGGCACAACAGACACGGTAGTTTCCGATGTCTGATCCACGGCGCACCGTTGTATGGCGAGGGCGATGATGTGACGTGCTCGCGCCTCTCCCTCGCGGCGGGCCTCCTCCTCTATCTCCTTGATGATCCTCGCCGCATCCTGACGTGTCGAATCCCGCACCTCCTGCAGCAGGAGCTCGCGTGCATCCTCTACCGTCATCCGGGCGACCCGCTGCAGCTCGACCCGCCGTTGCTTCACCAGTTCTGCCGCGTCGCGGTACGCCTCCTGTACGCCCGCTTCGCTCTTCTGGACCGCCTTCTCCCTCCGCTCTAGAGTCTCCAGTCGTCGGTCCAGCGTTTCTTCCTTCTGTGCCAGTTTTCGCTCTAACCTCTGTAGCTCAGCGCGCCTCTCGCGGTCTTCTTGCTCCACTTGTGCCTTCAGGCGAAACGCCTCGTCCTTCGCCTGTAGGAGCGCCTCCCGCTTCAGCGACTCTGCTTCTTTCCGTGCATCCTCGAGTAGCTTCTCGCTCTGGGTTCTGGCCTCCAGGGCCAACTGCTCGATCTTGCGCTTCTCTCCGCGCAGGTACCACAACATCGCCGCGCATGCCGCCGCGACGACGATAATGCAACTTACTAGGATTGTCTCCCCCACGCTTACCTCACCTCCTGTGTGATAGTGAGGTCGAGCGCTGGTCATTACTGGCTGGAAGGAAAGTCTTGGATCTTACGGTTCCTCTTTCGACCGTAACTCTAACAATACCTGCTCTATGGTATCCCATGCATGCCCGCGGCGCAAGAGATATCCCGCAAGCCGCTGTCGCACCCTGGCATCTTCGATGTCTGCCGAGCCCAGGAACGCTTGCGCGAGGCTGCGAGCGTGACTGATCGCGTCTTCCTCGGCGATCGTCGCAAGTGCCTCGGCAATTACCTCGGACGGCACTCCCTTGCGTCGCAGCTCCGAGTCCAACCGTAGGCGACCGAGCTTCCGGCTGCGGCTCCTGCTCTCTACCCACGCAAGCGCGAACGCCCGATCGTCCAACAGTCCCGCACGCACTAGGTCCGCGATGACCGCCTCCACCGTCTTCGGGTCGAATCCCCCCCGTCGCAGGCGGCGCTCCACCTCTGCAACGGTCCTGGGCGCACGATCCACGAAGTCAGCCGCCACGGAACGTGCTGCGTCTTGGTCGTCTCGTTCGTTCATTGCTCGATCCAGACATTCGCGATAGACTACGCAGAATCCTCCGGTCGCAACGTCCAGAGCACGTCGCTTTACCGGGTAGCATAATGGGCTGTACGTGAGAGGGTGAGGGTATTACCGAGTGGAAATCCGTCGTCTGAGCGAAGCGGACAAGCCGAGCGCTTACTATCTGGCTTCGCTGGCATTCTCCCATGGTCGGCGCGCGATGGATTGGGCCGACGATCCGAACCAAGCCGACTTCGTTGGATACGGCGTCTGGGAGAATGGGAATCTCCATGCGCAGGTAGTCATCCTCGACTACCGAATCCACATGGGTCCAGAGGTCGTCGTCCCCATGGGCGGCATTGCGGGAGTGGCCTGCCTTCCTGCCTCGAGGGGGAGGGGCTACGTCCGTGCCGCCATGCTGCGTGCGCTGGAGCACATGCGCGACGCAGGTCAGGTTGTATCCATTCTGTTCCCCTTCAGTTTCGACTTCTATAGGCAGTTGGGGTGGGAATGGGTAGGTGTCGAGCGGCGGTACAGCGTGCCGTCCAACATCCTGAAGCGCGCAGACGAGACGGATCGCTGTCGGCAAGCCACGACGGACGATCGTCCGGCTATTGCTAACCTCTACCGGCAGTTCAGCCAGTCCTACCGGGGGATGCTCGATCGTGACGAACGGCTCTGGTGTCGTCTTCTAGACGATCGACCGGACTACTACACCGTCACATTCCTCTACGAAGGAACGCGAGGCATCGAAGGTTATCTGACCTATAGTGGCGGCAGTGGGGAATGCGTTGACATCAGCGAGTTCATTTGCACGAGCAATGCCGCCCGCCGAGGGCTGCTCGGCCTCCTAAGGCGCATGAACATGCAGACACGACGGTTCGCCTGGTCCGCACCTGAAGACGACCCGCTCTGGTATGTCTTCTGTCATCACGGCGTCGAAACACGCATCGCACCGGTCACGCAGGCACGGGTAGTGGATATTGGAAGAGCGCTGAATGCCTACAGGCCCTTCCTGGAAACGAAAGGTGCGTTCACGTTGCGCGTGGTAGATGAGCAGGCTCCGTGGAATGACGCCGTGTGGCGTGTGGAATTCGATGCAGAGTGTGTCCGTGCTGACCGTGCGTCCGCATCTCCACAGGTGACCCTGGACATCCGCTCCTTCACCCAACTCTACATGGGATCGGCCAACGCCTATACGATTGCGGAGAATGGAGACATGGAATTGCAGGACGATAAGATTCTGGAACCCCTGGCCACATTCTTCGCAGGCCCGTGCATGTGGATGAACGATCACTTCTGAGAGCGACGGGTAGGTATTGCCCGCACGCGCGTCGAACTTGTCCAGGAGCGCTCTCACCAACAAGACGATACCCCCCGCCGGTCCTCACGAGACCGGCCGGAGCAAGGAGCAAGACAGATGGCCACTAGCAAAGGCGGTGCGAAGAAGCCCAATATCGTGCTGTTAGGCATTGACTCGCTGAGCGCCCGTAACATGAGCTGCTACGGCTACTCGCGCCTGACCACGCCCCATATAGACAGGTTCGCACAGGGGGGCGTGCTTTTCGAAAACTACTACAGCCCGCACATCCCGACCACCAGCGGCTATGCCAACATGCTGACGGGTCGGGACGCATTCAGTACGCAAGTTGTCGCCCTCCGCCATCGCGGCCCCATGCGCTCCGAAGTCCGCACGTTGCCGGAGATCTTGCGCGACTATGGCTACACCTCCACGAGCGTGGGTTTCGAGGGTAATCCAGCGTCGCGTGGTTTCGACACCTATCTCCACTTCCCTGGCTGGGAAGCAGACAAGGACGGACGGAGTCCTAAGGCGGAGCTGCTCAATCGGGTCGCCGTACCTGAGCTGGAACGGCTTCTCGCCCAGGATCAGCCGTGGCTTCTCTTCCTACGTCACATGGACCCGCACTCGCCGTACCTTCCGCCAGCCCCATTCGAGCGGATGTTCTATCATGGCAACGAGTGCGATCCGAACAACCGGTCCATGGACCCTGTCATGTCGTTCAAACCCTTCTGCGACTACTTCGCTGCCTGGATGCCTCGCGGGATCAGCGACAAGGACTATGTCATCGCACAGTACGACGGAGCCGTCGCCTACATGGACGCAGCCATCCAGACGCTCTTCACAGCCTTGGCGGCCAACGGGATTCTGGACGATACCATTGTCGTCATCACGGCGGACCACGGGGAGACACTCTACGATCATGAGTGCTGGTTCGACCATCATGGCCTCTATGATTGCGTGCTCCATGTTCCGCTCATCATTCGTTACCCGCCGAAGTTGCCCGCCGGCAAGAGGATCTGCGGCTACTGCGACCACCCTGATCTCACGCCTACCATTCTCGAACTCGCCGGCATAGAGGCTCCCGACGCGTTCGACGGTAGGAGCCTGCTTCCGTTAGTGTCGGGGGAGGTTGCATCCTACGACACCGAGATCTACATCACCGAATGCACCTGGATGCGGAAGCACGGTTGGCGAACACCCGAATGGAAGCTCATCGTAGCGCTGGAGCCGGACTTCCACTTCAAGCCGCCGGTAGAGCTGTACAACCTCATTCAGGACCCCGAAGAGAACAACAACCTCGCTGACGAGCTACCGGACGTGGTCCAACATCTCAAAGCGCGCATGGAAGCATGGATCGGCCATCGCGAGGCCGCGACCGGTCTACCGAACCCGATACATACTCAGGGCGACTGGCACGGCATCGAAGGTGTCGGTCCGTTCAAGACATCTCAGCAGGCCTACGACACCCTGCACATTGGCAATCCGGGCGAAGCCGCTAGGCTTCAGGCTGAGGCGAGAAAGTAGACCCAAGTCCCCGAGGACAGACTCTGCAAGGAAGGATCATTGACATGCCCATCAAAGTCGGAATAGTCGGCATGCGCGGCATCGGGCTGCAGCATGCCGCCGCTCATGCAGCAGACGATCTAGCGGAACTCGTAGCCGTCTGCGACGTTGTCAAGGAACGCGCTGACGCTGCTGCACAGAAGCACGGCGTCCGCGCTTACTACTCCCTCAAGGACATGCTGGCCAACGAAGACCTCGACATGGTGGACGTAACGACGGGCGGGTACGAGAACGGCAGTTGGCATTTCGAACCCGCCATGGAAGCCATGGAAGCCGGCAAGCATGTGCTCGTGGAGAAGCCACTCTCCAATGACGTGAACGAGGCACGTCAGATGGTGGCCTACGCCTCGGCAAACAAGCTCTACCTGGGCTGCAACCTCAACCACTACTTCACGCCCCCGGCCGAGAAGGCCATGGAGTACATACGGAACGGCCAGATCGGTGAGCTTCTCTACTGCCTACACAAGATGGGTTTCTCGGCAGGAGAAGGCGTCTACGGTCCCAACAAGAACTCTCGCTGGTGGGGCTTCCCTTATGCCCATTTCAAGGCGTTCCTGTCCCATCCGTTCAGCGTCATGCGCCACTTCTGCGGAGATATCACCCATGTCCAGGCGTTCGTCAACCGGCCATGGTTCCGCCGTCGCGATCAGGACGTCATGCTCTCCACGGTGAGCATCCATGTCCGGTTCGCCAACGATTGTGTTGGTTACCTCTTGAGCCAGCGGGGAGATGCGACCTATGGTCTGGGAGGATGGTGGAGCCTCGAAGTGGCCGGTACACGGGGCACCTTCTGCATCGAGAATTGCATCGAGAAGGTGACCTACTGGCCCGCGCCGGATCCCAAAGCTGCCGGCAATGCGGAGCGACCGGGGGGCGGTCCCAACGAGCCCGTTGTGTTCGATACGGGCATCAAAGACTTTGGTGCGACGTTCCCGCGCCGCATCCATGCCTTCCTGGAAGACCTGACGAACAAGGTGCCGCTGGAGAGCCTAAGGGCGTCCGGTCGGGACGCGCTTGCAGCCCTGGAATACACGTGGGCGGCCATGGAGAGTTACGAAGAGGGCGGCATTACGGTCCGTCCGAACCCATTGCCACCACTCCACGGCGATCCCGAGGCCATGCTCGACTGACACTGTTCTTGGCCGGGTGCTCGGCATCCCGTCCGCCAGCACCCGGCCGCCTCCAGAACACGTTGAGTTTACTTCCGGCGTGCGACGTAGATGTCTGCTTCGATCATGCGACCGTCCCGGAACAAGTGGTGCACAAAGTACACGTTCCCCCGTCGGTCTACGCTCGGTTCACCAGCGAACTGAGAGAGGATCAGCTCTGGTGAGGACCAGCCCTTGCCCTTGCGAGTACTGCGGTACACGGCCGGCGTTCCTCGGTAGGTCCTGGTGAACCAAAGCTCGCGCCCGTCATAGGTGACGAACGGCTGGGTGTCATCTTCCTGGCTGTTCACTTCCGACACGGGCTTCGGATCCCCCCATTGGCGGTGTTGCAGCTCGGAGCACCAGATGTCTAGCTTGCCTTTGCCACCTGGACGGTCCGTGTGGAAGTAGACCTGCTTCCCGTCGGGGGTGACGTGTAGTTCCCCCATTGCAAAGTCCTTGTTCCAGCGTTCTCCGGCATTCACCCAGTCTGTCCACCGCCCTGCCCGCCGACGTGCGATCCAAATGTCCAGAGGTCGGCCGTTTCCCTGTCTCGCCGACGCGAACCACATGGTATCTCCCTGCACACATTGCGCACCGTCCAGCGCCAGCTCGTGGGGCCGGGAAAGAAGGACCCGGACGCCTTCGGTCCAGCCTTTGGCTTCTAGCTTCGCCTCGTAGATGCCCGTGACACCGTCCAGTATCTGCTTCTCCGGAGGTACGCGAACATCCGGCGTGAACCAGAACCACAACGTCCTCCCATCCTCCGAGATGTAGGGCGAATCCTCTGCCCCCGACGTGTTCACGGCACCCGGTACGGGTACAGGCGCAAGGTACGCATCGCTATGCAAGACAGGGGGATGGCGGTCTTCCGCGGGCAGGATTTTGGCAACGTCGGCTGGAAGACGGAGGCGGCGCTCTTTCGATGGCACCTGGCTCAGGAGCACAGGCAACATGGCCAGTGCAAGCAGTTTCGTACAAGGATGTGCCATCATTGCTCCTCTGCCTCGCCCGGCCGGGCCGCCGAGCAACGGGTTACGGTCCCTGAGGGAAACGGCTACGTCAGGGTCGTATGATGGAGGCACCCTCGGCAGCCTGGCATACATAGAACCTCGCCCTGCGCCGTGCCTCGCGAAGGTATCTGCGCGCCACGATTCTCTGGAACGTCTCCACTTGGTCCGAGGCCACCAGACTTACGGTGCATCCTCCGAAACCGGCGCCTGTCATGCGCGAGCCGTAGACGCCAGGCACACTTCGGGCAACACGTACAAGAGTATCCAACTCCAGGCAGCTCACCTCGTAGTTGTCGCGGAGCGACTCATGACTCTCGTACATGAGTCGGCCGAAGTGCTCGATATCTCCCGCCTTGAGGGCCTGCACGCTCCGCAGCACACGCTCGTTCTCCGACACGACGTGATGAGCGCGCTTGTAGCTGAGAGGGCTCAACTTGCTCCTGAACCGCCGAAGGTCTTCGAGGGTCACGTCACGCAAGGATTGGACGCCTGGGATCTCTTGCTGGAGCACGGCGACCGCTTCCTCGCACTCACTTCGCCTTTCGTTGTACTTCGATCCGGCCAGTCCCCGAGGCTTGTTCGTATGCGTGATGACAAGTTCCAGGCCCGAGAATGGTAGCGGCACCGGCTCGTACTCCAGCGATCGGGTGTCGAGAAACAGGGCATGATCGGCACGACCCAGCACCGAAATGAACTGGTCCATGATGCCACACTTCACGCCCACGAACTCCACCTCGGCGCGCTGACACAGCTTCGCCCTCTCCACCGGATCGAGCCTGAAACCGCTGGCAGCTTCGAAGGCGAGACACGACGCCACCTCCAGGGCTGCGCTGGAGGACAGGCCACTGCTTACCGGCACGTCGCCTGTGATGACCGCATCCATGCCACACAACCGATGCCCTGTCTCCTGCAGAATGTGTGCCACGCCTCGGATGTAGTTGGACCATGGACGGTGAACGGCCTTTCGAATCGAATTGAGGCTGAACCAAGTGTCCTGGCGAAACTGCCTCGAAGCGAGATAGACGCGCCGGTCGGTTCTCGGGGCCACAGCGATCGCGACATCGTAAGTAATGGCAGCCGGAAATACGAAGCCTTCGTTGTAATCGGTGTGCTCGCCGATGAGATTGACCCTGCCGGGCGCACGCGCGATGAACCACGGTGAGCGATCGTACTGCCTACGGAACGCTGCCGTGAGTTCGACAAGGTTGCTCATACCGTTCGTCCTCTCTCGCCTCGTCTGTCTCAATACTGGGTGTCATCGCCCAGCATTGTCTGAAGCTGGCACACCTGGCCGAGATGGTACTGGAGATGCATGGCTGGCATCAGCAGCCCGAATGCGACGGGCACCCGTTCCCCCCAAGGCATCACCATCGTGGTAGCTATCTTCTCGTCCGCCATCTCGGAAATGCATCGCGCGAGGTCTGCAACCGCATCGCGAAGGAAAGCGAGCGCGTCCGGGAGTGACCGGTATTGATCGAGGGCCGATTCCATCTCGTCCGCCGTGCGATACGGGAGCGGATTGCCCGCCATGATGGCAGCAAAGAAGCGACAGTGTACACCGCAGTGGGCGACGACCTCCACCGCAGTGCGTGCCATACCTCCGGGGTGCCAATCGGCACGGTCAGGCGGAAAATGCTGGAGCGTCCGCTCCAGCTCGCTGTACGTCCGCATCGTGATCTCCGACGCTACACGTCGGATGCTTGCCGTGTTCATTATGGATCCGCCCCGATGGCAATTATAGCCGTACCGGTAGGAGAGGGTCAACGGAAGAGCGTGCCCCTCCCGCCCCACGGCCGAAGGCCGTGTAGCCGCAGGTTCTTCCTGCGCCTACGGAAGGAAGCATCCTCCTGCCGTGCGGCCTTACGTAGAACCCCGCGCGTACTCGACTCCCGCCGCGCGAGCACCGTCGAACCTGCTCGGAGACTGTACAGACAATGCAGGAAAGCCGATGGGGTCTCGCGAATCCACCGTCGGCGACTGCTCTGACGGGCAGACGAGCATATACACAAGGAGAAAGAAACACGTGATACGCCTAGGGTTGATAGGATGCGGGGGTATTATGGGCGCTCATGTCCCCGGTCTGAAGGCCGTCGAGGATCGCGCCATCGTAACGGCAACATGCGACGTGAACGAGGCTAATGCCCTGCAGCGGGCCACGGACACTAACCCCAACGCCGCCATCTACACGAACTGGAAGTCCATGTTAGCCGACGATGTCGTGGATGCGGTGGACTGCGCGTTGCCTCACCATCTCCATCGAGATGCCATCGTGGACGCTGCAGAAGCCGGAAAGCACATTCTTACGGAGAAGCCCCTGTGCACGACGCTGGAGGAAGCCAGGGACATCGAAGCCGTCGTGAAGGCCAATGGCGTCATTCTGGCCTGCGCCCACAACCAGATGTTCGAGCCAGCCCCGCGTCTGGCCCGGCAGTGGATACGGGAGGGCAGACTCGGTCGGCTGTTCAGCCTCCGCACTGTGGACTGTTTCTACGCCGGTGGAGGCAAGGGTGTCGACTGGGGATGGCGTGGCAAGCTGGAAACGTGTGGTGGCGGATGCGCCATTGACACAGGCTACCACCCAGCTTACATGCTCATTTCGCTGGCGAACTCCGAGCCCGTGGAAGTAGTGAGCATGCTCGCCAACTACAATCAGCCGAACCTCGAGGGGGACGACAGCGCGCAGACCATGGTTCGTTTCGCCAACGGTGCTGTGGGCACGATCCAGACGTCCTGGGGTTACAATGTGCCCAATGGCCACTGGCAGATCCACGCCATCGGAGAGAAGGGGCAGATATACGGCCGCGGCAACACCCTCTACTTCCAGCCGCTCCAGGGAGAAACGGAGAAGCATGACCTGGAGCCCGAGAGTGGTTTCGTCGGCGAGATCAAGCACTTCGTGGACTGCATCGAGACTGGCGCCACTCCGGAGCAGGGGCTCTACGAGGGCATTACCGTCCTCAAAGTCATCCTCGCAGGCTACCAGGCAGACCGTGAGAAACGATACGTCACGGTTTGATTTGCATGCAACGAAGCATACAACCGTAAGGATGGGATTACGAAGCCAGGGGCAACCAGGGGTTGCATCCGATCGAAGGGAAGCTAGCGCATCGCCAGCGAGCAGGTCGAACACCTCGGCAACGCCGAACGCACCGCGCGTGCTCGCCGCTACGAGGCCGATGATGACATCGGAGGAATGCCTGTAGCATGCCTGATCCACGCAGCCCCTATCTATTCCCGGTGGACCTCGAGCGATTCTGGGAGGACGACGCCGCCAGCCAAGGCAAGTGGTTCTCCACCGACAAGCCCCAGGTACCGTTGGGTATACGCATGCCTGCCACCTGTGTCTGGGACGAGCTAGGGTTGCCCATGCCGGAAGGCGCCGACACGGAGATTCAGAACCCCTACGATGTTCCTCTGGACCTCCGCAAGCGCTACAACGAGCGGGCTGTGGCCATCGTCGGACGGCCCATGCTGCCCGAAGATGATCCGCCACCGCCCGATTCCCGGTTCCCTCCGGTGAAGAGCATCACCGACATCTTCGAGGCGCCGGTAATCCATACTGGCGGGGCCGACTGGGTCATGCCGGCAGCCACAACACCGAGTGAGCTCGAAGCTCTCCTCGACCGTGTGGAGAAGCGCGACTTGCGCGCATTCCTCTTTCCGCCCAACTGGGACGCCGAAGTGCGCCGCATCTACGAGCGTTACGGCAAGCGTCCTCGCCTTGGAGGCGGCATTCGGGGGCCGGTCACGGCAGCCATGAGCATCTATGGCGTCGAGAACCTCATCTTTCTCATTCGCGATGCACCTTCGCTGGCAGCTCGATTCCGCGATCTTCTGGCGGACAAGATCATCCAGATGACGGAGCTGTTCTACGAAGCTAGCGGCACACCTGACCGGCGGGGTTTCGGTTTCAACGACGATAACTGCGCCATGCTCAATCCTGAGATGTACGCCTTCTTCGGTCAGCCCATCCTCCGCAGGGTGTTCGAACGGTTCGCCCCAGATCCTGGCGATACGCGCTACCAACACTCGGATAGCGCCATGACCCACCTGCTTCCCCTTCTGAACGAAGTTGGCGTGAACCACGGCAATTTCGGTCCCGCCGTCCGCGTCCAGGACATACGGCGCGCGATGCCGAGGTGCGTCATCCACGGCCAACTCGCTCCTTGGACCTTCGCCCGTGGCACCGACGAGGAGATCGCAGCGGAGGTGAAGCGTGACATCGAAGCCGTTGCGGCTGACGGCGGCCTCATCATCGCAACTGCCGGCAGTATCAACCCAGGCAGCCGCCTCTCGGGCCTCCGCGCTGTCATGAGCACGATTCAGCGGTACGGAAGGTACCAATAGGCGGCAGCGGGCTGTCGCCGAGGTGTCAGGGAAGGGTGCTCAGTAGGACGGCAGAACCGTCGGGATCGGCCGGATGGAAGTCATCGTAGTCCCGAATACTAGCTAGACGCGGATCGTCCGGTG
This sequence comes from Chthonomonadales bacterium, assembly GCA_037443035.1. GTDB lineage: Bacteria > Armatimonadota > Chthonomonadetes > Chthonomonadales > CAJBBX01 > JABWBA01. The sequence goes on from JBBIPC010000003.1 coordinate 48,639, forward strand.
CCACACCGAGCTGGCGAAGGATCGCGAGATCCTGCATCGCCTCAGCCCAGATCTCCCAGCGGACCGAGCTAATGGGTCCGTCAGGGCCAGGATAGACCACGAATGGGTCTCCGTAGGGCCATCCCGGCCATGCATCTCCAGCCAGCTCGACGAACGGATCGATGAGCTGCTGGGTCTGAGACCGGTACCAGTAGTTGTAACCCCAATGGAGGAACCCGCGCGCCTCGAGCGCATGCAGCAGCCTTCCTCCCATCCGTAGACGCGCAAGCGGGGTGTCCAGCAAGCGGTTCCAGTAGGCGCCCCTTGGTCCACAACAGAAGTAGACCCAAGCAGGAACGCCCGCCGCACGGAACTCACGCGCTGCCGCGATACTCGCGATCGGAATGTCTGTGAGACCTTCTTTCGCGAACTCCACATGGCTCATGGCATCCATGACGCGCATCCAAGGAGCAAGCTCCCGCAGCATCTCGCGTGCAGCCCGATAGTTCGGAAGATGGTGTGCCCCGGGCTCATCGGACAAGTGGAAGAAGCTCTTATCCAACAGACCATGCTTCTCCAGAAACGCTCGGAACTCCGGCAGGAAGCGCGCGAGGAAACGCCTGTATACGGGTGCAGTCGCAGGTGTCTCAGGTGACCACAACCCCGAACTTGGGTCGTCGTTCGAGCAGTAGATCCGGATAGCGTTGGACGCACCCCACTGTGTGAACAGGTGGGTCCACTCGAAGAACTCTGCACCGAAGCCTATGGCCGCCTCGATCCAACGTTCCACTTCGGTCCAGTCGAAGTCGTAATCGTCGCTGCCGCGTGGCTGCACACCGAGAAGCTGACACGGTCTCTTCACGCCGTCTGTCGGGGGCGTGAAGATGGGCACGTAGATGCACGTGTTGTGGTGGGCGACGAGATCCGCCATGTAGGCGCGGACGTAGCGCCACCATGCATCGCTGCATGGAGCCACGCCGTACCAGTCCGCAATGGCGTCGCCGTAGAACCAATGGGTAATGGGAAACCCACGTAGAGGTTCCGCCACGAAGGGATCGATGGTGAACCGCCTGGCCAGTTCCAGACGCTGACTCGTGCCCAATTCCACGCTGCAACGCAATACAGTCGGTCCTGTAGACGCGGTCGGAGGCGTGTACAGCGTGATCCAGAAAGAGCGGGTCTCCTGGGGACCCAGCGTGACCTCGGAAGCCGGGAGCAGAGGATCGGGCGCCAGGCCGGGTATCGCGCCCAGGCCATCCATGTGCTCAGCAGGCGTATCGGTGCTGTGATGGGGTACTGGCACGAGCCCCACGAGGAGGGCCCGCGTCTCCATACGATCGGAAGCGCATGCAGCGATCCGCACCTGCACCGCATCGGTCCCCTCGTTTCTCACGCAGACCTGCACCGCAGCTCGCGTGCCTCGCAGAAGACGCATCGGCAGACGTCTCCGACGACTGCGCTTCGTTGTTGGAAAGACTCTTTCGAGTGAGCTGGTGAACCAGACCTGGAGGGACATGGGCGGCTGCTCAGGGCACGAATCTGGCGACGGAGTTCTTGTCCACGACCTCGGTTTCCGTTTTCACAACGGGTCCCACCTGCTCACCCTTCAGTCTCTTCTCGATGACTTCGATAGTTTTCTTGCCCATCTCACGAGGAAACACCACGAGGGTCGCCGTCAGGACGCCGTTCTTCACGTCCGCCAGGGCGTCCGGGTTCCCGTCGAGGCCGATGGTGAAGATCTGTTTGCCGGCCTGTCGAGCCGCCTGCGCGGCGCCCTGGGCCATGGCATCCGAGCATCCGAAGACGAGGTCCAGATCCGGGTACTTTTGCAGGAATTCCGTCGTGCGGTCTGCACCTTCTTTGCGAAGCCAGTTCGCGGACTGTGCCGCCACCACCTGTATTTGTGTGCCTGCCAGCGCCCTCCTAAAGCCACCCGCCCGTTCATTCGTATGACTGCCAGCGGTGCCCTCCAGGATAGCCACCTTGCCCCGAGGCGTTCCATACTTGGCAGTCAGAAGCTCCACCGCCTTCTTGCCGCACTTCATACCCCCTTCGAACTCGTCGTAGCCGATATAAGCCTCCACCTTGCCGCTGGGCACGAGCGTGATGGAGTTGTGAACGAAAATGGGTACGTTGGCGTCGTTCGCCTTCTTGACGGCCTGGCTCAGGGCCTCGTCGTTCACGGCGCAGATGCTGATCGCCGAGACTCCCTTCTGCAGGCTGTCCTGGACCTTGGCAACCTGATCCGCCGAGTTGGTCTCCTTGTCCGGCTCGAGGTGGCTGAACTTCCACCCCCGCTGCTTCGCGCCTTCCTCAGCCCCTTTCACGAACTCCTGATGGAAGACGCTGGTGAGAGCTGGCGAGATGATGACTACCGAGACCTGTGACGAACCACCGACTACCGGTTGCGTCTTGTCTTCCCGCTTCCCAGCACAGCCCGCTAGGGCCACGGCAATGCAAGCTGCTGCGATAACTGAACGCTTCATAACTACACCTGCCTCCTTCGCCTCTGGTACATATCGATCATGACTGCCACGAAGATGATCGCTCCTATGGCCACCCTCTGATAGTTGGAGTTCACTTGCATGAGGTTCAGACCGTTCCGCACGAGACCTATGAGAAGCGCACCGGCGAACGTGCCTGGTAGGTTTCCTTGGCCTCCGCTCAAGCTCGTGCCGCCAATGACCACGGCAGCAATGACATCCAGCTCCAAGCCATCCCCGATCGTTGGCTCGGCCGCACCTACATATCCCGTGTAAAGCAGGCCAGCCAGACCTGCCAACAACCCAGACAGTGCATAGCAGAACAGCTTCACCTGCGCCGTGGGAACGCCCGACAATCGGGAGGCTTCCTCGTTGCTGCCGACGCTGTAGATATAGCGTCCCAGCCGTGTGCGCTGCAACACCACGTGTCCAGCAACGAACAGCACCACCATGAGTACGATCATGACGGGGAGTTTCTCGATGAGAGGCACGTTCTCCGCCATATTTCCGGATCCGAACCACAGATAGGAATCGGGGAGGTTGTAGATGGCACCTCCACCACTCACCACGAACGCCAACCCCCGCGCCATGACCATGAGCGCTAGCGTCGCGATGAATGGCGGCAGCCCCATACGCGATATGGCAAGTCCGTTGAGCACCCCAAGGACCAGACCGAGCACTAGCGTCAGGATCACTCCGTATGGACCCTCCAGGCCATGGTGAGCCATGAGGATCGCCGGCACACAGGCGCTCAGGGCCGCGACCGAGCCTACCGAGAGATCTATGCCAGCCGCAAGGATGACGAACGTCATGCCTACTGCCACGATGGCCGTCATAGAGATCTGCGTCAACACGTTACGGAAGTTCGGCCACCCGCGAAAGGAGGGCTCCATGACCGCCATGAAGACGTACAGAGCGATGAGCACACCGTAGACACCAGCCTCGCGCCATACGGATCGCCCCACAGACCGTGCGGCTTGTCCAGCATCCTCTTGGGACGGACTCCTCATACCCCTTCCTTCGCTGGATGTACCGCCTCTTCCTACTCGCTCCTGCGACACCGTAACCACGGGGAATCTGGCGCGTGAACGGCGAATCCTCACCATGGGGAGGACAATAAGCCATGGCTATCGAGCTTCTGGACGTTCTGGGAGCGCTCGCCCAGCAGGTGGACGCGATCATGCAGCGCCAGATCACGGACCCGGGCAAGGATTGCGGCGGTGTCATGCAACCAGCCTGGGGTCTGACGGAACCGACTGGCACTGTGAGCTTGGTGGCCACCTGCGGCATGCTCTTCATTGCGCGTCGCTTGCGATCGGACGTCGCACCAAGCTTGCCGAGCGACGCCCACCTGCTCCACCGGCTCGACCTGGCCACTGGGTACCTGGAGCGCGTCCAGCGGCCATCAGGGCTCATTGATCTGCGCGACTGCAACTACGACTCGGCACCAGACGCAGCGTTCGCAGTCCAGGCACTCTGTCCGCTCCTCGAGTTGGGTCGGCGGTTGAGCAGCGGAGACGAAGAGTGGAGCGCCTTGCTCGGACGTATCGAGGGATTTGTACGCCGGGCTACCATCGGCATGCTGACGGGCGGTTTCCATACCCCCAATCACCGCTGGGTCATGGCGGCGGCCATGGCGCAGGCCGCGTCGCTCCTCGGAGACGTGCCCGCGGATCCCGTCATCGAGGCGTACCTGGCGGAGGGCATGGACGTGGACGCCGATGGCGCCTACATCGAGCGGAGTACGGGCGTATACGATGGCATCTGCGATCGGTCCATGTTCCTCCTCTGGGAGCACAAACGCTATCGGCCGGCGTTGGAAGCAGCCCTGGCGAATCTCTCGCTGAACCTACACATGCTCCACCCGGACGGCACCATCGAAACGGGCGCTTCCCGCCGGCAGGACTACGGAAAGCGTGTCGTTCCGTCAGCCCTCGCGCTTCCCTATCTCATGGCCCACCGCTTGACATCAGATAGCACCTACTTGTGCGCCGCCGACTTGGTCTGGGAGAAGAGTCATGGTGATGCTGCGGGTCTTGCATGGTACTTGCTGAAGTACGGAGAGCCGAACGCCGGAGATGTCCGTGGCAAGCTGCAGGACTTCCAACGCACGTTCAGCCGCCTCGGTCTCTGGCGATCCCGGCGCGGGCCCATCAGCGCGACGGCGTTCGCCGGCACCACTCGCCTTTTCACGCTCGTCTTTGGCAACGCCGAGTTATTCGCTGTGAAGATCAGCCAGAGCTACTTCGGCGCAGGGAGGTTCGAGGGCGACCAGATGGAAGACCAGGAGAACGGCTGCTTGCTGGTCTCTCGGGGCGAGCACGTGGTTCATAGGCCTGGGTACGACCTTCCGCTAGGCCGGCCTGTGGACCCTTCGCGCTGGTTCGAGACGCGAGCCGAACGCCCATGGCGGCCGCTGCCACCTTGCCTGAGCGAACTGCACATCAGTGAGATATCCGATGGATTCCGACTGAGGTACCGGACCCTAGAGGGCATGCCTGGCGTCACGGCTCAGCTTGCGCTGGATTTCGCTCCGGGCGGCATATGGGAGACCGAAGATACAGTTCTGGAGCCCCGCCCAGGACAGGTTCTCTTCCTGAAGCGAGGCCACGGTACCATGACGTACGGCACAGACTCCGTGGAAGTCGCCCCCGGAGCCTATGCCCACCGCATGTGGGCCATGCGCGATGCCGAGCCTGCTCCGGAGCACGTGCGAGTGTTGCTCACGTTCGAGACGCCCATAGAGCACACGCTGACCGTGCGGTGCAGGCACGGGCACGGGGCGACCACCAAGTGAACGAGAAGCACAGCGTTCGGACGGGATCCGACTGGTGCATTTCCCTTTCACTGTAGAACGCGCGACCTTCCTGGAGCGGCCGAACCGCTTCCTCGCACTTGTTCGCCTGCCAAGCGGCGAAGTTGTCCGTGCTCACTGTCCGGATCCCGGCCGCCTCCGGGAGCTGCTCGTGCCCGAGGCAGTCGTGTATGTCAGTCGAGCGTCTAAGGAACACCGCACGACGAGCTACGATCTTCGCCTAGTGGTGCATCCCGAGAACGGCACGCTCATCAGTCTGGACTCGCGTCTGCCCAATGCCCTGTTCGCCGAGGCCGCGGCGAGCGGGGTGCTGGCGCCATTCCCTGCGCCGGCGCGTCTGAGACCCGAGGTTCCCCTACCGCTAAGTGGACCGGGCATTCGCAGCCGGGCGGATTACGTGCTGGAGGACGGCTCGGGGCGGCGATGGTGGGTCGAAGTCAAGTCGGCAACCCTGGTGCGGGATGGCGTCGCGTACTTTCCGGACGCAGTGACCGAGCGTGGGGCACGCCATGTCCGGGAGCTTACAGACCTGGCAGCCAAGGGCGAAGCTGCGGCTGTCTGCTTCGTCGTGCAGAGGCCCGATGCTCGGGTCTTGAAACCCGAGTGGGACCGCGATCCCACCTTTGCAGAGGCACTTCAGCGGGCCGGCGCCCGGGGCGTCGCACTCTATGCCTGGAACTCAGAGGTCACTTTGCAGGGCGCCCGCATCCTCCACGAGATACCTGTCGTCACCGACCCCTGAGCGATCAGCTCGCACCGACTACGTGCGAACGAGAAGCAGAGGCGTACCTACACGAGCGACAATGCGAGCTCCGAAGCTCCCCGAGACGAGCGCCTCCAGTCCGACTTTACCGTGGCTGGCGATGATGATCAGCTCTGCACCAACGCTTTCCGCATACTGGACGATCTGTTCGACTGGATGGCCACGTAGGACGCTCGCAATCACCTTGGCGCCGGTCCTGTTGCATTCCGCCATGGCATCTTGAAGGTACTTGGAAGCGTTCTCTTCCGCGAGCTCCAGAATTGCCGTAACGGTGGCCGGCATTGTGCGGCGTGGGGCCGAACGATCACCAATCAGTGTCTCGCGTGTCGGCACGACCATGACCAGGTGCAACTCCGAGCCTAGCGCGCACGCCAGGCGAGCGCCCAGTTCCAGCGGCGCGGGGTGACGTTCGCTTCCCTCTACGGGCATGACAATTCGCTGTGGGTCGAACGCGGGTGCACTGCCATCTGCCTGCGGCTCCACTACAAGCACGGGCCACCGACCGCGCTGGAGCACCTGCTGGGCGATGCTGCCGAAGAGGACGTCCCGCACCCCACCATGCCCGTGCGTGCACAACACAACAAGGTCCGGTTGGAACTCATCGGCATGTTGGAGAATACTGGCCGCCACGTCTCCTTCCCTGGACTCATGCACGTGCCAACTCACGAGGACTCCTGTCCGCCGCAGGAGTTCGGCGACGCTCTCCAGATAGACGCCTGCCTCATTCGGATCCGCAAGGTGCCGTTCGCCGTGAATGGACGCCGGAGGCCGCGCTTCTCGGATGTGCATGAGCGTGACCTCTGCGCCGCAAGCAATCGCGATCCTCTGGACGGCTGGCAGGACGCTTTCCGCCAGGCGCGATCCGTCCAGCGGCACGAGCAGGCGATGGAATGCCATGGCTGTCATCTCCCAGCGAATGTCTGCACAAGAAGGAAGACGTTCAACGCGATGATGAGGACCGCAGTCGCGCCGCCAGTGATGTTTGTCAGTCGGCTGTTCGCCAGGGGTCCCATGAGGTCACGGCTGCGGGTAAATAGGATGAGTGGCACTAGGGCGAACGGGATGCCGAAGCTCAGGAGGACTTGGCTGATCACGAGAACGCGCGTGGCATCCATACCGAGTGCGATAACCAGAAGCGACGGCGCCATCGTCACGGCTCGGCGGACCCACAGAGGAATCTCGCGCCTTAGAAAACCCTGCATGATCACCTGGCCAGACATGGTGCCCACTGCCGAGGACGAGAGCCCCGACGCCAGCAGCGAGATGCCGAAGACCACGCTCGAGGCACTGCCGAGGAGGGGCCGCAGCGTCGCATGCGCCTCCTCGATGGACCCGACCGACGCATGGCCGGTTCCGTGGAAGACTTTGGCCGCCATGATCAGCATGGCTGCGTTGACGAATCCGGCAACGCCGAGCGCGACGACCACGTCCACAAGCTGGAACCGCATGAGCCTTCGAAGTTGTTCAGGATCGCGCGTCACGATGCGGCCCTGCGTCAGCGCCGAATGGAGGAAGATGACGTGGGGCATGACGGTCGCACCAAGAATCCCTGAGGCAAGGAGCACACTCTCTGTGCCCTCCAAGCGAGGCACCACGATGCTCGTGCCGATCTGTTTCCAGTCGGGACGACTCAGGAAGATCTCGATGACATAACAGACCGCGATGACGCCTACCATGGCCGCGATGACCGCCTCGAGCGGTCGGAAACCTCGGCGCTCCAGTCCGAGGATGATGAAGGTCGTGATGGCAGTCAAGATGCCGCCCCACCAGAGCGGAAGGCGGAACAGGAGCTGGAAACCCACGGCGGCTCCCAGGAACTCAGCCAGGTCCGTCGCAATGGCCACAAGCTCCCCGAGGATCCACATCCCCCAGACTACGACCGGACGGAAACGGTCCCGACAATGCTCTGCGAGGTTTCGGCCAGTGGCTATGCCAAGCTTGGCCGAAAGCATCTGAATCAGCATGGCCATCAGGTTGCTCAGGACGATGACCCAGACAAGCATGTAGCCGAAACGTGCGCCGCCCGAGATGTTCGTCGCGAAGTTGCCAGGGTCTACGTAGGCAACGGAGGCGACGAAGGCTGGACCGAGGAACGGAAGCAGCGAACCAAGGAGGCCCCGTTTCGACCGGCCGTTGAGAATGTCATCTGCGGCGCGCACAGTGGCGCTGTCCGCCGACCGGACTGCTACGGCGGGTTGCAGGCTTCGTGGATCATCGGTCATTGCATTTCGAGCTCAGCGGATCCGGATCCTAGCTCGTCGGGCGACGCCGTCCGGCGACACTCGATTAGCAGAACACCAGGTATCTTGATGCCAAAGGTCGCTCATGCTACTTTCGCGTACGTATTCTTGGCGCCCTTGTGTTCGTCCTGCGCTGGTGTTGGTCGGGTGGCAGGTCGTAACACTCATCATGCTCGGTTCGGGCGAGCGCGCGCACTCCTTGCGTCCAGCTCTGCGCGCCCAGTGGGGCGAATGGCAGACGCGCAACATGGTCAGTACTGCCCGCGGGCTGCCAACGCAGATGGACCCTGAGCGGAAGTTGAACATCCGATGGGCGGTCGAGCTAGGCGGGCAGACTCATGGGACCCCTGTGGTCGCAGGAGATTACGTGCTTATCGGGACCAACAACGAACGGCCCCGCGATACGCGCCTACGCGCCGACTCGGGGGTCCTGCTCTGCCTTCAAGCTCGAACCGGCAAGCTGGTCTGGCAGCTTGTCGTACCCAAGGTCGGAGGCAGTCCGTACAACGACTGGCCGGGTACGGGGCTATGCTCTACCCCAACGGTGGAAGGCGACCGTGTCTACGTCGTGACGAACCGAAACGAGCTGGCGTGCTTGGACCTCGAGGGCATGGCGAACGGGAATGACGGTCCCTATCGGGACGAGGGACGGCACATGGTTCCGGAGGGGCAAGACCCGGTCGAGCCGTCCAAGATGGACGCGGACATCATCTGGTTACTGGACATCGTGAAAGAGTGCGGCGTACATCGTCACGACGCAGCGCATGGCTCGCCTGTCATTGATGGCGACGTGTTGTATGTCAACACCTCCAATGGCGTGACAGACGAGCACATGCTGACGCCCGCATTGGACGCACCCAGCTTGATTGCGGTGGACAAGCGGACCGGCAGGTTGCTTGCACGCGACCGACTGAAGAACATGGAGCGCAACATCCATGCTGTCTGGTCATCGCCCGCCCTGGGGTCGGCAGGCGGACGCCATATGGTGTTCTTCGGTGGTGCGGATGGGGTCTGTTACGCATTCGAGACGATCACGTCCGAGGCGGTTGGTACACGGACAGGCACTCTCGAACCCATCTGGAGTTTCGATTGCGACCCGGAAGCTCCCAAGCACGATATCTTCCGTTGGCAAGAGAACCGTCATGAGGGACCGAGCACCATCACCGCCATGCCGGTGTTCCACCAGGGCCGTGTGTACGTCATCGCTGGTGGAGACCTCTGGCACGGAAAGCGTCAGTCCTGGCTCAAGTGCATCCAGCCGACCGGTCGAGGCGATATCACTCGAACCGGCGAAGTCTGGTCCTATGCGTTCACCGGACACGGCACCGCCACTCCCGCTATACACAACGGTCTGGCCATTGCGGTATCTTCGCAGGGCACCGTGCACTGCGTCGATATTTCCACTGGCAAGCCTCTCTGGACTTGCGACACGGGTCAGGAGATCTGGGCATCGCCTCTGGTCGCTGACGGGAAGATCTTCCTTACCACGCGGAATGGGAGCCTCGTCGTGCTGAGCTTCGGTCGCCAGAAGCCCACGAGCACCATCGTCCGCTTTGGCGGCGCATTCAGCGCGTCACCGGCCGCCGAAGGTGACGCCCTCTATGTTGCCAATATGCGCACTCTATTCGCGATAGGCAAGTCGCCCCACAGCACTTCGGCAAGGCCTCGTAATCGCATGTTGACGCAGGGTCAGCCCAAGCGATTGGACTAGCCCAGTTCCTGCACCTACGGCCAGAAACGGGGTGTCATCTATCGTGACAGACGCTGTAGCGCAGGCGTCCTCGCCTGCACCTTTCCGTCTCGAACCTCCGATCGGCCCTCGCTATGCCCACGGCGATCCCTCAGGCCGCCCGACGATGAATCGTCGGGCTGAGACGCAAATCCCGCGCGCGGGATGGACTCGACCCACGCACGTGGGCTGCGTGCTGCCGT
>JBBIPC010000003.1:58950-225382 GCA_037443035.1 Chthonomonadales bacterium
GTCTCGAACCTCCTAGCTGCGGTCGGAGCGCCCATGCCGATCCCTCGGGCCGCCCTCCCTACAATTCAGGCGGCATAAGTTCGCGAAGTGTGCAAAGGCGCTCGGACGTCAGGAGCCAGATATCATCGGTCGGAGTGTCTGGCGGCAAGATGACCCACCGGGACATGCCTCGGACGTTTCGCTCGATGTCCGATGTCACGCCCTGAACCTCCTCCTCCGTCAGAGGTCGCGCGTCCCACGTTGCCAGTATGCTGTTCATCTCTCGGATGGTTCGTAATTCGATGCCCGGTACCGATAGCACGGTTCGGACGGTCTGCCGGAGCGAGTCCAGCGCTGCCTCCAGCTCGCTCGCGGTCTTCCGCCTTGGTGGCTTCCACTCCTCACGGTGGTGGTTGGCTCCAGCCACGAAGTTGGTCCCGTCCCAGAATTCGTGATGAAGGATGCGTGTGGGATGACCGAGGAAAACCTCTGTCCACCTGCGGCCGGATGCCAAGTCCGCCTCCAGCTCGGCTACCAGACGGCGTCTGTTCTTCAAGGCTGCCTCATGGTCATGGTACTCGCCGTCGCCTGCGTAGTGCCCGGACGGATAAGCAAGCAGGTCGAGGAAACGGTGTGGCTCGCCGGAAGGTACACGGGTATGGGCATAGACGACCGCTGGCACATTGAGTTCCGCCAGAGCACCGGTAACCTGAGGTCCCCATGTGTTGCCGGGTCCACCCCAGCACGAGGGGTCACAGCCGAACGCCTCACGAATGGCCATGATGGCCGGTTGTTCCCGGCGTACAGCCTCGGCAACACCATCCTCCCATCCCAACCCCTGGAGGTATTCGAGGACGGTTGGATGGACGCTGTGGAAATCCGTATGGCTGCCGATGTCGTGGCCCTTCAGCGCGTCCAGCACGTCGTACCGACCCCTTTGCATCCACTGCCGAACCCGTTCGCCAACCACACAGAACGTTGCCTGGACCCCTTCCTCGGTCAGGATGATGGCGACATCGCGCGCAATGTCATCCGCCTCGGGTGCGACGATGTCTTCGACGTCCAGCAGGAATGTGACAACCATACCGTTCCCTCGCGTGTCTAGCGCGCTGGCAGCAGTTCCGATGGCGCGAACCACAGAGCAAGTTCTGCCGCTGCAGTCTCGGGGCTGTCCGATCCGTGGACCAGGTTCCTCTGGATATCAGCCGTGTAGTCGCCGCGGATCGTACCAGGTGACGCTTCCAACGGCTTCAGCGCGCCCATCATCTGGCGGACCAACGCAATGGCGTTCGGCCCCTCGATCGCCAGCGCCACTACAGGACCGCTTGTGATGAAGTCCACAAGCTCCCGGTAGAACGGCTTGCCCTGATGGACGGCGTAGTGCTTCTCGGCGAGCTCCACCGACGGAACCAACATTTTCAACCCGACAATGCGTAACCCGCGACGCTCGAAGCGTCCGATGATCTCTCCGATCAGCCGTCGCTCGACTCCATCTGGCTTCACCATGACAAAGGTTCGTTCCACACGGTCCTCCTGAACAATCCATGCGCCGCATCGCTAGCCAGCGCGGCAGCACAAGCTCGGTGATTATACCGCCGTCCCCGTCGGCCAGTAGCTGCCCTCGGTACCCTCCGAAGCCCGAAAAAGGTCCTCTGAATCCCTTGACACCTGGAACATTCATTCGCTATGCTAAGTATTAGCTTGGTGATGATAGGAACTATTTGTAATTGCTAGCTGCAACTCGCTGCACCGTTTGTGCAACAAGGAGCATGTCGTGAGCGCTCGCGCATACAGGAACTTCGCCTGGACCGTGGTTGCCTTCACCGTGGTGACGATTCTCTGGGGCAGTCTCGTTCGTGCCACGGGTTCCGGCGCAGGTTGCGGCGGCCATTGGCCGACCTGCGGGGGGCACTTCGTCATCCTTCCGCGCACCCGCGAGATGTGGTTCGAGCTGCCGCACAGACTTTCTTCCGGACTTCTTCTGCTTCTCGTCGGCCTGCTGGCCGCACTTAGTTTGCGGACCTTCCCGCGAGGTCACGCGGTGCGCAAGGGCGCCTTTGCCGCATTCGGCGTGGTACTCCTTGAGGCACTACTTGGGGCTGGCCTGGTCCTGTTCGGTCTTGTGGGCAAGGATGACTCGCTGACGCGGGCCGTGGTAATCGCTGTTCATCTCACCAACACCCTCTTGCTCCTCGGAGCGCTCACTCTCACGGCGTGGTTGGCAGGCTGCAGCACTCCCATGGTACGGCGGCGGTCCGGATGGGCCGGCTGGGCGCTGGCAGGTGGCCTTGTCGCTGTTGCCGTAGTTGGTGCTAGCGGTGCGGTTACGGCCCTCGGCGACACGCTCTTCCCTGCCAACGAGCTGGCTCGGGCGGTACGGGATGATCTTTCCACCACTGCGCATGTGCTCATGCGGATGCGTCTGCTGCACCCGTTCATCGCCATGTCCGTCGGAGCCTATGTGCTCTGGATGGCAGGAGCGGTGGCCGAGATGGATGGCCGTGCGCGCAGTGCAGCCAGATACGTAATGGTCGGTGTCCTTGCCCAGTTGGCGGTCGGGTTCATCAACCTCTTTCTCCTGGCTCCCATCGTTCTGCAGGTTATCCACCTCCTCGCCGCCGACTTGCTTTGGATCGCACTCGTTACGCTGACCGCTACCGCCGTGCTAGTTCCTGCGGCGCATTCGGTGGCACCGTCATCCCCGACCGAGCGGGTTGCGACGCACCCGTCGAGCGCGGCGGCACGTACGACCATGGCGTCCTCCCCATGGCGCGCCTACCTGGCTCTCACAAAGCCTCGCGTGATCAGCTTGCTCCTCTTCACGACACTGGCCGCCATGTTCGTAGCCGCCAAGGGATGGCCAGGCGGATGGCTTCTACTCGCTACCGCCGTCGGTGGTTACATGGCTGCCGGAGCGGCCAATACGATCAATATGATTCTGGATCGCGACATAGATGCCCGCATGGCCCGCACTAGTACGCGTCCCACAGTGACCCAGGAGATTCCCCTGCGAAACGTCATCGTCTTCGCCGCAGCGCTTACGGTCGGCTCGTTCGTTCTGTTGTGGTTCGCAGCGAATCCCCTCACGGCGTTGCTGGCGATGCTGGGTCTGGCGTATTACGTGCTCGTCTACACCGTGTGGCTCAAGCGGAGGACATGGCACAACATCGTCATCGGCGGCGCAGCCGGCGCCATCCCGCCACTCGTCGGCTGGGCCGCCGTGACAGGCGAGCTGAACGCCCTGGCCTGGTACCTCTTCGCGATCATTTTCGCCTGGACGCCCGTGCACTTCTGGGCGCTCGCCATGCTTATCCGGGAAGACTACGCGAGGGCTGGCTTGCCCATGCTGCCGGTGGTGCGCGGACCACGTGAGACCGTGTTCCAGATCGCCCTCTACGCCGCTCTGACAGCCGCAGTATCCATCGTGCCCTTCTTCCAGCGCCAGGTGGGTGGAGGTTACCTTGGTGTGGCGCTCGTACTTAACCTCGTCCTGCTCACCCGAGCCACGCAGCTCTACCGACGTCCCGAGCGGCAGACGGCTCGTGCCGTTTTCAAGTACAGCCTCTCCTATCTCGCCCTCCTGTTCTTGGCCCTGGCGGCCGACCGGAGCACCCTGGTGCATTCTGCCATCGCCATGGCTTCTGGTCTATTCCGGGCGAGCTGAGACCAAACCATGGCCCAGATCTTCCCACCCGCCGCGAACACGATCGCTAGAGTCAGCCTCGCTGCAGCGATACTCCTCCCCGCACTGGCGCTCATGGCAGGATCCACCATCACGCGAGCACCCTACAACACCAAGGTGGACGTTCCCTTGGATCAGCCGGTGCCGTTCAGTCATCAGCATCACGTGGCTGAGCTGGGTCTCGACTGCACCTTCTGCCATACCTCCGTCGAGACTTCGTCCAAGGCTGGGCTGCCGCCGACACAAACGTGCATGAGCTGTCACTCCCAGATCTGGACGAACAGCCCGCTGCTGGATCCCGTGCGCCAGAGCTGGACTACAGGCGAACCGATCCGGTGGAACCTGGTCAACAGCGTGCCTGACTTCGTCTACTTCGACCACAGCATCCACATCGCCAAGGGTATTGGCTGCACGGAGTGCCACGGCCCGGTGCACGAGATGCAGATCACCTACAAGGCCAAGCCGTTCACCATGGCCTGGTGTCTCGACTGCCACCGACGGCCAGAGCAGTTCATCCGGCCCAAGGATCAGGTGATGAACATCGGATATGTGCACCCAGCGAATCAGTTGGAGATGGGGCGGAAGCTGGTCGAGCAGTACAAGATCAACGTCAAGCAACTCACGGACTGTTCGATATGTCACCGATAGCCGACCGAGACAATCTGGACCACTCTGGCGATCTGGGCAGCGTCCCGTCTCCAGCGTCTGCCACGCTGCGGGAGCGACTGCTCTCCGCAGGCAGCCGAGGCATCTGGCGCAGCCTGGACGAGCTGCTCGACACGCCCGAGTTCCGCAAGTGGGTCGAAGACGAGTTCCCCCATCGCGAGTCCCTTCTCGGCATGGACCGACGCCGGTTCCTCCAGCTCATGGGTGCGTCCCTGGCGTTGGCGGGTATCACTGGATGTCGCTTTCTGCCCCAGCGACGGGCCGTTCCCTTCGTCAAGGCGGTGGAGGAAGAGGTTCCGGGCATGCCCCTCTACTACGCCTCAGCTATCGTGCTGAGCGGCATCGCTGCCGGCGTCTTGGTGGAAAGTCACGAAGGACGTCCTACGAAGATCGAGGGAAACCCCTTGCATCCGGCTAGTCTCGGAAGCACCGATCTCTTCACACAGGCCGCGATCCTGAACCTCTACGATCCCGACCGTTCGCGCAACGTCGTGCACGCGGGCGATGTAGCGACCTGGCCGGAGCTCCTGGCTGCCCTCCGCGGTGTGCTGGACCAGCAGCAAAGAGAAGCAGGCGCAGGGTTGCGCATTCTCTCCGGTGCCATCACATCGCCGAGCCTGCTGGCGCAGATCGACGCGCTTCGCAGACGTCTCCCAGAAGCCCGCTGGTACCAATGGGAGGCGGCGAACCGTGATAACGTGTGCGCTGGTATGCGTCAGGCGTTTGGCCGTCCCCTGAACCCCGTGTATCGTCTGGACAGGGCGCACGTGGTGGTAACGCTGGATGCGGACATCCTCACAGGCATGCCGGGCTCTGTGCGCTATGCGCGCGATTTCATGAGCGGCAGACGTGTGCGAGCGAATCAGCGGACGATGAACCGCCTCTATGCCGTGGAGTCTTCGCCGACCAACACAGGTGCTGTCGCCGACCACCGCCTGACGGTTCGCGCACAGGATATCCACGCGGTAGCCGCACAGCTGGCTCATGTTCTCATGGGCGATTCATCGACGCATGTACCAGCCCAGGAACTCGGCGATGACTACGAGGGCAGGTGGCTCGCAGCCTGTGCCCGGGATCTGCTGGCCAACCGTGGCAGGTGTCTCGTGGTCGCGGGAGATGGCCAGCCGGCGGCCGTTCACGTCCTAGCAGCCGCGATGAACGAGTTCCTTGGTAACGTAGGTCACACTGTCGCATACACAGCGCCGATCTATGGCGAGTGGCGTGAGGCAACGGCACAGCTCCAGGAACTTGCCTCGGAGATTGCTTCGGGGCGTGTGGACGCGCTCCTCGTACTCGGTGCGAATCCCGTCTACGATGCGCCAGCGGACATGCCCTTCGCCGATTTGATCCGCCGCGTGCCCTTCACGGTCCATCTTGGTCTTCACCTTGACGAGACGGGCCATGTCTGCCAGTGGCACGCTCCTCTGGCCCACGACCTCGAGTCCTGGGGCGATGCTCGCTCCTATGACGGAACCGTTACCTTCCGGCAACCTCTAATCCAGCCGCTGTTCGATGGCAAGTCCATACCGGAGATCGTCTCCGTACTGGTCGGTCGTCCGGCTGATGGTTACGAGCTACATCGCGCCTACTGGACGAAGCAGTTCGGTGGCACCAACGCCGCGAAGCAATTTCGGCGGGCCATTCACGATGGCCTCATAGAGAACAGCTCGTTGCCGTCCGAAAGCGTTCGCGTGCGTGAGGACGCTGTGCGCACTGCAATGCAGGTCCCTGCCAGAAAGACCGGCGGAAACGTCGAGGTGGTGTTCGCTCCAGATCCAACGCTCTACGACGGTCGTTTCGCCAATAACGGATGGCTCCAGGAACTGCCGAAGGCCATGACGCGCCTCACATGGGACAACGCGGCTCTCCTGGCCCCATCCACAGCGCATCGGCTCGGTATCGACGACGGGGACGTTCTGGAAATCCGAGCTGGGGATCGGTCCATCGAGGCTCCTGCCAGGCTGCAGCCTGGCCACGCAAAGGACTCCCTGACGCTTCACCTAGGAGGGGGCCGTAATCGCGCAGGAACCGTCGGCAATGGAGTGGGCTTCAGCGCCTACGTCTTGCGAGATAGCGAGCATACATGGCTGATTGCGGATGCAAGCGTCGCGCGTACGGGAAGGACGCACAGTTTCGCCACCACTGAGCAGCATCATGCTATGGATAGAGAGCGGCTCGATGGTCAGCATGGCCGGGATATTGTGCGCGTCCTCCAGCTCGGTGCATTCGATGCCCAGAAAGTAAGGACCCACGGAGAACGGACGTGGAGGCCAACCGGATTCTACGACGGCAAGGACCACAAGTACGACGGGTATGCCTGGGGCATGGCGATCGATCTCACCCTCTGCACAGGGTGCAACGCGTGCGTCGTCGCATGCCAAGCCGAAAACAACATTCCCGTGGTCGGTAAGGAGCAGGTGGCACGCGGACGGGAGATGCACTGGATCCGCATTGACCGCTATTATGAAGGGCCGGTGGACGACCCAGCCGTGCACCAACAGCCAGTCCTCTGCATGCACTGTGAGCAGGCTCCATGCGAACCGGTCTGTCCAGTGGCAGCCACCGTCCACAGTCATGAAGGTCTGAACCAGATGGTCTACAACCGCTGCGTGGGGACGCGATACTGCTCCAACAACTGCCCCTACAAGGTCCGCCGTTTCAACTTCCTCAACTACGCCAACCACACGGAACCGACGATCCTGCAGCTCCTCCGCAATCCGAATGTGACAGTGCGAGGGCGCGGAGTCATGGAGAAATGCACGTTCTGCGTTCAGCGGATCAACGCTGCCAGAATAGCCGCAAAGAAGGAAGGCCGTAGCATCCGCGATGGAGAGATCATCACCGCCTGTCAAGGTGCGTGTCCGACACGTGCCATCGTCTTCGGCAACATCGCCGACCCAGACAGTGAAGTCTCGAGGCTGAAGCGAGAGCCTCACGACTACAGCCTTCTCGGGGATCTCGACACACGGCCGCGTGTGACGTACCTCGCACGGGTCACAAACCCCAACCCCGACAGCCCGGCCGGGGCCGGCCTTGACCGGGAGGCACATACACCATGAGCAGCAATCCTGAGACCGTCACCGCGAAACCGGATCGGCTGGTTCAGGTCCCGAACAAGGAACCGGCGAGTCACAGCGTCTCCGCAGCGGGGGCCGACGCCGAGCTCTTATTGGGCAGTCACTCGTACGACAGCGTCACCGACCGGATCTCCGGCATCGTCCTCGACCAGCGATCGCATCCCACGGCATGGTTCGCCGTATTCGCGCTGGCTTTCCTTGCCTTGAACGGGATGATGCTTACCATTACGTGGCTTCTCTACCGGGGTGTGGGCATCTGGGGCATCAATCAGCCGGCCGGCTGGGGGTTCGATATCATCAACTTCGTCTGGTGGATCGGTATCGGCCATGCCGGCACGCTCATCTCGGCGATCCTCCTCCTCATGCGCCAGCAGTGGCGGACGTCCATCAATAGGTTCGCCGAAGCGATGACCCTCTTCGCTGTCGCCTGTGCCGGCCTCTACCCTCTCCTTCACACGGGACGGCCATGGGTCGCCTACTGGCTGTTCCCCTATCCGAACATCATGGGCATATGGCCCCAGTTTCGCAGTCCCCTCATCTGGGATGTCTTCGCGGTTTCCACCTACATGACCGTGTCGGCTCTCTTCTGGTTCGTCGGGCTCGTTCCTGATCTGGCGTCGCTCCGGGATCGCGCGCGCAACCGGTTCGCTCGCATCCTCTTCGGCATTGGCGCTCTCGGTTGGAGAGGATCGGCGCGGCACTGGGCACGTTATGAGGCGGCCTACCTCATGCTCGCGGGATTGTCCACACCGCTCGTTCTGTCGGTGCACTCCATCGTGAGCTTCGACTTCGCCGTATCGGTACTTCCTGGCTGGCACACCACGGTCTTCCCGCCCTATTTTGTGGCCGGAGCCATCTACGCCGGATTCGCCATGGTACTGACCCTGGCCATTCCTGTTCGGGCCTGGTACGGGCTGCGCGATTTCATCACCGACAAGCACCTGGACTGGATGGCGAAGATTATGCTGGCCACCGGCCTGATCGTTGTCTACGGCTACATCATGGAGATGTTCTACGGCTGGTACTCCGGGAACCCCTATGAAGGGTTCCTTATCAAGAACCGTATGACGGGTCCCTATGCGCCGCTCTTCTGGGCGCTTCTCGTTTGCAACGGGGTAGTGCCGCAAGTTCTGTGGTCGCCGCGATGGCGATCCAGCCCAGCCGTGCTCTTCACGGTATCGCTCGTTGTCAGCGTGGGCATGTGGCTGGAGCGGTTCATCATCATT
Organism: Chthonomonadales bacterium; assembly: GCA_037443035.1. Lineage (GTDB taxonomy): Bacteria > Armatimonadota > Chthonomonadetes > Chthonomonadales > CAJBBX01 > JABWBA01. The sequence continues at coordinate 67,581 of JBBIPC010000003.1, forward strand.
CCGGTGAGCCTGCACAGGGACTTCTTGCCATCCTCCTGGGGCATGTATGTTCCCACGGTCTGGGACTGGGGCATGTTCGTTGGGACGCTAGGGTTGTTCTTCTTCCTCATGTTCCTGTTCATCCGGTTCCTGCCCATGATCTCCATCTTCGAAATACGCGACCTTCTCCACAGGATCCGTGGCAGGAGGGACCTCGCGACGGAGGGGCACCATGAGGCGTAGTGGGTTGGTGGCACGCTTCCGATCGCCAGAGGACCTGCTTGCCGCGGTCAAGGCTCTCAAGAGCCGAGGATACAGGCGTCTGGACAGTTACTCGCCATTTCCCATCCACGGCATGGCCGAAGCACTGGAGGCCGAAGACGCCAGGTTGCCATGGCTTGTCTTTCTATGCGGCGCGGCCGGAGCAGCGCTGGGTTACGGCCTGCAGTACTACACCTCAGTCATCGCCTATCCGTTGAACGTGGGAGGGCGGCCATTCCATAGTTGGCCGTCGTTCATACCGGTAACGTTCGAGACAACGGTGCTGCTGGCCGCCTTTGGCGCAGTCTTCGGCATGTTCGCCATGAACGGCCTACCGCAACCCCATCACCCGCTCTTTGATGTGCCGGGCTTCGACCGCACCAGCAGCGATGCATTCTTCCTGCATGTCGAAGCATCGGACCCGTTGTTCGATCGGCCCAAGACCGAGGACCTTCTCCTTTCGTTGGGTGCTATCTCGGTTCACGAGGTGCTGTCATGACGCGGTGGGCCATGGTGAGCGTTGCTGCTACCCTTGCGTTCGCAACCGGTGGCTGCCACGTGGACATGTGGAGACAGCCGAAGCTGCTCCCTCAGCACGAGAGCACGTTTTTCGCCGACGGCGCGGCCTCGCGACCACCAGTTCCGCATACCGTCGCCAGGGGGCAGTTGCGGGACGACGAGGTCCTCTACACCGGCGTACGCAACGGCGAGTTGGTGACGGAGCCGCCCTTGCCTGTCACCGAAGACAACCTCCAGCGAGGCGAGAAGCTCTTCGGGATCCATTGTGCGCCGTGTCATGGCCCGTTGGGCTACGGAAACGGGATGATCGCCCAGCGAGGTCTCGCTCTTCGCCGGAAGCCCGGCAACTACCACACGGATCGGCTTCGCAACATGCCCATCGGCTATTTCTACGACGTCATGACGAATGGCGCTGGCGTCATGTATAGCGTTGCATCGCGCGTTTCTCCAGAGGATCGGTGGCGCATCGCCATGCACGTGCGCGTCCTCCAGCTTAGCCAGCATGGTCGTCTCGCTGATCTTTCGCCTGCACTCGCCGCAGAGCTAGAGAAGGCGGCAGGGAGACCTTCGGGCCGGAAGGGGGCGACCCGATGACAGACACGTTCTACGGCGCATGGCTCAACGCGTGGGCTTTCTGGCTCTGCCTATCGCTCGGTTGCCTTGGCCTGCTCCTGCTCACGCATACGCTTCGTCCTGCGTGGGGAGCCGCAACGCTGCGAGCCATGGAGGCAGGCGCCAGCACCCTGCCGCTGATGCTGGTCCTCTACATACCGATCTTGCTTGGCGGTATGCCGCATCTCTACCCATGGGCGGCCCCCGGAGCCCATGCGCCCGTACTGCAGCATCGGGCGCCCTACATGAATCTGCCGTTCTTCATCGTGCGGTGTGTCGTCTACTTCGCGGTCTGGATCGGACTCGCTACCTACCTGAGTCGGTCGGCACGCCCGAAGCCAAAGGCGTTCCAGGCCAGATCGAACGTCAGTGCACCGGCCCTGGTGGCCTTCGTTCTCACCGTGACCTTCGCATTCACCGACTGGGTCATGGCCACGGAGGAGCATTGGAGTTCGACGATCTTCGGCATATGGTTTCTCACCGGCCAGGCTCTCGCAGGTGTCGCCCTCATCACGCTCTGGTACACGCGGACTCGCCTGTGCTCACCGGTCATCCTGAAGGACCTTGGGAACCTCCTGCTAGCATTCACCATGTTCTGGGCGTACATCAGCCTATCGCAGTATCTCATTATCTGGTCCGGCAATCTCCCCGAAGAGGCATCCTACTATCTCGACCGCTCGCGCCAGGGTTGGCAGATCTTGGGAGGCTTTCTCGCCCTCGGGCAGTTCCTGCTGCCGTTTCTTGCGCTCCTATCCGGCAAGACCAAGCGCAGCCCGTATCGCCTGGCTCTGGTTGCAGCATGGATCCTGGCCATGCGGGTTCTCGATTTGTACTGGATCGTGGTCCCGTCTGTCCGGCACGGTAGCGTGTTGCCCCGAAGTTGGGAGGTCATGGCGCTCGTCATCGTGGGCGTGCTGTGGGTTGCCGTCTTCAGGCTCCGGTTGCGTGGGGCCGTTGCCGCCCGCATACCGCAGGAAGAGGTGGGCGTCCATGCCTGAGAAACCTGTGTTGCATCCTCCAGCGCGTGGTGGCAATGGCAAGGATGCTCCGGACATGACCGAGCATGCGCGGAATCTGCCACGGATCGAGGCCACGGATGTCTCGGCGCGAGCAATGGTCCGGTGGGGCATAGGGCTCATCGCGTTCACGGCCATGTCCATGCTCCTCGTGTTCGGCTACTACGCTGTGCTGCACGGTCCCATCGGAAAGCAGCCGCTGAAGCGTACGGCCGAGCTCAGGCTGCCGCCATGGCCCCGGCTGCAGTCGAATCCGGCGAGAGACATACGCGACTACCGCCGTGAGCAGGCGCATCTCGCAGAGAGCTATGGCTGGATAGACCAGAACAGACGCATCGTGCGCATGCCTGTCGCACGGGCTCGGGAACTCGTTCTGGAGCGTGGCTTGCCCGTATGGTCAGCGGCGCAAGCCAAGACGGGAGAGAAGCAATGAGATACTCCTTGGCATTGGTGTCGGCCGCAGCAGTTGTTGCGGCCAGAGGCGTTGTTCTCGCCCAGGCACCCCGCTACGATCTGAAGAAAGATGTCGTCCTGGAACAGAGGCTGAACCAATCGGTGCCCCTGGATATCCCGTACATGGATGAGGGTGGCCGAGATGTCACCCTGGGGCGATACTTTGGGAAGAAGCCCGTGGCGCTCATGCTCCCGTTCTATCAGTGCGCAGGTATTTGCACGGCGGAGCTGAATGGGCTCGTCAAGGCCTTGCGCCAGCTGACGTTGCAGCCTGGCAAGGACTTCGAGATCGTTATTGCGAGCATCAACCCTACCGAAAAGCCACCTCTGGCAGCCATGAAGAAACAGGCATACCTTGCCGAGCTGGGTCGGCCTGAGGCGGGCGACGGTTGGCACTTCCTGACCGGCCTCCAGGCTTCGATCAAGCGGCTGACCGAGGCTGTTGGATACCACTACGTCTACGATCCGGAGACCGATCAGTACATCCACCCGCCGGGGCTGATTATCCTAACACCCCAAGGCCGGATCTCCAGGGTCTTCACAGGGGTGGACTATGATCCCCAGACACTGCGGCTTTCTCTCATCGAAGCATCCGAGGGTCGCATCGGATCTCGCACGGAACAGGTTCTTCTCGCCTGCTATCAGTTCGATCCGTCCCGGGGCAGGTACTCGCTTGCAGTGGGCAGACTCCTCAAGGTCGGAGGCGGTCTGACCCTGGCCATCCTGCTGGGGTTCATTGGCGCCAGCATCATGCGAGACCGGCGCAAGTCGCTCACTGCTGTGGATACGACACGCACTCAGGAACCGACCGAGAACTGACCGTGGACATCCCGCTCCTGCCCCAACAAGCATCGTCGTTCGCCGTGGAGGTGGACGCCATCTACTTCGTGCTGTGGGCGCTCACCATCTTCTTCTCGCTGGCAGTCATGGCTGTCATGCTTGGCCTTGCCTATCGCTACCGTCGTGGTTCCAACGTGGACCGTTCCCGGCCTGTTCATGCGGATCTGCGTGTCGAACTTCTCTGGACTGGCATTCCGCTGTTGCTCGGTTTGGCGGTCTTCGCGTGGTCAGCGAAACTCTACGCGCGGACTCGAATCCCACCGCCCGACGCCATGCAGATCTATGTCATTGGGAAGCGTTGGATGTGGCAGGTGCAGCACTCCAATGGGGTACGGGAGAACGCCGAGCTTCACCTGCCTGTGGGGAAGAACGTGCTGCTAACGATGATCTCCCAGGATGTCATCCATAGCTTTTTTGTGCCGGCTTTCCGCGTGAAGCACGATGTGCTGCCGGGAGCTTACACCCGCCTGTGGTTCCGACCAACCAGAGTCGGCAAGTACAGGCTCTTCTGCTCGCAGTACTGCGGTACCCAGCATTCGCAAATGGACGGGTGGGTCACCGTCATGGAGCCTGATGACTTCGAGCGATGGCTCGCGAACGAAGGAGAGAAGACTGCCACCACGCAGATGAATATGGTAGACGCGGGCAAGGCCATCTACGACCGCATGGCGTGTGGATCCTGTCATGCAACCCGGGATGCCGAAACGTCCGCTCCCAGGCAACGGGGTGGGTCCCTCTACGGCCTCTACGGTTCTCTGGTGAAGCTGAAGGGTGGTGGCACTGTCCGCGCGGACGAAGACTACTTGAGGGAGTCCATCATGCGTCCCAACGCGAGGATTGTCGAGGGTTACTGGCCGATCATGCCGTCCTACGAAGGACAGCTAACGGAGGAGCAAACGCTGCAGGTCATCGCTTACCTGAAATCCCTGGGTTCTGCGGGTGGCGAAGAAGGACCCGCCAAGAGCGCAAGCGCAGCCAGCGTCGCAGCTAGAGGTGCCCGCCCATGACAGCTTCCAACGAGCCCGCCGCAGTCCCGTTGTCCGAAGCTCACCTGGAATCCGTGGCCCCCCACGCGGATCGGGCGCCGTCGTACCTCAGCGCGGGCCATACTCTCCGTTCGTGGCTCCTAACCCAGGATCATAAGCGCATCGCTGTCCTGTACCTCATCTCCATCAGCCTCTTCTTCGTCATAGGAGGACTGGCCGCCGGGGCAGTGAGGGTCGAGCTGATCAAGCCTCGCGGGACGTTCATGTCCAGCGAGCTGTACAACCGCATGTTCACGCTGCATGGCGTTGTCATGATCTTCTTCTTCCTCATCCCTGCCATACCCGCGATCTTGGGCAACTTCCTCGTTCCGCTGATGGTTGGCGCCCGGGACCTGGCCTTCCCCCGGCTGAACCTGTTGAGCTGGTACCTCTATTCGGCGGGCGGTCTTCTAGCCATTACAGCAGCTCTCACGGGTGGAGTGGACACCGGCTGGACCTTCTACACCCCCTACAGCACGTTCTACAGCAACTCTCAGGTAACGATGACGATCGCAGGAGCGTTCATCGCAGGCTTCTCATCCATCGCCACAGGCATCAACTTCATTGTCACGATCCACAAGATGCGTGCGCCCGGGCTGACATGGTTCCGCCTACCTCTGTTCATCTGGGCACATTACGCTACCAGCATCATCATCGTACTAGGCACGCCGGTGGTGGCTATCACGCTCCTCCTGGTCGTGGCTGAGCGCGTGGCCCACATCGGCGTGTTCGACCCACGTTATGGTGGCGATCCTGTTCTGTTCCAGCACCTGTTCTGGTTCTACTCTCATCCGGCCGTGTACATCATGATCCTGCCAGCCATGGGCGTCATCAGCGAGGTCATCTCCTGCTTCGCCCGGAAGCGGGTATTCGGTTACCATTTCGTCGCAGGATCGAGCATGGCCATCGCCGTGCTGGGCTTCCTCGTGTGGGGTCACCACATGTTCGTGAGCGGGCAGTCCATGTATGCAGGGATGGTCTTCTCGTTCCTGAGCTTTCTCGTGGCCATACCGTCGGCAGTGAAGGTGTTCAACTGGACCGCAACGATCTACAAGGGCTCCGTGTCGTTCGACGCCCCCATGCTGTTCGCGTTCTGCTTCATCGGCCTGTTCCTCATCGGCGGGCTGACGGGCCTTTTCCTGGCATCCTTGGCCACCGACGTGCACCTCACGCACACCTACTTTGTCGTGGCTCACTTCCACTACGTCATGGTAGGTGGAGCCATCTCGGCCTATTTCGCTGGCCTCCACTTCTGGTGGCCGAAGATCACGGGCCGTATGTATCCTGAGGGCCCCGCACGGCTCACTGCAGTCATCCTCTTCATGGGGTTTCACTTGACCTTCCTGCCCCAGTTCGTCATGGGTTTCGTGGGCATGCCGCGAAGGTACCACTACTATCCGCCGGAGTTTCAGACCATGCACATCCTTTCCACGGCTGGTGCCACCGTCATGGCAGTCGCTTACCTCCTACCTGTGGTCTATCTCCTGTGGTCGCTCAGGTATGGCAAGCGAGCTACAGCGAATCCGTGGGGAGCGACGGGGCTGGAATGGACCGTGCCGTCGCCGCCGCCGACTCACAACTTCGACACCGTGCCCGTCGTGACCGGTGAGCCGTACGGGTATGACGAGGCCGACGCACCGCTCCCCGTCACCGATAGCGTGGTGTCAGCTACCATGCAGGCGACCGGCGGCAAGACACCCGGAGGTACCGCATGAGCGCCGAGATTGCCCACGCGCCGGCATTGCACCACGAACACCTGTCGCATCAGTTCGAGGACATCGAGCAGCAACGCGAGTCCTATGTTGTGGGCATGTGGGCGTTCCTCGTCACGGAGATCATGTTCTTCGGCGCCGTTTTCCTGGCCTACACGGTATACCGCGTGCTCCATCACGCGGCGTTCTATGAAGCGCACAAGCAACTGGACATCGGCCTTGGTACGATCAACACGTTCGTGCTCCTCGCCAGCAGCTTCACCATGGCGCTGGCCGTTCGCTGCGCCCAGGTTCGGTCCCGGAGAGGGCAGGTGGTCTTCCTCGGCGCCACCCTGTCGCTCGCCGGCGGCTTCCTGGTCATCAAGGCGGTGGAATACAGCCACAAGTTCGCGCATCACCTCTTCCCGGGACAGGCGTTTCACTACCCGGATGCCGCCATCGCTGACCAGGCCCGTCTGTTCTACAGCCTCTACTTCGGCGCGACCGGCCTCCATGCCATCCACGTCATCGCCGGCATGCTCGTCATCGGGGCCATGCTCGTGCGCGCACTTTTCGATCGCGATGCCAAGCAAGATTACATGCCAGTGGAGATGACAGGGCTCTACTGGCACTTCGTGGATATCGTCTGGATCTTTCTGTTCCCCCTCCTGTACTTGATACCGAAGTGAGAATCGAACTCATGCCCCACTCGTCCCATCCTCAGACGACTCACGATGGAGCGTCCCATGTCATGCCCGTGGTGCTCTATGTGCGGGCGTTCCTGGGCCTGCTTCTACTCCTTGTCGCCACGCTGATGGCGGCACGGCTTCCCCTCGGAGTCGGCTTCAACTCGCTCATCGCTCTCGCTATCGCCGCCGCGAAGGCCCTCATTGTGGTGTTCTACTTCATGCACGTACGCTTCAGTTCTCGACTGGTCCAGATCTGGGCTGCCGCCGGCTTCGTGTGGCTCCTCATCATGTTCGGTATCACCCTGGCGGACTACATCGTTCGCTCCTGGGCTCCCATAGCCGGCTGGCAATAGCAGACCGCCGATACGGGGTACGATGGTGGCTGGCAGGACAGCGCACGGAGGAGACGCGCCATGCATGAAAAGAGTATTCAGCTCCTGAACGAAGCCGTCGCGGACGAGTTGGCCGCTGTGCACCAGTACATGTACTTCCACTTCCACTGCGATGACCAGGGCTTCGACCTTCTCGCCGGCCTGTTTCGCCGGACGGCGATCGAGGAGATGCTCCACATCGAGCGCCTGGCCGAGAGGATCCTATTCCTCAAGGGCGAAGTGAAGCTCGTTCCGCAGGCAGAGGTGAAGCTGATCCATGATGTTGGCGAGATGCTGCAGCTCGGGCGTGCCATGGAAGAGCACACAGCACTCATGTACGGACAGTTCGCCAACGACTGCGGAATGGCCGGCGACATCGTTTCCAAGACCCTCTTCGAAGCCCTAGTCGCTGACGAAGAGCGGCACTACGACCAGTACGACACGGAAGCCGACAATCTCGAGCGCTTCGGCGACCGGTACCTGGCGCTCCAGTCCATCGAGCGAAGCAAGGCCCGGGCCGCCACACCTCCACCCGCCTCTGCGGGGTAGAGGCGCTGGCAGGACATAGCCGGCACCAGCCGTTGCCATGGGACGACGGAACAGGCGGTGCCCTCCAGAGGCGATCGTCGGCCATCCTGCTAGTGTAGCCCTGGTCCATGCAGGGGCACCGCCGCCTCGGACCGGAGTACGTGCCGGTCACCATCGCAGAGTTCGTCAGGCTGTACGGCGAAACAGGTAGATGAACGCCATTTCGAGGAACGTCCTTGCGTTTCTCGTGGTTCTGTCATGCGGCTTTCCTGCGGCGGCCAACGGATTGCCGGTCATCCCCAACCCCGGATTCGAACAGGTGGATGCGTCCACCGGTTTCGCCACAGGATGGATTCACGGCCTTGGACCAGGCACCGAGGGGTCTGCCGTGATCGTCGACACCGTGGCGCATAGTGGCAAGCGCTCGCTGTATATCACGGACCGAACGCCCCATCAGGCATACCGTTACGTGCTCGTCAACACCAACTGGCTGACCGCGAAACCGGAGACGACCTATATCCTTCGATTTCACGTTCGGGGCAGGGGTGTCGGCAGATGTTTCGTCGGCGTAGCGTTCGAGGGTGCGGGCGAGCATCGGCAAGCGCTGCCAGTTGGTGACTACGACTGGTGCCAGGTCTCCTTCCGGTTCACGACACCATCTGGCTCGGAGCGCGTGCAGATTCAGTTCGTGGCGGATGATGTGGCCGAGCTGTGGTTCGACGACATCACGATCGAGCTGTCTCCCATCCAGCTCGCGAATATCGCCGAAGCGCGGGCAGGCCGGATGCGAACGTGGTACCCACGCACCGAGGGCAGGCTCCCGAAGCGGCTGGTGGTCCTCGACGTATCGAACGCCTCGGCAGACGTGCGGGCCCTCATGGTCGCACTACAAGGCATCGTCAATCGCAAGGCGCCTCGCCTCTATCTCATCAACCCGACCAACCCGGTTGGTTACGACGAGATGTGGCTGCGCTACATGCAAGAGAAGGGCTACACAGGTCCCGAAGAGCGGCTCGCCACGCCGGAGGAAGCTCTGAGCCGGTTCCGTGCGAGCATTCGAGGCGCGATCGTGTGGGACGATGCGTTGCCGGGCTCGCGGCATGCGGCTTGGATGCTCGGTGCGATCGAGAGCGCTCTGCCTGCGTCCGCAGAAACTGCTGCGCGTTTCGGCCTGCCTGTCGTCGAGGACCTGCGAGGCCGCTGGAAGCGCAATGTGGACGCCTATCGGTATGTCTGGGAGCATCATAGGAAGGACCTGAGCCCTCACCTTCTCGCCTGGGAGCATCCGCTCAACGATGCCATTTCGTCGCGGGATGTGATGGTGCAGCAGCGCGTTCTCATGTTCTGGGTCTCGGCCCCACTCGACAACGAGCGTGGCGCAGATCCCGTCGCGGAGATGGAGTTCCTGGAAGAAGTGCTGAGCAGAACATCGGGCAACATCCCCGTCATGGGCTGGCCCATGTGGGGGACCAAGGGCATCGAGGAGTACACGGCGGTGCGCCTGCTCTCCGAGTATGCCAAGTGGGTACCCGGAACTGCTTTCAACTCCAACGGCACAGTGCACAGTGCAGTTCGGCCGGATCCCCGAGTGTTCGCCCGGGCTTTCGACAACCGTCGCATCCAGCAGCCCCGCCGAGACAAGGTCTACCTCAGTGTCAACATACTGGACAGCGGTGACGCCCAGTGGTACTGGCAGTTCCATCAGCGACGCATCTGGGATGATCCCGCCAGGGGTTCGATCCCCATCGGCTATGGCATGAACATGACGCTGAGCGATGCACTACCGGTCGTGGCCCAGTGGTACTACGAGCACCGAACGTCCAACGACTCGTTCTTCGGTCTCATGTACATGAACGCTCCGGTCTACGCGTCGAGGTTTCGGAGAGAGGACAGAGAGAGGATTTGGTCGGAGTACGTGAGGCTGACGAGCCTCTATCTGAACCGCATGGGTATGCAGGGCCTCGAGCTGTACACTGGCGGCACCGGCGGGCCCTCGGCTTCTCGCGAGCTTCTCCGCCGATTCACGCGCGGTGTTCGTCGCTTGCGCTACATTCTGGCCGGCTTGGGACGCCACACCGACGTCAGGCCCGACGCCGCAGTAGAGATGCTCGACAAGACCGTCATTTTCCATACGCTCACGAACTTCCGCGTCTGGTCCCTTACCGAAAACTTGGCGGCACGTAACATGGCCGACGAGAACGCATGGCTGCTTGGCGAGATCACCGCCAATACTCCTACTGTGCGACCGGGGTTCATGAGCGCCATGGCGATCAGTTGGATCTACTTCCCGCGCTGGCTGGCAGACCTGAAGGCCAAGCTACCGCCGGTCTACGAGATGGTAAGTCCCGGTGACATGGCGCGGCTCTGGCGCGAGCTGTCGGAGATGACCCAGGATCCTGCGCGGTTACGCTGACGTCCAACGCCGCCGCAGGTGGTTCCATGAGATGGCTAAGCGGGTTGCGGCTTCGACGATGCCCTGCCGCTGCGAAGGACGCGCGGATCTCGCTATGGTCACCACCCTGCCAATGCGCGTAGGGGCCACGCCGGAGGCATCACCAATGCTCGACCGTGACATTTCCTTGCTTCAGAAGCCCGTTGGGCCAATCGGCATCGCTGCGCAACGTCTTTCCATTGATGCGGACGTTCTCCATGATGACGTGAATACTGCCGTCGTTCTCCGCTCGTAAGCGCGACCGCATGGGCGTGTCCTCGAGATCTGCCGCGAAGGAGCCCCAGTCTGTCCCGCGCTCCGTGCCGGTGATCTCCACGTTTCGGACAGGCAGGCAAATGGGACGCAGTCTTATCTCGCCATCCGGCTTAGCAGACCGCGGTGCCCAACGATACCAGTCTCGAACTGAGTGCCGATGGAGGAGGCAAGGCCAAAGAGTCCCCGGGCCATGAGCTGTCCAGTGGTGCAATCCATGACGACCCAGTTGTCCCGTAAGTGCCCGTCATTCGTGTGCAGCCAACCACGACTAGCCGCGTTCGCCTGACCACCCGCTCTGCGCCGGGAGGGTTGGACTGTGCGCTTGTACCATCACCTACTTAGCGAACTTGGGGTCTGTCTCCCGGACGGCGCGCACTGCCTTCTTACCAACGGATTGCTTCTTCAGCTCGTTCAGGAGCCGGTCATAGCGCCGACGGTTCACCGGCAGCGTAACCTCTTTGCCGGTGTGCCCGGACAGAATCAGGCCATTGATGAGCTCTACCGCCCATAGCCCTTCGGCCCCCGGAGCGATGAGCGGCTCGCCATAGAGGATAGCCCTGCAGAAGTTCCTGGTGATCTCTTGATGCTTCCCCTCGCCAGCTGGGATATCGAGGGGTATTTCCTCACTGCCCGGTCCGCCCCACATGGCGGTTGCCTGGCGCACGTGCTCCTGGATGGGCTGCTTGTTCTGCCAGACACGGAGCGTGGAGCCCATGATCATGACCTTACCCTTATCGCCGCAGACCTCGATCTGCTCATGCCCGGGTTCTTCCGTCGTACTCGCATAGAGGTAGCCGTGCGCACCGTTGGCGTACTCCAGCACAGCGAAGGCCTCGTCCTCCACCTCGATATCGTGGATGCGCGTACGTGTCTCGCCTCGTAGCTTCACAGGAAGACCGGCAAGCCATGCATACAGATCGAGGAAATGGGGGGCCTGGTTGATCAGCACGCCTCCACCCTCGCCGGTCCACGTGGCACGCCACCCACCTGAATCGTAGTAGGCCTGGCTGCGGTACCAACCGACGATCATGGACGTGCGGTAGATCTCGCCAATCTTCCCTTCCGCGATGATCTTCTTCGCGAGCTGCATCCTGCCCTGGGCGCGCATCTGATACATCACGCCAAACACGCACTTGGACTGCTCAGCGGCAGCGATCATCTTGTCCGCAGCGGACACCGTGACGGCGATGGGCTTCTCGGACAGCACATGAATCCGTCGCTTGAATGCCTCGATGGCGATCGTGGGGTGGAAGTAATGGGGCGTTGCGATGATGACGGCGTCCACCAGGCGGCTGTCCAGCAGCTTCTTCGGCTCCGTGAACCCCGGCACACCGAACTTCGCGGATGTCTCCTCGGTCACCTTCGGGTCTATATCGCAGACGCAGGTCAATTGTGCCTCTTCGATTTCGTGCATCCACGTGCAGTGACCAGTGCCCATGCCGCCCGTGCCGATCACACCGATACGCACCTTGTCTATGGCCATTCTCCAATGCCTCCTCGCTACTTGCTCCTCCTAGCTTCTGCACCACGCATCCCATATCCTGCACCTCCTCACGGGTCGCTTGGTCTTGCAGGATTCGACGACGCGTTTCGAGTAACTATGTATTGGAATGGAGTAGTCGACACGGGTTGGCATGAATTCCGGACAAACGAACGCTGACATGGAGGTGGATGCACGATGACATGGTTGACGGTAACTGCCGCCGTGCTCGTAGCCCTGGTGACGGTGCACTCCATCGTGCGAGCTTGGTGGCTGGAGAGGCTGCACGAAATGGCGCGAGCGACTATCCCCCACGACGAGCCGCTTCGGGCGATTCTTGGCCGTTCTCTCAAGAGTGCACAGGGCGAGGCTGTGCCAGCGTCCGAGCTCGCGGCTTATGCGGGTGTGACAGCGGCCGAGCTCTTGTGGCATTGGGCCACCATTGACCACAGTGTTATCGAGGCGGCTGCTTTCTCATCCACCGAGCCGATCCACAATGGATTTGACTTCGCACAGTACATCCATGACCATTACGATAGTCTCACGGAAGCCGGCAAGCAGGGGTTCGCCGACCGGCTCATGGGCTACGTTGGCGAGCAGCACGTGGCAGACCTCCTCGCTGACCATTCCCATGCCGTGACGGTGGCAGACACATCCCATCAGGCCGTCTGGGATCTCCTCGTCGATGGCCACGCTGCTAATGTGAAGACGGTCGCCGATATCGCATCTATCAAGGCCGATGCGGCTGCCCATCCGCATGTCATCTACTACGTACCCGAAGATGCCCACGGCCATGCAGCAGACAATATCGTTCAGTTGGCGGGGTTCAAGCACGATGCAGCGGCCCAGGCCGTGCACGATAGCATCGATTCCGCTCACGGTGTCCTACATCACCTACCGTGGGTAACCATCGGGTTCGCCGTCTACCGGAACTACAGAGCTGTGCAGCAGGGCAAAGACATCGGAGTGGCCATCCACCATACCATTGCGGAGTCCATCGGACGCGGCACAGGTGTTCTCGTAGGTGCAAAGACCGGCGCAGTCATAGGCACTGCGCTCGGTGGCCCGATCGGCACGTTTCTCGGTGCTATAGTCGGAAGCATCACGGGAGGTCTTCTTGGCAACGCCGTGGTGAACGCATACAAGCAACGCCCGCTCATGCATGCGCTGGAGCGTCTCGAAAACGCCCTCGAGAGGTTTGGAGCCACCTATGCCAACAGGATCGAAGAGATTCGGGCCCTTGCTCGCGCGCCTCTGCAGAGGATGGAGGATGAGCTCCGACGGATCGCCGAGACAGTGGACCACCGAAAGCACTCCTGGCGCTGGTGGTTGTGGCCCGATTTCTATACAGTGCTGCTCGAAGAAGCCATGGCCGCAGGCGGCCGGTACCTGCAGAGAGCACGGGAAGATGCCCAGGCCGTCGAGAGCGTGCTGAATGACGCCGTCATCACGCGCCGCTACGCCAAGCTCGGAGCCCTTATGGCCAACTGCCCCATGGTGAGAGAGCGCCTGGGCTGCGACGAGGCCGCACTGGAGGCGGTATACAACGCACGCGAAGAGGTCCTCTTCCAGCGGAAGCAGCTCAACCCAAGTCTCGGCACTGCGTAGCGCGGCCGTGATGCGGGCGAGATGGGCCTGCCCTCTAGGCATGTCCATGCCACGTTGTCACAGGAAGCGCACGAGGTCGGGTAACTGATCACCTAGCCGCTAGTCTGCTACAATCGCCGTACCATGTCCTCAGCCGGCATGCTTCCCGAGTGTCACACGAAAATCATCGCCACCGTCGGTCCCGCTTGCGACGATCGCGGCGTGCTCGAACGCATGATCCTGGCGGGCATGGACGTTGCCCGTCTGAACTTCTCGCATGGGACCTTCGACGATCATGCCCGCCGAATTGCGCGCGTTCGCGAGGCGGCCCAAGCGGTCGGTCGTCGTGTCACGCTCATGGCCGATCTGCCCGGCCCGAAGATGCGCATCGGTCGGCTGGAGCCCGACGTTGTGGTCCTGCGTCGTGATGACGAGTTCACATTGACGACGCGGGACGTGGTTGGAGGACATGACGTCGCACCTGTGCCACTACCCGAGTTCCCATCGCTGGTTCATGCCGGCGACCCCATCTTCCTGAACGACGGTCTGGTTCAGCTCCGTGTGGTACGCACCACGGCGACCGACGTCCTTTGCAGGGTAGAAGTGGGGGGTGAGCTCCGATCGCGGACAGGACTGAACCTGCCGGGGCTCAGTCTTTCCATCGAGGCGTTCACCGAGGCTGACCGTGCCGCTCTCGCCTTTGCCATGGAGCAGCGCGTCGAGGCGGTGAGCCAGTCCTTCGTGGAGCGTGCCTCCGACATCGAGGCGATTCGTCAGGCTGCCCACAAGATGGGAGCAGACCCGTTCATCATCGCGAAGATCGAACGCGGAGCTGCTCTCCAACATGTTGACGATATCCTGAAGGTGGCCGACGGCATCATGGTTGCCCGCGGTGATCTTGGAGTGGAGATCCCCATCGAGCGGATCGCCTTGGTACAGAAGGAATTGGTCCGCAAGGCGAACCTGGCCGGGCGTCCGGTTATAGCTGCCACACAGCTACTCGAGTCCATGACTTCCTCGCGTTTACCAACGCGTGCTGAGGCAACGGACGTTGCCAACGCCGTGCTGGACGGAGCTGACTGCTTGATGCTATCGGGAGAGAGTGCCGTGGGTGCGTTCCCCGTGGAGGCCGTTGCCATGCTCGCCAGCATCGCAGGTACCATCGAGGAGCTGAAGCCCTCCAATGTCGTGCGGGAGCATCTGACTCGACAGGCACGAGGATCGGAGCCCGAACTTCGTGACGTGGTGGCGGTCAGCGTGGGCGCCATGGTCGAGCAGTTCGATCCCGCGGCCATCGTCGTGCCTAGCAGAACCGGCGCCACCGCACGAAGCATTGCCCGCTTCAGGCCGAGAGCATGGATTCTTGCCGTCAGTTCCGACGAGGCCACGTGCAGTGGTCTTCAGTTCAGCGCAGGCGTACATCCCATCTGGGAACCTGAGGAAATCAACGACTGGACCAGCTACATTCGCGACCGCATTCGCGGCAAGCTCGTGAATGGCGACCTGTTCATGCTTGCGGCGGGACCCTCGCCGTGCCATCCGGAAGCGAACCTCCGCGTCGAGGTCGTGGACCTTCGGAGCCGCTAGCGGGCAAGCCGCACAACGTAAGTGCTTACGGACCTTGGGGGGATCGTATCCTGCAAGCCCGCTTGTCGCGTCCAAAGTACCTTGAACGGTCGGCAGTTCCAGGCTGTTCCGTTGCTGTCGTCCATGGTCCTCCACCCCTCCACGCTGAGAACCTTCATTGCCAGCGCCATGGGGTCGAAACTGACGGTACGCGGTTCCTTGCCATCGTGATGCACAACGATGACCAGGCGATCCCTCGTAGGCGATAGTGCCGCCACCGTCCAGAAGTCGCTGGTTTCCACGAAACGGTAACCTGGGCGGAGAAACCGGCTGTACTGCATCATGGCGTAGAACGCCTTGGAGATGATGAACTCGCCAGGTTGGTAGGTCCGGCCCTGCCACTCCATCGGTGTATCAGCAGCCGCCTGGATCAGACCGTACGTGAAGCGATACCACACGCAGTACTGTAGCGGCTCGACAGCCTGCCAGTAGACCCAGGCACTCGGCCGCAGGCGTGCGAGATCGCTGGCAATAGCCCTGGTCTGCGGTAGGGCACACCGCATGTCGTTGGGCACGTAGCCTGCGTTGTCCCATTCGCGATGGCTCACTTCCGACATCCACACAGACCCAATCCCCAGGCGCTGGCAAGCCTCTCTCAAGCGATCCTGACTCTCCCACCCGGAATAGGAGTGTACATTCACCCGGCCAATGGTCCGCTGGTCCAGCGCTCCCCTCGATGGATCCGTAAGCCACTCCAACGTGCTCAGCGCAGTCAACGCATCGTTCTCGTCGGAGCATGCAATGGTGCACCTCGATCCTTGGCGGTCCAACTCCCGACGTAGCGCCCTGAGCACGCGCGCCTGGGTTTCTGGCAGCATTCGACAGCCCTCCTGGCCATCCTTGTCAGCCCGCCACCACCAGGCTGACGGCTCGTTGAAGGGTTCCAGCGACGTGAACCGCACGCCGGCCGCCTTCTGCAGATCAGCCGCAACACGCACGAGCCAGTGGGCATACTCCTGCTCGCATTCGGGTTTCAGGTTCTCGCCACCGTTGTCTCCGCCGTGGGTATCGCCGTTCCGGAGCATCCAGTACGGCGGAGAATTCACGAAGAGCTCGAACACGCTTGCACCGCAGCGCCTGGCTTGCCGTAGACACGCGATCTGGCCACGATCACGTTCGGGGTGGAACGTGCCATCGCGATCGAGGAGGACCTGGACTCTGCCGCCAGGTCGGAAGCGTATCGGATCGGCATCGGGCGAAGTGCCGCCGGCGTTGTAGCGGACAACGTTCAGGCCCAAGCAGTCGGGAGCACGACCGAACAGCCGGCGGCAGACCTCGCGCTGAGCCTGTTCTGGCCAGTGCTCGGTGAAAACGCTCCACCAGGACAGACTGCAGCCGAAGCCATCCCACTGTCGAATCGTGACCGACTCTGGATGGATCGTGATAGTCTCGACGCCGCCGGCAGGAACCAGCATGGGAAGCACCACCAGGGCTGCGAGCAAGGACACTCCTCTCTTGCCGTAGCGTGTTTGCGCCCTCCGCAGCCGCGGAGTTGGCCCGTGCGCACCACTTGCCTCAGAGCGCTGGATGACGAGCGAGCTCACTTCCTAGCTAGCAGCACCCAGTCGTTCGCATCCGGAATGACAAAGGTACGCTTTGCGCCGCCGGTCACCTTGATGCGGTTGGCAACCTTGCCTGTTCGTGGATCGATCCAACTGGCTGTCAGGGTGCCAGTCACCTTCTCCAAGTTCAAGGTCACGGCGTCCCCTGATGGCGAATACGCCACGTAGCACTGCCCCTCGTCCGCCAGGCAGATGCCTGTACTCGAAGCTTCCGGCACAGGACTCATGCGCCAGTACGGCAACGACTGAATGAGATCGCCCATGACCTTCAGGAACGGAAACAGGCG
Organism: Chthonomonadales bacterium; assembly: GCA_037443035.1. GTDB lineage: Bacteria > Armatimonadota > Chthonomonadetes > Chthonomonadales > CAJBBX01 > JABWBA01. Next base: position 84,814 of record JBBIPC010000003.1, read on the forward strand.
CCCGGATGGCTTCGTGGCAGCACCAAGCTCGCTAAAGGTCTTGCCCACGTCACCACGACGCTGCCACCGACGTGGTGGCACGACCTCGTCGGCGTAGTTGATCTGGCCGCCGCTCAATGCTATCGTCCACGCGGCCTTTCGCATGTTATCTACGTCGAGACCCGCATCCTCCTGGTACAGGTTACCCTCCCATAGGCACTCGTGGGCCAGGATGGGTTTGGGCACGCGACGGTGGAGACCGACGAACCATGTGTACTTCGTTGCGTTCCAGTCGGTGAGCTTGTCCTGCACCGTATGATAAGAGAACCACTCTGCCCTTTGAACCGTCACAGAGCTGGCCTTCAAGGAATGAACACTCGCGACGTGTCGGCCCGCATCTAGCTCCCTCAGACGCGCACCGACCCGGAGGATGTGCTCCTCTGAAAAGCCCTCTTCCCATTCGGAGGTGGGCTGAAACGTCGCGTTCCAGTAACCACTCCATCGGGCCACCCAGTACCGCAAGAACAGGTCTTCGGCATCCCGCGTGGCTATCTTCGGCATGCCATTCGTGCCACCGAAGAGGTTGAACGGGATGAGCACCATTCCACGTCTGCCCATGGCCGCAACGACGCGGTCCAGCGCCCTCCACTCAGCCAAGTTGAAGCGACGAAAGTCCGTCTTGCCTCCGGCTCCGGTCTCCCATAGGATCCTGTCGGGCGGCAAGAGATGCGGGCCGACGATCGTGTTGAAGTGCTGATTCTGCAGATACCGCAGCGTTCGGTCGAGGACCTCGGGCGACAGAGATTCGGCGTACCACAGATGAAAAGCCCGGACGTAGAAGGGTGTTCCATCGGCATGCTCGAACCATAGCGGGTTCTTCAACGACACCCGCAGTGGTCCATGCTCCCTCCCGCGGTTACAACGGAAGGCCCCGCTTCCGCCAGCAGCACCATCCGAGAACCGAGCCTCGTACCGCCACACGCCGAGTTCGTCAGGCATGAAACGTAGTCTCCAGGTTCCGTTGCCATCGTAGAAGCCCTCGGTGGTCATCCGCTGGCCAGACGGAGCCGTGAAGACCGCATCCAACGAGACCTCTGTGAAGGGATTCGCGTAGATGCGGCTGTTGCTGAAGGCTGTCTCGAACAGCCCCCATTTCGAGACAGACTGCTTCGGCGGCTCGGCCACCGCATGCGATGTGACCAGGGCGAGCACCGCAACGAACACCCCCCAGCCCACCATGCCGTGCGTACCGGTGAATGGGGCTTCGGCCTGGACCTCCGGCCCTAGAGATGCAGGATGTTCACATCTCCCCATTTGTGCCTGAGGTACTCGGCCACTAGCCTCCGATGGCACTTGTGTGCTAGGTCCTCGCTGCAGAGCAAGCACGCCTCATTGAAACGCTCTCGATCGAGGTTCTCCACCGCGCGATCTTTCATGAGCTCGATGAATCGGGCTGCGTAGCCTGGCCAATCCACGCGCCGTTTTCGATAGTCGGTCAACAGCTCCTGCGTGGGGGCGAGATCAGGAATGTGCTCGTACCCGATCTGCAGAATGGCCTCTAGGAAGAACTCCAGGTCATCTTTCTTGGCGAAACCGGCGAGCTGCGATACGTTGTTGAGGCGAACGTCCACGATCTTGCGCACACCGGCATTGCGAAGGCGATTGAAAAAGCACCTTGCCGTGGTTCCTGTGTACCCGATGGTAAAGATGTTCATGCTCCAGGCCCCCTTCCCGCGTGGCGATGTCGCCGACGTGAGACATCATATGCGATTCTCTCAGCTTGACGAGCGTACGCTTCGGCGACGATTTCTTCCCTGCTCCTGAAGAGATCGTACTCCGGCAGTCTCTGTTCTCGCACCATCCGTCCCACAGTATCCTCGTGCTCCTCGAGACTGCCATCGGCAAGAATGTGCACGACTCTGACGTCAAGGGACGCCATATGCCGTGCGATGAGGAGTGTACGATGGCAGGATAGGGGATCCTTCTCGGCACACATGAGCGCTGGCGTGTGTTCTCTCAATAGCTGCAGAAGACGCCGCACACCTTCCCGAAACGGAACGCTCGCCTCGACACGGTCGTACTCGACCCTGCCATCCTCATAGCACGCTGGGTCGCGCGGTCGTCCACCTAGCTCGTCGCCGAGATAGTAATACGCAAGGCCGCTGCGTGCCAGCAAGGCGCTGAACCGCTCCCTATCGAACTGCGGGTTGTGCTGGCTGTAAGGATGCGATCGTACGTCCACGATCGCCGTAACACCATGCCTCCGTACCATGCGGACGAAATCCTCGGCCTGGTGGTTAGAGTGTCCGACGGTGTATAGAGTGCTCAACAGCCCGCTCATGGACCACCCCTCCAAAGAGGCCGGCATCGCGTATCGTCAGCTCTCACGTGAGGACTCGTCGCGCAACAATGCGGCAAACTCCAAGCGTAGTCGATCTACAAACTCCTTGGTCCCAAGAGCCTGCGTGACACTCTGCGACGTGATGACTGCTGCAGCGAGCTTGTAGGCGTAGCCATGGAAGGGTTCTCCAAGACTGATGCACAGCAGCGCGTCGTCCATAGAGTACACGCTCCCCGCTTCCCAGTCTTGCTTCCGAATCTGCGGATCGGTCACCACGAGCTTGTAGTGCTCGCCACAGAGATCGAACGAGGCTCGAATACGTTGTTTGCTCCAGCCCCGCAGCTGTTCGTACGTGGCCTGGAGTTCCACATTCTCCGGCCGAACGAGGTACAGCGACCTCGATAAACCCCGCAGACATTCCTCTGGCACTCGGTCATTGTACCCACCGGAGCTCGAGTCTCCGTTCAGCCACAGAGGTCCTTCGGGAGACTCGACAAGCTTCCCCAGTTCCTCGCATGTCATGTAGCCAGCCCTCCTCCAATCACCGCTGGCTATCACGTGGTTCTCGGTGTGATGGCGGAAAGGTGCGTGGGAAGCAACGGGAACCTCGACGATGTGGGAAGGCAGAAACTGCCAGTAGTAACTCGTCGGCACAGGTCCCCCAGCTTCATCTGCTACCAGCCGGATCCACGGCCCGAAGCCCTGGTCGGTGACAAGCCGACCAGCCACACACCGGCCACCGTCCCGCTTCGAGTTCGCCAGACATACCAACTTCCGGTACTCCCCCATACGCTACCTCCTTCGCATGCATCTCACATCCAATGGTGTGGTCATATTCGTGCGTGCGCATTCAAGAAGAGACTCGAAGGCAGTGGGCAACAAGCGGAAGAACCGATACAGACTCCCGCGAAAGAGACTCGCGATCCATGCGGCGCCCATCTAGCGGAGCCGGTCGGAGGAAGGGGTTCGCGCAGCGACAAAAAGAGATGCGTGTTAGGACGAAGGAGTGCCGAGATCGAGCCGTCTGTGCCATCGGACGTGATCGCAGCGCCCGGCGGTATCCAGAGTCACATCCAGCGTGACGGCCGTTCCGGCCCGCAGCTTCTGGACCCCGAGGACGTGCGCGGGTACGACCAGCGCGAGAGCATTGAACACTCCGCCCTCGGTTCCCTTGGCGGCAATCACCTGGACTTCGGAATCGCTGGATGTGGGCGGACGGCCAGCGCCGTACCGCACTTCGACGATCCGTAATGGCCGGCCAACTCGAAGTCGTAGCATCGCCCGGTCGCACTCTGGGACACTCCCTGACCGGTATGCGGCATCCTCGATGAAGCCCATGGAGTGAATTCCCAGGTACAGCGCCTCCGGGGTCCACGTCGCATAGAGGTCCGCTACGGGCGCGCGCGTCGAAGGCGGGATGAAGCCCGCGTCGCGATCCCAGCGCAGCATGGCTCGCAAGTACCTGAAATCCTCGAGCGGGTCCCCATCTGCCCGAGGTATCGCATGCGGGACCGAGGGAGCGTTCCTTGCGTCGGCGTGGACCCGCTCCAGGTTCAGGTTGAGAGCGGCTTCCACCATCTCGTCGTAGGGGACGTCGTGGATATCCACCAGCCCCATGTTGTAATCTTCGCCATCCTCGCGACCGTGCGGCGGTTCGTCGTAGTACTGAAACCAGTCTGCCCCAACAACATAGGGGCGCAGGGCGAGTTCGGACAACGTGCGTGCGAATCCCCGGGCTCTCTCCCGCTGATTCGCGACTACGGGGAAGCCTGAACTGCTGTTGCGGTTTCCGCTGCGGTTCTCGGTGGCGCACATGTAGAACTCCCCGACCTGGACCGGCTTACGGCAAAGCTCGTGGAGGGTGTCGAGATAGTATCGTGCGAAGGAACCATCGATCCAATGCGGGGTCAGGTTCGTCGAAATCACATCCACATACGGACGCGCGGCCAGTACCACCTCGGGGTAGTAGAAGGACTGGTAGCGGTCGCCCAGGACTAGGCAGGCGCCCGAACACTTGCGGATGGCCGACGCCGTCACCTCGTAGTAGCGTCGGGCCAGGAGACCGAGCAGACGGCGGTGAACTCGCGCTCCATTCCCACCTGGACGGAGATACAAGATTCCGTGATGCTCGAACTCCTCGAACGAGGAGGCCCCCTCAGGATCGAAGTCCTTTTCGAGGCGGGACCAGCATCCCCCGTAGTGCCGTCTCAGGTACGAAACGACACGGCGCCTTTGGCCGCTTTCGGGAGGCATCCCGAGCGTCGTTTGCACAAGCACCGAGTTCCACCAGCCCAGCTCGTTGTCGGAATAGAAGCCAAGTAGTGATCTGGCTCCACGAACGTTCTCGATGGCCGCCCGTGCAGTCTCGTCCACCCTGGCAAGAACGGCCGGGTCCCACATGTCCAACCATGGTATGCCCGCCGTGGACCCAGCGTGGAGAACCGGTGCCATAGCCATTGCACCGCGGGCCTCGGCAATGAAGCTCGCGTAATCGCTCCAGCCACCGAGCGTGGTAAATCCCCAGCTCCTCAGGCGCTCTTCTGTCGCGCGAACCCACGCGGCTTTCGTGCTGTAGTGTCGTGCGGCGCAGTACGACGGTCTCGCCGGGTTGTAGTCGGCCTCGGCCGAGCCCATGTTCACGCAGCAGACACCCAGCGAGAAAACGCGACGTCCGTCGGGCGCGACGTACCACCAGGTTTGGCCTTCTCGGCGGATGCGAAAGTTGCCCCCTTCCGGCAGGGAGGAACCTGGCTCGTGTGCACGGAGGCAGTATGCAACCATCAGCGATATGCCGATCGCTGTCAAGACTGCGGGGCTAGTTGTCATCGTCGCGGCGGTCCCCCCGGGCGTCCGCCTATCTTGCCTGCGGCTGCGAGCAGAAGCATGCGGGCCGACTGCTCGTTGCCATAGGCAAGTTCCTTGACGATGAAAGTCCGCTCCTCCTGCGTCAGCTTGCTCCAATCGCCGTCTGTGCGCTTCGCGATCTGGCTCAGCCGGTCTCCTGATTGACGTTGCTCAGGCGTCAGACCATCGCTGGATCGCTTGCAGCCAACTCCCCACAATAGGAGGCAGCAGGCTGCCGCCAGCCCAAGCTGGCGGCAGCGACTGTACCGTTTGCGCGACGCCATGACCCTAGGGAGCATTGACGAGCCAGCGCTGGGGGTTGAGGAGATCGGCAGGACGCACGGCCTTTGCGTGACCGTCGGCGTATGCGCAGTTCGCGCCGCCCGAATGCTTGCGCCAAGCCGCAGTCAGGCGCGCATTCCAGCCCTCCGGTGGAAGGAGGACGATGCTAGTCACGAGCCAATCCGCCCAAACCATGGACGCCGTACCCCAGCACCAATCCACCTCAGTATTGGCATAGATGCCACTGCCGCACCACCAATCGTTGACGTTCCACAAGCCCTCTATGAGCATCACGACGTCGGCTGGCCGACCTACCGCCGCCAACGGCGTCGCGTTCTCTACGCCGCCGTACGTCACGCCCACCGGCATCAGCCCCTGGGGTGCGGTCACGCCGAATGCAGTATTCGTCCCGGAGGCATCTCGATTGAACGCGTTCACCATCAAGGACTGCATCGCAGGTCGTCGGTTCGGGCCCAGGCTCGTCTCGATGGAAGGATCGACGGAAGGCGGGTCATTCGGGCACCGGAAGATGTCTCGGTTTTTCATGTAGGGCTGGACGCACAGGACGCTGGACCAGAGATAGTGGTTGGCTGGCCAGGCGCCCCAGTTGTTCTGGTCTACGAACTCGGACTTGGGGTAGTTCTCGTCATAGTCCTGTGTGTACATCAGCACCGCCAGCGCCGTCTGTTTCAAGTTGCTCAGACAGGAGGTCTGTCGAGCCTTCTCGCGGGCCGTGGCAAAGACAGGAAAGAGGATCGCCGCCAGTATGGCGATGATCGCGATGACAACGAGCAGTTCGATGAGGGTGAAACCTCGCGCGCGTGCGCTCATGAGCTTTGCTCCTTTCTTACCGGTCAAATGGACCGGCTGTTGTCGACGTTGAACTCGCTCTGCGGGGACGCTCCAGAACTTGACCGTACAGTCAGTGAGACGGGCAGCCTGACCTGTGGAACTGGAATCTCTTCACCCCGCATCTGGGCCATGAGAAGTCGTGTGGCCGTCATGCCCATCTCCAGGATGGGCATGTGCACGCTAGTGAGCGGAGGGTCGGTGGTCTCGGCAAGCCACGTGTCGTCAAAACCAACCAGCGCAAGGTCGTCCGGTGCCCGCAACCCAAGCTCCTGCATCCGCTTCAGGACACCAACGGCGCAGAGGTCATTGGCCGCGAACACCGCTGTCGGGCGAACATCCGGCGGGAGGCTCAGGAGCCGGTCGAGACCTCGAACGCCGTCGGACCAGTCGAAACCAGCCTCGACGACAAACCGTTCGTCTACTTTCAGTCCGGCATCAGCCAGGGCATCTTCGTAGCCCGCCCGACGCTGCCGAGACGTCGCGATGTGCGGTGTGCCGACGAGGTGGGCGATGCGGCGATGCCCCAGTTCGATGAGGTGCTGCGTGGCGATCCGCCCACCGTGGTAGTCGTCCGCGTTTACGGAGCATTCGTCTGGCATGGGATCGTGCACGACGGTAACGTAAGGGAACTGCTTGCGACGGCAGTGCTCCAGGAGAGAAGTGCCCGGGCGCGGGAGAACGATCACCAGGCCGTCCACTCGGGGCGACACGATGCCGCTTTCGACGGGTGTCTTGCCGTCTTCGGCGGCTGCGGTGAAGAGCAGGATGTTCTGCTGTTCGGTGATGGCCTGTTCAACGACACCGGCCATGACGCCGCGGCAGAAGGGATTCTGATCCCCGAATGCGTGGACATAGGGCAAAACCCCGCCGATGGCGCCGGCCTTCCGAGTCTTGAGCCCGCGCGCAGGGGGGGGGGGGACGTAGCCAAGCTCTCGGGCGACGTTCCGGATTCGCTCCCGTGTCTCCCCACTGACCCGCGTGCTGGCCGATACGTTTCCACTCAGGGCCGTGGAGGCCGCTGCAATTGAGACACCGGCGGCCTTCGCAACGTCCCGTATCGTCACGCCTTTGCGCACCCGCGCACTCCTGGCGAAATGGTGATGAACCGTTTCATCACTGACGCCAGTATATCATGATCGCATTCCACTGTCAAGGGCTGTTGGGCGAATCGTTGGATCCGAATGCAGGGAGCTGCTACGAGCAGAGCGGAACGGTTGGGTGAGAGTTCGCGCTATCGCACATACAGCGTTCTGCCACACCCGGCTCGTTCACAGCGACAGCCACCTCGACTCTGCGGTCGTTGGAGCACGGACGCTGATACTCGGCGGGAAGGATCTCTGCCGCCATTAAGCCGGCGACCGGCGCTGTCGCCCTGTGTGGCGATAAGCTGCGTCTGCCCCTCTTACTTCGGCTTCTTGTTCTTGGCGAACCACTCCAGCAGAAGGCGCTTGCGATCGGTCGGGGTGGGGCTTGGCTTTGTGTCGTTGCGGTCTTCGGAGTGCTCAACGCTCCAGCCGCTCCATTCGCGAAATGCGTGGTAGCTCCAGTCCCAGCCGTGTTCTTCGAAGATCTCGATGAGGTCCTTGAGGTACCGATAGGCGCTGTTGTCAGGGGCCCAGCGTATGGCGCTGAACTCGCCGATGTAGATATGAACGCCGTATCGCTGCTGGAACTCGACAACGGGCTTCAGTGCGGCATCCAACGCCGCTCTGTCCCACTGCTTCCCCTCGATGAAACCGGGGTAGCGATACTGCCTCGTGCCGTCGTCATACACTCCCTGGTGGGTAAACGCAGACGGCAGATACATGTGCACGCTGTAGACGACGTTAGGGAGGTCGAGGGGTTGAAGCTGCTCCAGGCCTGCGGGACTACCCCACGGAGCAGGCTCGACAATGATGGCATGCTGCCTATCCACGCTGCAGATGGCACGCGCTGCCTTCTCGGCGAGCTCCTGCCAGTCCGCCAGGTCCTCTTCCACCGTCCCTTCCACGGGCTCGTTGGCCAGGTCGTAGCCCCAGACAGCGCGCGAGTTCCGATACCTCCTGGCGATGCGCTGCCAGTTCTCGACGAACTTTGCCTGACATGCAGCGTTGTTGAACAAACCCGCGTCGGATCCCGCATAGCCGCCAGATGTCACGCGACCACCTGGCGGGGAATGGAGATCCACGACGACCTTCAGCCCGTACTTCTCGCAGAGGGGTAAGGCAGCGTCGAGCTTCCTCAGTTCGCCCTCGAGCCAGCGATCGTACGCCTCGAGATCCAGCGGTTCAGCAGCGTTCTGCGTGCCGCGCCGCACCAGTTGCCATCGGATCAAGTTGGCGTTCCATTCCGTTCCCAGAACGCGCAAGCTCTCCGCACTGATGTCCGGGTCCACCATGACACCCCGAAGGCGGGGAAGAGTGTGTCCTTTGTACACACGGCCGCTGTTGCTTCGGGACCTCACAGGCACAGGGGGCCGCTGTACCTTCACCTGGATATCGTCGAACCACGCCTTACCGCTGACTGCCTCCAGGCCAAGGTAGAGAGTCATCTCCGTGGCGTCTCGAGGAATGTAGACTGGGAAGCTCACGCGCTGCCATTCGAACGTCCCGACACCCAGCTCCGCCTGGGGCCACTGGCGCCCGCTCTCGGCGACAATGGCGGCCATGAACTTCACTCCATTCCAAGGCTGCGGCTTCTGGCTTACGTTCTCTGCCCTCACCATACCTGTGAACATGAGCCGGCAGCCTCGCAGTCGCTCTACGCGGATCGGGATCCATGCCATGGCCGATCCTGCCGCCGAACCCTCGGAGCGGTGCACACTGAGAGACTGCGAACTGCTGTACCCGCGCTCCAAGCGCAGCGAACCGTTCCATCCCCGCAGCGCATCGGGACCTTCGAAATCGGCCCTGAAGACCACGTCGCCCTTCCTCGGAGAGTTCTGCACGTGGGAATGACATAGGGGTGCCATCGCAAGGAGACCTGCCACGAGAAGGCCTGGCCTCCAACCTCTCGCCCAACTACCTACGAACCGCATAGATACCCGCCTCCTCTCCCTTCTGGCGAAGCGCTCTGCTGGGTTAGAGGCCCGACGGAGATAGCTCTTGTGACACAAGCCTCTAGTAGACGGCGGCCTCCGTCTGCTTGTCGAACAGGTGGCTCTTGTCCATGTCGAAGACCACCTCCAGCTCGTCACCTGCACGGGCTCGGGTCTTGCTGTCGATCATGGCGATGAGCTGGTGGCTTCCGGCCGTGAGGTACATCTCCACGTCATTGCCTAGCGGCTCCACAACGTCCACTCCCACCTTGACCGTGTTCCCGGCCGTCGGCTTGATGAGACCCTCCAAGTTTCGATCGTAGATGTCCTCTGGTCGAATGCCGAAGATGCAATCCTTGCCGACTTCCGATTCGATCCGATCGCCTTTGTCGTGCGGCAGCTCCACCTGAAAGGAGCCTGCGTCGGCGATGAAACGATCACCGTCCTTCTTGACAGTTACGGGGATCATGTTCATGGCAGGCGAGCCGATGAAGCCAGCGACGAACATGTTCGCGGGATGGTTGTAGAGGTTGAGAGGCGTATCGCACTGCTGCATGACGCCAGCGTTCAGAACCGCGATGCGGTCGCCCATGGTCATTGCCTCCACCTGATCGTGAGTGACGTAGATGGTGGTGATGCCCAGGCGACGATGGAGCTTGATCAGCTCGGCACGTGTCTGCACGCGAAGCTTGGCGTCCAGGTTGGAGAGCGGTTCATCCATGAGGAACACCTTCGGCTCTCGCACGATCGCTCGTCCCAGCGCCACGCGCTGCCGCTGACCACCAGAGAGTTGCTTGGGCTTTCGCTGCAACAGACTTTCCAAGCCTAGAAGACGCGCTGCCTCGTTGACCCTCCGATCGATTTCCTGCTTGCTGAAGGCACGCCTGGTATTGAACGGCCAGGGCTTTCCGGTGGGAACCCGCTTGAGCCGCAGACCGAAACTCATATTGTCATAGACGGTCATGTGGGGATACAGCGCGTAGTTCTGAAACACCATGGCGATATCGCGATCCTTGGGCGAAACATCGTTCACCACGCGGTCGCCGATGAGTATTTCGCCGGAAGTCGCCTCCTCCAGGCCAGCGATCATCCTCAGAGCCGTCGTCTTGCCGCAACCGGATGGGCCGACAAGCACCAGGAATTCCTTATCCCTGATTTCCAGCGTCAGCTTATTGACCGCGATGACCTCTTTGAACTCTTTCGTGAGCTCTTTGAGCGTTACGCTTGCCATATCCTTATGGCCCTCCTTGGCGCCGCCTCTCCCGTTGCGATGATGGGGCCCTCCGCTCGATGAGTCAACCCGACCGCTCGGCCCCCTCCTATTCTATGTTGTTCAGTTCGGCCTTCAGCAGGTCTATTCCTGCAATGTCCGTGGGATCCACTCCAGCAAGCAATGCTGCGTAGACGGAGACGAAGTCGCCGAAGTAGAGCAACGATAGCATACGCTCCATCAATGTCGTGCCCTCTGCCCACACCTCGTGTTGTTCAGCCCGATTGCCGATGACCGTTCGGAGGACGTCCACACGCCGCGCAATGCGGGGCGTCGTCTCAGTCTCTGCCGGATCGCGAAGATACACCACCGACCATGCGTAGGACTGCTGTAGTGCCTGATCCCACCCCAGAATCTCGTTATGGTTCTGCTCGGGCAGCACATTGGCAAATGCGTGCACCTTGGCGTTCTCGTTGAACTGGCCTTTCCAACGTACCGCTAGCACTCCGCGGTAGCCCTGCGTACCGTAGAAGATGGGGATCCGCCCATGGAGGGCGACTGCAAGTTGTTTTGCCCGATTCCTTTCGAGGAGCACCTCGCGCCTCCATTGCAGCGCGCAGGTCTCCAGCAACGGAAGGGCCTGCTCTACTGCCCGGAGGGAACAGGAGGGCTCGAGCTCGGTGCTCGCCGCGACAACGGCAAGCATCGGGATGAAGAGGTAGCCAGTCGAAGCCCTCGGTGGGCGCCCACCCGGAACTCTGCACACAGGCACGCCATCCCTGGATGCCTTTTCGGCCAGCTTGCCCCCGCTCGTCACGCACGCTAGCTTGCAGCCTCGCTGACGCGCTTGTTCGTACGCACTGAGCGTTTCCTCCGTATTGCCCGAATAGGAGGACGCTACGACCAGCGTGTCCGGGCCTGCGAAGCCCGGTAAGTCATAGTCCCTGTTCACCACCACAGGGACATGACCGCCGCTCTCCACCAGCACACGTACGAGATCGCCGCCTATGGCCGACCCACCCAGACCCGTGATGATGATGTTGGCGGGACGAGCTGCTGGATCCAGGGTGCGGGTGAAGCTCGCAGCAATCGCCAGGGCCTCGCGACACTGCACGGGGAACTGCTCGGTCAGACCTAGCATTCCCCTCCCATCCAGGATACGTATGGCATCAAGGTTGTCCAGAATCTGCGGCTGGACAACACGCGGGTTGCTCGAAATGTGCATCATCTATTCCTAGTGACTCGAAGTGCGGCCCGGTGCCACGCGCACAACCGGCACATGGCTCCGGGCCTTGGCCCACAGCTGCAATGCCGGCCAAGCGAAAGGCATCAGCCCTCGGCCACGAAAGACAGAAGCGCCATGTGGCGTGCTCGCTTGATGGCCTCTGCTAGCATCCGCTGGTGTTTGGCACAGGTTCCTGTGCTCCGACGTGCCACGATCTTGCCACGTTCCGTCTGGTAGCGGCGCAGCTTGGTGGCGTTCTTCCAATCGATCCGCTCGACCTTGTCTACGCAGAACGCGCAGACCTTGCGTCGAGGTCTCCTCCACTTACCAGGAGTTCGCTTCTTGGCAGGTGCTGTCATATCCTATTGTTCCTCTATCCTAAATTGCTGCGAAGGGATCATCCTCGAGGGTGTCTTCGACAGGCTCCTCGACCGCCGGAGTCTGGCTGTGAACGTCCAATTCTGTGTCCGCGGCATCATGAGCCTCCTCGGCTAAGCCCTCCTTCGGCCTGTCTAGCCCCTGGATGCTATCGACAACCACCTCGGCCGACCAGCGGCGTGTTCCGTCCTGTGCATTCCAGGATCGGATCTGGAGGCGTCCCTCGACAGCGATGAGCCGGCCCTTCTTGAGGTAGTTGCGCGCAAAGTCCGCTTGCGTTCCCCATGCAACAAGATCGATGAAATCCGTCTCGCGCTCGTTGGTCTCCGGATTGCGTCCACGCCGATCCACGGCAATCCGCATTTTCGTCACCGGGTTGCCCTTCTGCGTATAGGATCCATCGGGGTCCCGGACAAGCCTACCGATGAGGATGACTCTGTTGAGCATGGCTCGCTAACTCCTTGCCGCATTGTCGCGGCGACACAGTACGGAGTTTCCCCGTTCACTCCTCGTCGGGGTCTAGCCGCACGATGATGTGGCGGAGGATGCTGTCATGGATCCGCAGCACGCGGTCTAGCTCGGCAGGTACGGTCTGGCCGGCCTCGAACTGCATGAGAACGTAAGTTCCCTCCCGGCGCCCCTCGATGGGATATGCCAGAGGGCGGCGACCTTGCTCCCACAGCCCAGCTTCCGAAACGACACCGCCCATGTCCGTTACTACCTGCTTGAAACGCTCGATGATGGGTTCGAGCTCTTCGTCTGGTACATCGGGGTCAACGATGTACATCGCCTCATAGTGGCGCACGATACCGTACTCCTCCCTTCGGTCAGTGGCTCCGGTCTACCCGGAGCAGGAAGTGTCATCAGCCGCATGATGCAGCCGCGCACGCCCCCCGGTGATGCCACGAACCCAGGTCATCGCCCAGCGGGACAGCAGAGTATACCCACATTCTGCCAGACAACAAGGACCCAATGCTCCTGTGGCGAATACTCCACTGTACCGCGGCCGCGGTCGGCATTCGACAGTCCAGAGTCCGTCTGGAGGGCAAGAACCATGAGCCAGACCCGAGGGAGATCGTTGCGAACGCAACCCGTCAGTCGGCGCGAGTTGATGGCAAGCGCACTAAGGACGACGGCGTCCCTTGCGTTGCCTGCCATCGTGCCGGCTTCGGCGCTGGGCAAGGGAGGCCGCAAACCGCCCAGTGAGCGCATCGTCATGGCGTCCATCGGCGTGGGGGGCCAAGGAACCCAGCACGTGGTCGGCGGCATCTGGACGCCCACGGGAGGGCTCGTGGGCCGCGAGGATGTGCAGTATGTGGCAGCATGTGACGTGAACGCTCGGAACCTGGAGAACGCGCGGCGGCTCGTCAACGAGCGATACGGTAACCAGGACTGCAAGGTGTATCGCGATTTCCGCGAACTGCTGGCTCGACCCGACATTGACGCCGTGCTGATCGCCACGGGTGAGCGATGGCACCCGCTCCTGACGGTTGCCGCCGCCAGGGCCGGAAAGGACGTGTACTGCGAGAAACCACTCTCCGTCACCATTCAGGAGGCCCTGGCGGTACGCGAAGCGGTCAAGCGCTACGGGATCGTCTTCCAGGTCGGCACACAGCAGCGTTCCAGCCGCGCTTTCCGTTTCGCATGCGAGCTTGCCAGAAACGGTTACCTCGGCGAGCTCAAGGAGGTGGTCGTAGCGGTCGGTGGACCGGTTGGGCTGTCGGATTGCCATCTACCGGCCGAGCCTGTCCCGGAATGGCTGGATTACGACATGTGGCTAGGTCCCTGCCCCTGGCGTCCGTTCAACAACGCCTATGTCTTCGGCTGGATGGGCTTTCGCGACTTCTCCGGTGGCGAGATGACGAACTGGGGCGCGCACCATTTCGACATCGCCCAATGGGGCATCGGTGCTGACAGCAGCGGTCCCGTGGAGATCATCCCACCCGATGGCAAGGATGTACGCGTAATAACCTACCGCTATCCCAATGGCGTGGTCATGACTCGCGACCCCGAACGGATGGCTAGGGAGTCGGGTCAGGGTAACGGAGTCATGTTCATTGGCACGCGTGGCAAGGTGGCCGTGTGGCGGTACGACTTGAGAACCTGGCCGGAAGGGTTGGCAAAGGTGGTCATTCGTCCCGACGAGGTACGCCTGCATGTGGCGGACAATCACCATACGGACTTCCTCGACGCCGTTCGCTCGCGCGGCACTCCTGGTGCAGGGGTGGATGTTGCAGTGCGCTCCATCACCGTGTGTCATCTGGGCAATATCGCCTACGAGCTAGGCCGTCCCATCCACTGGGATCCCGTCCATGAGCGGTTCGTCAACGATCCAGACGCTAGCCGGCTCTTGGCCCGCCGCATGCGGCCCCCGTGGCGTTTGTAGAGGAGGTGGAGATGAGCCGGAAGCGTCGTCACACCTGCCTTTTCGCAGGTACCGTCCTCGTCGTTGGCACAGCTCTCCTGCTAGCCGGGTCGGCAGTCGCACAGACGGTTTCGCCGGATCTCGAGAGGCTCATGAGCGGTCTTCGCGGCTTCCACTATGGCCCGGACCGGTCGGCTCTGGACGCCGTGGCGCAGACTGTCCGAGAGGCAGTGCGCTCGCCGCAGCAGCGGCCACAAGTTGCACGGGCGCTCATGGATGTCGCCCTGTCTCCGGCTGCGGAAGAGGCCAGGCAGTTCGCGTGCAGGCAGCTTGTCTACATCGCGGGTCTGGAGCAGGTGCCGTCGCTTCTGAAACTCCTTCATGATGATGCGATGGCTCACTATGCCCTCATGGTGCTGGCCCGGATACCTGGTCGGGCTGTGGACCACGCCATGCGCCAAGCGCTGGGCCATCTCGAGGGCAAGACACTCCTGGGCGCGGTGGACCTCCTGGGTGAGCGCCAAGACCCCGCTTCGGCTAGAGCTGTGGCCGTTTACGCACGCTCTGCGGATAACGCCCTTGCGGCGTGCGCGATGACGGCCCTGGCGCGTATCGGAACTTCTGAGGCGGACGTCTTGCTGCTCGCTGAGTACAGACGATCGCCTCCGGCACGTAAAGCGCTCTTCGCGGACGCGCTTCTGCTACGAGCAGATGCGTTGCGTCAGGCAGGCCGACGCGCGGATGCGGCCCGTTTCTATACAGCAGTGGATGCTGCCTCCCTACCGGAGACATATCGCGCCGCTGCGTGGCGTGGCAAGTTGCTCCTGCAGGGCGACGCGGGTGCGGACGCTCTGATTGCGGCCATGGCCGGTCCTGCGAGTCGGCGTCGCAGTGTGGCGGCATCCCTTGCTCGGACGCTGGGTACCGCCGTCACTACCCGCAAGCTCGCCGGTGCTCTTCCCCGATTGCAGCCCGACAGTGCTCGCCTGCTCCTCGACGCCCTAGCAGATCGCGGCGATCGCACGGCGGTGCCCGGCGTGCTTCGCATGCTGAAGTCACGGGATGAGCGAGTGCGGGCCAGTGCCATCCGCGCACTCGGGACCCTCGGTGGTGCGCAAGCCGTGGAACAGCTCCTCGCTGTAGCTGCGGATGCATCTGCTTCGCAGCGATCGCTAGCTGATCAGGCTTTGGCGGGTCTGCGGGGCAAGGGAGTCGATGCAATGCTAGCGCGAGCGCTGAGCAATCGGAAGGCAAGCATTCAGGCGGCCGCGCTGCGAGCACTCACCGCCCGGCGAGGCGACATGCCCATGGACAGAGTCTTGGCTCTCGCACGCTCCGGCCAGGGGGCGCTCTTCGCTGCAGCAGTGGAAGCACTGAGAGAACTCGGGCGCCCAACTGACCTCGAGCAGGTGCTACAGATGGTCCTACGTCGTCAAGAAGCGGATCGTGACCGGCTCGGGGCTGCATGGCTGGCTATTGCTCGCCGGTGCCCACCAGAGAGAAGCTCTAGTCTTCTGGAGGAACAGCTTCGAAAGGCCGGGAGCCAACAGGAGCGGGTGGTGCTGCTGGAACTGGCGGGACAACTAGGTGGGGAACGGGCTCTTGCCCTGTTGATCAGTGCTGCTCGCGACCCTGACCCCGAAATCCAGCTTACGGCGCTGCGAGCTTTGTCCGAATGGCCCGATGCTCGACCGATGGCAATCCTGCGCGAGACAGTGCGTGCGAAGCCATCTGGCCGTCTGCGGAGCATAGCCATGCGCGGCTACGTGCGCTCGCTGGGTCTTCCTGGCGGGCCAGACCCCATGCGTGCAGCCGACCTCTATCTGGAAGCTCTTGGCATGGCGGTGAATGCCGATGAGAAGCGCATGGTACTCGCCGGTATGGCCACAGTGGGCGACAGGCGCGTCTTGGAGACCGTCATGTCACTGACCGGAAGCAGCGATCTGCGGGCCGAGGCAGAACAGGCTGCATTTTCCATATGTCGGTTGACGGCCGGTGCGTGGCCAGACGAGACACGGAGCGCACTGCAGAAGCTTGCGGCAGACGCCTCCCTTACCGAAGTGCGTCAGGGATCCCGTACTCTCCTGAACACGATGGACCGCTTCGGCGACTATGTCATGGCTTGGGAGGTATCTCCCGCATATTCCCAGGAGGGGGCTGACTTCTCTCGGCTCTTTGACGTGCCCTTCGCGCCCGAGGACCCCACGTTGGAGGCTGGAGCGGGCTGGCGCGTCATGCCTGTCGGCACGTCGGCGGAGCAGCCCTGGCTGCTGGACCTGCTTGCCTTGCATGGAGGCGAGCAGAGGGTGGCATACCTGCGTACCGCAGTCTGGAGCGATGCGGAGAAGGACTTGGTGGCCGAGATCGGCACTGACGATGGGGTCAAAGTGTGGTGGAACGGCGAGTATGTCTACGGCAACAATACGCAACGGGCGGTGGCTCCCAGCCAGGAGAAGGTGCGCGTGCACGCGCGCCAGGGCTGGAACCGCATGCTCCTGAAGGTGACCCAGAACATCATGGGTTGGGGAGCGTGCGTCCGCTTCGCAGCTACCGACGGATCGCCTGCCACCGGTCTGCGCTATTCCTTGCCATCGTCGCTGCCCAATGGAGAGCGGTAGTTGCGAGCGACTACTTCTTCCGTTTCTGGAAGTTCAGGCTGACGGAGTTGATGCAGTACCGCTTGCCGGTAGGTTCCGGGCCGTCGTCGAAAATGTGGCCGAGGTGGCCACCGCACCGGCCGCAAAGCACTTCGATCCGATGCATGCCGTGACTGTGGTCGTCGCGGAACTCGATTCGGGCGGAGTCGATGGCACGCCAGAAGCTTGGCCAGCCGCAGCCAGCATCGAACTTCGTTTCGGAGCTGAACAGCTCCTGGCCACATCCAGCGCAGCAGTAGATGCCGTCGTCGCGCTTGTTCCAGTAGGCGCCTGTGAATGGTGCTTCCGTGCCCTTCTGCCGCAAGACACGGTACTGTTCGGGGGTCAGCATCGCCCGCCATTCGGCATCAGTTCTCACGAGTTTCTCCATCTTAGTTCGTCCTCTGTCGAGACGTCTGGATGCGCCTGTCGCGCGCCCCGGCCCAGCTGCGTAGAACCAGACACCAAGGAAGAGCGGGCCAACCATCCATAAGCAGTTCGCGTTCCGCCTCACAGGGCTTTCTACGACGGCGCCGCGTCCGCTGTTCCGACACGAATCCAGGCTGCACACCGACACAGTTGGTAACAGGGACCTTGCTGAATTAGGTCGTATATTATGGTTTGACGGCGTGCCGCAGGGCTGCCGAGCTTCACAGAACCGAATGCAGGGTGAGGAGACCGCTGATGGCGCCAAACGCCCTCACGGCGTTACTATGGTTAGTCGCAGCTGCTGCTATGGCCTTGGCTGTATCCCTGTGGATGCAGAAGGAGATGCCCGCGCGACGTCTGCTCGCGGCCCTGAGCGTCGCCATGGCCGTTTGGTGTTTCGGCTATGGCGCCGAGCTTGGATCCGACACGCTGGCGCAGATGGAGTTCTGGACCGCCGTCCAGTACCCGGGTATCGTCGCGATCCCACCTCTATGGCTTCTCGCAACGCTGCGCTACACGCGCACCCGACGCCTTGCCAACCCTTGGAAAGTGGTCCCCGTCTTCGTCGTATCCGTCTTGGTATTGGTTGCGGAGTGGACGAATCGCTGGCATCATCTGTACTACGCGGCCACGTCCGCAGTACGGGAAGGCGACTATTACCTTCAACTCCTGGTCCCAGGCCCTCTCTACTTTGTCTGGCTGGTATACGCTTGGGGTGTCGTCATGCTTGGCATCGCCGTCCTGGTTCGGCACCTCATCGTGGCGCGGCGGGCCTTCGCAACGAATCTGGTTCTCCTGATCGTCTCGGGCTTGGTGCCTCTCCTTGTGGCGATTGCGCGAGCCATGGGTGGCTCGATCTTCGGCGTTCTCGACCCCACACCGTTCGCCTTTGCACCCACCGTTGCGCTCCTCGCGGTGTTGTTGTCGCGGCGCCGCATGTTGTTCCTCCGTCCTATCGCCCGCGACATGGTCCTCGACAGCCTCGAGCATGGCCTCATGGTGGTAACCGCCGAGGGAATCATCACCGACAATAATCACGCGATGGGACGGATTGTGGGTAGGTCGGAAGACTTGGCCGGCACGAGTGTAGTAGATCTTTTCGCAAGCGCACCTCAACTCGTGAAGGCATTCGAAACGGAGCAGCCGACCAGCCTGGAGGTGACTCTCGATCTACAGGGCGAGCCGCATATCTACCACGTTTCGATCATGGCCCACCGGAACGAGAGCTACGAACTCATCGGCAGAACGGCCATGTTCCGCGATGTCACCGAGCAACGAAAGGCCGAGGAGGCGATCCGCCAGCGGGACCGCCTCCTTACCGCCGAGGCGTTTGCGGCCCAACGACTGCTCACGGGCAGGGATATTCATATGGCCGTCAACGAGGCCATCACTGCCATTGGCCAGGCGACGGACGTGGACCGCGTCTACGTGTTCCGAAATCACACAGCGGACGACGGGGCGGTCGAACTCAGCCAACTCTACGAGTGGGTCCGGGGAGGTGTGAGCCAGCAGATAGACAACCCGGAGCTCCAGAACCTTCCGTACTCTCGTGGCTACAGCCGGTGGTACGACCTGCTAAGCCGCGGTGAGCCAGTCATGGGGCCCGTGGAGGAGTTCCCGCCCGAAGAGCAGCCACTTCTCTTGGAGCAGGACATCGTCACCCTCCTCGTCGTTCCCATCCAAGTGTTCGGTACCTTCTGGGGTTTCATGGGCTTCGACGAGTGCCACCGACACAGGGATTGGACCGCACCGGAGATTGCCGTGCTCCGATCCACAGCCAGCGCCATTGGCTCTGCCATCGTACGCCACGAAACGGCCGAGGAGCTTCGTACGCTCAATGCGAACCTCAACCGGCTTGTGGAGGAGAAGACACGCGCTCTTTCCAATGCCTACCAGGAACTGGTGGAGTTCACAGACTCGGTGGCCCATGAGCTTCAGGGCGACTTGCAGGTTGCGCGGGAGTTCTCACGCGAACTGGGAGAGTTTCGCTGCGCAGCACTGGATGAGGAGAGCCGATCCTGTGTCGAGCACATTCGCAAAGCCGTGAGCAGTCTCGAGGAGAAACTGAAGGCAATGCGCCGCCTCCACCTGGCCACGAGCAGCGAGCTCTTGTGTGTTCCGACGGACTTGAGCAGCATCGCGCGGCGTGTGGCAATGGACAAGCAAGCTGGTCACCAGAGGCGTGTCGTCCGCTGGTCCGTCCAACCGGGACTCAAAGCCACTGCAGACCCCCGCAAGATAGAGACGCTGTTCTCTGAGCTACTGGATAACGCCTGGAAGTTCACGCAACCGCGCGACCCCGCCGTCATAGAGGTCGGCCGCGAGCTGACTTCCGACGGCGAGGCGTTCTATGTGCGCGATAATGGTGTGGGATACGATCCGCTCCTGAGCGACCGATTGTTCCGCGTCTTCTCCCGGCTGCACCCGCCCGAGGCGTTCCCCGGAAGAGGGGTCGGCCTCGCCATTGTGGCGCGGATCGTCGAGCGGCATGGGGGACGCGTCTGGGCCGTTGGCCAACCCGACCAGGGCTGCACCATCTACTTCACACTGCCTTCCGCGCCAACAGCATCCCGCGCTGCCTGACGACTGGCGCCTGCCCTGGTCAGGCCGCTCAGAGCACCCGCCAACCCGCAACGTTTGCCACATGCCCTGGAACCGGGGCGACATCTGGCTCGCTTCGGTTCGACGGGACGCAGGTGGAGCGGACGTCCAACAACCCCTTCCTCCCGTGAAGAGCAGCTTCGTGCTGATTCGCTGCTTCGAGGGCAGGAGTTCGGCCGCACACCACTGAAAGACCTAGCACAGTCTGGCACTGGCCTGAAGATGATGGAGGACTCTCATGCGCCTGAACCGTTACGCCGGCAATCCGGTGCTCGCTCCCGTTCCAGGTAGCGACTGGGAAGGGCTTGTGACATGCAACCCGGGAGCCTGGTACGAGCCTGAGGAAGGCCGCGTGTATCTGCTCTACCGGGCCGCAGGAGACGACCCTGCACATAGGATCCATCTTGGCCTCGCAGTCAGCACGGACGGCGTACGCTTCGAACGTGTTTCCGATCGGCCGGTCCTGTCGCCTAGCGGGGACAACTGGGACGCGGGATGCATCGAAGATCCACGCATCGTGAAGATGGACGATTGGTACATCGTGACGTACGCTTCGAGACCATTTCCTCCCGGCCAGTATTGGAAACCCGAAAACGCGGGTCCCTGGAAGCCGGCTCATCCCTCGGAACACTTCCCCTGGATTCTCCGCGAAAACGCGACCTCGACAGGGCTCGCGTTCACACGGGATTTCCGCACATGGATCCGCGCTGGGCGCATGACGAATCCGACCGTGGACGACCGTGATGTCATCCTGTTCCCGCAGAAGATCAAGGGCCGGTACGCCATGCTGCACCGGCCCATGGGTTGGGTGGGTCCACAGTACGGCACCGAGTACCCTGCCATCTGGATCGCGTTCTCGGACGATCTCCTGCACTGGACCGACTCGAGACTGCTGGCACGCGCAGAGTTGGCTTGGGAGAACAACAAGATCGGAGGCAATACACCCCCTGTCTGGACCCCAGAAGGTTGGCTAGTCATCTACCATGCTGTCGGCTCCGACATGCACTACCGCCTGGGCGCCATGATCCTGGACGCCGATGATCCGACGCTCATCAAGGGGCGCGGCTGCCGATGGATTCTGCAGCCGGAGGAGTGGTACGAGATCGAAGGGTACTTCCGTGGCTGCGTGTTTCCATGTGGGAACGTGGTTATCGGCGACACGCTCTACCTCTACTACGGCGGGGCCGACAAGTACGTGGGAGTGGCAACATGCAACCTGGACGAGCTAGTCCAGTATGTCCTCCAGTGCGGGGACAGACCTGACTAGGCGCGACACCCCTTGGTGGTCATTCCCGCTGGGCAACCGACTGCGATTGGTAGACGAAAAACGGATGCCCGGCGTGGTCGAAGCGACGGACGAGGCAGAAGATGCCGCTGCGCAGGATGTCGTCGTGACAGACCGGATTCTTATAGATGATGGTCAGCTCTCGCGGGGCTCGTCGGAGTGAAGCCTTCAAGTGCTCCATGACCGCCTGCATGACAGGCGAGGGAAACGGGTTGTACATGTACACGTGCGTGAACGGGTCGTAGTCGTCAAAGAGCGTCGCATCACCATGGAGGAGCTCCACCCGATCCACAGCCGCTTTCCGCAGATTCTCGGCGGCCACGACAAGGAGCTGCTCCGACAAGTCAAGGCCAACGATCTTACCGAAAGGAAACTCCGCCATTGTGAGCAGAGCTCCTCCCTTCCCACAGCCAAGATCCAAGATGCAATGTCGGCCGTGTATGTTCAGTGCCTTCAGGACACGAGCGAGGTCGGGACCTCCGGAGCACGCATGATTGTGGGCTCGATCCGGTCGGAGGCCAAGTTGCCGCAGAGGCACAGACGTCACGTCAATGCCAGCGCGCTTCCAGCGGCGACGGTGCGATGCGCCACCGATGACTTCCCGCAACCAGTAGCGAACCGCTGCCCTACACCCGTTCCACGCCGACCATGCACGGGAAGACATGCGTGGTCTACTTCAGGTACTTCTCGAACCAATCGGCCAGCACAGCAGCCTCGCTTTCGATTCCAGGCCAGCCGTGAGCCTTGCCCGACCTCACCTCGAGTTTGCACGGCACTTTCAACTCTTCCAGCTTCGCTATCAGGCGCTGGGACTGCTGGATCGGTACGAGCTGATCTGCATCGCCGTGGATGATGAGGGTAGGCGGCATGTGCTCGAGGTCGCCGTACATGGGTGAGAGCGAGCGTGCCAGTTTCTCCAGTTCGTCGGGAGGGGTCTTGTCCGTGATGCCGAACGCCGGCCAGAACACGCGAAGCATGGGAATGCTCAGAGCGGACTGTCCGTCCTTACCGTAGTTCAAGAAATCCGTGGGTGGGAAGAGGCAGGCTATGGCCTGAACGCGGCTGGAGGCACGATCCACCGGATCTTTCGCGTCCTGTGGCCCGGGACCGCCGTACGCCCCCATCATCAAAGAGAGATGACCGCCTGCGCTGCCGCCGCAGATGCCGAGTTTGTCGGGGTTCACCCCCCACGTGGCAGCATTGGTTCGGATGAAACGCACGGCACGATGGATGTCCTCGATAATCTCCGGTAGCGTGAATTTGGGCTGGGAACCATGTACCACTTGAAACACGGTCATGCCGCGGGAAGTGAACGGTTCGGCTAGGGCGGGGTTGATGGCATCATGGTTGGAAACCCAGCCGCCGCTCACCATCCAGATCACACCGATACCGTTGGGCTTCTCCGGCTGGAACACGTCCATCGTGCAAGCCACGCCAAACTTGTGCCGATAGACGACATCGCGTATCCGCTTCTGCTCCGCTTGCACGCCTGCGGAGAGCACGAGGAGCGCGCCGAAGAGTATCCCTAGAAAGCGTCGTCTCGTCATGATGAACCTCCCTGAAGCCTATGGATCGTCGTTACCTTCGACGCAAGCCAGGATGTCTCCTACCAACAAGAAATGCCGCCTAGTATCGTCTGTGGTTGTAGGAGTTGCGTGGGAACGTCACGAAGGTCTTGTGCATTACGTATCGAGTCGCCGCGCATTACCGGATGTTGCGCAACGGTTGTCATCTGAGCTCGAGGAGCATAGGGCATGTCCGATTCACCAAACGAGCACTTACCCCTTTCGCCAGAGGCTGAGAAGCTCTGCACCACGGCCCTTTACAAGGCCCCACACGGCTCCGATCCAAACACGCTCCAGTGGGTACTCGCCATCGCCGAGCTTTTTCCTGACTCGCTTGCGCCATTCGTCCCCAAGGCGCAGGTTCCCAGCCTGCGGCAGAGCATCCGTGAGAGCCTCAAACATGCTGAGGGAGGACCTCTGCTGACGAAATTGGATGTCGTCGTTGCTGCGAGTGCTCTTGCTGCCGAAGAGGGAGCCAAGGAACTCAGCGTGGCGCACATGAGCAAGGCGATCGTAGAGAAAGCACAGCCCCTGCTCGAGGAGCTGGTGTCCAAAGAGGAATCCTCGCACCCAGAAACACTGGACCTGGACACGGACGACGAGGAGGAGCCAAGTGCAGAAGGTCTACGACCTTTCAGTCCAGCAGAAGTCTTCGCTCCGTCCCCGGAAGTCGTAATCCGCCGGAGCGAGAGGCCCTCGTCCTCTCGGCGTGCCCCGCGAGCCAGTGCGAAGCATCCGATGCTGGACCGGTTCGCCGTGGATCTCACCCAAGCGGCCAAGGATGGCAAGCTTACGCCGGTCGTGGGCAGGGAGACCGAAATTGGTCTCGTCCTCGAGACGCTCTGCAAGACTACGAAACGGAATCCTGCACTGGTGGGCCAGGCAGGCGTTGGCAAGACGGCCATTGCCGAGGGCGTTGCTATGCGCATTGCCGCAGGCGACTGCCCCGAGATGCTGCGGAACGCACGTATCTACCTCCTCCAAGCGGCCTCCCTTGTAGTTGGGATTCAGAACCCGGCCGAATATGCTGAACGCGTGCAGCAGCTCATCAAGGAAGCGTCAGACCCTGATGTGATCCTGTTCGTGGACGAATTTCACTCCGTGCTCGAGAGAGGCATGGCTTTCGAACAGGACCTTGTCACGCTGCTGAAACCTGCGCTGGCCCGAGGAGAGATCGCGTGCATCGCCGCAACGACGGACGATGAGTACCGAAGGATCGTGGAATCGGACAGAGCACTGGCCCGGCGATTTCAAGCCATTCGTATCGGGGAAATGAGCCACAACCAGACGCTGCAGGTTCTGCGCACACATGGCGAACGCATCGGGGTGGAACGCAAGGTTGCCATTCCCGAGGAGGTTCTGGTTCGCGCCCTGGACTTGGCCGGTGACCGGATGCCGAACCGCCGGTTTCCTGACAAGGCCGTGGACGTCCTCGAGCAGGCCGTCGCCCACGCCGTCATCCGAGGCCGGGATCGCGTGGATGTTAGCGATGTAGCCGATGTCGTGGAACGGTTGACCGGCGCACCGGCCGATACAGCCGCATCCTTGGACGCTCTCGCGATGGCTCTGCGGGAGGAGCGGCTTCTCAGCCCAGATGAGGTGGAGGCGCTCATCGCGAAGCTGACCGTAGCCATGGAGGGACTGGACATCTGGCCGGAACGTCCGAACGCCGTCATCATGCTCTATGGCCCCGCCAGTGCGCTCGCAGATCGGATGAGCGCCGTGCTCGCTCGTCACCTGGCCGGCTCCGAGGACAGGGTGGTGGATATGGACTTCTCCTTCATGACGCATCCCGGCGACCTCAGCCGGCTTGTCGGAGCTGGACCCTCCTACATCGGCTACGGCGAGGAGCTGCCGATCCACGCTCTCATTCAGTACCCCTGGAGTGTCTTCCTTTGCCGCAACGTGGACCTCTGCTATCCGTCCATCCTGACTGCTCTTATCAACGCTCTCCGGCGAGGCGCGATCGTGGACGGCATGGGTAGGTCCATCCGGCTCTGCGACTGCGTAGTGCTCGTTACCGTGGGCGACGAAAGGAGCCGTAGCCGGAGTGCTCCCATCGGGTTCGTGCCACGGGCTCCTGCGGACGACGCAGAGACTCCTATACCCGACACCGTCCGACCCGAGCTGCAGGAGCTATGCACCATCATCGTATCGAGACTCGCAGAATCGTCAACGATATCCGAGAGCTTCATCATGGAACGACTTCTGCCCGACCTAGCCAAGCGCTACAGGGCACGTGGTCTCGAGGTGGAATTCGACAACAGCGTCGCAGCATGGGCTGCGGCGCGTTTCAAGAGCGAGCAAAACGAGCACATTCTTGGCGACAAGCTAGCGGCCGCCATCGGGCGGATCCTGAGACCTTACCTGCCCCGATCGGGCACAGTACATGTCCGGGTCGAGGCCGTGAATTCCGATCTCCGAGTCGAAGCCGTGCGCTAACACAGCCCATGGCCCAGATGGGCCAATTCCAACACCACGGAGGTGCACAGTATGGGTACCGCAGTAACAATCGAGGTCTTGCGTCAGCACCTGGAGGATTTCGGCTGGTCCCGCTACCGGGTGACGCCGGAACCTGGCGAACAAGAAGGACTCATTTTCACGGGCTACATCGGCGAACTCGATCGCCTTCCGCACACGGTCATCATTGACCCCATGGTGGAGAAGGGTGTGCTCCGGATTTTCTCCCCAGACGTGGCCGTCGCGCCAGTGGACAAGACGGACCCGGACAGGCTACATGAACTCGTCTACACCGTAGCTGCGCTGAATACCCGGTCGGTGCTCGCTTCCTTCGGCTACGATCCGAGCGACGGAGAGGTCTCGATCGCCGTGGCCATGCCCATCGAAGAGAACGACATCAGCTTCGAGCAATTCAAGCGGGCCATGGAGGCTGTAATCTGGGGCATTGGCACGTACGGCAGAGGCTTGCGCGGTATTGTAGATGGCACTGCCAAGGCCAAGGATGTGCTCAGCATTGGCCAAACCGGCCCATCGCCGGCCGAACTGGAAGTGCTCAGGCAGCTCCTGGAGGCGCTTGGGGAGAGACTGGCGGAGCGTCGAGTATCCCCATCGGACGAGGACGACAGCGAGGAGGAACAACCGTCCAGGTCCTGAGACTGGTGCCGTCCGGCATTACATGGCCAGGGGGCACGGTGGTCGTTCCATCCGCCGCTACTGGCGGCGCGGTTCCGGCGGTCCATGGTGACCACGCAGCCACGGCGGTACATGGCGACTGGGTCGCCCAGGCGGCAAATGGTTACGACGGCGCCCAGGCGGTTGAGTAGTCCCGATAGCCATCGGGACTACTCAATCGCCGGCGGGGTGCACCGCCGTGCCCTGTGGCGCAGGAACAACCTGCGGCTACACGGCCTTCGGCCGTAAGGCATCAGGACATACCCTTCGCACCCAAGGACGCGCAGCGTGTAGCCGCCGCTGCTGGCGGCGGCACGCACGATGATGGGTTGCCGCCGAGGTCTCCTGACCGCATGGACGCAACGAGGTGCGGCCGGCTCAGTGAGTGTACTTGGCTAGTCCCTGGACGAGCCTGGTCACTGTATCCCGGTACAGAGCGTCGGCAGCCTGGTCGGTGGCAGGCGGCAGGGCTGGCAATCTGCCACTGGCCTTGAGGCTCTGCCGCATTCCGGCGGCGGCGGCGCATTCGAGCGCCAGGCGAATGTGGGCTGCCTCGGTGGTATCGCCGAAACCCGCGCTGACAAGCGACGCCAGACGCTCCCGCAGCGAACCCACTGCTTCGCGCAGATCGTCCGGCGCTGCACCCTCGAGGGCTGGAACAGGATCGGGTCCATAGGCGAGGAAATCCTGGTCGGGCACGGTACCTCCCATGCCAATGACAATCCTCGCGTCGTCGGGCAAAGCGCCCTCGCTGAGGGTGATGAACGTGCGAGAATGGCGTCGCCAGCGTTTTCCGTTGATCCAGACACCTGTCACAGGTCCTTGCCCCACGGTCGCCAGCCAGAGCCGCTTGCGGCCGAACCGGATCGGAAAGCGCTGCTCCATCTGCAAGATCGAGGGCGGCACGTGCGGAATCAGCGTAAGGGTATCTGCCCGATACACGTACTCGAATAGCCCCCTGATCATAGCGGCCGGCGGCCCGAATGCGTCGTACGTGAGGTTCAACGGCTCGCCGGGCTGGTAGACACTGTTGCCGCACTCGGTCAGTGGGTTGTCCATCCGAAAACGCCTGGCGAAGGTGAGGAGTTTCTCCATGGATCGGCGCGCATCACTCCACCAGCCCATCCGGTAATACGCCAGTATCATCCGAGCCTCGCACGTGGACCAGTGCCCTCCGTTCACCCACGTACCAAAGGTCCACAGCCCTTCGGGCCGTTCGTACATGTCGTCATAGGACGGATAGTTCGGCAGGATAAAGGCATGGGGACGGAGCCCAGGGATGCTGGCAATCTTCGACAGTATCCGCCTCGCGAGGGCGTCGTCCACAACGCGTAGGCAAACGGCGTCGTGGTTGGGCGAGGTCTCGAGATAGCCGTGCTTGTCAGCGCCATAGACTCCGTGACGCACGCCATCGGGATCGACCGAGCGTACGAAGTAGCCCTCAGGTTCGAGGAGCGCTGCAAGCCCTCGTTTGCTCGCTACGCGCCGACGCTCGTATAGCGCTGCCTGTTGCTTCCTGCCCGCGAGCTTCTCTAGCTCGATGAGCCGATCCAGAGCAGCGATGGTGGTAATGGAGAGGCCCGAGAGGTAGGCCATGCCGTACGTGCCGTCGGGCTTCCTCCACCCGGAATAGCTCGGCGCCAGCAGGTTTCCAGCCGGGCCTGCGAGGTACAGATTGTTCTTCGGATCTCGACGTGATTCGAGGAAGTTCGCCGTTCGCTCCAGCTTAGGGAGGTAGCTGGCGATCGCGCCCGCATCCCTGCTGATCAACAGAAGCTCGGCCTGCATGAGCAGCCCGGCGGCAGCGAACTCCACGCCCCAGTCGTGTAGTTCCACCCGCCCATCTCCCTGCTTGGCAATGAACATGCCTGGAGCCGCGGCGTCACACAGCGCGCCGTCGGGAGGGACCCACCGGAACTCTCGGAAAGGACGGAGGGTCTTCCCATCTCCCATCTGGTCGAACCAGAGGTCCTGGGAGTTCTGAAGAAAGGACGTCAGTGGCTCCGTCAAGAACGGCAGCGCGGCGTACGTTGTGCCGTAGCTATTCTGGATCCACCACGCGTTCCACGTCGGCCCTTCCACGAACCCGTTCCATGCTGGCGTGTACAGCATAGGCAGGTTCTGATACTCGGCGTCCGGCGAGAACATCCGCCGGGCGATGTCCAGCAGCTGCAAGTACTCGACATCGCCCCTGCCTTTGAAGAATCTTCCTGCGAACGATGGTGCGCCCTGCAATGGTCTGTCCCTTCGCTCTCTCCACATGCGTTCTAGCGCATCGATCCTAGCGGTTCCCTCGCCGATGGTCGGGCATAGCCAGCCCCCTTCGTCATGCTCATTCCAGGCGTAGATCAGCATGACGCGAGCGGGACACGCAGATGGATTCGCCACGACCCAGTCGGCGGCTTCCCGGACGTGAGCAGCGAGTTCCTGGGGCGTTGGAGCCGCGTAGTAGCGGTGCATTCCTTCGCCTGCCTTCTGCCATGGTTCCCAGGGATGGGGGCGCTCGATGCGCGGACGTCTGTCCCAACCCGCCATGGCAGTAGGTACGACCTGGACCCCCAGGTAGCGCGCCTCGTTCCAGAATCGCCTCGCCACGTCGCGAAGCTCCTGGTAAGTGCTCTCGTTGCCGCCATTGCCCGGGATCGCGTAGGCACTGATGGCGTCTGCACCGATGGTCTCGGCAAGCTGGCGCGCACGCTGAGGCGTGAAATCCATCAGGACGATGTACGGATCGCCCGCACCTGCCTTCCGGACTTCCTCGCGAAAACCCTGCCACAGCTTACGCGCCTGCTCCGGCCCGCCCCATGCTTCGATATGGGCATCCTGAACAAAGCCGAGAAAGAAGAGCGGTCTGCGTCCAGCCACCCTGCAGTAGTTCGGCTCTCGCATCAGTCTGACAAACCGCTGCATCCGCTCATGGAACGCCGTTGCGTTCCCAGCGCGACCGGCCTCCAGGATCATGGCGAAGCGAATGTCTTTCCGATGCCTGCTGGACAGGTGGAGCTTCAGCGCATCGGAAAGGGGATCCTCCGGATCGTAAGCAACGTACGCCCAATAGTCTATGCCCGCCCGCTTGGCTTCGGCAATCTCGCGATCCACAATCGCCTGGGTGTACGGACCTATTTCGATGCGTTCGTCCGATAGGATGCGCGCGAAGAACGGAGCCCTGTGCTGGTAACGCTTGGGACTCAAGCATTCCTCGAGAACTTTCGCCACGATGCCACGGGAGCTGCCATACCACCCGTCCCAACGTATGGCGCCGACCAACGGCTTCTCCATGGCCCCAGCGCACGGGACCGACATGATGACACCAGCCATAGCGAACAGCAATGCTTCGATACGAAGGATCATGGGAACCACTCCCCTGAAGTCAGTGTCCGCTCATGCAGAAGGATCACGGGCTGTCTTGACGGGAACATCCGTCCTATCCGTGGTGGTAGGATAACCCATACGAGGGAGCAATCTGTATGGACACGAACAAGAAACTCACGCGTCGCGAACTGGTCGGTCACAGTGCCCGTCTGGCCATTCCCACCATCCTGCCGTCCGGCATCATTCCCATGCCTGGTAGACAGAGCCCGAACGACCGCATCGAGGTCGGCGTCATCGGCACCGGAGGCATGGGTCAGAACCACGTCACTCCCGATACCGTTGCCATCTGCGATGTGGACGACAACCACCTGGCCAACGCCCGCAAGCGCATCACACGAGGTGAGCCTTTCACGACGAAGGACTTCCGGCGCCTCCTGGAGCGCAAGGATGTGGATGCCGTCATCATCGCAACGCCGGACCACTGGCACGCTCTGATGACGATCATGGCCTGCCAGGCTGGCAAGCATGTAATGAGCGAGAAACCCACGGCCCGGACCATCGCCGAAGGACGCGCCATGGTCAAGGCCGCGCGCAAGTACAACCGTGTCGTCCAGATCCACGCTCAGGGCCGGTCCAATCCAAATGCCCATCTCGCGTGCCAGTTCGTTCGCAATGGTGGTATCGGCAGAATCCGACGGGTGGACGTCTGGCATCCCGTCAACTTCAGCACGACGAGCTGGGGCGAGCCGCAGCCTGTCCCCTCCACGCTGGACTGGGACATGTGGCTTGGGCCGCTGCGCTGGATGCCCTACCATCCCGAGCGGTGCCACTTCAACTTCCGCTGGCTCATGGACTCCGGAGGCGGGTTCATACGCGACCGAGGCAATCACGCACTGAGTATCGTCTCATGGCTCACCGACAACGACAACTACAAGGGGATCGTCACCTGCGAAGCAACCGGCAAGCGGCATCTGACCGGCTTCTTCGATGTACCCGCGACCATGGACGTGACCTGGCAATTCCGAAACCCGGATTGGACCCTAACATGGAGCCAGCCAGGCAAGCCCAACCCGCGATTCCCGGGCGATTGGGGGGCTACGTACACGGGCGATAGGGATGACCTGGTAGTCCTCGGTGGCGATGGCGGCTGCGATACGGAGAAGAAGGCGAAGGACTTCGTGGTCCCTTCTGGCGGCATCGAGATCTACCGCAGCCCCGGACACCGCGAGAACTGGCTGGAATGCATCCGCACGGGAAAGAGGCCTGTCATGGACGTGGAAATCGGACACCACGTCGTGACTCTGTGTATTCTGGGCAACATCGCCTGGCGTCTCGGGCGCAAGGTGACGTTCGACTTCGCTACAGAGCGGTTCATCGGCGACGAAGAGGCGAACCGGCTCATTGACGAGCCCTACCGGCCCCCGTGGAAGCTCGAGGTATGAGGAGACCGAAGATGATAGCGTTCATTCCTGCCTTGCTAGCCCAACGGCCGACTGCTGCGACACTGCTGGCCGATATCCAGAGCGGAGATATCGAGATCCGGCAGCGAGCCGTCGAACAGGCTCCACTCGTCGGTACGCCCATCATCGTTCCCCTAGGGCAGGTCATGGCAGGTACCGACCCTGCGGCCGCCAAAGCCGCTCTGGAAGCGCTACGGTGCGTTGCCCACCACGCAGCTCGTCCGGGTGCAACTGCCGAGCGCAGGAATGCTTCTCGGGAGTTGGTGAAGCTGACCCGCTCGTCGTTCCCGCGGCATGTACGCGTGGAGGCTCTCTACCTGCTGGGGTGCCTCGCAGGTTCCGAGGCAGTGCCTGCTATGGCCGCGCTCCTGCAAGACAAGGAGATTGGCGTGGAGGCTCGCATAGCGCTCGAGCGCGTCCCTGGCACTGCAGCACGCAGAGCACTCCAGAAGGCTCGAAGATGACGCAGTTCCACAGCCTCACAGGATAATCGTCCGGTTGTTCCAGATAAACACTCGGTCGTCGAGAACGAGCTGGAGCGCAGCGGCAAGAACGGTGCGCTCGACGTCGCGGCCGACTCGGACAAGATCTCGCACCGTGTAGGTGTGGTCCACGGGCAGGACGTTCTGGGCGACAATCGGTCCCTCGTCGAGCTGAGCTGTCACGAAGTGCGCGGTCGCTCCGATGATCTTGACTCCTCGTTCGAACGCCTTGCGGTAGGGGTGTGCGCCAGCAAACGCCGGTAGGAACGAGTGGTGGATGTTCACGATGCGATGCCGGTACCGCTCCACGAACTCCGGACTGAGAATACGCATGTAACGCGCCAGGACGAGGTAATCGGGTCGTAGAGGACGTAGGACTTCGAGTATCCGTTCCTCATGTTGCTCACGTGTGAGTCCATCGTGGGGGACGTACACGAACGGTACACCGAATCGTTCGACCAGACCCTGCAGCGTGGCATGGTTCGAGATCACGGCAGCGATGCGGGCATTCAGCTCCCCGAAGTCGTGCCGCAAGAGGAGATCTCCGACGCAGTGGTATTCCTTGGATGCGAGGATCGCGAGAACGCGCGGCCGCCTGGCGACGAGCCGTATCTGAGCCGCAACCGGCAGGCGCTCGGCCAGCCGCCGGCTCAACTCCCGCGGATCGCCGCTCCCCTCGAATACTGTGCGCATGAAGAACCGACCCGTGGCGGAATCCACGAACTCGGCGTTGGAGGTGATGTTGAACCCGGCGCGAAAGACGACGCCCGTGATCTCATGGACGAGACCTGGCCGGTCTGGACAGTGGACGAGAAGAATTCGAGCCGATCCTGTGGCCACGATGGCTCTATCTTAGCGCAAAGTCCCCGCCTGATGCCTTACCCCGACACGTCGCTTACGGTGACGCACAAGTCACACCCACGATGCATCGCGCCTTCGACACCCGCGTCCTGCCTGTAGGGGTTGGGCCCATCCCTCGTGCGGGATTTGTCTCTCAGCCCGACGATTCATCGCCGAGCGCCCCTGAGCTGTGAGCACTGGGGCTAGCGTGCGTTGCGTTTCGGTACCGGTGCGAGGCTGCCAGGATACAAGTCC
This sequence comes from Chthonomonadales bacterium, assembly GCA_037443035.1. Classification (GTDB taxonomy): domain Bacteria; phylum Armatimonadota; class Chthonomonadetes; order Chthonomonadales; family CAJBBX01; genus JABWBA01. The sequence continues at coordinate 117,303 of JBBIPC010000003.1, forward strand.
AGAGCGCCGGATCCAGAGCGGGCGCCAGGCCCGCTCTGGATGGGGTTGCGGCTCGCCGACCGCTACTTGCCCTGCTTCTGGGCGAACTTCTCGGATTGCTCCAGCTCTTTGCGAAGAAGCCCCAGGACCATGGCCTTCACGTTGGCCGGCATCTTCGGGTCTTTCTGTACCTTCTCGATCTCGGCTTTAACCTGATCGGGTGTCTTCACCTTCGGTGCGGGTTCCCGCGAGCAACCGAAGAGAAGTGCACACGCGGCCAGAGCCAAGAGCGCCGTCAGCAGGCGCAGGATGCCCAGCATGCGTCGGCGATGAGGCGTCACCGGACTTACGGCTGCTGCCCGCGGCATGGGGAGTCCCAGCTCGGATCGTAGAGCCAATCCTGCGGCCCGCTGTCGTACCACTTGATCATGCCAGGGAACAGGACGTTGCGACAGTAGTTGAGCTGGCCCTTGACCATGGCCTTGGCATGGCCGTCGCCGAAGACCATGTTGGCCGACTGCGTATGCCGGTAGCGAGGCAGGTAGGTATTGCACTGAGGCCATCCGGCGGCATCGCAGTTGGGGCTGGAGCCGTCGGCCTCGAACTTGGCACCCGAGTTGGGACCGGTGAAGATAGGCGGCCATGTGGCGCCACCATGCCACCAGAAGTCCTCGGTCATGCCCTCGAGGCTCCCGTTGCCGTCGGTGCCGGTTCCCACTTCCGTGACAAGGACGATCTCAGCCGGACGATTGAGATTGGCCAGACCGACAGCCCCCCAGAAATTGCCGTTGGCCATGGTGGGATAGTGGATGATGCCCGAGTGGGCGCCGTAGATCCTCTTGGCGTTGGCTCTGCTGGGACAACTGAACAGACCGCCGACCACGGTGCCATCTCCAACGGTTACCGAGCCGAGGCTACCGTTCTTGATGTAAGGCAGGATGGCCATGCGCCAGTCGGTACGACTGCCGTCGGGGTTCAGGATGGCGGCATAGGGGAAGAGCTCATCGTAGTCCTGTACATACATCATGATGGCCGTACCCATCTGCTTCATGTTGGACAGGCACGAGATCGCTCGAGCCTTCTCCCTTGCTTGGGCGAAGACAGGGAACAGGATCGCCGCCAGGATCGCGATGATCGCGATCACAACGAGCAGTTCGATCAGGGTGAAGCCCGACCGTGTTGACTTCATTGTCTTGCTCCTTTCGTGGTGTGGAATGCCGATTGATGTCGGCACCGGTGGTGGGATGGGTGTAGTACGCCTCGCGCATTCGAACGCATAAAAGGCCAAAGAGGAGGGTGTGAGAGGGTGTTCGAGACTGTTGATGACTCTAGAGAGCGCCCGCCGTCCCGGAAGGATAGTCCGAGAGCGGTTGGCGCGCCGCCCACTGGAGTTGCGCTTGGCCGAGCGGTCATGTGGTCTCTCCCACGCGAAACTCCACGGGCATGACCGTGACCGGTGGCACGTCTTCGCCGGCCATGAGCGCCTGCAGCGTCTCCACGGCCTTGCGCGATACCTCGGGCCAGTGTGCCAGTGTCGTGCTGAGGCACTTGGGGGTTATACGTGGGTCCAGGAGGCCGTCGAACCCCACGACTGCCAAATCCTCGGGTACGCGTATGCCGGTATGACGGCAAGCGAACATGAGATTCAATGCGGTGATATCGTTCCAGCAGCAGACGGCAGTGGGTGGAGCGGACATCCCGCGGATGGTCTCCAGGATTGGGCTGGCTTCTTCGTAACTGACGCGAAGGACAACCGGAGCGATCCCTCGCCGTCGGACCTCTTCGACGAATGTCTCCTCACGCAGGCGGGCGGATGCCAAGGGAGCCTCCGGCGCGATGAATGCCACGTTGCGGTGCCCTCGCTGATCCACAAGATGGGCGACCGCGCCCCGCATGCCGGCCGCATCATCGCAGACCACCGTGGGAATGCCCGGCAGCGCGTCGGCAACAGCGACCACTGGCAGATGGGACTGCCGCAACATGTCCACCAGCGGATCCTGAGGACTGGCGTGGAGCACCAGACCATCCAGCCGACCACACATCAGCTCCGCGAAACGCTCTTCGGCCGGCGTCTCCGGTGGGAAGTTGTGGAGGAGCAGGAACAGGCCCGTGCGACAGCACGTGTTCTGGAGGCTACCAATGATCTCTGCCAGGAACGCGTTGCGCGCATCCAGGTTCCCATTGCTGCTGCAGAATCCGATGACACGGGTCCGACGCTCGCGCAGCGACCGAGCCACCGCATGAGGGCGGTAGCCCATGCGCGCTGCCTCCTCCAGAATCCGCTTTCGCGTCTCCTGGTTGTAGGTGTATCCCTCCGCATCGCTAAGCACGCGGGAAACGGTGGACTGAGACACGCCCAGCCGCCGCGCGATCTCCCGGGCTGTCACCTTCTTCGTCATGTCACGACCTCGATGCATACGAATGCATTGTACACACCTGTGACGTCTGTGTCAAGGGCCGCGGCTAAGTTGCCGAAGCACGATTCGGCGCATCGGACCTCCTATGACCGCCGCATCCCGGACTGCCACAGCACTGCCGTGCAGGCGCGTGGCTCTGCAGCGCTCGCCCGAGCCACCTGTTCCGGTGATAGCAATCCGTCGCCACAGCCGGTCGCTTCGACCCAGTTACGGCGCCATGGGCATCGGTGCTCGATATCGAATGGGAAACGCCCAGTCGGGTATCCTCAGTGGTACTCATGGCACTCGACCTCGAGTTTCTGCTTGCTCTCTCCGAAGCGCCGGCAGTGGCCACAGCGTGCGGGCCGGTGCTCAGCATCGTGCGATCATGGTTGGGCGACCAGGCTGTCCTCCACCTCTGTCCGGATTCGCACGCGCTTGTTCTCCGTCCGGCGGCTCGACTGGACCAGGTGGAAACGCTGCTCGTCGCGCATATGGACGAGGTCGGCGGCGTGGTCCTCGGTGAGGCGAATGGCGGCGGATATTACGTGCAGCACTGGGGCTGTTCCGCAGATCGGTTCGCCACAGCGAGCCTTCAGGGCATGGACTATCTCGCTCGGACGAGCGCCGAGGCGTTCCCGGTAGATGCAGCACCCACCCCGGACGGCAGCGCAGGCTCCTTCCTACTCCATGGGGCCGGCATACGCCCCTTCCGCACCGTCTGGACATTTCAGGGGAAGGCATCCATCAGCGGTGACTTCGTCATGGGCAAAGCTTTGGACCCGCGGGCCACCCTCTTCGCGGTTCTTGCTGCTTTCGCCGAAATGGGAGACCCCGTCGTGGCTGTTCTCATGGTCATGGCTGAAGAGTGCGCCATGGATGTGGCGCAGAAGGCCGTCCGTCTCCTCCAGCGGCAGGCTCCGGGACTACGGCGGATTGTCAATGCGGACGTGCCCGACGTGACCAATCTGATAGGCGGCAGGCTCGACAGGCCAGCGATACGTATCTTCGAAGGCCGGAACATGGTGGATCCATCCTTCGGCATTCGCCTTGCAGAGAACATCACCGATGTTGACTTTCAGCTCACTGCGTCGCTCACCGGTAGCCAGACGCCGCTCTTCAGACCGCTGGCGCCTACGGTCTCCGTTGCCTTGCCTGGCGAAGGGGTCCATACCCCCCAGACACGCATGAGCCTGACGGGCATCCAGCGTTGCGTAGACCTCCTTTGCCGCATTGCCACGGCCGGAGTCAGCGATGACGAGTGAGACCGCCAGGCAGGTCTCGGACACGCTGCCCCCTCCGCTCGAGATCATCAACCCGAACGCTCCGCGCGGCCGCGTACGCTCCGCGCTGTTCGATTTCGACGGCACCCTGTCGCTCATTCGCGAAGGATGGCAGGGCGTCATGATCCCCTATTTCGTCGAAGAACTGCTGGCGACGCCGAACCATGAAGCACCGGCGGAGGTGGAGCGAGTCGTCCGCGAGTTCGTCGAGCGCTTGACAGGCAAGCAGACCATCTATCAGTGTCTCCAGCTTGCCGACGAGGTACAGAAGCGGGGTGGCTCGCCCAGGGAGCCGCTGGACTACAAATACGAGTACCTCCGCAGGCTCTGGCAGCGAATCGAGCACCGTGTAGCAGCTCTGAAGTCGGGCGATGCGCATCCCGACTCCATGCTGCTGCGAGGCTCTCGAGCGCTGTTGAGAGCTCTCCGCGATAGAGGGGTTACACTCTATCTGGCCAGTGGCACGGACTTGCCCTATGTTCAAGACGAAGCCGCCGCGCTCCAGATAGACCAGTACTTCGCGCCTCGCATCTACGGCGCCCTCGACGATTACAAGAGTTTCTCCAAGCAGATGGTCATCGAGAGGATCCTCCGGGAGAACGATCTCCACGGAGCCGAGCTGGTGGTCTTCGGCGATGGCTACGTGGAGATCGAGAATGGCAAGAGCGTTGGCGGCCTGGCCGTCGGGGTTGCGTCCGACGAAGCCCATCCCGGCGGCATTGACCTTTGGAAACGTAACCGCCTCATCTCGGCAGGCGCGGATGTGATCATTCGCGACTATACGAACCTCGATGCCATACTGCAGTACCTTTTCGAGCGATCGTAGAGGAGGAGAGCCATGGCAACGGACGGTCGGATGTTCGACACGGACAAGCGCATTCGCCTGGGCATCTGGGGTCTGGGCCGAGGGCTGCATCTCTCTGGCGCATGCGCCGCCTTGAACATTGACGTTGTCGCTGGCCTCGACTATAGCGAGTACATGCGCCGGCAATTCACCGAGAAGTTCCCCGGCGCCTACGCCACCGATGATGTGGAGTCGTTTCTCAGCGCCGACTTCGATGCGGTACTCCTTGCGTCCTACCTGCCCAATCACGCAGCCGATGCCATGGCCTGCCTCCGCGCGGGCAAGCACGTGCTCAGCGAAGTGACGGCGTTCATGACCATGGCGGACGGCGTGCGGCTCGTGGAGGAGGTCGAGAGGACAGGCCTGGTCTATCAAATGGCGGAGAACTACCCCTTTTCGCCCGAGAATCGATGGCTGGCGCGTCGTTGGCAGGAGGGGCTCTTCGGCGATCTCATGTACGGCGAGTACGAATACGTCCACGAGGTGCTCTCGCTCGCCTTCACGGACATCAACGGTGTGCCCATAGAACCCGGCTATCAGGTGCATCCATGGCGAAGCTGGCTGAACTTCCACTATTACAGCACGCACTCGCTAGGGCCCATCATGTTCATCACGAACACGCGTCCGGTGGAGGTCTGCTCGCTTCCGGGTACTGTCCGGCTGCCAGGCTATCTTATCCGGGCTGCGCAGGGCATGGGCGGTGTCGCTCCGTCGCTGTTGCGTATGTCCAACGGCGGGCTGGTGCGCAACCTCATGGGCGCCACCACCAACGACTCCCATATTCAGCGTCTCTGGGGCACTCGAGGCTCGGCGGAACAGGTGGATGGCAAGCTCAGGGTCCGTCTCGGTGGTTTCGGCAATGCTCCCAAGAGTACTGTGACGCCGAGACATGACGAGCTGGGCCGCATGGCGGCAGGGACCGGTCACGGTGGCGGCGATTTCTGGGTGCTCTATTACTTCGCCCGTCAGATTCTCGAAGGAATCCCCGGCCCGTTCGATGTCTATGCGTCTGCGGACTGCACTATCGCAGGTATACAGGCATACCGATCCCAGGCGGAAAATGGAGCCCCCCAACCGATACCTGACTTTCGCGTACCAAGCGAACGGGAGGCCTACCGCAACGACGAGTTCCGACAACCTGCCTACGACACACGTACCGGCGTGTTTGGCGGCGCCACAGACGATCCGCTGGCGCGTCGTTTCACAACGGTTATGCGGGATCTCATCGCTGCGACGAATGCCGTGTGTGCGCACCGGGCGTGGGCATCCATCGCGGAGGATGTGGAAGATCCCTCCTTCCTGACGACTCTCGAGGCGAACGCGGCTGCAGCACTTCCCAAACTGGAGGAAGCCAGCAAAGCGGCTCGGCAGATCATAGCCGCGTATCCCAATACGGACGGCGCCAGGGTGTTGGGCGAGATACTGAACCGGATCGGGGCTGATTAGCCAGCGGTCCTCATCACTCGAAGCTGGCGACGCGAGCAGCTGATCGGTGCCAGGACGAGAAGAGGTAGATAGCACTTGCGCATACTGTTCATCGGTGATATCGTCGGGCGTACAGGACGAGAAGCGGTAGTGGCCCTTGCGCCCCAACTGCGTAACGAACTGAGCGCCGATTTCGTCATAGCCAATGCAGAGAATGCAGCGGGAGGCGTGGGGATCACTCCGGCCCTGGCAACGGATCTGCTGACTAGGGCAGGCGTGGACGTGTTGACCCTCGGCAACCATGCGTGGGCCAAGAAGGAGATCTACCCGTACCTTCAGTCGGAGAGCCGGATCTTGAGGCCGCTGAACTATCCGCCCGGTGCTCCGGGGAGTGGATGCGGGGTCTATGAAACGACATGTGGGGTGCTGGCTGTCATCGTCTTGCAGGGGCGCGTTTTCATGGAACCGGTGGATGATCCGTTCAGGGCCGTGGACCAAGAGTTGGTGAATCTCCAGGGTCACGCGAACGCCGTCGTAGTGGACATGCACGCTGAGGCGACGTCGGAGAAACAAGCGGTTGCATGGCACCTGGATGGGCGCGTCTCCGCTGTCATTGGCACCCATACACATGTACAGACTGCGGACGATGGCATCCTCGAGGGGGGCACGGCGTACATTACCGATGTGGGCATGACCGGACCGACACAGTCTATTATCGGGATGGCCCCCAAGGCCATCCTCGAGCGGTTCCGGACCAACCTGCCGGCACGCTTCGAGGCGGCAGACGGCCCAGCCGCATTACGGGCGGTGCTGGTGGACATTAATGAAGCGAGCGGGCGTGCACGGCGTATCGAGCGGATTGTGCGCTCGGCGTAGTACAATAAGATGTAAGTTGAGGATAGTTCCCGCGTATCACAAAGACGATCGGGGGACGAGAGAACAGGCTCGTGGATACAAGCCTGAACAGGAGCGAGCTATGAAACGCATGTGGAGACCGTTCCTACCGGCGGGCGCATTCTTGCTGGCGCTCGGGATGCCGGGTCGTGCAGACATCGCCCTCTATGAGGGCCAGACTCCCCAGGCCTCTGGTCTGAAGCTCCTCCCCTGGGGAAGTGGCGAAGCGACCGAGAGCACCGAATACGTGTTCACAGGTATCAAGTCCATCAAGGTCAAGACCCACGGACGCTATCAGGGCGCAAGGTTGGTGCTAGAACGGCCGCTGGACCTCCGGCAGGTGGCGGCCTCACCGGCGTCGCAACTTGCCGTCACTGTCCTTGTGCCGGAACGCACGAGCACCGGCCGCTTGCGCGGAAGCCGCCTCGGACCGGGCGGCATGATGGGGCCTGGAGGCATGATCGGCCCGGGCGGCGCAGCGGGCTCTGGAGGAATGATGGGGCCGGGCGGCATGGCAGGCCCGGGCGGTCTTCGCGGCGGCCGCGGTGGTAGCATGACCGGTCCTCCTGGAATGGGTGGATCCGGCGGAATGACAGGTCCTCCCGGAATGGGTGGCTCGGGCGGCACGACGTCTCCTGGCGGGTCTCGGAGCCAACGAGGTGGACGCGGTGGCTCGGGTGGCATGCTTGGCCCAGGAGGTCCTGGGGGAGACGGAACAGGAGGCGGTATGCTGGGTCCCGGCGGCTCGGGCCGAGGTGCCACGTACGGCCAGGATCTGCTTGTCGAGCCGAAGCCCATCAAGAGCGTTCGCGTGGTCGTCGTCCTGAACACCGGCAAGCAGGTGGACGTAACACTACCCCTGGAGTACACGCGGCCGAACCCGGAAGGTTGGCGGACGCTCTCCTTCCCCATCGCGGCGATCCCGGCACTGAAGGGCGCCGAGGGGCAGATCACCGAAGTGCGCATCTTCGGTGATTCCGTCGGAACCATGTACGTCGGCGCCATCCGCGCGGTGGATGACCAGACTCCCATCCGTGTCGCGAACCTGCCGGAGCGGACCGTCGCCGTCAACGACAAGGTGACCTTCACCGCCTCTGCGGAGGCCGGCGTCTCCCAGCTCAAGTACGAATGGACCGTACTGAAGGCTGGAGAGAAGGTGGATCCGCTGCCGGTGGATGCCGAGGGTCGGGTTTTCGAGCATAAGTTCCGCAAGAGCGGCGAGTACGACGTACACCTGACGGTGCGAGACGTCTACGGTCTCAAGGCGCCGGCACATACCGTAACGCGCGTCCGCGTGACCATGTAGGCCGCCGCCAGCATTCGGGAACGTTCGTGGACCCCCTCGCTGGCTTATCGGCGAGGGGTTCCTGTTTCCAGGCGGCCCTTCCTCGCGGCACCTTCTCAGGGAACGGGAAGGAACTGCCAACTGATACTACCGAATATGCCACCTGCTGATTGCTGGTCAAGCGTGACGCTAGAGTCCTCGAAGGAGGTGCACCATGGCACTAGCATTGAAGGTGACGGACAGCGGCAGGACCAGGCTCTCCTCAGTGAACCCGGACTCCCACGACGGCCTGGAGCGCGAGCATGCCGAGGAGGCCATGGCTCGCCTCGGCGAGGAGCTGGGTGAACTCGCAGACCTCCTGTTCTACGCCGGCACGCATGCGCTGCTGGTCGTTCTTCAGGGACGCGACACAGCCGGCAAGGACGGCGCCATCCGACGCATCCTGCGCTATGTCAATGCCCAGAGCTGCCGGGTCGTCCCGTTCAAGGTTCCTGTTGGCCCCGAGATCGAACACGACTTCCTCTGGCGAGTCCATGCGCAGACGCCAGGGCGGGGCAGCATCGCCCTCTTCAACCGGTCCCATTACGAGGACGTCCTTGTCGTGCGGGTCCACAACCTCGTGCCCGAGTCGGTTTGGCGTCGTCGGTACTCCCATATCAACACTTTCGAAGAGCTACTCTTGGATAGCGACACCATCCTGGTAAAGATCTTCCTGCACATCAGCAAGGACGAACAGGAGAGGCGACTTCTGGACAGAGAGAAGGAGGTGGAGAAGGCCTGGAAGCTCAACGTAGGAGACTGGGAGGAACGATCGTACTGGGACGCCTATGAGAAGGCCTACGAGGAGGTGTTCGAGCGCTGCAGCAGCAAGCGGGCGCCGTGGTACATCATCCCAGCGAACCACAAGTGGTTCCGCGATGTCGCTCTGCTAGAGACGCTGGTTCACGCCCTGCGCCCCTATCGGGACGACTGGGAGCGCCAGCTGCGGGCAATTGGCGACCAGCGCCGGCACGAACTGGAGGTTTTTCGCGCTAAGAACCACTCGTGAGGCGCACGCATGCCATCAGAAGACAACCACGAGCACACCCTCGACGCTGGAACGGCCCTTCGTCAGCTCGACGGGCTCACTCGCTCCGAGCGCCAGTGCAACCGCTGGGTTACGTTCGCTCTCAGGACGGTCTGTGGCATGGCAACGCTAGCACTCCTCTTGACCGGACGGCTGGGCCGCGAGCGTCCAGGCGTCGTTGTTGGCTTAGCCGTGATCCTGGGGCAGCTCTTCGGCCTCTACGCAAGTTCCGTGCTGCTAGAGCATCGCCGCCTTGGTCTGCAGTGGCGTCGACTCGTCGAGTCTCGAGCATGGACGAGACGACGGCCGTACCGGTGCTCCTGCAGATCGAGTGGACTGACCCTAGGGTTGTAGCTGGCCGGTATGCTGTCCTCGAGCGCCTCCTGGCGCGCATGACCGACGCGGAGGGTCCAAGCCTGACCGACGCGCAGTATCGGGAACTGACGGCATTGCTGGCACCATGGACCGACGCACCAACGACCCTGCGGAAGGTGGTTCTCGATGCCCTGGCGCGCATCTCGGACGAGCGGTCGGTCCGGTCCATGGAACGATCCGTCCAGTTGGCGGTCTGTAACTTATCCTTACGAAACCTGGTATGCTCTTGTAGTCCTGCATCATGGTTGTGACACACCTGGCAACCATCTGCAAGTAGAAGGGAAGGACAATGCAGCAATACCGCAAGCGATCAGGTTTCACCCTGATTGAGCTCCTGGTGGTCATAGCGATCATCGCAATCCTGGCCGCCATTCTGTTCCCCGTATTCGCCCGAGCACGGGAGCAAGCCCGAAAGACGGCTTGTCTCTCGAACCTCAAGCAGCTCGGTCTTGGCTTTCTCATGTACGCCCAGGACTATGACGAGCGGCTTCCTGGTGTCCGGTTCGGTGATGGCGCCGGACAGGGCTGGCCCTGGACCGTGTGGCAGGGGTCGGTGGATTGGACCGGCGTTTTCACCCATGCCGTCATGCCCTACCTCAAGAACCGTGGTATCCTCCAGTGCCCCAGCGGCACTGAAGTAGATCGCTGGAGTGGGACGAACGGCCTTAGCTACTGCTACAACGAGTACATGTACAACCTGGATCAGGGATGGTCCATGCTGTCCCGCGTAAGCGGCGTCCAGGTTGGCCCTTCCAACGTCTCCATGCTGTCCGAGTGCTTCTCGAGCGGCATCTACATGGACTGGGAGGGTGGTGGACCTGCCTTGCCTGACGGCACCATCGATGGCCTGAACAGGATCCGCTACCACACGTGGAACCCTTGGATGCCGAATCACGAGGGCACGAACCTCACCTACGTGGACGGCCATTCCAAGTTCATCGCCAAGGATGCCATCCGCAGCTACAGGATGCCGTCGGGATGGACGGACAACCGCCAGCGGCCCGTCGTGTACCCAGGTGCCACCGAGCCGTAAGCCGCGGATCCCCTGAGAATACCGGAACGATCCGCATGCGCAACCGAATCCTGATGACCGCGGTGGCGGGGCTCGTCTGTCTGCTAGCAGGATGCAGCAGCAAGCCCAAGCTGACAGAGGCGGAGAAGAACACACCACCTCCACCCGGTCCGCGCGAGTATGTGCCCCCACCGGCCGGTGCGGTACCCGGCCGGGCTGGTCGGCAGATGCCAGCGGCGCCACCGCCGACAACCACTCAGCCACGCTAGTCTCTGCGGCCCGGTTTCTGCCAGGTGGACCGGGCCGCGTTTCCCCCTGACACCCCAGCGAGCCAGTCCGAAGCCGTACGGCGCACTATCTCCACGCCTGTCCATGGGGTACCCTGACACCACCTTGTGACTGGAGAATCGCCCATGCGTTCCGATAGAGTCAAGCGTGGTCTCGATCGTGCCCCCCACCGCGGCCTTCTGAAAGCGTGTGGGCTTACCGACGCCGACATGGACAGACCCTTCATCGGCATCGCGAACTCCTACACGGATATCGTGCCAGGCCACATTCACCTCAACCGCTTCGCCGAGGTCGTCAAGCAGGCCGTCCGCGAAGCCGGAGGCGTCCCGTTCGAGTTCAACACCATCGGGGTGGACGATGGCATCGCCATGGGCCACATCGGCATGCGTTACTCGCTTCCGAGCCGCGAGCTCATCGCTGATGCAGTGGAAACCGTCGTGGCGGCCCACTGGTTCGATGGATTGGTTTGCATCCCCAACTGCGACAAGATTACGCCCGGCATGCTCATGGCGGCCGTACGCCTCAATGTTCCCACCATTTTCGTCACCGGCGGGCCCATGCGTGCGGGACGACGGCCTGACGGTACAACGACGGACCTCATCGGCATCTTCGAGGGCGTCGGCCAAGTCCAAGCCGGAACCATGTCGGAAGCGGAGCTCAAAGCGCTGGAAGACGTGGCATGCCCCGGATGCGGCTCCTGCGCCGGCATGTTCACGGCCAACTCCATGAACTGCCTGCTCGAGGCCATAGGCATGGCGCTGCCAGGAAATGGCACTGTTCTGGCGGATACGCAGGAAAGGCGCGATCTAGCACGGCGTGCCGGCCGGCAGATCCTGGAGCTGGTGAAGCAGGATATCAAGCCCAGGGACATCGTCACCATGGAAGCGGTAGACAACGCTTTCGCGCTGGACATGGCCATGGGTGGTTCCACGAACACGGTGCTTCACTCCATGGCCGTGGCTGTGGAAGCCGGCCTGGACTATCCGCTGGAGCGCGTGAACGCCATCTCCGAACGTATCCCGTGCATCTGCAAGGTCTCGCCGTCCAGGCCCGAAGTGCACATGGAGGATGTGGACCGCGCCGGTGGCATCTCTGCTATACTCGCGGAGTTGGCACGCAAGCCCGGTGCTCTCCATCTCGACACGCTCACGGTCACAGGGAAGACCCTGAGGGAGAACGTCGCCAACGCCGTCGTAAGAGATCGGGACGTCATACGCTCTGTAGATCGGCCTTTCACCCCAGATGGCGGATTGGCGGTGCTGAGAGGCAATCTCGCGCCGAACGGTGCTGTCATCAAGAGCGCTGGTGTCGCTCCGGAGTGCTTCGTGTTCGAGGGTACCGCCATCGTCTTCGAATCGCAGGACGAGTGCCTCGCGGCACTCGCGAAGCGGCAGGTGCAGCCTGGCCATGTGGTCGTCATTCGCTACGAAGGCCCGTGCGGAGGTCCTGGTATGCCCGAGATGCTCTCGCCGACGAGCATGATCAAGGGGCAGGGACTGGGCACGCAAGTTGCTCTTGTCACGGATGGGAGGTTCAGCGGTGGTACCGCTGGCATGTGTGTCGGGCATGTCAGTCCGGAGGCTGCCGATGGTGGACCGATCGCACTGGTCAAGAACGGAGACCGTATCCGCCTGGACATTCCGGCGAGGAGCATTTCCCTTCTGGTGGACGACGCCGAGCTCGCCCGACGTCGTGCAGCCTGGACCAAGCCACCGCTGAAGATCACCACAGGCTGGCTCGGTCGCTACGCGCGTATGGTCACGAGCGCCGACACTGGAGCCGTCTTGCGGCCTCGTTAGGCCGATTGCAGGGCACGCGATCTCGTCTGCCAGCCCGCAAGGCTGGTTGACTCCGACACCGGTCATGCGGTAGAGTGTCTTCGTCCGCCGAAACCCTTTTAAGTGTGCCCAGTGAGGCCGCCAAAGGGCTCCGCCAGTTAGGGCGGTTTCCGGCAAGCACCATCGTCCGGGCTACCGTTGTAACCGGTCCGCGAGCGCCTGTAACGCGCCTTCTCTGAGCCACCCTCGGGGAAGGCGTTTTGTTCAGGTGAGGTGAAGTGCAGTGACCAGCGCTCGTAAGGTCATGGACGCCGAGGAGATGCGGCGTGCATTGACGAGGATCGCACACGAGATCGTCGAACGGAACCGCGGGGCGGGAAACCTTGTCCTCGTCGGCATTCTGCGGCGTGGGGCGCCCCTGGCCGAGCGCCTAGCGAACCTCCTCCAACAGATCGAGGGAGTCCGGCCGCCTGTTGGCAAGCTGGACGTGGCGCTTTACCGAGATGACTACGCCGAGCGCCGACATGTAGTCCGGCCCACGGACTTGCCCTTCGACGTGGACAGCAAGGACATCATCCTGGTAGACGAGGTGCTGTACACAGGCCGTACCGTCCGTGCCGCTATTGACGCGCTCATGGACCTCGGCAGACCGGCCAGCATTCAGCTCGCAGTGTTGCTGGACCGTGGCCACCGAGAGCTGCCCATCCGGCCCGATTATGTGGGCAAGAACGTCCCTACGTCCCGCACAGAACACGTCGAAACCCGCCTCATGGAGCTGGATGGCGAGGATGCCGTGCGGATCACGCGTGAGGACTCGGCCAATGGCAGCGCGTAGCCGGAAGTCATGAGAAGGGAACGTGCGTCATGCATGATCTACTGAGCCTGCGCGAGACCAGCAAGGACGATATCCTCGGCATACTCACGACTGCCGCCAGCCTCAAGGAGATCCTGAGACGGCAGGTCAAGAAAGTGCCCACTCTGCGCGGTCGTGTGGTCGTGACGCTTTTCTACGAGCCTTCCACACGCACGCGTACATCCTTCGAACTCGCTGCCAAGTACATGAGCGCGGACGCCGTGAACATCAGTGTCGCCCAGTCGTCCGTCACCAAAGGGGAGTCCCTGAAGGACACGATCCGAACACTGCAGAGCGTAACCGCCAACTGCATCGTGATCCGACATTCGTCCTCGGGAGCTGCCCATCTGGCGGCCCGGTATGCGGATGTGCCCGTCATCAACGCTGGCGACGGACGCCACGAGCACCCGACCCAAGGATTGCTGGACGCGCTTACGATTGCCGAAGCGAAGCGGGCGGACAGTAGCTTCGATTTCTCCGGTCTGCATGTGAGTATCGTAGGCGATCTCGCCCATAGCCGCGTGGCCCGGTCCAACGTATGGTGCTTGACAAGGCTGGGGGCCCAAGTGCGATGGTGTGGCCCAGCCACACTCCTCCCGGCAGACGCAGACCGCCTGCCCATAAGCGTCCATACAGACCTCGAGGAAGGCATTCGGGATGCCGACGTCGTCATGGTGCTTCGTCTGCAGACCGAACGGCAGGAAAAAGGCCTGTTACCGAGCCTCCGCGAGTACGCACGTGTCTGGGGGGTCAACCTACGCACCCTGCGCTGGGCGAAACCAGACGTCCTCGTCATGCATCCTGGTCCCATGAACCGTGGTGTCGAGATTTCCGCCGAGGTGGCGGATGGAGCGGGCGGTACGCGAGTTGCCATCGAGGACCAGGTCCGGAATGGGGTTGCGGTGCGCATGGCTTGCCTCTATCTGCTGATGAGCGGAGAACGAGAGGAGGAAGCGGAATGAGGCTCGTCCTCAGAGGCGGACGGATCATTGACCCATCCCAATCCATGGATCGCGTTGCCGATGTGGTTATCGCCGACGGGGTTGTCGAAGCGATCACCGACCCCGGCGCTGTCCATGATGCGGAGGTTCGCGACGTCACCAACCTTCTCGTGACACCAGGTCTCATAGACATACACGTGCATCTTCGCGAGCCGGGCTTCGAATACAAAGAGGACATCGAGACTGGGACGCGCGCTGCAGCCGCCGGAGGCTTCACCGCTGTATGTTGCATGCCGAATACGCGTCCAGCCATAGACACACCAGCCGTCGTCAGGCAGATCATCGAGCGTGCGGATGAAGTTGGTGCAGCCCGGGTCTATCCGATCGCCTCCCTGACATGCGCCATGGCTGGCGATCAGCTTGCTGAGATAGCTGACCTCAAGGCGGCGGGAGCCTGCGCTATCTCCGACGACGCCTTCCCCGTGCAGAACGCCGAGACCATGCGGCGCGGCATGGAATACTGCGCTCAGTTCGGCCTGACAGTCATGACCCACAACGAGGACCAAGCACTGACCCGTGGTGGTGCCATGCACGAAGGCTACACTGCCACCGTCATGGGGGTGCCGGGTATCCCGGCGGTTGCGGAGGACATCGGCGTAGCCCGGAACATCCTGCTGGCCGCACTTACGGGCTGCCGGCTGCACCTGCTGCACCTCTCCACGGCCCGAGGCGTCGAGCTACTGCGATGGGCAAGAGAACGGGGCTGGCCTGTCACCGGCGAGACGGCACCCCACTATCTAACCCTTACCGACGATGCGTGCCTAGGGTACGACACGAACGCCAAGATGAACCCGCCGCTGCGCACGGACGCCGATCGTCAAGCCCTTATCCAGGCGGTCGCAGATGGCGACGTGGACGCCATCGCCACCGATCACGCGCCACACGCGCCGTACGAGAAGGAGAGGGAGTTCGATCAGGCACCGTTCGGCATCGTCGGTCTCGAGACGGCCTTCGCCCTGGTCTTCACCCATCTCGTCTTGTCAGGCCGGTTGAGCCTCCAGCAGATGATCAGGCTCATGAGTACCGGACCAGCAGCGGTCCTAGGTCTGCCGGGTGGCACTCTGCAACCGGGATCGCCGGCGGACCTGAGCGTCTTCGATCTGGACGAGCGGTGGGTAGTCGAGCCAACGATGTTTCGCTCGAAATCCCGCAATACCCCGTTTGGCGGCTGGAAGCTGCAAGGCAAGGCGAAGTTCACCGTCGTAGGTGGTCGCATCGTTGAAGACTAGAGCCGATTACATTCTCATGGCTGGCCGTGTCCTCACGATGGATACGGAGCGGCCAGTCGTCGAGGCTGTGGCGGTGTCCGGAGATCGTATCGCTGCGGTCGGTTCACGGGCGGGTCTCCTCGCACTGGCGAGCCCCTCTACCCGATTGCTGAATCTGGGCTCCCTTACAGTCCTGCCCGGTTTCCACGACTGTCACATGCATATCATGGGCCTGGGGGTAACTCTTCTCGCGGCGGATGTGTCCCCATCGGCCGGCGCCACCAGTGTTCCCTCGCTGCTCGACACCCTCCGGAATTGGGCGAGAGCCAATCCTGGCGAGGGCTGGGTCCGCGGTTACGGATACAACCAGAATGCCTTTCCTGGAGCCCGCCATGTCACCGCCGCCGACCTCGACTCGGCCTTTCCGGAGAGACCAGTGGTTCTCTTCCATGCGAGCGGTCATGGGGCAGTCGCGAACTCCGCCGCACTTCGCGCGGCGGGGATCAGTTCTGCGACCGAGGACCCGGCCGGTGGTGTCATCGGCCGGACCGCCGACGGAACCCTGACCGGCCTGCTCTTGGAAAGCGCCATCGGTCTCGTAACGCGTGCCATCCCGCCCATGACACGTGCCGAACGGAGCGATGCCATCCTCCGCGCGTCCGATGCACTTCTCTCCAAAGGGATAACCTCTGCTTCGGATATGGGTGTCGGTGGGGCTAGCCTCGAGGACGAGCTTGCTGCATATCGCGATGCTGCGGAACGTGGAGCAGCGATCCGGATGACCATTTGCCCCGACGCGGCCGAGCTGTGGTCACCCGATACGGTCCCCAACCGAGCGGACCTGGAGCGGGGCTTGAACTTGCCGGATGGCCTCAGGCTCGGTGCGCTAAAGCTCTTTGCCGACGGCGCGCTGACCACGCGGACGGCAGCGTTGTCGGAACCATACGTAGACGGCTCCGGAAGCGGTTTGCTACTCCACGAGCCCGACGAACTAAGAAACTACATCCGTTCCGGTCATGCCAAGGGATGGCAGGTGGCCACTCATGCCATCGGGGACCGCGCTGTAGCGCTGGTGCTGGATGCCTACGAGGAGCCTGGCCCTAGGACGTCATCACCTGATCGGATCGAGCACGCCATGCTGCTCGACTCGGGTCTCATCGCCCGTATGGCGCGTGCAGGGGTCATCGCTGTACTGCAGCCGGAGTTCCTGGCGCGACTGGGGGACGCCTACGTGCTGGGGCTCGGGGAAGAGCGTGCCTCGCGCCTGAACCCTGTGACATCGCTCATGGCGGCCGGAGTAACAGTCGCGTTCAGTTCGGACTGTCCGGTGGTGCCCGGTTCCCCGCTGGACGGAGTTCGCGCAGCCATGCAGCGCATGGCACCGTCCGGCCGCGTCCTCGGTCGCGACGAGCGATGCGACCTAGCCACCGCCCTCCAGGCCTACACCGTCGCCGCAGCCTGCGCTGTTGGGGATGAGACTGAAGTCGGCCGACTGCGCCCCGGCATGAGGGCGGACCTCGTCATCTTGACATCGCTTCCAGGTGAGGATGCCGCTGATCCGGAAGTCGTCACCGTCATGTCCGGCGGCAAGTTCGTATACGGAGAGGGCCGCCTCCTTTGAGGCGAGGTACCGGCTCACGCATGAGCATTGCTCACCTGCCTAGGAGGACTCTGCGACGGCCATGAGAAGCCTGCTGAGCAAACCTACGCGAGCGATACTCGTGCTCGAGGATGGTTCCGTCTTCGAGGGACAGTCGTTCGGAGCCCAGGGACGTGCCTACGGCGAGGTCGTGTTCAACACGGGCATGACGGGGTACCAGGAGATCCTCTCGGACCCATCCTATGCGGGCCAGATCGTGACTCTTACCTACCCTCTCATCGGCAACTACGGCGCCAACAGTGACGACTTCGAATCCGGCCGGGTTCAGGTGGAAGGCTTCGTGGTCCGCGAGGCGTCAGAGGAGCCCAGCAACTGGCGTTCCAGAGGCACCATCCACGGCTTTCTCGAGCATCGTGGTATCGTCGGCATCCAGGGAATCGACACGCGTGCCCTCACGCGACGACTCAGAGCGCAAGGCGTGATGATGGGCACGATTACGACCAATGAGACGCCTGCGGAAGCGCTGGACAGGGTGCGTCAGTCCCCCCGATACGCCTCCGTGGACTACGTCCGGCGGGTTTCCACGCGAGAACCCTACGAATGGCCTGCCGAAGGGGAGACCCGCTACCGCGTGGCACTCCTGGACTGCGGTGTCAAGTTCAACATCATGCGTCATCTGGCGAAGCGGGGATGCCATGTCACCGTCTGGCCTTGCACCGCCACGGCCGAGGAGATTCTGGAGCGTCAACCCGATGGCGTCATGCTCTCTCCGGGTCCCGGCGACCCTGCCAACCTCGGCTACCTCATCGCCACGGTACGCACCTTAGCCTATCGCATGCCCATGATGGGCGTCTGTCTTGGAAATCAGCTCGTGGGGTATGCATTTGGCAGTCGCACGTTCAAACTAAGGTTCGGACACCGTGGCAGCAACCACCCGGTGCGCGATCTCAACACTGGCCGTGTCTACATCACTTCCCAGAACCACGGCTACGCCCTGGACCCCAACGAGCTACGCGACGGCATGGAGGTGGCGCATATCAACCTCAACGACGGTACGGTGGAAGGACTGCGCCATCGCGAGCTTCCCGTCTTCACCATCCAGTACCACCCGGAGGCGTCGCCCGGCCCCCACGACAGCGCCTACTTCTTCGATCAGTTCGTCGAGCTCATGGCGAAGCGATGACACCGACCGTCGTCCGCCTATCGGAGCCAGAGCCGCCTGAGAAGCCCGCTGCCGAAGGACCGGTGTCGCAGCCGGAGCAGCGCCGTCTCCTTCGACTGCGCATCCTTCTGCCGTTTCTGTTTCTCCTCGCCTTTCTCGCCTGGGGCTTCACGACGAACTACATTCCGTCCCACTCCATGGAGCCGACGCTCCGCCCTGGAGATCACATCCTCGTCATGCGAGAATGGCTGGCCTATCCTCGTGGGCGCATACCTGCACGCGGCGATATCGTGACGTTTCTACCGCCCGACGAGGCACTCGCTCAGGAAGGTCCATCACAAGAGCCGCAGTCGCTCCGTCCGGAGGTGTGGATCAAACGTGTCATAGGTCTTCCAGGCGAGGTGATTTGGATCGTCGGTGGAAGGGTATTCATCAATGGTTCGCCAGTCCCGAAATCCTTCTACCAGGGGAGGCCCAACCTCTATCAAGAGCGCTACCCCTACGCCTCCGACATGCCACTTACCCTAGGCAATGACGAGCTGTTCGTCATCGGAGACAATCCAGAGGACAGCGACGACAGTCGGACCTGGGGACCACTCAAGCGAGACCGCATTGTCGGGAAGTTCGTGGCTGTTCTCTTCAACGAGAGTAGGTTTGGGCTCAACAGCCGCCGCGAGCAGCGCGCAGGAGGGACTTGATGGCGAGGCGCTATTGCGATCGCAGGACGTTGGCCATCCTGGCTTGCGCAGCGGTAGTTATCGCCTCTGTGGCTCTCCGTTGTTACGCGCTCCGATCCGACCCGTACCCGCGACTGGACTGGAGCGCGGGACTGCTCACAGACGAGGGGTTCTACGTCCACAACGCGCGCAATCGAGTCCTGTTTGGGCGCGAACGAACGGATGAGTTCAACAATATGCTCCTCTCGCCCTTGCTGCACCATGCACAGGTAGCCGTCTTCCGCCTGGCAGGTGTCGGTTCCGTGCAAGCACGTAGTATCAGTGTCGTCTGTAGCCTGGCCAGCATGGTTCTACTGTGGCTCGTGTTGAAGCCTCTCTTCGGCGTATACGTGGCATGGATCGCCGTGACACTGCTGGGTCTGGACCATGTGCACCTGCTCTACAGCCGTATGGCTCTCATGGACCCCTTCGCGGCGTTCCTGGCAGTCATGGCATTCGCGTCCTTCGCACGAGCGACGCGACTTCAGGGAAGCTTGGCGACTTCGCTCCTATGGTACGGCTTTGGCGGCGCAGTCTTGGCCTTGGCCGTGCTGAACCGGTCGCTATGCATCTATCTCGTGCCTGCGCCCTTCATTGCCCTGGCAGCCATCCACGAGCGGCCACGGAGCTATGGAGCAGTCGTCTCGGGTATGGCGGTTGTCGTGGTCTTGTGGGCGGTCCTCTGGTGGGCTCCGCATCGGGCAGAGATCGCGCACATGAACCGCTACTATCGGCTGCATCAGGTACAGCCCGCCTCGCTGGCCAAGCTCTGGGACAACCTGCGTACAGGCGCGTTCGGCGATCACCGCGGGATCGGCCCCTATCTCTTCCGTCACACCCCCGTGCCGTTCGCGCTTTGCCTCCTGTACTTGGCCGCCCTGCCGCTCGGCATGCATCCGCAGTCCGAGAAGATGCACCCTTCGGCAACGCGGACTGACCGTTCTGCGCTATTCGCCAGGGCGTATCTGGTCACGTGGCTCCTGGGGGGATGGCTCGCCTTGTCGGCCTCGAACTACTCTCCGAGCCGGTATTACGTCACTACGTACCCTGCCATGATGGCGCTGGCAGCGCTCTGCGTAGGCGAGCTGGCAGAGAGAGTGCGTCACCTGAGCGGAGCGCACGTCATGGCCCGGTTGACGCGGTCCGCCCTCGGAGGCTTCCTCCTGTTCCACACCGTCCAGACCGTCGTGCACCGAGGTGGCGTGATCGCTCCTCTGGCGACGTGGCTCGTCCTCGTATCGATTCCCATTCTGGGCGCAGTCCTTCTCTGGAGGTGGCAGGGACGCCCGGAACCGCTCGTCAGGGCTCCGGCCGCCGCACTACTATTGGGGCTCTGGCTCCTATCTAATGGCTACTGGTTGGGGGACTGGTCGAGAGGGATCGGCTACACGCAGTTCGCCATATCGCGAGAACTCCAGCAGATGCTTCCAAAGGGCTCCGTCCTTATCGGTGATGTGGCGCCGGGGCTATGCCTGGATAACCGTCACATGGTGGTGAACGTCATACCGGGCCTGTGCAACGGAGAACGTCCTGTGGAAACGTTCCGCGGGCGTCCCAGGTTCGTAGCCATTCTCGATGGTCGCTGGAAAGAGCGGTATTGGCTCCAGCGGTACCCAGCGCTCGTGCACCCGGCGCGCAGGCTGCTCTTACGGCGGGTCCTACGGTGGGACATTGGGGTGTATCAGGTCCAGGATGCGGCTGCGACCATGGAAAACCGGCGGTGCGCAGTCCGTAACGCGTATGCGCCAAGTAGCGGAGCAGGGAGTGTGTATGCCTAGAGATCCGTCTATCAAGAAGGTGATGGTCATCGGTTCGGGCCCCATCGTCATCGGGCAGGCAGCCGAGTTCGATTATGCAGGTACCCAGGCATGCCGCTCGCTTCGGGAAGAAGGGGTATCCGTTGTCCTTATCAACTCCAACCCCGCGACGATCATGACCGATCTCGAGATGGCGGATCGAGTTTATATCGAGCCTCTCGCAGTGGAGTTCGCCGAACGCGTTATCGCCCAGGAACGCCCGGACGGGCTTCTCCCGACTCTGGGAGGACAGACGGGGCTGAACCTCGCGACCCAACTCGCTGAGGCTGGCGTGCTGGATCGCTACGGCGTGCGCCTCCTCGGCACCCCTCTCGACTCCATCCGTATGGCAGAGGACCGGAACGAGTTCCGAGAACTGATGCGCCGTATCGGCGAGCCCGTACCGGAGAGCTGGATCATCGAAGACGAGGCCATGCTCCCAGACATCGCTCAGAAGGGCATCTGGCCGCTCATCATTCGTCCGGCCTATACTTTGGGCGGCACGGGAGGCGGTATCGCTCACAATGCCGACGAGTTGTTGGAAATCGGCAAGCACGGACTTTCGGTCTCCATGCGGCATCAGATCATGGTGGAGCGTTGCCTACTCGGCTGGAAGGAGATCGAATATGAAGTCATGCGCGACGCCAACAATACTTGCATCACCGTGTGCAACATGGAGAACTTCGACCCCATGGGCGTGCATACGGGAGACTCCATCGTGGTGGCTCCGTCCCAGACGCTGTCGGACAAGGAATATCAGCTGCTGCGCACGGCCTCGCTGAATATCATCCGGAGTCTGGGCATCGAAGGCGGATGCAACGTGCAGCTCGCGCTGGATCCCGACAGCTTCCAGTACTACGTGATCGAAGTGAACCCGCGCGTGTCCCGTTCTTCGGCGCTAGCTTCCAAAGCCACGGGTTATCCGATCGCACGCGTGGCCGCCAAGATCGCCATCGGGTTGCACCTCGATGAAATCCAGAACGCCGTGACGAAGAAGACGCTCGCATGTTTCGAACCAGCGTTGGATTACTGCGTGGTCAAGATCCCCCGCTGGCCGTTCGACAAGTTCCGCCAGGCTGACCGGCGCATCACCACACAGATGAAGGCGACGGGCGAGGTCATGGCCATCGACAGAACGTTCGAGGCCGCATTGATGAAGGCCATTCGGAGCCTGGAAATCGGAGCCTATGGGCTTACACGCAAGCGCATGAACGAGTTGTCCGATGTCCAGCTCGAAGAGGGGCTGGCCGTCCCCACGGACGAAAGGCTGTTCATCATCGCCGAGGCCCTGCGACGCGGCATGATGGTAGAGGAAATCCAGGCCTTGTCCCGCGTGGATTCGTGGTTCCTGAGGAAGATCGAGAGACTTGTCACTATGGAAACCCGCCTCAGGCTCGATGGCCGGAAGATCGCGGCGCTTGCTGAGACGCTCGATTCCGATGACCCAGCAGCCGACCTTCTGCGCGAGGCGAAGCGCTTGGGATTCTCGGACCGACAGATTGCCGAGTGCTCAGGCTTGAGCGAACGTCATGTACGGGATGTCAGGCGGGCGTTCGGCATCCGCCCTGTCTACAAGATGGTAGATACATGCGCTGCCGAGTTCGAAGCCGAGACGCCCTACTTCTACTCGTGCTATGAACAAGAGGACGAGTACTTGGGCAGCCTAGGGGCCGTTCAGGAAGGAGCAAGGTCATGAGCGACACAAGCCAGGCGCAGGGCTACGTCCTGGCAACGGGCGACGAAGGGAAGGACCGTCTTGGACTTGTCGATGAAGTCCACGGCGCAGACACACGAGCGCTCCTGAAAAAGGCCGGCATTGCTCGCGGCATGCGCGTAGCCGACATCGGCTGCGGCGTTGGACTTGTGACCTGTACTCTGGCGCAGATGGTGGCGCCTGACGGTGAGGTCGTGGGCGTGGACATCAGCCCAGAACAGATCCAAGTCGCCCAGGGATTGGCTGAGCAGAAGGGGCTCAGCAACGTGCGCTTCGTCGTGGCCAGCGCCTACGACACCGGGCTGGAGGCAGGAAGCTTCGATGCCACGTACGCACGGTTCGTCTTGATGCACCTGGCGCGACCGGCAGACGCTCTGGCCGAGATGGCGCGTCTCCTCCGACCGAGTGGCACTCTCATCGTGGAGGATGGCGACTTCACATCGCCCTATTGCGTTCCCGCGTCGCCGGCGTATCTGAGGGCATTCGAGCTGTATCGGGAGGCCGTGCGACGCCAGGGGGCTGATCCGGAGATCGGTCCCTCGCTCATCGGCATGGTGATGAAGGCCGGCTTTCCGCGACTTGGGGTAGCGGTGGTCCAGCCGATACTCAAGGAGGGTGCCGCGAAACGTCTGCCAGAGTTGACATTGCTGGAAGCGGCACCGGAGATACTGGCGGCAGGCGCTGCAACCGAAGCGGAGATTCAGGCGATCGCCGCGGAAGTCCGCCGCCTTGCCGATGACGTCACCACGGAGTTCGGCATGGCGCAGATGACTCAAGTCTGGGCGACGAAACCATGAGGCGCGGTACAGCAGAATCTAGGTAAGGGGAGAAAGCAAACCCGTGAAACCGAAGGTCATCGTCATCGGGTCGGGTCCCATACGCATCGGACAAGGGATCGAGTTCGACTATTGCTCTGTTCACTGCGTATGGGCGCTCCAGGCGGCAGGGTACCAGGCGATCATCATCAACAACAACCCGGAGACGGTGAGCACAGACTTCGACACTTCGGACTGCCTCTACTTCGAGCCGCTTACCGTCGAGGATGTGCTGAACATCATCGAACGGGAACAGCCCGAAGGCGTCGTCGTCCAGTTCGGTGGACAGACAGCCATCAACCTCGCCGGACCCCTGAGCGAAGCGGGCGTGCGGATCCTGGGTTCGTCGCCCGATTCCATCAGCTTGGCCGAGGATCGGAAGCGCTTCGAGAAGGTCCTCCGGGAGCTGGGCATTCCCAAGCCGGCTGGTCGGACGGTGGAGAGCCAGGCCGAAGCCGAGGAGGTGGCCGCGGAGATCGGCTATCCCGTCCTCGTTCGGCCCTCGTGGGTGCTCGGTGGTCGGGCCATGGAGATCGTCTACAGCCGTGACGAGCTCCGATCCTACATGACATATGTCGTGGACGTATCACCGACGGCGCCAATCCTGATAGACAAGTACGTGCTCGGACGCGAGGTGGAAGTGGATGTGATCTCGGACGGTGTGGATTGCGTCCTTCCGGGGATCATGGAGCACATCGAGCGAGCCGGCGTTCATTCCGGCGACTCCATGGCGGTCTACCCGCCGCAGAACCTGAGCCAGAATGTCATCGAGCAGATCGTAGATACCGCTACCCGTCTCTCGCGGCGCCTGGAAGTGTGCGGGCTGATGAATATCCAGTACGTTGTCAGCGATGAGACTGCTCAGGTCCTAGAGGTCAATCCCAGAGCTAGCCGCACCGTGCCGTATCTTTCGAAGATCACCGGCATCCCCATGGTTCAGGTAGCGACCTTCGCCATGCTTGGCCGCAGCCTTCGGGATCAGGGCTACAGCCCGGGTCTCCAACCTGTTCCTCCGCTCATTGCGGTGAAGGCTCCAGTCTTCAGCTTCCCTAAACTCAAAGGCGTGGACATTGGGCTAGGTCCAGAGATGAAGAGCACCGGCGAGATCATGGGCATCGAGCAGGACTACAGCAGGGCGCTCTACAAAGCCATGGTGGCTAGCGGCCTGGAGGTGCAGACGGGAGGCGCCCTACTGGCCACGATTGCCGATCACGACAAGTCGGAGTCCGCCGCCATCATCCGGGATTTCGCCGAGCTTGGCTTCCGCATTTTCGCTACGGAAGGCACAGCGCGCTTCCTCAATCAGCGAGGCATCCCGGCGACACCTGTTAGCAAGATACGCGAGAGCTCCTACAACGGTGGTCCCGCGCGTCCGGACCTGCTGGATCTAATTCGAAGCGGCCGGGTGGACCTGCTGATCAACACGCTTTCCACCGACAAGAGGACCGAACAGGAAGCGGTCCAGATACGCCGCGCGAGTGTGGAGATGGGGATTCCCTGCCTAACTTCTCTTGACACAGCACGCGCCCTTTGGATGGCACTGAAGAGCCGCGCATCTGGTAGCGCTTTCGTCTGCCTGCCTGTGGATGGTTACCTCAAGGGCATTGACATCGCTTCCAACATGTGATAGCATAGCTATGCGCCATGGCAGCAGCCCAAGAGGTGGAGGGGCAATTCTGTTTGCCATTCTCTGTTCGGGTGGTCGCCGTGGCAGACTCCCAACCCCCCAAGGAGGGAAGCTCGAGTGAGAGCAAAGCAAGGATTCACCCTCATTGAGCTGCTGGTGGTCATCGCGATCATCGCGATTCTGGCAGCCATCCTGTTCCCTGTCTTCGCCCAGGCGAGAGAGAAGGCAAGGGCGATCGCGTGCCTCTCCAACACCAAGCAGATCGGCACCGCGGTGATGATGTATGCCCAGGACTGGGAAGAGGCCATCGCTCCGTGGATTAGCTGCGGCGCCGGCCAGGGCTGCGGCAACCCCACCCGCGCCGAGCGCTTGTGGACCGGCAAGCTCCAGCCGTATATCAAGAACGGCGGGCAGATCGGCCCCACCGGTCTCTTCGTGTGCCCTGGCTTCGCAGATGCCAAGTTCCTCGAGGCCGCCAACGCCGTGGACTGCGACGGCCCTGGATCGCTGGATCCCTACTACCCGCCTCTGGAGCGCTATGCGCACTACGGCTATGCCTGGCATCAGGCGAGCATGGTGGGCTCCGGCACGCAGGTGGATCCCTATTGGCAGTTCCCGGGCTCGTTCGCCTATCCGCCCGACTATGGCCCCGTGACGCGCACTCTGGCCGAGATCAAGCGGCCCGCTGAGACTGCCATCGTGACGGATGGTCAGACCTGGGTCGGTGGCGGCTACTTCGTGATCACCTTCGGCTGCGAGGCGGCTGCCATGCACAACGGTGGTGGCAACCACACCATGCTCGATGGTCACTCCAAGTGGCTGGCCCGCAACTCCGAGCGGTATCTTGCCCAGACGTCCTCAGGCGCCTGGTACAAGCGGTACTTCTGCTTCCCGCTTGAATAGGCGGAGAAGCATGGACTGCATCCGCCCGGTGGTCGCAAGAGTCGGTGCGCTGGCCCTGACGGCGAGCATAGCTCTCGGCATGCTCGCTCTGCCCGGGTGCAAGAAATCGGAACCCGAGCCGAGTGCGCCGGGATACTACACCGGCCCCATCAAGCCCAAGGGAGAGGTAGCTCCGGGACCCGGTGCTGGCGCCAAGCCCGGTTCCAAGCCAAGCGCAGCGACCGGCGACCTGTAAGGGTACCGGTGAGGCCCGGACACAAGGAGGTGAACGGGCCTCGAAGCAAGAGTGCTAGTGAGGTAACGTGAGGTGGAGGACAAACAGAAGAAACTCCTCCTAGTGGGTCTGTTGATTGTTCTCGCCGCGGTCCTGGCCTTTACCCTCCGCGGGGGCAAGAAGGAAAAACCGCCGCCGACTGTACCGGGCTACTATTCCGGACCAATGCGGAACAAGAGCGATCCGACCAAGTACACTACGGAGGATAACCGAATAGCACCGACGCCACCTGGCGCATCCAACTCCGCATCATGGACGCCCGTCCAGGTGGACAAGACCGGTCGCATCAAGGAGACCGAGTAGGGTCGTCTTCGACAGTAACTGCGTCTGACCGTCCTCCTGCTTCCGTGCGGATTGCGCCGTCGCTTGCTTCGGCAGCGGCGGCGTTTGTCTTCTAATCGGGTCCTGTGGTTGGGATGCTTGACGCACCCGCGCGCGTAGACGTAGAATGCCCGCCATGAAGATCGTGGACCGTTACTTGGCCAGGGAGATGATCGTGCCGTTTCTCATCGGCCAGGCAGCGGTCGTTCTCATGCTGACGGGCACGGTCCTCTACAACAACGCCGATACCTTCCTCTCCTACCAGATTCCGGCGTTGGGCATCGCCAAGATTGCCTTCTACTTCATGCCCTACCTGGTGGCGCTGACCATGCCAGTGGCGACGGCCATCGCCGTATCCCTCGCCGTCAGCCGGCTCAGCCGTGATTCGGAGATCACCGTCATGCGCGCCGCGGGTATCAGCCTGCGGCGGATCTTCGC
Organism: Chthonomonadales bacterium; assembly: GCA_037443035.1. GTDB lineage: Bacteria > Armatimonadota > Chthonomonadetes > Chthonomonadales > CAJBBX01 > JABWBA01. The sequence continues at coordinate 144,356 of JBBIPC010000003.1, forward strand.
GGCCTGCTTCGCGGCTGGCATCGTCCTCAGCTTTGGCGGGTTCCTCTTCGGCGAGAAGATTGTCCCCTGGGCGAACCTGCAGTACGAACGGACGATGGCGCAGCTATCGCGCAGCATCCGCTTTCTCACCCCTCAGGAGGGGCAAGTTGTCCAGTCCGCAGACCGTCGCTACACGGCCTATGTCGGGCGCTTGACTGTGTCGGGGAAGAAGACCATCCTGCAGGACGTGACGATACTCATCCGCCGCCCGGACAACCCCATCCCGACCGTGGTACACGCCGCTTCCGCTGATTACCGAGAGGGTCGGTGGACACTGCATGACGCCCGGGTTCACATCTACGAAGAGGGAGGGGATCGAGAAGTCTTCAGCCGTGGGAAGACCTTCTACATTGACTTCCGCCTGCCGGAACGTATGTTCAACATGATCTACCTGCAGCTCCCACTGTATAGCGCGGCTGCGACAGTGAGCTTCCGCGACCTTTCCGCACGCATCGCAGTCCAGCGACGCAGTGGATATGTGAACCCGCAAGATCTACTGGAGCTGCACTTCAAGCTCTCCGTGCCCCTTTCGTGCCTCGTCTTCGCGCTAATCTGCCCTCCGCTGGCCATGCGATTCGCCCGCGCTGGCGGATTCATGGGTGTCCTCCTCTCCATCATCCTCGTGTTCGTCTATTGGAACACCTTGCTGGCCGCTAGGATCATCGGCTCCAGGTATCCCGGAATCCTGCCGCCCGCCGTGGCAGGATGGGGCCAGAATGTCCTCTTCTCCGCTGTCGGGGTCTGGTTTCTGTGGAGAAGCGAGTGAGGTCCCTCGCATCGCTGCTTGCCCTCGTTGCGTGCATGTCGTTGACGTCGCGAGGCTGGCCGCTGTCTCCCTTGCCGCAGAGCGACACCAAGACGGAAGCGGCGGGTAGGGGGCATTCGGTAAAGACCGAGCAGCCACATGATCAGGATCCTCGAGAGGAAAAAGGAGCGGGCATTCCCGACGGTGAGCAACGGCGGGAGAGCATCCAAGACGAACAGGCCGCGGCTCGCCCCGAAAAGCCGCCGCCCAACGTGCTCTATCTCCGGTTCGACGACGCAGACATTGACGGCACGAAAGTACGGGCGAGCAACGTCACCATGACCTATGGCGAATACGAACTCCGAGGCGGTCGTCTCGAAGGAGACCTGGACGAGGACCTGATCTTCACCGATTCGCCATCCCTGACCTACCGTGGCCAGACCCTGCTCGGCGACGCCGTGCGGTTCAATACGAGGCTGAAGACCTACCGCATCGAGAACCTCCGCACGGCGCTGACACCCGAGTTCCTCCAGAATCGAGCCATCTCGCCCCTCTATCTTGCAGGCGGATCCATCGCCGGAAGGGAGAATGAGCCCATCGTCGGTAACGACGCGACAGCCACATCGTGCGATCGCTCGCGGCCTCACTACCTTATCCAGGCCGGGGCTATCGAGATAAGCCCGGGAAAGCGAGTCACCATGCGCCACGCAGCCATCTCGTACCGTGGGCGGAGACTGGTGGTGCTGCCAACGGTCGTCGTTCCATTGGACCGGCGCCTGCCGCGCGGGGGCTACCAACCCTCCGTAGGACGGACCGTGGAGGAAGGATGGTTCGCACGTGTCGGGTTCAACTACTTGCTGTCCCGACAGGCCCCGGGAATGTATCGAGTGGATCTCATGGAACGGAAGGGGATCGGACTTGGGGTAGAGCAGGCTTGGAACACAGCGCGAGCGATGGGAGAAGCTGCAGTCTACGGCATACCCTTCGGTCCGCAGGGCAGCAACCTCTCAGGACGAGTACACTCGAGGCTTGCGCTGGGCGGAGGAAACGAGCTGGACCTGGGCTTCGACACCCGTCGTAACGACTACCGGACGCTACCAGACACAACGGACCGGAACATTCGGCTCGGGTACAGCTTTCGCGGCTCCGGACTCGATACGCAGCTCAGCCTGAGCAGCCGGTCCAACCGATCGGGTGCCTACGAATCCAGCTCAAGCGCGGCGAACCTATCTCAGCGTTTCACGTTCGGACGGTCAGGCTCGATCCAGTTCAATGCGGATTACTCGCGTTACTCGAGCGGAACTACCACGACGACGGGCACGACGGCCCAGACGAACGAGACACTGAACGCACGCATACAGGCGGACTTTTCGGCGCCGACCTATGCTCTCCAGCTTGTCGCTAATCGAAACGTCCCTGTAGGGGAGCGGTCTGGGCAATCCTATTTCGGCGGAGTGGAGAGGCTTCCTGAGATCACTCTGTCGCGGTTTCGATTCGCCCGCGGTCCGCTGTCGACGGTTCCCCTCCTCTTCACGCTTGGTGCGGGCAAGTTCTCCGAAGGCGTCTCGTCGGGCTCTGGAACGATCCGTACGGTGACCGAGCGGGTCACGGCGGGTTTCGATTTCGGCTCTCAGCGATACGCCATCGCACGCAATACCGATCTCGATGTCTCCGTCGGCTTCACCCAGTACCTCTACGGAGAGGGAGCTGCGCAGTACATCCTTCGGAGCAACAGCTCCCTCGTGCAGCATTGGGGCAAGAAGTCAGGTATTGCGTTCCGCTACACGTATCAGCAACCCCATGGTGGCACACCGTTCCGGTTCGATCGTCAGGGCAAGTACCACAGTCTCACTGCCGACATGGGCCTGCTCGACGATTCGAGGTTGCAGCTCACCGCGCGAGTGGGATATGACTTGTCGGGATCTGACTACGGTGGAGGAGCGCAGCCCTGGCAGACGCTCTCTGCCAACCTATACATACGGCCGGTGGACTGGCTTCGCCTCAGAAACCTTCTCACCTACGATCCAAATACGGGGGAGTTCGTCTCCATCACGTCGGACCTGCGCTTGCGCGGCAGCAGGGACTTCGCGCTGGACCTCGTCTCTCGCTATGATCCTCGCACGCATCGCTTCGGCCAGGTCAACGCCTATCTCAATCTGCCGTTGCTGCCTGCGTGGAGGGTTATCCTCCTCACTCAATACAACGGCTACCTCAGTCGATTCGAGAGCCGCAACCTTCAGATCATTCACGATATGCACTGTCTGGAGGCATCCCTGACGTTCATTGACAACCCCTACGGCTGGCGCGCCGACCGTCAGGTCATGTTCCAGATCCGGGTCAAGGCGTTCCCTTCCTTCCAGCAGTTCGGCACTGGGCTCTATGGGCAGGCTCTCGACACTAGCGTCGGAGATCGATTCTGATGCGCATGGCCTACAGGAGAGTCCTGGTGATGGTCTCCTTTGCAGCGGCACTCGGATTGATGGTCCCCCTGCACGCCGGACGCTCTCGAGAGGCCGCGATGCTCCACAAACGGCTGTCCACCGGGCTCCAGCTCATCGCCGTGCAATCACCTGGTGCTGAGCTTGCGGCTGTGGACGTGTGGATCCGTGCGGGATCTGCAATGGAATCCGTTGAGGAGAGGGGCGCTGCGCACTTCCTCGAGCACATGCTGTTCAAGGGCACGCCGACGCGGCCAGCCGGAGCCATAGACTTCGCCGTCGAAACCTGCGGGGGCATACTCAATGCTGGCACGACGCGAGACGGCGCACACATCTTCGCCACTGTGGATCCGGCGTACGTCTCCCCTGTGCTCAGCGTCATCGCCGATGCTGTGCGCAACCCATTGCTGGATAGCTCCGAGTTCGAGTTGGAGCGCGCGGTCATTCTCGACGAGTTCGCTCGGGACCTCGATCGGTCCAGCCGGCTACTGCAGGATGCAGCCTGTGGCGCGGCCTACTCCAACCATCCCTATGCGCGCCCCGTGTTGGGCACAGCCGAGGACATTCGACACATCTCCCGCGACACCGTCCGCGCTTTCCATGATCGGTACTACCGGCCGCAACGTGCCGTCGTGGTAGTCGTAAGTCCTGCTCATCCGACGTCCACGCTGGAGGCTATGGAGAAGACGTTCAGCGATTGGCAGGCGCAGACTCCATTGGACGCCACGGTGGCACGGTCTGAGCAGATACGCGATGGCTGGCGTCCGGCGTCCTTCGGACCAGTGCCTGCGCCGGCGGCACCAGGCGAGCCGGCGCGTACGATGATGATCTGGAAGACGCCACCTGCAACGAGTTCAGAGGATATTGCAGCGTCGGAGCTGATCGCTGCGCTAGTGGAACCGGTTGCAGCGTCATCCTCCAGCATCGCGGGTTCGGCAGGCGCTGAAGCCATCCACGGCATGGAGGGCGGCTTGATCGTCGCTTGGTATCCAGCCAGCGCGCCAGGCACGGCCGGGAAGCTAAGGGCGCTTGTCCAGCGTTTGTCAGATGTCGGTCCCACCCCAGCCGAGTTGGCGGCAGCAACGAGACGTGTGCTCGGACGACATCTCTACGCCATGGAGACGGTTGCCGGCATGGCCCGTGAGGTGGGAAAGTGGGCGCTCTACGGATATCCGAACTTACCTCTGGAGTACGGCCAGCTTCTGGAGCGCGCCACCTTGGCCTCGGTTCGAGAATACGCACGAAAGTGGCTAACCTCCGCAGGGACGCCTCCGCAACAGGATCGGACCCCATGAAGGTCAAAGGTTACTTCTGGCTGTCCCTGGGATGGACGTGCGCCGGTCTTGCTCTAACTGCGTTAGTGTGGCATTGCGCCGGCGCACTCGCGGCACGATCTCCAGCCGAAGTGACACGCTTTACAACAGACAGCGGCGTCCGCGTCGTCTTTCGGCAGGAGCCTGAATCGCCAACGGTCGCCATGGCCGTGGCGGTTCGTACGCTACCGGCAGAGTACCGGTCGGCGCCTGGTATCGGTGGTGTCGTTGCCAGTGCCCTTTTCGGCGCCAATAGCAATCTCAGCCGCGAAGGAGTCGCGCGCGCCATCGCGTACACCGGCGACGGGTTCCAGGCTAGCTGGTCGGCGGAATGCGCTATGGTATCTTGCGTAACGACGCCGGCGGCCTTTTCCGACGCCGTGTGGATCGTTGCCCAGGCACTGAAGAACGCCGACATGGACGTGGAGACTGCGTCGCAGGCGGTACGGAACCTGCTCGCAGCGCAGGCGCGCGAAGCGTCCGATCCAGTGGCCGTAGGGGCACAGGCTGCTCGAGCCAAGCTTTTCGGCGGCCATCCGTACGGCCGTCCGCCGCTCGGCACGCCTGACAGTATCCGGCGCATCCCAAGACAGAATCTCCTGAGCTACTACCGTTTCGCGTACGTACCGCAACGCACGGTCATCGCAGTTTGCGGCAACCTGGATGTCGAACGCGTGCGACGCGTCCTCAGCAGTCACCTCGTGGACTACGAGAACCAGCCACCCGCACATTCGCGAGGCACCGCGGCCGAAGACCTACCCGAACCCGATGGTCCTGCTCACCTGACCGCCACGACCACTGGCACGACAGCGGCGGTCTTGGCAGCTTATCGGACGCCAGGCGTCGCCTCGCCACGCTACCCCGCTCTGCGCGTGTTGGCTACACTGCTGGGCGGCGGCAAGGGATCGAGACTGTTCCGCAGCGTGCGAGATGCACGAGGTGTCGGCTATGTGGTTGGAGCGGACATCTATGCGTTCGCGGACGCCGGAGTGCTCTACGCTTTCGCAGAGGTGGCGCCGCGCAAGGACGATCCCGTCTTCCTGGAGAGAGTGGAGAAGCTCGTGGTGGGCACCGCGGAGAGTGTTCTCGAATCACCCCCGACAGAGGCCGAACTGGAGCGGGCTCGCAGGTTGGCAATCGGCATGCATCGGGCTGAACGTCAGCGTGGCGTGGATCGCGCCGTTGCTCTTGCCCGGGCCGAGTTGCTCGCCGGCGGCTGGTCGGCCGACGAGGCGTTGCCGGCACGGATGGCCGGGGTGTCTCTCAGCGATCTCACGGAGACGGCCCGCGAGGTGTTGACGAATCGTTGCGTGGTGGTAGTTCGCCCCGATGGGACGCCACCACTGCGATGATGGCGACGCGCAAGATCCTCGGCCAGGGCAACGCCCGTGGTGGCGAGATTCTGCAGGACCCTCAAGCATCCGAAAAACTCAGGTGGCATAGCGGACTTGTTCAGCGAGTAGAGATTCGGCACACACGTCAATGAAGCCGACGGACGGCACGTCCAGCGCAGCACTCGCCCATGATGGGACCAGCAGAGCCGCATGAGTCGACCATCGTAAGCATCCCGAATCAGCACGTCGCGGAAGTCGTTGGGATAGGCCATGGAGTACGGACCCGCACCCGTAGTCGCGAAATCACGCAGGGTGTAAGGATGCAGCGTCACAAAGTAAGCCGAGGCGCGGCGCACGTAGAACTGACGCGGCAGCGTCACACGCAGGTTCGGTAGGTCCGTGAGGTCTCTTAGGTACCGCTCCAGCGCCGGTCGCTCGATGTCGCGCAGGGCACGCCAGCGATCCTCGCGCAGAATGTCGTGGTCGTGCTGCAGGACATTCGGGCCAAGATGGTAGCTGATACTGTTGAAGGCCGCCCGCTTCTGATCGAAGGCTATGTTGAACCCACTCGTGCTACGGCGGCCGTTGAGCCATCGTAGACTGAGCGATGGGTTGCGCAGCCCAGCGCAGTGCATCAGTAGGCTGAAGCCCTCCGCCAGCGACGTCCAGCCGAGACCGTAGAAGTCGTAGATCCGGATGAAGTCTCTTTGGTAGCGGCGATGGTACCGCTTCAGCTCCCGCGCAAGCGCGGGGTCTCGGAGGGCATCGTCCCAGCTCACATTCGCCATGTCGAGTATGGCCTCCGCTGGGATCCGCGTCAGATCCTTGAGCCTCGAGCGCGTCGCCAAGTCGATCCCGTCCACGTTGAAGACGAGCCCTGAAGCCAGGTTCGGCGTGTCGGTACTCATGGGCACGCCGGCCTTTTCTGTCACGCGGGCCTCCGGATCCATATCCACGAAGACCTGCGCACGAATCTCGCAGCCTTCCTCTGTCACGACCGAGGCGAGCCGTCCCCCCGTCTTCCGGACGAGCAGGGAGTCGTAGCTCCGTGTGTGCAGCACGCGAATGGTCTGCCTGTAGTGTTTCTCGAGAAAGCGGACGAGTTTCGGTGTGACGTTTTCGGGCAGCGCCACCATGTTGCCTGGCGCCATCCCGAGTGCTTCGCGGAAGAGCCGCACCTGCTCCCTCGGTCGCGATATCCGTCCGTAGCCGTCGAAGTACCGCAGGTTACCTCCGGAATCGGAGACCAACCCACCGAGCGGCCCTGCGTAGATCATTGCCACCGACAGGCCACGGTCCGCCGCAGCCATTGCGGTGATAATCGCTTCGATCTCTCCGCCGACGATGCATAACTGCGCTCCGAAACCGGTGCACGGTGCCCCTGTGCGAGGCTCGTCCAGCGGTACGGCGAACGGAAGCGGCCGTCCATACCGCAATGCGAATCGAATAGTCTGCGGGTGTGCCTGGCGTACGTCAGCGATCCACCGAAGGGTTCGTTCGCAACGCGTACGCACTGCTGGATCTACTGGCACTGCCGGACATGCGAGGAATCGGCGCAGTCTTCGTGCGCGCCACTGGAGGTCGCGCGTGGTCAGCACCTCGCCAGCGTGCGGGAAATCGGCCTCACCGAGCACGATCGGCAGGAGCCCATTTGCCTCTTGACGCACTGTCAGTCGCGGTGCAGCGACAACCATGGCAGTGAGAGCAGCCAGCACGGTTGCCCAACTGACGCGGTGGGGGAGCCTCCTCACCCCTTGATACCCTGCAGCTTGATGCTTTCGATGAAGTACCGCTGATTGAAGAGGAACACGATAACGACCGGTACTGTCGCCATGACCGATGCGGCCATGAGGAGGCTGTAGTCGGTGCTATAACGTTGCGTGAACACGGTGAGACCGATGGGTAGGGTTCGCAGCTCTGGCGTCACCGTCACGATGAGCGGCCACATGAAACTTCCCCAGAAGCCCATGAAGGTGAACGTCGCGAGCGTCGCCAGGGCGGTCTTGGCTAGGGGCAAGGTGACTTTCAGGTAGATCTGTGTCAGGCTGGCACCGTCCATCCGGGCCGACTCCTCCAGCTCACGCGGAAGAGACATGAAGAACTGACGGAGCATGAACGTACCCCACGGGCTGAAAATGCCAGGAACGATCAGCGCATAGTAGCTGTTCACCCAGCCAAGGGCTCTGACCACGGCGAACACGGGCACGAGCGTCACCGAGCCTGGGATCATCATGGTGGCCAGATAGCCGAAGAAGAGCTGGTCGCGACCTGGGAAGCGGAGACGTGCAAACGCGTAAGCCGCCATGGAGCTAGTGACGACCTGCCCGAATGTACCTGCCGCAGCCACATACAAGCTGTTGCCGTAGAGCCTCCAGAAACTCATGCCGTCGGCTGCCATGCGAGCGATTGCTTCAGCGTAGTTGGACCAGTAGAGCTTCTTCGGAAACCACTCGATGGTAGCAGTGGAGAAGGCCGCACTCGGCTCACGGAGCGACGTCACGGTCATCCAGTAGAAGGGCACGACCATGATGAGCGCGCCTGCGGTGAGAGCGATGTACAGCACGACTAGACGCAACTGCGCCAGTGTCTGCTCCGACTGTCCCCTCGGGCGAGCGCTAGTGGTACTGGACACTTCGGCCTCCGTATTTCCAGGTCGCCAAAGAGACGATGAGAATGATCACGAAGAGGACCCACGCGATGGCCGAGGCGTAGCCCATATTGAAGACGGTGAACGCTTTGTTGTAGATGTAGAACTCGAGCGTCGTCGTAGACCCTGCTGGGCCTCCAGCGGTCATCACATAGGCCTGCATGAAACCGCCTTGGAACCCGCCGATGATGCTCATGATCCCGAGGAAAAACGTTGTCGGTGCGATGAGGGGCCAGGTGATACTGAGGAACTGCTGTCGGCCTGAGGCACCGTCTATCTGCGCTGCTTCGTATAGCTCGCGCGGTACCCCCTGCAACGCTGCCAGGTAAAGGATCATGCTGCTTCCTCCCACGCCCATGACGAAGCCCATGAGCATGAGCGCCGGTTTGGACCAGGTGGAGCTCCCGAGCCAGTCGGGCGGGTTCCTGACACCGAGCTGGGTCAAGATGGTGTTGATGAGACCAATGTCTGTGTTGTAGAGCCACTTCCACAGCACTAGTACGGCGACACCGGCCGTGATGCTGGGCAGGAAGTAGAGCGTGCGGTAGATGACAACGCCCCGGATCTTCTGGTTGAGGGCGATTGCCAGCATCAACGACCCCAGCAACGTGAATGGGATCGCCAGCATCATGTAGGCGGTGTTGTAGAGGTACTGCCAGAAGAAGGGGTCGTTGGCGGTATACGGGACGCGGAACAGGCCCAGTATGCTCGTGGAATCATCGAGCGAGCGGCTGAAACCGAGGAGGCTCACGAAGTTCTGTAGTCCGACCCAGCGCGGCGCATGGAACAGGTCCCATCGTGTGAAGGCCAGGTAGAGCGAGGCTATGACCGGTCCAGACGTGAAGACCAGAAAGCCGAGCAGATTCGGCAGCAGGAAGAGGTAGGCAGTCAGGATCTCCTTGCGTCGGTCACTCATGGGTTCCCTCGCGCCACGTCTGACCCCTTGCCGCCGCCAATGTGTCGTACGACGCCACGAGTCGCTGTTCGCTACCTATCGCGTGATGACCTCTAGCGGGACCAGGAATTCCCGCCCCCGTGGCACAGTGCCGTCTAACACGCCGACCGCCATGAGGACACCGTAGCGGCCCATGAGATCGGGATGCTGCTCGATGGTGGCTTTCATGTCGCCTGAGTCGAGGTACACACGCACGTCGGGAATGTTGTCATATCCGATGACCACGATCTGGCCCCTTCGATTCGCCTCCTCGATGGCCTTCATCGCTCCAAGGGCCATCTTGTCATTGGCACAGAACACTCCCTGAAGATCGGGATTGGCGGCGAGCATGGACTGGAACTTAGCGTAGCCCTTCTGGGTGTCCCATTCCGCGGTGTCCTTCGCTACTACGTCGAGCGTACCGGCGACGGCCTGCACGAAGCCCCGTTTCCTGGCCTCGGCGTTATCAGCACCACGAATCCCTTCGAGGATGGCCACCTTGCCATGGCCACCGAGGTAGCCCATCATGGCCTGGCCAGCGAGCCGCCCGCCTTCCTCGTTATCGGCACCGACGTAACCCCCCAGCGCCAGGCCCGCAGACGTTGCGGCACCTGCATCCACGCGGTTATCCAGGTTGATGACGAGGATGCCCTTGTCCGCGGCCCGCTTCAATGCCGGCACGATGCCCTTGGAGTCCGCTGGAGCGATCAGTATCGCGTCAACGCCCTTGGCGGTTAGATTCTCGACGATGGAGAACTGGTGCTCTTTGTCGGTCTCCTGAGGAGGGGCCTGAACCTCTAGACTTACGCCGAGCTTCTTCGCCTCGTTCTCGGCAGCCTTGATCATGGGATCGAAGAACGGGTTATTGCGCGTTTTCACCACCAGGGCCAGACGATAGGGTCTCGAGGCCTTCCTCACTTTCTCCAGATCGGCCGCCGCAAGCTTCTCCGCCGTCTGCCCAGGAGGCTGCGGGGTCTCCTTGCTGTGCTTCTCAGCCGTGTTGGAGCAGCCCAAAGCCGCACCGATGACGGCAAGCCCCACCATGAGAACACCTGGACGCTTTCGCATCATCCCCTCCCCCTTTTCTGTAACTGGTCCACCAGCACCGTCGCAATGATGACGGCCCCGATGATCACTCCTTGTAGTGTATCCGGTATGCCCACCAGCACGAGACCCGCGTTGAGTACGGCGATGGTAAGCGCACCCACGAGACTCCCGGGCACACTTGCCTGACCGCCACTGAGACTAGCACCACCGATAACAACGGCAGCGATGGCGCTCAGCTCGGCGTTCGTTCCGGCACCCGTGTCTGCCAGCCGGAACTTCGCCGTCAGGACGATGGCCGCAATGGCAGCCGTCAGCCCGCAGATGACATAGGCGAGCGTCTTGTAGAGCCGGACGTTCACACCCGTCAGGCGCGCCGCTTCCTCATTGCCGCCTATGGCCGTAACGTACCTGCCAGCGCGTGTCTTCGTTAGCACAATCGCGCCGATGACCACTACCGTCAGGGCCACCGCGACCAGAGGCATGCCCTGACCTATCGTACCTAGTGCCTCCGGCAGGCCCGATACGCTGTTCCCCTCCGTGGCATAGATCGTCAACCCTCTTGCTGCGGTCAGCACACCTAGCGTCGCGACGAACGGCGGGACCGCTCCCTTCGTGATGACAATCCCATTGAACATCCCGCAGGCCACACCCACGCCGAGGGCGACCACCACGCCGAGCACCAGCCCGCCAGCAGGCGCACTGGACCGTAGAATGAGCAGCCCCAAGAGAACCGTTATGCCCGCTCCAACTCCCGCAGCGATTCCTTGCGACCATCTGCCACCTGTGCCGGTTCGGCCGATCACTGTGGCGAGAACGACGCCCGCGGGTGCAGCTGCGAGGTAGGCCAAGAACGGCGGCGGAGTGCCGACCGCCGTCATGCCGAGCGCCACACCACATAGCGCCATGACCGAGCCCACCGACAGGTCTATACCGCCTGTCATGATGACGAAAGTCATACCAACCGCCGCAATGATGTTCGTGCCAGCCTGTTGCAGGATATTGGGCAAGTAGTCCCGGGTCCAGAACGTGGTGAAGAACTTGGGATGGAAGGAGAATCCGGCGCAGACCAGCGCCAGTCCCAACCATGGTCGCAGTACTCGCCCGAAACGAGCCGCCAGGCCATGCTCGGAACTTTGGTAGCGTATCGGATCGTCTGATGACATGCGTCTGCAGTATACACGCCGGTATGCGGCTCCTCGCTCGCTCAGCGCAGCGTTGACTCGCTCGGAAGCAGGGGCTATAATACGGCACTGATCGTGCCACCAGGGCGATGGAGGCTGTGTGCCTGGATGGCGAGGGCAATGATACTGACCTATTCCTATCGGCGCGAGACGGTCGTGGGTAGGAGAGGCGTGCATCAGACGCGAATGTTATGCAAGAACCAGTGAGGCTGGCGAGGCACGCTTGTCACCTGAACCAGTCAGGTGGCTCTGCCCAGGAGACCGTGGATGTTCTGTAAGTGGTGCGGGCTGGAGAGCGACACCACCGACGTTTGCAGTTGGTGTGGTCGTCCTTTCGCAACCGCCAACCGTGACGCGACGCAAGAGGCAGCGCAAGGGAAGTCCCCTGCGCCGTCAAGTGCCGCATCCACAAGCGCGGAAGCCGTGCCAGCGCCGTTTCCGGAGCCCGCCGTTGTCGTGGTCGAACCAAGCGCAGCAGGCCGGGTTCCCTTTGACGAAGACGAGCTGGCAGAGGAGTTCGGCACGGTACCCTTCGTGGGACCGATGCTTCCGGACGAGCAGGCGCCGCCGAGAATGCCGGTTCGGGAAGCCCCCGCGCGACGCGAACCGCCGCTGCAAGCGGAGCCACTCGTGCAGCCGCGGCCCGAGCCGTCAGTCCCGCCTAGCCCTGAACCCCAGCGACCGCTGCACTCCGAAGCAATACCCGTGCGGCGCCCAGGCCCCGCGCCGGACGTCATTCCGGTGGCTCCTCGACCAGTCGCTCAGCCACAAACCCCACCGCCGCAACCAGCCGTTTCCGACCAGGCACCCATACCGGTCCGGCCGAAGCCAACCGTACCAAGTCCTGCCGTCCCACCAGCGCACGAGCCTCAACAACCCGCGCAACCGCCTCCGCCTCCAATCACTCCCGTTCGGAGACCGCCTCTCCAATCGGAGGAACTAGGGCCTGCTCCGACGCGACCGGTACATCCTACGCCAACCGAACCCGAACCCGGCGTACCAACCCTGGATCTGCCGCCGCTTGTCCAAGACGCCGAGGAAATCGTCCCGGGTGGCCCCGGTCGCATAGACCTCACGGGGGCACCTGCCATCGAGTTGCCACTTCAGCCACCCAGACCGAAACCCGGTCCGCTGCCAGCGTTTGCGCGTCCCGTTCCACAGACGACTGTGGAGATCCCCAAGGCCGGCGGTCGCACGTGGTACTGCCGGTGGTGCGGTATGGAGAGCGAGACACCCGATCGGTGCAGTTGGTGCCGAAAGGACCTGCGCAGTCTCCCTTCAGGTGGTGGGTCCGGCCGAGGACCGGTGATAGCTGGAACCAAGCACGCTCCTGTCCGGGTACCGCGTCCTATACAGCCCCAGGCGAAGGACGGGAAGTCGGCGCGGCCTGCCGCAGCTGCTCCGTCTCCAGCAGCGACTCCGCAGCCCGCTGCCGCAAGATCGCCGCAGCAAGCACAGCGCCCGGCGCCAGCGGCACCTCCTGCCAGACCAGCGCCCTCTCCAACTGGATCTACAGCGGCGCAACCGGCGGTGCGGCAGGGCGTTCCCGCCATCGGCACGTTCCAAGCGCAGAAGTCGAAGTACTATCCCGATCAGGTGGTGGATGTTGCCTCAGGCCATCATTACGACGCCGATACCGGCGAGACCACGGATACTCCCGTGGAAATGGCAGAGGACATTCTCATTGACGAGAGGGCTGCCCTCCTCAGGCAGACAGGTATCTACCTTGCAGGTCTTGTGGCGGCCATCCTCGTTTTCTCGGCTGCCGCAAGGGTCCTTCCTCAATGGTACCTGGCCTTTGTGGCGGCGCTGAACGTGGCGGCTGGCATGGCCATGCCGCCATTAGGCGTGGTGCCCTATGGCGAAGATGACTCCAGTGATGTTGGACTGGCGATACCGCTGATCCTCGTTCTCGGCCCCATTGTTGGAGGTATGGCCTACGGTGTTATCGCCATGATGCGCCAGGACGCCAACCCTGCCATCGTCGGTATCTTCGTCTCGTACCTGCTCATCCGATTCCCGCTCCAGCTTGCGGCGGGTACAGGCATCGCGGAATCGCTCCAATCGCTGGTGCCGTTTTCACCGCCGCCTGACGGGAATTGGGGCGCACACCTGGCGTTGCAGTGGCTACCCTTCGCTACCATGGCGGGGTGGTACATGGCAGCCATCTTCCACAAGCCGAACGAGTAACCCCCGTTCCAGGGTTATGTCCAGAGGCCTCCTGCCCGAGGCGTCACCAAGCAGCAGCGGCTTTACGGGCGACGGGGTCGTGCGGCCTGCTCGTCTTCGGTTGGCCTGATCACAGCCGTTGCTCCGAGCTCTCGGAGGCGACTCCGAATAGCATCTGCCTTCCGTTCTGGCACGTTGCGCACAATCGTCAGCGGCAAGTCCTGCATGCGTGCCTTCGCTTCCTTCAGGTTGCAGACCAAGATGTCCTGTAGCGCCATGGCGACATCGTTCGGCTGGCGTCCCGCCTGAGTAAGGATGACGTCGTAGTTCCGGAGCATGTCCGTCGGCTCGGCGACGATCTTCGCAGGTTCCGATGGGTCAGTGAGTCGCAGTGTACGGTTGCAGCGGTCGCATGTGAACGTCTTCGCCTTCTGGGATACCTTGTGCACCGTCCGGCAACTAGGGCATGTAATCTCGCGGACCGGCACCATCTGCCCGTTCTCGTAGTAGACCGTCCGATGGCACCCCTCGCAGGTCCAGTCCTCTGCAGGCTCCTCGACAAACTGGTTGGGATGCTGGCAATAGGGACAATAGACGGTCAACGCCGGCACTTTCCGTGCAAGGTACATGCGACGACCAGCCACCGCCACGATCACGGCCCCAGCGAGCGCCGTCAGAGCGAAAAATGCCGCTAGTGGCAGCAGACCCGCCAGACGGAGGATCCAGACGAGGATGAGCGAGACGACAAGAACGATGATCCCCCGGATCAAGAGTGTGGTCGCAGCTTCGAACTCCCTTTCGAGAATGTCTGCACGAGACGCAGGATTCAAAGGCATGGCAGCCTCCCGAGCCAGAGGAATCGTGCGGAGATGCCCACCCCGGCAAGCTCCTTCTCGGTCAGTATAACGCTCCGTCCGCCGGGATGTCAACGCAAGCTTGACACGCGGTGCGAGGTAGTGGCACAATAGCAATGAAATGGCAGGACTAGTGTCGGCATGTTCTGCCGATGAGACTTGAAGATGAGTGAGGCTCCGCGAGTATCGGTTGCAACCACGAGCGGCGGCGTTCTGATGCGCCGCCGACGCTGAATCGCGTCAGCAGCGACCCAACAAGCAGAACGCCGCCTCTGAAGAAGAGGCGGCGTTCGTTTTGCCAGTGTTACAAGCATTGCTACATCGAGGAGATGACGATGGAAGACGAACGAAAAGACGCATATCATAGTCTGCGCCATTCTGCTGCCCATCTCATGGCTCAAGCGGTTGGCGACCTGTTCCCCGGCGTCAAGTACGCCATCGGTCCGCCCATCGAGGACGGTTTCTACTACGACTTCGAGTTCCCATCCCCCATTGGCGAGGATGACTTACCGCGCATCGAAGCGCGGATGCGGGAGCTGTCTGACGAGGATCTGCCCATAGTCCGCCGGGAAGTGCCCAGAGAGGCGGCGCTGGAGGAGTGCAGGCGAGCAGGCCAACCCTACAAGGTCGAGTTGATACAGGACCTCCCGGACGAGGAGATCATCTCCTTTTACGACCAGGGGGGGTGGAGCGATCTGTGTCGTGGCCCGCATGTACCGTCTACGTCGCACGTCAAGCACTTCAAGCTCCTCAGCATTGCCGGCGCCTACTGGCGCGGAAACGAGAAGAACCCCATGCTGACCCGCATCTACGGGACCGCGTGGCATACGCAGGAGGAGCTTGACGCATATCTCCAGCGACTGGAAGAAGCACGGAAGCGAGACCATCGGAAGATTGGACGAGATCTGGGGCTCTTCGTCTTCGCGCCGGAAGACGTCGGCCAGGGCATCCCCCTGTTCCTGCCCAAGGGCGAGACGCTCCGGCACATCATGGAGAACTATGTGCGGGAGACGCAGGCGCGTTACGGGTACCAGCACGTGTGGACGGCTCACCTTGTACGCGAGGACCTCTACCGTAAGAGCGGCCACTACGACAACTACGCCGACGTAATGTTCCCGCCCATGGTGGACGAAGATGCGGGGGTAGCCTACCGGTTGAAGCCGATGAACTGTCCGTCTCATATGACGCTCTACAACGTCAGCGGGCTCAAGTCTTACAGAGATCTGCCCCTCCGCATGGCCGAGTTCGCAACCCTGTACCGCTACGAAAAGAGTGGCGAGCTCACGGGCCTGACGCGCGTCCGGGCCTTGACCCAAGATGACTGCCACATTTTCTGCACCGAGGATCAGGTGGAGGAGGAATTCTCCCTGGCCCTGAGGCTGATCCGGGAGGTCCTCGGCCGCTATGGGTTTACGAACTACAGCGTTCGGCTCTCTCTGCGTGGCGACGAGCCGGGGGGCAAGTACGTTCAGGACGATGAGAAGTGGACTAGGGCTACGGCAGCCTTGCGTCGTGCACTGGAAGCGAACAACGTCGAGTACTGGGAGGCGAAAGGCGAGGCGGCGTTCTACGGCCCGAAAGCGGATTTTCAGACGAAAGACGTCCTCGGCAGGGAGTGGACGGCCTCCACGATCCAGGTGGATTTCATCCAGCCCGCTCGTCTCGGCTGTCGGTACATTGCGGCGGATGGCTCCGAGCAGACGCCGGTCGTTCTGCATCGAGCCGTCACGGGTACGACCGAACGCTTCATGGGGCTACTTATCGAGCAGTATGCAGGCGATTTCCCGCTGTGGCTCGCACCGGTGCAGGTCATGCTCCTTCCCATCGCTGACGCACAAGTACCCTATGCCCGAGAGGTGGAGAACGCGTTACGGAACGCCGGCTTCCGGACGGAGATGGACGCCCGCTCCGAGCGGGTGGGCCTCAAGATCCGCGAAGCAGAACTCCAGAAGGTTCCCTACATGCTTGTCATGGGCAAGAGAGATGTCGAGGGCAATACAGTGTCCGTGCGTCGTCGAGGCGAGGGTGATCTCGGCCCCATGAGCCTGGACGCTCTCCTCCAGCGGCTAGTCGCTGAGCGCGAAGCAGGCAGGTGACATACCGCAGCGACGGCTACGGAAACAATGCTTCGAACACGAGGGAGAGTATTGGCACTCGGTGCGCTGAGTGTTGGGTTAGTCTGCATCTGGTCCCTCGCAACCGCTTTGCGGTTGCTGAATGCTCCCGCGGGACCGAATCGCAGTAGGATCGGACAGTATCTCAGCCCCGCCAAGGCCGGCTTCCATCACTGCGCACTCATCTATGAACGACAGAGGAGGTCGGCGGAAGACCTGCTCCCGTACGTAGCCCGCGTGCGCGACGGTCAACCCACCGCCTGGCTCTTCGACGCCTTCCTATTCCTTCGCTTCAACATGCCCGACGGTCGGCGCACGGACGAGAACCCCACAACCTGGAAGGACTGGCTCCGCCATCTCGATGACTGGTTCGCCTCAGGAAGAGACCTGCACGCTCTCGACGAAGCTATCGAGCGTGCGGCGCAGCGCTTGGGTCCCCCGCCCAGTCCGCGCCTGGTGGTGCTCTCCGTGGCTTACCCCATCAGGTCTGTGGAGGACTTCGACTTGATAGAGGAGGGCAGGCCGGTCAGCCTTGCCACCGACCAGGGTGTGGGATCGGCAGTTGGGGCCTACGTCGCGGAAGCCATCCGGCGATTCACGCACAGCCGGTTCCGACACCTGCAGCTCTGGGGATTCTACTGGATGCGCGAGGAGATCTCGCCACAGGACGAGCCCCGGGTGCGCGCGGCCGCGCAAGCCATCCACCGGGCTGGCTGCAAGTTGCTGTGGATACCATGGTGGAGGGCGCCCGGCTTCGACCGGTGGCGCGACTGCGGTATCGATGCCGCCATCCTCCAGCCGAACTACGCTTTCGTTACTCTCACCCACGGCGGTGCAGTACGACGGAACCGCCTTGCGGCGGCGGCCGAGCTTGCACGGAAGAACGGAATGGGAGTGGAGATCGAAGCAGGAGACGTCGTGCAGAGCCTCGCAGACCGTCAGGCATTCCTCCACTATCTGGCCGATGGCGGACCCGATAGACTGGGGTACCGGGAAGGTGCCTGCGCTTACTATCTGGGCGTGGACACTGTGGAGCGTGCAGCGGCAGCACCGAGACCTGAGGTGCGCTACACATACCAGGCGCTGTCCAACTTCGTTACCGGCAGGTCTGTACCAGACCCCGACCCTCCCCAGACGTGGCGTCGGACGGCAACGGGTTTCACTGCGCGTCTGGCCCGCCCTGCGCGCGTGCGTGCCCTTGATATCCTCTTCGACGAACCAAGTGCAACTCTGGTCTGGAAGGGACGGGCGGATGTCTATTTCCGGCGGCGACAAGGAGATGGATGGAGACCTGCGGGTTGGGCCGTTCGGACACGCCATGACGAGGACGCCGGTCGGTACCAGGTTATGAGCGTACCCGTCTTCGAGGACGTTGCGGCCCTCGATATCAGGCTCCATCCCCTCTACAGGCGCATGAGGCTGTCCCGCGCTCGTCTAGTGGCAAACTCCGTTGGTCCCGAGGGGCTGCATCGGCATACTGCCCTCGGAGCCTCGTATACGACGGACCTTACCGCCCGGCGGAAGTACGACGACGATGGCACGAAGCTGACGGACGGCGTCGTACCCGCGGGCGGCTTCGGCGAGGGTAAGTCGGTCGGGTGGATCGCTCCGCAGGTAGCGGTCTGCTTCGATCTGGCCGCCGTGCACCAGGTGACGCGCGTCGAAGTAGTCTGCCAGGGAGGATCGGGGGCGTGGGTGAACTGGCCCACCGACGCAGTGGTATTCCTCTCGGAACACGCACTGCCACCGACCACCATGAGCGCAACGGGATCATGGGCCAAGGATATCCGATGGGAAGCTGCCAGTCCTGTGGAGATCATCCGACGCAGGTCGGCAGTGGACATGGACGGGATACTGCGGTTCTCAGTGTTGCCTACGGCGCGAGCCCGATACGTCAACGTCCTTCTACGCGGACATGGATGGATCATGCTCTCCGAGGTGCGGATCTTCGACGGCAAAACGAATCTGGCACAAGCTCCGGGCGTCCACTATACGCTTCGCCCGCTGCCGACAGACGCCCAGACCGAAGGCATCCACTACCCCGATGACGGACTGCGGTTGACCGACGGCATCGTGGCTGCGACCTTCACCCGGCAACACGTGGTGGGTTGGGACGACGGCCAGCCCAAGACGATCACTGTGGACCTCGGCGTCGCGAAGCTGATCCGCGGCGTCACCGTGTGGAGTCTGCGCGGCGGCCAGTACGGGATCTTCGCACCCGAGCAGGTCAATGTGGAGGTGTCCACGGATGGGCATAACTGGACCGGCGTAGGCTCGGCTGAGCGGGCCGATGGTGGTGAAGATGGTAACGAGTGCGTCCCCGCCCCCTATAGAGTAGTCACCACCGCAGATAGACTTCTCAGAGCGCGTTACGTGCGCGTGCGTATCCGACCGGCCCGCGGCTGGAGTATGGTCAGCGAGGTGGAGGTTGACGGCAGCTCGCTGGCACGTTAGCGTAGGACCGCAGAACCGGAATGCTCGCAGGTGCGGCTGGTGTTACTTTCGGTGCCCGGATGGAACGATGCTGCGACGTCGTTGAACTCTCCTAGATCCGCAGCGTCTATAGGGTTGCGCCGCAGCCCGACCAAGGGCTTGCGCGGCGCGGATAAGCGGGGCCAGGGAGGGCCAGTACCTTGCGCGACATGCAACGATCCACGGATCGGACACAGCGCAATCGCAGCGGGTTGCCGTCGAATCCGGCACAAGCGCAGAGCGAACGCCGCGCACCGAGCAAAGCGTCTACGTCGAGCATGCCGGAACTGATTCAGCCGTTCGAGTTGTCCGAGGAATCGGCGCCACGGAGCAAACTCGACGAGCTTACCTTCGCGCATTGGCGACGTGCTGGCGTTACCCCTGCGCGACCTTGCTCCGATGCCGTTTTCCTCCGACGCGCGTACCTCGATCTCACCGGTACTCTCCCGAGCACCGAGGAAGCACGTGCTTTCCTCCTCGATACCACGCCTGACAAGCGCGCGAGGCTTCTGGACGCCCTGCTAGCACGACCCGAATACGCTTCCTACTGGTCTCTTCGATGGGGCGATGTCCTCCGCATCAAGTCCGAGTTCCCCATCA
Source organism: Chthonomonadales bacterium (assembly GCA_037443035.1). Taxonomy (GTDB): domain Bacteria; phylum Armatimonadota; class Chthonomonadetes; order Chthonomonadales; family CAJBBX01; genus JABWBA01. The sequence goes on from JBBIPC010000003.1 coordinate 164,243, forward strand.
ATCTTTGGCCGAACGCGGTCCAAGCCTATCATCGGTGGGTCTACGCGGCCATGCAGAGCAACATGCCGTACGACCGGTTCGTGCGGGCCATGCTCACGGCGACGGGCAGCAACTTCCGCGTACCGGAGGTGAACTTCTGGCGCGCCGTGCAGAGCCGCGATCCCGAGTCCCTGGCCAGGGCTGTTGCCCTGACGTTCATGGGAGTCCGCGCGGAACGCTGGCCTCGCCAGCGGCTGCAGGGCATGGCGGCGTTCTTCGCCAAAGTAGCCTACAAGAAGACGCTGGAGTGGAAAGAGGAGATCGTTTACTTCGACCCGCGCTTGGAGGCGCCATCTCTGAGGGGCGTGGCACCCACGTTTCCAGACGGTAAGCCCGCCCGCATACCGCCTGGGACGGACCCGCGGGCGGTCTTCGCCGATTGGTTGCTAGCGTCCGGCAACCCGTGGTTCGCCAAGAGTGCTGTGAACCGGTATTGGTATTGGCTGTTCGGTCGGGGCATCATTCACGAGGCGGATGACATTCGACCGGACAATCCGCCCTGTAACCCTGCTCTCATCCCATATCTGGAGAAAGAGTTCATCGCAAGCGGCTACGATGTGCGGAAGCTCCTTAGGCTGATAACCGCTTCGGCCACCTATCAGCTCTCTCCTGTTCCTAGAGGCAAGAGAACTGCTGGCGACACCTGCTTCGCTTCCTACCCACTGCGGCGTCTCGAAGCAGAGGTACTCATAGACGCCATAGATCAGGTGACGGGTTCGATGGAGTCCTATTCCAGTCCCATACCCGAGCCGTTCACCTTCGTCCCCGAAAGCGAAAGGACCATCGCCTTGGCCGACGGCAGCATCACAAGCTCCTTCCTCGATCTGTTCGGACGACCCGCCCGGGATAACGGCTATCTCTCCGAGCGTAACATAGCACCATCGGCTGCCCAAAGATTGCATATGATCAACTCCAGCCACATCCAGCGGAAGCTCGAGCAGAGTGTTGTGCTGCGAGGTATTCTCCGCTCTCGGCTGCCACGGCAGGTAGTCACGCAGCTTTACCTGACCATCCTGTCGCGCTATCCCACCAGCGGAGAGATGGCAACGGCCTTGGAGTACTTGCGAACGGGCGGGTTGAACGGCGGTTTGGACCTTGCCTGGGCACTCCTCAACAGCGCCGAGTTCACCTACCGGCACTGAGACCCCGCGGCCAGAAAGGAATGCCAACCATGACAAACGGCATACGCGTTACACGTAGGGAAGCTCTGACCGGCGGCCTTGTTGCCGCGGCCACAGGAGTGATCGTGCCGGATGCGTTGGCCTATGCCGTCGAGCGGAGCCAATCGCAGCGCAAGGCGCCAGCCAGGTCGGTCATCCAGGTCTGGCTGTGGGGCGGACCGGCACACATGGACACCTTCGATCCGAAGCCCAACTCCGGCTCGGATTACACGGGTCCCTTCACGAAGCCCATCGCCACGAATGTGGACGGCATTCAGATCAACGAACTGCTCACAGAACTGGCAAAGGTGGCGGACAAGTACTCCATTATCCGCAGCATGACACACGGCAACAACGCACACGAAACGGCCGCCTACATTACCCAGACTGGCCGGATGCCAGGCGGGAGGATCGTCTTCCCAGGCGTTGGCGCTGTCGTAACCCTGTTCAAGGGCTACGACGCTGGCTACAAGGGGTTGATACCGCCTTACATCGTTCTCACACAGCTCCAGGGACGCTTTTCCGAAGTGGGATTCCTGGGCACGAAAGTGAAGCCTTTCGCCACTGGAGGGGATCCAGCCCAGCAGCGATTCGTCGTGGAAGGCATCGTCTCGCAGAGCATCAGCGATGCACGTCAGCAGCAGCGGCGCGAACTCCTTCACCGGCTGGACACGCTCGCTCTGGCCCTGAAGGACGATCCGAATATCGTCGCCTACGGCCAATGCGAGGCGCAAGCGTATGACATGATCCTTGGCGAGGGTCGCAAGATCTTCGATCTCTCGCAGGAGAAGGACGACTTGCGTGCTCAGTACGGGAGGACAACGTTCGGCCAGTCTTGCCTCATGGCCCGGCGACTTGTCGAGCAGGGCGTGCCCTTCGTGACGATCAACTCCCAAGGATGGGATACGCACAAGGAGCACTTCCAGACAATGCGGCGGAAGCTGCCCGAGCTGGACAAAGGACTGGCGGCCTTGCTCAAGGACTTGTCGGACCGGGGGTTGCTGGACAGCACCATCGTCTGGGTAAGCGGCGAGTTCGGTCGCACACCCAAAGTTCAGTGGGAACCTCCGTGGAACGGTGGTCGAGGCCACTGGGGGCCGGTATTCTCTGCACTCGTGGCGGGTGGTGGTTTCAAAGGAGGTCATGTGGTCGGAGCCTCGGACGCAGTGGCTGCGGAGGTGAAGGACCGTCCCGTCTACCCGTGGGACCTGTTACAGAGCATGTACATGCTCCTCGGTATCGATCCGGCCGCCAAACTGCCCCATCCCCAGGGCCTGGATGTGCGAGTCAGCCCGACAAAGGAGGAAGGGTTGAAGTCGGGAGGACCTCTTATGGAGATCATGTGATGAGACGACGGGCATGGATCAGGGGCACGGTGGCTTTCTGGCTGCTCTGGGCATTCGCTCCATACGCGACCGCTCAGCAGGCGAGCCGCAAGCCGCAGATCGGCTATGTCTTTCCTGCGGGCGGCCAGCGCGGAACGACAGTGGAGGCGGTCGTCGGCGGGCAGATACTGGGCGGAGCGAACGGTGTCCTTGTTTCTGGCACTGGCATCCGGGCGAGCGTAGTCGGTTACAAGCGCCCCCTCACCATCGGCGAAGTCAACCGGCTGCGAGAGCGGCTGGAGGAAGCACGGAAGAAGATTGACCCTACTGCTACGGGTCCTTTGCGCCCACGGGACTTCCTCAACCTACGTGAGATCGCTCGCGAGGCTGGTATAACCGACGAGCAACTGCGAGCGCTGGAGGAGTTCCGCCGGCGACGTACCGACCCCAAGCGGCAGCCGAATCCACAGATCGAAGAAGAGGTGCGGGTCAGCATCGAGATCGGTGCCGATGCGGAGCCGGGTATCCACGAACTGCGCATCGTAACGCCCATCGGAATGACGAACCCCCTGCGATTCGTGGTCGGTACGCTGCCGGAGATTACCGAGGTGGAGCCCAACGACCGGGTGGCAGACAGTTCCCTCGGTGAGAGACTGCCAGCGGTGATCAATGGACAGATCATGCCGGGCGACGTGGACCGATTCAGTTTCCGTGCACGCAAGGGGACGAAGCTTGTGGCAGCCGTGCAGGCGCGGGAACTCATACCCTACCTTGCCGATGCCGTGCCGGGTTGGTTCCAGGCCGTGCTGGCCATCTACGACGCCAAGGGACGGGAATTGGCGTACGAAGACGACTTCCAGTTCCGACCCGATCCCCTCTGCCGCGTCGTGATTCCGGAAGACGGTGAGTTCACCCTCGTTATCCGGGATTCCATCTATCGAGGGCGCGAGGACTTCGTCTATCGGATCACTCTCGGCGAAGTGCCCTGCATCACCGGCATGTTCCCGCTCGGTGTAGCGAAGGGTAGTCGCATCCCCGCTAAGCTCCTGGGGTGGAACCTGCCATCTTCGACAGTGATGTTGGATGGCAACCAGGATGGCGTGCGCTCGCTCCGGGTCGAAGCTGCTGGCGCGTACTCCAACGAGGTTACCTATCGCGTCGACAGCCTCCCGGAAGTCTCGGAGAAGGAACCGAACGACACCATCGCCACTGCGCAGAAGGTCAAGCAACCGCTCATTGTGAATGGCCAGATCAGCAAGCCAGGTGACCGCGACGTGTTCCGTATTGCAGGTCACAAGGGAGATCGTCTGGTGGCGGACGTCATGGCTCGACGCTTGGGATCTCCAGCGGATGCACAGCTCGTGCTCACCGATAGCAAAGGACGGCAGGTGGCGTTCAACGACGATACGGAGGACAAGGGCGCCGGCCTGATTACGCACCATGCGGACCCCTATATCTCCGTGACGCTACCAGCAGACGGTGTCTATTTCCTGCGCATCACTGACACAGAGGGCAAGGGTGGCCCTGAGTACTCCTATCGTCTCCGCATCAGCGCGCCCCAGCCCGATTTCGAGCTTCGCGTCGTGCCGTCCGGTCTCTGGGCTAGAGCGGGCATGACGGTGCCGGTAAGCGTCTGGGCTATCCGGCGCGATGGATTCGACGGTCCCATAGACGTGTCGCTCGAAGGAGCACCGCCCGGGTTCGTCCTCAGTGGCAATCGCATACCTGCTGGGCTGGACCGCGTCACGATGACACTGAGCTGCGCTCCCAGTGCCCAGGTGGGTCCGCTGACGCTCCGGATGGTGGGAACCGCCACCGTCGGTGGCCGGCAGATCCAGCACTACGCAGTACCAGCGGAGGAGATGATGCAGGCATTCGCCTACACTCACCTCGTACCAACAGATTCATGGCTGGTGCGCGTCGTCGGACGGGCCTTTGCTCGTCCGCCTCGACCCTTCAGTCCCGACGAGCCTGTGCGCATACCATTGGGCGGCTCCGTTGCCGTGCGTGTACCCATCCCGACGGGGCCGTTCAACCGACAGATGACGCTGGAACTGGAGGAGGCACCGGCCGGTGTGACGCTGGAGAAGACCGACGCGGCCACGTCAACGATCACCATCCGCTGCGATCCCAAGACGGCCAAAGTTGGCACTCGGGGCAACTTGATCCTTGCGGGCTACATGGCACGCCAGGCTGTGGCACGCGCCGCGCGTCAGGCGCCACAGCGCTTTCTCGCAGGGTACGTGCCGGCGATACCCTTCGAGATCGTCCGGCCGTAGTTCCGCGATGGGACCTGGGCTCAGGGGACGAGACGGATCTTGAAGCAGTCCTTGACGCTCTTGCTGGGCGACAGCGCATAGACCCGCCATCGGATGGTTATCGAAGAACCCACCGACATCTCCAGAGGCTTGGCACCTGGCCGGTATTCGGCGCCAGCCACACGATAGTCCGCGCCGTCGGGAGTGGGCTGCTGCGTCTGCAACCAATCACCGAATGGAGGCCGCGCGGGCCATATTACCCCGGTGGTGATGTCACCCCAGCGCACTGCCTGGTGGATTCCCAAGCCCATGGCCGATGGTTCGAGAACCTCGCTGGCCGCCGCACCGAAACTGCCTTCGCCGATGAGAAAACGTGTGGTTCGCAAGCCGTGCAAGAGCATGCGGCGGCGCGGGGCCAAGGTGACGCGGATATCCATTACCGAGGACCCTGCATGGATGGTGCAGTCGGCCGTAGCTCGCCACCGAACGCCAATCTGACCGGCGATCTGCAGCGATGCCTCCTTCGAATCTGCTCTCGCGCTACAACGTTTGACCTTGAGGGCCTCCCACCACGGTTCCTGATACGGCTCTCCCGATAGGACCTCGATCATCGGAAGTGCAACTCCTACCTGCCGCCAGCCGCCTGGCGTCTTTCTCCAAACGAAAGCTGCGGCCATCTCGCTCAGGGTGGGCACTACTTTCAGGCGCACGAAGCCGTTCTCGATCCAACCGGTGTCCGTAGTAGCTCGAGCTGCAGGTAGGGGCTTCGCCGGACCTGGACTGCCGAAGGCCCCTGGACTATCGGCGAAGTGCTGGATGGCCAGCAGCCGTATCTGGGGCATGCAATCCTGTCGTTCTAGAACGAGCGCTGCCACGAGCGGTGCGTCTGGTGATGTCGGCTGCACCTTCCACCTGTATGTGGCTGTCGCGTCAGGTTCCAGAGTAGGCAGACGGACAATCGTGGCACCCTCCAAGTAGTCAAGGCCAGCGATGGCGTACATGCGCAGCGTCACCGTCTCCGCCGGCAATGCCGCTGTGCCCTCGTTGCGAACAGTGCCGACCAGAGTGATGGTCTGAACGCCGACTGCGTAGGCCCGGGTTGCGCCGAAGCTGGTCAGCTCTAGTTTGAAGCCGGCGGATCCCTCCCCGGCGAGAGGCTGCCGAGGCGCTGTTCGCTGGGCGGATACGGTGGCTCCCCCAAGAAGGCAGACTACGGAGAGGGGCAGCAACGAGCGTCTGAGAAAGGTCATCGTGGGCTTCCTTGAGGGTAGCCCGCGTGTATCTCGCCAGCGAGGGATTCCAGTGTGTCCGTCGCGATGGCCTCTCGAATGCGTTCCATGAGGTGGGCGTAGAAAGCCAGGTTATGGTGCGTGGCCAAAATCGGGCCCAGCATCTCCCGCGTGAGGAAGAGATGACGCAGGTAGGCGCGCGAGTGGCTCGTGCACACGTAGCAGCCGCAGCGTGGATCCACTGGCGTATCGTCCTCCGCGTATCGAGCGTTGCGCAGATTCAGAACGCCCTGGCTGGTAAATACTTGTCCAGTCCGTCCATTGCGAGTAGGCAGCACACAGTCGAACATGTCCACACCGCGCATGGCAGCATCGAGAATGTCGGCTGGCGTCCCCACACCCATGAGGTACCGCGGCTTCTCCTTGGGGAGGATGGCCGTGCACCAGGCTACGCATGCGTTTCGGGTTTCCCTGTCTTCGCCGACCGCTAGACCGCCGATGGCATAACCGGGTAGGTCTAGCTCTACCATGAACCGTGCGCTGGCCTCCCGTAGGTGTCTGTAGGTGGCTCCTTGTACGATACCGAACAGGGCCTGCGGCCACCCCCCTGCCGCACGTCCACCGCTGCTCTCATGAGCGGTGTGGCAGCGCACCGCCCACCGATGGGTCCGCTCCATCGCCTGCGTCGCATATTCAAGATCGCAGGGATAGGGCACACACTCATCGAACGCCATGATGATGTCGGCACCAAGGTTCCGCTGGATCTCCATGACGGATTCCGGGCTGAAGTAGATGGGGGAGCCGTCCACATGCGATCGGAAACGGATGCCATCCTCCTCGACACGACGTAGTTCGGCCAGGCTGAAGACCTGGTATCCGCCGCTGTCCGTGAGCAGTGCGCCGCTCCATCCCGTGAACCGATGCAAGCCACCCATGCGAGCGATAAGCTGATCGCCTGGGCGAAGATGAAGATGATAGGTATTCGCTAGGACGAGGCCGTATCCCAGCGCCTGGAGGTCCCCGGCGCAGGCGCCTTTCACCGTTCCCTGAGTACCCACTGGCATGAAACAAGGTGTCCGAACGGTGGCGTGGGGTAGACGAAGAATGCCCGCGCGAGCCTCGCATGCGGTACTCCGTGCGGCCAGGGAGAACTCCATAGTGCGGTGAATGCTCGAGGGCTGCATGAACAGGTTAGTGCGTGGATAAGGCCGCCGCCAGATACACTGGCATGCGGCCCCCTGCACCAGCGCCCTCGACAGGAATCGAACCTGTGCACCCGGCTCCGGAGGCCGGCGCTCTATCCTCTGAGCTACGAGGGCCGGTAGACATGGCGCTTTATACCCGCGGGGACTCCTCCGAGTCAACGCGCCACTGGTACGCGCAAGTACTGTGCTATAATGTCTGCGCACTGAAGGTGGAGGATCGGAGAGAGTGAAGCGGACCTACCAACCCAAGAACCGACGCCACAAGAGGGTTCACGGGTTCCTGAAACGAATGGCCACGAAGGATGGCCGCAATGTGCTCAAGGCGCGTCGCCTCAAGGGACGACACCGCCTCACCGTGTGACGGCTGACTAGCTCCGGAGGGACCGTCTCTGCGGAAGCCTGGAGGAGACGGCGTCCCTATGACCCTCGTGAGATGAGCAGTGCTACCCCGGGAGAATCGTCTACGACAGCGAAGAGACTTCAGCGCGACGTACTCCCGTGGACGCCGGTTCGATCTGCCTTGTCTCGCGCTTTACGTGAGGCGAACGGACGCGGAGCGAGTTCGACTGGGCTTCACCGTCGGCCGTAAGGTGGGTTCCGCCGTCGTACGGAATCGGGTGAAACGTCTCTTGCGCGAGTCCTGTAGACTCATGCTGGATGCACTACGCCCGGGCTTCGATGGAGTGTTTGTGGCCCGGGCATGTCTGCGTGGCAAGTCCTACAACGAAGTACGAGCAATGGTGGCGGAGCTAGTCCAGCGTGCGGGTCTGATTGGCGGCAACAAGCGTAACGATGGCATGGAGCACGAGAGGTGACAATAGGTGCGGAGGCTGTGCATCGGACTGATCCGTCTATATCAGCGCACGTCGCGGTTTCGACCGGCCACTTGCCGTTTCACACCGACGTGTTCCGAGTACACGGCACAAGCGATCGAGAAGTATGGAGTGCTGCGAGGCATCATGATGGGTATCTGGCGCATTCTCCGCTGCAATCCATGGAGCGGGGGCGGCAATGATCCGGTGCCATAGAGCGAGAGGGCCATACGGGGAAGTATCGTCCATGGATCCGGCTAAGGAGCCACAGACTTGACGGAGAACAAGCACTGGCTGCAGGTGGCCCTGCGGCTATTCGCGCTGCTGGCGCTGCTGATCATGGGCGGCTTCGCGGTGACGCAGACGCCTGGACGAGACGACGGCGGCCCGTTCGCCAAAGCTGCAGCACTGGAGAAAGCCGGTAAGCTGGACGACGCCGTCGTAGAGTATGACCGCGTCATCAAGGAGCTAGGCAGCAGTAATCTGCGGGTCACGACCGAAGCGCGATTCCGCAAGGCGGCGGTCCTTGCCAAGCTCAAGAGCCCCGATGACGTCCTCAACGAGTACGCGCAGATCGTCAAGGAGAACCGGGGTCGCGATGCCGAGCGAGCGGCAGAGGCACTCTATCTGGCCGGCAAGTATGCCTCGGACCCGGACTATCCGGGCACGGAGACCAAGCGGTCGCATGCGTTGGACCAGGCCTATCAGCTGTGGCGGCAGTTACGCGACGATTTCCCTGACACGGATGCTGCGCACCGCATAGTTGGCGAGAACGGTCCCATGGCACGGCTCATGGACCGCATTGACAAACGCAACTCTGCCGACTGGAAGTACCAGGTCATTGACGCTCTCGTTCGCCTCAGCGGCAGGAATCCGTCCTACAGCTACGCGTTGGCTCTCATCCTCTTGGCGGTAGCGGTGAAAGTGATTCTCCTACCGTTGACTCGGAAGCAATACGCTTCCATGCGCGAGATGCAACGCATGCAACCGCTGGTGAAGGAGCTTCAGAAGAAGTACAAGGGTGCTGAGCTGAACCAAAAGACCATGGAGCTCTACAAGGAGCACAAGGTCAACCCGTTCGCAGGGTGCTTCACAGGCCTGCTCCAGATTCCCTTCCTCATCCTGATCTTCAACGCCATCCGCGAGTACGAGATTGCGTTCGCCAGAGGCAAGTTCCTCTGGATCGGGAGTCCGCTGGCGGGTCATGGCCCGCAAATCATGGGTCAGCCTATCATCGGAGCGAATCTCGCCTCGCCCGACATCCTCTTGCTGGCCATCTACGTCATCACGAACTATGTGACCATGCGCATGACGCCAGCCACGGATCCCCAGCAACAACAGCAACAGAATACGATGGCGCTCATGACGTCGGTCCTCTTCTTCTGGATGTTCCTGAGCTATAAGTGGTCATCGGCATTCGTGCTGTACTGGCTCGCTCTGAACCTGTTGTCTATCTGGCAGCAGTACGAGATGATCTACAAGCCCCATAGAGAGGCCGCGGCAGCAGCGGCTGCGAATGGAGCGGCGCCAGGGCTGCCGGCCAGCGCTCAGCCAGCTCCTGCTCCAGTGGATGCCACACCCAGTTCACCCCCTCAGCGGGTGCGCCCGCGCCGTAAGAAGAGGTAGGTCATGTCCGAAGAGGAAAGCCGGACTGATTCGTCCGCAGACATTGACACCGACACCGTCGGTGTACATGCCCAGCCCAATCAGCGGGACCTCCAAGCGGTCGAGATCGTTCGATCCGTCTGCAAGGCCGGCGACTTCGAGGTGGTGCCGGAGATTCGGTCCATCGAGGGAAGCTACCTTCAGGTGGAGCTTGTTGGGCCTGATGCCGAGAGGATTTTCAGCCGCAACGGCAAGATGCTGGATGCCCTGCAGTACGTGATCAACCTCATGGTTGCGCGTCAACTCGGACCGGGGGTGCGCCTCCTTCTCGACGCCGGTGGGTATCGAGAGCGCCGCCGGGAGCTGTTGGAGAGCCTTGCGAGGAAGTATGCAGCGCTAGTGAAGGAGAAGCAACAGGAGTGCGAGTTCGATCCCTTGCCTCCCCACGAACGGCGGATCATTCACCAGCTCTTCATAGATGACCCAGACGTCACGTCCTACAGCGAAGGCGAAGAGCCCGAGAGGAAGGTCATCCTCTCGCCACGTACAGCACCCGACGCATAGCCCCAGAAAACAAAGCGCCCGCACCGTACTCTCGATGCGGGCGTCCATCTATGGAGATGGGAGTCCTTGAAAAGGAGGACATGCGCACCAGGTTATACGGCTCCCGACGCAGCCCCGTTCCCGTTTTTGTAGTGAATCAAAATAATCTTTCGCTAGCGTGCTTTCTCTCCAGCCGCGCAGCTCCGCCGACGTCTCGGTCCGTGCGGTACAATAGCTGCGGAGCAGGAAGTGTGAAGGGGACGGTGCTGAGTGGGGCATGACCACCACGATGTGGACCTGACGGACCGGCGCATGAAGCTGGCCATTGTCCTCACCGTGGGATTTGTGGCAGCAGAAGCATTGGCGGGATGGAAAGCCGGTAGTCTGGCTCTCCTCTCGGATGCCGGACACAACCTTACCGATGCCATGGCGCTAGGTCTGTCGGCTTTCGCCGTCTGGATCGCCCACCGTCCAGCGACAGAGCGTCGCACGTTCGGCTATCATCGAGTCGGCATTCTTACCGCACTGGTCAATGCGGTGACGCTCGTGCTCATGTGCGGCCTTATCGTCGTGGAAGCCGTCCATCGCCTCCGGCAGCCTGAGCCCGTGGCGAGCGCATGGATGATCGGTGTGGCGCTGATAGCTCTCGTCCTGAATGGGACGATCACACTGATGTTCAGGAAGGCTGCTCACGGCGACATCAACGTGCGCAGTGCGTATCTCCATATGCTATGGGATGCCGTTGCCTCGCTAGGCGTCATCCTCGCAGGCGTCATTGTTTCTCTGACAGGCAACGTCATCGCCGACCCCCTCGTCTCCCTGCTCATCGCCGCTCTCATCCTCTGGAGCACTTGGGGCATTCTCAGGGAATCGCTGGACATTCTCTTGGAAGCGACCCCTACGGGCGTGGAGTTGGCTACTCTGGAGAGCACAATCCGAGGCGTTGCCGGCGTGTGCGATGTGCACGACCTACACGTGTGGACCATTTCCTCCGGAATACTGGCTGCGAGTTGCCATGTAACGGTGGCCGAAGGCACATCGGCCCGCACGGGACAGGCGCTGGCCGAGGAGGTCGGCCGGTCTCTGGAGACGCGATTCGGCATCACGCACACCACTGTGCAGGTGGAAGTGGACGGCTGCGAGAGGTCCGATCGCCTCTGTACGCTGCGAAGAAACGGAGTCCAGCCGAATGGTGAGCAGGTGGCGCCAACGAAGCCATGAGGGAGACGCGCGTAGCACTCTCTGGCGTGGAGACGGCCGCCGTGGCAACGGATGCGCCGAGGGTCGGTCTAGCGGAGCTGGCGTGGACATTCTTCATTATTGGTATCACAGGCTTCGGAGGCGGCATGGCCATCGTCGCACTCATCCAGCAGATCTGTGTTGAAAAGAAGCGCTGGCTGACGTCCGATGAGTTCGCCCATGGTGTCGCGCTGAGCCAGTTCCTCGGGGCCTTCACGGTCAACACGACAACGTTTGTCGGCTATCGCCTTCGCGGCCTGGCCGGAGCCATTGTGGCCGTGTCGGCGTTCTTGCTCCCGGGAGTCGCAGCCATCACCGTGCTGGCTGCGCTCTATTTCCGCTATCAACAGCTGCCGGCACTCCAGAGCATGCTGCACGGCATCGGTCCTGTTGTTGTGGCCGTGATACTCGCTGCCGCCTTCCGCATGGGGAAAGGGCGCATGGGCGATATCGAGTCCATACTCCTTGCCGCGATGGCGTTTGTCGCGCTGTATGTGCTGTCGGTACCCGTGCTGGCTATCGTGCTGGGGCTTGTGGTCTACGGGTTCGGACGGAACGCCCTTGTTGGAGGCAGGGAGCCATCATGAGGATCGGCGCTCTGCTGGGCTACTGGGTAGCTCTGCTTCAGCTCGCCTGGGTGTTTCTGAAAGTCGGATTCGTGTTCTTCGGTGGCGGGTTCTTGCTGGTGCCTATTCTGCATCGCGAGCTCGTGATGGGCCTCCACTGGTTGACGCCGAAGGAGTTCGTGGATGGCGTCGCCATGAGTCAGCTCACGCCGGGGCCGGTCGCGATTCTGGCAACATTCTGCGGGTATCGCCACGCAGGAGTGGCGGGAGCACTCGTTGCGACGGTGTTCGTTTTCCTGCCACCGCTAGCGCTCATGGTGCTGCTCACGAGGGCCTATGGGAAGCTTAGAGATCTGCCTTCTGTGCAGGCCATGATGCGTGTGTTTCCGCCAGCGATCGTAGGGCTGCTCGTCGCCTCAGCAGCCGATATTGGGCGGCCTATCTTGACATCGCCGGCACCCGTTATATTGGCGATCGCATGTCTCATAGCTATGATCCGCTACAACGTCAGCCCGGCCGTATTGATTGGTGCAGGCGCAGTGTTCGGTATTCTCACTGGACGATGAATGGCTCGCTGCAGCGAAGCAGCGGCTTGTACGGCACAGGCCGTACGCAGACAATCAAAGGAGATTGAGACCTATGGCGCATCTTGTTGTGGAAGACGTCCTGGGCAGACTCGTCGAGCGCAATCCTGGTGAAACCGAGTTTCATCAGGCTGCGCGGGAAGTCCTCGAGTCGGTATCGGTCGTCCTGGACAAGTACCCCGAGTTCACCCAAGCACGCATCTTGGACAGATTGGTCGAGCCGGACCGTCAGATCATGTTCCGCGTAGCATGGCTCGATGATGCTGGCGTACCGCAGGTGAACCGTGGATTCCGTGTGCAGTTCAGTAACGTGCTGGGTCCGTACAAGGGCGGCCTGCGGTTCCATCCGTCGGTGAAGCTGGGGACGATCAAGTTCTTGGCGTTCGAGCAGATCTTCAAGAACTCGCTGACAGGTCTCCCGATGGGCGGGGCCAAGGGTGGAAGCGATTTCGATCCCCACGGCCGAAGTGATACCGAGGTCATGCGCTTCTGTCAGTCCTTCATGACGGAGCTGTTCCGGCACATCGGACCGGACACGGATGTACCTGCGGGCGATATTGGCGTCGGTGAACGGGAGATTGGCTTTCTGTTTGGCCAGTACAAGCGCCTGGCCAACGAGTTCACCGGCGTTCTTACGGGCAAAGGACCCCTTTGGGGCGGCTCCCTGGCTCGGAAGCAGGCGACTGGGTATGGACTGGTGTACTTCGCAAGCCGAATGCTGGGCACGAGGAAGATGGAATGGCGTGGGTTGCGCACGGTGATCTCCGGCTCCGGCAACGTGGCCATCTACGCAGCAGAGAAAGCAATACGGCTGGGGGCGCGTGTTGTGGCGATGTCCGACAGCGGCGGTTACGTCTACGACGAAGCTGGTATTGACATCCCTCTCATGCGCTCGGTCAAGGAGGAACGGCGCGAGCGCATCTCTGCCTACGCTGCAGAGAGGAAGGGCGCGGAATACCATGCCGGATGCTCGGGCATTTGGTCCGTACCGTGCGTGGTCGCACTACCTTGTGCCACGCAAAACGAACTCGACGGTGCTGCCGCAAGCCAGCTTATCGCCAACGGCTGTCAGATCGTCGCCGAGGGTGCCAACATGCCCTGCATGCCCGACGCCATTCATGCATTTCAGAGCTCGGGAGTCTGCTTCGGTCCAGGCAAAGCAGCCAATGCCGGCGGCGTAGCGACCAGCCTCCTGGAGATGGCGCAGAACTCCCAACGACTTCATTGGACGTTCGACGAAGTGGACAACCGCCTGCACTCGATCATGAACAGCATCTATGACGTCTGTACCCAGGCGGCGGAGGATTTCGGCCAGCCCGGTAACCTCGTGTTGGGAGCCAACGCTGCCGGGTTCATCAAGGTTGCCCGAGCCATGCTGGCGCAGGGCGTCGTCTGATAGGGCTTGCCCTCGTTCACACAAGGGAGAGGGAGGCTACCCGCGTGGGTCAGCCTCCCCTCGTCTAGCATGGAACCCTGACGTGTGCGTTACCAGGGTTCGTTGTGGCGAAGGACCTGGGCAAGGTCCACGGTGGCCTTGATCGCCATGCTGCCGGCTCCCCCGATATCGCCGCTCGCCTCGAATTCCACTGTGCCCTTCATGTCTGCATACACGACGCGGTTCTTCGCAGGATCGTAGTAGGCTTTGCCGGTCATTGTCATGGTCATGGAGCCGATTTTCAGCTCGATCTGCATGCCGCCCTGTTCCGTGGTCGCGATCATATCGGAGCCTTTCGCGGAACCTCGCACTTCCAGTTCTACGCAGGGCGCTCCGTCTACGAGCGCGCCACCCAGCACTTTGTAGCTGTTCTTGATCTTCATGGGCTTCTTCAGCTCGATCTGCTGCATGGTGGCGAGCTCAGTCTCGATGTCCCATGTGTCTCCAACCTTCAGGCCGCTTTGGCCGCTCCAGATGACAGGGAAGATGCCTTGGCTCACGGCATCCCGGAGAGCCTTCACCGCTTCGGCGTCGCCCTCGACCTTCGGACCCGCCTTGCCATTCTCATCTACGGTAATGACGACTTTCTTGCCAATGTGCTTGGTCGCTTGGGTGAACTGGGACGCCATGGGGTTGTCAGCGCCGCTTTCCGAGTCGTAGACGACTTGCCCGCCGGAAGTAACCTTGACCTTCGTGTCATCGGCGGTAACCTCGGCAACCATCATGGGTGTATCTACGGTCTGCTTCATCTTGATGTGGTCGGTGACCATCTCCACTTTGGCAGGAACGCCAGCGTCAAGGACTTTGTACGTAGCTCGAGCCCGTGTCGTACCACTCGTGGTGATGGTCATGTCCTGGCCGGCTACCTGCACTCCCACCACCGACTTCGTAGTCGTATACGTGGTGTACGACTCTGTCTGGTCCTTGCTGAACTTGTACGCCACCGGCCCAGGGTCTTTGAAATCGGCAGGCTCGATCTTCGCCTTCTTCGCTTCCTGGGCCAGGCCGGCTGTTACAAGCAAGGTAAGCACAGGAATGACTGCAAACCGTCTCATCATGGTGATGCCCTACTCCTTTCGTGCATCCGGGACGCGTTTGGATGCCGCCACGCGTCGGTTACGGATAGTGTTCCGGTGTCTTACGTCCTTCGGACGTCATGGGTTTCATGGCAGATTCCGGTGGGTCAGCCAGCAAGACTTCGTGTCGTTCACAGTTCGATGGCGCCGATATCTGCGGCGGAGCCGACTGGCCGCCATGTGCGGCGTTGATCCGGACCAGCGACTCCAACACGACGGCTCTCATGTTGCACCGTGACTCGTACTGCGGGGCTGAGGCTCCCGGAGCTGAAACTGCCCCAGAACTCGTCGTTCAGACCAGCGGGGCCCAGCCTACCGGCGATCTCCGTATCTACATTGCGCCAGAATGCGATCCAGTCGGCGTTGCTCGGTTCCGAAGGCCATGTGACGCGCGGACCGTACCAGGTCGTGCCCGTCAGGTCGCCCCACTGTGAGCCGAACGACGGCCCTAGCACACTGCTATACAGCGAGCGAATGCGCTCCACCGCATGGTTCAGAAAGTCGTCGGTGCTCTGTCCGAAGCCCGTGTATCCCGCCCTGACATATCGAACCGTGTAGTTGCCGGGGACCCGGTCCGTTGCGAAGCCGATGGGAGGGTACCACAGGATCGCCGGCTGGCCAGCGTCTGTGCCGGCCGAGAGCAAAGATGCATGACGCTGTGCTCCCGCGACATCTACGGCCTGCGACACGGCCACGTTATCGCGGTCACCCTCCATCGGGTAATGTTTGCGGTTCAAGTCCATCCAGTCGGGCACTGGGACCAGAATCTGGGAGAAATCCAGCACGCCGAAGAGGTTGTAGCCCTGGCTGTAGAAACCGAGTAGCGAACCCACGAACCAGTCTTCGGCGGTCCCGTTCAGGAGGTTGCCCGTCACAATGCTCTGGCGGACGATGACATTCTCGACCGTGTGGGCATTGCCGATTGTAGCAGCCACGCCGCCACCACCGACGTTGGGTTTGCCGCCGAATACCGCTGCGTGGCCTCGCACCTCGTTTTCGACTACCGTGCAGCCCACCATCGTGAGCGAGCCCCCACCCATGTAGACACCGCCGCCACGATAGTAGTGAGGTCCCGCCTCTGGCAGACCCGGGTGGTCCTCGACCAGGTTGCGGGCAACGGTGCAGCTCTCTATCGTCATCGTTGCCAGGTTGTTCGGGCCACCGGAGAGGGTGAACACGCCGCCACCATAGGCGTGTTGGGCTGTAACCCGATTCCCGGAGATTGCGCACCGCACGATGCGGGTATCGTTACCCAGACTTCCGGCGTTATCTGCACCGCCCACGGAGTAGATACCTCCGCCGGCGGCGCCGTATCCTTCCGCCGTGTTGCCCACAATGGTGCAATCCTCTAGGTCCAGCCCATTGGCGTAGATCCCGCCGCCGTAGGTGCCTCTATCGCGGCTGCCCTGGGTGTCGCCCTGGCAGCGATTGTCCGCGACGGTGCAATGGCGCATGACCAGGCGTCCCCAGACCGCGAGCCCTGCACCCCTCGCCAGCGTGAACGGTTGTGCGCCGCCAGTTATCGCCTCGGCCACCGACCGTCCTCCGAGAATGGTGACATTGTGCAAGGTGAGGTCACCATACATGGCCAGCACCCTAGCGGGTGTGCCAGAGTCTCCGCTCCATCGCAGAGTGATGCCGTTGGGCAGGCTGCCGGCGTCAATGGTCAAGGACTTGCGTCCATACAGGGCAGAACGGCCGTAGTCGCGGTCCTCGTAGCCACTGAAGGTGTTGCCCGCGTAGACTTCGCCTTTCAGGGACGTGTGCTCGTCAGCGATCAGCTTGAGTTCGATGATCGCGCCATCGAGCGACGGAGCGAAGGTAATGGTGTCACCCGAACCGGCCTGGTCCATGGCCATTCTCAACGTCACGGCACCTGCAGGAGGAGTGGTCGTGTCTTCTGCACTCGTCACGACGATGGTCTTGCCGCTGCCACCCGAGCCGCAGCCCACGGTCCCTGCTATGGTCAGGATTCCCACGACGAGGCCGCCCAGCATTCCGAGTCTTGCCACCATATCAATCTCCTCTCCCTGGTGAGTTCGGTGCTTCGTCTCTCAGCCACCGAGTTCCACGCATCGTTTGCGGTAGTGCAGGTAGTTCTCCAGCGGCACTTCCTCTGGCACACCATGATCGCACGTGGGAATGTAACCACCTCGTTCCCGCATGGCAGGCAGGATGCGCTCCACCATCCGGTCTATATCGCCCTTCGTCTTCGCGAGAACACGCTTGTCAATGCCACCGAACAGGACTAGCTCGGGGTACTGCCTGCCGATCTCCACAACGTCGCATCCCGCTGCCACCTCGAAGGGCGACATGACGTTCATGCCGATCTCCTGATAGACCGGTATGGCAGGACGGGCGTCCCCGTCGGTGTCAATGTGGATGTATAGCTTCCGCTTCCGGTCTACCTGGCGCGCCCGAACGTTGGAGATAAGCTGCTGGTAGTACGGGAAGAGGAACTCGCGCATCATGGCAGGAGAGATGAGGAGGCCGTGGTTGTAACAGATATCCTCGGCGAAGAAGATCTCGTCGAGCGTGACATATTCCTGGTGTCGGGCAATGACGGCATCCGCCAGCTCGAACCATGCCTGCATGCACGCGTGAATCAGCTCAGGTTGGTCCATGAATGCATAGAGGAGGTCCGCCGGTCCGATGAGGCTGCGCAGGTACATGTAGCCTCCGATGAGCCCCTGGCTGATCATCATGCCCTTGGCGCCCTCCTGCCTGGCCCATGCCATGCGCTGCTCCAGGTCTGCGTAGCGCTCGGGTGAAGCAGGATCCAGGCGCCATCGGACATTCGTCTCCCAGCTCCGCATGTCCTTGACGGGATGATCCAGGTACTCTGGCATGAAGCCGTCACGCCGGCCCTTGAAATACAGCACATGGCGACCGGCGTAGTCCTGGACGACTTCGTAGTCGCCCCGATCTTCCACGACCTTGACCTCGAAGGCAGGCACGAAGGCCGCCTCGCACCAGCCCAACTGACCGAGGCCGATACTGCCAGGCGGGTCGTACTGAAACACCTCCGCCAGATTGGCGTCGCGTGGAAGACCTTGCTCGTACCAGCGCTCTAGGCAGTAGTAACCGAACTCCCGCCGAACAAGCCGAGCGCCCGGCACACGGGCATAGGTATCCCGCAGACGCCTAGCCGGTTCGCACATGGCCTCACGCGGCGGCAATGCACAGACCCCGCTGCTTGCGTCCGTTGCGCTGTCCATCATCTCTCCCTGGCCCATATCCCTGCTCGTCTCCGTGCTGCAGCCCTTCCCTCCGGCGCTGTGCGAACGTACAACGGCCGACGTTGCGCGAGCGCTGCCGCACGTCCTACCCGCTTCGCTGGCCAATCGCTCCCACGTAGGTGTTTTGTAGGACTTCGCTTCCAACGGTGCGAATTCCTGTATTGGCATGCACAAACCAGAGACGCGCATGCGGATCGACGCGAATGGGAGGCTGATGATACCGGAACCGTGAAAGCGATGGGCGACCATCCCGACGTGCGGCAGGTGGCACGGCCAGTTGTCATCGCCGAGTCCATGGCACTGGACCGGCAGCTCGGCTGTCACGTTCTACTGGCTCTGGAAACGTTTCAGTGGACGGGAAGTTTCAAGTTCCGCGCTGCCTACAACGTGGCCAGATCCGTAGCGCAGGATCGGATCCTGGCAGCGTCCTCGGGCAACTTCGGTCAGGCGCTTGCGTACGCGTGCATGCTCACAGGCAAAGCCTGCACCATCGTCATGCCAGCGACTTCCGCGCAAGTGAAGGTAGCGGCCGTCCGCAGCTACGGCGGCCTGGTAGATCTGATCGACACAGAACGGATCTCGCGAGCGGACCGAGTGAAGGAGCTGGCAGCCACGATGCCCGATGCGTATGTCGCCAGCGCCTACGACGATCCGCTGGTGATCGAGGGAAATGCCACCCTGGGCGAGGAGATTGCCTCGGCATGCGCATGCGATGCTGTCGTCGTGCCTGTCGGAGGGGGAGGACTGGCGTCCGGTGTCATCACGGGGCTGCGGCGTCGTTGTTCCACCGCCGACGTCATCGGTGCCGAACCCCTTCTGGCCAACGATGCTGCGTGCTCGCTTCGGGAAGGCCGTATCGTAGCCAATCCTGTGGAGCCGCAGACGATTGCCGACGGAGCACGCACCGTCAGCCTGGGTAAGCATAACTGGGAACTCCTCCGCGGTGGTCTTGCAGGGATTGTCGAGGTGCCCGAGGACGCCATCGCCCACGCCGTGCGCATACTCTTCTCGCTGGCCAACGTCAAGGCCGAACCCACCGGCGCCCTCTCCGTGGCAGCGGTATGGACAAGCCCAGAGCGCTTCGCCCGCAAGACCGTATGCTGTGTCATCAGCGGCGGCAACGTGGATCCTGCGGTCTACATGGAGATCATTGCGCATGGATCTGTCGAGTAGGTAAGGTAACGATCGGTTACTCGACAACTGCGCCCATTGTCGGGAGTGAAATGCGTCGCTATTTCGAGTGCGGCCCGACGTTCTCGACGATGGGCGTCGGGCCGCACAGCATGTGCTGGTTTGGACAACGAGTTACGGCGAGGAAGCGTCAGCGTATCATCCTCCAGCTACGAGGTTCCCCGTGTCTCCTCCTCCACGAGGACGGGCCTCCAGCGCCATTCGCGCCCCAGGTAGGTTCGGTTCACCCAGCGCACGAAGTCGTCCACGTACGTGTGCATGATGGGAATATCGAAGAGGCTGAGGATCGTGCCCATCGTTAGACCCCCGAGGACGGCCACCGCAAGGGGTTGATAGGCGTCCAGACCAGTCTTGGGGAACGCTGCAACCGGAAACATGACGATGATGGTGATGCAGGAGGTCATGAGAATGGGCCGCAGCCGCTGTGGGCACGCATTCGCCACCGCCTCGTCTCGTTCCACGCCGGCGTCGCGATAGCGCATGATCATATCGATCAGCAACACAGCGGTCGTGATATCCATACCTGTCAGCACGATGATGCCCAGAATGGACACCGTGGAGAAGGCCTGCCCTGAGGCCCAGAGCGCGATGAACACGCCCGAGAGTTCCAAGGGCAGCGAAGCGACCATCTGCAGTGGTTGGAGGAAGCCCCGGAACTGGACGACGAGCACGAAGTACATGAGGATCAACGCCAGCGCCAGCCCGATCAGTAGCCTGCGGAAGCTGTCCATCATCTGGGTCATGTCGCCCCGCATCTCCATACCATACCCGGGTGGGAAGTTCACCGGCGCGACACCAAGCTGCTCGTTCCCGCCATAGGCGTTGGCCACAAGGTTCATGACCACGTCCATGGACGGGAGGTTCCCAGGGCGGTAGTAGCCAGTAATGCCCATCACCCGACGGAGCCCATCGTGTTCGATGGCAGTGGGTGCTACCGTCCTTTCTACTCGCGCCAAGCTCTCCAATGGTACCGCGCGGCCGTCCGAAGTGCTGATATACAGGTCGGCTAGATCCTCGGCAGTACGTCTTTGGCGCTCGTCGTAACGGATGGAGATCGTGTCCTGCCTGAGGTTGTCCAGTCGGAAGAACTCGTCGGCTAGACCGCCGCGCAGGGCATAGTAGGCTTGATCGGCAATGTCCCGTGGCGTCAGACCCAGGCTCTGTGCACGGTCTCGGTCCACCTGTATCTTGTACGATGGGACGCCCATCGCCCACGTGGTGGCCGGTTGAAACAGCTCGGGCATCTTTTGCGCAGTCGTTAGCACCTGTCGGCCGATCCGGTCCAACTCCTGCAGATCAGGGCCGTAGATGTTCACATGTATGGGTGCCGCCGCCGTTGCCATGACGTCGGAGCCCATCTCCTTGATCTGGAGCCGCCGTATGCCCGGTATGGTCGCTAGGGCCTCTCGCTGCACCCCGTCTATCACCTGGAAGATCGTACGGCGGCGCTTGTCTTTATCGCTCAGGGTCAGCATGAACGCAGCGGCGTTGGCGGCGGGCATTTGGTAGCCAGTAAAGTACGGGCTCCAGGTCTCGAACATGGACTCCGCTCCAACTTCGATACTGGCCTTCTCGATCTCTGGGTAGCGGAGCATGATCTCCTCGAGCTTGTGCACCGCCTTTGCCGTAGCGTCGAACGATGTGCCCGGCTGCATCTCTAGGACTCCGCTCGCCTGTCCGACGTCGGCTAGGGGCATCATCTCGGAGCCGATGAAGTAATAGAACGTAGACCCCACGATCACTGTGGCAGCGATGCGGGAGAGGTTGGCGAAGCGATGCCGGAGCATCCACCGGACGGAACGGGCGTAGCCCGCCTCCATTCTATCGAGAACGCGCTGCACCGGGTCGAGGACCATGTACAGATGCCGTAGAACGGGCTTCTGACGATCCGCTCGCCGCTCCTCGTCATGCCGCAGCAGGTTCGCTGCCAGCAGCGCCGTGAGCGTGAACGAGACCAACATGGAGGCGACAAGCGCGAAGATCAATGGCCAGACCAGCTCGCGGAACATGGCCTCCGTGATACCGCCCGAGAAAAGAAGCGGCGAAAGCGCGATGACGACCATGGTCGTGGAGGCGATGACCGCCAACCGCACCTCAGCGATGCCGTCTATGGTGGCGGTCTTGGGATCTTTGCCCATTCGCAAGTGCCGCTCCACGGCGTGAATGTCGATGATGCTGTCGTCCACGAGCCGGCCAATGGAGAGCAACAGGCCCACGAGCGTGCCGCTGTTGAACGTCATGCCGAAGGGGAGCATGAACAACACCGCCAGCGCCAGCGAAGTCGGGATGGTGATCAGGGAAATGAGCGTGCCGCGCCATTCGCCTAGGAAAAGGAGCACCGCGATCGCCGTCAGCAGAATGGCCAGACCAAGCTCGTGCCAGACGTTGTCGAAGAGAATGCCCACGAAATGTGCGTTGTCGTAGGCCACCTCGAAGCGAACGCCAGGGTTCTCGCGCTCCAACTCACGGATGATCTCCATGACTTTCGGCACCACGCGCGCCGAGCTAGCTCCGGGGTCCTGGATGACCGACACGCCGATGGACGGCAGTACCTCCCCCTTGCCGCCCGGAGGATGGTTGAGGAATCTGTAGGCCGAGCGGCGCTCCCAGTGGCCATCGAACACGCGCGCCACGTCGCCCACGCGGATGATCTGCGGAGGCCCACTGCTATCGCTCGGGCTGCCTCCACCCGGTCGCGGTTCGGACTCCGCCGGCGCACCTGCCGTGCCCATGCCACCCATGGCTCCGGACCCCCCATCGGGTGCTGTGGCGCTGACAGAGGGGCGGGCCGTGCGGATCGGGTAGCGCCGCACGTCCTCGGGAGTTCGCGCTCGCGTATCCACGCGGACAATGCCCTCAGCCTCTCCGGTCGTGAGGTTGCCGGCTGGACGATTGATGCTCTGCCGATCTATGGCGGCCTTCACGTCTAGGATGGACAGTCCCCGTGCGGCCAGCTTGTCCCGGTCCACCACCACCTGGAGCTGACGGCGATAGCCGCCGAACGGTACGACCGAATACACGTTGTCCACGCGCTTGAGACGGTTCACGACCGCGTTATCGGCGAACTCGCGCAACCGCCTCAGATCCCATCCACTACCTGGATCTGCCCGAAGGCTGAAGGTGATGACTGGTAGGTTCAGTGGGTCAATGGGAACGACCCACGACGGCTTCAGATTAGCGCCTGTGGCTGGAAGGTTCGCCTGGACCACGTTCATGAGCGCCTGGACGTCGAAGACCGCCTGCTTCATGTCGTACCCATAGTTGAACTCCAACGCGACGATGGAGAAGCCTTCTTGGGACGTTGACCTAATGTAGCGGACGCCACGGATGTGCACAAGCTGCTCTTCGATGGGCTTGGTGATATTCAGCTCCATCTCCTCTGGTGATAGCCCCGGCATCATCGTCACGACGCCCACCATGGGGCTTTCCACATACGGAGCGAACCGTCGCGGGATGACACGGGTGATGGCGAGGCCCGCCATGGCGATCACGACGATGTAGAAAGCAATGATCGCGTACGGGTGCTCGATGGACCAGCGATGGATCATGTGCAGCGCCGTCAGACCACGTCCATGGGCGGCGCTGACTGAACGGCGGAGCGGTTCTGGGACTGTCATCGAACCGTGTCCTTTCTCACCAGAGCCATCCCGCACTTAGGGCAACGACCCGGTGCGTCTGCCACAACCTCGGGATGCATAGGACACGTGTAGCGGGGTGCCGTAGTGTGTTGGTGGGTCGTCGCGGCTCCCGAGCGAGCACTCCCCGCCGGCATGGATCCCGCCGCAGGGCCAGTGGTGTCCACGACCTCGTCGCCATCGTGGAGCCCGGCCCAGCCTTTCACCACAACGCGGTCGCCTGCTTGGAGCCCTTCGATCACCTCGTAGAAGCGCTCATCATGGGCCCCCGTCCTTATCGGGACGCGCTCGACGGTGGCCGTCGGCCCCTGCTGCACGCGCCAGACGGTATGCTGCACCGAGCGACCCTCGACACCCGAAGCGGCGAGTGCCTCCTCCCGCACGGCCTCGGCAGGAATGCGGAGCGCACGCTGCCGCGACGCGACGACGATGCTCATGCGGATGGCTTCCCCCACTCTGAAGCGTCCGTCCGCATTGGGCCAGACCGCCTCCACCAGGGCCGTGCGTGTCGAACCGTCCACGTAGGGAGCGACGCTGGTGATGCGCGTCAGGACAGTCCGGTCCGGTTTCTCCGGCCTCCAGACGCGCACAGCGGCTCCTACGCGGACCAGAGGGAGATCTGCCTCGGAGACCCTTGCCTGAAGACGCACAGGCGTTAAGGGGACCATGCGAAGCACCGTTTGGCCAGCCGTCACGTAGACACCGGGCGATATGCGGCGCTCGGTGATCACGCCGTCTGCCGTGGCTCGAATGATCGTGTAGCGCTCGGTCGTCTCGGCTCCCAGAAGCATAGCCCGCGCCTGCCGAACGCTCGCTTGCCTTGCTGCGGCTTGCCGGCGCGCCGTGTCGAGACCTGCTTCTGTCATCCGTAGGCTCTGAGCGGCTGAATCGTTGTCGGCTCGGGCTTGTTGCAGCCGGCTCGAGGCGGATTGCACGGCTGCCACGGCGCTACTCTGTGCCGCCTTCATCCTCCGTACCTCGGCTTCGGCCTCCTTGATGCCGGCTTCTGCGGCGGTAAGCGCAGCTCGTGCTCGGGCGGTCTCCGTCTGGGTCCGTTGGAGTTCTTCCAGCGAAACGACACCACGCGCTTTGAGGCGCTCCATCCGCGCGAGTTCCGCGTCCCAGTACGCAACGTCCGATGCAGCCGCCTGCTGGCTGGCTTTGGCGGCGGAGAGCTTTTCCGTAGCTGCAACCACAGCTTCCTGCGCTTCCGATGCTTCTGCACGCGCTTGCTCCAGCTCAGATCTTGCCGCGGCCAGAGCCGACTGTTTCGCCGCTGCATCGGCCCGAGCGCGCTCTACGTCGGCCTGCACTCGGCGCACCTCCGAAGTAGCCGCTTGCGCTTCGAGCGTGGCCTGCTCCACCATGCCGGCACGTTCCGCGACGACCGGTTCCGTGGACGAGCGGTCGAGCCGCAGCAGCACGTCGCCGCGTCTAACCCGGGTGCCGACATAGACCGGCATCTCGACGATCCAACCGCCTACCCGAGGAATAATGTCCTGCTCCACCCAGCCCGTGACCTGTCCAAGGTAGCTGACCGTCTGCTCGACCGGCCCGTACCCCGCCACGGCCGTCTCGACCGAGGCAACGCCCGGTGGAGGCGGCGTCTCCATCTCCATGGCCTGCGCTTCAATGGGCGTCATGGCGCCGGGGCGTCGCCAGTTCCGTACCGCGTACATCGCGATGGCGATGGCAAGGCCGAGCAAGAGGATACTGCCCCAGACGCCCGGCTTGGCCAGTTGCGACCACGGAATACGCTGGCCACTTCGCCGCATACCAATCCACGTGAGGATCGCAAGCGCGGCTCCTGCGAGGGCCACCAGGAGACCCAAGGTCAGGCCATGTCCTACGCCCTCGGCGGTGTTCATCCCCGTGGCGAGCTTCACCTGAGCGCGTCGCTGGCGGTCACCGGTGATGACGGTGATATCCGCGACGTAGTCTCCAGCCATGGCAAAGACCGCCGGTGCTTCGTAGACACCAGGCGCATCGGGAAGCGGTCGGGCCGTCTGTTCCTTCTCGCCCATGTCCATAGCCGGCATGCGTACGAACACGCGGACAGTGGCACCCGTGACCGGCTGTCCGTTCTCCTTCAGCTCCACCCGGACCTTGGCCTTGCCAACTGCGATGATTGGCGGATCGGTGCGCACGATGACTGTAAGCCCGTCTGCGGTGGTGCGCACCGGGTCTGCTGCGGCCAGCAGAGGCACGAACGTCAACAGAGCGCTGAGATATGCTGCCACGCGGTTCATGGCTTCTCTCCTTCTCTTGTCGCGGATGTTGCCCCACCGGAGGCGCCGTCCGGGCTGGCGCCCAGGACGCGCTCCAGCCGCACCAGCGCCATCTCGTGGTCGAACATGGATCGAGCCAAGGCCAGTTCGGCCTCGCGGACTGCCGCGAGAGCATCGAGCTCCTCCACGAGAATGCTCTTCTGGTTCTGCACGCGTTCGCTGTAAACAGTGTAGGACGCGCGCGCCGCGTTCACTCCTGCCTGCGCCGCCTCGACAGCACTCTGCGCAGCGACCATGTCGAACCACGCCTTTCGGATACCCTCTTCGACACTCAGCGATGTTGCGGTTGTTCGCTCGCGAGATGCTTGCTCCTCTGCATCCGCCATCTTACGCATGCTCCGCCTGCGGCCCCCGTCGTAGAGCGGCCATGAGGCCGCGAGGCCGACGGCCGACATACCTGTGCCGCGCATGCCCCGCGAGCCACGCACGTCTCCCATGGCCATGGCATACACCTGGACCGACTGCTCCCCGCGTGCTATGGCCGCCTGCGCAGCAGCAGACTCGCTGGAAGCCCGGGCGATCCGAAGCGCCGGAGCATCCTTGCGGCCGGCGGCAAGAGCTGCTTCGAGGGTCCAAGCTGGCTTCGTGAGGGATAGCTCCTCCGTAAGCTCCAGGCGAGTGCCCGGGGACAGACCCATAACCGCAGCAAGCTCCACCAGACTTTTCGCTCGCTCGGCCTCGGCCAACGCGATATCCCTGCTGGCAGCCATGGCTTCCGAACGAGCCCGAAGATACTGAGCCTCGATGCCCT
Organism: Chthonomonadales bacterium; assembly: GCA_037443035.1. GTDB lineage: Bacteria > Armatimonadota > Chthonomonadetes > Chthonomonadales > CAJBBX01 > JABWBA01. The sequence goes on from JBBIPC010000003.1 coordinate 190,423, forward strand.
TGCCTTCTTGCCAGAGCGCCCGGGCGTTCTCGGCCATTGCCGATGCCGCGTCGTACTGCGCCTTGGCCACGCGCAGCGTCGCTTCAGCCAACAGCACCTTCAGGTAGGCTTCTTTCGTGGCGGCGCTGACATCCGCCCGGACACGTGCCAGGTCAGCCTCGGCCTCGACAAGCATGGCACGGGCCCGGCGGATGGACGCCTGTACGATGCCTCCTGTGTACACAGGCACCATGGCGACTGCCTGCAGCGTCCCGCCACCGTCGGCTCCCACCCTCCCCCTGGTGGCAGGTTCCGCCGCAGGAGGCGATTCCATCACCGCTTCGTCGCTCGCTGCTGCTCCGTACGCCGATAGCGTCGCTTGGAGCCCCGCCGCCGCGCGAGCTGCCGCCAGCCCCGAACGAGCGGCTTCGACGCGTGCCCGCGCCGCCGCGACACTGGGGCTGCGTGCATAAGCTTGTGCCACCGCCTGCGCCATGGTCAAGCGCTGTGGCGTTTGCGCGTCTGTCCGGATCGCCAGCAAAGCAACCCAGACCCATACGATGTGAGTTGTACGAACCATTCCCTTCTCCTACTTGCGCTCATGCATCCTGGCGATGCGCCTGGTATGGGATGTAACGGAGCTTACGCCTCGGCCTCAGCTTCTCGGCAACGAGAGTTAGCGAGAAAGCCGGGATCGGTTACGAGAAGAAGGGCGGTGCGCGCGGACGGCGATGAAGAGGTGGAGGGCAGTTCGGCGGATGGACGTCGGCGGGATCGGCGCAGGTTGCCGAGGGCGGCGTCACGATCCATTCCGTTCCGGTTAGGGGCGCTACCGGTGTCGGATGGAACGTTATCGAGTTTGGCAGGGGCGAGTCCGGCACGGTGACCCGCGCCTGGCACGACATGCCGCTGGACACTGTGGGCTGCGACCGGTCCGGTTGCACACTGCCTGGGCAGCATGCCGAGGCCGGCTCGACCACTACCGTCCGTCGGGCGCCGTGCGAGCAGTAGAAGTCGCACGGCATTCCATCCGTGCAGAACCAACCGACGTGCGGAAACGCCGCGGCCAGTGCCATGAGTGCTACGCCCCGCGCGAAGATCCGCCTAAGCCGGTTGTGGACGATGGCTGCCATTGTTACGAACTACGGCAGCGGTCTGCGAATCGTTTCCTCATCGGTTCGCGCCGCTGCTCGCCCGAGCGACGAGCGCTCGGAACGCCGTCCACAGATCTCCGCGGGCGGCATAAATCACCCGGACACCGCCCGCAGGATGCCGGAGAAGATGTGCCGCTACCGCTGTCGAATCTGCACCAGCGATGCGGAGTCCCTGTGGCGTCTCCACGACCTCGACATCGAAGATTCCACGCAGAGTCCGCTGGACCGTCGAGGGGTCGGCTGCCTCCACCGTGATGCTGTCGGGAGCGTAATCGCGGACGAGACCTGCCGTATCCTCCAAGGCCAGCACGTGTCCCCGGTGGAGGATGAGCACGCGGTCCGAACGCTCCGCCTGCCTACTGCTAGCGGTAGCGTGCAGCACTGCCATACCGTCCGCAGCACGCCGACCGTCGAGGAAGCTCCGGAACCGTTCCGCCGCGGGCTCAGGCACAGACCCGAGCACATCATCGAGAAGCAACACTGGCGGCTCGGCGGCAATCGCGAACACAAGCTCCAGCATGATCCGTTGTACTGGTGTCGTGTCCCGTTCAGGCATCTCGCGGAGGTCCTGCAAGCCCATGATCTCGAGGGCTGCTTCGGCACGTCCTTCCCTCCGCGTCTTTGGCGTGCCATAGGCGGCAAGACGCTGAGTCAGGCGCTGAAGCACGGTGAGACGGCCAGGGGGAGCGAGCAACTGCCGAATGAAGAGCGGGCACACTGCACGTACGTCACCAGCTTCGGGACGCAAGTCGCCAGCTACGAGGCGGAGCAGGACAGACTTGCCGGCCCCGGGAGGTCCGAATGCCGTCACCCACTGCCCCTCCTCCACGCGGAGCGAGAGGTCCTGGAACCCGCCCTCGCCAGCGAATCGGAGCGTTGCCCCACGGACTTCTACAGGCGGTTTCCCGTATGCGCCGGCCGACTCGTGGGAGGTGTGCTCGATGTTACCAGCCAAGCGTTGCTACCTTCGCTCGATTACCAACTTGGCCGCCGCGATGTCAACTCGCCAGAGCTCACCGGTAGCTGAGTCTATGAAGAAGCGGTTCTTGATCGGCTCCACATCGCAGACGATGCACAATCGGTCTTCTCCCAGCACCCGGATGGTCTGCAGCTCCGGCTGGCTTTTGAACGTCAGTTCGACTCGTTGCATGGTCGCAGCCGCGAAGAACGGCACGACCCGAGTATCGCCGGGCCTGATGCGCATGGAGCGGCAGTCGAGAGAGAACAGACTGATCAGATTGTTCATTTGCAGCAGCACACCGCGCTGTACCGGAAGCGACCGAACCACGGGCATTTCACCGATCTTCAGGTCCGCAGCGACCTTGCCAGCCGTGAATGTGTACGTGCCGGTCTGCCGCGTGCCTGACACTCCTGCGTCGAAGGTCAGCTTGCGAGGTGAACCATCCTCGAAGAGCGAGTAACCTCCGAGCATGCTCACCTTCTGTGGTGGCGTGCCGACCTCTATCGTGAAGCTATAGGTCCAATCGCTGTAGGCGCGATCTCCCTCGACTCCAACTTGTACGCAACGCGCCGTCTGCTCGCCGATCTCCTTGCCGTCAGCAAGGAAGACCCAGCGCTCCGAATCGCCCACCTTGGGACGGTACGTCTCGCCGCGGGGTGCTTCTGCCGCAGGTTCCAGTTTGGGGGCGTAGTCGAGCACCTCGATGTTGACAGACTTCAGCCCGGCCAAGTTCCATAGAGTGAGGTGGGCAGGGCTCAGCGTGCCCACTTCTCCGGTGGTCGTGTCTATGGGCACCCAGCCGTCCTGGCCCATCCACACGCGCGTCCAGTAGTGCTGGCCGAACGACCCACCCAGTGCCTCCGAGTAAAGCACGCCGCCTGTGATGCGGGCAGGTATCCCGGCGGCACGGCAGAGAGCGATGGTCAGCCACGTATGGGGTCCGCAGTCTCCCTTCTTGGTGCGCAGGCACTCCAACGCACCCGAACCCGTGATGGCGTACCGGATGTTCTTGTGCACCCAGTCGCCTATGCGTTTCACGGCATCCCAGGATGTCGTCGCGCCCCCCACAAGCTTCTTGGCTAGCGCCCGTATCTCAGGGTCGTCGCATTCGATGTTCGGCTCAGGACGCAAGTATCGGGCAAGGGCTGGGTCCTTGGGGCGCATAGCGCCGAGTGGCGGAGCATGGGAGGGTGTGTAGGTATACCGATCGATCTCGAACACGCCATCTACGACGCCATCCGCGGCCGTGCCAGTGAACTTCTGCGTGGGGGTCTGGAGGGAGGCGGGCGTTGGTTTCTCGCCTGATACCCCGATGCGAGCATGCACCTTCAGAAAGGACAGCTTGTCCGCCGATGGGAGCGGATCATTGACAATCGCGAACAGTCGGGCGCCGACATCGTAAGTACCTAGACCCTTGAGAGCGGCTAGGCCGGCCAGTCTGAACACGGCTTTCTGGTCGGGCACCCGCATCTCGATGAGATCTCGCTTGCCACGCGCCACGAGCAGTTCGATACCTACGCCGTCGCCCTGCACGCCGATGCGATCGCAAATGCGAGTCCCTTGCGGTGTGTCGGCTCTCGCCGTCTCGAGGCGCTTGAGCCGCAGAGTACGAATCGCCCCACCCAGCGGCGCCAAGACACGCAGCGACGCTGGTACCTTATCACCCCAGCGCGCTACGGCCATGGCCCACGTATCCATGCTGTTTCCCTCGATGACGCATGTATCGGGGGTCCACGGTAATACCTTGGTGGTCGGCTTTCCTGCTATCGTGCCAGTTACGCGGACCGTCTTGGCGCTTACGACGCAGTCCACCTTTACCTTCTCATTTCCACGCTGGAAATCGAGGGTGTAGCGCTTGAGCCGTCCGCTGGTCGTGTAGAAGCCGGTGGCCCGGTAGGTCATGTCGAATGGCGATCCCAGGAGCTTCACTTTGATGGCTGTCTCGCTATTGACTGAAACGCCATTGGCACCCTTGGTCCTCGTGTAGCGGCTGTAGCCGATGCGTCTTCCCTCCATGGTCAGTTCGTAGACGGTGGGAGCCTGGGCCAGGGCACCGACCATGCAACCTATGGCCAGCAGCAGAGTACAGACTAGGCTGCGGATTCTCACTTCCTACCTCCCCGCCATGACGCGTCTGCGGCACGGACTTCCAGGCTATCGTACCGCAACGGAGGCGAACGCAGGTATTGTAGGATGCGATAAGGTCTTGTCATCAGGAGGGATGCGTACATGGGTCTTGACCACTTGCTTTGCATGGCGGTTGCAGCGCTCGCCACTACGCGGACCGGTGCGCCGACAGAAATGCTGCCACAGGGTCCCTGGGGCACCATCGTACAGAAGCCAGGGCAGCTCCAGGTCGAGGATGTCCCAATGCAGCGGATGCTCGGAGGGGCCAGCAAGGCGCTTCGAGTAACGGTGAAGGAGAAGTCCGACCCTTTCTATGCCGTGCAGATCTTCAAGGACATTCCCGTCGCAATCCAGTCGGGAACCCGGGTTCGTCTCGAGTTCTATGCTAGGTCGCGTTCCGACAATCCGCTCCGGGCTGTAGTGGAGAAGGTCGGCCCTCCGTACACGGGCGTCGCAGAGCTGAACCTGGCGCTGACGCCCACATGGACCCGGTATAGTGCCTCGGGTACTGCTCCCCAGTTTCCAGCCGGCGGCATGGGTGTACGCTTCCAGGTGGGTCACCAGGAAGGAGAGATCGAGTTGGCAGACATTCATGTGTGGAACGAAGGACTCGACCCTGCGGTGTCTGCGGCGGACGAAGCCATTCGTCCCGAGGCGGTGGAGGCACGCATTCGCCAATATCGCACAGGCAGCCTCAGGATCGAAGTCGTGGATCGGTCCGGCAAGCCGGTTCGTGGAGCCTCGGTGCAGATCCAGCAGACACAGCACGCCTTCCTGTTCGGTTCCAACATATTCCAACTCAACCCTACGGACACGAGTCCGCTGCAGACGGAATACCAGCGGCGCTTCGCGGCTCTCCTCAATTACGCTACGCTCCCGTTCTACTGGGGATCCTTCGAACCTGAGGAGGGTCGGAAAGCCTATGAGCGGTTGGAGGCTATGGCTAGGTGGTGCCGCGAGCACGGAATCGTCACGAAGGGCCACCCCCTTGTCTGGCACGAAGTGTATCCCCGTTGGGCGCCCACCGATCCTGACAAAGCGGTGCGGTTACTCGAGGCACGCGTGAAGGAGATCATCCCTCGTTACGCCGGTCTTATCCGTTACTGGGACGTATTCAATGAAGCGAACAACGCGGCGATGTTCGTGCGCACTGGCACCGGCGCATGGGTCAAGCGCGACGGCCCTGTCGCAGCGGTCGCCGCTGCACTCCGGTGGGCAAGGGAGGCCAGCAAGGGCACGGACACGGTCTTGCTCTACAATGACTTCAACACGACCGAAGCCAACGTCCGGCTGTTGCAGGGTCTCAAGGAGCGTAGGAGCCTGCCTGACGCCATCGGTATTCAGAGTCATATGCACGGCGGCGTCTGGCCTCTGACCAAAGTGTGGATGGTCACAGAGCAGTTCGCACGGTTCGGCCGACCGATCCACTACACCGAAGTCACGGTGCTGAGCGGTGACAGGCCATCCACGCCGGCCGCTCCGTGGGTAACTACGCCCGAGGGAGAGCAGAAGCAGGCCGACTACGTCGAGCGCTTCTACAGCCTCCTGTTCAGCCATCCATCTGTGGAAGCGATTACGTGGTGGGACTTCAGCGACCTGAATGCGTGGCAGGCCGCACCGGCGGGATTCCTGCGCAAGGACATGAGCCCGAAGCCTGCCTACGAGCGATTGATGGGTCTGATCAAGGGGAAGTGGTGGACGCACGCATCAGGAGCAACCGATGCACGCGGAGTATATACGGTCACGGCATTCCAGGGCACCCACGAGGTCACGGTTTCGGATGGAAGGGGCAGGACCAAGACCGTGAGCGTCACCCTACCTATTCGGAAGAAACGTGCAGCGGTGCGGGTGGTCCTGGAGTAAGCGCCCGGCACGAGCCGATCCCGGCAAGTGAGGCGGCTGGCGGGACGCGAGACGCATGACACAGAAGAGGAGAGGGATCCTTTGGGAAACCCTCTCCTCGCTGAGTTGCACGCTTGCGGCTAGGTGCTAGCCAGTTGGCGATCAGGACAACGTGCCTATCCTCTGTTCCGGCTACCGCTGCCTGACCGGTCGAACAGACTAGAACTTGTAGCCGATGTAGGTGCGGAAGCCGTCCACATTCCAGGACGTATCGTGCTTGTCAACCCACTCGTAGCGGGTCTCGAGCGAGAGCTTGTCCGAGAGCTTGAGACCGGCGATCAGGCCGCCGCCCCAGCGTGTGACCGTCGGGACGCCGAAGCCGTTGGTCACTCCCATGGTGGCTGCAGTGACGCAGAAGCCCACGTAGGGCACCTTGCCATTCTGCTCCTCAAAGGAGTAGACCTGGTTGATGGAGACTGGTACATACCGCATGATCCCCACTTTCCTCTGGGAATAGTGGAAATCCACGGAGATGCTGGTGCTCCAGGACTCGCCGTTCAGCACCTTGGGGACGAAGGGCAGATCGTACTCGAGGCCCAGGCTCCAGGCACCGAAGTCCACCACGTTGCGCGATTCGCTCGTCGCTGGGGTCCAGAGACCAGCTCGAAGGCTCAGACCCTTCACGAAGTCGGCGCGTGCGGCGGAGCCCAGAACGAGGCATACGGACACCAGAACAGCCACGCTGCCGAGCTTGGCAACATGCTTCGTCAGGTTCATGCTGACGCTCCTCCGATTGCAGTCGCTCGCGAGATGCATGGCTGCGTATCGCCGAACAGGGACAGCGATCTCAGACACGATCCCACGGGGGCACGCCGCGTCATGACGCAGCATCCCCATTCGCTATTCTAACACAACGCCTTGCATTCCTGCATCATCACAATCCTCTCCTGTATAATGCGTGTGAACCTTCAGGAGGGTTGGTCATGAAGTTCCGCCACGTCACCGTGTTCGCCAACAGCTCTCGGCCGGGAGTGCCCGAGACAGCCCATGCCGTAGAGCAGCGCCTACGGACCGCTGGTATTCAGGTCGCACACGTGGAGGCTATGAGCACCGACGTGGGGGATCCTGGTGGTGTCCTGCCCGATACGGACCTCGTCATCACGCTGGGTGGCGATGGGACCATTTTGGGCGCCAGCCGCCTGGCTGCTCCTCTGGGCGTTCCCATCCTGGGGGTCCACATGGGCCGATTCGGTTTCATAACCGAAGTGCATCCCGACTGTTTGGAAGAACGGCTCGATGATGTCATTGCAGGCCGCTACGTCCTCGAAGAACGGGTCATGGTTCTCGGCGAGGTTCAGCGGCAAGGGGAGACCATTCACACGGCGTTCGGTCTCAACGATGTGGTGATCAACCGCGGCGCGATGACACGCATGCTCCAGCTCAGCACACGCATCGGTGACGGTCCAGCCATGGAGTATGTAGCGGACGGCGTCATCGTGGCGACGCCGACAGGTTCGACGGCCTATGCGCTGTCGGCTGGCGGCCCGCTCATGGATCCCACGGTCCATGCTCTTCTCGTCGCCCCCATCTGCCCACACACGCTTGCTGCGCGCCCCATCGTCGTACCGGACACCCAGACCATCTCCTTCCTCGTGGAGACCGATGGCGGTGAGGTCCGGTTCACGGCCGATAGCACATCCGTTTTCTCCCTGCTGGCGGGCGACACGGTGCTTGTCCGCCGATCCTTCCACACGACTCGCCTGATCGTGTTTCGGTCGGCCTCGTTCTACGACAAGGTACACGAGCGCCTCCTCTGGGGCGAACGGGTCAACGAGTAGAGATCATCCGGCACTCTGCTGTCGTAGAGGTACTGGCGTCGGTGGCATCGCAACAAGAGACCGCCCTGTCTCGGACAAGACAGGGCGGTCTCATGAGGCGCGAGCTATGCAGCTCTACTTCGTGCGAAGCAGGACGCGACCCGTGGCCTCATCGTAGCGGGCATCCACGGAGAGGGCATCGCGGATGAACGTCAGCGGCACGAGTGTACGACCACTGTCAATGAACGGCGCACGCTCGAGTGTGAGCTGGCGATTGTTGACAAGAGCCGTGTTCTTGCCGATCTTGAGCTCGATCTCGCGCGTGTCGTTCACGGCACGGACCGTTTTCGCCGATCCGTACCAGTAGAGCTTGCCACCTGTGTGCTCGAAGATCTGCCGAATGGGCGCCAGGCCGATGCCGGCCTCCACCCGTGGCAGAACGTCGAATGCCAGTACGACGCCGTCGAACGCCACGTCGAAGGCGCCGACCTGTGGCACGACGAGCTTCTGCCCGGGCCGCAGGGTGTCATGAGCTTCCGCCTTGACGTTGTTCAGTCGAGCGATCTCTGCTGCGCTGACACCGGTCTTGCGGCTGACATCTGCCAGTGTTTCCCCCGGCTTCACTGCAACAGTCGTCGGGGCGACACTCCGCTTTGCGGGCTGCGCTGCCACCGAAGCCGCTGCCCTCGCTGCTCCTCTCGGCCGTGAAGACGGCTCCACGGGTACGGGACCAACCATGCTTGTCCCTACCCTGGGCATGCGGTCGGGGGCTGCGCTGATACGGGGCGCAGGCACGGTCGGAAGGGCACGAGCCGCACCGGCACGTGTGGATGGTTCCGCGGGGCGTGCGCCGCCTACTGGGGATGGCGCCACCGTCGTGCGCGAAGGAGAAGCGGGACCCACCGGCATCCTATCGGTAGGTTCTGGGGTAAGAACGATCGAACGCTTCGGTTCACCGGCAGGCTTCGTGGTGACAGGAGCACTCGTCTTGGCAGCCGCCTGCGGGGTAGATGGCTGAGTCGAAGGCTTCTCGGTTCGCAGATCTTCCACCACCGGTTGGCGCTGGGTAAAGCCGCCCGAGTTGTTCACATTGACGTGCACGGGTCTGGACTTGTACGGAGCAGCCATGTCCGGCGACTGGGTCCACGCCTCTAGAGTGTGCCAGCCATTCGGATAGGTGGTCGTGTCCCAGTTGTACTCGTAAGGCGGATAGTTCCTGAGGACCTTCAGCTCCTTGTTAATGAAGAAGGTCACGTACGGGCGCTGCCGCTGCAGTTCTTCGTCCAGTTTGACGCGGACCGGTACCGTGCCGCTGACCTGAACGCCGTTCAGCGGATACGCTATGCGCACCGGCGCTGAGAGGTCGGGACCAGGGATACGGAGTCGGGCAGGCGCCGTCACGGAGCGACCGTCGGGACCGAACGCCTTGATAATCAGGTCATGGTCTCCTTCGGTCAGCAGCATGGTCTCGAGGACGAATGTCATGACACCGTGTGTCTGTGTGCTGGCGAGCTGCCGCTTGGCAACCAGCGCGCCATCCAGATACACCTCGACAGCCTCGATGGCGCCGCCACGGTAGCTCACGTCGAGCGATAGACGGTCGCCGATGCTGGTCGGGTCCGGAGCAATGACGTTGAGTTGCAATCCGCCACGCGTCTGCCTCACCGCGCCCTGACCGACCTGGCCTACAGTTAGCACAAGCACAGCAACACACGCTGCGCGCAGCACACCGCTGAGCCTTAGTGCCATGGTGGCCTCCCGTTGATCCGATGCGCCACCTCACAGTAGCACTCGGACCGAACTGTGATTGCCCCCAACGCACGTCTAGCGTGCCGTGCGTTCGAGGGACAACACTTTAGCATATCGCATGCATGCTGTCAAGCACGGGGCTTCTCTCACGGTCGCCCAGGCGTACGTTGCAGGTAGACCGCCTATCCGCTTCGTCGGGATGCCTTTCGTGGTGTACACTCGTATCCGTAGAGACAGCGTCTAACGGTCCGTGAGCCGGACTCGTTTGGAGGAGGAACCCGTATGCCGATGCGAGCCTTGTTCTTGCTGGTGGTCGCAACCGGTGTAGCTTTGTCTTCACTGGCCGGGGCTCAGGACCAACCCCGACAGGTGACCATCACCGTAGATCCTGCCAAGCCCGGCCCTACCATCTCACCGTACCTTTACGGCCAGTTCATCGAGCATCTCGGTCGCTGCATTCGTCAGGGGATCTGGGCCGAGATGCTGCGCGACAGGAAGTTCCTACAAGAACCAGGCAAGTCATGGAAGGTTCAGAAGGCGGAAGGGGCTGACTTCGAAGTCTATCTGGATCCTGCTGCGGCCTACGCGGGTGAACATGGCATGGCCCTGAGGCTGAAAGGTACGGCATCTGGTCCTTGCGGTGTTCAGCAGACAGGGCTCGGTGTCGTGGCAGGCAAGGAATATGCGGGCTATGCAGTGCTCGCCTGGCAGGGTTCCAAGGCGCCCGTCTCTGTCACCCTGCGATGGGGCGATGGTCCTGGAGACGCGCAGACTGTCCAGTTGGAGCCTGGCCCCGTCTACCGCAAGCTCCCCTTCCGTTTCAAAGCCGCCCGGACGAGCGATGACGCGACCCTGAGCATCGCTCTAACCTCGCCAGGATGCCTCTGGATCGGCTGTGTGTCACTCATGCCTGCGGACAACATCCGCGGCATGCGCGCCGATACGCTGGAGCTCGTCAAACAGATCGCGCCTCCCATCACCCGTTGGCCAGGAGGCAACTTTGTCTCCGGTTACAACTGGCGCGACGGCATCGGCGATCGCGACCGGCGACCACCACGATGGGAACGCGCATGGAACGACATAGAGGACAATGACTTCGGGCTGGATGAGTTCCTGGACTTCTGCGGAGAGGTCAAGACCGAGCCATACATCTGCGTGAACGCTGGCCTGGGAAGTGCTCGGGACGCTGCCGACGAGGTCGAGTATGCGAACGGCTCCGCGAGAACGCCCATGGGCGCCCTGCGTACGGCCAACGGGCATCCCCGACCTTACGGGGTGGTCTGGTGGGGAGTGGGTAACGAGATGTATGGCGACTGGCAGCTCGGTCACATACCCGTCGAGAGATACGCCGAGCGCCACAACGCGTTCGTGGCCGCCATGCGCGAGCGTGATCCCAGCATCAAGATCGTTGCGGTAGGAGCCCCCGGTCCGTGGAATGACACGCTGCTTGCGAGGTGCGCTGGCCATCTGGACCTGCTGAGCGGCCATCACTACTCCCAGCGCGGCCTCCGCATGCCCCTCTCCGAACAGGATATGACCAAGTACGCTCAGCAGTGGCCTGGGTATTCCGCCAGCGTCGCCGCCGGTATCCGCACGATTGTCCAGGACTTCCGCAACCGAATGGACAAGGGAGACCGTCCCCTGGGACAGCTACGGCTGGCTGTGGACGAATGGGGCATCGTTCGCGACTGGAACCCTGCACCGGATGGACCGGGCATCGGCTCCTTCGAACACTACTACTGTCTTGGCGATGCCATCGCTGCAGCTCGCGGCCTGCACGAAATCCTGCGGAATGCGGACGTCATCGGCATGGCCAACTGGGCCCAGCTCGTCAACGTCATTGCCACGATCAAGACCAGCCGCACCGAAGTCTCCATGGACCCCGTCGGTTATGTTCTTGCTGTCTATGGCGGCAATCTACGAGGCACCTTCATTCCTGTCGAAGCGCCCAAGGACGTTCCGCTGGACGTCGTCGCCGCGCGTGATACTGCCACGAACGAACTGGCTGTGGCCATCGTGAACTACTCGCTAACGGAGGACGTCAATGTCGAACTGGCGATCCCAGGAGGCGTCGAACGGTCCTCGCTTGTCTGGCGCATTCAGGGGCGGTCTTACGCTGACACCAACGTGCCCGGACAACCAGAGAAGGTCACCCTGAGACCGTCGCGAGGTGTCATGTTGCCCGGCGAGCTGGAAGTGCCGCGCCATTCCATCGTTGTGGTCCGTTACAGCACAGGTAAGCGATAGCCTGATTAGCGCTGCTCCGTACGAATCGGGCAGGATAGCCTGAGGGAAAAGCGCTCCTTCCATCGTCAGTAGTGTTAGGACAAGTATCGCCGGCCAGACCGGAACAGGAGGCGAACGACATGCTTACACGTCTAGGGGCAGTTGCTGCGCTGGTGGTGGCAACTGTGGCGGCATTGGCGCAACAGGAAGGCAAGGTCAGCAAGCCCACCAGCGTATCCCTGACAATCTACAACCAGAACTTCGGCGTGGTGAAGGATCGCCGTACCGTCGAGCTTGCCAAGGGTAGGACGCTCTTGATCGTGGAAGACGTGGCGCAGCTCATCGATCCCACAACTGTTCACTTCAAGTCCCTCACGGCGCCCAACGCCGTCGCGGTGCGGGAGCAGAACTATCAGTACGACCTCATCAACCCGACAACGATGCTGAATAAGTCCGTAGGCAAGCGGGTTACCATCCGTCAGAACCTCGGCAACGGTCAGCAGAAGGAGATCACGGGCGTCATACTGGCGCCGGTCACGGCAGCGGTGGCACAGACCGGCGGCGAAGGTGGCGGAAGCCAGACCACCTACAATGGGCTCGTCATCAAGACAGACGATGGACAACTTGTGCTCAATCCCTCCGGCGAGGTGAGTCTTCACGAGATGCCGGCGGGTCTTGTGCCCATTCCGCGCCTTGTATGGCTTGTGGACAGCGAACAGGCCGGTACGCACGACGCTGAGGTGTCGTACATGACCCAGGGACTCACGTGGCGCGCAGACTACGTCGTAGTACTCTCCTCGGATGACAAGCTCGTGGACGTTACAGGCTGGGTCACACTGGACAACAAGAGTGGCGCCACTTACGAGAACGCTAACCTGCAGCTCGTCGCGGGCGATGTGCGCCGCATTCAGCCGCCGCGACGTGGTGGGTTTGGCGGCGATGCGGTCGCCATGCAGGCGGCGAAAGCCGCTCCTCAGTTCCAGGAGGAACAACTCTTCGAATACCACCTCTATACGCTCGACGGTACGACCACTGTCCGGAACAACGAGCAGAAACAGATGACGCTCCTGGCAGCCAACAAGGCACCTTGCACGAAGAAGTTCGTCTACGATGGCCGTCACGGCTTCTGGGGCATCTACAACCCCGACTACCGACCGGGCGAACAATGGGATACCAGCGACTACAAGAAGGTGAACGTGATCGTGGAAGTGAAGAACAGCAAGCCGAACCTGGGCATCCCACTTCCCAAGGGGCGTATGAGGCTTTACAAAGCCGATAGCAGAGGCAGCCTCCAGTTCATCGGCGAAGACGAGATAGACCACACTCCCAAGGACGAGACAATCCGACTGACGGTGGGCGACGCCTTCGACATTGTGGGCGAGCATAAGCGGACCAGCTTCCGAAGGATCGGCGAGAAGGAAGTCGAGGAGAGCTTCGAGATCACGATCCGCAACCATAAGGATGAGGAAGTGACGGTCTCTGTGATCGAGCACCTCTGGGCCGACTGGCGCATTACCCAGAAGAGCACCGACTTCATCAAGCGGGACGCTCGCACCGTGGAATTCCCCGTGAAGGTGGCACCGAACGGTACGGCTACGGTAACCTATACCGCGAGGACGCGCTGGCTATAAGCGACGTGTGCGCCGTAACCTAGCAGCCGCGTTTCCGCTGGGAGGCGCGGCTGCTGCCATTCAGGAAGGTAGCGTCGGTGGAGGCGAGGTCCGGCTGGCTGGCGTAACCCTGCGGAGACGAGAGGCGTCTAAAGCGTGCCGAAAGGTGGGACGGCAATCGGAGCACGATGCACGCAAGCGACAAGGTCCTATATCCGACGCCGTGGAGCGGAAACGTGACCGGCGAGAAGACGGCGCCTCCTCTCGATCCAGACGAGGCCGCGATCGCACGCTTTCTTGCCGGTGACCGGAGCGGCTTCGACGAGCTTTTCGATCGGTACGCCGGATATGTGCACAGTATCGTCTATGGTGTGCTCGGCGACGAAGAGGCGGCCGCCGACGTCACGCAGGAGGTCTTTCTGCAGGTCTATCGTTCGCTCCATGTCTTCAGAAGGGGCGCCCGCTTTCCGACATGGCTCTACCGTGTGGCGCTGAACAAGGCCCTGGATGCTGCGCGGAGTGCCAGGCGACGAAAGTTGGTTCCGCTCTCACCTTCGCTGGAGCAGACACGAGATACGGAAGGGGACCCTGCCGAGCATGACGAAGCGCGGGATCTGCGCCGGAGGGTCGAGAGCGTGCTTCAGAGCCTGCCGGTACACGATCGAGAGATCCTTGCCCTCCGGTATTTCCGCGAGCTATCCGTTAGCGAGATAGCGGAGGTCCTGCGATGCTCTCCCACGGCAGCGAAGGTCCGTCTCTTTCGTGCGCGCACCAGATTCAAGGAGGCGTACCACAAGATGTACCCGGAGGAGCGCGATGACTGAACTCCGGTGCCGCCAGGTACAGGCGGTCCTCGATGCCTATGTCGAGGGAGAGCTGGCAGCCTGCGAGGCGCTGGCGGTGCGGGCACACCTCGAAGGTTGCGGCGCATGCCGAGCCGAGCACAAGCGAATGTCGCGTGCATTGGCCGTGCTTTCCGCAGCGACGCCCCCTGCTGTTCCCGAACGAGTACGCAGGGGGGTGTACGCTCGCATTGTCCAACAAGACGCTAGACGCCCATGGCACTTGCGCCTGCGACCGGCGTTGGCGAGTGCCGCTGTCGTTGGGCTGGTTGTTGTTGGCTTCGCAATGGTGCGCCGAACCTCGGACAGGGTTGTGGTGGCTGCAAACACGCCGCCCACCCCAGCGGCACGTTCGCATCCTTCGCCGGTCGAAGTCCTGGAGCAGCCTGCCAGCGGCCGTGTCGCAGGAGATTCAAGAAGGCAACCGGCTTCCCTACGGCGGAGCCCTCCGCCCGTGACGCAAGCCCTGCGGACCACATCGAAGCCAGTGGTTCACGGCCGGCGCAACGTCGGGCAGGTATCGCCTATGCCGGAGAGTTTCCTCGACGTCGCAGACAGCCGTGGTATTACGGCGCGTGACCTCATAGAGGCCCGTTCGGGTCTGCCGGCCATCTTGCAGTCCCCACGTCCGGATGCCGCGAATCCGCGCGTGTCTAGTAGCCCCGCCACGCTCGGTGCGACACCGGTACCGTCTCTTCGGACAGAGGAGATGCTAAACGAACGAGTTCGTGTTGGAGATAGTGTCACAGAGCTTCACGGGGTGGCGCTATGGGACGCGAATGGTCGCTTGCGCGCCATGCGGGTTCGCGCCGAAACGGTCGAGGAAGACCATGAGCCGGAGACCGAGACCCGTGGGGAGTTAGGTGGATCGCCATGAGTCCGAAGATAGTCATGACACTTCTAGCAGCCGCGAGTCTGGGGCTGACCGCCCCATCGTGGGCCCAGAACAGCGCACGATCGGCTGCCCTGACGATCATCGAGGCTGGCTTTGCTGCGGATGGTACGACCCCTCGTTACACGCTGGAGGCGAACGGAGCCGATCTCCGAGACGTGCTATCCGCCCTCCTGCGCAAGACAGGCAAGGAGTTCGTCATCCATCAAGACGTGACAGGCCCCATCAGCCTCGTCCTCAAAGATAAGACGCTGCCCGATATACTGAGCACGATCACGAAGATCACCAGACCGCAGGTAGAAATCCGGTTTGGGGACGTCATCACCGTCGCTGTTGCACCGCCTGTCATGGAATCGGGCAACGCGCCCGTTGCGGCACAGTCCGCGCCCACAGTCAGCAGCAGAGTCGCCGCCATCCGGACATCTCAGATGCAGAGTGCAGCTACGCAGGTTCCACTGCTCGCCCAGCCGGTAACCCTATCTATCCCGGATGATCGCCCCGTGGCTCTACGGTCGGTGCTCCTGCAAGTCGAGGGCCAGACGCGGATCCCCATTCGCTTGGATCCGCGCGTACCGGCGGACGTCGGTGTGGCCGCCAGGTTCACCGAGACGCCTCTCAGTCTCGTTCTCGACTCGATGGCGAGGACCGGAGCTCTCAAGTGGCAGCTCAGGCCGGACGGTACCATACTCATCGCACCCTCCGACTGGCTACTCGTGACGGTCCGTGGCGTTCCGGTTCTCGGGAACCCGTCCGGGGCGTGTCCGACGTGCGGGAAGCCGGTACTGCCCTCCTGGCGGTTCTGTCCTCATGATGGAACTCCGCTGGGCCAGCGTGGTCAGCGACAAGGAGCCCCTAGGGGCAGGTGAGAATCGCTCGCCGCGTCGCAGGAGCCCTTGCGATTGTCGCGGTGCTGGTCTGGGCACTGCGGGGGAGCGAGTTTCAGCCCGCCAAACTTGGCGAAGGCTTGGTCCGCGCCAGAGACTATGTGTCCCAGATGGTGCCACCCGACCTGTCCGAGCTGTCTCGAGCCTGGAGGGCGCTCATCGTCACGGTACAGATGGCGATCGTCGGAACGTTCCTGGGTAGCCTCTCTGCTCTCCCCGTAAGCTTCCTGGCAGCCCGTACTGCTGCGCTTCCACGGTGGTTCACCACAGCCGTCAAGACTTCTCTCAACGTTCTGCGTGCCATCCCTCCGCTGATCTACGCCGTCCTGTTCGTCTATATGGTCGGACTCGGCCCGTTCCCAGGTGCTCTCGGCATTGCGGTGGGCAGTTTCGTCATGCTGGCCAAGCTGTTTGCCGAGACTTTGGAAGGAGTACATCCGGCACCCATCGAGGCGGTGAAGGCGGTCGGGGGTAGCCCTGCCCAGGTCTTCGCCTATGGGATGCTGCCTCAGGCTCTCCCGAACTTTCTTTCGCACACTCTGTACGCATGGGAGCTGAACATCGGCGCAGCCACCATTCTGGGCATCGTTGGAGCAGGGGGAATCGGCTTCGAGCTTGTTGCACAGATCAACTACTTCCAGTGGCAGAAGGTCGCAACGTACGTACTCATGCTCATTGCGATGGTCCTAGCGGCGGACGCATTGAGCTTCCAGATTCGCAAGCGGTTCATTTAGGGCCCGCCCTGCACCGGCTGCCATGCCAGGGCGGCACCCTCGGGATGAACGGAAGCGAACCATGGCTGTAGGGAGAGCACGTCTTCTGCTTCTTTCTCTGGCGGCTACGCCCTTCGTCGTATGCGTCACCCATGCGCCGCGCCAGACAATCCCCCTTGTCCGGAGGACTTTTCTCACCGGCACGACACCAACCGTGGATCGAAGCCACAACCCAGCAGCGGCACTCCTGCTGAGTAAGGAGGTGGGTCGTGTCACGATGCTGTGGATGGAGCCGAATGGCGTCGGTCTCTACAATGGCCTTGCCCGAGCAGATCCATCCGCGAAGGTGACTCGTTTCGAGACGATGGTTGCACTGGGTTTCATCCCGATTGTGACACTGAATCCGTGGACGGTCGCACCTGGCAGAGGTATTGTCCGCAACGACGGGTCGGGATCTGCCGACTTTCGGGATACCGGCTTTCGCCAGCGTATGTGCGATGAGGCATCTCGGATCGCGCGCCGCTTCCGACCACGCTACTTTTCCATTGGCAATGAGGTGAACAGCGTGTACGAGCAGCTCGGTGCCGAGCGGTTTGCCGAGCTGGCTGCGCTGGAGAAGGATCTTCACCGCGTCGTGAAGAAGGAATCGCCGGCTACGAAGGTAGTGGTCGTTCTGTCCTACTCGCAACTCGTAGACGTCCAGGGAGAGCCCCGTTTCAGGCTTGTTTCCGCCCTCCGGGGCAGTTACGACGTTCTGGGTTTGACCACGTATCCGTGGAAGCGCTACGCCAGGCCAGCGGAGATGCCGCAGAACTACTACTCTCGTGTGACCGCCTTCACGGATGCACCGATCGGTTTCACGGAGATCGGGTGGAGCAGTGACGAGAGGCAAGGCGGCAGCGACGAGGAGCAGGTCGAATTCCTGGTAAGGTTCCTGGAACTGACGCGCGGCATGAAACTGGAATTCGTGAACTGGGCGTTTCTCCACGACCTTCCGGAATCTGCGGTCACAGGGTTTGTCGTGCAGAGGAGCCATCTGGGACTCGGCCTCCGGCGCTACGACGGCACGCCCAAGCCGGTCTGGAGTCTGTTCAGGTCGCTGGCAGCCATGCCCGGGCCGTGACCGCCGTGGCTAACACGACAAGGAGACCGCGCACTATGGATGCAGGCGCTCTCATCACCACTTCTGATCAGGAATTCGGTCTGCTCCCGGTCGTCTTGCCTGACCCCGGGCCGGACGACGTGCTAGTCCGCACGTTGTGGTCGGGGGTCAGCATCGGCACCGAGTTCGCGCTGATACGCGGGAAGCTGACCTGGGGGCCCTATCCCCTCTGCACTGGTTACCAGGCCGTTGGCGTTGTGGAGCGCGTCGGTGCGAACGTCGAAGCGTTTCAGGTCGGTGACCGGGTCTACTACCGCGACAACCGACGGATGACGCTGACCGATGGCACGCCGGTTTCGTCGGTGTCCGGTACCCATTGCAGCTACGCAGTCATTGACCCGCGCACGAGCCACGGCATAGCTCACCTGCCCGCTGGAGCACCCGAGGATGCCGCGTCACTTTTCGTCATGCCCGCAGTGGGACTCCACGGTGTGGACCTCTCGCAGGTGAGGCTGGGCTCGAGGGTGGTGGTGTATGGCGTGGGGCTGATCGGCCTTGGAGTAGTCGCTGCATGCGCCGCGCGTGGTTGCGAAGTTATCGCCGTGGATCTCGACGATTACCGTCTCCAGGTTGCCCGGCGACTCGGCGCCGACCATCTCATCAACGCCGCGACAAATGACGTGCGTGTCGCGGTTCTGCGGATCGCACCCGAGGGAGCCGATGCTGTTTTCGAGACGACGGGATTGCCTTCGCTCATCCAACCCGCCATCGAACTCTGTCGAGAGCGTGGGGTGTTCGTCTGGCAGGGCAATTACGGCAAAGACCCATTTCCTTTCAGCTTCCTGCCTGCCCACGGAAGAAGACTGACCATGGTGTTTCCGTGCGACGACGGTCATGTGCCAAGCCGTCGCTCGGTGGTGAAGGCCATGACCCTTGGTACGCTTCCCTGGGGCGAGACCATCACTCACCGGGCGGAGGCATCGGAGGCACCTGCACTCTACCGAGGCATCCTAGCGGGCACGCTGAACGTCCTAGGCGCCGTGATCCACTGGTCAGACTGAGCGGGGGAATACCGCCTCGCGGGGGCGCTTCGTCTCAGCTGTCCTATCTGGCTCTCTGTTGAGTCAGTCCGCCGCGCGGGCGTTGGAGACGGATAATAATATCCTCATATCGGAACTCCCGAGCCTATTGTTACGTATTGCACAGATTGAGGCGTCTCGCCGTGCGTTCCTGCCATCGCCCGCCGATGCTGCTCCGAGTCGCCGCAACACCCAGACGGAGGACCGTCCGTGCACACACGTAGCATCCATCGCGTCCAGGCCTTCACCCTCATCGAGCTTCTCGTGGTGATCGCCATCATCGCCATCCTGGCGGCCATCCTCTTCCCAGTTTTCGCACAAGCCCGGGAGAGCGCCAGGAAGACCCAGTGTCTCTCCAATATCCGGGAGATCGGCATCGGTGCGCAGATGTACAGCCAGGATTACGACGACATGGTGATGCCTGTAGCCACCGTTTCCGGCATGACTGTCTACTACTGGTGGGCCTCGTATGACGGCATCACTAACACGCGGAACGATGCTGGCGGACTCCTCTACCCCTACATGCGGAACAGCCAGATCAACGCCTGTCCGTCCTTCCGCAACGATCTGAGGCCGACCATCGGCCTCACAGGGTACGCCTACAACTACCGGTACCTGTCGCCGTACGTCCAGACGGGTCCGTTCACCTTCGACATACAGCCCGTGTCCATGGCCGCTATCCAGAAGTCATCCGAGACAGTGTTCCTTGCTGACTCCGCCCGTCTCAACTACAGATTCACGCCTCCGCGTTTGGAGTCTCAAACGTTCCTGGACCCACCATCGGCCAACAATCCCGGATTCCAGGGGCGCCACCTCGGCACCGGTATGGTCGCGTGGTGCGATGGACACGCCAAGTCCTTCGTACCGGCATATCGGAACGGCGTGTTCGGCCCTGGCTACGATGCGGCTCTCTTCCGCTCGTATGTACTAGGCGACATTGACACCGACGGGGATATGACCACCGACGAGTTCTTCGACTTGCAGTAGAGCTCCGCACAATCAGATGGTCCGCGTGGGCGTCCCGAGCGCCCGGTGAGAGGTACAATGCCGTCGTAAGTCAGGCAAAGTCCGCCTGGCTTGCGAACGGCACATGACTCTGCGGGATATACAAGAGAAGCACAGACGCGGTGAAAAGCTCGTCATGGTGACGTGCTACGACTACGCGTCTGCCCTTCTTCTCGACGCCACGGACGTGGACATGCTTCTTGTCGGCGACTCCTTGGCCAACACGATGCTGGGTTATGATACGACCCTGCCAGTCACCCTCGAGGAGATGATCCACCATGCGTCGGCGGTGAAGAGGGGTGTTCATCGAGCATTGACCGTCGTGGACATGCCGTTCCTCTCCTACCAGGTCAGCCCCGAGGAGGCACTCCGGAACGCCGGTCGTATGATGAAGGAGACAGGATGCGAGGCTGTGAAACTGGAGGGCGGCCAGTGGGTGGCTCCTACCATCGAGCGACTGGTGCGGTCGGGCATACCTGTCATGGGGCATATCGGCCTCACGCCCCAGTCGGTCCATGCACTAGGAGGATACCGCCTGCAGGGACGGGATGAAGAGACAGCTCGCAGGCTGATGGTGGACGCTGAAGCGCTGGCCGATGCGGGTGCATTCTCTATTGTCCTGGAACTGGTTACGCCAGACCTGGCGTCCGAGATAACGGCTGCGGTGAAAGTGCCAACGATAGGCATCGGCTCGGGTCCGGGCTGCTCGGGACAGGTCCAAGTGTTTCATGACCTTCTAGGTCTCTTTCCCGAGCGGCGATACCGCCACGCCAAACGCTATGCCGAGGTCGGGTCGTGCATCCGCGAAGCTGTCAATGCCTACGTGCGGGAAGTCCGCTCTGGCGAGTTCCCCTGAGATACTCGGGGCCAGCCTGCAGACGGCAACAGCCCTGCGCAAGCCGACACCTCGAACTTGCCACACTGAGGTACTGCAAGTGAGAACGTTCCACCATATCGCCGAACTCCGAGCCCACCTGCGAGCAGCTCGCGAGGAAGGATTGACCATCGGTCTCGTGCCGACCATGGGAGCCCTGCATGAAGGGCATCTGGCACTGGTGCGACGAGCAGAGAACGAGTGCGATCGTACGGTAGTGTCCATTTTCGTCAATCCCACGCAGTTCGGACCCAACGAGGACTACGATCGCTATCCCAGGGACCTGGCACGCGACTCGCGCCTGTGCGAGGAGGAGGGTGTCGAGGCCCTTTTCGCACCTTCTGTGGAAGAGATGTACCCATGCGTGGATGGAGTGGCATCCCCTAGATGCCTGACCACCGTCCATGTATCCGAACTGACGGATCGCTTCGAAGGGCAGATACGCCCTGGTCATTTCGATGGTGTGGCGACCGTGTGCGCCAAGCTATTCCAGATCGTTCAGCCACACCGCGCCTACTTCGGCCAAAAAGACTACCAGCAACTGCTGGTCATTCAGCGCATGGTGGCCGACCTCAACATGCCGCTCATCGTTGTGCCAGTTGCCACCGTCCGCGATTCGGATGGACTGGCCATGTCGTCCAGGAACGCCTACCTGAGTGCCGAGGAGCGCATGAAGGCGACGGTGCTGCCCCGCGCCCTGCAGACGGCGGTGAGCCTCTACGAGGCTGGAGAGAGGTATCCTGAGAAGATCGAACGAGCCATGCAGGATGTGCTGGCCGAGGAAACGGGGGCTAGGGTGGACTATGCGGCCGTTGTGGACCCTCTGACGCTTGCACCCCTGGAAACGGTCGAACATGGGGCCGTGGCTCTTGCGGCGATCCGCATAGGTAGCACGCGGCTCATTGACAACATGTTGCTCGGCTACTCACTGAACCAGCACCTGCGGCGTTCGGCTGGGGTGAAGGGATGATCCTGCGATCGTTACTACGGAGCAAGATCCATGGAGCCCGTGTGACGGCGGCAGAGGTGGATTACGTGGGCAGCATCGCTATAGATAAGGATCTCATGGAGCGCGTTGACATTGTCGCGGGCGAACGCGTGCATGTATGGGACGTGGACAACGGGCAGCGATTCGAGACGTATGCCATCCCGGCCGATCCTGGCAGCGGAGTCGTTTGCGTCAATGGCGCCGCAGCTCACAGGGTGCGTGTGGGTGATAGGCTCATCATCGCAGCGTTCGCTCTGGCGGACGAACCGGTCGCCCCTCGCATCATTCTGGTAGACGATCAGAACCGCTTCCTCCGTACGCTGTAGTGTCGGCGCAATCGATCTGGCAGAGACACACGGAGGGCGCCAGAATGGCGCCCTCCTCACTAGTCCGGTTGCCTTCCTAAAAACCTAGTCGGCCTTGCGGACCGCCTTCTCTATGTTGAGCAGGCCAGCGCCCAGGAGGCCGGCGTAGTCCGGATTCACCTCGTCTACCGAAGTGGCGGTGGTCTTGAGGAGCTTGGCGATCTTGTTGCTGGAGCCGTTCGGCTCCAATTCGCGCGCCAGCGCTGCTGCGCCGGTCACGAACGCAGCCGCGAGGGACGTTCCGCCCCAGGTAGCATAGCCCCCATCCCAGAACGTGCTGCGTATGCCGTTGCCTGGGCACACCAGGTCAATCGTCGGCCCGAACGTCGCCCAGAGCGACTTGGTGTTGTCCGCCTCGACTGAGGTCACGGATAGGACGCCTTTGAGACTAGCAGGGCAGTAGGGCATGTCGGTAGCGTCGTTCCCTGCCGACGCGACGAGCACGATACCCGCGGTCCTTGCCGCTTTGATGGCCCGGTCTATGGCCGGAGACGATGACGGAGCGCTGAAGCTCATGTTGATCACATCGGCGCCATGTCGGATCGCCCAGTAGATGCCCTCGACGACGTCGGATTCCTTCCCAACACCATCCGGGCCCAGGACCTTCACGGGCAGAATCCGCGCTTGCGGAGCGATGACCGCGATGATACCGGCGATCATCGTCCCGTGCCCGGCGCCGCTACTGGACTGGGCGAAGACACCCGTGCTGCTGCCGCTGTCCGGGGCGGGGATGTCGTCTGGCGGAAGGGATGGGTCAATGGCGTTGTAACCCGGCAGGCAATGTCCCACCAGGTCCGGGTGATTGACGTTGACCCCGGTGTCCAGAATCGCAACTCGTATGCCTCGGCCAGTCGCCCACCGGTGAGCCTCGCCTAAGTTCACCTGGTAGAAGGCCCCCTGGTTCGTATAGCCCATGGGATCCGGGCCGATGTCGAAGGCAAACGCCAACTGGTCGAAGGCGAACGCCAACTGGCTGGATGGATCTTCAGGAACGGCGACATCGCCATCGCCTTGCGCCTCGAACACAAGTGGATCCGCAGTGAGGGCAACTAGCGTCGCCTCCGCATCTGCGGTCTGCTTCTGCAGGACATAGGCATCATCGTCTGGGATGTGCTTGATAACCTGAGCCCCGTGAGCTGCCGCTACGGCCAGGATATCGCAGCCGGGACGTGGCTTTACTATGAACCTGTGACGCTGATTCCCGTCCGCACGGGCGGGTACCAGCGCAGCAGTGCCCATGGCCGCACAGAGCGCTAAGAGAACCATCAGCCGAGGATAGGGTCTTCGCTCCATTGTCCGTTCCTTTCGCTTCACCTGCTAACGCGCTCCCACGAGCGCGAAAGCTGCCCAGTAATAGGGATGCTCATATTCATTCCGCACGGCCCGTTGGGCCTCACGGAGCGCAGCACCCCGGGTCATACCCGAGGCAAGGTTGTGATAGAACTCCACCATTACCGACATGGTCGCGGCATCCGCGGCGGGCCACAGGCTTACCGCCAGCGATTGCGCACCGGCCGCCAGGAAACCTCGCATGAGACCGAACAGCTCGTCCCCTGGTTCTACCAGGGCAGCGCCCGTGCGGCATGCCGAAAGTGTGGCTAGATGGCAATTCATAGAGTACTCATACAAGTCATGGGCGAAAAGCCAACCGTCAGCTAGCTGCAGACCCGAGAACAGCGGATTGTCGGCTCGGAACAGAGCATGCGTGGCCAGGTGGATGATCCCGCTTTCCGGCGCATGGGCCGCGAACGCCTCGAGCGTTGCGGCCTCCTCCGTGAACACCACAGCATTCTCGAACACCTCGGATAGCCGCAGGACCTCCTCGGTCACGAGCTCGATGCCTGGTACAGGATAGGCCATGAGCAGCGCTTTTTCCTTGACGAGATTAACGCCGTTCGATGTTCCTCGACGCCGCCCGCGATGCACGCCTGCGTGCCATAGGGCAGCCCCGGGCGAGTAGATCATCTCCCACCGGTCCAGCGCATACTCGGAGCCGTCCCTGGCCGCATGTAGTGGCAGGCCGTGCACGATGCTATGCGGAACGATCACCAGCTTGTCGCCGTGGATGAGATTCTCCAGAGGCTGTAGCAGGTAGGCGTAAAGTTCCTCCAAGACTTGGCGAATGGCTGCATGCAACTGGCTCGCATGCCGCTCCACATACGAACTCTGACTCTCGACGCGCTGCAGATGATAGCGCAGGCGTCGAGCGGCATGTTCGACTGCCTCGACGGATGCCACGTTCAGTCGCACGAAGACATCCTTTGGCGTCACGACAAACGCAGCCACCTGATCGCGGAAGACGGCGTACTCTACTAGCGTCTCGCCCGTGTCCAGTGCCGCCTGAAGCTCCTCCACTGGTACGACTTCACCAAGAGACCTGCGGCGCGAGGCAATCTCTGGTGCCGCTAGCTCGGCCTCCAGAAGGGCGTCTCGGTATTCCTCCTCTACCTTGAGCACGCGCTCGAGATCTCCGACAGGGATGCTCAGGCGCTTTCGGAGCTGCTCTCCGCCGTCGAGGAACTGAAGTCCGTGATAGTGCGAGCACAGCTCTGTACGGAGCTGCCCTAGGCGCTGGGCGAGTTCTGGGTCGAGACGGCCGGCCCTGCGCAATGCTGCGTCATGGGCGCTCTGCACTCGCTCCAGGAGAAGCCGGGACTTAGACCGCTCAACGTACTCCAGTGCTTCACGGATATCCTGTGCGCGGCCGCGCCCGAGCAGCGTCGCGACGAGGTCTTCGTAGATGGAGAGCTTGTCCCGCAGGAAAGCGACATGGAATTCCTCGATGGAGACCAGCGTACGAGCGTGCTCCAGCGCCTGGACGCCGGCTCGGAAGTGCGCAAGCGCCTCTTCCGTCTGGCCCTTGTTGGCGTAGTACCGGCCGAGCGACTGGTGAGCCCTCCCTTCGAGGGAACTGCGCAAATGGTCTCGTGCCTGTGCCACGACGCGTTGCATGCCGGCTGTGGCGTCCCGACCTGCTTCGAGGCTCACGTCATGCTGGATGAACGCGGCTTCTGCAGCCCAACCATGGAGACCAGCGGCGGCGAGATCACGGGCAGCGATGGCCGCCTGATCCGCTGCCTCGGACCCCTTTCCCGCAGACCGGAGGACATGGGCTCGGATCAGGGCCACGTGGGCGGTCTGAAGGTGGTTCTCCTCCTTCCTGAAGATCCTCTCCGCTTCGTCCAGGGCCTCCATGGCCTCGTCGAACCGTTCGAAGCTCGAGAGAGCAACGGCCCTCCCGATCTGCGCGCGGCCGGTCTCATACATCATGCCCTGGGCGCGGAACACGTCGAGGGCACGCTCGTAACATTCCAAGGCCTCGGGAAGCAGGTTCAAGGCACGGTAGACGTCGGCGGCGTCGCCATCTACCTTCGCCGCCTCGACAATCCTGCCCGCGGCTTCGAAAGCTCGTCGCGAGCGTGTGAAGGTCGCCATGGCGGCGGTATGTTCGCCAGCGATGTAGTGGAGGAAACCGAGGTTCAGGTCCACAACGGCCATGGAATACTGGTCGTTGGCACTTTCGAATACCCTGCGGGCCCGGTCGTACAGCGCGATCGCCTCTTGCACGCGATTCTTGTGCGTGAAGATGTTCGCCAGATTCGTCTCCACGCGTGCAATGACATCGGCCGGGACGCGTCCACGGAGCAGATCCAGACCGCGCTGGTACGC
This sequence comes from Chthonomonadales bacterium, assembly GCA_037443035.1. GTDB lineage: Bacteria > Armatimonadota > Chthonomonadetes > Chthonomonadales > CAJBBX01 > JABWBA01. Next base: position 216,301 of record JBBIPC010000003.1, read on the forward strand.
GGTTTCGGCGGCGTCGTACTCGTCCCGACGGTGGTATAAGTTCCCTTCGTTGATGAGCACCTTGCCAGCTTCGACGAGGTCGCCCTGAAGCATGAGCTTGGCACCTAGCTCGCGGGCCAATTCGATTGCTTCGTCGAAGCGCTCGAGCCAGCTAAGAGAGTCCACTATCCCGATGCGGCTCTGTAGCGCGAGACGTTCATCGCCCGACGCCATGGCATGCTGGGCAGACGCCTCGAGTGCGTCGATAGCCTCGCTATGGCGATGAAGCGCCCGGAGCGTCTGTCCGCGCACTCGCTCGGCTGCCGATTTCAGCTTGGGAGAACCCACATACCTTGCCATAGCGCAGGCGAGTTCTGCGAAGGTCAGGGCGTCGGGTGGTGCCTGGGCCACATGAGCACGCGCCTCTGCGAGTGCTTCCTCGACGGAAGCGCTGCTACTCGTCGCGGCTAGGATGCGCTCCCTCTCGGCCGCGTCAGAGACACGTATGGCATCGCGCCACGTCACTGCGGCAGACACGGTGATCCCTCAGATTCCTACACGCACGTTCGGGATAAGGACCTCTGCGCGCTCCAAACGCAAGCGGAGGTCATACAGGCCAGCACGAACCGACGGAATGTGGAACTCGCCGTCTTCCGGGACGCCCGTCGCCACTGTCTTGTCCGACGAACTCAGGACTGCCTGGAGCGGCTTGATCGCGGCCCCCTCTTCGCGGGGCAGGATCTGGCCGATCAGGTACCAGAGTTCGCCGCTCTGGCGCTCGCCCCAGAGGTCCACGTCGTGCCATGCTGTGCTATAGATCTGGTGTCTAGTCTCAGCAGTTCCGTATGCGCGGCAGATCTCGCGCGTACCCACCATGCGCAGCGCAGGTGCCGGCATGTGTGTCCAACTGTCGAACAACAAGCGGGCAACATGGATGGTCCGGTCGGGGTTGCGTTGCCTCTCCAGGAAGGCCGCCCTTGCCGTGTTGAAGACCGTCTCAGGGAACGGCTGCACCCGTGGAGACTTGATGGCCCTTCTTACGCGGTCCAGCCAGCCCTCGCCTGCTCTTTCCGCACCGTCCATTGTCTCGGTGGTGTACTCATCTTCCATGGACATGCGTGTCTCTCCTCGTGAGAAAGTGCCCCATCCTCAGTACCTTAGGAACCTACCATATAGAGGCGCCCGCCCACGCGTTTGATACACCATTGATCGCGCCCTGCACATCGATTATCCCGCGTCGCGACGAGTCGCGGTGTCAGACGTACGCGGTCTTGTGCGTAGGACGTGCCGAGAACCCAGCGTCGTTCGTCTGCCGGAAGTCCTACAAAGCCGTGGACCTAGGTCCCACGGAGGGAACAGAGCCTAGCACGATGTCGTTAGGAGGTCCATTGCCAGGATACGATCCGCCAACTCCATCGTCTTCACGGCATCGCCGAAGTGCGAGCCAGGCAGTGTGCCAGCCTTGACGCAGTCGATGAATTCACGGTTCTTGTCCCGAAAGCCAGCGTAGCCCCATAGCTCGTTGCTGCCAGCCACATCTCGCGTGTCGTACCAAACGCCTCGGGTATCGCCGTCAGCATAGAGAACACCTTTGCCCTCATGCTCAGCTTCCACGCAAATACGCGGTGCATGCATTTGGACACGGAATACCCGCCGTCCACTGGACCAACTGCATAGGACCGCACCTGTGGACCCGTTGTCGAACTCGATCAGAACTGCTAGGAAGTTGACGTCCGGCACGCAGACCCGCCGGGTGATGGGGCGCACGTGTGTCACCTCTCCCCCGCACATCCAGCGAACCGTATCCAAAGCGTGGATGCCGTCGTCCATGATACGTCCCCGCGGGCTGATGTCAGGGATCGGATCGCACTTGTAGAACTCGCAGACCGCGTGTGTGATCGGTCCGCGCTTCAGGCACTCCTGGCGGAGCATCACCACCATGGGACAGGTGCGTCTTTGAAAGCTTACCTGGGTGATGCATCCGTGTTCCGCTGCCAAGCGAGCCAGCGTCCTGGCCTGATGCGCCGTGAAGCCCATGGGCTTTTCGATGTAGAGGTTCAGGCCGTGCTGGAGACACCAGACCCAGATCGGATACATGACGTCAGGATGGCCTATGGCGTAGACCGCATCGGGAGCTGTCTCCTCGATCATGCGGCGATAGTCCGTGTAACGTTTCCCGATACCGTAGCGGTCAGCCGTGGAATGGAGCCGGGCTTCATCGAGATCGCAGATGCCGGCGAACTCCACGTCCTCGAAAGACGCCAGCGAAGGATAGTGGACGGCGTTGGCCATGCTGCCAGCGCCGATCATGGCAACCCGGACGCGTTCCATGAACATCAAGCCTCCCTCAAGGCGATCGGTCCAGCCCTACCTCGTGGAACAGGAAAGCGAGAACGTGACTACGGCGCTCCACCTGTTTCGAGACTGGCTCGCCTCCCGAATGACCAACCTCCGTGTTGTAGTAGAGGAGCACCGGTCTCTTCTGCAGCGGCAAGCTCTGCATCAGTGCGGTCATCTTCCTTGCATGGAGCGGCGCCACTCTCGTGTCGGCATCACCGGTTACGAAGAGCACGGCGGGATAGGCACGGTCGGCCCGAACGTGGTGATATGGCGAATAAGCGTAGAGAACCTTGAACTGCGCAGGATTCTCTGCGCTGCCGTATTCGGGCACCCACTGAGGTCCCTGCAGGAAGAGGTGGTAGCGGAGCATGTCCAGCAACGGCACCTCGCACAGCACTGCCCCGAAGAGGTCTGGCGCTTGGGTCATCGCCGCTCCCACAAGCAAGCCACCGTTGCTCCCGCCCGATATCGCAAGGCGCCCTGGCCGGGTGTACTTGTTCTCGACAAGCCAGTGCGCAGCGGCGACGAAGTCGTCGAACACGTTCTGCTTCTTGTCGAGCATGCCTGCGTGGTGCCACTCCTCGCCGAATTCACCACCGCCTCGCAACGCAGGTACAGCGTAGACGCCTCCCTGCTCAACCCAGACCGCCGCCTCCGGGTCGAAGCCGGGTGTCATGCTGACCCCGAAACCCCCGTAGCCCGTAAGGTGTACGGCCTTGTTGCCGTCAAGCTTCATCCCTTTGCGGTGCACAAGGAACATGGGAATCCGTGTACCGTCTCTGGAGGTGTACCAGACTTGCTTCGTCACGTAGTCCGACGCACGTATGGGAACCCGGACCCGGCTCCATACAGTCTGCCGTCCGGAGGCAACATCGAGCCTCCGGACCTGTCCAGGTACCACGAAGGACTCGAAATGGTAGAAGGCCTCACGGCTGTCCCACGGCCCCTCGGGCACAGTCGCGGATCCGATGCCCGGCAGCTTCACGTCCCGCAATCGCGTCCCGTCTGGTTCGTACATCTCCACCCGGCTGGAGACATTCTGGAGCCGCACGATGAACAGTCGCCCTGCGGATGCCGAGAATCCTTCGATAGGATCCTGGCCCTCCGGCACGATCTCACGCCAGCGATCGAGCGGGAGCTTGCCGGCAGGATCGGCTTCCATCACGCGGCGCCTGGGTGCTCTGTAGTCGGTCAAGACGTACAGCCTATCCCCCGCGAACTCCGGACTGAAAGTTGCATCCACACCAGTGACGATGGGACGAATAGGTCCACCTTCCTGGAGATCCTGCACGAACAGGTCGTTCTGAGTCCATCCGCGATAGACGATGAGCACCAACCATCGCCCGTTTTCGGAGACGAACTGACCGACCATGGTGTCCGGACCGTATTCCGCCCCGAAGATCACAGGATCCAAAGAAGGGTCCGTGCCCATTCGGTGGAAGTGCACTCGGCGTCCCTGCAGAGGCGTAAGAAGGGTGTAGTAGAACCCCGTAGCATCCGCTGTTAAGGAGAGATCTTCGACATGGGCCCGCGGCAATCGGTCCGGTAGCTCTCTCCCGGAGTCAACGTCCAGGATCCGGACCTCGCATTCGTCCTCGCCTCCCTTTCGCACACCGATCGCCACACGCCGGCCGTCGTGGCTGACGTCCATGAAGAACGCGGAGGCGGTGTGATCCGGGCTGAGAGGATGCGGATCGAACAGGACCCCGTCTTTCCCGCGCAGACCACGGCGCCAGTACAGAATAGCCTGTTCGTCCCCGACCCTCTTGCGGCCGAAGAAGTATCTTCCTCCGCGCAGCGTTGGCATGCCGGCGCGCTCGACCCTGAGGAACTGTTCCAGGCGACGCGCCAATCGCTCGCGAACGGGCAATTCGCCCAGTACTGCCTTGGTATAGGCGTTCTGCGCCTTGATCCACGCCCTTGTTTCAGGGCTGTTCTGGTCCTCCAGCCACCGGTAGGGGTCCGAGATGGTGACTCCGTGGAGCTCTTCCCTGACTTCGAGCCTCCGAGTGACTGGGAGATCACCCTGCATTCCCGATGCAGCGGCTATGGCCACTAGACAGGCTGCGCCGAACACTAACAGGTACAGCGTCATCAATGCGGTTACCCTTCCTGAAACCTTGGTGTACGCCGATGGCACGATACCTGTATCCTCGTCGCCGGGATTCGCCGTTCCGAAAGACTGTTCCTGCCCAACTGGAACAAGGAAACGGCGCCCTGCCGTTGAAGGTACAGGGCGCCGTCGCGGCTCGACTATGGCCGCCTACGTCAATCGGTCTGCCGCAAGGTGTACTCGCGCAGCTTCCGCAGCTCGTTGGCTAGAATCGCCTTGATCTTAGCCGGTGTCATGTGTTCCGTCGCCGCTCTACCGACACCGAGTGCGTTCAGGTTGCTATCGGCGAGGTCGAGCAGGTAGCGGGTGTACGTCGAGTTATGGACGCCGAAGCTCTTATCGTAGAGCACGAAGTAGTAGTTGTGCCGCGCCCTTTTCACCTCGATGGGCACCAGCGACTGGCTCGGCGCAGTCTTACCAGTCGGTATGTACGAGGTGTAGTTCCACAGGTCCGGATCACCGAAGGTAGCGTTGGACCAGTTCTGAAGCCTGGTGAGCAGGGCTACCAAGCGTGCCTCGATGGCCCCCCGAATGGCGTAGCGGGCGGCAGCATCGCCAGGCGAGTGGCACGGGGCGCAGCTCTTGTCGAAGTTCACCACCATAGTATGCTTGGCGTTCGGCATGTGGCAGTGGACGCACTGCCCCGGCGCGTTGGCATGGGCGGTCGTCCGCACTGCGGGTGGCGCACCGCCCTCTTCACAGCCGCCGGTACCCATGAGCATGGGAAACTGAGGACCGTGGTGGAACGATGGCCGTGTAGTGCCACTCGTCAGCGCTGCATCATCGCTTCCACCGCCGCGATTATTGTGGCATGTACCGCAGGCGTGGTTGATGGTGGTGTAGGTCTTCACCGGCGTACCCGGAGCAAGGGCGGATGTGTCCGTATTCGTTTCCTCGTACCGGATGTTGTACTTCTTGCCGCTCTCCCAGCTAGGAATGTCGGTATTCACCATGGCTGTGTGACAGTTCACGCAGGATGCGCTCTCTTTGGTACCGGCTGCCATGGCCGCCACTCGGTCCGCTGGCTTGGCGAGGATGTTGGCGTCGATCTCGTCGGCCGTCTTGCCCTCCGTGAGCTTGGCATCTATCCAATCGGCTCGGAACGGAGCGCTGTGGCAGCGCAGGCAGGTCTTGCTGGGACTCGCAGAACCCACAACGTCTTCCACCGCGTCGGCATGAGGAGAAGTATGGTAGTCCGCTGCCATAGGACCGTGGCACTGAGCGCAGACCTCGGACCTTGCGAGATTGGGGAACGCGAGGATATTCTCGCCGCTGGGAGCAGCGACGTGGGCGCCTCCGGGCCCGTGGCACTGCTCGCATCCGACCCCGATCTGGGCGTGGCGCGTCTGCTCGTACTTCGCGTACTCCACTACGGGTGCGCCGTTCGCTCCTGTCTCATGGCAAGTGCGGCACGCGTCCGAACCAACGTAGGAGGCCGCCTGCTGTTCTGGTGAGAGCAGGGCGCGGAAGGCCGCCGTGGTGCTGGTGCCGCCTCCGCCCGTGTCCGGCGGCTTGAGCGGACCACCTGACCCCCCGCAGCCCGCGACGACAAGGGTTGCGGCGAAGGGGATGACTCCGCCGAGCAGACCCCACAACAAGAGGGATTTCTTCATCTTGCGTGTCTCCTTAGTGTTAGAACCTTCCACGGCCTGACAGGACGATGGTCGTGGCTGTCATATTCATGTTCTGGTCCACTTTGTCCCGATATGTCCACGGTGCTACGGACAGCGCGACTTCCTCGCCGCCTGCGAACCGGTGGCGTAGGGTAAGGGTAAGGTAGTTGCTTCGCGTGTTGCCATCACGCAGGAGCAGGGGGTTGTCGTTGTTCGTGGTTGTGTCTACATAACCGCCCCAGAGGAACGTTCGGGGTCCAAGGAGGTAGCTCAGCCCCAAGGACGTCGTGCGGCTGTCCGGCATGAACGTTCCCAGGGTCGGGAAGACCGCTTCGGGGTTACGTCCGCGCCAGGTTTCGTACGATATCTCCCCGTAGAGTTCCAAGCGCGGCATGGGGTTCCATGTCGCGCCAGCCGCCGCTATGCCGCCTGTAACGTTCGTTCCTCTTAGGCTGTTACCACGGCGTTGGAACGACCACGAAGCGTAGCCGCTGAAGACATCGCCCGAGGTATCCAGCTTCACGGAAAATGCATCCCGGCCGTCCCAAGCGGCGGAGCGGGTATCCACGGTGACCATCTCGGGTCGTTGCCACATTCGCTCGCTGCTGCCTCGGATGGTCAGCCGAATACTGCGCGTCAGCCGTCCTGACAGACGGCCACTGACGGTGGTCCACTTCGGTACGTCGAGATAGCTGCCATCGCCGCGAACGCGTTCCGCCTCGCGGTACTGCCAGCGTAGTCGCACGCCCATCGTGCCCAAGCGCGTCGCGAAGCCCGTCTCCACGATCCTCCGCGCCTGGACGTAGGGACCTTCCATCTCGGGCCATCGATACCGCTCGGAAGTGCCGGTCACCGTCAAGTCTCCCCACCGCCCTAGCTCCGAGCGTCCGCTCAACGACACCTGGCTGGACCTTCCAACGCCGCTCCCTGACCGTTCGAAAGTCGTACCGGCTAAACTCCCGCTGATGTCGCTAGTCGGACTAGCAGCCCAGAGGCCATTCAAGCGCCAGGTCTGGATGCTGGTGTCCGGCAAGGCCAACATACGGTCATAGAACCGCGTATCGGAGATAGTGAATCCGAGGGATCCATCCCCCACCTTGCCCGCTGCGGTAAGGCTCCAGGCTCTACCGCGCCACCGTTCCGGTTCTCGTGGCGCCTCCATGTAGCGGTTGATGTTCTGAGTTGCGTAATGCCACGTGATCCCGAAATCTGGCGCCACCCGACGCCGGAGTGTGAACTCCTCCCACCGGCGGCTGCTGTCGGGCACCTCCAGGGGAGTGTTTTCGACGAACCTCGTGCGAGCTGCTGACCACGCCAACTCTGTCGCATCGCCGTTGAAACCCAAGGCCAAGTCTGTGCGGATATCGTCGGTGCCATAGCCGCGGAGGATCAGCCGACCGTGACCGTCGTAAGGCATCGAGGCAGGTTGCAGGGTCAGCTCCCTCAGATACAGGCCCATGGGAGGAGAGCTGTACTGATACAGCTTTTGTGAGTGCCCAGACTGCGCGCGGCTGGCAAAGCCGATGTCTATGGCCAGGATCTTCGGCGCGGCCGGCTTCTCCTCAGCTGCCTCCCGGGACTGGTTCTCACTGCTCTCTTGTGCAGCGGCCACACTCCCCATGGCAAGGAGCAGGATGATGGCGAAGCCAAGCCGGAGCGACCAGTTGCCAGTGTGCAATCGCGTCATATCATTCACCTCGTCCGCAGATACCGGTCGCCGTTGGAGCCGTGGAGCGCTTCGTGGCATCCCGACGCCCAGCACGTCTGACCCGGGTAATGCGCCGTTGTCATCTCGGAATGGCACTGGGCGCACAGGCCCCTGGAGAAGGAGTTGAGGAGGCGCGGGTTCGCCGAGCCATGGGGCCGGTGGCATTCCGTGCATCCCTCGCCAGTCCAACCGGCAACGGGATCGTGCTCGAACTTGAAGGGGCCAGCCTTCTCGAGGTGACAGCGAACGCAAGTGCTCTTGACCGGAGCTATCCGGGATGGCGACTGCTTCGTCGGATGGAGTTCGTGGCAGTCGCTGCATGTCATGCGCCCCTCTGTAACGGGGTGATGAAAGTTGCGCCGAAACTCGGAGACCTCTTTCCGGTGGCACTTGGCACATAGGACCGGCTGCTCGGCCTTCAGATGCGGCAGGGGTCTGGTAGCCGTGACATCGGTCGGTGACAGCCCGGCGCGTAGGTCATTGGCAGGCGGCATGGCGTCCGTCACGAGCTTCGAGTCTCTCCCGTGGTGTACCGTATGGCAGTCCACGCATCCGACATCGGAACGCGCGTGCTCGGTGCGCCGCCACTGGGCATCATGCATGGTGGCGCCGTGGCAGCGAAGACAGGCAGCGCTGGCCTCTGTGGACTTGATACGCCCATAGCGGATGATGCTCTGGCCGATCTTCTCCGGATCCGAAATGCTGTCCAGGTGCTTCTGTCCTGGCCCGTGGCAAGCCTGACACCCTCTCCGTTCGACCGGAAGCTTCGGGTCCTTGACATGGGCTGCATGATAGGACCGACCGAATTCGGCGGCTACGTCCGGATGACAGCCGCCGCACACCTGATCATCCACATAGTCTTCGGCCTTGGCTTCTGCGAACAGTGTCAGGGGGAAACGCGGGGGCGGCTTTCGGTTCGTCTGGCCCAACACGGTTGCGCCCAGCAAGCAACCCGCCGAGGCGAGAACTACTAGAGCTGGCACGAAGGCACGTGCTTTGGAACCGCGCAATGTCATGGACGCCTCCCGTCTACGGGGTCTCTTCCAGCCCACCCCCTCTGCAGACAGCATGTGAAAGCTAGAACGAATGACAGGTGGCTGGTTCTGCACGCATTATAACACATCTCGACCGAAATATGACGATAAAGCCGCAGATTTATCTCTTTTCTTCACAGAAGGAGCATGCCAGCGCCGATCCCCGTACGCACGGGACCGTGCCGAAGGATGCAATCGTGACCCCGCCGATGTAAGCCAATCCCGACGACGCCGACCCAGACGATGCCGCGCCCCGCGCACCCGACGATGAATCGTCGGGCTGGTGACACAAATC
>JBBIPC010000004.1:0-89501 GCA_037443035.1 Chthonomonadales bacterium
CCCCCCCCACCGCCCATTTTTTTTTTTATTTTTTGGGCTACCAGGGATTTCTACAATCTTTTCCTACATTACGCTCTTCCGATCTAGCGTTCAATCTGTTGGGGAGATCGGGCAGGCTCCTATCTGGTACATTGTTAGCCGCGCAGCGGAGCGGAGCGGCGGCGCGAAAAACAGCCCGTCGGCTTAGAACAACGTGAGCTGAACGGGCTGTTTTTCTGCTGCGCGCTCCTTCCGTCCGAAGTACACCTTCATCCGGTGGAACTGCAGGTCCGTCAGCGTCAAGAGCCTTACCTCGCCCTCTGGAGGTAGCATCAGCCGCACTCGCTCGGCATGCACCCTTGCGTTCTCCTCGTTGGGGCACGGTCGGGCGTACACGCTGTACTGCACCATGACGAAGCCGTCGTCCCGCAGTCGCTCCCGGAAGCGCGTGTACTCCCGCCGCTGGCCCTTGGTCTTTACCGGCAGGTCGAACATGGCCAGCACCCACATGGCCCGAGCACCCCCATAGACTAGAGGCTGGGACACCTCAGCTTGCGTTCCTCCCCCGCCAGGCAACTGCGCAGACATGCTGCATACTGCTCCAGCGCCGTGAAGAGCGGGTATCGTTTGCCATCCCAGGTCACTTCCGCCGTCAGCACCTCCAGCAGCTGGTTGCGCACGCCGGTGGTCAGCTCCTCGCCCAGCGGATGCTCTTCCGACACCCGCAAGACGTGCCTATCTGCCAAAGGACGCAACGGCTCCATGGCGTCGTCGGCCAGCGTGAACGCGTCGTACTGGTTCCGGTGGTGCACGCCCAACGCCGGGTGCAACCCCGCGCCCACCACGGCCCGAGCAACTGCCCCCCGGATGAGTGCGTATGTGTAGTTCAGAGCAGCGTTGATCCCAGGACGTCCGGGATCCCGTACGAACGCTTGACCGAACAGGGCTGGAAAGTAGATGCGTGCCGCCCGGCCCTCCAGGTTCTGAGGGTCTCCGCTGCCCACCTTCTTGGCCATGAGCCGCAAGCCGTGGTCATGACCACGGAGCGCCTCCAGCACGCTCGCCTGCGCCTGCAACTTGGCAATGACGATGCTCTGCCAGATTCGCTTCTTGCGCGGCTCCGTGGCCGCCATCTGCTGACGCAGGATGCGAGTATGGAGGGCGGCGGCCGCGAGGGGAAGCAACAGCCCCGCGGGCAAGTGGCGCGGTCCGCAGACGACCACTGCCACGTTGGCTTCGGCCAGTGCCGCCAAGAGCGGCTCTGTGAACGTCGTCGCAGCATAGTCGCATACGAGCACTGCCAGGTCCTCCAACGGCACCCGGGCTTCCGCCTCGCCTTCGCGCTGCACCAGTAGCTGCAGGTCCTTGTAGCTCAGCCGGGCCGGCGTGCCGATCTGCACCACCCTACCGATGGTCGGCATCGGGCGGCTCCGTGGAGATCACGGACCCGAGGGGGTCCAGGCACAGCCGGCGACGTAGGCACCGTAGGTCCGAGCGTCCTCGGATGCGGATGCGACGACTGCGGTCCTCACGGGCTTCGGTGAGCTGGGCGAGAGACACGTCCGGTGATCCATGAGCCCCACAGCTGAACTTCGCGACCCGGTACCATCCTGGTCGTTCACCGGTCCACTCCACGATGTCGTCCTTGCACAGCGCCATGACGTAGCGCCACCCCTCCCATGGCGGCGTTCGGTCGAAGACCGGACGGCCCTCCACCGCCCGCCTGGCCGCCTCGATCATGGGTACGACGGTCATCTCGCGCCGATGGATCCCCCTTTCGTCCGGCTCGACCTTTTCCCAGATCACCGCGTGGTGATTGTTTCCCAGATCGTAGGCGGCCAGCGGGGTACCGTCCTCCCGCACTCGCACGAGCTGCTTGCCCACCACCACCGCCTTGTGCGGCCGCCCGTTTCTCCGAGGAGGTAACGCGGCCAAGGCTCTGCGCACCGTCGCGGCATCCGGTGGCTTCCGCGCCATTTCCCCGTGCAACGCTCCCTGGACGCTGCGGTTCGGGGCGAACACGACGGGCATCTCTTTCACGACTTTCTGAACGTCCTGGCGCAGGGTCCGCCACGGCGCGGGGCTGAGACTGGCAGTGTGCTCATCGGCACGCTCCTTGGTCTTGTACCAGGCTGATAGCCTCTGAAGGGTGCTCCGTTCTGTGAGCGCCGTCACGATAGCGTCCAGTCCGTGATGGCGATGATCGGCGCGACTTTTCTTCTTCGCTATGACGCTCGCGCTGTCCGTCAGGGACGTGGCCTGTTCCTGCTCCTCGGCCTTCCCCCTCGTCTCATCGGTTTGCGGCTCCGGTATACAGTCCTCCAATCCCCACACGCGGCGCAATCGGGCTGTCAACTGCCCGCGCGAGACTTCTACGGGCACACCAAGCTTGGCAACCTCTGTCATAACAACGCGCGAGATGTAGCGCGTGTCCGAAAGGGCTCGGTTCGTGAATTCTTCTGAATCCCACTCCTTCTGAAGGATTCGCCGCTGCTTTGCCTTGCTCATGGTCTTGAGGCGCGATACGTACTGCTCGATGTGAGGCCAGCGGTCGGTCTTGCCCAGCCATTCGTAGGGCGTCCGATCGCCCTTCTGCAAGTTCAGACCCATGGGGCAGATGGTCTTGTTGCTCAGTGAGTCGTCCCAGCAGCGGCTCCACGGCACGATATGCTCGATTGTGTACTGCTCAACGAGCTCCGACAGGCTCACTGGTCGATCAGGTTCGTACGGACAACGGCATCCTGCCTCCTTCCAGAGCAGAACCTTTCGGACGTTCTCGTCGTTCCTGCCGACGGGGAGGCCGTTGTCCTCCAACAGCTTCGCCGCAGCTTTCCGGTTCGTCTCGTTCTCTAGCTGTCTCTGCCGAATCCTCAGGCGCTCCTTGTTTGTTCGAGACATGTCGCGAGGCATTTCGATGCGAATGCGGTCGGGCTTGCCGCAGCGATCGATTACGGCGTTGATGACGCGAAACGCCATCTTGACCGAACGTTGCACCACCGGGTTGCGCAAGTCCGGCAAGCTCTCCAGACGATCCACGATCTGTTCGGGCTGCTTGACGGTCGTCTCACCCTCTTTGCGGTACCCCGCCGCCACACACGCTTCCCAGTACGTGAGCCCGTTACGCATGTGGGGCTCCAGTTCTCGCCACACCCGGTAGCAGTGTTGGCTGTAGCCCTCAGGGAACGTTGCCGACGCCAGCGCCCGCACTTCGTCAGTGGTCAAGCCAAAGTCCCGGACCAGTCCCTTGATGACGTTGTGGGGGTAGAACGCATAGAGCAATCGGTTGACGATCTCCTCCTGTTGCTCGGGCGCGAAGCCATGCCAGCGGTCGGCCCCCAGGATGCCGCGCATGACGGCCATCGTCTTGTTGCCCTCGAGGCCACTCGATCCAAGATCCTTACCGGCCGGTCGCGGCGTCCTAGCCACGGGCGTTTCGGTACCGGGTTCTGCGAAGAGCGTGCCTTGGCCGGCGGCTTGTCGGTGCTTCTCCGTGCGCGACTTACGCGGTCTTGCGGCTCGTGGACCAGCTTCATCACTGAATACGGCCTCCGAGCCAAAGCCGAGGAGTTCGCGAGCCTCATCCCACGAAAGGCGGTCCCGTCGCTCCAACTCGTCGGCCAGAGTCTGAACTTCCCCGCTGCGCAAACGCCGTTCTGGCAGTTCCGGCGCCTCGCGCACCTCTAAGTTGACGAGCTTCTGGAGCACACTGCAACGTTGGTGAATGAGCGACGCCCGTGGCACACGCTTCCGATGTGGCATGAACTCGCATCTGCCGATGAGGCCCCGCTTGGACATGAGCGGCCGCTGATAGAAAATCGCGTGCCGCAGTCGGTCTCGCAGGTCACTTGTGAGGAGTTGAGGATGATAACGTTGCTGGGCTTCCCAGAGTTTGTCGAACTCCTCCTCATAGAGGATTCGGTCGGCGCGCCAGCCCAACGGGTCTTTCTTGCTTATGCGCCCGTTACGACGCTGCCCGCCCGCCCGGTAGCCATAAGGATAGTGCTCGGGATCCAGGAGGATTTTCGCGCACAACTCCCCTACCGTCCGCGCCTCGCCAGCCTCGATCCGTTTCCTTGCCTCAGCCAAACGTGCGAGCAGCTTGCTCTGCTCCTTGCGCTCCTTCGCGTCTGATGCCGGGAGTACCCCGTCTTCCGCGAGCTCGGCTTCCTCCAGGTGCGCAACACGACTGACCTCCAGTTGAAGACGCTGCTCGTACCACCTCTGAATGAGGTCTCGTGTGCTCATGTAGCCACGCCTACGGGCGATGTGGTAGATACACCGCCCGAACTCGTAGGGTGTGAGTTCCTCGTCCAGGCCTTTGGCGCGCAGGATCATGGGGTGGTACGGTCGTTCCCCTCCTGCGCGGTCGGAGCTCATCAGCGCTTCCCGATCGTGCGGGTCCTCTGGAAGCAGACCGTGCGCTACGAGCAAATGGAGAACGCTCCTCATGCGCTGGCGCTTGCGGCGGAGTTGGCGGCGGAATCGCCGTTTCTGCCCACGGATGTATCTGGTGGACACAAGGAGGCCATGCTTCTCTTCGGCACTTTCGGGGAAGACGTATACACCAGCGGCGATCTGGCGAGTGTCCGTGTCCTCGGAGCGTCGGACGAGAGCCCAACCAACGCTGTTGGTTCCGAGGTCCAAACCAAGCACAGTTTCCATTTCCGCTTTTCCTTTCAGCGACATCTTGACAACCCTGCTCAACCGTAGTATACTATACTTGTACCAGATAGGAGCCTGCCCGTTCCTCCAACAAGGAGCGAATGCTCCGCAGGCTGACCCTTACGGGTCACCCGCAGGTGTTGACAGCGCCGAACAGAATATGCCCCCAATAAGGGGGCGTTTCTGTTTGTAGTAGTCCGGCACCTCGTGTCCTACCCCCTCCCCTCCGCGGTACACTGTGCTCCGGTATGAAGAGTCTCTTTCGCGCGTTGCATTACATCCGGCCCTACTGGCACGTCCAAGTGGCAGCGCTCGTCTGCGCTCTGGCGGTGACGGCTGTCCAGTTCGTCATGCCCTGGATGAACAAGGTGCTCATCGACGAGGTCATGTTCCCCAGGGACCTCCCGCCGGACATGCGCCTCGGGGCCCTCTACCGGCTTGCTATCGTGGCAGGTTGCGCGCTTTTCGGTGGTACGGCGGTCAGTTTGCTGCGAACCTACCTCTTCGCACGAGCGGGTGAGAACGCCGCCGCGGACTTGCGGCGCGACCTCTTCCGGCATCTGCACGCGCTGCCCATGGCGTATTACGACCGGCGCAAGACGGGCGGCATTATGTCGGTGGTCCAGAACGATGTGGAAGCGTTGCAGGGCTTGTACGCTTCGACGCTCGTGGACCTGATCACCAACGCGCTCATGGTCCTCGTCGCCTCGGCGGTTCTCATCTGGCGCAATACCGCACTGGCTATGATCGGTCTACCGGTGCCCGTTATCTTCGCCGTGGCCCTAGCCCTGTTCGGCAGTCCTCTGCGCCGTTCCGGGCGGCAGGTGCGCGACGACACAGGAGCAGTGCAGGAAGTCCTCCAGGAGAGCATCGCCGGTGCCCGGGAGGTCAAAGTATTCACCCGCGCTGAGGTCGAGTTGCGGCGCTACATGGACCGCGTTCTGCGGCTCGTCCGGTCGCGCATCCGACAGGCCGTGCTAGGCAGCGCCAACAGCGCTGTGGCAAACGTCATCGCCATGGGTGGCATGTTGACGGTGCTCATCCTGGGCACGCGTCTGGTCATCCGAGGGGCCATGTCGCCGGGCGACATCATCATGTTCATGAGCGTGCTCGGCATGCTGTTCGGACCCGCAGGCACCTTCGTGAGCATGTACACGGCCATCGCCATCGCCGTGGGTGCGGCCGACCGTATCTTCGACCTCGTAGATAGCGAGCAAGAGCGGGAGCCACTGGAACCAGCACCCGTCGGGACCCTGCACGGCGACGTGCGCTTCGAGAACGTCTCGTTCGCCTACGATGCAGAGAACGGCGAAATCCTGCGGGATATCAATCTGAACGTGCGAGCCGGCGAGGTGATCGCGCTCGTTGGCCCAAGCGGCGCAGGCAAGACGACTCTCGTCTCGTTGCTTCCGCGGCTCTACGATGTGACGTCGGGTGCCATCTATCTAGATGGTCGAGATATTCGCAGTTTCAGCCTTACGGACCTTCGCAGAGCTATCGCAGTAGTCCCTCAGGAACCGTTTCTTTTCGGCACAACTGTGGCAGAAAACGTACGTTTCGGACGCGAGGATGCCACAGACGAAGAAGTAATGGAGGCCGCGCGAGCTGCCAATGCCCACGAGTTCATCATGGCATTACCGGCCGGTTACAAGACGCAGGTCGGAGAAAGAGGCGTTCGCCTTTCCGTTGGGCAGAAGCAGCGTATTGCTATCGCGAGGGCTATCCTGCGAGATCCTCGGGTCCTGATCCTGGACGAAGCCACGTCAGCCCAAGACTCGGAATCGGAACGGCAAGTGCAGGAGGCTATGGCACGTCTCCTGAGAGGACGTACGTCGTTTATCATCGCCCACAGACTCTCGACCATTCAGCGAGCAGATCGCATCGTAGTGATCGAGAATGGCACCATCGCCGAGGTAGGCTCCCACGTGGAGCTACTGGCCCGCAACGGGACCTACGCGCGCCTCCATGCGCTGCAGTTCGGCGGGATTCTGGTTTCGGACGCTGCAGCCCCAGCAATGCCGCAATGACGCTCTGGCCTACCGAATGCGGTAGATGTGCACCTGGTAAGGCTCGAACGTATCCTCGAACCGGCCGTCGGTGATCGGTAGGGTTCGGTTCTCGCCGACGACCTCGACCGTTGCGCCGCTCCGGCTCCGCGTCAGGGCGAAGGCTGCCTTGCAGCGGGCGTTGCGCATGGCCACAGCGAACACGTAGGTGTCGCGGCGTACGGATCGCGCCATGGCCGCCACCGGCTTCGGTGCCTGACTGTCCTTGGGTTCCTGAATCGCCACGCCCAGCGGCACCGGTGCGCCGTTTATCACCGGCGCCAATCGCGTGACTTCTGCATTCAACGCCGTGACCGCCTCGAGCATCTCCGGATCGTCGAGCAGCGCATGCTCGTTGAAAGCAGGCTTGAACTCGTGCACGAAGTAGATGAACCCCCGAGAGCCGTGTATGATCGCCATCCAAGCCTGAGCGCGCACCTGAGCCGGAGTGGCCTTACGGACGCCGTTGTCAATGCGGGTGCATTCCAGACAGTTCCAGATGATCTTCTGGCCGCCGGTCCACCGTACGAGTCGTTCGACTCCCGCACCGACGAACCACAGGAGGTCCATGTGGTCGGGTCTGTCCAGCCCCGCCACGGGATAGACATCGAACGAGACGATGTCGGCCCCCTTCACATAGGTCTCGTAGTCGGACAGCTTCGCACCCGATCCGCGTCCGACCCACTTGTCGTTGATCACCCCTTGCCCAAGGTTGAGCAGGATTGGACGGGTGGGGTCGGCTTTGCGCATGCGCTCGTACTCTTCCACTACCCTCTCTGGGGGTACGCACGGTCCCCAGCCCTGCTTACCCGTTGCCGGGTCCGTCATAGGCTGTGCGTTGTCTGGCTCGTCCTGATGCATCCACCCAACAATGATCGGATCGTCCTTGTGAGCCAGGCCGACGGCGTTTTGCTCGCAGATAACAGGCATTCCCGCTGCCGTAAGCTGGGCAAGTTGTTCCTCCGTGGGTCCTTTCCACAGACCGATGTAGAGGTTGAACCCGGCCGCCTTGTAGCGGGCTGCGTTGGCGGGGCTCTGAAGCCAGACTGCCAGGGGGAAGTATGCGGTACCGAATGGTGGCCCATGCTTCCAGCTTGGTCGCGCCTCCGCAAGCAGGACCAGCAAACATGCTGAAACCAGTACGCGTGTCATCGTTCTGCCCTCCAAGGATGGACGATTACGTCTCATTACGTAACCGGCCTAATGTAGTCCTGCTCATCGGCGACTGGGTCGTGTAACACGAACCTCAACGGAGTTGTCGGACTGACGTCGAAGGGTCACCGTGGAATCCTTGAACCGGTATCGAATCTCATCCGGCCGGCCCAGAAACCTGCGGAAATGCCGCACAGCCGCACGGGATTGGAAATCGTCCGTTAAGACCAGGCGCCCCTTGCCGAACGAGATGACCTTGACACCCTTGTTCCATTCCGCCAGGCCACATGAGGCCGCAAGGGGTCCCCATGCCACACATGTCGCACCCTCACGAACACACCGTCGCACGGCATTGAGGGTTTCGGTGCTCACGTGCTTGCCGGTCAGAAATAGGAGCGGGACGCCCTCTAGCCTTTCATAGGTAACTTGGTGGTCGAACACTACGACCCCATTGAGAGGCACGAAGAACGTGTGATCGAGACAAGCGGGATCGCTCAAGTACGACGGCACCACCTCTCGATGATGACGTTCGTTGGCCGCCGGGTGCTTGACGGATGGTTTGAACCACGCGATGCCGTCATCGCCGGTTCGCCCCCAGGTCAAGACGTTCCAGAGCCCGAGCCAAGCTGCCGTGTCTCGGTCAGGTTTCAGTCTCGTCGAGCCGAAAAGGCGGTCGACGCCCCAAGTTTTCTGGCCCACATCCGTATCGTCGAAACGAATGATCGCCATCGTGGGAAGAATGTCGCGGAAGGTCCACGTCCGAGGGTTCGCCGGCAGGTAGTCCTTACAGAAGCTCTTCAGCATCTCGCCATGGGGCGTGAGCTGGTAGCGTTCATTGTCAGCCTGCGTCATCAGCGAGAAGGGTATGCCCTGCTTTCCCGCAGGAGCCAGGTTGTAGCCACAGCCCTCGAGATAGACAAGATCCGCACCAAGCCAGTACGCAAGCTTCAGGTTCGAAAGCACCTCATCGGGAGGGTGTCCTGGCACGATCTGGAAAAACCACATGTCCACATCCACCCAGAGGTCCTGGTCGTACTCGAGCGCTGCGCCCATACCGACCGCCAGGCTCACCGTCGAGTAGAACTCCTTGCAGACCTTCGGGCATGGTGTCATCCCCGCACGAGCCGCCGCATGGAGGAGCGATGGCCATACCTCTGTGCAGACGACACGCGGCGCCCCTTCCTTCTCTAGACGAGAGCACAGGCGGCGCAGACCTTCGACCGTTCTTGCGTAGGCATCGGCGAGGTTGGTGAAACTCCTTGGATCGGCCAGCAACGGATCGGGTTCAGGGCCGGTGAACTCCGGGTAGAGAAGCCGGATGTGCGTCAGCTCGTCTAGCAGGACGCCTTCGAAGTTACGGCCTATCTGCGCAGCTGCCTGGATACTTTCCGCGCGCGGATCCCGGTGATGACCGTCCAGTGTGAAACGTAGGCCAAGGCGGCGGCACAGATCCAGCATGGCGGAAGTCGTCTGCGCTTCAGGCAGCTCCCACTTTGGTGTCGTCGTGACATAGAACCCTGCATAGCCTATTCCCATGTCTTGCAGGGCACACTCGAC
Source organism: Chthonomonadales bacterium (assembly GCA_037443035.1). GTDB lineage: Bacteria > Armatimonadota > Chthonomonadetes > Chthonomonadales > CAJBBX01 > JABWBA01. The sequence continues at coordinate 9,396 of JBBIPC010000004.1, forward strand.
AGGCTTCGGCACCGGTACTTGGGACGGAAGCTCGATTCCCACGACAAAGCCGCCTGGCGACGCTGCGTGCATGCCGCCAAAGGGCCAGACCATCAGCACAGCTGTCAGCCATCCTACTATGCGGTGGTGTACGTCCATGTTCCGCTCCCGAGGATCCTCCTCAAATCACGCTCAGAGTGCACTCGGTACTGCTAGAGAGGCACAGCCTCTACGGCGGTTCGGGAGGACGCGGTTGGCTCTCGACAAAGCGGGTCCATAGGTCCAAACGTACCCACACCTGCGCGACGACGTGAGGACGCAAGCCTATGTAGCCGTTCATCAGGTGCGTGGCATCCAACCGCTTCGTCAGTTCCTCATCGAACTCAGGAGACGCGAAGATGAGCGGCGCGTCGGCGTCCTGCGGTACTCCCTGCCAGTACCCGACATTGCGGAAGCGGCGAAGATACCACGGAATGGGCCAATAGTATTCATCTTTCCAGAAAACTTTCACCACCATCCGATAACCGTCCGGATGCACTTGCGCAAGAGACTCAGCGCGCCTCCGAAACTCCTCAGCGTCGGGTACAGTTTGTGCATACACGAACGGATTACGAGGGTCCGTCTGAAAACGGAAACTCGTCTGCCACGCGAGCCAACCCATGTGTGCGAGACCCGCAACCATGACGACTGCGGCAGTGGCGCGTCTCCACCAAAGTCGCTGCGCGTCCAGCAGCCACGCGGCACCTACTCCCGCCAACACGACTGCGCCGAGGAGTGCACTGAGCACGCACCATGGTGTCTTGTAGGGCACGGCGCTATAGATGACCAAGAGACTGGCACTGAATGCCGCTAGGCGCCGTGCGAGGACGGACGCCGCGTCCCTGGATCGGAACGCTACGACAGCACCCACCAGTGCCAGTGCCAATGTGAATCCATCCGTCCAGATCGGACTGCCTGCGCCCTGTCGGTGCCACAAGAGCAGGGATACGTAATACGTCCACGGATGGCTGTGGATATCCGTACCATGGGCCCGGTAGAACCAGGGTCGGAACGATGCAACATAACTTGGAACAGCCGCCCAGTTGCGACCCATACCTGTCAGGAGGAGGGTCGCGATGGCCAGAGCCACAGCGGCGCCGCCCAGAGCCTCTCGCAGCCTACTCGGACGACCGGGCTCTGGCCCTCCGGCGAGGGCCCCTGGCTCGTGCAACCGGAACAGCCATGACGCAAGCGCCCACGCACCGAGACTCAGTACGGCCGTCTCCTTGGTGGCCAGCATGAGTCCGGCTGCGCCGCCACAGGCAAGTGCCCACGCCGTACACCGCGTCCTTGCCGCCTGCCACCAACAGAGTATCATCGTTGCCGTGAACAGGACAAGGAGCGTCTCCTGAATGAAGTAGCGGCTGTAGAAGACGAACGCTGGGGAGAGCGCCATGACAGCGGAAGCTAACACTGCGCCTCGCCGGCCATAGGCACTAGCTAGCAGACCGCATACAATCACGAGAAGGGCACCTGCCAGAGATACGGCCCCACGGCAGTCGGCCTCTGTCAGGTCGCCGAAGGCTCTCACATGCTGCGCAGCGAGAATGGGCAGAGCTGCATAGTACAGGGTGGGACCATGGAACTCATTCGGGTCATAGCGGTAGCGGCCGTGCTCGTACAGATCCCACAGCTTGAAAGCATGCACCGATTCATCGGCGTGAAAAGGACGGTTGCCGAGGTCCCACGCTCTCAGAAATAAAGCGGCGCCGGTGATCAGCACCAGCGCCGCCCAGAAGCCCGTCTTCCGGTTCATCGGCCGGGCAGCCCGTAGACCTCCACTTCCGTATAGCGATTCAACGGATCGTTGTATGTGCTGCCGCGGCTGTACAGCCGTACGTACCTAGCCTTGACTCCCTTGGCGTCAACGAGCTTGCCCTCGCTGGTCTCGAAGTACTCCCGATCTTTGCCGATTCCCAGACCTGCGGAGTTGTCTTGGTCATTGTTGAAGAGCGTCGTCACACCTTCGATGAAGTCGGGATCATCGGATACCTGCACAACGACGTCGTGGAAGACCACCGGCTCCATGTGGAAGTGCCAGAACACGATGTAGAACAGCTTGCAGGACTCCCCTAGGTCAATCTGCACCCACTGGAGCCGCGGCGGCAATTCCAGAGCGGTACCCTCCCGGGCCTCCTTGTTGCCATCCGTCACCAGCTCCAATGAACCCGAGAAAGGCGCCTTGCTCGCCGTAACCTTCTTCTTCAAGGCCAAATTCACCGTTCCCTTCGGCACCTGCGGTATGGGCCTCGGCTTCCCCGACGGCTTCTCCACGGTCGTACCAGGCGGTATATCCTTCGGCGTTCCGGCAAAGACCGGCCGCGGCAGCTTCAATGGCAGCGGGATCATCTCCTGGTCCTGCGCCACAGCCGCGATACTGCCACACGCAAACACAAGCCCCAGCAGGCTTGCCCTCACACGACAGTTCCTGAACATAACGTACTCCTCGAAGCTCCTGCTTCACCACGAACTCATGGGTAGTCCAGAGGATTCCCTAGTGTTTTACCCCAGATGCCAAGTCCGTCAGTATCGAACTTCTCCCTGGTTCCCCATTTTGCACGGCCCGGAGGCCCTTCTTGGTGACCGACCGAAGGCCGACGGAATCCCGACGTGATTTGGCGTACAATAGCATGGTGATCGTGCTAGATGGGGAGCTAGCGGTGCCCTGCACCTGCAATCCGCTACAGCAGGGTCGAAGTGGCTGCCCTCGGGGCGCGCCGCGTCAGAACGGGGAATCGGGTGGCGACGTGGATGGCTGGGTTCCGCGCATCGGCAAGCATCTGAACCGTGTCAGGGCCGGAAGGCAGCAGCACTAAGGATGACTTCCCGAGTGCCGCGTGATTACCTGGCCAGAGTCGCTGGCCTGACTCCTGCTGACTGCGTCGCCACAAAGGCGGCCCGCACGATCACCATCGCTCGATAGCGTCCGCCTGACCGACGAGGAGCAATGCAGTTGGGTTACGTATCCCTCTATCGCAAGTATCGTTCCCAGAGCTTCGCCGAACTTCTGGGCCAGGAGCATATCACCGCGGTCCTGAGGAACTCCATCGCTCAGAAGCGGATCGCACACGCGTATCTCTTCTGTGGCCCTCGAGGCTGCGGCAAGACAAGTACGGCGCGACTCCTCGCCAAGGCACTGAACTGCACTGCGGCGGACGAACCTACCCCGGACCCATGTGGAGAGTGCTCCATGTGCCTCGCTATTCGCGACGGCCAGGCCATGGACGTGGTAGAGATGGACGCCGCTTCCGAAACGGGGATCGATGACGTTCGAGAGAAGATCATCGAGAACGCACACTACGCCCCTGTGCAGGCACGCTACAAGGTCTACATTATTGACGAAGTGCATGACCTCTCGCAAAAAGCCTTCGACTCCCTGCTCAAGACCATCGAGGAACCTCCCGCGCATGTTGTATTCGTGCTCGCCACAACCGAGGCACACAAGGTGCCGGTCACCATACGTTCCCGCTGCCAGCGCATGGACTTCCGGCGAGGGTCACTGGCTGATCTTCATGCCAACCTCGAGCGCGTGGCGCAAGCAGAGGGCGTGGAGTACGACGCCGAAGCGCTCTTTCTCATCGCCCGCGCGGCCGAAGGGTCATTTCGTGACTCGTTGAGCCTGCTCGAGCAGGTCCTGGCGGTGGGCGGAACGCGTATCACGGCCGATACTGTGCGCACCGCTATCGGAGCGGTTACCGCCGACATGCTGGATGCGGTGGTGACCGCGGTTCATGCCAAGGATATGCGTGGCGTGCTCGATGCTGCCGCCCAGCTTATCGCTTCCGGGACCGATGTGCGGCAAGCGGTGATCGCCCTTCAGGAGCATCTGCGCGATCTGCTCGTGCTAACGTACACGGGTTCCGCTGAGGCTCTGGGGGGCGTGCCCGCTGAACGGGTCGAGATCATGCAGGAGCAGAGCAGGTGGTTCCGACCGCAGCAGATGCTCGCCATGTTAGGCGTCCTAGCGGAGGCGGAGCGGGACCTGCGCTACACGAACCAGCATCGCCTGGTCATGGAACGCGCTCTGTGGAGGCTTGTCGTGGCCACAGACCGCGCCGCATCCGTGGAGGCGCCGCGAACCGTAGCAGACCGGGCACCCACTGCATCCACGCCTGTGTCGTCGTCTCGGCCGACCGTTCCGCCTGTCTCCCAAGCCGAACACCCTGATGAGTCCGTTGTGCAAGCCGAGGGCAGAGACGACGTAACCCTCGAAATCCTACAGCGCATCTGGCCGCGCGTGCGACAGCGGGTCATACAAAGGGCGCCTTCCGCGGCAACGGTGCTTACGGACAACGTGGTAGTAGCCGAGCTCAGTGGCAAGACGATGACCTTGCAGTTTCCCAGTGCTTTTCTCAGAGATCGCGCAGATCGTCCGGCATCACGCGAAATCATCGAGAAGGCGCTGCAGGAGATACTGGGTATTGGCGGGTACCGTGTCCGGTGCGCACTCAAGCCCACGGAATCAAGGCAGGACGCGACGCTCGCGTCCAGCTCCGGGAGCAGCGTACGTCCGGCCGTTCTGCCGCTGCTCGAAGAGGTTGCACGAGTCCTGGATGGCGAAGTGGTCGATACCAAGGGCATCGAGGAAGAGTCTTGACAGCGTATAGGAGAGGAACAGCATGACACCAGGCTTTGGTGGACGCAATCCATTTGGCGGACTCGGGGATCTGAACCGCCTCATGAAGCAAGCTCAGAAGATCCAACAGGACCTCCAGACCGCACAGCAGGAACTGGAGGAGGCACGGATCGAGGCTTCGTCTGGCGGCGGCGTAGTGAGCGCGACTGTCAACGGTAAGGGTCAGTTGATAAGCATCGTGATCAAGCCAGAAGTTGTGGACCCAGACGACGTGGAAATGCTCCAGGATCTCGTGGTGACGGCAGTCCGGGAGGCGCAGGCACGAGCCCAAGATGAGGCCCAACAGCGCATGCAAGAGATCACTGGCGGCGCGGGCATGCCACCAGGACTGTTCTAGAAGAGGCACCACGGAGAGTGTGCCGGCACTCGCAGTGCCTCCAATCGGTGGATGGTGATCCGCTGCCTTGTGTCCGGCACCGCCCTGGCATCCGCTGGGTCAGTGCGCTATCAACCCGTGATACCTCCCCATCCAGTAAGCGAGCAGCCACGCGCCTCCGTCATCCTCTGACACGCCGTTACCTTGTCCGTCCGGTTCGAAGGGGTTGCCGTTCCATCGCATGACCCGCAACTCGCTGTAAGGCAGGACACGGGTCAGGAGCGCTCCTCGTCTACCTGGCACGGGTTTCAGTTCGACGTCATGCCGGTGGCTGTTGCGGATGCTCCAGTGCACTAGTTCCCACGGCCAGTCTTGGAGGCATTCTACTGCCGCGTCCAGGCGTGCTGGCTCGCCCGTCAGTGCAGCGTACTCCACGTTGTACCAGGCCCGGTCCTCATGCTGCAACCCTTTCCAGGTAGTCGCCAAGCTCGCCAGAAGTATTGCCCTGCGCTCGGGTACTTGCTCGAGCCTCAACAGCGGATAGTAGACGCAGTACGCGAGCTCGTCGTCCGAGTAGTTGACGGCGTACCATGGTGCCTGCCGGCGATAGAGTAGTGTGTTGATGAGGTAGTGATGCTTGGCGATCAGCTCCTCGTAGGCGCTGGCGAACCGCTCGTCGCCGCAGATGTGATGCGCGACCTTGAGATACGCCAGCAGCTCCAGCGAGTTCAACCCACGCTCTTCCACCCAGAGCGGATCTTCGTTGAGCCACTGAGGACCGAACACGCCCCATCGCGTCTTGCGGCCCGTGTGACCTACCAACGTGAAGTCATGTTGGAGGAGGTTGTCCGTCACCGCCCGGCAGATGCGAGCGATCTCCTTCTTCTCGGATTCATCCGCCACCAGCTCGTGATACACGTACCACGCAAAGTAGTGGCCATCGAGCTCGTCGGAGGATGTATCACCCTTGCAAAGGACCCCCGGATGAGTCGGTGATTCGTACCAGATCTTGTCGGTCTCACCTGGCACACGCACTGTCTCGTCCGGATCATAGCCTGAGACCTTCTCACCCCTGCGGATTATGGCTCGAGCCGGAAAGCCGGGGTAGCCACTGAGTCGCACGAGATCCAACAATGCATTCATGCTGCGCCGAGCATTGCGCCGGGCCTCGTCCGACCTCTCCACGGCGTAGCGAAACGACTCCGCTGCCACGTAGATGGCCGTCCACAAGCCATCGTTGTCGCTGGCGTCGTGAACGTGGCCTTTCTCCGGCTGGCCAGCAGCGACCAAGTCGCATCCCGCGATCCATCCGTCCCGGCAGTGTCGCTTCTGCGTGATATCCTCGAAGTGAGCTGCCTTTTCGGGCAGTGTCATCGGCACCTCTCGGATAACGCCCACTCCCTCGTCCGTTGCCAACCAGACACGCCCTTCGCCGTCCGATGCGATATCCAGGACGCGGTTGCCGGGCAGCCAGCGCTTGCCCCAGAAGTACCGCCACCGACCGTTCCGCAGGCGCCATGCCCCTTGATCCGTACCTCCCCACACGTCTCCCTTACGAGTTACGTGCAGGCAGTTGAGCACGACATACGGCATGCCATCCCGCTGGTCCAGCGGATGCCACCACTCCGCACCATCGGTGAGGTACGCTCCTCTATCCGTCGCCAACCACACATGACCACTAGTGCCCGCCACCACTTGACGCACAGTCAGGTCTATGTCTGGCATGACCTGATGGGCAACGTAATGCCGTGGTATCTCCAGGGGCGACCAGCGGCCCTCTTTGCCTCGAAATGCACCTTTGGCTGTGGTGATCCACCACTCGCCGGTCCCCGTCCGTGCCGCGGACAAGATTCGGTCACCCTGAGGCCCATGCAAAGAGGTGGCTGGATCGCGTGGGGGTATCCTTTCGCCGCTACGGGCTTCACGCCACCGGTCACCATCGAGTACGAAAACGCGATCGCCAACCCACACCGCCACGTTCGTCCCTTCGCACCGCACTGCATTCACAGGTCCTTGTGGCAGTCCGTGTTCTGCCATATACCGCGTGGCCATGAACTGCAGATACTGGCCAGTCCGGGCCGAGGGCAGCGCCGGAGGAGCTTGGAGACCTAGAACAATCATGGTTGCCCCCTACTACAGGATGATGACGACTTCGACGTGGATGCGTACCGCGGACGGATAGCATATGGAATGGGATCCTCGACCCCAGCTTCCTGGAAACCCCGCAATCGCAACGCGCAAGAGTCGCAGACACCACATGCAACGTCGGTACTCGAGTAACACGACCAAGTCACATGAAGAGGAGCGTTCAAGTCGCGCCCAAGCCGCACAATCTGGGATTTCGTAAGAGAGATGAGCGGTGTCTCCACGATAAGCGGTCCACGAGCGGATGCTACCTCCAGGAGTGCGTTGAACGCTCGGTAGTACGCCGGTGTACAGTCGGGATAGCCACTGGAATCCTCGTGAACAGCACCGATGACGATACGCTGGGCGCCCACCACTTCCGCCCAGCTCGCCGCGATGGCAAGTAGGTGCGTGTTGCGGAATGGCACGTACGAGTTCGGAATACCCTGGCGCTCGAGGTCAGCCCGTTCGACTTCGATCGTTGGATCGGTCAGCGAGGACCCACCGATCCGTGCCAAGTACTCCACGGAAACCGCGAGTTGTCGTTCGGGCGGCACCGAGTAGTATGCCGCTATGTCGGTGAACGCCTTTGCTTCTCGTTGCTCGGTCCGTTGGCCGTAGCTCACGTGTAGCAGGCGAAGACGATAGCCCTCGTTCGCAGCCCAGGCGGTCGAGACACAGCTGTCCAACCCGCCCGATACGAGAACGATGGCATCGTTTCCACTCTTGGCGCTCATGTGACGTTCAACACCTTGTGGCACTGCGGAATGATCCGAACATCTCGGTGATATGCAAGCGCCGCCGACTGAAGGCGGAACAATTCATCAACAGATGGTGCGGAATCTTCGGAGGTCTGCGGGTTTACGGGCTGCAGCACCAGGGCGGTCCCCGGCGCCACGTCTCGTACGATTTGCGCACAGCGAATCACCTCTTCTTCGGTTGTCTCCGCCGTCACGACTGCCTTAGCACAAACGGCAATGCCATGCGCAGCACAGATCTCGAGAAACTGCCGATGCTCTGCCCAGAAGGGCCGTTCACCTGTGGCAGAAGGCAGCTTGAAGTCCATGGCACAGTAGTCTACCGAAGCCGCAACGCTTCTGAGCCTGTCCGGGAGGTGGCCTGCGGTCTCCAAGTATATGGCCATGCCTTTCTCGCGCAGATGTGGTAGCCACTCACGCAGGAATCGGTCCTGGAGCAAGGGTTCCCCACCCGTCACAGCTACGGAGTGAATCGGAGAGTCCCCGGCTGCCGCCAGCACCGTAGACGTCAGTACGGTGTGGTCTACTGGATTGGGGAGGGTGTTCAAGACTCGTACCCCTGTCCCGTCGAGCACCTGACAGGTCGCGATGAGGCGCCGCGAGCGCTGGCTATCGCAGTAGCGGCAGTCGAGATTGCAGCCAGAGAATCGCACGAACACCTGGCGCACGCCAAGCCATGGTCCCTCGCCCTGCACACTGAGGAAGATCTCGTCGAGATATGCGCTGGCCTTACGAGCCGACCTCTTCTCGGAACCATCGAGTGTTGTTGTGGACCCAACGTCCATGTGCTATAATAGCCCAACTCTACCGAGCCGAGTGCGGGAGTTCATACTGTCACTCGAGGGTTGTCTCTGTGGCCGCCTGAACAGGGCGGCTTCGGTTTTGTCTAGGAGGTCGGTCTGTGAAAGACGAGCTGGTCGAGGCACTGGTCCAGATCGCCCGCGAGAAAGATATCGAACAGGAGGCGCTTGCGGCGATCATCGAGCACGCCCTTGTTACCGCATATCGGAAGACCTTTGTGGGTCAGTCGCCGGACATTCGAGTACAGGTGGAAAAGGATTTCCGCGAGGTTCACGTCTATCGTCGTTACACGGTCGTAGATGACGAGGTCATGGACGCCGATGAGATACTCTTAGACGACGCTCGACGCACACACCCTGACTGTAAGCCGGGCGACACCATCGAAATCGAGCTTCAGGAACCCATGCTGGCGCGCATAGCTGCTCAGACAGCAAGGCAGGTACTGGTCCAGAAGCTCAAGGAGCTGGAGCGCGACCGCATCTACGAGGAGTACAAAGACCGCGTGGACGAGGTGCTCGCGGGCATCGTTGTCCGCCGTGAGTACGGGAACGTGCTGGTCAACATCGGCAAGACGGACGCGATCCTCCCACCTGCCGAGCAGATTCCTCGGGAGCCATATAGGCCCAACGACCGCCTGAAAGTTCTCATCCTCTCCGTCGACAGGGACAATCGCGGAGCTAGGATCATCGTCTCCCGCCGGCATCCTCATCTTATCCGCCGCCTCTTCGAGCTAGAGGTTCCGGAGATCGCCGATGGCGTGGTAATAATCAAGAACGTAGCTCGCGAACCTGGTGCTCGATCCAAGATCGCCGTCGTTTCGCGCGATGAGCGCGTGGATCCGCTTGGGAGCTGCGTCGGCCACCGCGGGAGTCGCGTCCAGGCAGTTGTGAACGAGCTCCGCGACGAGAAGATAGATATCATCCGCTGGTCGCCGGATCCTGCCAAGTTCATCGAATCGGCACTGTCCCCGGCCAAGGTCTCCAGTGTGATCCTCAATCCGTACCCGACAGAGCGCTCTCACCAGAATCCCACTGCACTGGTGGTCGTACCCGACTCGCAACTGTCGCTTGCCATAGGCAAGTCCGGTCAGAACGTGCGTCTGGCTGCGAGCCTCACAGGCTGGCATATAGACATCAGAGCCGAGTCTCAGATGCCGCGGGGCCAAGCACCGTCATCTCAGCCGGACGCTTCGCCAGGCGATCCCGCTGGGGCCGACACCAGCCAGCCTACCCCTAGCGCCAGCCCGTAGGTCCTGGACTTCGGATGGAGGATGGGCGCTGATGACACGAGGACGTCATGTACCCATTCGCTCGTGCATCGGTTGCCGTAGCCAGGCGCCGAAACGTGCGCTCATGCGTATCGTCAGGCAACCCGATGGTACGGTCCGCGTCGATCCGACAGGCAAAGCATCGGGTAGGGGGGCATATCTTTGCCTCAACGAGGACTGCATCCGTACGGCGCGAAAGCGACAGAGCCTCGAGAAGCAGTTCAAGGTATCTATACCCGACGCCGTCTACGAAGATCTCCTCGCTCGAGCGGCCGAAATCAGTCGCGACGAGAGCTCGACTGCCTAGCTCCCACTCCTCTATGGTAGGGTGACCTCGGCCTCGATCGTACCGCCTCGCTCGCTGCGGACAACTGCCTTGATCACTTGGCCTGGTCTCGCGCGCGCGATGTACTCCACCTTGGCGCGCTCTTCCGTGGGATCAGCAACCCATCCGATGGCCGCCGGGCTCTTGTAGCAACGTCCCTCCAGATGCCCGATCTCCTGCCTGATCTTCCCAATCTCTAAGACAGCACCGTCCGGCAGCTCCAACTCCACCACCACGGGACGCGCGGCCTTCCGCTCCAGGGCTTTCTTCGAGCCATAGGTCGGCAGCCAGCCCTCGTTCTCTACAACGAGCAGGAGGCGGTAGGCGTCGTGCCCAAGCGACACCGCCGAGAACTCCCGCAACACGATGCGGGGCGAGACTAGCGCTTGCCAGAGAAGCCATCGCGGAAACCGAGCGACTTCTTGCTCCAGACGATCGGGAGGGGGGTTCCGCCAGCAGAATCCGGAGTCCCAACCGCCGATTTCGACCTTGCCAAGTTGGGGATGATCGAACGGTCGCCACTCCACAAAGCCCTTTCCACCCAGCGACGAGTCATTCCACGCGAGAAGTTTCAGATCGTCTTCGACACCATGCTCGCGGTACCAGTCAATGAAGCGGAAGCCGCCCTCGGTCTTATCGGGCCCGAACCCCATGATGCCCGCCTCGCGTTGCGGACACCAGATCTCCACCGTCCAACCATAGATGCCTAGATGGTCATAGAGCCAATCGTCGAAGACTCCGGTGATGACCTCCTTAGGGTGGTAGCGAAAGTCATGGTACACGCTGATTGCGGGGTAGCCTGTCAGCTCGCGCCCTTTCGCGCCGATCGTCTGGTAGGTCCAGAGGTCCTCCGCAGGAAAGCTCTCGTCGCTCTGGGTGCCGTACGGCCGGAGCAACACTCCGCTGTAGGTGTGGAACGACACCCCCGCCACGATGTTGCGATGGCTTGTGATGAACGCGACTGTCGCTCGTATCTCCGGTTCGCTCGTCGGGAATGGGCCTGCGCCATGCTGCTCGCTTTCCGGGCGCCAATGCGCAGGGAAGTTCCGGTTCAAGTCCAGTCCTTCCTTGGTCGCCTGGATGGCAATAGTGTAGCCGTCGTAGTCCTCGATCACACCCTCCGGCAGCAACCGGTAATACGTACCGCCAGTCTCGGTCGGCTCTCGTCGAACCATGAGGCGAGGGTCTTGCTCGCTCACCTTCCACGTACCCATGGGATCGGGAATGCGCATGGAGAGAATCTTGCCGTCGCCGTCCACGTCCTCGCGCCGAAGGCCACCGATCGGTTCTTCATCGTAGGGGTAAGGACGCACACTGGAACGAAGTGCCTTTTGCTCTTCGGAGAGATACCGTTCTGGCCCGTCTGGGTTCAGCCGAGGAACGACGTAGAAGGCTCGGGTGTCCAGACAGCGCGTGATATCCGGATCCTTGCCGTACTCGGAGACGAGGGAATGGATCAGGTAGAGACAGGCGGTGCTGGCTGAGACCTCGGTCGCATGGATGTTGCCGTCCACGTATACGGCAGGCTTCCGATCGGCTGCCCCCGTCTCTTTGTTCGTGACGGTTACGAGCCAGATGTCTCGCCCTTCATAGCTCTGCCCGATGCTTTCCAGAGACAGCAGGCCGGGATGGGCCGTCACCAGTGCCTCCAGCCGAACCGTTAGCTCTGAGTAGTTGTAATAACAGTCGAACCGTAGATCCCCGGCCACCTCTCTCTCCCTAACCTTCTTGGTATCGAGACGCTATGCTTGCGCACCTGATTGCATCGCGAATAGGGACGATATGGACTCGTGCCGGTGCGCCCTGTAAATCGCCTCGCCGAACAAGCTCGCGACGCTCACGACCTGCAGCTTCGGACACTGGTCTGCGAGCGGTTGGGGAACCGTGTCTGTTACGAAGACGCGGAGAACCTCCTCACGCTCGCAGACACGCTCCAGAGCGCTACCAACGAACACGCCGTGGGTGGCGACAATCGTAATCGCACGTTCACATCCCCGCGCGAGCAGCGCATCGCAAGCCCGGAGCACGCTAGCCCCGGTGGTGATCATATCCTCCACGATAACGGGCTTCACACCCCGCACATCACCAGCCACCTGCGGCACACCCAGACCAGTTGTGTTATCATGACCGTATACAACCGCCAGCGGTGCCGATAGAGCAACAGCGTACCTCCGTGCGAGTTTCACGCCTCCTTCATCAGGCGAGACGACCACCATGTTGCTCGACCGAGACTCTTGCAACGCCGCCGCCAACACGTTCGCAGCGGTTAGGTGATCCACCGGCACATCGAAGAAGCCCTGGATGGCCCCCGCGTGAAGATCCATCGCCATGACGCGATTGGCGCCGGCGCGCTCCAGCAGATCCGCGACCAAGCGTGCCGTTATCGGCTCGCGAGGCAGGTCCTTCTTCTCCTGGCGCGCATAGCCGAAGTAGGGTACGACTGCGGTGATATGGGACGCTGATGCACGCCGCAGAGCGTCAATGCAGATCAGCAGCTCGATGAGGTTGTCGTTGACCGGGTGGCACGTCGGCTGAATGATGTACGCGTCCGTCCCACGGACGCTGCCATCACACGAGAGGTGGATTTCACCATCAGCGAAGTGCCGAATGCGTAGAGGTGATAGCTCGCAATCGAGCCACTTCGCGATCGCGTGGCCGAGTGCCAGATGTGCCGTACCGCAGAAAACGCGGAGAGGACGATCCTCGGCCTCCGCTGGGATGGCCGTCTCGTTCACCCAGCCGATCCTAGAATCGGACTCCGACGGCTACCTTGATACCATCCGCGCGGAGGGCGTTTCCCTCGTCATCGTAGAAGGCGCTCACCCAGTCGTACGAGGCTTCGATGAACAGCTTCGGGCCTAGCTCGATTCCGGCGATGAACTGAGCGCCCGGCTTCACAACTGCGCCGCTGTACCGACTGTTCATGAAGTAGGAACCCACTCCCAGGCCACCGTATAGCCGCGCTGTCTCGGATGCGGTAGAAATGGGCCATGTCACCTTGGCTAGGACAGGTATCGTAAAGACCGTACGGCCTTCAGTGGCGCGAAAATCGAAGTCCACGCCAAAGCGGATCGTACCGTTGTCTGGTCGGTAACGAAAACCTGGGTCGAGATCGATTCCAGCGTACCACCACTCGCCGGTTGCCTGGTCACGCATAGTGCCCTGGCCAGGGAAGAATGCACCGCACTTGAGCGATACCTGCCACCGACCTGGCTCGTTCTGCGCCGGCGCCCTCAAAGGCGCCGACGCCAGCACCGTTGCTGCAACACTCATGGTGAGAATACGAAACAGCGTTCTCATGCTTTCGGTTCCCCTTCTCGTATGTGACCGGCTGCGAGCCAGTGGATTACCAATCTCAGTATAGCCCTCACCTCTAGCGTTGTCAACACGGAAACGCTCTGCTACAATGAGAGGACTTCCCGCTTCCGAGGAGGGGACGCAGTGACAGCTACGGATCAGGCCATCGTACCAGTACTGGAGATGCGGGGTATCTCCAAGACCTACCCGGGTGTCAGAGCACTGGACACCGTGAGTCTCGAGGTCCGCAAGGGCGAAGTACACGCGCTCGTAGGCGAGAACGGCGCTGGCAAGTCCACGCTGATGAAGATACTAGCAGGCGCACAGCTCGGCGACTCCGGGGAGATCCGCATCAATGGCCGCACCGTCGAGATCGACAGCCCGCAGAAGGCTATGGACCTCGGGATCTCCATCATCTACCAAGAGTTCAACCTTGTCCCCTACCTCAACGCGGCGGAGAACATCTTTCTCGGCAGGGAACCTCGCGCTCGCATACCGGGTTTCGTGGACTTCCGGACGATGTATGACGAAGCGCAGCGTGTCATTGACCGCCTGGGCGTTGCACTCGATATTCGCGTACCAGTGAACCGCCTCTCCATCGCCCAGCAGCAGATGGTGGAAATAGCCAAGGCAACATCCCGTCAGAGCATGATCATTGTGATGGACGAGCCGTCGGCGACACTCACAGAGCACGAACTCGAGAGCCTGTTCTCTCTTATTCGGCAGCTCAAGGCACAGGGTGTGTCCATCGTGTACATATCCCATCGACTCGAGGAGGTTTTCGAGATCGCAGACAGGGTCACTGTGCTACGGGACGGCAAGCACATCGCCACGCGCGACGTCAGCGACTTGACGCGCGAAGAAATCATCCGATACATGGTGGGCCGCGAGCTGACACAGATGATGCCAAAAGTCCCGGCGCCGCTAGGCGATGTCGTTCTGGAGGTGCGGAACTTGCGGCGGAAGGACAAGCTACACGACATCAGCTTCGCAGTTCGCCGCGGTGAGGTCCTGGGACTGGCCGGGCTGGTCGGCGCTGGTCGCACGGAGCTGGCGCGTGCGATCTTCGGTGCTGATCCAATTGACGGCGGTGAGATCCTCCTAGAGGGCAAGCCGGTCAAGGTTCGCTCTCCCCAGGACGCCATCCGCCTAGGGATTGGCCTGGTTACCGAAGACCGCAAGAACCAGGGTCTGGTCCTTGGTATGATGGTACGGGAGAATATCACGCTGGCCAATCTCAGCGCCTTGTCGCGCCTGAACTTCCTCATGCTCGCCCGAGAACGGGAGGTGGCGCAGAAATACGTCGCAGATCTGAGCATCCGACCGCCATCCATCGAGCGAGCAGTCCAGAATCTGTCGGGTGGCAACCAGCAGAAGGTCGTTCTGGCGAAGTGGCTCTTCACCCAATCCAAAGTGCTCATCTTCGACGAGCCGACTCGAGGCATTGACGTAGGAGCCAAGGCGGAGATCTATCAGTTGATGAACGAGCTGGCAGCGAATGGCGTGGCAATCATCATGATCTCCTCGGAACTGCCCGAGGTCATCGGCATGAGCGACCGCATCCTCGTCATGCACGAAGGACGCATAGCAGGAGCACTCTCTGCCTCCGAGGCCACTCAGGAGCGCGTTATGCACCTCGCCACGGGGGGTCGCTAGGTCGCACGACGGCACACCACTCTGCCAGCAGCTCCGAGAGTGCTGGATCGTGTCTACGGTCCTTTTTCGCTAGGTGCTGAGCCTAGAACGGTGTCTGAGTATCGAAGGCCGACTCGCCGGCGAGGATCTCGGACTCTGCTGTCTCTTGGGACAGGTCCGGCATCTTGAAGAATGCCCTTGCTGTGTTGCTATCGAGCAGGCACACCGCGACGAGCTCCCAGCCCTTTTCGCCTTCGGCGTTGAGCTTCGATTCGGCGATGGAGAGGTCGCGCAAGACCATCGTTCGGTACTTCCACTTTCGCATTCACCAATCCTCCACTGCGTCTTCGTCCACAAGAACGACGCGCATGTTAGGTAGTAGGTGCCCTTATTCCAGGATTCGGCTCGATCGTGCCCATTCCTCCAAAGCGTGTCTGGCCAATGCGTAGGCCGTAATGGCCGCATCGGTCACTGTCTGCTGCTTCGTCCGGATTGGTCGTCGCCCGTACGGAGTCTGCATTGTTGTGTTCGCGATGGCCTGCTTCGTGCATTGCCATGCGACCCTCCCGGTCGCAACCTGTAGCAGCGCGAATCGCGCGATTACTTCGCCGGCCTCTCCGGCTTCTTCTCCCGTTAGCTCGTCCAGCGCCGGCCCGATGGCAACGGCCTCCATGCGGCTTAGCAGGACCCAGTCGGCACCAATGTGGCGACCCAGTCTCGCTGCCGCTGTAGCTACTGGTGCGCCGTCTAGCCAGAAGTCCGTCGGTGCCAGTCCAAGTTCCCGCATGCCGGCGATCACGGATGCGACGGGAACCACCTCTGCGAGGGGCCCCACCTCGGGCTGGAACAGCACATCGGCTTGGCGCTCGAGCTGCGGAATCGGCAGCCGGTTCACGACTTCGCCCGTCGCAGATCGTACATCGGCCGCGGCAGGTACGGCGGCCGGAATGACAGCGATGCGGGCATCCACCGCGAAAGGTGCCCGCCCGCCGCGATCCAGTGCATCGTACAGGTTCCGCGCAGCGCTCAGAGCTGCGTCCCTGACCAGGTTATCATCCGTTCGCATGAACCCGGGCGCGAACACTTTCGGCGCAGTTCGCGCGGCTCCGAGAGCGTAAAGACGGTACGTATGCGTAGGTTCCCTCAAGGAAACCAGATCGGCTCGCAGTCGAATCCATAGCTCCCGGTACAGGCCAGTGCGAACTCCCGCTTTGTCTAAGAGGACGAACAGCGCAGCATCCCCATCAGCGGTGCCGGCCGCCTCGACTAGCTCCTCCACGCGTGGTTCGTGTATCCCGCTGAAAGGCCGCGGCTCAACGCCGGTCCTAGGACGATCTATGCCCAAGAGAACCACGCCAGATGCCTCTAGCCTCTTGCTCAGCTCCTCTTCGGCAATCTGCAATCCTGTGCGAAGCACGGGGGCCAGATCGTCGGCCGTTCTTCGCATGTTCTTGGCTACACGCTGGTTTCCTGCCGTGTCGACCGCGGCCGCGAACGGCAGGACGACCAAACGACGTACATAAGCGAGGGGTGACGCGGGCCGCGAGGCGCTCTGCTGAGCGACACAAGGGCTGCTACCTACCACCATTGACACAGCGAGAGCGAGCCACGTATACTGGCAACCGGGACCCATGACGGAGTTCAGCGACCCTTGATACAGGACGTTCGGGAGCTTTGGCGCTTTCGCGAGCTTCTGTGGCAGCTTGTTCGGCGCGATCTCAAGGTTCGGTACAAGAACTCCAAGCTCGGTTTCTTCTGGTCCATCGCACCTCCGCTGATGCAGGTCGCTTGCATCACATTCGTGTTCAAGTACGCAGGCTTCGCCGCGCATTTCAGGAGTTACTCCGCATACGTGCTTGTCGCGATCATCCCTTGGACGTTCTTCCAGACAGCCATCCTGGATGCCAGCCAGTCCATCCTCCTCATGTACGGCGTTATCAAGAAGGTCTATCTCCCACGGGAGGTGGTACCGCTCTCTTCCACCATCGCCAACTTCATCCATTTTCTCCTGTCGTGGGGTGTGTTCTTCGCGTATCTCCTGCTCTATGTGAGGGCACCCATCCTGCCCACGATTGTCTGGTTCCCCTACCTCATAGTAGTCCAGCTTGTGCTCGTTACGGGTCTGTCTCTTCTGGTAGCGTGCTTGAACGTTTTCTATGAAGACGTCAAGTACATCACATCGGTGCTGCTCAATCTCCTCTTCTTTCTCCTGCCTGTCATGTATGTCGTGGAGCAAGTCTACTACTCTCCCATGTTCGCCGAACCGGGGAGAGGATGGTTGCGTGCCCTCTACATGGTCAACCCCATGGCGTCGCTCATCAACGGCTACCGTAAGTGCCTCCTCGAGCCCCCTCACCCTTCGGCCATCGGAGGTCACCAGTCCCTGCCATTGGATCCCGGGAACCTACTCCTGACGGGAGCGATCTCCGTAGCAATACTTGTCGGTTGCTATGCTTACTTCAATAGCCGCAAGTGGCAGTTCGTGGAGCGGCCGTAGCCATGCACACAGACGCCGCGGTCACCTGCGAGGACCTCCGGAAGTCGTTCGTCGTGCATCACCATGTCTACGGGTCCCTCAAAGTGGCTGCGGTGAATGCCCTACGCAGGCGGCCGCGTGAGGTCATCGAGGTGCTAAAGGGTATCAGCCTGAGCATCCCGTGCGGACAGACAGTCGCAATCATCGGTCGAAACGGCTCGGGCAAGTCCACCTTCCTCTCGTTGGTCGCCCGCGTCTACAGACCGTCCAGCGGCTCCATCGTGGTGAACGGTCGCGTGGCGCCACTGCTGGAGCTCGGAGCAGGCTTCCATCCCGATCTTACAGGCCTCGAGAACATCGAGCTGTACGGCTCTATCCTGGGCATGTCGCGCAGAGAGATACGAGAGCGCATGGACGCCATCGTCGCCTTCGCCTTCGACACGCCCGATCTTGCAGCGAAAGTGGATACTCCCTTGCGCAACTACTCCGAAGGCATGAAGATGCGTCTCGGATTCTCCATCGCTGTACACACCGAACCTGATATCCTCCTTGTGGACGAGGTACTGGCAGTGGGAGACGAAGCATTCCAAGCCAAGTGCTTCCGGCGTATCGAGGAGGTCCAGCGTCAGAAGCGCACCATCATCTTTGTCAGCCATGACATGAACGTCGTCCAGCGAGCAGCTTCGCGAACCATCTGGCTCGACAGCGGCATCATCCGCATGGATGGCGCAACCGACGAGGTTGTGCGTTCTTACTTAGCCTTCAGCGGCCAAGCGTAGCCGAGGATATAGTTCTGCAGCATTGGCGTCCGTGAGCGCCGCTAGATCCGCGGCACTCATATCCAGCAGTCTCGCGACCTCCGCTGCCGTCCATCGTAGGAACGCTGGCTCATTCACCCTCCCGCGCATGGGTGTGGGCGATAGATAAGGCGCATCTGTTTCGATGACCAGTCTGTCCCTAGGGACGGCCCGTACCACTGCCGGAAGGTCGCCAGGTTTCTTGAAGGTCACTACGCCGGCAATGCCAATGTACAGACCCGACTCCACCGCACGCTTCGCTTCGGAGACTGAACCTGACCAGCAGTGCATCACCCCAGAGATGCTGCAGCCAGCAGCTCTGACGGCGCCGAGTGTATCAGCGTGAGCCTCGCGACAGTGAATAACGACAGGCAGACCGAGCTCGGCCGCGAGATGAAGTTGTGCTACGAATGCTTCGAGCTGAATCGCCCTCGGTGCGAAGTCATAGTGGTAGTCCAGGCCGATCTCGCCGATGGCCACGACGCGCTCATCCTTCGCCATGCGCCGAAGCGATGCTTCCACCTCCGACGTATAAGTTGCCGCGTCATGGGGGTGAACACCGACCGCGCACCAGACGTCCGAATGTTGTCCAGCGATGGCCAGCGCTCGTTCCGAGCTCGCCAAGTCGTACCCAATGGCGACCACGCGGTGAACTCCAGCCTCTCGAGCCCGCCGCAGTACGTGGGGCAGGTCGGCGTACAGCTTCTCGTGGTTCAGATGGCAATGCGAATCGGTCAGTTCAGCTACCCACCATGGGCATGCGCATCCGTTCTCGACCATAGCGGATGACGGCAGGCGTCCAGGAACTCAGCCACCACGCTCCTGTCCGCCGGCATGCCGCCATACGCAATGCGATCGAAGAGCTCTACGACCGGCGCGACCAACACGCCAACGTCAGGCCTCTCACGAAGGATCCGGATGTATTCCCCATTCGTTCTTGCCGGGTCGAAGGGAACGACGCCACTATCGTCAAGTCTCTTCAGCAAGCAGGCCATCGCCAGACGGCACGCCTCTTCCCACTTCTCCTTCCGTGCTGCCTCGGACGCCCGCGATAGCAGTTCGTCGGCCTGCCCCACCTCGCCGGTCCGTCTCTGATCCACTAGTCGTATCTGACGCCGAACACGCGACCGCCGCTCGACCTTCGCCATGCGGAAGGCACGCACGAGCGCCCAGGCGACAAGGAGCGCCACGGCGGCCATCACAAGCCACGTCAGCATCCTCATACTGCCTGGATCGGACAGCCCCCCGAAGCGAAAGAGCCGAGCGAAGAAGTCCGCAATCGCTCGGAGTGCATCGAGCAACCACTCACCAATCTGGCGAAGCAGGTCATGGCGCCGAGCCGCCGCCCTGTATTCGGGCTGAGCTAGGATGCTCGCAATCTGACTCCGAATCTCGGATTCCCGGCTGCCATCTTGCGCTATTGCCACAGTCTGCGCGGTCGCCACGCCCATGAAGCACGCGATGCTCGCGGTGAGTCCTCGCCTCATCTGACCGTCTCGCCGCTTGCGACCGCCGGAAGCTTGTCCACCATCCAGAGCAAGTCCAGGGCCTCATTCCTGACTCTTGCGTCATAGTAGAGGACGACTAGCGCCGATGCCAGGTAAGGCTGGATGAACAAACCGACGACCGACGCGAGCACATCGAGAATGATTGTCTGCGTCTCTTCCGTCACCCGCAGGAATGGCAACAAGAGGCCGCCGACGCTGAACGCGATGGAGGCCGCGAACGTGAGCTGCAGAACACTAGTGATTACCCACGCGAGACCCAGGCCGCTAACCGCCCTCCATCCAGCGACACGTAGCAGGGCGAAGTTCCGCTGGAACGCTCCGACGATACCCTCGGTCTCCAGCACGATGATCTGTGGAAGAAACGCCAGGACAGCGGCTGCTGCCACGACCATGACAAGAACCACAACCACCATGATGGAAAACGCTGCCACGGCTACAATCACGCTATCGCCAACGGCGGTGCTACCGACCGCAGCGAAGACAGCGAAGACAAAGATGAGAGCGAAGTAGACACCACCGATCACGACACTCGCAAGAAGGAGCGCAGCAACCAACTTGCCATAGCACGCCAGGGCCCGGCGGTAGGCGGCTCGCAGTGTGCAGGGCACCCCAAGGTAACGAGCCGACGCAGCCACAATCATGGCGGCGTACTGGGCTACGTAACCGAGGGTCGCGATGATGCTGGCGACCGAGTAGATCGCGAGCGCACCAAGCATGCGCATGACAGCAGCCACGTCGTCTGGGTTCGATGGCTGGGTGTCCGCAAACAGATTGTTAATGCCCAATAGGCCACCCGCAAGCAGAGTGAGAGCTGTCGCGGGCACCATCACAGCAGCCGTCACGGTAACGAACAGGACGAAGTTGCTGCGGTACAGCCGGAATGCAGTATCGAAAACGTCGCCCAGTGACATGGGCCGTAGCTCCGCATGAACACTCGTTCCGAACACTGCTTCCCTCGCGCCCCGCTCTGTTGCGGTCACGGCTCTGCCTTGGAAACGTCCTTCACGCGAATGGTCACGTCTACGGTGATCCGTCGGCCGCGAATCTGGATCGTAGGCGGCAGGTCCAGAGCGACTTGCCGCACCGCGTCGGCCCGCACGCCATCCAGGCTGATCGGAACAGTACGCACAGCATCCATGGCAGCCAGTTCAGACGGAGGTCCAGAAACGGCCACCTGAGCGGGGTCACAGACAACCGACGTCACGATGAATGGCGCCGGCGGCCGTCCTTCCAGCACGGGCGACACGACAAGGACTCTCGTCTCTGCAAGGTCTAGCACGTCGACTTCTACGTGCACGTTAGGAGGGTCCACGCGCACCCCAGCTACAGTGAGGCCCTGCCTGTCCACCGGGTCGATCATTACCTGGCCCCGAAAGCCCGTCGGCCTAATGTCCGGACGTACGACCAGCATCGCGACCTGTTCGACCGCCTCCCTCGGACCCTCGACATCCGCCCAGCCTGGTTCGACGCGTGGGGCTGAGTACCTCTTTCCCTGCGGCGGTTCCGTGGCGATCTCGACGCTGATGCGCACACGCTTGCGAACCGTGGAGTGAACCACCGCCTCGACGGACCTGGTCTGCGGCGGGAACGTGACGGCTGGTGCCTCTGGTGGTGCCACGAAGCGTATGACACGTAGCGAACGCACTCCAGGGCGAGCCGTGGAGAGGTCTACGATCGCCTTGACAGAGCCCTCGGTAATCGCATCGAGCTGGGCCCGCGGCCCCATGACTTCCACCAACACGCTGTTAGCCCGTATCTCCACGTCCAGGCCACGCGGCGGTTCTCCCACAACTACGACCTCAGCTAGGACCTGACGCGACGGTGTGGCAGCCCGATCGCTGACAGCGTAGGACCAAATCATGATCGCAGTCGCCAACGAGATCAGCTTTAGGGCCAGGTTATGGCGCAGTCTGCCTATCATCGTACGCTGCTCTCGCGTGGCCGGCGGCGCGACCTTCGCCGCGCTCCCGCTGTCTTCTGAATGATAGCGCCGCTAACGCGCACGGCAACCTGGCCGATGGGCGTGCCCACCAATCCCTCTTGTTTCTCGACATCCAGCAGCTGGCGCAGTCTCTCCCGGAGCGCCTCGTAGGTGAACCCGCGTACCAGCCTGCCTTCGACCGCGATGGAGATGGTTCCTGTTTCCTCCGATACAACTACGATGACTGCGTCGCTCTCCTCCGACATGCCCAGTGCCGCCTTGTGTCGCGTGTGGACCGCAGCCTCGATTCTGGGAGCACCCGTGAGCGGCAGCGTGCAGCCTGCCGCAACGATGATGTGGCCCCGTATGACCACAGCCCCATCGTGAAGCGGATTCCCAGGATAGAACAGCGTCTGGAGGAGGGTGTCCGTTGTAACCGCATTGATCACCGTCCCCGAGGCGATGACATCTTCGAGCTTTGTCTCCCGCTCGATGACAATAAGCGCTCCCACACGCTTCACGGACATTGCAGTCGCCGCCCGGACGACGGCATCGATCATTTCGCCAACGGACTCCTCAGCCACTAGCCCGAAGCTCCGTCCCCAGAAACCGGGCCGGCCGAACTCCTCTAGCGCGTGGCGCAGCTCAGGAAGGAACAAGATCACCAGGGCAACCGGACCGAACGCGAACATGCTCCGTAGCAACCAGTTCAGTGCCGCTAAGTTGAGCCAGTCTGTCACGAAGACTCCGGCAAAAAAGATCAGTAGCCCCCAGATGATCTGCCACGCGCGCGTGCCCTTCGCCCATACGAGCAGCTTGTAGATGAGCCACGCAATGGCGAGTATGTCCACTATCACAAGATAGTTGAACCGGGATAGGATTGCGCCGAGGTCGTTCCAAGACACGAGTCAAGACTCCGGCCCCGCAAAGGAGCTATCTGGGGCTTAGAAAAGAGTATAACACTCCAAGTGTCAGTAATCAAAGAACGGAGGCAGTTTCTCATGCGACGTCGGTTGGTCCCACTGGCGAGTCTGGCGGTTCTCGCCGTCGTGTCCATCTCCATGGCGCGGGCGGACTTTGCCCAGTACCTCGCGAAACCCGAGCCAGCGTTCCGCTGGGAGAAGCGCGACGAACGAACCTTGTCGGGAGGCAAGGTATACGACTTCCACATGGTGTCACAGGAATGGCAGGGCATGCGATGGGAGCACAGGCTGCAGTTGTTCGTACCCGACAAGTGTGACAACCCATCGTTGTGTACCTTGCTGAACACGGGTGGAAGCGGCGGCGCAGAGGAGGCGATCCTCGGTCTCATGGCGGCGCGGGCCTCGGGATCCCCGTTCGCCATCCTCTACAACATTCCGAACCAGCCCCTCTTCGGTGGTAAGACCGAGGATGCTCTGATTGTCTACACGTGGCTCAAATTCATGGAGACCGGCGACGAGTCCTGGCCCCTGCACTTCCCCATGGCCAAGGCAGTCATCAAGGCTATGGACGTTATCGAGGCATTCACCAAGCAGCCTGGCCAGAGACCCATCACCCGTTTCCTTATAACCGGTGCCTCGAAGCGTGGCTGGACCACCTGGCTCGTCGGCGCTAGCAAGGACAAACGCGTATCGGCTATCGCCCCCATGGTCATAGACATCCTGAACGTGCGGGCCCAGGTGGAGCACCAGTTGCAGTCCTATGGCAAGCCTAGCGAGCAGATTGATGACTACACGTCGGCAGGTCTGCTACCACTTCTGCAATCCGACAAAGCAACCAGGCTGCTGGAACTCGAGGACCCCTACAGCTACCGTCAGATCATCACCATGCCGAAGCTGATCATCCTGGGTACCAATGACCGTTACTGGACGCAGGATGCGCTGAATCTGTATTGGGACGGTCTCGTCGGTCCGAAGTGGGTGGCGTACATTCCGAATAGCGGACATGGTCTCGAAGATCGCGGACGCCTACTGAACGTGCTGACAGCGTTTGCCCGATCCATCGGTGAGCGGAAGCCGTTCCCGACGCTGAGCTGGAAGTACGAAGACACTCCAACTGGAGTCAGGCTCACCGTCACCTCCAGTGAGACGGCCAAGACCGCTCGTCTGTTCTACGTAACGGCACCGACGAAGGACTTCCGAGATCAGAAGTGGACATTCCGGCCCATGGAAGGCGACGGAAAGACGTTCAGCGGCGCATACGAGACTCCAGCGAGTGGTTACGCTGCAATCTACGGCGAGCTAGTCTTCGAGCGGAATGGCAAGGAGTTCACACTGACGACGCAGATACGGATCCTGGGCAAGCCCTGATTGTGAATTCGACCCGTGAGACACGCTGGTTGCTGTATGCAGCCAGCGTGCGCTATACTCAAGCAGCCCTGCTTCACGCGACGGTGGCAGGGCGACTTCATTGGTGACGATCGCATGCTTACAATTCTCGACATCCTCGAACAGGACGCGCACGCCACATCCGCTCAGATCGCCAGCCGCTTGGGGCTCGATGAGGAGACGGTGCGCCGGCAGATCGCCGACTGGGAAGCGTGCAGAGTCATTCGGCGCTACAAAGCAGTGGTGGATAGGGAGCCGCTCGGTGCGACCCCTGTGGTGGCATTCATTGACGTGTCCGTAACTCCAGAACGGGGTGCTGGTTTCGATGAAGTCGCTGCACGGATCGCGCGGTTCCCGGAGGTTAAGTCAGTGGTGCTCGTCTCTGGTGGCCACGACCTCCGCGTCGTTGTGGAGGGGAAGGACATGCGAGAGGTGGCGAACTTCGTCGCCCAGAAGTTGGCCACCCTTGACCGCGTTACATCCACAAACACCCATTTCGTCTTGAAGCGCTACAAAGAGGACGGCGAGCTTTACATTGACGGCGACGCGGACCACCGGTTGTTGGTTACCCCGTGAAGCCCCTGAATAGAACGGTTTCAGCTATTCCACCTTCTGGCATACGCCGGTTCTTCGACTTGGCATCGAGCATGCCCGACGTCATCTCGTTGGGTGTCGGCGAGCCGGATTTCGTAACTCCATGGAGCGTGCGCGAGACGGCCATCTACGCTATCGAACGTGGCTACACGACCTACACCTCCAATGCCGGTCTCTCGGAATTGCGTCAGCTCATCGCCGAAGATGTTCTGAGAGTAGACGGAGTCTCATACGATCCGGAGACGGAGATCCTTGTCACGGTGGGTGTTTCGGAGGGTCTTGACCTTGCCTTGCGCGCCTTGCTGGAAACCGGTGATGAGGTCATCCTGTTCGACCCATGCTACGTCTCGTACGCCCCGTGCATCCGCATCGCAGGTGGAGAACCGGTTTTCGTTAGGACGAGCGCGGCCGATGGGTTCAGAATCGACCCGGGCGAAGTCGCACGGTGCGTGACATCCCGCACGAAAGCCATGCTCATCTGCTCGCCAGGCAATCCCACCGGCGCCCTACAACCTCCGGACGTCCTTCGGGAACTCGCGCGCATCGCAGTAGAACACGACCTCTATGTGATCGCAGACGAGATCTATTCTCGGCTTGTGTACGAGGCGCCAAGGCAGTGCATAGCTTCTATGGATGGAGCACGAGACCGAACCGTGCTTCTGAATGGGCTTTCGAAGTCTCACGCCATGACCGGTTGGCGAATCGGATACATGTGTGCGCCTGAGCCGATCTCTGGCACCATGTTGAAGATCCACCAGTATACGACCTTGTGCGCCCCGCACATCTCGCAGATGGCTGCCATAGAGGCCCTGCGTAACGGTTATGCGGAGTCGGCCGCCATGGTCGAGGAATACGACCGTCGGCGGCGCTACTTGGTGCGTGAGCTCAACGGTATGGGCCTCCCGTGTTTGCTTCCAGACGGTGCTTTCTACGCGTTCCCATCAGTCGAGCCGACCGGCCTGAGCTCCGAGACGTTCGCGACTCGACTGCTTCAGGAAGCCGGCGTCGCTGTCGTTCCTGGGGATGTATTCGGCCCTGCTGGCGAGGGACACGTGCGATGCTCGTTCGCTGCGTCGTTCGACCTACTGGAACAAGCAGTAGCACGGATGCGTCAGTTCGCAGCAGACGTCTTAGCGGCATGAGGGGCATCATCGTCATGGAACGGGATGCGGCGCTTTCGAGAGGCACACTAGCATGAGGAACTACACGAGAACCTGGCTCGTTACGCTGATCGTGTTGTCTCTTGGTCGTGTGACGAGCGCGGACCGAGTGGTTCTGGCCCCATCAGGTCGCATTACCCTGCCAGCGGCAGCGAACATCGCGTATGTATGGGACGTGGATGGGAAGGGCGGACGGGGATGGCTACACTTTGGCTGGCCCAAAGATGACCTCGGGCTCGAAGTGGAACTCTCCTCATTTGCCGTGAGTGACAACTCGATGGCGACGGTCGGCCTCCATTACTCCGTTATCAGTGAGGCATTCACCAACAACCTAGCGCCAGCGGTAGCCGTCGGCATTCGCGACCTACCCAACCGTGGCTGGGAGGGGCGCTCTGTGTATCTCGCTCTCACGAAGACACTCAGGCTGACCGAATATGGAGAGCGCACGCTTGGCGCCGTCAGACTCCACGCTGGCTATGGTTCTGGACGTATGGGAGGAGGATATGTTGCAGGTTCGCTCCACACCCCGTTCCGCGTTACAGTCGCAACCGAATTCCTCGCCCGAAGAATGAACTGGTTAGCCCGGTTCAGCCCGCATCGAGCACTGGACATCGAGTACTACGCCATGGAAGGTCGAGACTACGTCGGTCTCCGTGTGCATGTGAACAGGTGAACGACAACCAATGGCAGTAGCAAGCCGAACGACGACCGAAGCGCTTCACGACCATCGAAGGGTGGTTCTCCTCAAGAGTCTTGCCACCAACAATCGCTTCTACGCTCTCGTAGAGCCTGACTCCGGATTAAGAAACGCCGACACTGTAGCGACCTTCCCTGAGGGGCTGCACCTCGGCGTGGCCTATCCGTGCCTGGAAGATGGCTTGAACGACTTCGCCGTGATCCGCACGACTTTCGAAACGATCGAGTTCTTCCCCGACGACGCCGCCATGAAGGAAGAGTTGATGGCCATCATCCAAGAGGCCAGGGACAAACTCGTCCTCCGTCTGAGGGAGCTGCGTGACCGGATCGGCAATCGCACCGCGCACTTCCTGGGGACCGACCTGGCGGACTTCCGTGCCCATGCCCTGGACATGGTCCGCAAAGGCTATCCACGTCGGAACCTCGACAGCATGATGAAACTCAACGTGTTCATGTCCGTGGCCCAGCACGAGCCCGCGGCCAACGGTCCCGAGCCGCTCTTCTACTACGTGTTCCGGGATCCTTCCGTGGCGCACGAGGCCGAGAGCATGTCGTCGCGCAGTTTCATCGCTGCGATGTTCGACGATATCCTGTCGGCGGTCCTCGACGAGCGCTCATACGTGTCGCGGCACGTCTTCGATCGCGATGTGTTCCAGAAGTTCATCGCCATGATGTTCGTGAACTACGCAACGACGGACCACATCTTCTACGGAACTCACAAAGCCGACTACGGCGTGTCCGCAGAGCGGGATATGGACTCCACGCCGCTCTACCAAGCCATCGCGCGACAGCTACGGGAGATCGAGAAGCGCTACCGAGAGGATCTCCTCAAGGTTGAAGACACCACTACCGAGCCGACACGAGAACTCGCCGTAGATCTGCCCGACGTCGTGCTCAACGAGGAAGCACTCCTCGGTCCACTGGTCTCCATCTGCACGGCGGCCAAGCGCCTGGAGAAACTCGGCCAGGCCGACGCGACCGAGCTGGCACGCGTGATTATGGCGGACGTCTCCATACTAGTGGAGCAGCTCAAGGAACGGGGCCTCATCAGCGACCAGGCCTGCGACCCGGGTTCGAACCACCTCTCGGCACATCGCCAGCCATCGTGAAACCGGTCTAACTTCATGGAGGGTGCCGGTGGTTAGCCCTGCGCAAGTCCAGGACATCCGGTGTACGATCGACAAGGCACGCGCTTGGCTTCTTGCGCGACAGCACGATGATGGCCACTGGGTTGGAGAGCTGGAGGGCGACACGATACTCGAGACTGAGTATGTGCTTCTGCACTGGTTCCTCGGGCGGACGGACAGCACGAAGATACGCGAACTCTGTCGCTACGCAGTCGAACAGTGGCAGCAGGAGGATGGCGGCGTGCCGCAATACCCCGGCGGTCCGTCGGATGTCAGCGCCTCCGTGAAACTCTACTTCGCCTGCAAGCTCGCCGGTTACACAGCCGACGAGCCCTTCATGCAGCGCCTGCGTGATTGCATCCTGCGCCTCGGCGGCGTGACGGAGTGCAACACCTTCACCAAGCTCTACCTGGCCGTCTTCGGTCAGTACGACTGGGACGGAGTACCAACAATACCGCCGGAGCTGTGCCTGCTGCCGCGCTGGTCCTACCTGAATATCTACGAGATGTCCTCTTGGTCACGTGGCATCCTGATCCCTCTCTCTATCATCAACGCGACGAAGCCGAGGCGACAGGTTCCTCCGGAGTGCTCCATTGATGAGCTGTTCGTAGGTGGGCGTCACGGGCCGCACCTGCGACTCAAGCCCGATCGCCGGCCATTCACCTGGAGGAGCTTCTTTCTTGCTCTCGACCGGCTCCTCAAGGTCTACGACAAGTGCCCGATCAAACCTGGGCGGATCTTGGCTATGCGAACGGCTGAGCGGTGGATGTTGGAGCGGCAGGCTGGCAGCGGGGGGCTTGGTGCCATCTTCCCTGCCATGACTCACGCCGTCATGGCATACAAGTGTCTCGGCTATGCAGACGATCATCCAGCGGTGCAGCATGAGCTTAGCGAACTCGAAGCCTTCGAGATGAGAGACGAACGAGGCATTCGGGTTCAACCTTGCGTCTCGCCTGTCTGGGACACCGCCATCGCGTTGAATGCACTCCTCGAGTCGGGCGTTCCCGGAGACGCACCAAGCGTACAGAAGTGCGTGAGATGGTTGCTGAGCAAAGAGACGCGAGTCAAGGGCGACTGGGCGGTCAAGGTGCGGGGTGTCGATCCTGGTGGTTGGTTCTTCGAGTACGAGAACCAGTTCTACCCAGACGTGGACGATACAGTCATGATCTTGATGGGACTTCGGAAGGCCGTCAGGCGTGGCTGCTGCATAGACGACATAGAGCCTGCGATCGCCCGAGCTGTGCGGTGGGTGAGAGCCATGCAGTGCCGCGACGGAGGCTGGGCTGCGTTCGATCGCGACAACACGCGCGCGGTCTTCCAGTACGTTCCGTTCGCTGACCACAACGCCATGCTGGATCCACCGACAGCAGACATAACTGCGCGGACGATCGAGGCGCTGACCGAGCTAGGTGTTCCGGCCACGGACACGGCTATCAAGCGTGCGATCGCGTTCGTGTGGCGCCACCAAGAACCGGACGGCTCGTGGTTCGGTCGCTGGGGCGTGAACTACCTCTACGGCACCTGGCAATGCCTTCAAGGGTTGGCCCGCGCTGGCGTCCCCGCTGAAGACCCGCGGATACGGAAGGCTGTACAGTGGCTTGTTCGGTCGCAGAATCCAGACGGCGGTTGGGGTGAAACGTGCGAGACCTACGACAAACCCCATCTCAAAGGCAACGGGCCTAGCACTCCATCGCAGACGGCCTGGGCGGTCCTCGGCCTCACCAGTGCGGGCGAAGCTGCATCGGAAGCCTGTCGACGCGGAGTGGACTTCCTGGTCCGAACACAGACCGAGGACGGATCTTGGGAAGAGCCCTGGTTCACGGGTACCGGGTTCCCGCGCGTGTTCTATCTGCGTTACCACTATTACCGCCACTACTTCCCCCTCTGGGCACTGGGGCGTTACGTGTCCAGCGTATCTCGTTAGTGAGTGAGCAGCATGCGATATCCCCTGGGTTTCACCATAGCGCAGTTTCGCCACCGAACGGCAATGCAGCGGCAGGGGCGCACGCGTTACCCTACCGTGCTCATGCTGGAGCCGCTCTATACCTGTAATCTGGCGTGCATCGGATGCGCGGTGGAGCGACACACCGGTAAGCTCGCGGACCGCCTCAGCTTGGAGCGATGTCTCCAGGCAGTTGACGCATGCGGCGCCCCTATCGTGAACCTCTGCGGTGGGGAGCCAACGCTATATCCGGAACTGCCACAGCTCGTCCAAGCATTGATCGACCGTCGCCGGTATGTGCTGTGTTGTACCAACGCCCTCAAGCTCGATTCGAAGGTGTTCGGCGTCATACCACCGCATCCTCAGTTCTATCTAATGATCCATCTCGACGGCATGCGCGAGACCCACGACATGGTCTGCCAGAGGAAGGGCGTCTTCGACAACGCCGTAGCCGGAATCAAGGAGGCCAAGCAGCGGGGATACGTGGTGATGATCAACACCACGGTATACAAGGAAACGCGGGTGGAGGAAGTCGAGGAGCTGTGCAGGCTGGCCGAGGAGCTACACACCGACGGCATTCTTCTATCACCCGGCTACGAGTACGAGAATGTCGAGGCGGATGTGTTTCTTACCCAAGAGCAGACCCACGAGAAGTTCCGCGAGATCGTGAAGTTCGCGAATCGGTACAAGATCAACGTCACTCCCACGTTCCTGTCTTTCGCGGCGGGTCTGCTGGAGCTTCCGTGTTCGCCATGGTCCACCGTGAACTACACGCCGCACGGATGGCGCGCTCCGTGCTACCTGATAGGAGAGAGATACTACCCCGACTGGGAGTCCTTCTGGAACGAGACGAACTGGGGGTACTGGGAAAGCCGTGTGGATCCTCGCTGCCGCAACTGCAGAATGCATAGCGGTTTCGAGCATAGCGCCGTGACGGAGACGATGAAGACACTCGCCGGTCGCCTCAAGCTCGCGGCGTGGACACTCTCGAAGTAGCGCTGCGATGTCCGGTCCGCTTGCCCTTGTGACCGGTGCGACAGGATTTGTCGGATCCCATGTGGTAGAAGCGCTTCTCGGTAATGGCTATCGCGTTCGTGCCCTGGCGAGGCCAACGAGCCGCCGCGAAAACATCGCCGGGATGGACTGCGAAGTCGTGCTGGGCGACTTGCTGCAACCAGACACGCTGCATCGGGCCGCAATGGGAGTCGACCTCGTGTTCCACGTCGCGGCGGACTATCGTCTGTGGTCACGGGACCCGCGAAGTCTCTACCGAACGAATATCGAGGGCACGGCCAACGTGCTCGAAGCTGCTCATGCGGCAAGAGCCCATCGCATCGTCTATACAAGTACGGTGGGTGTACTCGGCATTCCGGGCAACGGTTCACCAGGCACGGAGCAGACGCCAGTCACCCTGCAGGATATGGTAGGACACTACAAACGCAGCAAGTTCCTGGCCGAGGAACGCGCCCGCAAGATGGCCCAGGAGATGGCTCTCGATATGGTCATCGTCTACCCCAGCACGCCTGTTGGAGAGCGGGACATCAAACCAACGCCGACCGGGCGCATCATCGTTGATTTCCTCAACGGTCGCATGCCGGCCTATGTAGACACAGGGCTGAACCTAGTGGACGTGCGCGACGTGGCGGCTGGGCACGTA
The DNA here is from genome assembly GCA_037443035.1 of Chthonomonadales bacterium. Taxonomy (GTDB): domain Bacteria; phylum Armatimonadota; class Chthonomonadetes; order Chthonomonadales; family CAJBBX01; genus JABWBA01. The sequence goes on from JBBIPC010000004.1 coordinate 40,760, forward strand.
CTGGCTGTAGAACGAGGCAGTGCGGGAGGGCGTTATATTCTTGGCAACCAAAACGTGTCCCTCAAGCAGATTCTGGAGATGCTTGCAGATATCGTGGGCCGACCGGCACCGCGGGCACGTTTGCCCTATTGGGTAGCGTATGGGACCGCAGTGCTGGACACGTTTTTCCGCGGCACTCTGCTCGGAAGGGAGCCGCGCGCCCCGCTGGAAGGTGTGCGGATGGCTTCGCGGCGCATGTATTTCGATGCATCCCTGGCAGTTCGCGAACTGGGTCTGCCGCAGTCACCAGTGCGCGAAGCCCTCCGGCGGGCCGTCGCCTGGTTCATCGCGAACGGCTATGTCGCGCGGTGTTCCCAGCCGGTAGCAGCACACTAGAAAGGATCGGGATGCGTACGCGTCGCTACCACTCGGAATCAGGGAGGATTGTGGAAGTCGCCGAAGAGGTCGGCTTCTGCTTTGGAGTCAAGCGCGCCATCTCCATGACCGAAAAGGTCCTGGGCCGTGAGCAGCCAGTCTTTATCGTCGGTGATCTTGTGCACAACCGGATGGTCACAGAGCGCCTCGAGGCACGCGGTCTTCGCAAGGTCAAGACGCTCGATGCAGCTTCAGACGGCATCATGGTGGTGCGCGCGCATGGATTGCCCCGACAGGAGCTGCGTTCCGTACAGGAGCGAGGGCTCGCAGTCGTGGATGCCACCTGCCCCATCGTCCATCGCGCCCAAGAGGCCGCACAACTCCTCGAAGAGCGAGGTTGTCAGGTCGTCGTCATTGGCGATGCGAATCACGCCGAGATCAAAGGGATCGCCGGTTCGCTGAAGGAACCGCCGCTGATCATTGAGACCCTCGACGAACTGCGCGCTGCCAAGGCGAGCCACCGGCTGCGTCGAAAAGTTGGCGTCGTATTCCAGACAACGCACTCCCTCGAGCTCTGCAAGGAACTGGTTGCGGAACTGATCTTTCTCTGCAAAGAGGTTCAGATCATCAACACGATTTGCCGTCCAGTGCAGAACCGACAAGACGACGCCGTCGAATTGGCCGAACGGGTGGATCTGATGCTCGTTGTGGGAAGCGCTACGAGCGCCAATACGATGGAGCTTGCGGCACTCTGTCGTGCCCACAATCCGTGGACTAAGCACATCGAGTCTGCAGAGGACTTACGGCCGGAGGACCTGGCCTGGCCAGCACGGATTGGGATCGTGTCGGGCCTCTCCACGCCGGAGCAATGCGTAGAGACTGTGCGAGACGCAATACTGGCGGTCGCCGAGTCGCCCGACCCTTCGCAGCGGCCGGACCCCTCGGTCTACGAGGCAGATCACCGTGCCTGAGTTCGAGGTGCACACTGCAATCGTCGTTGCCGTGACCGAAGAGCTACGTGCCGTCCTGCGCCGGACTCGCAACCGGCAGCGGACAGAGGCGAACGATGTGGCGATCTGGACCGGTACCATCGCGAAACGACGCGTTGCGGTCGTGCCTTCGGGCATGGGCCGTGCACACGCCGAGCATGCTGCAGACGCGCTTCTAGGTGTGGTTCGGCCTCATCACGCGCTCATCATGGGGTTCTGTGGCGGAATCAGCGAGTGGGCAGGTGCCGCGGACCTCGTTCTGGCGGAGTATGTCATGGATTGGCCCGACTTTCCTGGTCAGTCTGACATGGATCAGCCCCATAGGACGCTCGTGCCTGATGCGTGTATGCACGACATCGCCAAGCGCGTCGAATTACCCAAGGTACGAGTGGTCGAGGGAGGCATCCTGTCCGTCGGATCCCTGGTGCGCACCACGTTGGTGAAGGGCTTCCATGGTCCGCGGGCCAGTCGCTGTCGGGCCCTCGATATGGAGACGGGTACGCTTGCTGCGGCATTCGAGTCGGCGGGTGTGCCCTGGATGGCCATTCGCGCGGTCACGGATACGCTGGAAGAAGATTTACCCCTTCCTTTCGAGGAGTTTCTCAAGGCCGACGGCGATGTTAGCCGGCTGAAAGTGATGGGTGCTGCCTTTGCGCACCCATCACTTCTGTTGCCCCTCCTGCGTCTCGCTCGCCAGTCCCTGCGAGCCGCTGGTAACATGGCTCTTTTCGCCGAACGTCTGCTCGCCGCTATGTGATCGCGGCTTCTCCACCCTCGCCTGTCCGGATACGAATGGCCTCCTGGACGGGAATGAGGAAGATCTTGCCGTCGCCGATTTCACCCGTTCTCGCGGCCTCGGCTACGACCTGAGCGACACGCTCTGCGTCCTCGTCCGTTACGACGATCTCGACTTTGACCTTCTGGATGAGGTTCACGGTGTACTCTGCTCCACGATAGTGCTGCGTGAAGCCCTTCTGCTTTCCTGCACCTCGAACCTCGCTGACCGTCATACCCTTGATGCCGATCTCGCTCAGCGCTGCCTTTACCTCGTCGAGCTTCTGCGGTCGGATGAGTGCCTCTATCTTGACCATGATTCCAATCCTCCCAACGCTATCCCGCCGGTTCCGCGGCTAGCCCTTCAGCTGCACTCCGACCGTTTTCCGAGCCGGTCGCCGGACCCGCGTACCCCGACTCCCCGTGCTGAGAGAGATCGAGGCCGATGTCTTCTTCTGCATCAGGTGCACGCAGACCCATCGTAGCCTGCACCACCCACCCGATAATGGCGGTGCCCAGTACCGCCAGGAGGACCGCCATACCGACACCGACGGCCTGCTTCCCCAATAGGCTCAGGCCACCGCCATGCAGGAGGCCATCTGCACCACTTGCATTGATGGCTCGGGACGCGAAGATACCCGTTGCCAGAGCACCCCATGTGCCACCCACTCCGTGCACGCCGAAGACGTCTAGAGCATCATCATACCCGAAGCGGCTCTTCAGGCGCACTGCGAGGAAACTGATGGGGGAGACGGCCAGGCCAATGAACAGCGCAGCCACCGGACCGACGAATCCGGACGCGGGCGTAACGGCAACCAGACCAGCGACAGCGCCGGTCGCTAGACCTAGCGCAGTCGGTCTGCGGTACACGATCCACTCCACTGCCACCCACGATAGGCCTGCCGCTGCTGCGGCGATGTGCGTTGCGACGAATGCCGATACCGCCAGTGTTCCCGAGGACACAGCGGATCCAGCGTTGAAACCGAACCAACCGAACCACAACAGCCCCGTGCCTAGCAGCGTCATGGGTAGGTTGTGCGGGCGCATGTCATCCAGAAGGCTCGACTTGCGTCGCCCGAGCATGACCGACAACACCAGAGCTGAGAATCCCGAGGACACATGCACTACCGTCCCGCCAGCGAAGTCCAGGGCACCCAGGTTTCTGAGAAATCCCCCTTCTCCCCACACCATGTGCGCCAACGGAACGTAGACGATCAGACACCAAAGGGCGAGGAGCAGCACGTAGGCACCGAAACGCATGCGTTCTGCGATCGCACCGCTGATCAGTGCAGGCGTGATGATCGCGAACATCATCTGATACACCATGAAGAGCTGGTGGGGGACGGTCGCCCCGTAGGCAGCGTACGGGGTCAGGTCTACGCTACGCAAGCCCGCCCACTGCAATCCGCCGAGGATAGGGCTGCCAGGTGCGAATGCGAGACTGTAGGCGAACGCCACCCAGAGAACCGTCACAACACACATGGATACGAACGACTGCATGAGCATATTGAGGACGTTCTTCGCGCGTACCATGCCGGCGTAGAACAGCGCCAGACCAGGAGTCATCAGGAGTACCAGCGCCGCTGATACGAGCAGCCATGCGGTATCTCCCGTATCCACTGTCTGCCCAGACGGTGTCTGTCCTTCGCAACGGGCCGGCACGAGGCATAGCCAGACAACGGATGCTGCTACCACAATGTGGACAGGCAGCCCCGACCACCACGAACGTTTTCGAGCTAACACGGTCACGTCTCCTTTCTTCAAACCCTGCCTGCAGCCAGCAGGCGATTGCGAGACCGGCCGCGTTGCCGGATGGGCATAAGGCGTCCAACGGACTGAACCATGCGCGAACAAGCATGGTCCTGTGCTGTGGACATGCTCGGGGATAGGATGGTGAGAAGGGCCGATGCGCCGAGCCGATGACTACAGAGCCAGGTTCGCCGTCAGCACGATGGCCTCGGCAACCTCACGCAGCGTCTTGCCATAAGCAGAGGAATGCAGACGCATGCGGCGCATGGCTTCTATTTCGTGGACTCCGTGGCGCCGCATGAGGATCCGACGAGCCTCTTGGACCACCCTCTCGGTCTCCATCTCTTCTTTGAGGGCATTGCATTGCCCCTCCAGCGCAAGGAGTTCACGATACCGTGCAGTAGCTATCTCGAGCGCAGGCTGGATGTCCTGCCGACTGAATGGCTTGACAATGTAGCCGAGCACGCCAGCACGACTGGCCTCCTCGATAAGGTGCGCTTCGCTGTATGCGGTGAGGAGTACGACCGGACACAGGCGTTCGCGGCCCATCATGGCCGCTGCCTCCAGGCCCGTCCCGTTTGGCATGCGGACGTCGAGCACAGCCACCGACGGCCCAGCCTCGCGGGCCAACCTCACTGCTTCGTAGCCTCCTGAGGCCTCGCCGACCACTGTGTGGCCAAGGTCTTCCAGGAGTGCACGGAGATCCATCCTGATTACAGCGTCATCGTCGGCGATGAGGACGCTGAGTTTTTTCATGCTATATATCGTACCCGCGCACCCTGCACGCGTGTCAATGCCTGTTGACGGTCGGGCGAAGAGCTCGGTATAATCTTCTCGTCCGGTCGCGGGCGGTTGGCTCAGTGGTAGAGCGCCTCGTTCACACCGAGGAGGTCACTGGTTCGAATCCAGTATCGCCCACACATCCAAGAGCGCAGTATGGAAGTTCCGCTATCTCCGCGTTCCGCCTTTCTCTAGCGCGCCACCTCTACTCCGCATCCTCTGGAGGTCGGAACAGATGCCTGGGGAACGGGCGCCCGGGACGCTGGGCCAACCACACAGCACGAGCGACTACCTCTGCGTCAGCACGGTCAACGTCCGACCAATCTAGCCGTGACGAAGCCACTGCAAGGTGCCTGGCTTCTCCACGGAGAGTCGTCGCGGACTTGTTCAGCTCGTCCAGCGGTACGCGGTTGGGCCGGTGGACGTACGGCGTGAGGTCAGCAGTACTGGTGAAACACTCGCGCAAGGGTCTGCCGGCACGGTCGAACCTGTTCATCGCCGGAATGCCCAGCACCAGCTCGATCGTCCGCACAATACCCGTGTGGTCGTACATTCTGCTCACCACCGCACGCCGCCTCGTGTAGGGAGAGACACAGTAGGCAAGCGTTCGATGACCATCCACGTGGTCCACACCGAGCTGGGAATCATCTTCGATGCACAAGATCAGCGTCTCGCTCCAGAAACGGCTGTGGCTCAGGGCATCCACAATCCGACCGAACGCGAGGTCATTGTCTGCTACACAGGCACGCGGCGTCGGCATGCCTGGAGTTGTCCCTGCTGTATGGTCGTTCGGCAGGAGGATGATGCTCAGCGCGGGCATTCTGCCGCGCCTCTCCCACTCCCGCAGATCGGAAAGGAATTGATCCGCCCGCCACTGATCGGATACGTTCATGGGGAAACCGATGGCATGTGGGTGGAGATGCGGCCGCAGAGCTGCGTTGTCGGTCTCGGCAAAGATCTGGAATCGCCCGGACCCTGTCCGGTAGTCGTTCCACAGCTCTGACCACGATGGCCTGCCTCTTCGTTGCGGGTCTTTCCGGTCCACGATGCGCGGGCGATTCACGAACTCTCCGAACACTCGCACCCACAGCCTTTTCCGAGCCGCTGCCGTCCAGAGGAAGCCCTGAGGGGAGTACGCCAACGCGTCGCCGCCGTCGTACGGATAGCTCCGGGCATACGACGAGTAGTTCTGCTCCATGTAAGCGTTGCACAAGGACGCTGACGTCCACTGGTGCCCGTCCGCTGAATTCGTGCCGCTCGTGTATGTGTTGTCCAGGAGCACGAACTCCCGCGCTATCGCGTGCTGGTTAGGTGTTACCTCTTCACCAAACAGGCACAGTTTGGGGTCGCCGTTACCCTCAGGCATATCGCCGAGGGTGACGTCGTAGGTGTGATTCTCCTTGATGACGTAGACGACGTGTTTGAAGACGGACGGCTCACCCACGCGCTCTGGCACGGGTACTGGTACTATGCCGCGCCTGGGAGGGAGATCGTCCCCCCACCGGTTGTTGGCGGCGACCTGCTCGGTCCACTGAGCTAGGTGTTCCATGTCCTGCCGCCTCACTTTCTGAACAGTGCCCGTGCTCGCGTGCACCCAGAATCCTCCCTGTCGCTTATCCCCTCGAGATCCCATACCTTTCGCAGAGGCTATCCACAAGGCGTCGTCCGTCCATGCCACGGCTACAGGGAACCACCCTGTGGGAATGTAGCCAGCAGGCGACTTGACCGAGGGAAGCCCGTCCCCGTCGAGCGGTACGACGGCCACTGCATTGATTCCACCACAACTCACGTAGAGCGTCCGCTTGTCTTCCGTCAGCGTCACGCTGGTCGGCATGTGGCCGAACACCGTACCCTCTGCGGCCCTCACCGTGAGCGATGCTACGACTCGCAGCTTACGCACGTCGATCACGCTGACGGTGTCATCATCGGAGTTGGTGACGTACGCATATGTGCCGTCATCGCGAAAGCACAAGCCTGATGGTTGTCTTCCGACCTTCACGCGAGCCGTGGTACCTGTCTCCGTATCAACCACCACGACGGTGCCCTGACATACCGCGTCCGTGCGAGGATCGATGCGGACCCCGATGCCAGCCGTCAGCGCACTGGTTCTGCGCCTGCCCTCAGCCTCACCGCCTCGGCATGAGACCCATACTCTCCGACCGTCAGGTTGGACTGCCACGTGGTAGGGGCACACGTCCACGGGCACGCGCGCCTTCACCGTGCCGCTCGGCAGATCGACGATCGCCAGAACATTGCGCGTTCCCAGTGCCACAGCCAGCGTCTGGCCATCGGCAAGAAGCGCAAGTCCGCTTGCCTGCGGATCCGCTGGAAGGCCCTTGGGGCGGTCGGCCGATGCTTCCAGCACGATTTCACGCAGCACTCGTATCTGCCCCTGCTCCACAGCGCATTCGACAGCTTTCGCACCGGCCGAGAAGTACAGGCGCTTCGAATCGCGGCTCCATGCGATCCCCAGTGGACCTCCCCCGCGCGCAAGGGTGACTGGCGCCGCCGAATCGGTACCGTACACAACGATGCGCCCAGGGCACAAGACGGCCACCTTCGATCCGTCCGGAGCGACGGCCATGTCCTTAGGACGGTCGTTCGGGATGAGCCGAGTCTCCCCCACCGGCGAAATGCGCTGCGAGGTCGGCACGAGTGCGCTGCCGTCGGGCAGGATGCCGATCTCTTCGCGATTCTGGCGGCTAGCGACGACGAAGACGCCTCTCGCCAACGTGAGTAGGAAAACCAAGAGCAGAACACGGGACCTCATCGGATCACTCCTCTCGAGCGTGTGGGGCCTGCCCTCTACAGACCTACCATGCTGCGGAAGTTGGTCCGGAAAAGGCGATCCACATCTTGACGGATGTCATCCAGGTATACCGGCCGCCCGGCATCTGCCAGTGCTTCGTAAGTGTCCGCAAGCGCCTCTCCGACGACTCGCCGAGACACTGGCCACTTGTAGAGAAGCTGATCCAGCACTCTGGCGTCCGAATGCTGCGCCACGAAGGTCGCCCCCAGCATCTCCAACCGTTCCCGGGTAATCTCGCCCACGATAGATGGGTTGTTGAGAAACCACCAGCAGCCGAACGGGAGGATGTTCCCGAACTTTCGCGCGCATACGCACAGTTCGTGTTGGTTCTCCCTCGATAGCATGGTGACGAGATAGCGAACTGTGGGGAAGTCCTGCACCAGCCGCTCCAGCACCGTCACGTCGGCGCGTCCTACCCCGTCCCCGGCGAGCTGCAGCTTCGGGTTCACCTGGCGTCGTACGCCAATCATCAGTCCCATCGGGAGTCCGTGTTCGTGGCATGTGGGCAAGACTACCTTCCGCAGCAGGGAGGCCCGCGCCGACTCATCTGGATAGGCGAAGTCGGCTGGTAGAGACACAGCAAGGTAGAGAGGATGCATCCTCTCGATCCAGTCATCGAGGAAGCGACGTGCTTCCGCAGATGTGCGATCGCCTATTACCGTGGAAACGTCGTAGCCTTCCTCTCTCATGCAGGCACATGCTTGGGGCCAGTTAATGAGGATTCGATCCAGGCGTAGAGCAGCGCGGTAGCGGGGATTCAGCTCGCGGCCCGTCCGCCAGACACCAGCTTCGTCTGCGTCGAAGGGGTCGTTCGTCATCACCACGACATCCACACGGGCCATGTCGAGAACCTTATTGGCGTATGTGCCCGCCTCCTGATCGGCAAAGTAGGCCCGGGCCTCGCTCAGGTCCCGCGCGCAAGGATCCAAGCCCAGCGCTGACAACACACGTACTACACCTTGAGCGGCTTCCGAGATGGGGGGGCGCTCGACGAAGAGCGTGCGCCAAATGAGATCTGCTTGCTCGCGTTGCGACAGCGCCCAGAACGTGTCATAGTCCAGAGGAGCGACACGGAAAAGCTCGGCCACAAGGTAGTGGTAGTTGAGGAGGGCATCTATGCCCCAGAGGTTCAATTTGCCGAACTCTGGTGCGAAAAGATGCGTATGCATATCCGTTACGGTAGCGGCGCCGACTGTTTCGAGGACAGCCGATCGGATACTGGTTCGCGGTAGTGGACGGGGGGTCTGAGTCACGTGCATCGCTCCGTTCCATGGGCATGGCCGGCGCTCTCCAAAGAGGGCGATCGGCAGCATTCAGTATATTCGCCCTCCACCTCCATGTCAAACGGCTAGAAGGGAAATGGACGCAATGATCCTCGGGATCGTCATTAGCCTCACGGCGCTGGGGAGTGCCTCCTCAGGCGCCAAGCAAGTTCAAGCTGCTGAGGCGATAGTTTCTTCGTCGTCTGCGCGCATTCTGCACGCGGGGACGGAGGTCCCGTTCGAGCAGATGGTCGCTGACTTGGCGCGAGCGGATGTGGTGTGCCTGGGCGAGCAGCACGACCATGCCGAGGGTCACGCGTTCCAGTTGCAGCTTGTGCAATCTCTCGGAAGCAAGGCACCGTCCATCGGTCTGTCGCTGGAAATGTTCGAGAGGGACGTTCAGATCGTTCTTGACGAGTACCTCCAGGGCCACATCACGGAAAGCGCGTACCTCGCGGCGGCCAGGCCATGGCCTCGATACAAGACGGACTATCTTCCGCTCGTCGAATGGTGCAAGGCCAATGGCCGACCGGTTATCGCTGCGAATGTGCCGCGTCGCTACGTGAACATCGTTGCACGCCTGGGCCAGGCCGCCTTGCTGAAGCTGCCTAGAGCATCTCGAGCGTTCTTGCCGCGCCTCCCGTACAGCATGGATCTCCCACGCGAGTACGATGCCGCTCTAGATCAGGTGTTCGGCGGCGCACACAGCCAGGCCGATTCCACTGCCACCCCGCGGCCGAACCTGATGAAAGAGGCGCAGGGTCTCTGGGATCATGGCATGGCGGAGAGCATCCTCGACTCCGTGCGGAAACGGCGCCTGCATCCGGTAGTGCATGTAGTCGGCTCCATGCACTGCGAACGAGGGTTCGGCATCGTGGATCGGTTGCGGAGGGCTGCTCCTCGATTGCGCATCTTGACGGTAATTGTCGTGCCTCAGCCACGGGCTGGAGACCCACCCCTTCCCGGTGACCTTGGCGACTACGTTGTCCTCTGCGCCCGGATCGAGGGCGCGTCTCGATAGCCGACAACCGCCCGCTACAGGCCAAGCTCGCGCAGCACGTCAGGCGCCAGGTTCGCTTTCAGCCAACGAGCCACTTCTCGAACGGACATGGATCGCCGCGAGGCATAGTCTTCCAACTGGTCGCGTCCGATCGTGCCCACGGGGAAATACCGGGCACCCGGATGGTTCAGGTAGAAGCCGCAGATAGAGCTCGGCGGTGCCATGGCCATGGTATCCGTCAGAGTGACCCCGGTGCGGCCAGGCGCGTCCAGCAGCTCGAACAGCATGGTTTTCTCGCTATGGTCAGGGCACGCGGGATAGCCTGGCGCAGGTCGGATGCCGCGGTAGCGCTCCTGAATCAGGTCTTCGTTGCTCAAGTTTTCCTTTTCTCCGAATTGGCAATCGCGCCGCGCCTGCTGGTGGAGCCACTCGGCAAGTGCTTCAGCCAATCGGTCTGCCAGTGCTTCGACCATGATGGCGCTATAGTCGTCTCCCCGCTCCCGGTACTCATGGGCCACCGCATGGATACCTGCTCCAGCGGTCACGACGAAAAGACCCACGTAATCGAGTAATCCAGACGCCTCGGGCGCGACGAAGTCCGCGAGGCAGTAGTTCTCCGTTCCTTCGCCCTTGTCTTGCTGCTGCCGTAGCATCGGGAATGCTGCTGCGCTTTGGCCTCTATCCAGCAGGACAATATCGTCTCCGCGTCCCATGGCTTCCCAGAAGCCGTACACACCCGCTGGCTGAACCTGTTCGTCGCGCTCCAGCACGTCCAGGAGCCGCTCAGCGTCACCGAGGAGCTCCTTAGCGCGATCGGCCACATCTGGGCGGTCCAGCACTTCCGGGTACCGCCCGCGAATGTCCCAGACGTGCAAGAAGGGCGACCAGTCTATGAAGGGCCGTATGGTGGCGACGGAGGGAGAGACTGTCCTCGTGCCGAGAAAGCTCGGCCTAGCAATGACCTCTTCGGTCCATGGAAGCTGCGGCGCTCTACGGCGTGCTTCCTGGATGGTCAGCAGTCTGCGTTCCTGATGGCGCCTGGCGAACTGCTCAGCTAGCTCCGCCTGCTCGCGCCGTACTTCGCTGGCAAACGCATCCCGCTGTGAACGATCCATGAGGTTCCGAACCACGGGACCGGCTCTGGAAGCATCCTGCACATGAACAACCGGTCCTGAATACTCGGGTGCAATTCTCACTGCAGTGTGCGTGCGGCTCGTGGTGGCTCCGCCAATCAGCAAGGGAATCGTCATGCCCCTTCTCTGCATTTCGCGGGCTACGTGGACCATTTCATCGAGAGATGGCGTGATCAGACCGGACAGACCCACGCAGTCCGCCCCCCACTCCATCGCCGTGTCGAGGATCACTTGCGCCGGCACCATGACACCGAGGTCCCGGATTTCGTGGCCAGCACAGGCAAGCACCACGCCGACGATGTTCTTGCCGATATCGTGAACGTCGCCTTTGACCGTCGCCAGGAGAATCCGTGCGGCCCCCTCCGTTCGGTGGCGCCGTTCGTCGCCCGTACTCTCAGCCTTCTCCATATAGGGCGTCAGGAATGCGACTGCCTGCTTCATCGTACGCGCGCTTTTCACCACCTGCGGCAGGAACATGCGTCCATCGGCGAACCTATCGCCGATGACTCTCATGCCCCTCATGAGGGGACCTTCGATGACGGCCAACGCGTTGCCATACTTCGCCAGTGCCTCGGCCATCTCTTGTTCGATGGTTTCGGTGCGTCCGTGGATCAGCGACATGGCAATTCGCTCGTCCACGTCAGCCTGCTCAACTGAACGGGCCACACTCGTGTCCGCGTTTCCAGTCGAAGCCTCTGCGTGCTGCGACGCGTAGTCCAACAACCGCTCTGTCGCGTCCGGCCGACGGTCGAAGATCAGGTCCTCGGCGAGCTTCCTCAGTTCTGGATCCACATCTTCGTACAGAGCAAGCTGCCCAGCGTTGACGATCCCCATATCCAGACCAGCATGTATGGCATGGTACAGGAAGACGGCGTGGAGGGCCTCACGAATACGGTCATTGCCACGGAATGCGAAGGAGAGATTGCTGATCCCACCACTGCACAAGGCGCCTGGACAGTCGCGCTTGATCTGACGCACAGCCTCGATGAATGCGAGAGCGTAACCCGCATGTTCAGGTATGCCGGTGCCAATCGCCAGGACGTTGGGATCGAAGATGATCTCCTCTGGCTCGACATGCTCTTCTTCCACGAGGATACGGTAGGCACGACGGCATATCTCGACTTTGCGCTCGATAGTATCCGCTTGCCCCTGTTCATCGAAGGCCATGACAGTCAACGCTGCGCCCAGGCGTCGGGCTTCCCTGGCGCGCTCACGGAACGCGCGTTCGCCATCTTTCAAGCTAATGGAGTTGACGATGCACTTGCCCTGCGTCGCCTTCAACCCGGCCAGAATCACCTCCCAGTTGGAGCTATCCACCATGAGTGGAACTCTGGCTACGTCCGGTTCGGATGCGGCGATGCGGAGAAACTCCCGCATTGCCGACGGAGAGTCGAGCAGTGCCTCGTCCATGTTCACGTCCAGGATGTTGGCACCATTCTCCACCTGCTGCCTGGCAACGCCCACCGCTTCCTCGTAGGCGCCCGCCCGGACCAGTTTCGCGAACCGCCGCGAACCTGCCACGTTCGTACGCTCTCCAACCAGAATGAAGTTGGAGTCTGGCCGGACTTCGAGCACGTCCAGCCCTGCGTAACGGGGTATGCCGTCCCGGGCCGGCGGCCGTCGTGGGACCTTGCCCGTCACTGCCTCTGCGATGGCGCGAATGTGGTCGGGTGTAGACCCGCAACATCCGCCCACGATGTTCAGCCAACCTTCGGCCACGTAAGAACCGAGATACCCGGCCATCTCCGCCGGTGACTGGTCGTACTCGCCCAGGGCATTCGGAAGACCTGCGTTGGGATAACAGACCGTGGGTACCCAGGCCACACGACTAAGCTCTTCGATGGCCCCGCCAAGTTCTGCGGCACCCAACCCGCAGTTCACACCCACTGCGAATAGTGGATAGTGATTCACAGACGTCCAGAAGGCCTCCAACGTCTGGCCCGACAACGTCCGACCGCTCTTATCACTGAAGGTCACACTAACGATAACCGGCGGAACACCGCCGAGCCGATCCGACAACCTGGCAATGGCGTAAAGGGCGGCCTTGACATTGAGCGTATCGAAACTAGTCTCGAGGATGAGTAGGTCCACCGTACCTTCGATCAAAGCAGAGGTCTGCTCCTCGTAGGCGTCGGCGAGTTCGTCGAAGTCCACGTTGCGATAGCCAGGCCGTCCCACATCTGGTGACATGGACGCCGTCCTGTTCGTGGGTCCCATCGTTCCGGCTACGAAGACTGAGCGTCCAGTGGTTTGGAGGATGCGATCGGCAGCTCGTCGTGCAAGAGCAGCGCCCGCGAGGTTCATTTCCCGCACGAGATGGGCCGCTGCAAAGTCTCGCTGCGAGATAGCATTCCCGTTGAACGTGTTCGTGGCGATGATATCGGCACCCGCAGTCCCGAACTCGAAGTGGATCTGCTCCACCAGGTCCGGCTGGACCAGGTTCAGTATCTCGTTGTTATTCCGCAAGTTCACGGGGTGCTCGGCAAAGCGCTTACCGCGATAGTCTTCCTCGGCAAGGCGATGGCGCTGGAGCATGGTGCCTTTGGGCCCTTCCAGAACGAGGATGCGCTCCCGAAGGAGCGCACTCATTCTGTCCCGGGTCAGGTCGTGTCTCATACGATTACCTCTTGAACCTCCGATCGATCTCGCTATATGGCACCAACACTGCGGCAGGCCGTCCATGCGGGCAGAAATGCGGGTTCCTTGTCTCGGCAAGCTGCCGCAAGAGACCGGTCATTTCTTCGACCGAGAGCGCATCGCCCGCCTTCACAGCCATGCGACAAGCGTGGGCGATGGTCACTTGGTCGCGATCCACCACCAACCTTCGCGCTACCGTCTGGTGCACCAGCTCGTCCACCATATCGCGCAGAACGGCCTCCTGCTGCCCCTGGCGCAGGAGCGATGGCACGGCACGCACAACGAGCGCCCGACCGCCGAAGGGTTCCAGCTCCCAACCCGCGGCTCGGAAGTCGTCCAAGCGTCGACTCACTAATGCGAACTCCGCGGCCCCAAAGGACACGGTCAGGGGTACTGCCAACCGCTGGCTCGAGACGCCGTGCTCCGTTTGCTTTGTAAGTAGCCGTTCGTACAGCACCCGCTCGTGTGCCACGTGCTGATCAACTAGCACAAGACCCTGCTCAGTCGCCGCAACTATGTACGTATTGTTGGCTTGGCCGAGCACCCGGAAATCGCGGAGCATATCCGCCAACACCGCCGCGTCGCCGGTCTGCTCAGCACCGCCGAGCGCAAGACGATCGTCATCGAAAAGGCTCTCTGCCGTGGCGCTCGCTGGCGTGCGCCCGAACGCGGCTAGAGATGTGGTCACAGCCTGTACGGTGGATCCAGAATCCCTTCGCGGAACCTGCCACGCCCCCCCGGGGGTCAGTCCTGCAGAACGCACCTCGGGAAGCAACCCGTGTCGTACCAGTGCACGCCGAACCGCCCTTCCTAAGATCGCATGGACCTCGGATTCGTTTCGGAATTTCACTTCGAGCTTGGCTGGATGGACGTTCACGTCCACCTGTTCCGGATCCATCTGCATGTGAATGCAGCAGATTGGATACCGGGCTTCCGGCGTAATGTCGCGGAACGCTTGCTCCACAGCATGAGCGAGGACACGACTTCGCACGGGCCGACCCGACACGACAAAGAGCTGATGAGTCCGCCCGGGCCGACTTGCCTCGGGCGTGCCCACATAGCCATCCACCCGCAAGTGCGGCTCCTCCTCAGAGATCGACACGAGTTTGCGTGCGACGGCCCGCCCCCAGATGTTGGCCAGGACTCCCACCAAGTCACCGGTACCCGGTGTCGAGAGGAGCTCCTGGCCGTTGTGCACGACCCGTACCACGATGGATGGGTGCGCTGCCGCGAGCATGCTGACCGACTCGACGCACCTGGTAAGCTCCGTCGCCGTCGTCTTGAGGAACTTCAGGCGGGCCGGAGTGTTATAGAACAGGTCCTCCACGATAACCGTAGTGCCATCGCGCCCTGTTCGGTCTGTGAGCTTCTCCAGTACGCCACCATGGATCGTGAGTTCCGTGGCGACAGGGCTGTTCTTGGCCTTCGTGATGAGCGTGAAGTGCGAAACCGACGCGATGCTAGGAAGCGCCTCACCGCGGAACCCGAGTGTCTTTACCCGCTCCAGGTCGTCCGCCGATCGTATTTTCGAGGTCGCATGGCGCTGAACCGCCAGGATCGCGTCCTCGGCGTCCATCCCACAACCGTCGTCGGAGACCTCGATCCGGCGTTTGCCCCCCTCCTCCAAGATGACCGTGATATGGGAAGCGCCGGCGTCAATGGCGTTCTCGACGAGCTCTTTGACTGCGGACGCAGGCCGTTCGACCACCTCACCTGCAGCGATGCGGCTGGCAGTTACGTCATCCAGCAGAACGATGCGTCCCCCCACAGATCTAAGCCCTCTCCCTAGCCTTCCGCTGGAGTTCGTTCAGCTTGACCAAAGCCTCGATCGGTGTCAGCGTAGTCAGGTCCAGTACCTGCAGCTCTTCGATCACAGGGTCTGGCTCCAAGTCGAACAACGTGAGTTGTACTTGCTTGCGACGCTCCTGAACAGCCACATCCTCGGACAGTTCGCGCGCTCGGCCACGCGTGCCATTCCGCTCCAGGTCTTGCAGAATCTCCCTGGCGCGACCCACGACTGCCGGCGGTACTCCTGCCATCCGCGCAACCTGAATGCCGTAGGACTTGTCGGTGCCACCTTCGACGAGGCGATGGAGGAACAGCACCCGGTCGCCCTGTTCCTTCACTGCCACGCGGTAGTTCCGCACGTTCGGTATCCGCCTGGCCAGGTCGTTCAGCAGATGATAGTGAGTCGCGAACAGCGTGCGGCACTGCAACTGGGCAAGGTACTCCGCTACTGCCCACGCGATGGAGACGCCGTCGTAGGTGCTCGTTCCTCGTCCGATTTCGTCGAGTATTACCAGCGACCGCCGTGTTGCGTTATTCAGAATGTTCGCCGTCTCGGTCATCTCGACCATGAACGTGCTCTGACCGGTGGCGAGTTCGTCATGAGCTCCCACCCGAGTGAAGACGCGATCCACTAGTCCAATCGAAGCCGAATCCGCCGGTACGAAGCTGCCCATCTGGGCCATGATCGTGATGAGCGCAACCTGGCGCAAGTACGTAGACTTGCCCGACATGTTCGGGCCAGTAATGACGTGCAGGGAGCCGCCGTTGCAGTCCAGCACACAATCGTTCGGCACGAACGATGCGCGTTCCGATATCTGCTCCACCACAGGGTGCCGGCCGCCACGGATCTCGATGCGCTCGGTGTCGTTGACCTGCGGACGCGTGTAGCGGTTCCGCACAGCCACCTCCGCCATGCTCGAAATCCAGTCTAGCTCGGCGAGAGCACGCGCCACTCCTAGGAGGTCGGCCGATGCTTCGGAGACGCGCTGCCGCAGTTGTCCAAGGATACGGAACTCCAAGTCAAGCGCTTTCTCTTCCGCTCCGAGGACTCGTGCCTCTTGCTCCTTGAGCTCAGGGGTAATGAAGCGTTCACCGTTTGCCGTTGTCTGTTTCCGGATGTAATCGGACGGCACTTTGCTTAGATTGGGCCGTGTAACCTCGATGAAGTAGCCGAATACAGCATTGAAGCCCACCTTCAGCGATGCGATGCCCGTTCGCTGTCTCTCCGTTGCTTCCAGACTAGCGATCCACGACTTGCCCTCTTCCGAAAGCTTGCGTAGCGCGTCCAGTTCTGGTGAATACCCAGTCCGGACGATGCCGCCTTCGCGCACACCGGCAGGCGGATCATCCACAAGCGCCCGCTTCAGCATGTCACGTATCTCGGCCACACTGGGAGGCACGGCAAGGGAACTCCGCTCGCGTGCCAGCATGGTACCAGAGCACGCACTAGGGCTAGCGGGCTTGGGCCGCAAGACGTCTGCGACAGAGCGCACCAGTGCGGCTGGGCAGGACTCGATAGCGTCCGCCAGTGGCTCGAGCCGCTCCAGGGACAACCGTAGCGCCACCAGATCCCTCGCTCCCGCCAACCCCGCGGCCGCCCTCGATACAAGACGCTCCACGTCATTCACGTGACGGAGCAAGTCCCGAACATCACCACGTAAGATCTCATCCTGAGCGAAGGTTGCCACTGCATCCAACCGCTTCTCTATTGTCTCCACGTCGAGGAGGGGCTCTTCGATTCGCCTCCGAAGCAAGCGAGCACCCATGGGTGTCTGCGTAAGGTCGAGAACGCTCAGCAGTGTTCGCGACCGGCTTCCATCCACGAGCGACGTGGTCAGCTCCAGGTTACGCCGTGCCACAACATCCAGGCCCATGAACGAGCGCGTCGAATAGGTGCTTAGCGTGGTGATGTGCTGCAGCGCTCCGACTTGAGTTTCGCGCAGGTACTCCAAGATCAGCGCGGCTGCTTCGACACCAGCGGTGTAGTCTTCGCAACCGAACCCGCGTAGGCTAGCAGTCTGGAAGTGCTGCATCAGCACATCTCGAGACGTGCGGGACCGAGGAACGTTGGTGGGAGAGTAGACCGTGACGGGTGCCGAGACACTGCTCTTGATCATGTCCGCAAGCTCCATGTCACCATCGGGAACGAGAATCTCGGCCGGTTCTAGCCGCAGGATCTCCTCCAGCAGTTCATCTGTCCGTTCCTCTCCGGTCAGCTCCGTCGTCAGAAACTCCCCTGTCGTAACGTCCACAACGCCCACCCCGGCGACAGGGTCCCTTACCACCGCTGCCACAAGGTAGTTGTTGGATCGGCTGTCCAGCAATGCCTCATCGAAGACCGTCCCTCGGGATAGAACACGCGTGACCCGCCGCTTCACCAGCCCCTTGGCCGTCTTCGGATCCTCCACCTGATCCATCAGCGCCACGCGATAGCCTCGTCGAAGAAGCCTTGCGACGTACCGCTCCACTGCATGGTACGGTACACCAGCCATGGGCAGGCGCTGTGGTCCGTCGTCCTTACCTGTGAGAGTGATGCTCAGCTCATCAGCGATGGTCACGGCATCTGGTCCATACGCCTCGTAGAAATCGCCGACGCGCATGAGCAGGAGGACTCCCGGGTGCTCTTCTCTTGCCCGGAAGTACTGCTTCATGAGGGGGGTGTTCGGTATCACCGGCCCGTTGTCCGCCGTGCACGATGCCTTGGCCATATGCCGAAGGATACCCAGACACCGGATGTACGTCAACCGCAGATCCACGGTGAGGGACTCACGGCTTGGGGTATACTGCATTCGAGTCGCACACACCGCACCGACGTCGAGATTGCGCAGGGTCGCTCCAAGGAGGGGTGCTGCCAACCGTTGAGGCGTCGGGAGGACACAACCAGGAGGTAACCGCGTGGCAACCCTTACGATGAAGGAGCTCCTCGAGGCAGGAGTTCATTTCGGTCATCAGACTCGCCGGTGGAACCCCAAGATGAAGCGCTACATCTATGGGGCACGAAACGGCATCTACATCATCGATCTTCATCAGACCCTCAAGCTCTACGAGACGGCGCAACAGTTCATTCAGGACGTCGTTCTGAACGGCCAGCACGTTCTCTTCGTCGGTACGAAGAAGCAAGCACAGGACGCCATCCAGGAGGCTGCCGTTCGTTCTCGCCAGTTCTATGTGAACCAGAGATGGCTCGGTGGCATGCTGACGAACTTCCAGACCATCCAGTCGCGGGTCAAGCGGCTTCAGAGCCTCCGCCAACTGGAGGCAGACGGTACGCTCGAGAGGCTCACGAAAAAGGAAGCGAAGGCGCTCGTCGAGGAGCGGATCAAACTGGAGCGGTATCTTGGCGGTATCGAGAGGATGCAGGTTCGCCCGGGAGCACTTTTCGTTGTGGACCTCAAGAAAGAGCACATTGCAGTTGCCGAAGCGCGCAAGCTGGGCATTCCCATTGTTGCGATCGTTGATACCAACTGCGATCCCGACGAGGTGGATTACGTCATCCCCGGCAATGACGATGCCATTCGCGCCATCAAGCTCATCGCGGGCAAGCTCGCCAGTGCCATCGTCGAGGTCATGCAGGAGCGCTGGGATATGGAAGCTGAGGCGCCCGTCACGACGGTCGAGGAAGTGGCGCTGGAACCAGTGGAGGTTACAATGACCGAGGAAGATAGCCTATTCCTTGGTGACGAAGAGGACGAGTACGCTCGTATGGCCCAACGGCTGGAGGCGAGTGCACGCTCGTTGGACGACGATGATCTGGTCAAGGATGAGGATTTCGAGGAGGAATAGGCGATGGACATAACGGCACAGATGGTCAGCAAGCTCCGGGAACAGACCGGAGCGGGCATGATGGAATGCAAGCGGGCCCTCGTCGAGTGCGAGGGCGATTTCGAGAAGGCCATAGACCTCCTTCGCGTGCGCGGCAAGGCAGGCGCCGAGAAGCGTGCGGGGCGTGCCGCTGCAGAGGGAGTGGTAGCTGCATGTGTCGAGAACGGCGTGGCCGCTATGGTGGAGCTCAACAGTGAGACGGATTTCGTTGCGCGCAATCCTGAATTCCGCCAGACGGCCGAGATCGCGGCAGCGATCGCATGCACCAACGGTATCGAGGACGTGGAGTCTCTGCGCAATGCTTCTGTGCCAGAGAGTCTCGGTGCACACGCGGGCAGGCAGCTCTCCGAACTTCTGGATGACCTCACATCTCGCATGCGCGAGAACATCGTTCTCCGGCGCTGCGCCGTGCTGAGATCGGGTACCGGCGAGATGGTAAGCGCCTACGTTCACACAGTCACCAACAAGATTGCCGTTCTCGTACTACTCCGCGGCGATTCGTCGAATCCTGACCAAGCATCTCTGGCGCGCAACATCGCCATGCACATCGCTGCGAGCAAGCCCCTGTACGTTCGCCGCGAAGAAGTGCCGGCAGACGTTCTGGACCACGAACGCCAGGTTCTCTCCGAGAAGACCCGAACCGAAGGCAAACCCGAGGCAGCTATACCCAAGATCGTCGAAGGACGTCTGGGCAAGTTCTACGAGCAGGTTTGCCTCGTGGACCAGCCATACGTTCGCGAACCTTCCCAGCGCGTTGGCTCCTTGCTCAAGGCAGCCGGTTTGGACGTTGTCGCCTTCCGTATGTTCGTTGTTGGACAGGAATAGTGCCCGACCTGCGCTGGCAGCGTGTGCTCCTGAAGCTCTCCGGTGAAGCTCTGGCAGGGGAGCGGGGTTTCGGGTTCGATCCCGGTGCTGTCTCTCGCATCACGTCCGAGATTGCCACCTCTGTCGACACGGGTGTACAAATGGCGATCGTCGTTGGTGGCGGCAATGTTCTGCGCGGACACATAGCCTCGGAAGCAGGGATGCAGCGGGTCGTCGCTGACCAAATCGGCATGCTGGCCACCGTGCAAAACGCCTTAGCGCTCCAGGATGGCTTGGAGAGACTGGGACTGGAAACGCGCGTTCAGACAGCCATCGAGATGACCGAGCTCGCCGAACCGTTCATCCGGCGACGCGCCATCAGGCACCTCGAACAGGGCCGCCTTGTCATCTTCGCAGGCGGTACCGGCAATCCGTATTTCTCGACAGACACCGCCGCCGCACTGAGAGCTCTGGAGATAGGCGCGGAAGTCGTACTGAAGGCAACGAACGTAGACGGCATCTACGATGCGGATCCCCGCAACACCGTTGGGGCGCGCCTATACCGAAGTGTCACGTATGCGGAGTGTATAGAGAAACGGCTCGGAGTCATGGATGTGGCTGCCTTCGCACTGTGCGAAGACAATGATCTGCCCATCGTCGTCTTCTCACTTCAGAAGCCCGGCAACGTACGGGCCGTGCTGCTGGATGAGAACATTGGAACGATAGTACGGAGGAATCCATGAGCATCGAAGACATCCTGAAGACCGCCGAACAGAAGATGGATAAGAGCGTCGAAGCTACCAGGCACGAGTTCACGCTCATCCGCACCGGTCGAGCGAACCCGGCCATCGTCGAGCACGTGATTGTCAGCGCCTACGGAACCGAGCTGCCACTGCAGCAGGTGGCGACCGTCACCGTGCCTGAACCACGGATGCTTCTGATAACCCCGTTCGACAGGAACACGCTTGCCGCCATCGAGAAGAGCATTCTCAAGTCCGATCTCAACCTGACTCCGATCAACGACGGGCAGAGCATCAAGCTCAACATTCCGCCTCTGACTGAAGAGCGCCGCAAGGAACTGATCAAGCTCCTCCACAAGAAGGCCGAGCAGGGCCACGCCGCTGTTCGCAACATCCGCCAAGAAGCGCACAATCACCTTCGCCAGCTTGTAAAGAACAAGGAATGCGGCGAGGATGACGAGCGTCGCGCGCAAGAGAAGCTCCAGAAGCTGACCAACGACAGGATCGCCGCAATCGACCAGGCCACGAAGCAGAAGGAGAAGGAGCTTCTGGAAGTCTAGCCTGGCCGCAGCGACGGGGCTCTGCCAGGCGTGCGTCCCATTCCTATGGCATCCACGGAATACACAGAGAGTGCACCGCCTCAGCACGTGGCGATCATCATGGACGGGAACGGGCGGTGGGCCCGGGCACGTGGGCTCGAGAGGCTGGAAGGCCACTGGGAAGGTTACCGAACCCTCAAGCGGATTGTCTACGCGGCAGACGAGCTGGGCATCCGGTACCTGACGGTATACGGATTCTCCTCGGAAAACTGGCGCCGCCCGGGTCCTGAGGTCGCGGGCCTCATGCGCCTTATGCTCACCGCCATGCGTGCCGAGATCGAGGAGCTCATCACCAACGGTATCCGCGTCAAAGTGATCGGCCGACTGCATGAATTGCCCGACGACCTCCGCAACGAGTTCGCTACGGCCATGGAGCGGACACAGCATCACACGCGGATGACGTTCACCCTCGCCATCAACTACGGCGGTCGCCTAGAGATCGTTGACGCCGTCCGCGAGATTGCAGGCCTTGTTGCTGAAGGCAGTCTCAACCCGGAGGCGATCGACACCGACACCATCAGTCAGCACTTGTACGCACCGGAGATCCCCGATCCCGATCTGCTCATTCGAACCGCCGGCGAAATGCGCCTCTCGAACTACCTGCTCTGGGAGTCGGCATACGCCGAGCTATGGGTTACTCCCACGTTCTGGCCGGACTTCACCCGAGAGCACCTCGAGCAAGCAATCGCCGACTTTCGCAGGAGAACCCGCCGATTCGGCGCTGTCGTCGAATAGCACTGGAACTTCGCAAGGGTCCCTTCTGTAGAGTCCAATACAGCTATAGCGAGTTACCGGCGAGCGCGAGAATGTTCCAGCAACCCCTCCCACCCGAGTACATGATCATGGGTCCCGACGAGGCGGCCGAGCACATCGGAACAGCACGCGCAAAGCTGGGCAGCATCCTTGTCATTCTGGGACATCACTACCAGCGCGATGAGATCATCCGCTGGGCCGATCACCGAGGGGACTCGCTCAAGCTATCGCAGATAGCAGCCCGTACAAACGGTGCGTCGTACTTCGTCTTCTGCGGCGTCCACTTCATGGCTGAGACGGCTGACATTCTTACGCGTCCAGACCAAGTAGTCATATTGCCGAACATGTCCGCTGGCTGCTCCATGGCCGACATGGCGCGCCTCTCCCAGGTGGAGCGTGCGTGGGAGTTTCTCGGCCGCACATTAGGCAAGACGCGAGTCCTTCCGATCACGTATGTGAACTCGGCTGCGAATCTGAAAGCTTTCGTAGGCAGCCATGACGGAGCGTGTTGCACCTCCTCCAATGCCAAGAGCGTTCTCGAATGGGCGCTGGAGCGCGGCGACAAGGTCTTTTTCTTCCCCGACCAGCACCTCGGCCGCAACACCGGCGTGGCCATGGGACTCGATCCAGACGAGGACATGGTTCTCTGGGATCCAGACGCGGTGGATGGAGGCGTCGAGGCACGTGCCTTGTCAAGCGCGCGCATTATCCTCTGGAAAGGACACTGTTCCGTCCACCAGCGGTTCACGGTCGAACAGATCCAGCAGGCTCGAGCGGAACACGAGAACGTGCGCATCATTGTCCATCCCGAATGCTCTCTCGACGTGGTGCGCGCCGCTGACTTGAGCGGTTCTACGGAGTTCATCCTCAAGACCATACAAGCTGCGGAGCCAGGCTCGGTATGGGGCGTCGGAACCGAGATCAACCTCGTGCGCCGGATGCAGGCGGACATGCCTGATCGGACGGTCTTCTGTCTCGATCCCATCGTCTGTCCCTGCTCGACGATGTACCGGATCCATCCCCGCTATCTCGCATGGGTACTGGACAACCTTGCTGCCGGTAACGTCGTAAACCGGGTCGAGGTGCCAGAGCCCATCAGGAGCCAGGCACGTCTCGCCCTGGATCGCATGCTCGAGATCACGTGAGAATGATTGTCGTTTCGATGCTAGCTTGCAGTCCGCGTCAGTGTTTCTCCGTCGGCATAGGTTGCGAACCTGAATAGTCGGCCAGTACCCGCACGATGCGATCCTGGATAGCCGTAGCATCGGCATTCCGGCACGCATGGTTGTTCATGAGGATCACGAACAAGTGTTCCTCCCCGGACTTCGCTCGAACGTAACCGGACAGGGAACTCACGTTGGAGACGTAGCCCGTTTTCGCCCGCACCTGGCCCTCGGCGGCTGTGCCTCGAAGCCGATTGCGAAGCGTTCCGTCCACCCCAGCAACAGGAAGTGATGCATACCAGTAGGCTCTGTGCTCGCGCTTGGCCATATAGCGAAGGAGGATCCGCAGAACGTTCGCTGTGACGAAGTTCATGCGAGACAAACCGGATCCATCTCGGATAATCAGGCCGTCCTCCGGCGCACCGATGCCACGCAGCCACTCGACCACAGCTTCCCGACCCGCTGACACCGTTCCTGCGCCTCTTCGGACTAGCCCTATGGTTCTCAACAGGCACTCGGCGCCAAGGTTGTCGGAGGGCTTGTTGACCAAGCTGATGATCTCCGACATGGGTCTGCTCTCGAATGATGCGAGAACGCTGGACGCCGAAGCAGGAGTGGCACCTTCCGTCGCTTTTCCGCTCACGACGACGCTGGCTGCGCGAAGCCTCTGCCTCAGAACCTCGGCTGCATACAGCGCAGGACGCTCAACCGTGACTGGAATCGGCCGCGCATCGGCAGAACCTTCGAGCAGTGGAACGTCGCCCTCTACCATGACGACATCACGGCCCAGCACTCGCTCCACCGTCAAGCTGCTCGAGCTGCCTTTCGCCACGGTCCTTGTTCGGTTCATCACCGCGATACCGCTCGGCCTGGGCGTGATGGTGACGCTCGCCTTCATCCCTGCTCGCTTGCCGGGGCTTACCGTGACCTGCAGGACGTTTCTATTCAGATTCAGCCCGCTCACCGGTGCGGAATAGTAGTAGCTCATGTCATCCCACGACCAGCCGTAGCCGTACTGCGGCGGCGGGAAGCATGTGCCATCGCCGACGATCCTTCCCTCGATTCGCCGCACGCCGCGCCTTACCATCTGTTTCACGAGTTCGTCTACGGCACCGCTATCGAGAAACGGATCCCCACTACCCTTCAGGTAGACGTCGCCTCGCAACGTCCCATCATGCAGATTGGCCGTGGCAGTCACGACGGAAGTGCGGTACCGGTACTCCGGCCCAAGCAGCACGAGCGCTGCCGCGGTCGTGATGAGCTTCTGATTGCTTGCGGGAATTAGCAGAAGGTCAGGGTTGCGCTCGTACCACACCGCACCGTCGGATAGTGACTCGACGATCACAGCTTGTATACCTCCGCGAAGCTGAGGCGATCTGAGGGCGGTATCGATCGCTTCGACGACGAAGGGAGGAGCAGCCGACTGCTCGACGGTGTTAGGTGCGTCTGCCGCCGCCGTCGCAACGCCAAGCAGCAGACAGAGAAGAAGAGAACAGGCACCAAGCCGCCGCTTCCGACCGGCCTGTCCGATCATGCCTCGAACAACTCCTGCAGCGTTGGGCAGAGAACCCTGGCAATGAGCCCTTCAGGGTCGGTCACCAGCAAGAGCCGGTTAGCTGGGGGACGCTGCAGTAGCGTAAGGACATCCTCCACGACATAGGGGTCCTCGTCGCGAAGCAACGTGAACTCGGTCTCATTCACCATGAGCAACCTGGCGTACTCGCCAAACGTCATCCGCGTAATTCTGCTCATGACGGAGTTCGTGTAGATGGTGATGTGATCGTTCAGGAAGAACGACCGAGTCAGTTCATCCTGATGACCAAAGGAAACGTCCAGCCAGTCGTCCTCAGCGTCATAGTCTAGTGCGATAGAGGTCATATTCCTGTCCCGTAGTGCGCGGACACGCAAGAGGCCAGCTAGAAGCGTTCGAACCGCTCCACGTTGATGACGAACGCGACCGCACCCCCTACGAGGACCTTGACGGGGGATGGCATGAACGCGCCCACCGGCGCCGCATCTGGCGGAAGGACGTTTACGAACTGCTCACGTGTCTTGCAGGACTCCCCAATGACACTCAGCACCTTGTCGAGCTGATCTTCCTCGACACCGATCAGCAAGGTCACGTTGCCCTCTCGCAGGAACCCGCCCGTGCTGCCGATCTTGGTGAACTTGAAGCCGTTTCGCAGTAACGCTTCAGATATCTTGTTCTTGTCCCGATCGTGGACCACGGTTAGGACGAGTTTCATGGATAACCTCCTAGTCTGGGAGGCGCACCCTCCCGTTCCGTCACGCACGCCCTCCGCTCAGGTCGCAATCCCTCGCGTGCACAACTTGCGCCACAACTCCGCATGCACGCTATCCGGTGACTGACTACCGTCTATAACCACCACGCGCCGTGGATTCGAAGCAGCTACCGCGAGATACCCATCACGCACGCGACGATGAAAGTCTAGCGGCTCCTCTTCCATGCGGTTCCGATCCTGTTGTCGGGTCAACCCCAGTTCGGGCGGTACATCGAGCACGAATGTGATGTCGGGCTCCAGACCCGCAGTCGCAAACACATTCAGCTCGGTCACGGTGCTGAGATCGAGGCCGCGCCCATAGCCTTGGTATGCGACAGTCGAGTCGATATAACGGTCGCAAACGACGACGCAGCCATCCAGTACTGCAGGTCGGATGACATCGTCCGTGAGTTGCGCCCTAGCAGCGAGGAACAGCAGTAGCTCGGCACGCGCGCCCATCTCCGAACTCTTCTGCAGCAACAACCGCCGTATTTCCTCGCCCAGACCGGTCCCGCCAGGTTCCCGCACGAGAACCACCGACCGCCCTTGCTGCTCTAGCCGCTCTCTTAGCCTCTGCGCCTGGGTCGTCTTGCCGGCGCCCTCGATGCCCTCCAGAGTGATGAGTGCGCCGTTCATCGGTTAGGCAGGATGCGCACACGACGTCTCGGCTCGGTCCCGACGCTTTCCGACAGCAGTTCGAGGCGTTCTATGACTTGATGTTGTAGCCTCCGCACGTAACTGTTCTGTGGCTGCAGCTCGATCGGCTCTCCTGTTTCCCGTACGCGGCGGGCACCTTCCTCCGCCTCCCGGAGTGCGGCTTCAGTATCGCCGCGTTCCAAGCCGGAACTCTGAAAGACCTCGCGCATGGCTGACGCGATCTGTGCATACGTGTTGCTCCGCACAACATACGTCGGCAAGCCCCTAGCCGATCCTTCACGCATGCGTGGTGGTTCTCTTCGGTAGCTAGCCTTCAATGCGATGATCACATCTGCGTCTCGGATGTCACGAGCGACTACCGCCGGCAAGCCACTCTCCATGATGGCACGGTCGAGCCTACTTCTATTGACTCCATATGGAAACACGCGCAATGCTCGTGCCGTCCGTTCGAACGCTCCAGTACCGCGTCGGCCGATCCGCACAGCACCATCCGCGTCGTCTGCATCGTCGTCATCCTCCAACGCCGGTCCTATGTTCGGAGCGCCTGCCGAATCCTCGAACACGCGCAACCCGCCGATGGGCGCGACATCGCCTCGCTCAACGACTTCGACGTCTCCGAAGCTATTGCGCACGCGAATCTCGGGCCGCGGGCGCTGGCCGCGTAACATTCGATCCACCGTCTCTGCCACGTTGTGGTGTATGGCCAGCTTGTCCACGTCCATGATCTCGATCACCACGTCGAACGTCGGCGGCGCCTTCCGCTCCAGAACGGTCTTCTGCGTTCCGCGGCGGCGTGCTTCCTCGTCGGACAGAGTCACCGCGTGAATGCCGCCCACCAGGTCGCTCAGGGTCGGATTCATGAGGAGGTTCTCCAGGCTATGCCCATGAGCCGTGCCTATGAGCTGAACGCCACGCTCGGCAATGGTCCTCGCAGCAAAAGCCTCGGCTTCTGTACCGATCTCGTCAATCACCACCACCTCGGGCATGTGGTTCTCCACAGCCTCTATCATGACAGCGTGCTGCAGAGACGGTTCGGCCACCTGCATCCTTCGTGCGCGCCCTATGGCCGGGTGTGGAATGTCTCCGTCTCCAGCGATCTCGTTGGAAGTGTCAACAACCACGACGCGTTTGCGAGCCTGTTCCGATAGGACGCGCGCTACTTCGCGCAGCTTCGTTGTCTTCCCCATGCCGGGCTTACCCAACAACAGCAGGCTCTTGCCTGTTTCGACCACATCCTGGATGATGTCAATGGTTCCGTACACCGCACGGCCGATCCGGCACGTCAGCCCGACGATGGTGCCCATACGGTTGCGTATCGCCGAAATCCTATGGAGCGTTCGCTCGATACCCGCACGGTTGTCCTTGCCGAATGCGCCCACCCTTTCGACGACGTACTGGATTTCGTAATCACCGACGGTAGTGCTGCCGAGTTCCACAACTTTTCCCGGGAAACGTGCCTCAGGAACCCGCCCCAGGTCAATGACGATCTCCAGAAGGTCCTCCAGAGAACCCAACCTCTCGAGCGGGTCCCGTATGGTGGGCGGAAGCACCTCCAGGAGCTGATCCAGATTGTCCGTGATGCGTTGTTGCTTCAAGACGCCTCCTGTGCTTCTTGTCATCGTCCATCATACCGGTTTGCAGCCATCTTGGCAAGTGTGGCACGCGGCTTGACGCCTGTCGCAACCTGTGGTACGGTGGAGTCGCTGTGGAACGACTGCACAATCGCGGGAGGCTGCCACTATGGGCGCCGATTCTCTATGGCATGTACCAGCCGTGTCTCTTCTCGTCTGGATCGCTGGGTTTCCCTTCAGCAGTCCGTATCACCCTCGCCGTCTTCTCAGACCACTGCTCATAGGTGCTCTCGCTGCCCTGACGGCCTACCTCATAACCCTCCCGCACGAGGGCGTTTTCCAGCCGGGACAAGCGCTTGGTTGGGGAGTCGTGGCAGGGACCGCAGCAGCCACACTGGCCTTCCTGCCGGTCGTCGGTGTAGCCACGGATGCTCAGGCCGGCCATCCCCGCGCCTCTGCAAGCGCTATTGCGCCGATCTTGGCGTGTCTCTGGCTTCTGCTACGTCTGCGGTTCGCGGATCGGATCTTGGCTGTGGGCGGGGTCGGGGCAGGGTGGACGGTCACTGCTTTCCTCGTCGCCGCAATGGGTCAGTCCGGACGGGATTCCAGGCGCATGCGAGCAGTAGCCACCATGTCCTCAGTCGTCGCGACCACTCTTTGCTTGCAGCTTGCCCTTGCTTTCGCGAGAGCAGGTAATCCCCAGACAGCTCACCACTGGACAACTCTTCTGCTCGATCTGAGCACCGTCGGTGTTCTCACTGTGTTACTGGCATCCGTGATCCGGGACCGGCCATCCTCCGTAGCGGCCGCCATTGTCCGTGGTGCGCTGTCAGCAGTAGCCATCGCTGCGGGCACTGGTCTGCTGCTCCACGCGTTCGGAGCTTGGCTACGTATCGAGCGTTCTGTTCCAGCGCTCACCGCTGCCATCATATGCGCCGTGGCAGGTGCCGTCGCCATGGGCGCCATGGCTGTCAGTAGACAAGCCAGAGTCGTCTTATGGGATGCCGCGATACTCGTCCTCCTAGGCTGCGCCATCATAGCACCGGCCATGCAGATCCTTGTAGGAACGGGGGCGGCCATGGCTGCCCTGTCGGCGCTGTTCGTCCTCACGGCGATGGTACTGCCGAGCGCTCTGGAATCAGCGGAGCTGGCATCGGATCGGGCGACCTTGCTCCTGGCGGCGGCGCTCCTCCCTCCTGTGGCACTCCTCGTTGTTCGCCTGGCTAGCAATACGGCGGATGGTGTCTTCATTGCCTTCGGTGTGACCGACCACGTTCAGACACTAACGTTGGTTCTCTTCGCAGTGCTTCCTGGAATCATTGCAGAGCTACCGGGAACGCGTTGGCCATGGCTCGGTTCGATCGTTGCGCTGGCAGCAGCGACAGTCGCACCGGCACTCGCAGCAATCGTCTGGGGAGGCCGCGTGGCCTACTCGATGCTCGTCGGTCTGGGGTTGTCCGGCATGCTTGTCCTTTCGTACGACGATGGCGAGGACTCTCGCCAATGGGTTCCTCTCTTGAGTATCGTCATGATGGCCGCGGTCCTACATGGTGTGCCCGTTGTCTTGCATGCGACGGCTCTGCCGCGAAGCATACGTGCCGCGGTCGCTATGGCCATCTTGCTACTCCTCGTCGTTCCACCATGGGTCGTTCGTGCAAGACGCACGCGTGCTTCTCACGGAGGGGCGTGAATGGAAGGCAGAGTGGTGCGTTCGCCTCGGCCGTCGTCGTGGGCGACGGCCATGGGCCTCGTCGCGCTCGCCGTTCTCACGGCGATTGGAGTTGCCAAGGAAGAACCTGTAGGAGCCATCGAGGGAGTTGTCTTCTGTGCCGACGATGGCAGTCGAGCCCCGCGTGCAGTAGTTGTACTGTCTAGTACTTCCCGCACGCTGCATGCGCGCACGGATACCTCCGGTCACTTTCGCCTCGGCCACGTGCCCGCTGACGCATACGGTCTGAGCGTAACGACGGATGCCTATGAGGGAATGGCCGGCCCGGTGCACATAACGGAGGGCAAGACGACACACGCGACTCTCCGCCTCCAACGGTCACTCCCCAATCTCGCCCTACGCACAATGTCACACACGTGGCTGCCGACGGAGAGGGGTATGGTCCAAGCGTCCGGTTACCTGCCACCTCCAGACCAGCAGACCAGGAGCATCGAGATTCACGTTCGGCCCCTGGACACGGACCGTCTACTCCGTTCGAGCCGAGGGGTCATGGACCTCCACGACGCTCTCGCAGGCGACGCGTCCACCGTGGCGCGACTCAGCCGCGCCGCTCTGCATCCGGTACGGACGATCACCTTGCCATTACCGACCACTAGCTGGGAAGGGTACTACGACCGCACAGTGAAGCTGGACCCGTTACCGCCAGGGGTGTACCTGCTAACTGCACGATGTGGCACCTATGCGGCAGCAGCGGTCGTCCACGTCACTGACCTTGCGATCCTTGCCAAGGCGGACCGCAAGCAGATCGTCGTTCTCTGTACTGACGTTGCGACGGGCAAGCAAAGGCCGGGGACCATGGTGCGGCTCGCCGACATGCGCCAGGGACCACGATCGGACGAGGCCGGTGTCGCTAGACTCGCGTCCACGTCTCGCGATGGCGCACAGCCGATCGTAGCTCGGCATGGCACGAGCGTTGCCTTCACCACCCTGCACGTCTGGGACGACACGACGGGCATGGTCATCGGAGCCTATACGGAACGTCCGGTCTACCGTCCTGGGCAACGTGTCTACTTCAAGGGCATCGTGCGGAGACGTCAGGGCTCGAGCTACACCGTTCCCGCGCCGACCCGGGTGACGGTTCGAGCCGAGGATCCCGAGGGTGTCGTATTGGCACGCCTGACATGCCGCACGAACGATTTCGGAGCCTTCAGTGGTTCCTTCGATCTGACCAATGAGACCCCGACGGGTGCAGGTACGATCTTCTTGTCTGCAGGTGATGCCACTGCTATCGTGGATGTGAACATCGCCTCCTATGCCAAACCTCAGGTTCAGCTCACCGTCAAGCCGATTCGAAACACTGTCATTGTCGGAGAGACGGTCGAGTTCGACGTCACAGCCGCCTATTACTATGGAGCGCCGTTGCCGGCTGCAGAGGTTTCCTACACCGTGTCGGTGTCTCCGGCGTGGGACTGGCACTTGGAGCCTGATGCAGAGGACGAACTCTCTGACAGTGCATGGATGCGACGTTACGACACTCTCACTGACCAAACGCTCCGAGAAGGCACCGTGCGCACCAGTTCCGACGGACGTGCCAAGATCACGGTTCCACTGCATGTTCCTTCTCGACCCGATGCCCCCCAAGCTCTGAGGATTCGCCTGTACGCTAGCACAACAGACCCGGCCTATGGTTACGCAGAGGACGAAGCCACCGTGACGGCGTATCGTGGTTCGCTCCGTTTGCATGTGAATCCTGGCTCGTATCTGATCCGCCAGGGTGTCGCGACCCCAGTCTCGGCCGAAGTCACCGACCTCGCGGGCCAGCGCGTTTCCGGATCTCCAGTACGCTTCGAGCTCTTCCAAGACACACGAAAGGATGGCTCGGTCATCCAGGCAAGGCTAGTGGCCACAGCCGAGGGCACCTCCGACCGGCATGGCATCGCCAGCAGCCGGATCATCGCTCCGGAAGGCGGCGAGTACCGCCTCGTAGCGAAGGCCATGGACACTGGAGGCCGAACGGTCTTCGATCACTGCTACCTCTGGTCGAGTGGCCCAGGGGAGCTCAGGCCTGAGGACACGGGAATGCGTCTCGACCTCTACCCCGACAAGCGTCGCTATCGCGAGGGCGACACAGCCCACGTCTTGCTACGGAGCAGTTGCATCGGTGCTCGGGCGCTCGTGACCGTCGAGGCGCCTGACATCCAGCAATACTTCACGATTCCTATCCGACACAGCAGCACTGTCCTCGCCATACCTGTGCGCAGACTACCCGGCCGCCGGATGGAGCTGGCCGTGGGTCTCATACAACGAAAGCGCCTCCTCTCTGCAAGTGTCGTGTTATCAGTCGAGGCGCCACGACGTACTCTCAGTATCCGCGTGATACCGGACACACCAGTACACCGGCCCGGCGACACCGTGCGGCTGCGCGTCGAGGCGCGCGACAGTAACGGCAGGCCGGCTCCAGCAGAGGCCTCCCTCGCGCTCGTAGACGAGTCCATCTACGCGGTCATGGAGGATCAACCGCGACTGCTGGAAAGGACGTTCTACCCACGTCTATGGTCCTCGGTTGCCACGGCGTGCTCATGCGAAGAGACTCTGCTGGATGCCGAAGGTGCTGGTGCCAAGGGCCTCAACGCAGCCGCCATCCGACGACGTTTCGCCGATACGGCCGTATGGATACCGCACATACGAACCGACAAGAATGGCCAGGCCCAAGTCGTGGCCAGACTGCCGGACAACATCACACGCTGGAGGGTTACAGTGCGAGCCCATACGAGGGAGACCTACCTCGGCTACGGTCGCGGGAGCGTCACGGCGACGCTACCATTTCACGTTCGCCTCGATGCGCCACGGTTCCTCACCGCTGGTGATACGACGCGGGTGACCGCTGTACTGCGCAATGGCACTGCGTCTGTCCTCTCCGGTAGAGCAACCCTCCTCCTGGCAGGCGGCCTGCGTAACGAGGAGCCGGCCACGAAGTCCTTCATACTGGCGCCTTCGAGTAGCGGAACGATAACTTGGAGCCTATCGGCACGGGACGCTGGACCTTCGCAAATTCGCGTCGTCGCTGCAACGGATCGCCCGACCATGACCGACGGAATGCTGACGCGCCTCATGGTTCGGCCGTGCGCCAGGGAGCGTACATGGACCGTGGCAGGCGTGCTCGAAGGCGACGTCGTCCACCGCATCGCACTCTCGCAGGACGCTAGTGTCTACCCAGGCAGTGTCACCGTCCGCCTGACGCCTTCCGTGCTCGCTTCGGTCGGCCCTGGTCTCGACTATCTCGTACGGTACCCCTATGGCTGTACGGAACAGACGGTCAGCAGTTTTCTGCCCGATATCCTGGTCGCCCGGTTGCTCCGCAATCTGGATCCTTCCACTGCTGCGGAGCTTCGAAGCACCCTGAGCCGCCAGCATCTGCAGGAGCTTCCGGCCATGGTTCGGGCGGGCATTTCGCGCCTCAATCACATGGCGAACCGAGGCTGGGGGTGGTGGGGATCGGACACCGCCGACCCGTGGCTCACAGCCTACGCCACAATGGCTCTTGGCCAGGCCACCAGGGATGGCTACTCGGTTCCGCAACACCTCATCGAACAGGCAGCGGAGGCCTGCAAGGCGCTTAGCACCAAGGCTCGCCCCGACACGGCAGCATTCCTGTCGTACGCCCTGGCCCTGGTCGGGGGCAGGCGTCTTCCGACGCTGCCACTGAAGAAGATGGGACCCACGGGACTCGCATTCACCCTCCTGGAATGCCGTGTCCGTCAAGATGGTGGACCGACGGCCAAGAATGCCTACGACCGGCTCGCAGCGAAGATGATACGCTCCGGCACTGTCGCGTATTGGACGACGAGCTCTCGTGATGTTGAGAGCGATGTGCTATGCACTGCTCTCGGGCTCCAGGCATTGCTCCAGTACGCACCCTCGTCACCCGACATAGAGCGCTGCCTCCGCTATCTCATGATGGCACGAACCGATGACTGTTGGACATCCACGCGCGATACAGCGTTCGTTCTCACAGCACTGGTGGACTATGTCCGCGCAGTTCCTCTGGCGGTACGGGTACCTCGAGCCGTAGACGTAGTCATCAACGGCAAGTTGGCACATCGTTTCGACCTGACAGCCGCACGGAGGAACCCCACAGCGCTTGTTGCACGACTGCAAACCACATCGCTCCTCGCCGGACAGAACAGACTTGAGCTTCGTGTCATCGGCAGAGGGACCCCTTTCTATTCTCTTGCAGTCAAGACGTATCTTGCCAAGGATATGGCCGGTTCTACGTCTGGAACGTCCCATGTTCGCGTCATACGCACATACGAAGTGATCGAAGACGGCGCACACGTGTCCTCTCGAACAGGCCCTGCAGCCGGAACGTTACGTGGCCCGGTGAAGGCTGGAACTCCTATTCGTGTGAAGCTCACTATTCACGCCAAGGACAAGCTACGATTCGTGCTCATCACGGATCCATACCCGGCCGGCTTCGAACCGATCGTGTCGTCGGAAGACCCCTCGTGGACTGGCACGTGGTTCAGTGCCATGGACTTGCGCGACGATCATGCGGCAATCTTCGCCCACGAGGTGCCAAGGGGTAAGTTCGTCGTAGAGTACTACGTCCGCGCCGGTCGCCTGGGTCGCTATACAGCACTTCCCACGCGAGTCGAGAACATGTACGACCCATCCGAATGGACTGAGGGTGCTGCTGCTAGCGTGGAGGTTCGCTGATGCGCAGCCATGCCGGCTGGCTGCCCATAGCCATCGGAGCGACAGCGTGCGCGATTGTCGCAGGTAACCTCCTAAACACCGTGCACTCTCATGGCTTTCCTCGGCACCTGCTGGCGTCATACACAACGCCGCTACGCGGCAGGACCGCTAGCCAACGGCACAACGCTACATTGGCCGCTCGAGCGCTGGACCGAGCGGTGGTCATGCCAGGAGACACTTTCTCGTTCAACCGTCGCGTCGCCAGTTGGACGAGAGAACGCGGCTACCTGCCGGCGCCAGTGAGTTACGAGGGCGTTCTTGCCGAATCCGTCGGGGGCGGTGTCTGCCAGGTCTCGACAACACTCTACAACGCGCTCTTGCTGGCAGGACTGTCGGTTGTGGAAAGACATCGCCACGCTGTGGCGCCCGGCTACGTACCACCTGGTCGGGATGCCGCTGTTGCTCAAAGCGCTTTGGATCTACGCTTCGTGAACGCACTCGGTGGGCCGTTGCTGATCCGGTCGGAGTGCACGTCCAGCTCGCTCGCCGTTCGGCTCTACTCCACGCAGCCGCCGCGGTACGCAGTATCGCTGATCACTCGCGTTCTCGATGTCGCTCCGCCGCGGCCGCATGTGCGGGCTGAACATCTCTCCCATTCGCGTCGTCTTAGCCACGTGTACAGGCCCTCCCGTGGCGTCATGGGTTGGCATGTGGTAACGTATCGTTGTTATATGGCCGGCGACAGAGAAGTGCGCCGAGAGCTTGTATCGTCCGATACCTACCGAAGTGTCGACTTTGACATTGGCATGACGGAGCAATTCGCCGATCCGCGTATGCGGTAGCTCTGGATAGCCCCAGAGTCAGTCGTTGCATGCCCCAGCAATAGCAACCAGGAGTACGGGAGGAGAGTACAACCGCTTGATGACTTCTGAGGAGAAGGTGCGTCGCCTCGTTCAGGCCGCCGACGCCAAACAGGCGCGCAATATGGTCCTGCTGGATCTGCGCGGCCTAACCTTGCTTACCGACTATCTGTTCATCTGCGGAGGCACATCGCAAGTGCACATTCGTACCATCGCTGACAACATCGTCGAAGTCATGAAGCACTCCGGACTTGGCGGGATACGCGTCGAAGGGTACGAGGCAGCACGCTGGGTTCTCTTGGATTACCAGGATGTCGTGGCTCACGTCATGGCGAGTGCCGAACGTGACTATTATGACCTTGAAGGCATGTGGCCTACTGCCCCACGGATCGTGATCGAGAACGGTCAGCCAAAGGGTTTCGACGGAGATGGAAACACAGCCTGAACGATCTTCGGAGTCCCACAACGAAGACACCGGCGACAAGACAACTTCGCTTGACACGCCCCAACCGCCAGTGCTTAAGGATGATGAAGCTCTTGCACGCGCCCTTGCTGCTCGAGGCGTGCCCCCCGAGGAAATCCAACGCCTTCTCTCTCTGGGAAGGTCGAGCGGCGCCACGCCCGCTACGACGCCGGGTGTTGCAGCTACGCCACCTCAATGCCCCATACCAGGTCCGGTTTTCCAGCCCCACCCTACGATCACATTCCCCGAGTTTCGCGATTCGACTGCTGAAGAAGCAGACAAGGCTGACAAGGTGCTGCGCCAGGCCGCTCTTCACAAGCGACGGGGACGATTGGCAGACGCCGCGAAGGAATGCGAAGAAGCGATCCGCCTCATACCCAAGGATGCAGCAGCATTGGAGCTCTACGGAGACATCTTACAGTCGCTGGGCAGGGTTGACGACGCGCTCGCAGCGTATCGAAGAGCTGGTGAGGCGGATCCGCGCCGTGCTAGCGCCGAAAAAAAGTACGCCGAACTGCTGTTGATGCAGGATCGCTCCGTGTCGGCCTTTCAGGGACCAGCAGAAGTGCGGAATCCCTACGTTGCTGTACTGCTGTCGGCTCTCTGTCCTGGGGCGGGACAGTACTACAACGGCCAGCCCGTCAAGGCCTTGACTCTCGCCGTTCTCGCGCTGGGGTTTGTGGCCCTGTTGTTCTGGACTCCGCTCGGCTTTGCAACCGCAGAAATAGGGTTATCGGCGACCAGTGTGCTGCTGATTGTCCTGCTCGGAGCGCTGTACATCTACGCCCTTGTGGATGCGAACCTGGTGGCGCGCATGCCTGTGCGACGCAAAGGCGGCTGGGACGTGTAACTGGGACGGCTCCGCCAACGGATCGGGCCAGGAGACGGGTCCGCCGTCCCAGTCATGCGATTCTCAGGCTAGGCTCTTGGCAAGGTCAGTCGCTTCCCACGGAAACTCGGCGTGACCGAAGTGTCCGTTCTTGGCCGTCTGGTAGTACTTGACCCTCGTCGGTTCCAGCAGGCCCAGCCGCTCGATCATGCTACGCGGCCGCAGGTCAATGATCTTCTCATCGAGCAGCAGTTCCGTGATCTGCTCATCTGGCACTGTCCCTGTACCGAAGGTCTCGACGAAAACGCCTACCGGCCGAGCGCGTCCGATGGCATACGCAATCTGAATCTCGCACTTCCTCGCCAGTCCAGCCTTCACGACGTTCTTAGCAACGTATCGCGCCGTGTAGGAGGCTGACCGATCCACTTTCGAAGGATCCTTGCCGGAAAATGCCCCTCCACCATGGCGAGCGTAGCCGCCGTACGTATCCACGATGATCTTCCGACCTGTCACACCAGTATCGGCCTGGGGACCACCGATCACGAACCGTCCCGTCTGGTTCACGAGTACTCTGCAGTCGTCTGTAGCTACCTGCGGAAACTCGGCGAGTACTGGTCTGACGATCTCCGCCTCGACTGTTTGGCGGATCTCATCCTCCGTCAGTGCATCCGTATGCTGCGCGGCCATGACCACTGTCTCGATCGCGACAGGACGCCCATCTTCGTAGCGCACTGTGACCTGCGACTTGCCATCCGGGCGCAGACCGAATTCTGGCTTCTCTCGACGCACCTTACTGTAGCGACCCGTAAGGCGGTGCGCCACAGTGATGGGCAGAGGCATGAGTTCTTCGGTCTCGTCGCAAGCAAAGCCAAACATCATGCCCTGGTCGCCGGCGCCCTGCTCCTCTGCGCTGGCACCGTTCACCCCCACAGCAATGTCCGGCGACTGCTCCTGAATCGCGAGCAGGACGCCAGTCGTATGGCCGTCGAACCCAAGGTCTGTATCGTCGTAACCAACGTCCACGATGGTGTCACGTACGATCTTGGCAATCTCGACATACCCCTTGGTCGTCACCTCCCCTGCAACGATGGCAAGACCACGGGTGAGCAGGGTCTCGAGGGCAACTCGCGCGTAGCGGTCTTCTACCAATAGCGCGTCCAGCACGGCGTCGCTAATCTGGTCCGCCAGCTTGTCCGGGTGTCCCTCTGTCACGCTTTCCGATGTGAACGAGTATCTTCGTGCCATGATGATGTGGTCCTCCTGACCACCGCCGGTTCTATGGGATGTGCGCCCCCGCCCTATCCGACACGGCGCCAAGAATAAACCCCTTCCAACACCGGAAGGGGCTTCCAACGTACACTTGGTTCGCCTTTGCCCCTTATCTTGCAGCTTCCGCTGCCCGGACTTAGCACCTGCCCCGCCGGCGAACGGGGTGGTTGTTGTGGCTTCATAGGGCCGGTCCCTCCACCACTCTTGATAAGGCTGGAGACAGAGGGGATAATACCTTCCCGTCAGCCGTGTGTCAAGGAACGAATCGAGCACGGACCGATACGCACGCTTCCCGCCAGGTTCGCGGCAGGAGCTCGCTCGGGTCGTGAAGAAATGATTCCAAACCTACGCAGGAGGTTTGTCCATGAAGAGCATCGGTGTCGGGATTGTAGGCGCTGGATGGGTATCCACGGAGCATATCAAGGCCTACGAGAAGAACCCCGAGACGCGAGTTGTCGGCATTTACAGCCGAACGGCCGAGCACGCTGCGGCTCGGCTGGCTGAAACCGGGCTTACCGAGGCGCGCGTCTACGCCACTCTCGATGAGATGCTGGCCGATCCGGAGGTGCACGCCATCTCGATCTGCTCGCCACCGAACTGCCACCCGGATCAGGTCATCGCCGGCGCCCGTGCTGGCAAGCACATGCTGATCGAGAAGGCCGTGGCCAACGACCCCGAGAGCCTGGATCGAATGCTGCGCGAGGTCGAGCGTGCCGGAGTGAAAACCGTCGTCAGTTTCGTTCTCCACTGGAACCCCGAGTTCATGCTCATCAAGCGCATGGTGCGGGAAGGTGTCATCGGCGACATCTTCTACGCCGAAGTGGACTACTGGCACAACATCGGCCCCCATTACAAGCAGTACACGTGGAACATCAAGCGAGAGGTGGCGGGAAGCGCTCTACTCTCGGCGGGCATCCATGCAGTGGACGCCATCCGGTATTTCGTCCAGGACGAAGTCGTCGAGGTCTGCGCCTATAGCAACAAACGTAACGCCGAGTACGAGTACGACACAAATATCGTGGGCATCCTTCGGTTCGCAGGGGGTGCCATTGGCAAGGTCTCGACAAGCTTCGATGTCCGATCGCCCTATGAGTTCAACATTGACCTGCTAGGCACTCGGGGAACCATCCGCGACAATCGCATCTACGCACGTGACTTCTTCACTGGCCAGAATGGCTGGGTGGAGGTGCCGACGATCCGGCCGGACAGCGGAGACGTCACCCATCATCCGTTCGAAGGTGAGATCGATCACTTCGTCGAGTGCATTATCACGGGCACCGAGTCCCATGTGAACCTGGCCGATGCAGCCAAGACGCACCGCGTGTGCTACGCGTTGGACCTGTCCGCGGCGGAGGGTAGGTCGGTAGCACTAGAGTGACTCGTCATCAGCGCAGGTGTCGCAAGCCCATCGCCGCGTTACTGCAACCGAGCGGCGCGTGACCGGTCGTATGCGGCAGGTACGCGGATACTTCCGTGGATTCGTTTCGCGCGATCTCGTGGTATAATCGCAGTTGCGCAGGGGGATGAGCCCCGACGCACGCGGGAGTAGCTCAGTGGCAGAGCTCCTGCCTTCCAAGCAGGTGGCGCGGGTTCGATTCCCGTCTCCCGCTTGACTAGCACATGCACGGCCCGGACGGATGACCGAGGCGGTCAGTCTGTCCGGGCCAACTCTTGGCAATATGCCTTAGCGCCTTACCGGTGGCTGCCCACTTGGTGCGCCCGGGTTACCTCCTCCGCCTGGTCTCACCATGCCAGGGGGACCGCCGAAGCCCGGCATTCCGAACATTCCTGCGTTGACGGCGATGGCTGTGGCGTTGAACGTTCCGTCATCGCCTTGGCTCCCGGCTACCATCACCCTATCGTCTTCCTTGATGGATGCCAACGTAGTAGGAATGAATTTCGTCAGTCTCGCGTCGGAGGCGACTCGGACCGTAACCCTCACGTTCTCATTGACTGCAATGGTCAGAGGGTTGAGCGCCTTCACCGTACCCGTTGCCATGGCCATTGCTTGCGGCATCTGCGGCATGGCTGGCCGACCCGGGGTGGCAGACCGCTGGCTGCCGCCGGGTCTCGGTCCCATCCTAAGCCCTTCCGGCATCTCCCCGATCGTCACTCCTGAGGCTGCGATGCCCGTTGGCATGCCCTGAATCTGGAGCCGGTCACCGACCTTGATGTCCGCCACCTTCGCCGTCGCCTGCGTCACCAGTTTGGTCGCCGACGTCACCTTGACGGTCTGCTCTCCCCCGAACGGCGCCTCGACATACAGCACATTTGCCTTGGCGTCTACTTCCACCACCGTACCCATTACAAAGGGCATGCGTCCCGGAAAGCCTCCAGGTCCCATTCCCGGTCCTTGACCCGGAAACCCTCCGGGCGGGCCTTGTCCAGGCTGGAATCCCTGAAACGAAGGCGGGCCTTGGTCTTGCGGAGCTTGTGCCTGGGCCACTCCTTCTCGTCCATGCTGCGTACCAGGTACGAGCAGTGTTGCCATGAATATGGCGCTGGCGACGACCACCACCGAGACGGCCCACCCGGGCCTCTTGTAGTTCTCCATGCTGCAGCATCTCCTTTCTCCGGAAACTGGAGCCTTGCCTTGCGTTGTCTTGGTCGGCCCCCTACCGCTGCCTGCGTAGGCTCGTCGTGCCTTTCAAGTGGAGACGGTGGTAAGATGAAGATATCATGAAGACGGCATGGACCTTGCTCGACTGATTCGCCTTATGCAGGGATGCCGCAGGCGGTGAACTCGTGCGAGCGCTGATTGCTCACCCCCACCCGGCTGTCGCGGACCGCCTCCGCCATCTGCTGGCGCAGGCGCACTGCATCAGCGAAACCGTCGGCGACGGCCTGCGGGTGATCCGATACGCACAACGCACGCGTTATGCCGTCATCGTCATGCATATGCACTTGCCGCATCTCGATGGAGTGAGCGCTTGCCGAGAACTGCGGCTGCGCGGCTGCCAGACGCCCATACTCCTGGTCGCCGATGGCTGTACCGTCGAGGATGGTGTGAAAGGGCTGGACGCTGGTGCAGACGACTGTCTCTCCATGCCCTTCGAGCCGTCCGAGTTTGTCGCTAGAGTGCGCGCTCTCATCCGCAGAGACTGGACGCACCGAAGCTCGGTGGTCCATGTCGGACCAATTGAACTGGACACCGTGACACGCCAAGCGTCCGTCGCTGGCACATCTCTTCACCTGACCCCACGCGAATACGCCCTCCTAGAAGCGCTGGCAACACGCGAAGGCCGCCCTCTGACTCGCCAGTACATTCTGGAATCGGTATGGAACGATGACCGCAGTTACTCCAATACCGTGGACGTGTTCGTGGCTCAGCTCCGGCGCAAGCTCCGGCCTTACGGTGCGGACAGCCTCATCCGCACTGTTCGCGGTGTCGGGTACATGCTGAGCGCTGACGACTTTCTGGCTGGCGAAGGCGTGGACGGCTAGTCTGCCACAGCAGCCGGCTGTGGCTTTTCGACAGAACGGCGCTGCCCGAGGAGGCCGAACCACCGTACGAGCGCATCCAGCGTGATCAGAACCGTCAGGACAAGCATCACCGACGCCA
This sequence comes from Chthonomonadales bacterium, assembly GCA_037443035.1. GTDB lineage: Bacteria > Armatimonadota > Chthonomonadetes > Chthonomonadales > CAJBBX01 > JABWBA01. The sequence goes on from JBBIPC010000004.1 coordinate 81,773, forward strand.
AGATCACCAGGAGGCGCTGGTAGAACAACTGCTCGGGAGCCGAAGCACGCAGCACAGGTATCTTCGCTGCCCACTCCTGCACCCGTACGACACCAGCGGCTAGCGTCGTAACGAACAGGAACGCCAGGGGCAATGCCGTGCACAGCGCGTATGCTCGCTTGCTCGCATGACGGAGGAGGAACGTGGTTCCGACCGTCAGGGCGATGATGGCAAGGAGCTGATTGGCGATTCCCAGCATCGTCCACAGGGTGTTCAGGTTGCCGCTGTAGAGCAGGTAGCCCCAGGAAAAGCATGTCACGAAGCTCATGAACACGTTCATGCCCCAGTTCGGCTTGCCGGACGGCATCCCAGAAGACCGAAACTGGGTGAACACCTCCTGAAAGACGAACCTAGCCACCCTCGTACCTGTCTCCAGCAGCGTCAGGATGAAGAGGGCCTCGAACATGATGACGAAGTGATACCAGTAGCTCATGAGATGCCGCAGGCCACCAACGCTGGAAAACACCTTGGCCATGCCCACGGCCAGCGTCACTGCGCCGCCGGTTCTGCCCACCAGGTTCTCACGCGTGCCAGCCTCCAGATTCTCCAGTTCGATCGTGCGAAGATCCCAGCCACCACGTGTATGGGTCTGGACCATTGTCGTATAGGCTGCCTTCTGCGCGGCCGTGTCCTGCGGAACATTGATGGCGAGGTAGTCGCCGGGGTGGAGCGCACACGCAGCAATCAGCGCCAGGACCGCCACGAACCCCTCCGTGAGCATGGCTCCGAAGCCGATGACCCGGATGTCCGACTCCCTATAGATCATCTTGGGCGTCGTGCCCGACGCGACGAGAGCATGGAATCCCGAGATGGCGCCGCACATAATGACGATGCACAGGAACGGCCAGACTGCGCCGCTAATGACAGGCCCGCCACCTTTCACGAACGGCGTCACCGCCGGCATCTTGAGCGTCGGATGAGCAAGGACCAGGCCCACCGCCAACACGACCATGACCCCGACCTTCATGTAGGAGCTCAGGTAGTCCCGTGGGCACATGAGCACCCAGACCGGCAAGATGGACGCAACCAACGCGTACGTGGGCAGCATCAGGGACAGTGTCGGCTTGTCGAACAAGAGCGTGTGGCCCAGCCCGGACTCCGCGAAAGGCTTGCCGAGCACCACGCCCAGCAACACGATGGTCACACCGACTGCACTGGCCTCGCCCACACGCCCTGGACGGATCCTGTACATCCACATCCCCGTGATGAGCGCCGCCACGATCGTGACAAGGATCGTGAACATCCCCCACGCGCTCTCGCTCAGCGCGTTGACCACCACGATCGCCACGCTGGCCAGCGTGCACACAACGATGAAGAGCGTCGCGACCGAAGCGATGACTCCGGAGAATCGGCCGATATTCGCTTTCGCCAGTTGCGGCAGCGACATTCCGTCGTGACGTACCGACGCCAGGAGAACTACAAAATCATGGACAGCCCCGGCCAGACACGCTCCAACCACGATCCAAGTGAACCCTGGCAGATACCCCCACTGGGCGGCCAGCACCGGACCGACGAGAGGTCCTGGACCAGCGATAGCCGCGAAGTGATGGCCGAAAAGAACGAGGCGGTGGGTCGGATGATAGTCCACACCGTCCCGCAGGCGATGCGCTGGCGTCAGTCGACTGTCATCGAGCACTGCCACCCTAGCCGCTAGGAACGCACCGTAGAACCGGTACGCAACCGCGAACGCACATAGCGAGACGACGACGAGCCAGATGGAGTTCATAGGATCGACCCCACATCCAGAAAGCCCTCGCAGAACCGAGGTGCGTACATGCTACGTCCTCGGAGCCTGCACTGTCAAGGGTCTTGGTAGCGTTCCACCATGCTCGCCACTCCCCGCGTACTCGTGTATAGCTCGTCGCCGTCTACTTGCGGGTATTATGGAGTTGGATTGGTGCCTCCGTAGCTCAGTGGATAGAGCAACTGCCTTCTAAGCAGTGGGCCGCAGGTTCGATCCCTGCCGGGGGCGGGGGTTATGTAATCCTTCGCCGGACGTGCACGAGATGCCAGGCCGCGATCATCCTATGTTTCGGATCTGGCGGAGCGTGTCTCGAGCCTTCCAGCGCGGATCCCTGACTGCAGCTTCCAGCTCCGGCGCCAGACCCGTGGATTGGCGCTTGCTCGCGGGCGAATCTGCCGCGTGGCGTTTCGCATCCTCCCGTTCCTCCTCGGTCCAGTCCACATAGTCACCGAGATACTCGCGAGCGCGCCTGCACCAGTCCGACCGCTCCCCTTGCGCGTCGCTCAGGCGCCGCCACAGAACATTCAGGTCTCCCGACCCATACATGCGTAGATGACGGGCCAGTGCCCTTCGCAGCCGTGCAAATGCCGCATCCACCTGTTGCTGCAACCCGGCTCGAAACCTCTCCGTCGCCTGGCGCACGGCCTCCTCTGCACGCCTCCTGGCGTGTTTCCTCGCCTCGACCTCGGTGCGCATGATCTGTTCCGGCGCCACGACACTTCCGTCCCACTTGGCCATTAGCTCGCGCAGCTTCCCCAGCGTCGTTACACGCACGGGAACCGGTCCAGCCCACCATGCCTCACGGCAGCAATACGAACCTTCACGGCATTCGGCGGTGACCAGCGGTAGCGCGGGTAGTGTGCCAGAGAGCTTCCCGGCAATGCGTGCCGGCAGTGCCTCCCAAAGTGTAAGGGGGATCGCATTAGAGTGCCGCTCCAGGACGTCGGCATCCAAGGCGACGTCCACCGCCTTACCGCCCAGTCCGCGGATCCTCCACACACCCTTACTCGGCGTCTTGACCTTGAGCGCACATTCCAGGCTGGCGAGTTCGTCAAGGCCCGCTCTGACGTCTTCCCGTGTAGCTCCCGGCTCCGGACCGGTAGGGACCGAATCGAGGACCGAGGATGCAGAGAATGCCGCCCTTATTTCCGCGCGCTTCTCCACCTCGTCCGCCATTCGTTCGATCCGGTCCTCGGCATCCCGTCCGTTTGCGGCAGCCCGGCGCAGTACCTCTCTTGCCAGGGCGAGAACTGGCTGCATGTCGCCGATGAACTGCTCGAAGAGCCGGCAACGGCGCCGCAACGCGCGATACACCGACATGTCCACGCTGTTCTCGAGAAAGAGATTCACGACGGGCAGGGTCCGATGGCGCTGGCCAATGCGGTCGATGCGTCCAATCCGCTGCTCGACACGGCTGGGGTTCCATGGCAGGTCGTAGTTGATCAGAGCACCTGCCGCCTGCAGGTTCAATCCTTCGCTGGCCGCGTCCGTGCAGATCAACACGCGAATGTCGCCCCGTTCCAATAACTCCGTGATCTCCCCCTTGGTAGCCCGAACCCACCGCCCATCCTCGTACCGCTCGCCCCCACGCCCACTGTAGCAAGCCACCTTCTTGTCCCATAGCGGGGTCAGCTTGTCCCGCAGGTACTCCATGGTGTCCGTGTACTCGGTGAACACCAGCACCGAGCGGCCGTCCGATTCGACCATGTCCAGGACCTTCATGAAGCGGCTGAGCTTACTGTCCATTCCACCAAGCTCATCCAGTTTCGCGAGCAGTTTCTCGATCTCGCTGTACTCCCGCCGTGCCTCGACTTCATTCGGCGGCAACGCCGAGTCCACCCGCTCCTCCAGGTCCGCGTCCGCCAAGTCCATCAAGAGCGCTTCTTCTATCTCCACTACACTGCTCTCGTCAAAGCCCCTGCGTTCCATCACTGCCCGCACAGCCTCCATACGCCTCTCCAGGCTCCTGCGTAATGCCCGGGGAGAGCTGGCCGCACGACGGCGGTAGATGGTCATGACGAATCCTTTGCCGCCTCGCTCCCGCTCCAATTGCTCGTAGCGCCGGTCGATGTATCGGGTTATCTGATCGTATGCCTGCCGTTCTTCTGCTGTTTCGAAGTTGTACACTTCGTCGCGTACATCGCGAACCGGAGGCTCGTGCTCGAGCCATCCCTTTCGGAAGTATTCCCGGAGCTTCTCACGAGTGCTCCGGTGCATCCGCTTCGCCAGCGGCGATTGTCGCCGCAGTTTCTCGGCGTCCCTCCGCGTCAGCAGTTCTACCGGGTGTTGATCTTCGCCGTCCTGCGTCAGCAGGCTCCTCACGACCCGAAGCTGCTCGAGGCTCGGCGACCGACCCGACTCCAGGCTCGCCAAGACCCCGTAATAGGTTCGCACGCGATCGAACGACGACAGCCACTTGCCCCCGACGCCCAGGATCGCCAGCAGATCCCACGGCTCCCAGGGTTCGATCTGCATGGGCGTCGCGCTTAGCAACAAGAACCCGCGCGCGTGCCCTCTGAGCTGGAGCTCCCGGAGCAGTTCCAGTAGCAAGTTGCCCTGGTTGAACGCGTTCTCGTCCATCTCCTTCCGACGTGCGGCATGTGCCTCGTCCATGAGTACCAGGTCCCACGAAGGTGCGTCGCACAGCAGCGCCCGATTCTGCTCCAGCCGGGCCCACTCTCGGCTCACGATCAATGGCCCATCCCTCGTAAGCGCCGTCCTCGGGTCCATCGGCTCCTTGCGGCCGTCAGGATGGCTCAAGGACTCCTTGTCGTAGATCGGAACCAACAGGCCACCCTTCTCCCGCAGCTCTTCCTGCCACTGACGCATCAGACCCGCTGGCAATAGTAGCAGAGCTCGCCGAACCCCCCGTCCGGCCATTAGGCGCCGCAGAATCAGAATCGCTTCGATGGTCTTTCCAAGGCCGACTTCGTCGCACAGCAGCCTGCCTTCGGGAAATGCACCAGCCGTCTCCTCCACCACCCGCGTCTGGTGGGGCCACGGATTCGTGGGGGCTGTGGCATCGCACGTCGCACCGCCATTCTCCAGATACGGCGCCGCAGCCAAGAACTGCCACACCATGGCGGCCCGTGCCAGCTCCATGGACGCCACAGGTTCGGCCACAGGCGCATCACGAGGAGCCATCTTGATCAGCTTCAAGCGCACCGCATCAGGCAGAGGCAACGTCAGCACCTCCGGATGTTCCTTGGCCCACAGCCTCTCGAACTCCGTGCAGAACCTCTCGGCCAGCTCCGAATCCACCCACGATGGAGCCAGCGTCAACACTTCGTAGTTCGCCCCGACCGCCTCTCCCGTCTCATTGTCGCTCCCCATGAACGTCAGCTTGTCGCCCTGACGATCCACGACGACACCGAACTTCGCGTGTAGCAACCCGACGCCCCGCCGCGGTACCCCCACGCGCACTTCCAACAGCCCTTGCTGCACCAACCAAGCCAGCATCTCCAGCCGCCGTTTCTCCAGAGCCTCCGTGGGCGTTGTCAGCCTGCGCATCAACTTCCGCTCCAGAGCGCGCGTCTCGCCTGTCGCCAGGAGCGCCTCCACATCCTCGGGCTCCAGGTGCTCGTTGACGATCAATCGCGCCGCCGGCCGAGGCGCTTCCGAACCCAGCTTCAGCAGGGTCTCGATGAACTTCCCGAAACCGCGCGCCGCCAGCGAAAGCACACGGCTGGAAAAATAGGCGCAGCAACGGTCGTAGCGAATTGCCCGGCTCAGCGCGGGGACGTACAGCTGCTCCAGAAGGTCCGCTTCCGGCGAGGACAGGAACTTCGGCCACTGCACATCCCGGAGGCTGCCGCCCCCCGCCTCAGGCGTCCTCTTCGTCGTACTCCTCGTCGTCCTCGGCTTCCTCATCGTCTCCTCGGCTGTCCGTGAACAGGTCCGCTTGCGGTAACGGCTCTTTCCATTCCTCCACCTCACCGCCGAAGAGAGCCCTGTACATCTCGTGCCAAGCACGGAACTCCCAGTAGATATCGCCGGCCGTCTTGTTCTTACCCTTGCCAGCGAAGCGCACCGCCTCCGGAGCTGTCTTCAGAAGCGCCGACATGAGAAGCTCGCATGGCCCACCGGCTTTCCAGCCCTGCTGCCGTGCCAGAGATGCCGCCGCACCGATCCCGTTCTGGCCCCGGCCCGCGTCGTCGTAGCGCAGGGCTAACGCGTGGCACATGTCCACTGCCGTCTCGAACCGCGAGTCGTCGGGATGCACCTTCCGCACAACCCGACGTTTCCTCGGCGCCTCCAGGCCGAGTCGAGTGCTGTCGAGACGGAGCGGCTGCTCCCGGCGTCGCTCCAAGGCCGTCAGGATCCGTACCTGGTCGCCCGACTTGGCCACCAGCCCGGCGTCCACAAGGCTCCCCACGTCCATGCCCACGGACCGCCCCAAGAGCATGGCCTCGTTGAACCGAAACTCGCCGGCCCGGAGCACGTCCCAGCACAGCAGGTAGAACCGACTCTCGGCATCTACGCCCTCCAACCCGCGGACCGCCATCTGCTCCACACGCCACTCGATGACGGCGTCCGCTGCCAGCTGGATGGCGTCGTCCACGCTCACGCGGGCACCCGTATCAGTTCGCACCTCGTCGTAGGCGGTGAAGGGCTCCATGGCCGCACCGAACGAGCCCACCATCTCGTCCACGGGGTTGAACCCCTCTGCCTGCAGTTGCGCCGCCTTGGCCCGCGCAGCCTGACGCATGCGCCCCTGTAGCTCCGCATCGAACCAGCCGCGCCCTGCACCCTCCGGCCGCTTGCGCGCCACGAGAATCACGGTACTCTGGGCCGCGTTCTTGTTGGCAATGTGCAGGCTGTGCTGGCTCTCGGTCTGAACCGGCCACGTGGCCGTGATGGTGAACCCTGCGGCGATGAGCGATTCGAAGAGGGCCGCCCAGGCGCTCTGCTGTATGTGGGTGAACATGACGGTCAGGACCCCGTCATCGCGCAGGACCCGATGCGCCTCCCGGAACGCGTCCGTCATGAGGCGCTGGTAGCGAGCGTGGGACTCCGCCCTGGCGTCCTGCGTCTTCTTGCCGTCGGAGGCGTGGCGGGAGACGTTGACCACGGCCTCCTGATCGTGGTCACACAGGTAAGTCCCGAACCACTCAGGTCGCCGGTGCCCCTGCGTGCGCTTCAGCCAGACGTAGAAGAAGTCCGCCAGCTCCGCATACTGGACGTTGTCGGCGTAGGGTGGATCCACCACCACGGCCGTCACCGAGCCGTCGTCCAGATGCGCCAGGTTCGTGGCGCTCCCCTGGGTGATCTCCACCGGGCGCGCGTTCTCCGCACGCGGCAGCTCCGCCAGCTTCTCGTAGGCGTCCAGCACGTTGTCAATGGCCCACGCCAGCCCGCCGCCCGAGACGCATGGGGCAAGTTCCGCAAAGGTCGGACGGAATGCGTAATCGTGACGATCGAACTTCCCCGCGATAACCCCACGGCCGCATCCCCACTTGCTAAGGCCGCAGTTGAAGTTCGCGAACTTGTCCACCACCAGCGCCAGCAAGTGGACGATGGCCTCGCCCATCTCCTCGCCCTCGGTCTCGATGATCTCCGGTCGAAGCCGCCGCAGTTCCTCCACCAGCACGCCCATGGAGAGCAGCTGGCGCGGCGAGAACATGGAGGCCCAGTGCATAATCCCGAAGTTCATGATCTCGCGAGTCTTCAAACCTAGAGGGAGCGCTTCCGTTGGTATAATCCCGTCCCGCTCCCACTGGGGGCGGAGGCGCGCCAGCTCCTTCTCGGCTTCGGCCAGGGCGCGGAGGTCGGTCTCGTCGGCGGGACGGAACTCGAGCTTCGTCGTGGCCTTGGTGGCGACGGCGTAGAGGGCGCTGCCCATCCTGCCGAGCTGCGCCTGGGCCTTGATGTAGTCCGCGGCGATGGGGCCACCGGAGAAGAGCGAAACGCCCTTTCCGCCTTTGTACGTGGGCGGCGGCGGTGTGC
>JBBIPC010000004.1:89601-221917 GCA_037443035.1 Chthonomonadales bacterium
GCTGCCGAGGACCGCGGCCCGTGAGATGGTCAGCGGACGCCGCGCCCACCAGACGTGGACGAACGTGTGGGGCGCCAGTGCGCTTGCGCTGCCTCGTTCCCTCATGCACTCCACGCCGATGGCCTGGGCGGGGAGCCACTCTTCGATGAGCACTCTCGGATGGTTCATTCCACTGCCTCCGTCAGGATTCGCAGGGCCCGGAGGGCCCGTTTCTGGGGATCGTGGGTCAGCAGGCCCAACCACCACGCGGCCTCGTCGGGATCGGCCCGGCGCAGATGCTCGGCTGCTCGGATGAGCCTCTCGGGTTCTCGCAGGCCGGCGACGACGAGGGCGTAGCACGCCACACGCGGGCCCCACTCGGCGTCCAATGGCCTGGAGGGTCCGGGCGCCATCCCATCGTCCGCTGGCTTCCTTGCGCCGCTTCCCACGATGGCCTGCCGCAGCAACCCCGTCCCAGCACGGACGGCCAGGGCCCGCAAGGTCGCCACCTTCTGCAGGCGGTCCTTGCCGTCAGCCGTCGCTCGTCGAGCATAGACGATGCCTGCCAGCCCTTCCCGATGCTGCACGAACCGCAAGGCGAACGGCGCCCGTCGCAAGGGGGTCATGCGTTGGCCTCCGGTCCGAATTCTGCTTCGACCGCGATCTCGCCACCGGCCTTCTCCTGGGCCTCGCGTAGTCGTGTTTCGGCCTGGTCCGCACCTTGTTCACCGAACTCGAGCGCGACCTCGGCTTCGTAAGAGGCGCCTTCCACCTGCATCGCGCGGTGAAGCGCTCCCGCCGTATCCATGTGACGGGCTGCCGAGGTCGGCTTCGCACCGTCGACCGCGAAGTAGGCGGTGCCGCCGTCTTTGAGGTCTCCTCGGACCTGCACGTTCATAGTAATAGATTGTGCGCTGAAGGGCTGTGCCAGTTCGATCAACTTCCTGGCGCCGGACGGGCTTTTGGCCATGAGCCTCAGTTGCTTCAGGGGCCTCGTCTCGGCGTACTCGATAGCCGTGTCCCAGTCTTCCGCAATGACAGCGACATCCGACCCACGAGGGCCCCTCTCCTGGTCCTCTGAGACGTGCTCCACGGCGGCCAGCCATTCCGCGACGCAAGGGGCGTTCACGGGAGCGATGAGGACCTGATCCGTCAGATCCAGAGAGCGAAGAGCCTCGGCGTCCCTCCGGCGGGATTCTGCGGGGCCGGTGATCCGTCCGTCCTTGTCGTAGCAGTCGCCGTTCGGTAGGCGCACGACCAGACGGCCCTCGCGCACGGCCTCGAGGACGGCATCTCGAACCGGGTCCGGTCTACGCATGAGACGCAGCCGGGGACTGCTCAGGGCGCGTTCGTGGAGCGACTTCGCGGTGTAGGCCCCCTCGTGATCCACCGACGGTGTCGCGCCCTTGAGCAGCTCGCAGAGCAGGTCCACGTCCACTTTTTCGCCGACTCTGAAGATCAACCCCTTTTCCTCGAGAAAGCGCAGAAGATTCCGCTGCCCGTTCGCCTCCGACAGGGCTCCGTCTTCCGACACGAGGGAGCCCTCTTCCAGTGGAAGCGGATCTCGCCCCTGGAGCACCACGCGATGGAAGGATCGGAGCACTCGAAGCCGGGCCTGTTTCTGCAGACTTGGCAGTAGCTTGCTGATCTGGTCGTCGGTCAGTTTGTCCGGCGGATTGCTCCGCCTGGCCTCGTCTTGGATGGTCTTGGCTGCTTTCAATCTTCGATACTGCTGCACGGCCTCGCTCAGCGAGTTCCCGCCCGGAGCAAGCGCGACAATGGCGTTGCGGAACGGACGTTTCTCGGGAAGGTTCGGGTCGCTGTCATCCAGGTACTCGCAGACTTCCCTGGCCAGCGGAAGGGAATCGCAGAGGACCAGCTTGAGATCGGCCGTATCGGGCACCTTGCGAGGGCTGCTAGGGAATACGTGTAGCTTGAATATTCCTCCGCCGTAGTGGCTCTGAACGTAGGTCAGAGCTTCCTGACGTGCATCGGCCAGGGGAATGGTGTCGGCGACTTCCTCGATGCGCTTGTTCACGTTGGGTTCGACGCGGAACTGGTAGCGGTTGCCGGTGTCCGCCGGAAACGTGTACCATCCCACCGAAAGGAGCCGGTCGAGGGCTTCCTGCGGCTCGTTGCCGACATCGGACGGCCTCACGGTCGCCAGGGTGACGTCCCGAACGTCCATGGCTGCGTTGGGGTTCATGGGCAAGCTCTCGATGAGCAACGCGCTGGCGACTCGCCGGTGATAGTCGCCTCCGTACTCGGCGTCGAGCTCCTGAGCATGCCGAACGCAGTCTGCCTGGACAGCGCCACTGAATTGATCGCGATTGAGCCGCTGGAGCAGATCGGCCTGGATGCGTTCGGCCTCCACGCGGACGTCGCCGGCGGTGATAAGGGGAACGTCTACCTGGTCCTCCCACAACTGCCGCAAGACGCGCGCGAAGAGGCGAAGCGTGCCCCTGCTCTTGTTGAAAGCTGGCAAGGTACCGAGACGATCCTGGGCGGTCATGACGAGCCTTGGATGGAAGGGGTAGCACTCCCGTATGCGGTTGGCATACTCTTCCGTCGTTACCTCTTTGGGCAGAACATCCGGACGGGACTCGGCGATACGCTTGTACGCGCCACTGTACTCCCGGGCTGCTTCCTCGGCTGCCGCAGGGTCTATGTGCTCGAATAGCCGACGGGTGATGACGCGGGCTGCATCCCTGCCAATGGGATCGTAGTCGGTGGATCGGCGCCCGAGCTCGTCATCGAGTCGCTTGGCGACGGCGAGTTCTCGCCGAAGCTCGTCACTCTCCTCGGCGTAGGCTGCCTGAGCGGCCGGATCGGTGATGACCAGGACGGTCCGCGGACGACGCGCCACCTCGGCCGAGAGAAGCCCGATGAACGAGATAAGGTTTTTCGAGGCGCGTTCTGGCAGCTTGACCATGTACTTGACCAGCTCGTCCAGGAGCAGCAGCACAGGTTCGTCGCCCTGGAACAGCAGGCGGAGAAGGTCTGCCGAAGGCGACGCTTCGGCATCGTCGCATTGCTGGAACACGGCCAGCAACTGCTTGCCGCCGAGCTGATAGGCCAGTTCGCCCCACAGGCTGCGAGGACTGGCGTCTGTGTGGTGTCGCGCGATGGGGTAGCCGAGCTTCTCGCCATCTACGCCTGCGACGCGTACCGATCGAGGCCGCCGCCCGGCTTCCACAAGCTCCTCGCCGAGGGAGGGATCGCCGATGTTGCGCGCCAGGTGCCACATGGCGATCAGTGCGTGGGTCTTGCCACCGCCGAACCCCGTGCTCAGCCGAACACACGCGCCCGCCTCCCCCGGGTCGGAGAGGCGAGTGAACACGGCGTCCATGATTTTCCGTAGCTCGCTGGCTGGATGGGTATTCCGAAAGAACAAGACGGGATCCTGGTAGACGCGTGGAGCGCGTTCTTCGATCACATGGCCAAAATCCGCAGCGAAAATCGCGTCATCCAGATCGCCTCTTGCCACTTCTTCTCTCAGAACGCAGGTCTGCCGAACACTTCTCATCGTGTCACCCCTTGCCCAAAGGTCTCTCAGTATAGAATACACGCACAGAATGCGTAGCCACGCGACGGCTCGGTCTCGAGCGACGGCCCCAATTCTTGACATCTCTCCAGCGATTCGGTATTATCGCACAACTATCGTGGCGGCTGTAGCTCAGTTGGTTAGAGCGCCAGGTTGTGGCCCTGGAGGTCGTGGGTTCAAGTCCCGTCAGCCGCCCATCCCCCTGTTGCAACCGTCCCAGCTCTGAGCGGACCGCTCGTCCAATTCCCCCGGCGGATGTCGGTGGCCGCCGTCCTGCGTCATTGCCTCGTAAGCTCGCCCAGCACGTCTCGGGCTGCCTTTGCAGCGGTGCGGTAGCCAGATCCACCCGATCGGATGACGACGACGATGGCGAACGCTGGGTTTCGCGTGGGTGCATAACCGTAGAACCATGCGTCTTCAGTCGTAGCGGCGGGACTCGGCTTCACCGTGGCGGTACGCCCCGCAACGCGGAAAGGCAGCTCATGGAACACTTCGTCCAGGGGACCTTCAACGGCAGCCTCAACAAGCGCAGTGCGCACGATCTCGGCCATCCGCTCATGTCCCGCACCTGGCGTGTGAGCTTCCACGGCGGGCGGTACGAAGTCCGATTCGCCACCGTCAGCATGCCGGAGCTCGTACCAGTAATGCGGCTGGCCTACCCGGGAGCCCGAAGTCGCGGCGACCATGAGACAGGCCACCTGCATGGGTGAGAGCGGCACGGCGTCGCGTCCGGCCACCAGGTTGACGAGTGCCGCTCCAAACTCGGCGCGAGAACCAATGATCGGGAGCCCCACGAGATCGTGGAGGCGGTTGTACAGCCGGTCGGGACCAAGGCGGCTGGCCATCTCGGCGAAGAAGACTTCGCACGAGACCTTGATCGCCCTCCCTGCCCGGATGCGACCGTGCGGCGGGTCGTCCGGATGGTCCGCGATGCCTTTGACCTCCCGGTTCATGCCGTGGTCGGACCACGTAACGCGATCCAGCGAATGCCGACACACCACCTCGAAATCGGCCAGTTCGGGCGGCATAGAGAGCGCGTAGGCGATCTTCACCGGACCTTTCGGTGCCGGTAACAGTGCCTCAGGCGTCACGCCAGTTTGGCCCAAATCGCCGGCGGTCGCCACCGCCTGGAGTACCGCTCGGTTGGGGTCGGTGCTAGGTGTGCTCACTGCGACGATGGGATGCCCTTCCAGCGCATGGAGGACGACAATATGGCCCTCGCCAGCGCTCCCATCCGTACGGCAATAGCGATTCAGGACAGTCAATGCTCGCCGGCACTGCTCGGCATCTATGCTGAGCACGACATCGCCGCCCATGGGTGGACGGCGCCGCAGCCAGGCTGGTAAGTCCTTGCCGCGATAGACGGCCAGAAGTTCTCGAGTGTCTTTGTAGCCTCGGAGGTGCGCGTCTAGCTCGCGCTCCACCCCGCAGGTAGCACCGGTGAACCGCGACCATAACCCCACCGCGGCCACGGTTGCAGCCCCATAGGGATAGAAGCGTCCTGCATGGTAGTAACGTCGCGCCAGTGCCGCGTTATCTGCTAGGGCATCGGAGATCTCTCGCAGCCGGGAAGTCGCCACGACGCGCCCGCTGGCATCGTAGATGGAACCGCGTGGAATGGTGCGGGCTATGGATTCCAGGCGAGGGTTCGAAGACACGCGCAGGCGTTGTCCCTCGCCTATCCTCAGCGAGAGGCTCGCCATGCGGTCAGCCGCGATGGCCTGCACGTAGAATGTCCGGACACCCACGGCGCCGACTAGAAGCACGGTGACAGTCGCCACAAGACCGAACAACGCGCGACGGAACTCCTGCCGGTTGGCAGAGGGCAACATCCGAGAGGCATGATGGGACACGGCAAGGAGCCAGCCGGTCCATGCGAACCACAGCACGGTCTGAACATGACCACACACCACCAGCGGAAACGGAACCAGGAAGGATGGCATCAGCCCAGTGCTGCCTGCCGCCGACCAGAACGCCTGCGTCGCCAGCAAGCTACCCATGGCGACGGCACCGAGCCTCCCCCTGGCGTCCCTGGCGAACCCTGCCGCCCTGCAAGTACGCCACACGAGCAGGGAGACGACGACCAGCATGGCAAGTGCCCCCATACTGCCAAGCTCCTCGCCCACAGCCGCGTACGAAGCGGCTTCTGGAACAGGAAGAGCCCCAGGGCTCCCCAGCCCAAGCCCTGAACCCCAGAACCCACCGCTGGACAGCGCCCAGAGCTGCTCGACGAGCTGGGTTGAGGCGTGCTCGGTTCGAACGGTTGGCCTCAACCATTCCCGAAACGTCTGCTGACTGCCGCCGAACAGTCGAGGCGCTGCGAGAACCACCGCCACAACGCCCAGAGCGCCCGGCATGAGCCACACGCGCCTCCGAAGCGTTGCAGCGAGCAACAGCAGGACAGCCGTGCCCCCCACTACCGTGATCCCAAGGTTGCGCGACCCGACGTACAACAGCACAGTGCATAGCACTGGCAGCCCGGCGCTCGACGCGGCACCTGCCCGCCCTTCACCAACTGTCCAGAGGAAGCCGTCTCGGTCATTTCGCCAGCGCATCAGCTCGATGAGAGCAAGCAGCGTGACAGTCGGCCCGAGCCACGGGAGACCTGGTACGCCGAACGCGCGGCCTCCGTGGCTCCACGCACTGACCGCCACCCACAGAATGAAGCCCACGCCCCATGCAATGGCTCCCGTTGGCCCCCTGTCGTTTGCTCCTCGGGGTCGGCCGCCAAGAAGCTCGAACGCGACGACCATCGCGACAACACCCACGGCAACCGACAGGACATGAGTCCCGAGGCGGATGTTGTCGCGCAGCGGGTCCACCAGACCGGCCCACACGCACAGCGGCACGCCGACCAGAAACCACATCAATGGCAAGACCGTTGGATCGGAATGGGGACACCGTCGCACACGCCAGAAGGCCGTGAAGCCGACCAAGACTGCAAAGCACGCCGCCCAGAGCGCAACTTGACCCAATGCGGCGACCGGCCCCCGGACGATGAGGCGGTCCCGCCACAGGGCGATCGTGTGATCAGGCAGGGCGCGGACGTCCAATACATCCTCAGCCCTCTCGAACCGACCGCCGCGGGCGCTGCGCGCTTCTACGATCCGGTTGGCGAGCGCCATTGGGATCTCCAGCGCGTCGGCATACGCAGCACTGTCGGCACGATTCACGTCCAGCGCACGTAGCGCAGCGCGAGCCCTTTCTCTTTGCCTGCCCGGAGCCAGGATAGGGGTGCTGATGGCCTCTGTGACCGACCGGAAACCGTGGAGGCGCTCACGTTCCCGAATGATCCTGTCCGTGATGGTGAGATCCACTTCGAGGGCTAATGCCAGCCTCTCGGAGTCCACAGCGTTGAGGTTCACGCTGTCCGACGGAAGGGAGAATGGCGTCCTCGCCAGCGCCGCCAGGAAACATCCGATGATGACGGTGACGGTAACGAGAGCGAGCAGGCGGCCACCGCTTGGTGTCTGCGTTCTCTGACTGACAGCCTCCACGTTAGGACCCTCCGTCAGCGTGAATCGGATGGCCGATTATACAACAGGCTGCTCCAAACCTGCCAAACACAAAGGGCGGACAGGCATCGAGCCCGTCCGCCCTCAGAGCTGCACAGGGAACGTTCAGCGGTTCATGGTCACGGCCACGAGGATGCTGGCGACGAAAAACCCGATGGCCAGATACCGCGTAATCTCGTTCAGTCGCTCCTCGAAGCCCGGCTTACCTTTGAACGAGCTGGACACGGTGCCGCCAATGACACCCCCGAGCCCCTCACTCTTCGTCGTCTGGATGGCTATGACGAAAATGAGACCGATAGCCAGGACCACCTGTACGATGCTAAGCAGAACATAGACAGTGTGCACGTGATCTACCTTCCTCTACGCTTGACAACCGCCGAAAGCTGGCTCTACTCCGACTTGCTCTCGGACTTGGCACTCTCGGACTTCGCGGCCGCCTTCTTCTCTTCGTCGCTGTCGTCGCTAAGCCCCTTCTTGAACTCGCGCATTCCCGAACCGAGTCCTCGCATGAGCTCAGGGATGCGGTTGCCACCGAAGAGCAACAGCACGATGACCAAGATGATGAGCCACTGTTGCGGGCTCTCGAACATGGCGAGTATGTCTACCATGACGCCTTACTCCTTTCCCGCCGGCCAGGCCTTACCTGGCAGCAGGGTCGCGTACCTTCCATCAGGATACCGCTTCGGCGGCGTTATCGAGTCCGGTCGCGTCGCCTGATTCGGAACCGCCCTGCGTGCTGCTCTGGACAGCCGCGTGTCGGAGCAACGATCCAGTAAGGGTGTAGTCGCCCAGATCTTCGGGAATCGGTTCTGCACCGTTGCTCCCCCGTACGACGTCCTCGACAGGCGCCGTGACGCCCACGATGGTGTAGTCGCTCAGGTCTAGCGGCGCGTCCATGGCTGGCGGCGTGTAGTACGACGCGGTTCGATCGTACGAGGACGAGTGGCTGTCGTACGAGTACGAGCTCGTCTCGGGTTCATAGTCTGTCGTGAAGGACCTCGAAACCTCCCCCGCCGCCTTGCGAAGTTCTCGCAAGGCGCCGCCGATCTGGCGCCCTATCTCTGGCAGCTTCTTCGGCCCGAAGACAAGCAGCGCGATCGTCAGCACGATCAAGATCTGGATCGGACTCTCGAACATGAGCAGGTTGTCGTACACAAATTCCATAGTGGCCCCCTACCCGCGAGCCCTAGACCGGAGTGGCCGTTACTCGTTCGACCAACCGATCGACCTGTTGCCTATCTACGAAGCCGGCTCCGTACACACATGCATTAGCGGCACCCGCTGCCACGCCATATGCCACTGCTTCGCGCCAGCTCCATCCTTGCGCCAATCCTACCAGCAGCGCACCTAGGAGCGCATCTCCCGAGCCGACAGCACTTATAAACGGAACTTCTGGCGCTGCGACGTAGAACCTGTCACCCTCCACTACGCATACGCATCCATCAGGTCCCATCGTCACGACCACCGCGCGCGTATCGGCATCGAGCACGCTTTCCGCGATGTCCGCTGCTTCCTTCCCACTCGTTGCACGCCTGCCGGTCAACTGTTCCAGCTCCACCAGGTTCGGCTTCACCAACCATGGACGGGCAGCGACGCCCTGCCGCAACGGTTCGCCACTCGAATCCAGCACCACCCGCACACCGAGCGACTTACCGAGATCCGTCAGCGTACCGTACACGTCCTCAGGCACGCCCGGCGGCACACTCCCGGACAGCACCAGGATCTCGTACGACCCCGTTCGCAACAGGCGGCTGATCAGCGCCAACATTCGTTGGATCGCCCTGCGGCCGACCGTCGGTCCATTCTCGTTGATCTCCGTCTGGCTGCGCCGCTCTGGATCCACGGCAGCGATGCACGTCCTGGACTCGCCACGCACCCAGACGAACTCGCCCTCGATACCCTCTTCTCGCAACGAAGCAGCAATGAACCGCCCGTTGTGACCGCCCAGGATCCCAGTCGCCGTGGCTACGCCTCCGAGCCGCGTTACCGTCCTGGCAACATTGATGCCCTTGCCGCCAGCTACGATCCAGCATGCCGAAGGCCGATGCACAACGTCCAAGGCGAAGCCCTCGATGCGGTACGTCCGGTCAATGGCCGCGTTCAGCGTGACTGTCAGGATCACCGGACTTTCCCATGGCTTCAGGCTCGACCCGTTGACACAGTATACCCGAGGGAGTATAATGGCTGATGAGCGTGCGCCCAGGTGGTGAAATGGCAAACACGCTAGTTTCAGGAACTAGTGCCCGTACGGGCTTGGAGGTTCGACTCCTCTCCTGGGCACCAAGAAGCGCAACGGTGGCGAACCGTTGCGCTTTTTTCAGCTTACTCGCATAGTAGGCAGCGAACTCACTCGACCAACGCTAGCGTAAGGCCGGTGACCACATCCCGTCCGTGTTGTCCCCGACACCCTTGGTGAGGTTCATAACCTCGCCACCATCTAGGCGGACGACGCAGAGGTCTGTCGTGCCCTTGGGGGTGACCTTCCTGTAGAGCAAGCGAGTACCGTCAGGAGACCATCGTGGCATGCGAGCATCCCCCTTGACGATGACCCTCAAGCTCTCGGCATCAGCGACCTTCCTGATGATGAGCGGCTGGGGCTGGTCCACGGGCACCACCGCCACGCCGACCAGAACTCGGTCCAGCCCTTGGGATTTCCACAGCTCGAACGCCACCTGGCTGCCGTCGGGCGAAACAGCCGGCTGTTCGCACACAATGGTGTTCCTGTCAGCAGTGAGGATTGGCTCGACTGGCAGATTCTTCTCGTCGGTTCGGAATCGAACGAGCGCATGCCGTCCCTGGCGTGTGGTCAAGCTCGCCACTATTCTGCGACCGTCTGGCATCCAATCGAACTGGACCTTTTCGGCGCCAGGCAGCACGAAAGGCTCTGCTTCGAGATGCGGCAAGACGACGATACTCTCCGGTTCCACCAGCGTCCCGCCACCGAAATCACTCGGCATACCTTTCGGTTGCGACCACCAACCCGAATTACCGAGGACTGCCGCGTTCTCGCCTTCCATGACCTGGATACCGGCTAGCGACTGAGCTGTGGGTGACCAATCGAACCAGACGATGGGCGGCCGCCGGAAGCTACTGAGGTCCTCGCCGGCCTCGTCGCGGTTATCGTCGCCCTGTGCCCCACCGCCCTTGTGTGGCGGAGGATAGACCTGGCTCAGGTCGGCTGCATTGGGCGTTACCACCTTGATCGCGCCGCCCGATAGGAATGCGATGAGCTTGCCGTCCGACCGCCACCGCGGCATGTCCTTGCTGATCGAGCCGTAAGTAATCTGCCTGGGCGCTCCCTTGCCCAATACGAAGAGCTGGTAGGTTGCCGATCCTTCTGCACGGGTCTCCTGAGCGTAACACAGCCGGGAGCCATCCGGCGACCATACCGGCATGCGCTTCGGGGCGTCATCGTTGGTGAGCTGTCCCAGACCAGTACCATCTGCCTTCACGATGAATAGGTTGCACCCTCCGGAACTGTCCGTTCGAATGAAGGCTATGTAGTCTTTCGTCGAGGATGCCAGCTTCGCGACGGTACCCACCGTGCCGTACGACTGCTTCCAGAAGTACCATCCCACGAAGAGCCCAAGGAAGATCAGCAACAGCAAGTACTTCCCGATGGCCGCCCCCCTCTCATGCACTCTCATTCATGTTCCTCCCGGTGCTCCGTCTGCCGCTCGTTTTCGTTACGCCGACAGCTTCAGGTCTCGTTCCAACGCCTGGAGCTAGCCCGCTCGCCTCTGCTGTATGGCCGTGGTCAGGACTGCTAACAGGAGCACACCACCGACGACGGTACCGCGCCACAGGTCCGGCTTCGTCAGCGTAAGGTTGATAGCGCTGAAAATCACCATGAGCAGCGTCGCCCCCAAGACGGTACCCACAACGCTTCCTCGACCACCCATGAGGTCCGCTCCGCCGACAACGGAGGCCGCCACGGCGTCCAGCTCATACGACTGTCCCGCAAGCGGGTCGCCCTGCCCACCGTATGCAGCCCAAAGGACACCGGCAATGCCACCGAGCACGGCACTCGTTCCATACGCAAAGAGCTTGACGCCATACACATTGACGCCTGATAGCCGTGTCGCCGTCTCGTTGCTCCCGACACTGTAGATGTACCGCCCCATCCGCGTGCGCATGAGGACGAGGGCCACTGCCACAGCTACGACAAGCATGATGACAAGGGGTACCGGTATGGGCAGACGACTACCTTCGAACAACGTACCGTTCGCAAGGTAGAGCAGACCGGGATACCCTTCTAGCGTTACGGGCAGCTGGTTGTTCGCTACGAGCGCCTGGCTCCGCAAGATCAGCAAGGACGCCAGCGTCACAACGAAGGGTGGCAGTCGAAGCCTGTGAATGAGCGTGGCATGGACAGCACCGATGAGGAGGGCGACGCCAAGTGCCAGAACGATGCCTAGCATCACCGCAGAACCAGGTGCTATGCTTTGGCCGAATCTCGTGACCGTCAGGGCGGTAAGCATTCCGGTGAACGCGATAAGCGACCCGAGCGAGAGGTCGATTCCGGCTGTGATGATGACGACCGTTTCGCCGATCGCAAAAATCGCAAGGAGCGCGACCTGACGGGCAATGTTCAGCAGGTTCCTGTCCGTGAAGAAGGAGTCCCTGGCCGAGGTAAACGGCATGGCCAAGCATACCAATGCGATGACGATGACAACTCCGCTTTCCCTCGACAGCAGGAAGCTACGGATGAAACCGCCATACCCCTGGCCGTGACTGTGCCATCCTTCACCGCCTGGCGAGCTGCTCTCCGACGCAGGCAACGTCACGTGGACTCGAGTCCCTTCTCCTTCAATGATCGTAGGAACGCAGGGGCGTTGGCCGGCGTTATGACATCCACACCGGTGTCTATCACGTTACCCTCTACCTTCATGCCCATCTTTGCGAGTTCGGGCGTCAGCTCTTCCATGGCGCCCTTGAGTCCCTTGCGGTTGATGAGGTACAGAGCCTTGGTGGCCAACCTGCCGAACTCGTAGGGTTTCTGCACAACCGTGACGTCCACCAATCCGGCCTCGAGGTTCTTGAGCGTCTTCGGCTCGCCGTCGAAGCAGATGATCTTCACTTTCGAGCGGAGGTTCTGCTTCATGACTTCGTCAACGATGGCAGGTCCGTTGTACGAGTAGAGCCCGACAAGCCCGTTCAGCTTGTCGCCGTAGCGGACGATGGCGTCAGCGACGTTCCTCCTGGCGCGTCCCACAGCGTCCTTGTCATCCTCGTAGGGATCCTGAAGCATGACGATCTTCGTGCCCTTGATGGCGTCCAGGAATCCGCGGTACCGATCTCGCGCGTTCTGGGCACTCATATTGCCCACGAAAGCCACCAAGTTCCCTCCGTTCGGGAACAGCTTCTTCGCTTCTTCGCCAGCAACACGCCCCGCCTCGTAGTTGTTCGTGCCGATGTACAGGAGACGTTTGCTCTTCTCCGAGTCGGAGTCGAACGTGATGACCGGTATGCCCTTGGCGATGGCGCCATCGATGACAGGCGCGAAAGCATCCGCCTGGATAGGCGAGACACCGATCCCGTCACAGCCAGCTGCCACCGCGTCCTCGAAGACCCGCTTCTGCGCGTTGTTGTCGGCCTGTTGCGGTGCCTGCCAGGTCGCGTCTACCTGTAACTCCGCTTTCATTACCTCGAGCCCTTTCCCCATGGCATCCCAGAACGGTGAGATGCCGTTGGTGATGAGCTTGAGCTTGAGGTCGCCGGTAGGTTTGCGGGGTGTGTCGAAACTTACCGATGCGGTGGCATCGCCTCCCGACGGTGTCGCTGTCTCTTCCTGGCCTTTCTTCTGCGAGCACGAGGCCAGTAGGATAGCTGTCGCCGCCAGCATACACAACGTTCCGTAGCGCTTCATGCGTCGTCCTCCAATAGGTCCTTCGCTTCCGCTATTATGCCCCGCAGCGCAAGGTTCCTGCATGCCGCCCGTCAGAACCCACGGTGGCTTCGTTGACTCCGAACGTGCCCTGCTGTCAGAATGCCTCCGTAAGACCATGATCCGACACGTCCTGTCCTTCCGGCACGTCGTAAGTCTGATCCTGCCTCTCCCGGCCGTCATCGTCCTCGCATCCGGCTGCAGCAGGGAGCAACCATCTGCGGAGCGGACGAAGCTCGTAGTGTGGGGACTGCAGTATGGCGAGGAGAGCCAGGGACTGCGCGCCCGCGTCGCGGAGTTCGAACGGCGCAACAACGTTACTGTGAGCGTCCTCTCCATGGGTGCCGGGCAGATGAACCCTCAGAAGCTCATGACGGCCATTGTGGGTCGCGTGCCTCCCGACGTCATCCATCAGGATCGTTTCACCATCGGCGACTGGGCGTCGCGAGATACCTTCCAGGCGCTGGACGACTACATCAGGGACGATGCGGGTGCGCCAGATGCCGTTCGTCCGGACGATTTCTATGACGCTTGTTGGCAGGAGGCGACCTACAAGGGGAAGGTCTACGCCATTCCGTCGAGTACGGATGACCGGGCGCTCTACTACAATCGCGCGCTCTTCCGTGAGGCTGGTCTGGACCCCGATCGTCCCCCACGCACGTGGGACGAACTCCTGGCCATGGCGAAACGCTTGACGGTCACTGCACCGGACGGTTCCTTCCAACGCATTGGCTTCATTCCCAACTATGGCAACTCGTGGTTGTACCTCTATAGCTGGCAGAACGGCGGCGAGTTCATGGATCCAGACGGTCGCACCTGTACCATGGACAATCCGTACAGCGTGGCGGCGCTGCAGTACATGGTGGATGTCTACGATGCCCTCGGCGGTGTGACCAAAGTGGATGCGTTCGCGTCGGGGTTCCAGACCCAGGAGCTCGATCCGTTCTTGACTGGCAAGGTTGCCATGAAGATAGATGGCAACTGGGTCCTGCAAGGCATCGGTCGGTATCGGCCCGACTTGGACTTCGCCGTGGCGCCGGCGCCTGTGCCCAAGAAGCGCCTGGATCAGACACTGGGTGGCAAGAGGGGTCGCTTCACAGGCCAGCCGCCGTTCATAACATGGTCTGGCGGCTTCTCCTATGCTATACCGCGCGGGGCCGCCCACCCGCGGGAGGCCTGGGCATTCATCAAGTGGATGGTTAGCCCTGAAGCTGCCCTCATCGAAGCTGCAGCGCAGAAGGAGTACAACCGCTCGAAAGGGCGCCCATACATCCCGGGAATCTCCGCTAACAAGCGAGCTAACGAGGCGGTCTTCAGGGCCTATGCACCACAGTCTGCCAAGTTCCGTGAACCACTGCGACTCTTCATCGATATGATGCCAGTTGCTCGTTTCCGACCGGTGACCTTCGTAGGGCAAAGGTTGTGGGACGAGCATGTGCGTGCGTTCGACCAGGCCACACACCATCGAGAGACCCACAAGACACCCCAGCAGGCCATGACCGAGAGCCGGCGCATCGTTCAGGCGGAACTGGACAAGGCATACCGCCGAGAGAAGTTTCCGCTCTTGCCTCCAGCAGTGCCCATTCTGCTTGCCGCGGGTCTCGGCACAGCTCTCCTAGCGTTTGTCGTATGGCGCGTGCGCACCATGCTGCGGATGGGCCGTGTAGCACGCCAGGAGGCCGTCGCCGGCGTCTTGTTCGCGCTCCCATGGCTGTTCGGATTCTTGGCCCTCACAGCCGGCCCGATCGTGACATCCATCTTCCTCAGTTTCTGTGACTACGACGTCCTTCACCCACCCAGGTTCGTTGGCGCTCACAACTACGTCGAGCTGTTCACGGCCGATGCCTACTATCTCCGAACCTCCCTGTACAACGTTGCCTATCTTGCTGGTATCGGCATTCCGCTTGGCATCGTCACTGGGCTTGCCATAGCCATGCTGCTGAACGCGAAAGTCGGCGGTATGAGCGTGTACCGGACATGCTTCTACCTCCCCTCCATCGTGCCTGTCGTAGCTAGTGCCGTACTATGGGCCTGGGTCCTCAACGGAGATCCCAACCGAGGTCTTCTGAACGCTGCATGGAAAGCCACGTTTACTGTCTGGTTCGGTTGGAATCCGCCTGGCTGGTTCGGCGCGGCAGAATGGGCCAAGCCAGGGCTGATCATCCAGGGGCTATGGGGCGCAGGTGGCGGCATGATCCTGTGGCTGGCCGGCCTTCAGGGCATACCGCAGCATCTCTACGAAGCGGCCGAGATCGATGGAGCCGGCGCCCTTTCCAAGTTCCGGAACGTAACGCTGCCCATGCTATCTCCCTACGTGTTCTTCAATCTCATCATGGGGACTATCGGCGCCCTCCAGGAGTTCGATCGGGTGTACGTGCTCAGCGGCCAGGGGGCAGGTGCTTCCTCTGTAGGGCCGGTGGACAGCCTCCTCGTACCCGTCATGTACCTCTTCAACAACGCATTCAAATACTTCAAGATGGGGTATGCATCAGCGCTGGCATGGGTGCTGTTCCTCATCATTCTCGGCCTGACGCTATTGCAGCTCAAGCTCGCCCCTCGGTGGGTCCACTATGAGGCGGAGAAGCAGTGAAGCGGCGCCACAACATCAACCGCCTTGTCCAGAAGGCTCTCATTCACACGGCGCTTCTAGTTGGTTCCATAGTTTTCCTCGTGCCGTTCGCCTGGCTTGTTGTCACGTCCTTGAAGGAGGACGAGGACATGAGCCAGTTCCCACCGGTGTGGGTTCCGCGGCAACAGGTACGCATTCGCCTGCACGGCCGACTTGTCGGCCTGTCCTCGACCGTCTATCAAGGCAGAAACGTGAAGGTTGCAGTCCTCGAGGAAAGGGAGACAGGTGAGCAGCTCCTCGAGGTCATCGCCCCCAAGGAGCTGGCTGGACGCAAGTTCATGGCTCCCCAATCTGCGGTCAAGAAGATCAAACGCTTCGCACCCGTGTGGTCCAACTATCCTGACGCACTACAGTTTCTTCCTCCCGAGACTAACCGAGGCCTCGTGTTCGTGTGGAATACGCTCGTACTATCAGCTCTGACCATCCTTGGTACTGTGCTGGCAAGCTCTATGGTGGCGTTCAGCTTCGCGCGTCTTCGGTGGCCAGGACGCGATGGCGTATTCGTCGTGCTACTGGCGACGATGATGTTGCCTGGAGCCGTGACGATGATGCCGGTGTTCCTCATCTTCCGGTGGCTCGGATGGATCGACACACTGCGGCCGCTCTGGGTGCCCGCGTTCTTTGGCAGCGCGTTCCATATTTTCCTGCTACGTCAGTTCTTTCTCACCATTCCCAACGATCTTGAAGACGCGGCTAAGATAGATGGCTGTTCGTACTTCGGCATCTACCGCCGCATCATGCTCCCGCTCATCAAGCCCGCCCTCGCCGCAGTGACCATCATGACATTCATGGGTGCATGGAACAACTTCATGGGTCCGCTGATCTACATCAGTTCCCCCCTGAAGATGCCTTTGGCATACGCGCTTCAGCTCTTCCAGACAGCCCACGGCGGCGAGCCTGGACTCCTCATGGCGGCGAGCACGATGATGATGTTGCCAGTCCTTGTCATTTTCTTCCTAACTCAGCGATACTTCATCCAGGGTGTCACGCTGACCGGGATCAAGGGATAGGCCCATGCCGCGAAGGCGCTTCGACATACCTCGTGCCAAGCGCTGGGTCATGGCTGTCTCCGGTCTCGTTCTTGGACTGTGGAGTGCTGTGAGTGGTATAGCAGCACAGGCGGCCGCAGGCCCCTATATCACCTTCATGCTTGGGTTTCAATCCCCCAAAGCAGCCGCAACGGCAGCGCTGTTCGCGTTCTGGACCTGCGCCGGCACCCTGGGTGCGTGGGTGGCAGCACACGCAGCGCCCATACCTCTATCGCTGGCGCTACTGGTCTCTATCGGGGCCGTTCTCGGTGTCCTCTTGTGCACTCCCTTGGCGACAGCCGGGGTTTCCGTGCGTCGTGTGGGGCAAGGACTTGTCGTGATGGGAATGGTGTACTTCACCGCGGAGGGCATACGCGCTCCGTTCGGAGGTCCAGCGTTGTTACCGTGGGAGCTGCTCCGAACTTGGCCTGGCTGGTTGATCCTTGGCGTAGCATCTGGCGCCCTTGCCCACTACCTCATGCTCCCCTCCGGCATCATTCTCGTGCCGGCGCTGGTCCACGGGGCCGGTCTATCGCCAGGGGTTGCACTCGTGACATCCCTTACCGTGGCTGTGATCGCTTCGATCCTGCCGCTCGCGAGTTACGTGGCTCAGGGGATCACGGACAGAACTGTCGGCCCTGCAATGAACCTGGGTGGCGCCATTGGAGGAGCGATGGGCGGTTGGCTGCTCGCCAGAGTGGCGACGCCAGAAAGTACGTGGCCGCTCGTCACTTTTGGGGTCACGGCGATGTGCCTGTCGGCGTGGCTTGCCTACCGATCGGCCTAGAAACGGTATACATGGTCATTCTTGGAATCGACCCAGGCACTGCGACGACGGGGTTCGGGATCGTTCAATCGGTAGGCGGCGGCCTGCGTTCCGTCGAATACGGGGTCATCCGTACCAGCAGCCGCATGGACGCACCAAGTCGCCTAGTCCTGGTCCACGACGCAGTTGGAGAGCTCTTGCGGCGGCACAGGGTCCGTTACCTGGCAACGGAAAGGCTGTTCTTCGCCAAGAACGAGAGGACCGCGTTCAGTGTAGGCCGAACAATTGGTGTGGTCCTGCTGGCGGCGGCGCAGGCCGGTGTACCCTGGGCCGAATACACCCCGCTGCAGGTGAAGCAGGCCGTGGTCGGTTACGGAGGCGCCGAGAAGCACCAGGTGCAGTTCATGGTTCAGCGCATTCTGGCGTTGTCGTCACCACCACAGCCGGACGATGCTGCCGACGCTCTCGCCGTCGCCATTTGCCACGCACATACGTTGGGGAGCCAGCCGGACCTAACACTGTAGAGGCACACTAGAGGCACGCACAGCCCATGTTCTGAGAACAAGGAGGATTGCCGAATCATGAGCACGTCACTGGCCATAGACGGTGGCACGCCTGTCCGCAGCAAGCCTTGGCCCCAGTGGCCCGTCTGGACCGAACGCGAAGAGGACCTGATCCTCGACGTGCTACGATCCGGACAGTGGTGGTCTGTTGGTGGGACGAAGGTACCGCAGTTCGAAGAAGCGTTCGCCAGATGCCAGGACGCCCGCCACGCAGTCTGCGTGACCAATGGAACCGCTGCGTTGGAGATTGCCCTGCGGGCGCTGGGCATCGGCTGCGGCGATGAAGTGATCGTGCCACCCTATACCTTCATCGCGACGGCCAGCAGCGTGCTCGCGGTCGGTGCCACTCCGGTCTTCGTGGATATCGAGCCGCACAGCCTGAATATGGACCCCCGAGCCATCGAACCGGCCATCACCGATCGGACGAAGGCGATTATCCCGGTTCACATCGCCGGGTGTCCCGCCGACATGGACGGAGTTCTCGAGGTGGCACGGAAGCGGAGTCTCGCCGTCATCGAGGACGCAGCCCAAGCCCACGCGGCAGCATGGAAAGGACGCAAGGTGGGCGCGCTGGGCGATTGTGGAACCTTCAGTTTCCAGGCCAGCAAGAACCTGAACGCGGGCGAGGGCGGCGCGATCGTCACGAATGACGACGAGGTGGCGGACAAGTGCTGGTCGGTCCACAACGTTGGGCGTACGAAGTCAGGCAAGTGGTACGAGCACCACGTGCTGGGCGGAAACTTCCGCATGACGGAGTGGCAAGCTGCCATTCTCTTGGCCCAGCTCGAGCGGTTGGAGGAGCAGACCGAGCGGCGGACGGCGAATGCGGCGCGTCTGACCACGCAGTTGGCCCAGATACCCGGCATTGTTACCCTGCCGCCTGACCCTCGTGTCACTCGCCACGCCTATCACCTGTACATCTTCCGCTACGACCCAGCGGGATTCGGCGGCCGTCCGCGCGATGAGTTTCTCCGAGCACTGAACGCCGAGGGGATTCCCTCTAGTGCGGGCTACGTTCCTTTATACAAGGAGATAGTCTTTCAGCGCAAGACGGCCGGCGTCGGGGCCTGGTGTCGCGCAGGGAGGTTCGTGGACTACGGGAAGGTCCAGTGTCCCGTCTGCGAGCAGGTCTGCACAGACGCAGTCTGGTTGTTCCAATCCATGTTACTGGGAGAACAGCAGGACATGGACGATATTGTGGAGGCGATTGCCAAGATCCAGAAGGCGTGGAGCTGACCGTGTGGGCCCTCGAGACCCTAGGTGCCTTCGTGGCCCTGGCTTCTCCGGCCAGCTATCCCCCTGTCGTTCCGGACGCGTCCGTATTCAGGCTGGACGAGATCGGACTGTACCGCGTCGGGTACGCATATCGGGGCAAGGAAACGCGGGAAATGCCCTACGGGTGGCATGGCCATTTCGATGATGCGACCGGTGTCTCGTGCTTACCGTACGGAGAGCAGTTCGGCCGCAAGGCGTTCCTCTTGCATTGCCCGTGGCGTGGGGGCACCGGTGTTGCGTGGCAGGAGTTCACCATCGCCGTTCCGCGCGTCCGCAGAGTCTCGCTGGACGGAGCCGTCGCCATGGGATCTGATTTCGTCGGCCGTTCGGACGGCGCCGTGTTTCGAATCTACGTCAACGGTTCCAAAGTACTAGATGTACTCCACAAGGATGCAACATGGCGTGCGTACAGCCTGGATCTCACACGCTACGTTGGTCAGACGATACGACTACGCTTCGAGACGGACCCCGGTCGGTCGGACGACCCGAGCTTCGATTACTCGCTCTGGGGCAATAGGATGCTACGACTGGATGGCTACGCGCCCCCAAAGCTACGTCCCATCGTTCGGCCGCCGCTCAATCTGCCCGCACTCACAGCGCACCTGAGCACGGACGCGGTCCCGTCGAACGCCTACCCTGGACGCACAGCAGTCACCGTACGCGGAGCCGTGGTCACCCTCACGCACCATGGCGCGGATGGAGCCTATTCCTATACATGGGACACGAGCGCTCCGGGTATGGGCGCGCTGCAGCTCTCGGTGCGTAACACTGGGCGTCCGGCCGTGGTCGTGCCACTGGCAACAGGTCATCGTCTCGTATGGACGGCGGAGGCTCGAGAGTTGGATCGCCGCGTTCGTCTCCTACCAGGCGGTTCTGCTGCAGCATGCACGAAGACGGTGCAGGCGGGTCCGACACGCGCGACGCTGACCGTCGAAGCCCACCTCGTTGGCAAGGCGCTGGCGGTGCGCTTGTCCTGTACTGAACCTGTGGTCAAGGCGTTCGACGCCGGCGATTGGGGTCCCACGATGCGGCGGCAACTGATCTCGGTGCCGTATTATGGCTCGGTCACGTACCTTCCTCGCGAAGGCTTGTTCGTGAACCGGTACCTTGATTGGACTGCTTCACAGGCGTCGCGCCACGTGGAAGCGACTGCCTACTACGATTCGCTGACCGACGGGACACGAAACTGCCTCCAGGAGCGCGCCATCTTCGCTGCGGCATGGCATCTGGCGGAGGTGCTCCCGAACATACCCAATCCACCTAGTCCTTACTTGAGAGAAGTCGGGGGCAAGATCGTTCTCGATGTATGGGGTGGACGTTACACCGACATCGCGGCGAAGCTGCAGGAGCTGCACAGCTACGGTATTCGCAACTGCATCGTCCTGATGCATGACTGGCAACGGAGCGGCTACGACAACGCCCTTCCCATGCACATCCCAGCCGCGTCAGACAAGGGCGGTGACGAAGGAATGCGGCAGTTGGTGGCGACGGCAACCAGCCTCGGTTATCGTATTGCTCTCCACGAGAACTACGTCGACTACTATCCCAACTACGACTTCTTCGACGAACGGCACATTGCCCTAGATTCTGAGGGCAAGCGCGTATTGGCATGGTACAACCCTGGCACGAAGATACAATCCTTCGCGGTACAGCCGAACGCCATCCTCCGCTTGGCTCAGACCCAGTCCCCAGAGATACATCGCCGGTATGGCACCAACGCGTGCTATCTCGATGTCCATTCGGCGGTTCCCCCATGGTTCCACGTAGATTTTCGCGCCGGAGAAACGGGCGCCGGCACTTTTCGACAGGTGTTCGCCGCGCATCGAGGGCTCTGGGCCTACGAACGCAGCGTTCACGGCGGCCCAGTGTTCGGAGAAGGTAACTCCCACTGGTACTGGAGCGGTCTCCTGGACGGAGTCGAAGCCCAGTTCGGGACGGGATGGCCAGCAAACCAAGGCCAGAATGCCCCCCTGATGGTGGATTTCAGCCTACTGAAGATTCATCCGCTCCAAGTCAACCACGGGCAGGGCTACTACGAGCGCTGGTGGGAGCAATATCCGTGGGGAGCGGTACCGCCCATGAGCGTCCTCGATCAGTATCGCCTCCAGGAGGTCCTCTACGGCCACATCGGCTTCCTTGGCTCCAGTACCTGGTCCAAGCTGCCATACGCCTGGCTGGAGCACCATCTGCTTACACCAGTAACGTCGCGTCACGCTGGCGTGCCGGTGAGAAGCCTCGATTACTGGGTCGGAGGCCAGTGGCAGGATACTACGAGCGCAGCCATCGCGGGCATGTGGCAGAGACCTCGCGTCGTCTATGCCAACGGCCTGACTGTGATCGGTAACGCCTCGAACGATACATGGCGCGTCCATGGTGCCACCCTTCCGCCCAATGGTTGGATTGCCCACGGCGCCGGCGTAACGGCATACACGGCGCTGCGGGATGGAGTAGTGGTGGATTACGCCGAGACACCCACCACCGTCTTCGCGAACGCCCGGCCCGCGTCAGATTGGGGCATCACCGACGTCACTGCGGTTCGTCCCACGGTCGCCCGCTTCACCCAGACGGGGGACCGTACGTTCGAGGTGACATACCAGTGGCAAGTCGCACAGCCGCCGCGTTCCGACTACGGCTGCTTCGTCCATTTCAGCAGCCCCAACCGTTCGTACTATGACGAGGGGATCCAGTTCCAGCAAGACCATCCGTTACCCTCGCCAACCTCATCCTGGACGGCGAACTCTACCGTAACGGACGGTCCATACACAGTACGGATACCGGACACTGTTCCGGATGGAACGTACGAGTGGTCCATCGGACTGTGGACGCCACAGTTGGGACGCGCTGCACTAGACGGTCCTACTGATCGATCGGGACGCATTCTTCTCGGCTCGCTCGTCGTCGCCGATCATGGCACAACGCTGACTTTCGTGCCTAATCAGACGCCCTACACGAGTCGCGCGGCCTCGCACGCCGCTGCACTGAATACCGACGAGCGAGTTGTCACATTCGCCCACATCCGAACCAACGGAAGTGTGCTCGTAGAGCGTGACGGCGCCGATTGGGTCTTGCGGCCGTTTCCACGGTCGAGAGCGTTCATCGTCGAACTCGATGCCTACTACTTCGGCATGCCACAGACAGTAGCGTGCGAGGATGGCAACCGCCCCTTCGTCCAACCGACTCGCTCGGGTCGTTGGTGGACACTGCCGCTGAACAGTGCCCGTGCCTACCGTTGGCGCGCCGGTGCAAGGCCGGTCCGGCCGCTTCCATCGGGTAATCTACACTGAGGCGTGAAGGTAGTTGCACCGCAGCGAGCGTCATCGCCCGGAGGTTACGATGCGAGCACGATCTTATTTGGCGTTGGCGATCCTGATGGCCGCAGGACTGGGTATGGCTGTGCGCGGCGTCCCTGCGCAGGACGACCCAACAATGCCGCCCGACACCGCGGCAATCTTCGACAGCATTGACGACATAGACAAACTGCGCCTCCTGAACCCACTCAACCTCACTGCAGCGCAGCTTGACAAGATCATCCCGTTCCTCAAGCAGCGCCAGCAGGCATACAACCGACGGATTCTGGAACTGGCGATCGAGCCCCTGAAGGCTCTTGCGACCGACATCAAGGCTACTCGCACGAAGCTGCTTGCCGGAGGATCTGTGCCACAGGACATTGACGAGAAGATCAAACGTTGCCAGAAGGACTTCAGCGAGAAACGCAAGATCGAACAGGACAAAAACCTGAAGCTGGTAGCCGACGGGATCAGGGCCGTCCTCACCACGGAACAGTACAAGGCCATCGTCGCCATGGCGAGGCGTGACTTCCCCGAGGGCAAGGGGACGGATGAGCAATTCTACAACCTCTGGATCCGTGAGACGATTCTCGCGTACCCACGTATCATCCCACTGCTTGAAGATATGCGCAACGCACGCGCCGGCCAGCAACCGAAGAATCAGGTCCCATGACCCATGGCCCGTCCGACACCACTGTCGGCGGGGAAGTCCACCGGGAACTGTCTCCGGAGGATCTTGCGTCCAGGCACTTTCGCCGTAACTTCGGTTTGTTGATAGCGGAAGCCGGTGCATTCATGGCCGGGATCGCATTCTTCGATGGATCTACTGTCTACCCGCTGCTCTTGGCTAGGCTGGGTGCCAGCGACGCTCTAGTAGGCGGCGCACGTCTCGTCCAAGTGCTAGGCTTCACACTCCCGGCGCTCTTCGCCGCACACTACATCCACGGTCGAGCGAAGCACAAGCGCTTCATGCTCACCACCTGTGCCCTGGCCCGGGTGCCTCTATGTACCGTGCCAATCGCGATCCTCTTCGTCAGCCCCAAACATCCGAGCATCGCTTTAGCTTGCGTATTCGCCGTCATTGCATTCTTCTATCTCATGGACGGCGCCTGCGCAGTGTCGTGGTTCGATATTGTCGCGAAGACGATCCCAGCACGTGTTCGGGGGCGTTTCTTTGGTGTCATGCAGACCACGGCAGGTCTGTTCGCCATAGGAGCCGGTGTGGCGGTGCACCACGTCCTGCGTAGCCCAGCACTGCCCTACCCAACGAACTTCGCTCTCCTAGCTAGCCTCTGGTTCGCTGGTGCGATGATGTCCCAGCTCGGGTTGACGCTTGTCTACGAACCACCCGGTGCAGAAGCGTCTCCGGACTCACGGCTGACCCTGCGCGACTATCTTCGCCAGGCCGGCCCCCTGCTTCGCTCGTCGCCGCGGCTGCGCGCCCTCATCATCACCCGCGTCTTGCTCGATGGTGCAGGATTGGCCGCTCCGTTCTACGTGCTCTTTGCCCAGCGAGATCTCGGCACGTCGTTGCAGATGGCGGGTGTGTACACCATCGCGCAGAATGCCGGCCGTGTCAGCACAGGCCCTCTTTGGGGGTGGCTCAGCGATCGCATAGGGACAGGCGCCGCCGTACGTTCCATCGCGTTCTGCATCGTGCTGACGCCATGCATGGCCCTGCTGGCGACGACACACACCGCATGGATAATGATTATCGTGTTCGCCCTGATGGGCGCTGTCATGGACGGGGTATGGATGGTCATGTCCACCGCTCTGCTCGAGGCCGTGCCCGCTAAGGACCGCCCCCTCGCGGTTGGCGTCGCCAGCGTCTGCCAGACACCTAGTGCCGTGTATGGGCCTCTCGGTGGCGTTCTGGCAGGGAAAACGTCGTACCGATTCGTGTTCGCCATTGCAGCCACCTTCGGTCTGCTCGGTCTCATCAGTGCTCTTCGCTTACGGACGGCACGATGCGGACCTCAGTAAGGAGGTAATCCTGTCATGTACGGAGTTTGCCATAGCTTCCTCACGGCTTGCGCGCTGTTCTCTCTAGCCATCGCGGCCACCACCCTTCAGGACCAGGAGCTTGGAAAGGGCGACGTCCTCTTCATGGAGAGTCGGGCCCTGCGCGTCTCGGTGGATCCACAGAGTAGTTCTCTGGAGGTCCTGGACAAGCGTTCGGGCGTCGTATGGCGGCAGCCTCCACCAGAGGGTCGGGGCGACCGTAGCCGGTTCACACGCGCCTACAAGGCAGACAAGGCCATACGATTCCAGACGGTGTCAGGAGGAGCGCCCATGGACGTCCTTCTGTCCTTCTCCGCAGACGGCACGGACTTGGTCGTGGACACCATCGCTGTGGACCCGCGCACGAAGTTTGGCGGGGGATTCTCCCTCGATGTGTTCATGCCCAGGTCCACGGACGCGCATATCGCCATCGCGGACTACTGCGACGGGCACCTCTACCCCATCACTCTGCAGGGCTTCCCCGCCACATGGTTCGCCGGCGACCGCCTGGACATGCCGTGGGTTGGCGTGTGCGAGGGACTCAACGGGCCTGGGTACGCCATGATCCTCGAAACAAGCGAGGACAGCTGCGTCGAACTGCGACCGACGACCGTGGGCGGTACTGCCTGCCGCTTGCCGCGCGTCGGCTGGCTTCCATGCAAGGGTACGTTCGCCTATTCTCGCCGCTTGCGCTACCGCTTCGTGAAAACGGGTGGCTATGTGGCGCTGGCCAAGGCCTACCGCACATACGCGAAAGAGCAGGGGCTGCTGGTCACACTACGCGCTAAGGCTGCGCGCAACCCGTCCGTAAGGCGGCTGTACGGTGCGGTAGACGTGTGGGGCGACGCCTCCGTCGGCTTCGCTACCACAGCCAAGGAGGCGGGCGTGGAACGGATGCTGATCCACGGCAGCGCGCCGCCGGACGACATGCGAAAGGTCAACGAACTCGGCTACCTGACCAGCGACTACGACAACTACACAGATATCCTCCCCGTCGAGCAGGGCAAGGAGCCCGACAGCACGCACGACTATCTTCCGAACGCCGCTGTGCTCAAGGCTGACGGCCAACGTATGGAAGCCTGGCTTACGTATGACAAGAAGACGCAGTATATGAAGCGCTGTCCCTCTCTTTGGGTGAGTCGTGCCCGCAGCGTGATCGGCAAGGTCCTGAAGGAGCGTCCGTTCCTCGGCCGGTTCATAGACGTGACGACAGCCGAAGCCCTCTACGAATGCTATGACCGCGAGCACCCATTGGATAGACGTGCAAAGCGGCAGTGTGGCGAGGATCTCCTCAAGACAGTTCGCGGAATGGGGTTGGTCGTCGGCGGTGAACACGGGATCTGGTGGGCGGTACCCTATCTCGACTACATCGAAGGGATGATGAGCAGCTACCAGTTCGCGTGGCCGGCGGGCCATCTGATCCGCCCGAAATCCAAGGACGAGCAGTTCGCGGGACCCTACGGCACATCCACATGGGACAAGTACGCGCGTTTCGGCATCGGTCACGAGCTACGCGTTCCCTTGTGGGAGCTAGTCTTCCATGATTGCGTGGTGTCCACGTGGTACTGGGGAGACTCCAACGACTTCCTAATCCGCGCGGCCCCGGAGTACACCGCCAAGAAGGAGGCGTTCAACGTTCTCTACGGCACCATTCCCCTCCTCTGGGCCAGCAAGGAAGGCAGCTGGAAGACAGACCGCGAGCTATTCCTCCGTATCGTGCGGAACACGTCGCCTGTGCATCGGGTTGTGGCCGAAGCGGAGATGACGAGCCACCGATTCCTGACGCCCGATCGAGCGGTACAAGAGACACGGTTCTCCGACGGCACGGTGTGCACGGCGAACTTCGGTACCGTGCCTTACCGCATTCGCATACAGAGGAAGGAGTACATCCTCGGCCAAGACGGCTTCGCTGTCTATGGACCGTCCCTCACCCACGTCCGGCATCTCGTTGACGGAAAGGAGGTCACGACGACAACGCCATCCTCGAAGAAATGAGAGGTACCTTCGCCAGCAGGCGTGCTCTGCCCTGGGCTGCGCCCCGCTGCATTCACGCGCCGGTCTCGCCGGTTGTATCCGATGGGGCTGCGGACACGTCGGCCATGGCCAGCAGGATGTCCCCGGAAACAGTCTTGGCCTCCACGCTCCCACCGCCTGACCCCACTGTACCCGTCAGCACTACAGCGGTCCTCATGGCATCGGGGGCAGGGTGATCGCAGTGAAGCCTGCCGGTGCGCGTGCTCAGTGTGTAGCGGAAATCGCCACCGGTGGGAATTGCGATCCGAATATCCCCTGACACTGCACCTGCCTCCACCCGCCCTGCGAACTGACCTGCCAACTCCACATCGAGGTCACCGGAGACCGACTGAGCCTGGAGGCGCTCCGTCTCGATCCTCCGAGCGGTGCCGTCTCCAGACACGGTCTTGAGGAACACGTTGCCCCGAGCATGGATGAGCCGTGTGTCTCCCGAGACCGTCTCGATCGTCAAGTCTATCGGCGCCGTCGAGCCGAAGTGCTCGAGGATGATATCACCGGAGACCGTACGAACCTCGGCGGATGTCCCTTCGACGTGCGTTGCAGAGACCGCTCCACCTACGCTGGCAATCCGCACTCCTTGCCGCAGATCGTCCGCCGTGACATCACCGCTCTTGGTACTGACCGAGACCGCTCCTCCAGAATCGTGTACCCGAACTGCACCGCTGACCGTTTCGACGGCCGCCGGACCCGTTAGCGCATCCAGCACCACTTCTCCGGAGGAGGTATGACACTCTATGTTGCCGGCGATATTCTCGACGCGTACCTCACCAAACGTCGTCGCGACCCGAACGGACGTGGCTGTAGGAACACGCAGCGCCAGGTCCACCAGGCCGTCCCGCCAGTCCTCCGGCGTTTCCACCCGTATCCGAACCCTGAGTCCCTGATCGCCCCCTATCGTGGCCTCTTGCTCGTCCACGACCACCGCCGCACCAGCCAGGCGAGCCTCCGCCTCGGCCGCTGCCTCAGCCCATCCGACCTTCTGGATTTCTAGAGAAGGGGACGATTCGCCGCCAACGACGAGAACGGTGCCAACTGCGTTGAGCACTTCGACCTCTAGGAGCCCGACGGCGCGAAGCTCTCGCCGTTCGACTTGTCGCGTTGTTGGCAATCCATGCACATTCACCGGAGGAGTATCCCCTACCTCCGACCAGCCCAGGTTCCACTCGCGCATGCGAGCCTGCCAACGCCGCCCCTCCTCCCGCATGTCTCGCAGTATCCTCTCCGCGTCAATCTTGCCTAGAGCCTCGCTGATCTGCCTGCCCAGGCCACCAAGGTCGAGCGTCCGCCCCCTGCGACGCCCCCAGGAGAATTCGAACGACCGTTCCGACGTGGACCCTTCTGCGCGGTCGGTTGCATGCTGCCGTCCACCTGCATTCGTCCCCTGCTGGGTGCTGCTCCCCTCGGACGCCGACGTGGTCCTTAGTGCAGCGATGAGAGACTCGGCCTCCTTGGCGGAGATCTTGCCCTCCTCCAGCATCTTCAGTATCCGTGTAACGTGTTCGTCTGCCATGGCAGTCTCCCTTCGACGGACGCGGCGCTGGGCCGCAGATCTGAACCCATGACCCTCTGCATGCAGACGGAAAGGGCTACGTCTCGCGAATACGTCGCGTGGCCTCCTCGGCGGTAATCTCGCCCCTATCGAGCTGCTCCAGTATCTCGCGCCGACGGTCCTGGACCTCCCGCTGACGCGCCGGCGTACTCGCAGGCTCGACTCCGCCCTGGTTCCGAAGCTCCAGTTGCTGCAGAATCCCATCCAGACGCCTACCAACTGTAGGTGTCGAGACGCCAAGTTCGCTGGCCGTGCCAGTGAGATTTCCGCGATTGCGTAGAAACACCTCCAGCAGCCGTACCTGTTCCGGCGTTAGGACACAGAACCGACACGGTTCGAAGGAGTTCCGTATAACTGTCTGACACGTGCTGCACGCCAGCTCCGTAATGCGGAGCTTCCCGTGGCACACAGGACAAGTGCTCAATACATGGATCATGGCCGCTTCCATCTCCGTCCATTGGCATTACGTTCCAGGTGGCGCGTGGTTTCGCATCCACTGATGATGAAGGATGCGTTCGAGACGTGCATGGTTCCAGGTGTAGTCGGCGTCCGTGGGAGGGAATATGTGACAACGCGCGTATCATGAGGTAGTCTGCAAGCGATGAACCTTTCTGCCATGCCATCTGCGGAGCGCTCGCTCGACAAGCCCGCCCGTCGCGGTGGACTGTTCGTGCTCTCCGGTCCCAGCGGCGTGGGTAAGGACATGGTCTTGCGTGAGCTGCTGGGAGCGCCCAACACCCTGCCGCGCCTCAGCCGGGTCGTGACTGCGACGACACGTCCTCTTCGTGAAGGCGAGGTAGATGGTGTGGACTATCACTTCCTTACCCGGCAAGAGTTCTTGCGTCTCAGCAGGCGTGGCGGGTTTCTCGAGATGGTGGAATACGCCGACGAGCTGTACGGAACACCGATCGAGGGCATTGAGCGACTGCGCGACGCTCGTTCCGACGCAATCCTGAAGATCGAAGTGCGCGGAGCGCAAGCAGTCCGGGAGCGCTTCCCCGATGCGGTACTCGTTTTCCTTGCACCTCCGTCCTGGGAGGATCTGGTTGCCCGACTCAAGGCTAGAGGGGCGGACGACCCAATCTCGCTGGAAGAGCGCCTGCGCATTGCCAAGGAAGAGCTGGAAGCAGCCAAGCACTACGACTACATTGTTGTGAATGATTTCATTAGCCGGGCCGTGGATGCGCTTCGAGCCATCATTCTCGCCCATCGCCTCCGGGTCACCGCCGAAGAGCCGGATGCGGAGTGAGCCATGCCCACTGTTGTAGGTGTCGTCTTCCGGCGCTTGGGACGCCCGTACTGGTTCGATCCATCAGGCTTCGATCTCGAAATCGGTGATCGCGTCATCGTGGAGACGCTTCATGGTCTCGAAGTCGGGACCGTTGCTACGGCGTGTCGGGACATCCCCGAAGACGAACTCGAGGCACCCCTTCGACGAGTACTTCGTCCCATGACGGTCGAGGATGAAGCCCAGCACCAGCGCAACCTCGACCGTGCGAGGACCACGCTCTCCACCGCCGCTGAGCGAGTAGCCCACTTCGGCCTTCCGATGAAACTACTCACAGCCGAGTACACCTTCGACTGCTCCCAGGTGACGATCTACTTCAGCGCCGATGGGCGGGTCGACTTCCGCGAACTGGTACGAGACCTCGCTGCTCGTCTGCGAACACGAGTCCAACTGTATCAGGTCGGTGCCCGGGATCATACCCGCATGATGGGAGGCTACGGTACGTGCGGAAGACCACTGTGCTGTAGCACTTTCCTCAAGGAGTTTGCACCTGTCTCCATGCGAATGGCCAAGGATCAGAGCCTATTGCTGAACCCCGTGAAGTTCTCCGGTGTCTGCGGCAAGCTCATGTGTTGCCTGCGCTACGAGCACGACGTATACACGGAAGCGCGTACCCGTCTGCCTTATGTCGGCGCAAGAGTGGCCACCCCGCGCGGTACGGGTACGGTCCTGGCTGTCTCTGTAGTCCGGGACGAAGTGACTGTGTCCTTGGATGACAGCGAAGCGCAACTGACACTCCCCGCTGCCCAAGTGAAGGGTGGCTGCTGCGGCCGATGCAGTAACCAGTCGGCATCCGACCTCGGAGACCCCTCCTCTTCTTAGAAGTCCGCTGTCCTCGCCTCCTTTTCTCGGCAGTCCAGCCATATTGTGTATCTCATCACGAACTTGCTGTCCCACTGGGTGGCAGAGCACCGGCAACGCCTTGGCAATGCGTAATAACTTTGCACGATTTTTCACGAAAATGCCCCAACCCTCTTGCATTGAGTGCGCGAGGCGTGATAGCATACATACAGATCGGCAGACTCCAGCCGCTAGTACTTCCTGGCAAGACAAGTGCAAGGCAATCCCGCCGTCCTTCGGGGCGTGCGTGACGATAGCAAGTGCAAGACCAGGCAAGTTCATGCAAGACCAGCCAGGTCACCGTGTGTGACCCTTCGAGGCACGCACGGGCGACTGGCGAGAAAGGAGGCAACGCGATGTCCTGTCGCGTGCGATGCCGATCATGAGACGACAGATCAAGTATCAGGCTGACACCCTCCCTGAATGGGGTGACACTATCAGCCGCGAGCCGGGCTGCGAACGCCTGTATGCCTGCATACAATGCGGAACCTGCTCTGGCACATGCCCGGTTTCCATCTACATGGATCTCTCACCACGCCGCGTCATGGCACTTGTGAGAGAGGGTTTTCGCGATGAGGCGCTGGCATCCCAGACTGTCTGGCTCTGCGCGTCATGCTACGGATGCTCGGCTAGCTGTCCGCAGAAGATTGGCGTGGCAGACGTCATGTATGCGCTCAAGCGGGAGGCCCTGAGCCGCGGAATCTACCCGAAGAGGATGCCTGTGCCGGTCCTCGCGCAGGAGTTCTGCAAGATGGTTGCTCAGCGAGGCCGCAGTTCCGAATTCTGGCTCGTGCTCCGTCTCGCGCTGCGGACTAATCCACTGGCGCTCTTCCAGCTGGCGGGACTGGGTTGGAGTCTCATGCGTACAGGAAGGCTACACCTGGGCCGCGAGAGCATCTATCGCCGCTGGGAGCTGCCCAACGGTACGCGACCAAAGGAGGCACACTAGATGGGAGCTGACAGACCACCCAAACCGGACGTGTACCTCTATTACCCGGGATGCTCCCTCAAAGGCACAGGCATCGCCTACGAGGAGAGCATGCTGGCCTTGTTCCGACTGCTCGAGCTGCCACTGAAAGAGCTCACGGATTGGAACTGCTGCGGCGCAACGACCTACATGGGTACGGATGCCCGCCAGGCCTTCCTCCTAGCAGCCCGAAACCTCTCGCTTGCGCGACAGGCAGGTGGATCCGAGATCGTGGCACCATGCAATGGCTGCTACCTGGTGCTTCGGAAATGCATGGACTATGCCAGCAAGTATCCGTCCGTCTCCAGGGACATTCAGCAGTACCTCGACGGTGCCCATCTGCCCACGCTAGACGAGCCGGTGCAGGTACGCCATCCCCTGGAGGTCCTCTACCATGACGTCGGCGTGGAACGGCTGAAGACCGGTGTCGTGCGGAAGTGGGCGGGCGGACCCGTTGCCTGCTACTACGGCTGCCAGGCCGTCCGACCCTATAGTGATGTGGATCGCGAGAGCAATCCCACACGGATGGACGAGATGCTGGAAGCGGTAGGTGTCGAGACAGTTCCGTTCCCCCTCAAGACCAAGTGCTGCGGAGCCTCGCATACAGGAACGGTACGCGAGATTGGTGTACGCCTCAGCTACATCCTCCTTCGAGAAGCAGCACGACAGGGAGCGAAGGCGGTCGTGACCATCTGCCCGCTATGCCAGTTCAACCTGGACCTCTTCCAGTCCGAGATGCGTAAGCAAGACCCTGAGCTCCCACCTATGCCGATCCTGTACCTGACCCAGGTGTTAGCCTGGCTCCTGGGTGCTGACGCGACGGACATCGGCATTCACCGATGTGTGGCCGGTGCCGATAGCGTTCGGACGTGGTTCACTGAACCGAAAGGAGCAGTTACTCATGCCTAGTCAGAACGGCTCGGTACGAATCGGAGTCTACGTCTGCCACTGCGGGTTCAACATCGCGTCGGTGATTGACGTGGAGGCGGTAGCGCAGTTCGCGCTGACTTTGCCTGGAGTGGTAGTTGCCCGCGACTACAAGTACATGTGCTCCGAACCAGGCCAGACGCTCATCGAAGACGACATCAAGGAGCACAACCTCAACCGGATCGTCGTGGCAGCATGTTCACCGCTGCTTCACGAAGAGACGTTCCGGACCGCGGCCGAAAGAGCCGGCATCAATCGGTTCCACGTTCAGATGGTGAATTTGCGTGAGCACGGAGCCTGGGTGCACGACGACCGGGCTGCCGCCACAGCGAAGGCCAAGGACCTTGTCCACGGGGCCGTCTTGCGTGTGCACTACCACAAGCCCCTACAGCCAAAGCGAGTACCCATCAACAAGGCGGTACTCGTGGTCGGTGGAGGCATCGCCGGCATCCACGCAGCGATTACTGTGGCGAACTCGGGCAAACCGGTCTATCTCGTGGAGCGAGAGCCGACGATTGGCGGCAATATGGCCAAGTATGACAAGACCTTCCCGACGCTCGACTGCGCGGCCTGCATTCTGACCCCGAAAATGAACGCCGTCCGGTCTCACCCGAACATCACCATGTGGACCTATTCCGAGGTGGTGCAAGTGGACGGTTATGTCGGAAACTACAAGGTAAAGGTGCGGCGCAAGCCACGCTACGTGCGGGAGGACCTGTGCGTGGGATGCCTCCATTGTGTGGACGCTTGCGTCTTCAAGGATCCCAAGTTTCCCGATACGTTCAACATCGGCATGAACAAGCGCAAGCCCATCTACCTTCCGTTCGCACAGGCTACACCGAAGGTAGTCGTCATTGATCCAGAGGCATGCATCCAACTGAAGACAGGAAAATGCAAGCAGGCATGTGCCGCGGCTTGCGAGCGTGGCGGCATCAACTTCGACATGCAGGAAGAGATCCAGGAGATCGAGGTTGGCGCTATTATCGTCGCCACGGGCTTCCAACCATTCGATGCCACGCGAGCACCGGAATATGGCTACGGCGTGTATCCCAATGTTTATACCTCCATGGAGATCGAGCGCTTGGTGAACGCCAGCGGCCCCACGGGAGGCGAAGTGGTTCTCCGAGACGGAACGAGGCCGAAGTCTATCGGTGTGGTCTACTGCGTCGGCTCCCGTGATGAGCGATACAACCGATGGTGCTCCCGTGTGTGCTGCATGACAGCGCTGAAACTGTCCCATCTGCTCAAGGAGCACACCGGTGCCGAAATCTACAACTTCTACATTGACATGCGCGCCGCAGGCAAGGGCTACGAGGAGTTCTACCAGCGGATCCTGAACGAGAGAGTTCACTTCATCCGGGGCAAGGTCGCCGAGGTTTGCGACTGGGCTCTGGACCCATCCGAAGAGGGCAAGCTCGTCATCCGCGTCGAGGACACGCTCACTGGCTACGTTCGGCGAATCCCCGTTGACATGGTCGTGCTCGCTGTGGGGTTGGAGCCTCGCGCCGATGCGCAGGAAGTACGGCGTATCATGAACATGAGCTGCTCTTCGGAAGGATTCTTCCTCGAAAAGCACCCGAAACTGGCACCGGCGCCGACCTATACCGATGGCGTCTTCATCGCCGGTTGCTGCCAGGGTCCCAAAGACATTCCCGATACAGTCATGCAGGCTGGGTACGCCGCGGCCGAAGCCATGGCCCTCGCGGACACGGGCTTCTTCGAGATCGAGCCCAATACGGCGCATATCGTGGAAGAGGAATGCTCGGGGTGCAAGTCGTGTGTAGACCTCTGTGCCTACAAGGCCATCAGCTTCAATGAAGTGAAGCACAAGGCAGAGATCAACCCCGTGCTGTGCAAGGGTTGCGGCGTATGCGTAGCCTCGTGTCCATCCGGTTCCATTCGTCAGGACCTCTTCGAGGATGAAGAGATCTTCAGTGAGATAGAAGGGGTGCTGGCGACAGTCTAGGGTCGTCAGAAAGGGGGTGTGATTATGGAGAAAAGCTTGATGACGGGCAGTAGCGGCGGCGCCAGTAGTTGGGAGCCCAGGATCGTCGCCTTTTTCTGCAATTGGTGCACCTACACGGCCGCTGACCTAGCCGGGGTCAGCCGCATGAGATATGCGCCCAATGTCCGCGTCATCCGAGTGATGTGTTCGGGCCGTGTCGACCCGCAGTTCGTGCTGGATGCCTTCGCGCAAGGAGCGGATGGAGTGTTGATCGGCGGCTGCCATCCTGGTGACTGTCACTACGTCGAAGGCAACTACAAGGCGCTGCGCAGGGTGGAGTTCCTCTACCGCCTTCTGGAGGACCTGGGCATCGAGAAAGACCGCCTATCCCTAGTGTGGATTTCGGCATCGGAAGGTGACCGCGTGCGCGTCGCTGTCAACGAGCTTACCGAGCGCGTGCGAGAGCTCGGTCCACTCAACCTTCGCCACCGCTACGAAGAACTCGACCGCGAAGTGGAGATCCACGACCGGCACAGTCGAACTCCCGTCCGACCGAGCGAGGAGGTGGCCACCCATGTCTGACAAGCCAAGGATCGGCTTCTACTGGTGCGGTTCCTGTGGTGGTTGCGAGGAGTCCGTCGTGGACCTGGCCATGGATCTCGTTCCGGTGTTGGAAGCCGTGGACATCGTCTTCTTTCCCGTGGCCATGGACTTCAAGCGCGAGGACGTCGAGGCCATGCCGGACGGAAATATGGCAGCCTGCATGATCAATGGCTGCATCCGTACGTCCGAACAGGAAGAGATGGCCGAACTCCTTCGCCGGAAATCCCAGGTCCTCATCGCCTACGGGGCATGTGCAACGATGGGCGGAATTCCGGGTCTAGCCAACCAGTTCACCCGCGAGGACATCTTGAAGTTCGTGTACGAGCAGTCGCCGTCCACCTCCAATGAGCAAGGGGTACGCCCAAAAACACGGCATGATGAGAACGGTCTCCAACTCATGCTGCCAGCTCTTCGCGAGAAAGTTCGCTCCCTTGACCAGGTGGTGGATGTGGATTACTACATTCCAGGGTGTCCTCCGACGCCCGACTTGCTCAAGGGCGCTGTCATGGCGCTCCTCGAAGGAAAGTTGCCGGAGAAGGGCACCGTCCTGGCGCCGGATGTCGCACTCTGCGAGTCATGTCCGCGTCGAGACACCAAGCCTGCAGACCTGAAGTACGTCGCCTTCCATCGCCCCCATCTCACGCAGATGGACCCCGCGAAGTGTTTCCTCGCTCAGGGCATCGTCTGCATGGGGCCCGCCACCCGGTCGGGGTGCGGCGCGCAATGCATCGGCGGTAACATGCCGTGCTCGGGCTGCTTCGGACCGACATCGCGCGTTCGCGACCAGGGCGCCAAGATGCTATCCCATCTTGCGGCCTCGACTGCTGCCTCCACTCCCGAGGAAGCACGCAAGATACTGGCGGACATTCCCGACCCCGTGGGAACGCTCTACCGCTACGGTCTCGCACACTCCCTGCTGCGGGGGACGCCGCCAGCGACAACAAACGGAGGGAGATCCGCATGAGTGCTGTTGTCAACGAACCTGCGACGACTGCAGGCAGTCAGCAAACGCGACGCCATGTCGTCGTGGACCCCATCACTCGCCTCGAAGGCCATGGAAAGATAGATATCTTCCTCGATGAGTCGGGCAATGTCGAGCGAGCTTTCCTGCAGATCCCGGAGCTGCGGGGTTTCGAGGTCTTCGTCCACGGAAGACCGGTCGAAGAGATGCCCCAAATCACGAGCCGCATCTGCGGCGTGTGCCCGACCGCCCATCATATGGCCGCGACCAAGGCCCTGGACGACCTGTTCAAGATCGAGCCGACGCCGACGGCACGGAACATCCGAGAGCTGGTCTACAACGCGTTCATGCTCGAGGACCACGCGCTCCATGTGTACGTGCTAGGCGGTCCAGATTTCATAGTCGGGCCAACCGCCGACAAAGCCGCCCGCAACATCGTTGGCGTTCTCAACACCGTGGGGCTGGAGGTGGGAAAGAGGGTCATCGAAGCGCGGCGCAAGCTTCGCGAAGTTATCTCCTACTTCGGCGGTAAGGTCATCCATCCGGTCATGGGTCTGCCTGGAGGCGTCTCCAAAGGGTTGGGCGACGACTTCCTACCCGTTCTCAAGCAGACTGCCGAAGAGAGTCTGGAGTTCGCCCGATTCACCTTGCAGGT
Organism: Chthonomonadales bacterium; assembly: GCA_037443035.1. Taxonomy (GTDB): domain Bacteria; phylum Armatimonadota; class Chthonomonadetes; order Chthonomonadales; family CAJBBX01; genus JABWBA01. The sequence continues at coordinate 125,845 of JBBIPC010000004.1, forward strand.
GTTCAAGGATATCGTTCTAGGCAACGAAGAGTACGTGCGACTTATCACATCGGAGGATTACACGCACCGCACCTACTACATGGGTCTGGTAGACGAAGCGAACCGAGTCAACTTCTACGACGGCCAGCTCCGGGTCGTCAGCCCCACTGGCCAGGAGGTGGAGAAGTTCCCTGTACAAGCGTACGCTAGTCACATTGCCGAGCACGTGGAACCGTGGAGCTACATCAAGTTCTGTTATCTCAGGAACATCGGCTGGAACGGCTTCCAAGAGGGTGCCGCAAGCGGCGTGTATGCTGTGGCGCCTCTAGCGCGGCTCAACGCGGCTGACGGCATGGCTACCGAGCTTGCGCAGGAGGCCTACGGGGAGTTCTACGCAACTCTCGGTCCGAAGCCTGTTCATTACACATTGGCCAATCACTGGGCACGGGTCATTGAGATGTTGCAGGCCGCCGAGACCATTGTCCGTCTCGCCAACGATCCGGTCACGGCAGGCAAGGATATCCGCAACATCCCGAGCGTCACCCCGTCCGTGGGCTATGGCGTGGTTGAAGCGCCTAGGGGCACGCTGATTCACCATTATGAGACCGACGAGAATGGTCTGGTGCGGGAAGCCAATCTCATCGTCGCGACGCAGAATAACGCAGCACGCATTGCCATGAGTGTGGAGAAGGCGGCGAGAGGTCTCATCCATGACGGCGAGATCAACGACGGCCTACTGAACATGGTAGAGATGGCTTTCCGAGCCTACGATCCATGCCACGGTTGCGCCACGCATTCGCTGCCCGGCCAGATGCCCCTTGTAGCTCGGGTCATGACTCGTTCCGGTGAGGTGATTCGCGAGATCGTCTCGTGACCCGTGTCGAGAAAGTGCTCGTGCTGGCGCTGGGCAACGAGCTGGCTGGCGATGATGCGGTCGGCCTGATCGCCGCCAGGGAGCTGCGAAAGGTGGTGCCAGCCGAGGTTGATATCATCGAGTCGGGCGAGGCTGGCCTCGCCCTTCTCGACCATTTCTCCGCTTACGACCGCGTCCTCCTGCTCGACGCGGTCGTGGCTCCCGATCTCGAACCAGGTCGCGTACTCCACTATCAGATGTCCGAGCTGAGGTCGGTCGCCAACCCCTCACCCCATTACGCAGGTTTGCCCGACGTGCAGCGCGTCGCCGCGGAGCTCGGCATCCCCTTCCCCAAGGAAGTGCGGACCCTCGCAGTCGCCATCCAGCAACCGGAGCGTGTCAACCATGGTCTCTCAGAGCCAGTGAGCAACGCAGTACCCAACCTGGTGGCGGAAGCGCTGTCCGTACTGCAAGGATGGACATCCACCGCAGTTGGCGACGGAAGTCCGTAGCGCGTTCGAACACTGTCCTCGTCCCGCGCTGCCGGGGCATCGACAGGTTGGCGAACTGCTGAACCTGGAGCGTGCTATAATCGGCCTGTGAGGAGAGATACCATGGTGACGCCCTTTCAGAACGAACCCCTTGTGAGCTTCCAGGAACCTCGCCACCGTCAGGCCATGGAGGAAGCACTATCCTCTGTGGAAGCCGCGCTAGGCAGGGACTATCCCCTCGTCATCGGCGGCAAGCGACTGACCACAGCGTCTTGGATCGTCTCCGCCAACCCGGCCGCGCCTGGTCAGGTTGTCGGCCGCGCTGCTCGAGCGGCCGCAGCCCACGTGGAACAGGCCGTGGAGGCGGCCGAAGCGGCGTTCGCCGACTGGAGCCGAACCGACGCCGAAGCGCGCGCTCGTTGCCTCCTCGAGGCTGCCACCATCATCAGGCGTCGGGCGTACGAGTTCAGTGCATGGCTCGTCTACGAAGTCAGCAAGTCCTGGGCGGAGGCGTATGCCGACACGGCGGAGCTCATAGACTTCCTGGAGTTCTATGCACGAGAGATGCTGCGGCTGGAAGGCGATCACCCCACTGTGCCCTATCCGGGTGAGTGCAACGTGCTCCGCTATGTTCCGCTCGGAGTCGGCGCCGTCATCCCGCCATGGAACTTCCCCCTTGCTATCATGGGCGGGATGACTGCCGCAGCCATCGTCACAGGGAACACGGTCGTGCTGAAGCCGGCATCTCAAGCGCCGGTGGTGGCTGCGCTGTTCTGCGAAGTCCTCGAGCAGGCCTCCATCCCCCCGGGGGTCGTGAACTACGTGCCCGGTTCCGGGGCCGAGATCGGTGATGTTCTTGTGGATCATCCCCGCATCCGCTTCGTGGCTTTCACGGGTTCACGTGACGTAGGCGTACGGATCTTCCAGCGCGCCTCGCTGGTCCAACCGGGCCAGAAATGGCTGAAGCGCACTATCCTGGAGATGGGCGGTAAGGACGCCATCATCGTGGACGATACTGCGGATCTGGATGCGGCCGCGGAAGGCATTGTTGCGTCTGCATTCGGATACCAGGGGCAGAAGTGCTCGGCTTGCTCACGCCTGATCGTATTCCGTTCTGTGCAAGACGCGCTACTCGAAAGGGTCGTTGCCCGAACTCGGACGCTCAAGATCGGCAACCCTGTGTTGCCAGATGTGTTCTTGGGTGCCGTCATCGAAGATGCAGCTCGGCGGAAGATTCGCGATTACATAGCTCTTGGAAGAACCGAGGGCAACGTTCTGTACGAAGGCACCGACATGCCGCCCGAGGGTTACTTCGTGCCGCCCACCATTATCGGTGATGTCTCTCCAACCGCGCGTATCGCTCAGGAGGAGATCTTCGGCCCGGTCCTCGCCGTGATCCCGGTCGAGACGTTCGACGAGGCCCTCGATGTGGCCAACGGAACGGAGTACGGGCTGACGGGCGCACTCTATTCGCGGGACCGCCGACGGATCGAGCGAGCCCGCCAAGAGTTTCATGTCGGCAACCTCTATTTCAACCGCAAGTGTACGGGTGCGCTCGTGGGTGTGCAACCTTTCGGCGGTTTCAATATGAGCGGGACAGACAGCAAGGCTGGCGGGCAGGACTACCTCCAACTTTTCCTCCAGGCGAAGTCCATCTCCGAGCGTTTCTGAGCTGCTGGCATGCGCGATAGGCCACTCCGGATCGGTATCATCGGTTGCGGCGACTACGGTATGCGCCACGCGCTGAAGATGCGGGACATCCCAGGCGTCACCGTCGTAGCACTGGCGGACCCGGTGCCGGATTCGGCGCAACGCATTGCCGAAATCCTGGATCCACCACCGGCCATGGTGACGCGGGATCACCGTGAGCTGCTAGCGGCAGGTCTGGACGCTGTCTGCATTGCCAGCCCCGATGCCTTCCATGTACCACAAATACTCGACTGCTTGAAAGCTGGGCTGCACATCCTCTGCGAGAAGCCGCTCACACCAAGCGTTCAGGAACTCGAGCAGGTCCTCCAGGCGCGCGATGCTGCAGGCACCATCCTAGCCCTGACGTATCAGAGGCGCTACGATGGCGCCCATCGTGCCATGCGTCGGGAAATCCTCTCAGGTCGCTGGGGCAAGGTGACCGCAGTCACGATCTACAATGCCGAGGATTGGATCACACCCAACCGAGGCACATGGCGTCACGACCCTGATATCTGCCCGGGAGGCTTCTTCTACGATGCCAGCGGTCATCAGCTCGACATGGTCTTCTGGGCAACGGGCCTTCGTGGTACGCGAGTGCGTGCATGGACCCGCAACGCCGGTACGCGAGTGCCCATCCGGATCTGGGGCAACGCGCTCCTCACGGGTGATGTGCCACTGACCTTTCACTTCGTAGGCGACGCCCATGCCTGGAGGGAACAGGTCAACATCCACTGTGAAGGACGCGATTTCTGCGTGGAGAACTTCCGCGCCCGATGGTGCGTGGAAGGCAAGCCGGAACCCATAGAACCGGGCGAACCCGGCGACGGCTCGGACGTGGAGTTCATCAGGATGATTCGGGATGGAGCCCCCAACCCTGCTCCGCCTGAAGACACACGTGCGGTGATCCGCTTCACCGAAGCCGCACTGCGGTCCGCTGCTCGCGAGGAGGACGTGACTGTAGCGCCTTGATCGTCGTGTCGATGGACCTCGCGGCACCGTGCTTCAGCGCCCAATCCAGTGCAAGCGCCACTCTGTCCCGCAGCGGTGGATGCGTCGCAGCCCAGTAGACCATCCACTTCGGCGGATCTGGATCGGCATAGTCCCGCGTGCTGAAACTCGCCAGCGCTCGTGCCATCGAAAGACCGTCGCGGCCGGTTTCCAGAGCGTACAGGTCGGCTTCGTGCTCGAACGCCCGCGATATGGCACTGGCGACAGGCATCTGGAGAACGAGCAGCACTTGCAGGACCAGCATGAAAAGAGGAACGGACGAAGGGCCGCTGACGCTCGTCACGCTCAGGCGGTCACCATGGCGCCGGACAATGGCCGGGACCAGCCTTGCGAGGATCCACAGGATAACGAACATGCCTAGGATGTTCAGCACGACTCCTCTCCACACATGGTTCCGAGCATAGTGCCCGAGCTCGTGGGCAGCGACTGCGATGATCATGTCGGGATCCATACTTCTCAACGTCGTGTCCCAGAGGACGATGCGCTTCGTGGGTCCGAGGCCTGATACATAAGCATTCTGCTTCAGTGTGCGTACCGAGGAGTCCACTACGAGCACTTGCGGACGACGAATGCCTGCCCTCGCAGCGAGGTCCATGAGCCGTGATCGCAGGATAGGATCGTGGAGCGGGACGAACTTGTTGTACGCCGTGTCCACGACTACCGGGTACACAACCACCATGAGCACGATGATCGGTGCGAGGGCGGTTCCGGTGATCCACCACCATCTACAAGGATACCGCTCGATGACTCTGAGGGCGAGAGGCACGGCTGGAGCCCAGACGAGGGTGAACGCCCAGTCTCGTAGCCTGTCTCCAAGCCAGAGGTGCCATGTGATCGTCGAGAGGCCGTAAGCGCGATCTAGCATCGTCCATGCAAAGGCAGCGGGGATCTGCCACACCGCCATGACGGTCATGAGAGCGAACCATACCGCTGGTCCCAGGAACCAGACGGAAGCTGACCGCAGTGGGAGAAGCTTTGTGGTACGCTGCGCCAGCCTCGCGTGCACTGCTAGCCAGAGCCCTGACAGATACCATAGAGTGCTTACGACATGAAGAGCGTACCGGAGCGTGTTGTAGGACCGTATGCGTGCGGTGGCCCGAGGCAGAATCGTGTACGACAGATCATGAGCGATATCAGACTGACCTGCAGCTTGTACAGTCAGCAGGATAGCGACGATCGCCAGCCCGACGCCCACCGAGCGTGCTGCAAGGCTCGATACTGTCCCGTGTGGCCGAGGAATCACTTGCCCGGGGGTTCGTCTCCAACATTGTTGGATACGGCTGCCTGTCCCTTCGATCGGTTGTCGATTCTAATCGGTCCGCGCATCACGTTGTCCGCAATGACCGCGCGAGTAACACCTTCCTCCAGGAGGATCTGGGGCTTGTTCTCGCGGAACTCGCAACCGCGCACGATGAGAGCTCCGCCTGTGGCGTGCACTGCCGATCGCCCCTCGCGAGCCTTGTCCCACTGGACGAAAGTGCAGTCGCTGAAACCGACGGTTCCTCGTCCGCCGACTTCGGCTATCTGGTTGCAGGGTCCCCAGAAGGCGCAGTTAACGAAGCGCACGCTACCCGAATGGGTATCGGTAACGCGGACCATGGTGGGGTTCGGCCCCTTGAATGAAACGAACTCCCCATTAGTGATCAGGATGCCGAACGGCGCCGATTGCTCGATGTGCACGGCGGTGTAGCAGTCGTCAGCGCCAATCCCGAGGAAGTTCCCGTTCGTGACTCCAGCCTTGCTCTGGACGAACTTGTAGCCGATGCTGTAACCGTAGCAGAATGTGTTGAGCACGTACTGCCAGTCCGTCCGACCGAAAATGAAGGCTTCGCCGTTCTCCATCTGCCACTGGAAGAGCGCCGGCTTCGTGCTCCACCACGGGTTGAAGTGGACGTTCTCGATCCTGCCGATGTCGTAGATGCTGTCCACCCAGATACCACGTCGCAGGGGCTGACCCTGAACGTTCCTAATCAGGTGACGCTCATTCTGGCTGGCGTCAATACCGTTGTATGGATTCAGCATCTCCACGTCCAGCACCGCGGGATTCTTGCCACGCATGGCAATCGCCCAGGGATAGGGCGTTGGCACCTTGTCCTGCGCCTGCTCTGGGTAATAGATCACCACCCCCTTGAGCGTGGAGTTCGTGTTGAGCGTGATGGCAGCCGGAGCATCCTCGGTGCCTTTGTCCGCCGTCAGCAGAAGGGTCGTTCCGTCATCCGTCGGTTTCGGCAGACCAGCGTCGCGGAGCCCATTGTGGGCCGGCACCGACTCCCAGACCCCCTTTAGGGTCACGGCCTGGGGAATGCTCAGACGCCCTTTGAGCAGGTACTTGCCCCTAGGCAGATAGACGACACCGCCCGTCGGTCCTAGTGAATTCAGAGCGCTCTGAATGGCAGCGGTGTCATCGGTCTGTCCATCTCCACGCGCCAAGAATGGCGCAGCCGTCGCGTTCACTACATCCGCCGGCGCGGCTACGCACCCAAGCGCCAGCACAGCCATTGCACCGACCAACAACCAGTTCATCATCCCTCTCCTCATGAGCCTGGCCCGCAGCGGATTCCCAGGTTCTAGAACAAGGTCAGCCTAGGAGCATTGCGCAGCTCCACAACCCGTACTCGGGCAGTCTCGATGTCGCGGACAAGCGAGCGCCGCGCTTCCTCGTACGCTGCTCCCTGCTGCCGAAGTATGTACGCCGGATGGAGTGCCGCCATCATGTAGGGTGCGTAACGACCATCGGTGAACCACTGCCCCCTCTCCGCGAGCATCCGGAAACCGCTGTGTATCAGCGTGTTCGCGCTCGGTGCACCTAGGCACACGATGACAAGGGGTGCGATGATGCTCAATTGCGCATCCAGCCACTTGGCGCAAGCCGCGATCTCTGCAGGTCTCGGGGCACGATTCTGAACACTTCGTCCCTCGATGATACACGCTCGGCACTTCACAACGTTGCATATATAAACGTGTTTGCGAGACAGCCGGCATTCCGCCAAGCATTCATCGAGGAGCTTGCCCGCGCGACCCACGAATGGCCGCCCAGTAGCATCTTCCTGCGCGCCTGGGCCCTCTCCCACGAACACAAGGGGGGCTTCAGGGTTTCCCTCGCCGAACACAACGTTCGTCCGCGTCTCCGCTAGCGGACAGGCAGTACAAGTGCGAGCCTCGTTCGCCACCGCTGCGAGCTGCTCGGTCTTGGTCTGCTCAGAGTCCATCCATACATCCTTTCAGGCGACGGTACGTAGCCTGCAGGGACGCCGGCATGATGCGCACATCGGCCAAGACCGGCATGAAGTTCGTATCCCCGTTCCACCGCGGCACGACGTGCACATGCACATGGTCCTCGAGACCGGCTCCTGCAACACGGCCAAGATTCACTCCGATATTGAACCCATGGGGATTGTACGCTTTCCGAAGAGCCTCGATGCCCTTGGTGACCAGGGTCCACAGATCGAGCACCTCGTCTGTGGCTAGCGAGCCCAGATCTCCCGTGTGTCGAAACGGCGCGACCATAAGATGGCCATTAGCGTAAGGGTAAGCATTGAGAATGATGAAAGCGCCTTGGGAGCGCGCAAGGATCAGCCGCTCTTCATCGCGTTGCTCGGCCGGGAATGCACAGAGGAAGCACCCGTCGAGACGATCCGCATTCTCGATGTACTCCAGGCGCCATGGCGCCCACAACCTCTCCATACGCGCTCTCCATCGCTATTTGGTGGCACGCCATCCAGCGTCTACCTGGTCGACAAGCCCGGCAAGATGGTACCTGGACAGAAGCTCCACCACGGCACCACGCTGGGAAACACGTTTCACCATGCCGACACCGGCTGCAAACCAGACGTCCACGGGACCATCTGCAACGACCGCGCGCAGGTGGAGGGACTCTGGGAACGTACCACAAGGCGTTGTCACTGTCTCCGAGCCGATAACCGCCCAGACGCTTCCCTGCGGCCGTCCGTCTTCTCGGGCTGCGTACTCTTCGTGCCACGGGCTACGTACATCTCTCGGTCGGTTTCGACGCCAGACCCCTGTAGCAGTAGTGAACGCTTGATACACGACGCTGTTACCGCCAGGAAGGAGACACTCCACACGCCACACGTCGCTGCGAGAGGTCGGTACTCTCGCGCGCACTGCTACGGTATACCGTGCGGCTCGCGCATCGGCGTCAGAGCGCCGCACGGAGTACTCCCACCAATTCCCTGCACGGAGTGGAAGCCACTTCCAGCCTGCTATCGTGACCGCAGGCAGTTCTCCGACGAGTGCCCTCTCGTCGAGTGGCTGACGACGAGTCTCTGCGGACTCCGGTCTGGGCCGTGACGCCAGGGAAACTGCCAGCGCCTCCATGGCCTTCACACGATCCTTGGCAGGGGGATGGTCCCGCAGGTAGGTTGGCACTTGCACGTCCTTCTCGAGCTTCTCCATTTCCTTGGAGGCTCGCACCGCACCCTGAGGATCGTAACCCGCAGCCCACATGAGTTCTGCACCACCCTCGTCGGCGTCTTGCTCTTGCTCTCTGGAGTATTGCGCACTGATGAGCGTCGTAGCCAGTTCCGCGACATCAGCCGAACCCAGGAGCGTCCCCGCGAGTATGGAGACGATGAGCGGCCCCCGCATCTTCTCGACCATCCGTCGCCAGTGACGATGAGCCGCATGGGTTATCTCGTGCGCCATGACGAAGGCAACAGCATCATCGTCCGGCAGACGCGTTAGCAGCCCCTCGTACACGTACATGAAGCCACCAGGAAGGCAGAAGGCGTTGAAGTCTCGAACCTCGAGCACCTTGAACTCGTACGGGTAAGCCTTCTCGGGCATGGCGCGGACCAGCGCGCTCCCGATGCGGCGAACTCGTTCCTGCATGGCAGGATCGCGAGAGACGTGCATCCGCGCCTCCACTTCCGCCGCGACCTGCCGGCCCAGTTCGATTTCCCGCTGCGGGTCGGTCCGCTCGAAGAGCTGGCCCTGCGCCCGAATGCCTACGACAACGGACAGCAGGATCGCGATGCCGACAAGACGCCTGTTCATCGAGCTTCTCCCTCACCAACCGTGGTCCCCATCCGAGTTCCGAAGTACTCAGCATAGGCGGCAAGTGCTGCTGCCGCTCCCACGGCGTCACCACCATCTGTCAGGAGCGCCGCCAGCCGCAGGTGCGCCTCGGCATGGCGCGGATTGAGTTTCGTTACCTCCCGGAGCAGGCGAATAGCTTTGTCCGTCTCGCCCTCTTGCTCCGCCACAACCGCTTCGACGTATCCAAACTGCGGGCTCCCTCCCCAGGTTCGCCTGGCTCGTTCCAGAGCACGACCGGCGTACTCCGCCTCTCCTAGTTCGGCAAGTGCGGATCCGAGGCCGAACCATCCGAACGTGTCGTCTGGCCGTGCCGACAGCGCGAGTAGGCCCTGGAAGAGCGCGAAGTCACTAGCCGCACGGTCGTAGGCATAGCCCGCGATGGCTACAGTGCGTGAGGTTACGAACCCAGCGTAGGGTGCATAGAGCCCCTCATCTACCCTTGCACCAGATCGGGCGCATTTCAAAGCATCGGTCAGCGCGTCCAGACACTCCCGCAGCGCCTGCTGAGCACCCGCGTCACCGCGTTCTTGCAGGCGATCCCACCTCTTGTATAGCAGTATGGCCAGCGCATGCCACGCCTCAAAATCGCGGCTCTTGCGCCGATCCTTGCCTTCACCAACCATGACTCGCTGTCGAGCAGCCTCGAGATCGGCATCGCCGTCCGAGCTGTTCGCCTCTTCCCGACCGAGAAGCTGTTGGGCCGCGTAATCCAGATCCGAGCGAACGGACGTCAGGTCGGGGTCTCGTTCCAGGGCGTGCCGCAGTACCGCCACCGCCTCCTCGTACCTGCCGACGTCCAGCAAGGCCCTTCCGTAGTCAACCTCACGCACGGGATTGTTCGGTTCAGCCGAGACAGCCGCTGCAGTCTCGGCAACGCGAAGCGAGGACCTGAAGCGCATGGCTCCCGGCGACGTTGTCGGCAGGCTGTCGAGAGCTTCGCGTACTCGTGCCGCACCCGCAAGGTCACCCAGCGATAGATAGGACTCTCCGATAGCAACCAGAAGCGACGGAGACGGTCGTTTCCGGGGATCACGCGACTTCGCTTCAGCAACCATGGAACCATACGACGCCACGACTTGCGGTGCTTCCCCAGATCGAACCAGCGCCTCAGCATGGCGTGCGACGAGTTCGGTAGGCTGCCGATCGCCCGCCAGAGCAAGGGCCCGCTGGAGCGCGGCTGCCGCTGTGGCGTAGTCCTGCCGAGCTTCCGCGGCATCCGCCAGGTACAGGTAGTCCTGCTCGGTTGCCCGTGGATCGGCACAGATCTCGGTCCAAAGACTCAGCGAGGATGCGCCGTCTCCCGCTTGTCCCACCTCGAAGGCTCTCAACCGCTTCTCTGCAACAGGAAGTTCCTCATCGGAAAGCACGACCTGGACCAGCCGCTTGATCGGACCCGCATCCAATACGTCCAGGGGAGACTTGCCAAGCACGAACGTCACGGGCACCGCGAGGCTGGACTTCACTTTCGGCGCCGTGACCCTTGCGGTGAAGACGGCAAGCCCGGCATCGTCCTGGGCTGTCATGGCAAGCCGCTTCGATCGCCAAGTCTCCGATACGCATACCACCTCGAGATCTCTTGCCGCGCCTTGAGGCACACGTACCGATGCTCGTAGGAGAATCTCTTTGCCAGGACGTGCAATGGCGGGCTCGACGGCCGCATCGGCCAACTGCACTACCCCCCATCCGCTAGCCGCCGCTGATGCTTCGGTGGCCCCCTCGCGCACGAGAACGATGGGTTCCATGATCACTGCGAATTGCTCGGCGTCGAGACTGCGGCATGGACATATGCCCACGAACGGCTTGTACCCGGGAGCGGTTACCATCATCTCGAGGCGATTGACATCGATGCGTTTGGTACGGTTCATCGCACCGCCGGCCAGCACACCGATCAACCCCGAGTTCAGGGCACGCCCAAGATCGAAATTCTGGGACATACGGCCGAGCAGCGCTTGTGCCACATAACGGCCCATGGCGTCCGTGATTGCCACAGTCTTCCCCGTCTCAGCGAAGGCGCCGTCAGATCGTATCACGACTCGAGCACCAGCGAGAGGCGCGGAATTGGAAGCGTCATAGACCTGACCGCGGACTCGACCCCACGAAGTCGGCTGTACGGACTTGTCCACTCGCACGCCAGGTTGCGAGAGGGTGGGTACACCGCCAGCAAGATACAAGCTGATCAACAGGACTCGCAGTGCCATCTTCGTGTCCTTCCTCAGTCCGCAGGAGAATCGCCATGCCTGAAGTGCATTTCGAACCGTTTTCTTCCCATACGCCCAATGCTCCTGCCGCCGTGCCTGGCGCGCCACATCACCGATCCGACGGCATGACGGACCCCATGTTGCCATGCATATCACATCACCCGGCACAATACTTGACAAAGACCACAACGGCTGTTATGATACTGCTAACGAGCATCCTGCCTGGCAGACCGCGATCCTCCCGTTCTGCAACATCGTGGCTGCTGGTCGGCGGGCATACGCGATGCAACGTCCAACAAAGGAGATGCGACGCATGCGTCGGAGAAGTCCAATAGGCTTCACCCTCATCGAGCTGCTCGTGGTGATCGCGATCATCGCGATCCTGGCAGCCATCCTGTTCCCGGTCTTCGCCAGGGCACGCGAGCAGGCGCGGAAGACTGTCTGTCTATCGAATCTCAAACAGATTGGCCTCGCCGCGCTCATGTACGTTCAGGACTACGACGAGCAGTTTCCCTGGCTCATGCAAGATGGACGGACCAACAACGAGAGTACCGGCTACAGCACCGGCCTGCCTACCGGACCGCCGCTGTGGAGCGTGGATCTCAATAACAAGCGCGGACTGTTCATGGAGTACGCTTTCGAGTCGTACGTGAAGAACTTCGGCCTCTTCGGCTGTCCCACGTTGCGTCCCGATCCCGTGGTTATGGCACCGGACGGGCGGGTGGCCAATCAGTTCGGATCCTACGGCTATGCATTCGGCGGCGTGGGGCCGGTACCGTCGCCCCGCTACGACAGAATACCATTGGAGATCTTCGTCCGGTTCGCTGCGTTGAACATGCCGCCCCTGGACGTCCTCGGACCGGAGTACAAGACCAATAACCCCCAGGATTTCTACATCGCAGGCCAGCCTCAGGCAGTGTGCAACACGCCCGCCCAGTCCGTCATCGCGTTCTGCAACTCCTACGGAGCGCATGCAGGGGTCACGGACGACCAGGTGGTACCGCCTCCCTACGGAAGCGGTACCTCGGCAGGTGCGACACTCGCGGTCATGGTAGATGGTCATGCCAAGTACGCAAGCGGGAATTTCATTGATCTTGTGAAGATGGTCATGCATCCCATGACCCGGTAGGAGGGCTCCGGTGCTCAAACAGGAGATCAATCCGGTGGTAGCGATCGTCGTAATCGTTGTCGTCTTGATCGTTGCCGGCGTCTGGGTTTGGACTCGAGCTGCCGGGCGCACCTTCACCAAAGACTCGGTACGCGGTATACAGTTCGATATCTCCAAGGGGAAGGGATTGCCTGCCCCAACAGGGAAATGACACGTAGGTCGTCATTCCGGTGACCATGCGCTATACGCGCGGTCACCAGCTACTCGAAGAGAAGGGACAAGAGCAATGCGTCACACAAGCCGAGCATTCACGCTCATCGAGCTGCTCGTGGTGATCGCCATCATTGCGATCCTGGCAGCCATCCTGTTCCCCGTTTTCGCCCAGGCGCGAGAGAAGGCTCGAAGCATCTCGTGTCTGAGCAATCTGAAACAAGCGGCTCTCGCCACGCTCATGTACGTCCAGGACTATGACGAGACGTTCCCCATGAGCCTGGCACCATTCCCGGCTGCTACGCCAGAGTATGCTGCTGCCCCGTGTATCACCTCTTTCTACGACAGGGTCAGCCCCTATCAGAAGAATGCCGATATCATGCGCTGTCCCTCGAAGCCCACGGCGTGTGACCTCCCTGCTGGGTTTCTCCGCCAGGCGGGACTAGGCATCAAGCCTCTCTGCGCGTCAACGCCGCCGCTCCGGTACATCTCCTACAACTTCAACTACGCGGTGATTGACGACGGGACGCCATCCCGACCGGTCAAGAAGCTCGCCGACATTCCGTTCCCGGTGATGAACTCCCTCATCTCGGATGGTGTTCCCACGGAGCCCGGCGGGATCTGCGGCTTGTTCAACTCACCGGTTGACGCAAGGCATACTCTCACGGTCAACTGCTCGTTCGTGGATGGACATTCGAAGCCAGTCCATGCGAAGATCGCCGTGGACGGGTCGGGCGTCCCGTACACGTGCAGCAGCATTGACGGACAGACCCTGCAGATCTTTCTTGTGACGGACGATGGTCCATACGTCAATCGAGCAGAGCTGTGGGGTGTTGCGTGCCAGCGGGCCGATGGGACGTGGTACCGCGCCCAGCGCTGCAACTAACGAGTAGCCCCGTGTTCGGAGGAAGGTCATGGCGGACCTAGCGAAGCGCCCAGTCCTCGTGGTCGTGGTGGTCGTTGTCCTGATTGCGGCGCTTGCGTTCGCCTGGCGACAGTATAGGGCGATGACCGGCGTGACTCAGGAGAACTCCATTCAGCTTACGCCAGATCAGATGAGGGAAGCGCTCCGCCGGGATTAGCGACAAGTCGGTACCTGGGCACATGCGAGAGACATCCGTGCGTGCCCGGGAAAACAGACTCGTTACACGGACCAGTACGCGTGGCCGCCGGCGAAGGGTGCCGGCGGTGCGCAAGAGGATCGGACAACACAGGAGGTTCGCAATGTTATCACGCAGACACGGGTTCACGCTCATCGAGCTGCTCGTCGTGATCGCCATCATCGCGATCCTGGCAGCCATCCTGTTCCCCGTCTTCGCTCAGGCACGTGAGAAGGCACGGCAGACTGCGTGCCTCAGCAATGTGAAACAGCTCGGCACGGCTAGTGCCATGTACGCGCAGGACTATGACGAGAAGTTCCCCTACTTCCAGTGGTCGGCCGACGGCCTCCACCACGGGGAGATGTTCTGCTACGTGCTGCAGCCGTACATCAAGAACAACGGCATCTTGCGGTGTCCGAGCGACGGCGACATCAACGACATGTGGTGGTGGGACGGCCGGGACAGCAACCGCCCCAGCGTTCCGCTTCCGCCCGGCGGTCTCTCCTACGGAGCCAGTGAAGTCCTCCACTGGGGAACGAAGCTGGCGCGCATTCCCCAGCCGGCCATCACCTTCTGGTTATCCGACGCTCAGGCGGCGTTGGTGCCGGACTGGCACTGGTGGCCCTGCCGTGTCATTGCAGCGCATGACAACCAGTACAACGCTCATAACGTGGGAGTCAACGTGACGTTCGCGGACTTCCACTCGAAGTGGTACAGCAACAAGGGCCTCTGGGGCGCTTACCTGCAGGGCACGCTGCTCATCGAGCCGACGGCAACGGGACCGCGCTACACCGAACCCAACGGCGGCTGCGTAATCCCGAACTAAGCAGGGACATAGGGACGTACGGAGCGAGCGGGGCTCCACGATGGGGTGGAGCCCCGCTCATGTCTGTAGCACGGTCGCAGGCAGGTTGAAGGGTATAGTTATTCGGAGCATGATGGAGCCTCGGACGTCCCGCAGGGGGTTGTTTCTATTGGTTTTGAAGCTCGGCGCAGCGTATGGGAGTTCGCGCCCTCCTTCGTCAATGCCGCCCAGCCAGGCAAACTGAATGCTTCGTGGTATCCTCTCACGGCTGCGCAAAGGGAACTCTGCCACCGAGTCTCTGGCCTCGGATCAGGCACGGTCAGACGGCGGTCCATCTCAGAACAAGTTCACATCGTCTGCTATCGGCATAGTTTCCAATTACCACGACACGACAGTGCGGGTAGCTTTGTTCCAGTACCTGCGAATCCAGGGCGCGCGGAAGCTTGTGTATAGCGGCCCTCTTGCAGTCCTGAATGAACCTGGCGAGCTGTGGAGACTCATTCAGTCCGGCGACGTCTTGTGGGTCTATGGCAAACCCGAGCGCCCACGCCTGGCACCAGAAGTTGGCCTGCTCCCAAGTGGCCCTGAGCAGATCGAGGTCAATGGCGTGCTCCTACGTCACTTCGCCAAGTCTCCCGTGGACGGCTCTGCAATCCGGTTCGGTCAGCTCCAGTGGCCGCCGCCCGGCGCCAATCAGCAGGAAACCGTAGAGGCAACGGCGTCAGAGACGGAGAACAGGATCATCGTCATAGGAAGCGGCCTGGAGTACGAGCGGTGGTCCTTCTACGCGCGGACAAACCGATGGGAGCTCGTGGAGCAGATCATGCCGGGCTACGCCGACAGCCCGGTAGTCACTATCGAACTACCAGCGGATGAGCGCGCCGTCATCGTCCATCCCACCAGCAGCAACTCGTATTGCTCGATACTCGACCCCGAGAGGAACGTGCTTACGCTCTTCATGCTCTAGGCGTACTGCCGCTGCTGTCATCGCTTCCATGGTCCTCGCCTGCACCCGGACCCGGGCATTCACCTTGCAACTTGCGGAAGGGACGCTCGGACGACGGTCGGCAGTTGCTTGCCGCCCACTCAGAGTTCTCGGTCACTGCCGCATCGCAGGAGAGCCAGGATGCACTATCGAAGTCTCCCTCCAACGCACTTCACGGAGGCCGAACGTGTTATGCCTTTGCCTTGCGGCTCTGTTCGCACCGGCAGCGCCTACGCCCGATAGTAGCAGTAGCGCATGGAATCGTTTCCACGGCGCGCTCTTGGCAGACGGGGGCGTGGTACGCTGCCACTCGCAACCGATTATCGCAGACGGAAGGATCCGGTTTCCGGATGACCTCGGGACGGGCGCGGACCTCCTCGGAGCTACTCCGTCGTCAGGTGCTGGCGATACCGTCACGCTCGTCAAGGGCCGATGGGAAGGTCGACGCGCCGTCCGGCTCGATGCTCAACCCCTTAGAGCACCTGCGTGCGTGCAACCTGGGCAACCTTTCTCCGTTGAAATGTGGTTTCGGAAAAACGGGGCCGGCGTCCACCGAGGCAACGACAATGCCACGAACGGGACACTCATCTCGGAGGGCAACGGGTACTGGGATGGATGGCGGATCACCACCAGCTACCCGGAGGGAACGTTTGGCTTCGAAATCGGTAGGCCCCAGCCTGCCCGCTCCGCAGGTCTCTTCGGCTGCGGTCCGCTGCCCGACGGCGTCTGGCATCATGTTGCGGCCACGTGGGACGGCAAGACCATGCGCCTCTACCTGAACGGCATCCTCGCCGGTTCGCACTCGTACTCTGGCGGCTACACACCAGGTGATGTACTGCGTGTCGGCTACGCAGACGCAGGCTGGGGTTCCGTGAAGCTCGACGTTGATTGCGTCATCCTCTGGCGCAGGGCGCTTTCCTCTGTCGAGGTGCTGCGATCTGCGTTGTACTACGTCAGTGTGCCGAACGAGCAGTCGAGCCGACTCGCGCGTGCCGGCGAGCTCCTGCACGGCGGCCGTCCGGCCGAGGCAGCTCGGCTGTGCGAAGCCGTCATCCAGACGCCGCGTGTCGCTGCCGACGTTAGAGCACTCGCCATGATCTGCCTGGCGGATTGTCGCCGACGACTCAGCGACGTGGGTGGTGCCGCGAGAGCACTAGCCGTAGCGACCCAGAGTGGTGTGTCTTACCACCTGCGCCGTACGGCGCTCAGCCGATTGCTCGCCTTCGCTCCATCACCCCAGGACGTGCTGCCGGAACCCGCTCTACGAGCTTGGGAGAGGACTCCGCTGCTGGATCCTCGGGAACGCTGGACTCTGCGCTTGGCGCTGATGCGCCGCGCGATGGCGAGTGGGTCGGCCGCTACCACAAGCCGGCTTGTGACCCAGATGCTAGAGGACCCTGACATGGATGCTGCAGCGAAGTTCGAGATCCGGCTGATGCTCGCCCACGTGTACCGACGCAGCAAGCAGTACGTCAAGGCACGAAAGGAATACGAGGCTATTGCGGCCGACGAGCAGGCACCACCGGCATTCAGGCAGTACGCCCGAATGCTCGTACTCAGAACCCTCCTCCAGGCGGAGGAGACCGCTGAAGCCAGGCGCGTTTGCCAATCCATGCTAGCAGACGTGGAAGCGCCGCTGGCGTCCCGTTACGAGGCGCAACTGGCCCTCCAGCTCATCCAGCATCGCAGGAAGAGCGCTGCCTCGCGGAGAGGCATCGCACTCGTCCCATTACGCACCACGACCGTCCGTACGGTGGCACCGAGGATCGAGATCCACGTCGCTCCATCAGGCTCGGACCGCAACCCCGGCACACGCCAGAAACCATTGGCTTCGTGGCTCCGGGCCCTGGCGGTGATCCGCAGGCTGAAAGCCCAGGGTGCCCTGCCGAGAGGCGGTCTGGCGGTGACCTTCCATGCTGGTGTGTATCCCGTGTCCACGGCCGTTACTATTACCACCGCAGAGGCAGGCACATCCTCAGCGCCTGTCGTGTTCCGAGCCGCGCCCGGGGAGAAAGTCGTTTTTCGCGGCGGCGTACGTCTCCGTACGTTCCAGCCCGTACGGGACCCAGCGCTTCTGTCCAGAATCCGTCCCGACGTCCGCCAACACATCCTCGAACTGGATCTCCGAGCAGCAGGCATAACCGACCCCGGACGCCTCAGCCCGCGAGGCGTCGGAAGCGAGCCCAGACCGTGTCCCGAACTGTACTGGAACGGGCACCCACTGACGCTCGCTCGCTGGCCGGATGCCGGATGGGCCTCCACAGCACGCATTGTGCAGGAACGGAACGAGCATGGCGGCTTCACATTCGAATACGAAGGCGAGCGTCCATCGCACTGGGCTGGCGAGTCGAATGGCTGGTTGTTCGGCTACTTCGGCTGGCTCTGGGCGGACCATGGTGTCAAGCTGGCCTCTGTGGATACGACTTCGCATCAGCTCCTTACCGCACATCCCAGTAGTTACGCGCCAAGGCAGGGCATGCCCTGGTTCGCCTACAACATCCTCGCTGAGCTCGACAGACCAGGCGAGTGGTACTACGATGAAGACAACAGCCGCATCCTCGTCTATCCACCCACCGATCCATCGCGGGCCGTTGTCGAGTACCCCACGCTCGATACACCGTTCGTCATTGTGGAGGGTGCCAGTCACGTGCGCATGGAGGGATTGGTCTTCGATCTGGGACGGTGGAACGGCATCGAAGTGAGGAACTCATCCAACATCCTCATCGCGGGCTGCACCGTCCAGCGATTGCGCGGAACCGCCGTGGTTATCGATGGCGGACGCAACTGTGGCGTCTTCGGCTGTGAGTTGGCCACGCTTGGCAGGAACGGCACGTGGGTCCGCGGCGGCGACCGCAAGACGCTCCAGCCCGCTGGCCACTTTGTCGAAAACTGCCACATCCATGATTTCTCGAGGTGGGATCGCACCTACACGCCTGCCGCGTACGTCGAGGGTGTCGGCATACGCATCGCGCACAATCTTATCCACGACTCACCCGGTCATGCTATGCGGATCGAGGGCAATGACCACCTCATCGAGTTCAACGAAGTTCACCATGTCGTTACCGAGACGGATGATCAGGGCGCCGTGGACATGTGGTTCAATCCGACGTACCGTGGTGTCGTCATACGCCACAACTTCTTCCATCATATTGGAGGTGGCGGCGACGACCGCATGCGTGCTGGCGTACGACTGGATGACGCCATCTGTGGCGTCCTCATCTACGGGAATGTGTTCTGGAAGGCGTCCCAGGGTCTGTTTGGGGGTGTGCAGATACACGGCGGTAAGGAAAACGAAGTCGTGAACAACCTCTTCGTAGACTGCAAGTACGCCGTGAGCTTCTCACGCTGGGGTCCACAACGCTGGAACGAAACCATCCAGAGCGCTGCGGTCCGCAAGTTCACCACCGAGGACGTGGATATCACCAGTCCGCCCTACAGCACCCGCTATCCCGCACTCGCTCATCTATCGGAACGACCAGACGTCAATCGGATATGGGGGAACATGGCGGTTGGCTGCGGTGACTTCCTGACGCGTGACGGGGGGTCTCAAGAGACAGTGGACAATCTCATCGCGTTAGACGATCCGGGCTTCGTTGATAGAAACCGAGGGTCGTTTGCCTTGCCCTTGGACTCTCCTGTATACGGCAGGTCAGGCTTCCTGCCGCTCCCCCTCTCCATGATCGGCCGCTACCCCCATCCCTTGTCTGTACCGGCGAACAGAGAAGCATCCAGGAGATTACGATGAATCCACCACCGCCTCCTCCGCCCATCTACACCTACACCATCGCCCAGGATGGAACTGCACGCTCGTACGACGAGGCCCTGGCGGTGGCATGTCTGCAGGGTCTCATCAACCGTCGGGCCCCAGTCCTCTACGTGCTCTCACGTGCGAACAGCCGCCCGCAATACTGGCTCGACCGCTTTACCCAACCCGGTCAGTGGCTTCACGGGCGGCCCATCGTGCCCCTCTCCGACTTGGACGCCATTATCAAACTGGCCGGCAAGCGCGTCAAAGGCGCCATCATCTGGGATCCCGGCGTCCCCGCAACGGTGAATGCAGCGACAACGATGGCAGGCATCATGGACGCCGTGGTGCTCTCTCCGGAGATGTCCGAAGAACACCTACAAAGCTGGAACCTGCCCGTGCTTGCCGATCTTCGCAGCAAGTTCAGTGGCAGAGAGACCGGCAGCGCCAAGAACGACGTGGTGCGCTGGTCCATCCGAGAGCACCTTGCCAGAGGACGGTGTTCCTCTCGCCTCCTCTGCCTGTACGAGGACTCGTTCTCCACACGCCCCCGTGGTGACATCGGCTATGTCGTGACGCGAGACTGGGCGGTCAAGAACCGCGCTTTCACCTTCGATCTCTCGCCGTGGGGTGACGAGAAGCCAGGAGACGATCCGGATCAGCAGCTTGGCACGGACCTCGCGACCTACAAGATGGTACTCGAAGAGACGCTTCGGCAGTCGGGTGGCGAACACATGACGGAGCTGGCGGGGTTCTTCGCTTTCGCCAAGTACAGCAATGTCCCTGGCCATGCGAGCCGCCATGACCCAGTGCCCACAGAATGGGAGACCGTGTGGCTCATCTCTCCCTACAACGTCTACCAGAACACCGTCGCAAGCGACTGCTTCAACCAGTCCTTCCACTGTCACGCGCCACGGAAACCGCTACACCAGAAACGGCCGGAGCCCACTAGGATGCTCGAGCGGAAGAACTACGTATGCATCCTCATGGCAGACTACGACTCGGCAACGCCCCTTTACGACTTCCTGCCGAACCACTGGGACGACCCGCAACGTGGCTCGTTGCCTCTTTGCTGGGGGATCGATCCCAACCTGGTGGAGACGTATCCCGACATCATACGATATGTCTACGAAACAGCGAGCGCTAAGGACTTCTTTGGTGCTGATGCCAGCGCCGCAGGTTACATGAACCCCAACCGCGTGCGTCCGGAGTACTTGCCCTTGTTCATCCGGCACAACCGCAGATTCTATCGCGAGGCGGACATGTCGCTCTCCCCCATGGTACTAGACTGGGATCAGCCGACGCCCGCGGTCAAGGATGCCTTCTCCCGATTCTCGCCAGATGGCTTCGCGACCATCGTCATGGATCTCCACGGCACAGGAGGCCGGTTGCCCGAACCGCAAGTGTGGAAAGGAATGCCCATCACGGAGTTGATCAACGAGGCATGCAATTTCGCCGGCGTGGAACGAACCGCGGAGATCATGGACGCCGCCATGACACGGCGCGGTACCGAGCCACCAAGCTTCCACTTCTTCCGGATCGTCTGGACCTCGCCTTCCCAGGTTGCTGCAACCCTCGACGCGCTCAGGCGCCGTCGTCCGGACTTGAAGATCGAGGTTGTTGACCCTTATACCTTCTTCCGCCTCCTGAAGCAGCATCTGTTGGCGACAGCTGCTACGAACGCTCCGCGAGTGCGTCGGCGCTGAGGCGTGACCTTCCTCTAGCCCTGAGCAGGACAATCGACAAGCAGATCGCGAGTACCGGCGGGGTACAATCGCCCATTCCCTCATGGACGGAGTGAGAGCTATGCGACTGGAGACGCTCGCCATACATGCTGGCCAGGAGCCCGACCCAGCCTACGGTGCCGTCATGCCGCCGATATACCAGACTTCCACGTTTGCATTCCCGGACGTGGGACAGCCCGGGGAGTTCGATTACACGCGCTCTGGGAATCCGACGCGCAAAGCACTGGAGGAATGTCTGGCCGCCCTGGAAGGAGGTTCCCACGCTTTCGCGTTTGCGTCGGGAATGGCCGCCATCTCGACGGCTCTTGCACTCCTCAGCAAGGGCGACCACGTTCTGGTTCACAACGACCTCTACGGCGGCACATACCGTTACCTGACCTGTGTCAGTGTTCGGCACGGAATAGAAGTCACTTTCGTCAATATGCGAGACCTCGACGCGGTTCGCAGCGCCATGCGGCCCGAGACACGGTTGGTGTGGACCGAGACACCGACGAATCCGCTCATGAACCTTCAGGACCTTCGAGCCATAGCTGACATCGCGAAGGCTGCTGGCGCCCTGACTATTACGGATAACACGTTCGCCTCGCCTTACAACCAGCGGCCGCTCGATCTGGGCGTCGATCTCTCGCTTCACTCCATGACGAAGTACCTCAACGGCCACTCGGACGTCATCGCCGGCGCTCTAGTCGTCAGGGACGACGTTCTGGCCGAGCGCATCCGATTCTTGCAGAACGCCATGGGTACTGCGTTGTCGCCCTTCGACAGCTTCCTCGTCCTCCGTGGGCTCAAGACCTTCCCCGTCCGCATGCAGGTCCACAACACCAACGCCCTGACGATCGCCAAGTGGCTTGATGAGCAGCCACAGGTCTCCGAAGTGCTGCATCCGTTCCTCGAGCATCACCCGCAACACCAACTGGCGCGGAGCCAGATGCATGGGTGCGGCGGCACCTTCGCCTTTCGGATGGCGGGAGGAGGCCCGGCTGCGGTCCGCCTTCTGAAGCGAGTGCGCATCTTCACTCTGGCGGAATCTCTGGGCGGCGTGGAGTCACTCATCGAACACCCGTTCACGATGACACATGTATCCATTCCCGAGGATGTTCGCCGAAACATGGGTATCACCGAGGATCTGATTCGCATTAGCGTCGGCATCGAACACGTGGAGGACCTCATCGAGGACTTAGCCCAAGCCATGGCATAGTCTCTTTCCTACACTGATAAGAGACTTGACATGGTGTATCGGAAGGCGCTAGACTGATTACTACAATCGAATACGGTGCAGGGACCGTGCGCAGTTAGTCGCACGGTCTGGGGGAAGTCCGGTGTGAGGCCGGCGCAGTCCCGCTACGGTATGTGCCTTCGATGAGGCATGAGCCCGAATGCCCACCTGCATCGCGTCACGCAAGCCCTTCGCGAGAAAGGGTGTGATGCAGCCTCGTTCCTACCGGTTACCGGCTTAGCACCAGGAGGTAGCAGACACACCATCCGCCAAGGATGGTGTTCTTGTTACAGGGGCGCAACAGACTTCCTCTCGCGATGGTGCGCAACCCACAAGGAGGGGTCCAGAGAAATGCGCTCCATCAACACACTGGTAAGGCCGCCGGAGACGCGGCACGGTTTCACGCTCATCGAGCTGCTCGTCGTCATCGCGATCATCGCCATACTGGCGGCGATACTGTTCCCTGTGTTCTCTCAAGCCCGGGAGAAGGCGCGCCAGGCGTCCTGTTCCTCGAACCTGAAGCAGCTCGGCCTGGCCACGCTCATGTACCTTCAGGATTACGACGAGACCTACCCGCTCTACCAATACGCCGACTGCCAGGGTTTCGTCTGCTATCAGTACTGGTTTGGGCTGCGCGTAGGAACAACGTGGGACAAGACACGTGGCCTTTTGTACCCATATATGAAGAACCATCAGATCCAGAAGTGTCCTAGTTTCTCCGCGGTGCCGCGCCTTGGTGACGGCAACGGTTACGGCTACAACTGGGGATATCTCGGTTCCGACTACTACATCAGCTTCAACTGGCCTCCGCTGAATCCGGCATCGGAAGCGTCGCTGTCCAGCCCGGCCTCCAAGATTCTTTTCGCCGACGCAGGTTTCGTCAACGTGCCCTGGTACGGTGGGAACGGAGAGCTAATCGAGACACCCGGCATCGATCCTCCGTCCATGTGGTGGGGTAACCCAACGGTGGATTTCCGTCACGTAGATAACCGAAAGACTATTGACAGCGCCACCTTCACCGTGACCCATCATGGTCTTGCCAACGCAACATTCGCCGATGGTCACGTGAAGGCCCTGAAGCAGTCGGCCGTCACTGACGAGATGTTCACCCGCAACTGAGATGACGCCATCGGTTCGCGTGTTCTGCGATGCGCTGGGCGGAACGGTGGAAATACCTACGCGTCCCCGGCGCATCGTGAGCTTCGTCTCGGGTCTCACGGAAGCCATCTGCGTCATGGGCTTCGCCGAACGGCTTGCTGGCGTCAGCGCCTACTGCCATCGTTACGTGCCCGAGCTGTCGGCACCCGTCGTCGGTGACTACCTAACGGCAGATGAGGTTGCGCTGGAGTCGATTCAACCAGACCTGGTATTGGTGACAACCGGCGTCCAGCGCAGCCTCGGCAGGCGTCTGCGGAGCGTCGGTCTGCCTGTTTTCGCATTTCCGCTGCCTTCCACGCTGTACGGTATCCTCGAGAATGTCGTCTTGCTTGGTGGTCTGCTAGGTGAGCCTGATGCGGCTCGAGATCTGACGAGGCGGTGGTTGCGGCAGCTCGACGATGTGCGCCATCAGGCGACCGGTCGGGAGCTTCGCGTCTACCCCGAGTTGTGGTTCGGCCCGCACGTACGTATTCCAGGGGGCCTCTCGTTCATTAGTGATATCATCCACTACGCGGGTGGCACGAATGTGTACGGCTCGGTACCGACTGCCTACCTCAAGCTCGACACCGAGGACGTTCCTTGGCGGGCCCCAGACGTGTGGCTCCTTTTCTCGGAGCCTGAGTATCCCGTGGATGCCGATCTTCTCCGTGCGCAACGAGGCTGGGACACACGCCTGCCGACCATGCGCCTGATACAGGCTTCCGTACGGCCTGCTCAGAATGTTATTCATGATGGGCCGTCCATGATGCAGGCGGTCCAGTGGCTTTCCGCATGCCTCGCCGGAGGTGAGCTCCAATGAGCGGTCTGATCGCTGTACAGCGTGGGTCTGTCGCAGCGGTGTTGCTCGCCGTCAGCGCCGCGGCGTCCGCGACTCCCCTCTCGGCCGTGGATGGAAGAGACGTCCGCGTCACTCTGCCCGGACCACCCAAGCGCATCGTCTCGCTGTCTCCGGCAGTTACGGAGACCCTCTTTGCCATTGGTGCAGGACGTCGCGTGGTCGGAGTGACGAAATACTGCGACTATCCGGCCGAAGCGCGGCGCCTGCCTAAGATCGGCGACTACAACACGAGCATCGAGAAAGTCATGGCCATACATCCCGACCTGATCGTCGCCGATGTGGAAGCCAACCGACGCGCCATCGCAGATCTGACTAGGCAAACCAGCTTGAAGGGGAAAGTGTTCGCATTGCGGCAGAGAAGCTTCGCCGAGCTGTTCAGCGCTATAGGAAGTCTCGGCCGCATAACGGGTTGTGAACCTGGCGCAGTCAGCGTGGTCAATCGTATTCGTGGCACGTTGCTTGCCGTCAAGCAACGCGTCCAACGAGCACGCACCGAGCCGCGCGTACTGTTCGTTGTGCAGACGCAACCTCTCTGGGTGGCCGGCGGCAGCACGTTTATCAGCGAGATGATCGAGGCGGCAGGAGGGATGAACATAGGTCGCAAAGCCGGCAGTGGGTTCCGATCGCTGGGTATCGAACAGCTCATCGCCCTCGATCCGGAGGTCATCCTGACAACCCACGCTTCGCCCGAAGAACTCCAGCACCGGCCGGGCTGGGCGGCGGTGACAGCTGTGCGGACCCGGCGGGTCTACGTCGTCGGCTTCGAAGCCGTGCGCCCATGTCCACGCCTGGGCGAAGCTGTGCGCCGGATCGCTGCTCTGCTACATCCGGAGCGTTGAGCCTCGTTTCCGGCATCAGGCATTCCGTCCGCCAGAGGGCCGTGGTTCGCGAGCAGGGGTCCGTGCTACAATAGGTTGTTGTAGCGAACGCACCGAGGTGGCCTATCCCATGCACGACGCGCCCGACATCCTCGACGAACTAGTCCTTCTTTCCCGTTACCTGGGTGACCCAGCGAATGACCTGGCGATTCTTGGAGAAGGGAATACCTCCGCCAAGTTCGACAGTGAGACGTTCTTGGTAAAGAAGAGCGGCGCAGGGCTGGCCGAATCCGCAAGGGACAGCTTCGTACAGGTTCGGTTCGCGCCCATCTTGGAAGCGCTAGACGGGCCTGAACTGTCCGATGCTGCGGTGAAAGACGTCCTCCTCGCCGGGCGCGTCGGCTGCACGGGCGAAAGTCCTCGCCCATCGGTCGAGACGTTTCTCCATGCATATCTTCTCTCGCTGCCCGGTGTTCGCTTTGTCGGTCACAGCCATCCTACGGCCGTGAACGCCATCCTGTGCTCTCAACAAGCACGAGAGGCCGTGTCAGGCCGGCTCTTTCCCGATGAGATCGTCTGCTGCGGACCTGCTGTGTGCTTCGTCGAGTACACGGATCCTGGCATCGTGCTTGCGCGCGCACTCAGAGAAGCCGTGGAAGAGTATGTGAGTACGCACAACATGCCGCCGAAGGTCATCCTCATGCAGAATCACGGTCTCATTGCCACAGGCAGCAGTACGAAGGATGTCATCGCAGCGACTGCCATGTATGTGAAGACGGCGCGCGTCCTGCTCGGTACGTACGCTCTCGGGGGTCCGCGTTTTCTGACGCCTGCGCAAGTTGCACGTATACATACGCGTCCAGACGAGTACTACCGCAAGAAGCAAATCGCGGAACAGCAATGATAGACATGGAGCGTGAACATGGATAAGCTCGAGGAATACAAGTCCGGCCGAGGCCCGATCCCTCGTCGCATGCTGAAGTGGTTCTTGTACGGCCAGGGCATCGAGAGTCTCAAGATCGCCGAGGTGGCGGTGCCGGAGATCGGTCCGGATGAGATACTGGTCCGCCAAGACGCCAACGGCCTGTGCTTCTCCGACACCAAGGTCATTGCGCTTGGCAACAACCATCCACGCATGCAAGGTCGCGATCTTGCGACGGATCCCGCGACACTCGGCCACGAGGTCGCTGTCACCGTTGTCAAGGTTGGAGAGAATCGCAAGGCCATGTTCTCCGTCGGCGATCGCTTCATCGTCCAAGCTGACGTCTTCTACAAGGGCGTCTCCATGGCCTATGGCTACGCCATATCGGGCGGCCTTGCACAGTACAGCGTCATACCGACGCCCATGATAGATGGCGATGAAGGCTGCTACTTGCTGCCCGTCGCTAGAGATACCGGTTACGCCGAGACCGCTCTCGTCGAACCGTGGGCCTGCGTCGTGGGAGCCTACAACCAGTCTCACAGAGGCGGGCCCGCGCCAGACGGTCATATGCTCATCCTGGCAGGCGAAGGTGCTTCCCACGTCGATCTCGCACCGCTATTAAGCAAGACCACACAGTTTCGCTCCCTTGTCATCGTGGGACCAGCATCGGCCGAGCTTGCACCAATGGTGACCGCAGAAAGGCTCGGCCATGTGGAGGATTGGGCGGCTCTCAAGGCGAGACGAACCGGCGACCACGGGTTCGACGATATTCTCGTGCTGGGCGAAGTGGCCCCCCAGCAGGTCGAGGAGGCGGCCGCGCTTCTGGCCAACCACGGGATCGTGAACTTCACCGGGCCCTACCGGTTCGCGCGAAACCTCACACTCGACATTGGGCGGATTCACTACAACTGGCATCACTATGTCGGCACCACGAGCCTGAACCCGCTGGACGCATACCAGGAGAACCGTGGTGCTGATCTCAAGCCCGGCGGGGCAGCGTGGTTCATCGGTGCGGGCGGCCCCATGGGTCAGATGCACGTGCAGCGCGCCGTCATGCACCCGAACCCTCCGGCCGTAGTCGTGGGGACCGATATTGACGCAGGCAGGCTCGCCACTCTCGTGGACAGGTACAGCCAGACGGCTCGACGGCGTGGCACCCGACTGATCGCCCTGAATCCGAAGGAGATGTCCCCGCAGGAGTTCGACAGCCGTCTGCGCGAGGTGTCGGGTGGCGGTTTCGATGATATTGTGTCGCTCGTGCCTGTGCCGGCGCTCATCGAACATGCCACGGGGTTCCTTGCCGATGGCGCCTGGTTCAACGTTTTTGCCGGTGTCGCCCGAGGCACCATGGCGTCCATCAATGTCAATGACATCCGCGAGAGACGTGTGCGGTACGTGGGAAGCAGCGGTTCATCCATCGCAGACATGAAGCAGACCCTCGCCATGGTGGAGAGCGGCGAGCTTTCCACGAATGCATCGCTGGCCGCCATCGGCGGTATGCGCGCAGCAGCCGAAGGACTGGCAGGCGTCCGCGACGGACGTTTCCCCGGCAAGACCCTGATCTTCCCGCTCATCGAAGATATGCCGCTCATGGCACTGACACAGCTCAAGGATGTCTATCCAACCGTTTGCGCCAAGCTCGCAGACGGTAAGTTCTGGACTCGTGAGGCCGAGGACGAGCTATTCCGTCTCACGATCGCGAGGGAGGGTGAATGAAGCGTCTAGAGAACCGTGTAGCCATTGTCACGGGTGCTGCCCAAGGACTGGGTGAGGCAATTGCACATCGCCTAGCCGCGGAGGGATGCCGTGCCGTGACGGTCGCGGACATGAACTACGCCAAGGCGCTTTCTGTTGCCGAAGCGATCAAGAGTACCCATGGGTGCCAAGCGATCGCCACGCATACGGACGTGACGAACGAGGAGCAAGTAGCAGCCATGGTGGGCGCGACTCGCGAGGCATTCGGCAGCGTGGACATTCTGGTAGCGAATGCAGGCATCCTCATTGCCAAGGACATCCTCGAGTTCGAGCCACACCTATGGCGCAAGGTCATTGACGTGAACCTTGTAGGGTACTTCCTCTGCGCCCAGGCCGCAGCACGCGTGATGGTCGAGCAGAAGAGCGGCGTCATCATCCAGATCAACTCCAAGTCCGGCAAGAAAGGCAGCTTTCGCAACAGCGCCTACGCCTCCAGCAAGTTCGGCGGCATTGGTCTGACCCAGAGCATTGCGTTGGATCTCGCGCCGCATGGCATTCGCGTCAATGCAGTCTGCCCTGGCAACCTCCTCGATGGCACGCTGTGGCAAGAGAGCCTCTACGAGCAGTATGCTCGTACGCAGGGTCTGACCGTGGAAGAGGTCCGGCGTAAGTATGAGAGTCAGGTCCCGCTGGGACGCGGGTGCACCTATGACGACGTAGCCAATGTGGTGGTCTTCCTGTGCTCTGACGAAGCTTCCTACATGACCGGACAGGCCATCAACGTCACTGGCGGACAGGAGATGCGCTAGCGGCGCCGTGACGAGCAATGCCACGCTCCCAGTCCCGCTATGTCTGTGCAGAGTGCGGCCACGTTGCGTCGCGGTGGCTGGGGCGCTGCCCTGAGTGCCAGGCGTGGAATAGTCTCACAGAAGAAGCCATACCCCATCCTCGCTCGTCGCAGGTTACAGGACGCAAGTCCCCTTCTCCCTCTTCGGCCCCTCAGCCAGTCGTCGCCATCGGGCGCGAAGCGGAGACAAGAGTCTCGTCGGGCATCGGCGAGATGGATCGTGTGCTCGGAGGCGGAATCGTCAGCGGTTCTGTCGTCTTGGTTGGCGGAGATCCAGGCATCGGTAAGTCCACCCTCCTGACACAGGTAGGCCATCGCGTGGCCTCCAGCTCTGACGCCGGCCACGCCAGCGTCCTCTACATAACCGGAGAGGAGAGCCCACGACAGCTTCGTCTTCGCTGCGAGAGGCTCCGTGCCGTGAGCGATCGGTTCCTCGTTGTAGGCGAGACGGCGATCGACTCGATCGTTCATCACATACTCGCTGTGAGACCGCTGATGGTAGTTGTCGACTCTGTGCAGACGACTTTCGACCCATCCCTGGAGTCGGCACCCGGAACCGTAAGCCAGGTCCGCAATGCGGCGGCGACCCTGGCTACCCTTGCGAGAAATGAAGGTCTGTGTGTGTTTCTCGTGGGACACGTTACGAAGGAGGGGGTCCTAGCTGGCCCACGGGTATTGGAGCACATGGTGGATACGGTGCTCTATTTCGAGGGTGACCGCCACCAGGCATATCGTGTCCTCCGCGCTGTGAAGAATCGCTTCGGTCCAACGGACGAACTCGGTCTCTTCGAGATGCGGGATGATGGTCTGCAGGAGGTCGTCAACCCTTCGGCTGCCTTTCTGGCCGAGCGGTCTGCCAACGCCTCAGGGTCAGCCGTGGCGGCTACCATGGAGGGGACGCGGCCTCTCTTGGTAGAGGTTCAAGCTCTCGTGACGCGCTCGTTCCTCTCCAGCCCACGCCGTGTGATCAACGGGCTGGACTATAATCGTGCCAACATGATCATGGCCGTGCTCGAAAAGAGGCTGGGGCTGCGCCTGGGCGAGCACGACGTGTTTCTGAACGTCGCGGGTGGTGTGCGTGTCACCGAGCCTGCATCTGACCTCGCCGTCGCCGTGGCCATTGCGTCCAGCTACCGCGACAGTCCTGTGGACTCGGAGACGGTGATCATCGGCGAGGTCGGCTTGGGGGGAGAGGTGCGCTCCGTCTCCCATGGCGACCGGCGCATCCGAGAGGCGAAGCGGCTGGGCTTTCGGCGTGCTCTCGTACCGAGGAGCAGCAAGGTCGGCGACACGGCATCGGTTGTCTTGCACCGCATCCGCAATGTCTTCGAAGCGGTGGAAATCAGCCTCAGGACGGTTGAAGGAGAGGCGTCATGATCGCAGGGGCAGACAATGCACCGACAATCGAGCGGTTCATTCTCGAAGCCGTCGTCAGGAATGCGTTGTTGGAAGATATCGGAACTGGCGACGTCACGACAAACGCTGTAGTGCCACCCGATCTCAGGGCCGTGGGTGAGATCGAGATGGGATCGGAAGGAGTAGTGGCGGGGTTGCCGGTCGTCGAGGAAGTCTTTCGACAGTTGGATCCTGGCACCACCTTGCAGCGGCTGGTCCAAGACGGTGCAGTCGTCCGCCGAGGAGATATCGTGGCTCGTGTCGAAGGTGCGGCGCGCTCGGTGCTGACGGGCGAACGCGTGGCACTGAACTTCCTGCAGCGGATGTCCGGTATCGCAACGCTTACCGCGGCCTATGTTCAGCAGGTTGCAGGGACCAGGGCGTTCATCACCGACACGCGCAAGACAACCCCCGGATTGCGCGCCCTCGAGAAGTACGCCGTCCGGATCGGCGGTGGCCATAACCATCGCATGGGCTTGGGCCACGCCGTCCTCATCAAGGATAACCATATTGTGGCAGCCGGCGGTATCCGCGAGGCTGTTGCACGCGCCACCCGCGCTACGGCACATACGATGACCGTCACGGTGGAGTGCGAAAGCCTGGACCACGTTCGGGAGGCCCTGGAGGCCGGAGCCGACATCCTGCTGCTGGACAACATGTCGGATGAGATACGCAAGGAGGCGGTCGCCATGGTTGGGGGTCGTGCGATCACAGAGGCATCGGGTGGCGTTACGCTCGACAATGTGGCTTCGGTCGCAGCTTCGGGGGTGGACTGCATCTCCATCGGCGCCTTGACGCACTCCGCGCCCGCTCTGGATATTCGGTTGAACCTATCGCTGGTGCAGATGCAGTGAACCAGGGCGGTCCTCGAATCCGTCAGATGGAGGACGGTACCTACCTCCTAGAGTTCGAGCAAGTAGACTCGACTCAACTGGAGGCGCGTCGCAGGCGGCAGCGTGGTGAGGTAAAGCTCCTAGGCGTGCGCGCCGATTACCAGACCGCTGGACACGGCCGCCGTGGAGCCATGTGGCATGCGCCACCGCGTGAGGCACTGCTGGTTACCTATCTCGCCGATGGCATTGCGTCGGACGCCAGCTCTCAGGCTTTGCTCGCCATGGCAGCAGGCATTGCAGTGGCACGGGCAATTCGCGACATTACTGCGCTCGAAGCCTCTGTTCGCTGGCCAAACGACATTCTCGTGGGTGATCGGAAGGTTGGCGGCGTGGTCATCGAGATGTTTCCCGCCGTGGACCAGGGCGACGTTCGAACAATGGTTGCCGCCATCGGCATTGGTGTCAATGTGAACGTTGCGACGTGGCCCGACCATCTCAGCCGCACGGCCACGTCTCTCTATCAGGCGAGCGCGCGGCTGTGGCCCATCGAAGCCGTGGAAGCCTCGGTGCGCACGGCGCTCTGGCCGCTTGTGCGGCGGATCAGCCGAGGCGAGAGAGCAAAGGTACTGGAACTCTGGCGCCGCTGGGACAGCACAGCCGGCGTGCGATACGAGTACCCTACTGTCGGTGGTTCAGAAGTTGGCGTGGCTGCCGCCGTCACGGACAAAGGGGAGTTGGTGCTCCGGCTTCCTAACGGAAGGGAGATAGCGGTGGTACAGGCACGCCATCTGCCCTAGGCGCCCGACGTCTCTTGCCCGTACCAGTCCAGCAGAACTTGGCGAATGCAAGCAAGGGCTTTGCCGCGGTGGCTGATAGTGTGTTTCTCGGCCGGCGTCAGCTCTGCCATGTGGCGACCCAGCTCAGGTAGGAAGAAGATCGGGTCATAGCCGAAGCCATAGGCACCCTTTATCTCGCGAGCGATGCGTCCCTCACAGACGCCCCAACACACATGCTCTCGTCCTGACGGCTCGACAATCGCGACGGCAGCCCGGAACCTGCAGGTGCGCTGATCATCGGGCACGTCCGCCATGAGGCGGAGGATGCGTGCCATCTTGTCAGGGAATGGCGTGTCCACGCCAAGAAACCGGTGGGAGTGAACGCCGGGTTGTCCCCCGAGCGCGTCTATCTCCAGACCGGCATCGTCGGCAACGGACGGCAGGCCGGTGACCCTGGCGACGGCACGCGCCTTGATGAGTGCGTTCTCATCGTAAGTGCATCCATCCTCTGCGACGTCTTCGCCATTGGGATCCAGGTCCAAGAGCGACACGATGTCCCACCTTGGCGAGTCGAGGATCTCTGCCATTTCCCGTGCCTTCTTTGCGTTCCTGGTGGCGAGGACGAGCCGGAGTACTGTTTTCATCAGACGAGGGGATGGCCTCTGAGGCCGACGCTATCCCCGTCGAGCCTGATTGACGAAGTTCATGCGCAGCATGGCCACCAGATTGCGCAGCTCGCGTTGCGCACTTTCGTCCACGAGAGGCTCCACGTTCTCCGCGAGCGATGCCACTCCGTCTATGAGAATCTTGGCATCATCGAGATTCCGCTCCACCTTGTTCGTAACCGGGTCCTCCACGAGGCCAAGCGCAATCCAGGCGCCCTGCTGCAGGATGTCAATGCACATGAGGATGCGGTCGGCTGCCACCAGTCGCGGATGACGGCTAGCCTCCTCCTCCGCGTCCTTCTGGCCTGCACCACCAGCCGACGCCGCAGGACCAGCCGCCGATCTCTCGTCAGCTTCTCCAGCCGGTCGTGCCGTTCGGCGCTTGTCCACGAACTCGAAGTGTTCTTCTTCCTCAGGCATGAGCCCCTCCTACGCAATCGCCTGGGATTGCGTCATACTGAGCGTTATCATACCCACATGTGCGGTCTTCGCAAGAGGGAGAAGAAGGGTGCTTCTGACGGAATTGGTAGGCTATCTCGATGAATACCTCCGCGTGCCGGAGACACCCGACCACCCGAAGGCGCACAACGGCCTGCAGGTGGCCGGCACCCGCGAGGTTGGCCGAGTCGCTCTAGCAGTAGACGCGTGCCTCGCGACAATACGCGAAGCCGTGGAGATGGGAGCCGATGTCCTTGTCGTCCACCACGGTCTCTTCTGGCAAGATCCCGTCCCAATGACAGGCGCCGTCTACAATCGGCTACGACTGCTGTTCCAGTCCGGCATGGGACTGTATTCCTGTCATGCGCCCCTCGACGTGCATCCGGAGGTAGGTAACAACGCCGTTCTATGCCGGTTGCTCGGCATGGAGCCGTGCGGTACCTGGGCACCCTTCGAAGGAACTGACGTCGGGCTTCTCGCCGAGACTGACACCACCACCAGCGAGCTTCGCACGCGCTTGGACGATCTGCTCGCCACCAACACGCGTCTGATCTCCGGCAACACAGACGCGGTCCGGAAGGTCGCAGTCCTGACAGGCAGCGGCGCCTCCTACGCCGCTGTGGCAGCCGACCTCGGATGCGACACTCTCATCACCGGCGAAGGCACACACCACAGCTACTTCGTGGCCGAGGAGTCCGGGATCAACCTGTTCCTGGCAGGCCACTACGCCACGGAGACGCTGGGACTCCGTGCTCTCGCGAGCCATCTCGAGTCCAGGCTAGGTCTGGAGTGCGTTTTCATAGACCACCCCACGGGTCTCTGAGGGATGACCCCATGCCCAGGCCAACAGCATGAGAGGCAAGAGATGCATGAGAAGCCTCCCCAGGCTCGTGCCCAAATGCCATTCTATCGGATGGGGAGTGAACACATAGACCAGGGTGTAGGCAACGGCCTGGAGCAGCACGACGCTTCGGACGAGGAGCCTCGCCTTTCTGTTGCCAAACGGAGCCACCAGACCGATGATGGCCAGAAGCCATAGGAGGCCGAACGAGGGCGGTCTTGGAGTTACGGCGGTCACCTGTCTCACGATCGCACTACCGATCGGCCAGAGTCGTTCGACGGACCCCGGAGGAGGTCCACCTCTGCGCCAGGGAGGAAGTACCTCTACGACTGCGTAGCGACCTGAAGCTAGGTCACTACTCACCGCAAGTGTCCGCCTCAGGAGATACCAGGGCGCGACCAGGACGGCCAGCAGGATGCCTGCCATGACCCAGTGCCGACTAGGTAGCCACAGCCGGTGCCATATCAGTCTCAAGAGCCAGAGTGCAAGCCAGAGCAGTATCACAATCCCCGCCAGCACCGCACCCTCGTTCTTGCACTGCGCCGCACCCGCCAGGAACGCCGCCGATGCGTAAGTCGCTCGTGACGAGAGCCGACCCATGGCACGCAGACCAAGCGTGCCTACACCTGCGGTTGCAAGTAGCGCCAGGGGCAGATCCGCGTACCCCGATACGGCGTGGTACACGAAAAGGGGCTGGGAGGCGATCAGGCCTGCAGTCAGCAGCCCCATGGTCCGCCCGGAGTAGAGCTTGGCTAGCCCGTAGACCATTGCTATGAGGTCGCCGTAGAATAGCAGGCCGCCAAATTGCGCCACTTTCTCGTTCGGATGGCCCCAGTGAACGTAAAGCCACCAAGAGTGAAGCGGTACCAGAAGCGGGTAGTCGGGATGAGAGACAGCAAAGGCTGGATCTGTCAAGATCCGCGCTGACCCGTCATGGAAGAAGGCACGCGCCTTCATCTGCCAGATCACCCACCCATCCCACGCGATCCCACGAGCGCCCCATAGCATGATCGCGCTGACACAGCCCAGCACGAGGAGGAGTATCGCCGTCCAATCCAGCAGACCTATCGGCCTCGTCGGGGCGACGTCAGCGTGAATGGCGCGCGTGCCAGCCTTGCTCGTATATTTCCATAGAACGCCGAGCGCCGATATGGCGGCCACGATATAGACAGCACCACCGTCCAGACGGCCGGAGACGCACCATCCAGCCTGGACGGCGACGGCCAGGAAGCTCACTCCCAGCACGTGGGCCGTTGCCAGACGCATGGGCCATGGCGTGGAGCCTAGGCCGGTCAATCCCGCAAACGCCCACCCTGTCACTATCAGCGCGGCCAGCCCGACGACTAACTGCCCTACCTCCACAGGCCAGGGTGCGTCTGCCCTATCGGCTTTCGGCTGCAGTGCCTGAGCCTGGCCGATGCTGACCGTCACGTTCTCGTAGCCGAACTGCTGCCACCCTACACGTTCCCTGGCAGGACGCCCATATACCACGACTGCCGCAACGTCCTCCGGAAGCCGCTCTGGTTCTCGAGACTCGACACGAAGCGCGAGTGGATAGGTCAGGTAGCGCAGGCGCCATTCGAAGGCCCGGGCACCCAGTCGCTTCTCGGGATCGTCCAGCCCATGCAAGACCAGCAGGGCTTGGCGGCCAGCTGTAATTGACCGTCGGAGTTGCGTTGCTGCCCACTCGGGAGCTGGAACCTGCCTGGCCTTACGAGGTGACGCAGCCACCCACACAAGCTGGCCCCATCGTGCGCCGGCATTCACCAATGCCACGGCAACCGCCAGCGTCAGAAGAGCTTTTCGCCACAAGTAGTTCAGGCCAGTCGCCGGTCGGCACCGGTTCTCCGTCACCGCAACGACCTCAGGTTGCCTAAGCGGTCACGCGCGAGATGGAGCCGGGGCTACAGCACGTAGTCGCTGGCTGGAATCTCGATCCGTGTTCTCTTGGTCATGGCCTCGTTGGCGCGGACCGCAGCCACGCAGGCGCGCAGCCCATCCCGCCAATCACAGGAAACAGGAGCACCCGTGCGCACGCTGGCGAAGAAGTCCTCCATCTCCAAGAGGTAGTCATCCTTGCCCTCCACGGAGCCTCGAATCTCCTTCTGCCCGACCCTGGCACCAGTCGTACCCAGCTTCTTCGTCGCCTCTGGATCCAGCTTCAGCCCCTGCTGGCCGCGTGGCCCACTCTGCTTGTTGGCCGGGTCTTTCATCCACTCCTCTGGCGCAGCCGTCGGCTCACGATAGTACTGCCCCCCCGTCTGCTGGGACACAATGAGCGTTCCGTCTTTGCCCATGAACTGCTCGTAGAAACCGTCGAACTGGTTCGTCGTCAGGGACGTGTAGTTGAGCTTCACACCACTGGGGTACTGAAAGATCACCTCCACATTGTCGAAAACCGTCCGACCATCCTTCCAGTAGTCAATGCCCCCGATTCCCACTACGGCCGACGGCGCCTCGCCCAAGTACCAGTTCGCCACGTGGATCTGGTGCGTTCCCAGCTCGGCCATGAGTCCCTGGGACAGGTCCTTGTACAGCCGCCAGTTCCAGTGTCGGTCCGTAGTGTCCTTGGGTACTGGGCGACGCCACGAACCGTTCCGGTTCCACTGGGCGCGGACGTGCGTCACTTTCCCGCACACTTTGGCCTTGTTGATAAGCTCCCACCCATGGTTGTAGATGATATTGGAACGTCGTTGGTGACCTATCTGCAGCACCTTTTTCGCGGCGATCGCTGCTCTGGCCATGCGCTTGGCATCTTCGATGCTGTAAGCCATCATCTTCTCGCAGAAGACGTGCTTCCCGGCCTGGAGAGCCGCGATGGCGACAGGCGCGTGGACGGTGAGAGGCGTGGCGATGAGCACCGCCTCCACATCCTTGCGGTCCATGATCCTGCGGTAATCCTTGTAGCCGGTAGCACCAGGCACGAGATCGAGTGCACGCTTGAGGTTCGGTTCGTAAATGTCGCACAAGGCCACGAACTGAACTCCGGGTACGCTCAGGGCGCGCTTGAGATCGTGTGTGCCCTGCGAACCAACGCCCACGAAGGCGCACTTCACGGGTCGTGCATCCGCCGCAGCCTGTTCCCGGCGCTGCTGCGCTTCCGCAGCCATTTCTAACTCCACGCCGAACGCTGCCGCGATTGCGGCCGATCCCATCAGCACCTCGCGCCGTGTAGTACCTGACGTCGCTAGAAAGACCTGTTCCACAGGACTCGTGTCGAGCATTCGATCATCCTCCTTCCGTGGACTGGCATGCACTCGGGCCTCGAACCACCCATTCTTTGGCGGCACCCCAGCCCATCCAATAGTGCTACACGTATTCTCCCCCAGACAATGCTCTCCTGCTCCGGAACCCATGAGGCCGCTACACCGTACGAACTGCACATACATTCTGTCGCAGGAGGTAACGCATCGTGAATCGCGTCTATGTCGTATTCTACAGCACGTATGGTCATGTGTATCGTCTAGCTGAGGCAGTAGCTGAGGGCGCAAGAGAAGTCGCCGGTACAGAGGTCTCTGTCTACCGCGTGCCTGAGACGATACCGGAGGAGACCCTTGCCAGGATCGGTGCTCTGGAGGCACAGCGCGCCTTTGCCCATGTGCCAGTGATCGAGCCAGACCAGCTTGCCGAAGCCGATGCCATCCTGTTCGGAACTCCGACAAGGTTCGGCAACATGGCAGGACAGATGCGCACGTTTCTCGATCGCACTGGCGGCCTGTGGCAGCGAGGCGCCCTCGTCGGCAAGGTTGGCAGCGTATTCGCCAGCACTGCAACGCAACATGGCGGCCAGGAGACCACTCTGACGAGCTTCCATGTAACACTGTTCCACCATGGCATGGTTGTGGTTGGCGTGCCATACTCCGAGCAGCACCTGCTAGATATGGGCGAGATCACCGGGGGTACGCCTTACGGCGCCACGACCTTGACCGGCCCAGACGGCTCACGGATGCCAACGTCCAACGAGCTGGCTATCGCGCGGTTCCAGGGACGGCATGTCGCTGAGATCTCGGCGTGGCTGAAGAGAGGCAGAATGGCCTGAGCGCATTGTCCTCGCGACTGCCGCCACGGCAAGGTTTTTCGTCTGTGGGAGCATTGGGCGCCTGGGTGCGACCTGGTGGTCAGGCGCAGGAAATCCCGAGCGCCTCAGTGAACATAGGTGCCAGTCCGGATGGTGTTGCCGAACGCCCGGCTGGGCGTCTATAAGGACAAATGGAACGTGCATGTCGTTGCGAATCGAGCTCCGATGTCATGTAACTTTGGCGCAGCAACTACCATGGGCCGGCCAATGTCCATGAGACGATCGGCCGCGTCAGTGTCACAGCCAACGTCAGAGGCGGCTGCGCGGTCGCCGTCGGACGAGGATCTGCTGCGTCGTTGTGCAGACGGCGACGTTTCGGGTCTCGAGGAACTGACTCGGCGCTATCAGTCGCAACTCTTCGCTTTTTTGTACCGGCTCACGGGGTCCTACGAGGACGCGGAAGAGGCCACTCTCGAGGTCTTCTTGCGAGCATGGCGGACCGCGAAAGGTTTTCAGTATCGAGCGAGGGTGGCCACGTGGTTGTACCGAATAGCGCTGAACATTGCGCGCGATCTGCACAGCCGCAAGAAGGCACGCCCTCAGGACCCCTGGCCGGAAGATGAGGAGGTGGCGGCGGAACTGGCCGTAGGCAGCGCCGAGGAGGAGGCCATCGCGGGGTTACATAGTGCCGACCTCGCTCGTGAGGTTCGTGCAGCTATGGACAAACTCTCGCCTTCGGATCGGGAACTACTCACTCTCTATTATCTTCAAGATAGCGACTATGATGAGATACGGGAGATCACGGGGCTCTCGTACACCGTCCTCAAGACGCGCCTTGCCCGTGCAAGGCAGAGGCTGCGCCGCCTCCTAGAAAGGGCGCAGGTGGTCACTGAGCCATGAGGTGCTGGGATTTCGAGATCGACGTTGCCGATTATGTACGAAAGCGTCTGCCTGAAGACCGCAGGGCAGCCATGAACGCGCATCTGGAACACTGCCCGAGATGCAGGCGCGTTGTAGCTCTGGAGGAGACGCTGCAGACTGGTGCTGCCCGACTGGCGGCTCCACAGCTTCGGCGAGATCTGTGGCCGGAACTCGCTACGCGTATCCAGACAGGGCCGGGTCCGGCACGTCATCGCAGCTCATGGCTTCTCCTGCGCTGGGCAACGGCGGGTGTCGTCACAGCGGTCATGGGTGCCATGGCATTTCGACTTGCCGTCAAACCCGACCAGCAGGCGATGGCAAGGCCCGAAGATGAGGTCCGCGTCGTGCGCATGATGACCACCGTGGAGCCCATCCAGTATGTGGATGCCGACGTCCTGACCCGACAAGAAGCCCAAAGGATTCTCCTGATCGGCGCATCGGAGCCATGAGCATGTCCAGGTTCACCGCTCTATCCTTGGCGGCTGTTGGCCTAGCGGTGCTCGCCTGCGGGACCATCCTGGCTCAGCAGGGTGAGCCAGGCGGCCGACACGCGGGGCCGCGAGCTGGACGCGCTGGTCCCCCTGGTCCATCGGAGGCAGACAAGGAAAAGGCCCGTATCCGCATCGGCATTACGAAAGAGCAGCAACGGCAACTCGAAGCCATCCTGGAGGATACCGGCAGGAAAAGCAGAGCGGTCTTCGAGCAGATCCGCGAGAAGCACAGGCAGCTCCACGATCTGTATGATTCGTACGAGATAGATCGTCAGCGCGAGAAGACACTCATGCGGGAGATCACGCGGCTTCGCATTAGCCTCCTCCAGATCCAATCGGAACATGAGACGAAGGTGCGGCAGGTACTTACCAAGGAACAGCACGAACGCCTGCGCGCATTGATGAAGGAGGCCATGGAGGAAGCGCGCAAGCGCTGGGGCAACCGACCTCCCCCGCCGCCCGGTCGAGATATGCCTTGAGGCGGCACCCCGCGACGCTGGTCCCGCATCCGGGCCACAGGCCTTCCTTTCGCCTCCAACGCCTCGAGCAGCGTCGGCGCAAGATCAAGCGTGAAGTGTGCTTGGTGCGGTAGCTCTCAGGCCGCTACGGCAACTTCCCAGACGATCTCCCGAATTCCCGGCCGTTGGCGCAGGATCTTGCGGATGATGTCGGCCTCTTTCTCCAGGTCCACGTTTGGATGGGACCGTAGCTTCCGCATGATCCCGCGCATGTAGACTACTCCGTGGATGACTCGGACGTCCATCATGGACCAGTCCACACAACGTCGGTTCAGCTCTCGCATCACCAGGCGCGTGGTCTCGGCGTCACCAACCCCCATAATTGCAGCCTCCGATCGGAAGCACATGCCCTTTCCGGATCCGCTCCGGACCGGGCGCGAAAGGTCAGAGAACTTGCCGTATCACTCGTGCGATCGCCAGCGTTGTTCACTGGCTGCCTGTACCCTTTGTTTATATGACGACGGACACTGAGAAAAGTTTCGCATGGCCCCGCGGGATCCCATTCCCGAACCCGTGGACGCGCTGTAATGGCGCCTGCTGGATCAGTCTCGCAACCTTTCGCTGATCTCCTTACGTCTGGTACAGTTAGATGGAACAGTGACTGGGAGGTGTGCATGCACCGCATCGGTACGTCATGGTTGCTGACTTGCTTACTGGTTTGCACACAGGCGTTCAGCTCGGCACAGGAGCCATCCCTGCAGGAGCTCTTCAGAGCCGAAATCGCGCTCGTTGCTCCGAAGCTGAGAATAAGACAAGCCGACCTAGATCCGGACGTGGCCTTGGCTCTTGCATCGTCGGGCACTACCTCGCGACCTTCGGTTGGCGGATACTCGTTGTTCGCAGGCGACACGAAACATCTTGTCTACAGCCCACTTCAGACGAGAATACGCGGCTACAGAGCAGCCCTGCAGCTTGCTGACAAGCGCGCAGCGTTCAGCTTCGCACTGTCGCTAGTACTCGAACCGGACTCACCCGCTGAGACGATCTGGTCTACCGCATATGAGGTAGTCGCTGCCTACGGTGACGGTTTCGATCGCGTTCTGGTAGGGATACTCAGTGCGCCAACTTCGATGCCGTTGCTACCCAAACTCGCGTATCCTGCGGCAGATGTGCTCGTCATGCGCGCCGACCCGAAGCACATACCGCTGTTTCTCGCGCTGGCCCAGAGTCGAGACGTCTACCTGCGAAGCCGCGGCATCGCTGGCCTTGGCCTTGTCTCCTGCACAGAGTCGGCTGCGTTAGCGGGCCATATCGAGGGTCTCCTTGCACCGATCCGTACGTGCTCTGTCAGCGCTACCCAACGGGCCATGTTCTCGGAGCTCTTCGAGAAGGCTGCCAAGGACAGGTCCTACCGAGTGCGCGGAGCCGCTGCGCTCGCGCTGGGCCTGGCCGGAGACGACGAATCGAGGTCCCTCCTCGTTCGCCTGGCTAGGGACCCGGCTTATATCATCATGGAGGGTCAGAGCCGCGGTTCACGACGTGTCGTGTATCCAGTACGAGCGACCGCCGAGACGGTGTTGGCCCGATTGGGGTATCCGGTCACCCGAAGCGGAGGTGAGTTCGCGGATCGGGATCTGCGCAAGGCCACGCGAGGGGGGCGCGACGTCACACGAGACACGCGGGGCACGGCGCGCGGCATGATCAGCCGCGTGCTCTTCAATCCATGGGGGTGGTAGCGAGAGCTAGGCGCACTCCTGACGGCTGACGATCTCTCGCACCGCCGCGAGGTCCTCTGGCGTGTCCACCGATAATGGTGCCGAGCCCACTTCGACCATGCGTATCCGTACACCATTCTCCAGGACACGCAGCTGCTCCAGCATCTCCGTTCGCTCCAGTGGTGTCGGCGGCATAGCGGCATACTGAAGCAGGAAGTCCTTTCGATAGGCGTACAGCCCGATGTGCTGCATCACCGGTATCGCAGGCTCGGTCGCTCTTGGGTAGGGAACGCGACTGCGCGAGAAGTACAGTGCGTATCCGTTGCGGTCTGCCACCACCTTCACTGTCGCAGGATTGTCGAGCTGGTCCTCCGGGCACCTCGCCATCAAGGACGTCATCTGGAGGCTCGCATCGGCCAGCAAAGGTTCCACCGCTGCATCGATCGTTGCCGGATCGATGAGAGGTTCATCGCCCTGAATGTTCACCACAACGTCCACATCCAGGTCCCGCGCCGCCTCGGCCAAGCGGTCGGTGCCAGACCGGTGCGTCTCCGCAGTCATGATCGCGACGCCGCCGAAACTCTCCACAACATCGTAGATCACGCGATCTGGCGTGGCGATGTAGACCGCATCCAGGAACCGAGCATGCATAGCTCGCTCCCAGACGCGCTGTATCATCGGCTTGCCACAGATGTCCACCAGTGGCTTGCCCGGAAGCCGGGTGGCTGCCATCCGAGCCGGTACCATGCCAACGACTCTGCATTGTCCCTTCATGCCGAGCATACTCCTATCTCTAGCCGGTTCAAGTCGACGCTCACGCAACAACTTCCGGCGAGGAACGCCAGCGATCGTGGAACCAGAGCCACTGTTCCGGATTCGCGCGAATAGTCTTCTCGAACAGACGGTTCATCTCAGTCGTCATGCGTCTTGTCTCTTCGCGCAGCGGCGCCGAACGCTCCGGCCATATGAGACCCTCGATGGACACGTGGTAGCGCAGGCCCGGTTCTCGGACGCACTTCCCGACCACGATGGGGGCTCCCGTATGAAGCGATAGGCGCGCGGGACCGTCCACCGTGCCAGTAGGTTTGCCGAAGAACGGCACGTAGATCTCGCCGGCGTTCTGGTCCGCCAACAAGGCCACGCATTCACCACGTCGGAGCGCAGCAATCATCGGCTTCGCTGCCTGGTCCCGCCGCACGGTGACCATTCCATTGCGTTGCCTCAGAGCGTCCATGAGGCGCGTTGTCCGAGCATCCCGAGCCGGTCGCACCACGACCACGACAGGACTGCCGAGCATGCCGACTGCGCGCGCCGCTAACTCGAAATTGCCGAAGTGCGCACTCACGAAGATGATCCCCTTGCCCATGGCGCGTAGCCGTTGCAGACACTCTATGGTATCTTGGTCCAAGTAAACGTGCCTGCTCGCCTCTGAATCGGCCAAGTTCGCGAACTTCATACACTCGAAGAGGAACATGCCGAACTGCCGAAAGCACTCGGCTGCGATGGCCGCCCGTCTCCGAGGGTCCAACTCGCCGTTGAATGCGATCCGAAGGTTCTTGTCCGCAATCCTACGCCGATGACGCGAGAGGACTCGGATGAGATCACCCACACGCCTTCCGAACCAGATAAGGAAACCTAACGGCAGGAGAGGCACCACGACGAGACATCCCCGCAGAATAAGGTATCCCACGTACCGGCCTGCGCTCTTCAGCCACCTCACAGTTGCACTCTCTCAGCGTGACGACGGACCTCTTCTTGGATTGTGGCCACGAGCTTGTCCAGATCGTCAACGACAAACTCAGCCTCCAATGTCCAAACGGGAATGCATGTTTGCAGTCCTGGCCACTTCACCGCATCCTTCGCGGTGATCACGAGCGCCGATGCCCCTTCCTGCGCCGCCTGGTCTGTGATGCAGAGCGCTTCCTCGGCCGTGGGAGGTCGGTGGTCTAGCAGACGAAAACGACGAACGAATCTCGCTCCCGTGCTTCGGACGGTGCATTCGAACGATGCGGGGTTGCCCAGCCCGCACAGAGTTGCGACGGGCATGTGCCGAAGCACCTCCAGCGGCAGGATACGCTTTTCTGCCACATCCACCAATCTCGAGGGGCGATAGCGCCCCTGAAGAAGCAGAGCACGTGGAACGCGGCGTGCGATTTCGGCTGACCATCCTCCTCCCGCGGTACCCTCGCAGACGTTGAAGACCACAACGGATGCGCGTCTCAAGTGGCTCGGCGGCTCCCTCAACACTCCGGCCGGCAGGGTCCATCCGTTGCCGAACGGCCGGTCGCCTGCGAGGAGCACGACCTCTACGTCCCGTTCGAGCTGATAGTACTGCATGCCGTCGTCCAGAAGGATCACATCGGGAGCGAACCGCTCCACAGCGGCCAAGCCTGTCTCTCGCCTGTCCTTCCCAACCAGGACCGGCACGCCAGGCAGCTCCTGCGCCAGCAAGTATGGCTCGTCACCCGCCTCCGTCGGGCCTAGCAGCACTTCTTCACCCGTCGAGACTGCGGCCACAGCGCCTCTGTACGACCCGCGGAAACCCCGGCTCAATATGCACACGCGCAATCCCACATCCCTCAGGCGCTTTGCCACGGTGATGGCCAGCCCGGTCTTCCCAGTGCCACCAGAAACGAGATTGCCAATGCTCACCACGCAGCACGGGAGCCTGTAACGATGCCGTATGCCCAGCTCATAGAGGCTCAGATACGCGCGGAGTCCTGCGGCGTACAGAATAGCCAAAGGCGCCAGACATGTCACGACGAGTCGAGCCGCCATGTCCCGACGCTCGCCCAGAAGCACGGGTAGAAGCCAATGCAGGATCCGCGGGCCGAGCACAGTCGAGCCCTCCAGATTGCTGCGGCGCGCTCGGCACAACATGCGACGCTCAGACACTCGAAGTATCCACGGAAACTCTTCTCGCGAGGCGCGCCAGACACTCGTGCGCGCAACGGGCAGCAGCACCGCGGTTGGTCTGCACAAGAGCTAGAGCACGCCCACGCACGTTCATCCGCTCGTCCTCGCTGCGAATCAGGGTCACTAGCGTGGCGGCCAGTTCTTGGACCGACGACACAGCCCACGCCACGCCCGCCGCGCTTGCCTCAGCCACGACGTCGCGGAAATTGCTCATG
Organism: Chthonomonadales bacterium; assembly: GCA_037443035.1. Classification (GTDB taxonomy): domain Bacteria; phylum Armatimonadota; class Chthonomonadetes; order Chthonomonadales; family CAJBBX01; genus JABWBA01. The sequence goes on from JBBIPC010000004.1 coordinate 169,992, forward strand.
TAAGGCCCATGCAGTACAGGCTTCCCCTGGGCCAGCGGTTGCAGAATGTTCTGGCCTCCGCCTGGTGGAACGAGACTATTACCAACGAAGGCAACATCTGCCATAGCATACACTCGAGCCAGCTCCCCGAAAGTGTCCAGCACGATCGCCTCGCATGTCCCGTCGAGCTCTGCAAGCTGTGTCCGTCGCACCACCGCGAACCCAGCGTCCCGAACCCCGGCCACCACAGCCTCCGCCCTATCGACGTGCCTCGGTGCCAAGATCAACACCAGATCGTTCAGGGTCTGCTTCGCCAGACGGTAAGCGGCGAGGACCATCCGCTCTTCCTCGGCTGTACGAGTGCTGCCGACGACCCATACTCGACTCCCGGTCGGAATGTGGAACTCCGCCTTCATGGCAGCGATAGCTTCATCGCAGAGTGGGTCTTCAGCCTGGTCGAACTTCACGTTGCCCGCAACCATCACGTTCTCTGTGGGCGCCCCGAGCGAAATGAAGCGGTCGGCGTCGTGCTGAGACTGTGCCAGGATCACGTCGTAGCAGCTCAGAGGACCTCGCAGCAACCATCGTATGCGTCGGTAGCGCGGATAGCTACGATCAGAGATGCGCGCATTGATAAGGACCGACGGCACGTCGCGCGTGTGCAACGCATGGAGGAGATTGGGCCAGATCTCCGTTTCCACTCCAATGAATAGATCCGGCGCGATGTGGCGTACCGCTCTCTTCGTCAGCGGCATTAGATCGAAGGGAAGGTACCCCACAGCGGCCAGCAGCTTATCCACCATGCCTTGTGCGATCTCATGGCCGCCTGGAGTTATCGTGGTCATGACGATCTCGAGGTCGGGATCGCGCGCCTTGATTTCCTTCAAGACGGGTGCAGCGGCCATCACCTCGCCTACCGAGGCAGCGTGGCACCAGACACGCGTGGCAGTGTGCTTGCGCATGGCTTCAGGGAGTCGCCCCCAACGCTCGCCCCAGCCATCTCGCGACTTTCCTTTCGCCAAACGCCACGCAAGATACCCGGCCAGGAGAGGCGATCCTGCGACGAGTGCTGCGTTGTAAACCACGAACGAAGCTCGCAGCCGCCGGTCGCTCATACCGGCCAATCCTCAGGATACGGGTACCCAGCCAGTTCCTCGGCGCGACGTTCCACACGGTTCATCGCCCGCTCCAACTGCTCCGCCAGAGCTTGCCTCTTCTCCTCGTCGGCGTCTTCGGGGACCTCGAGGGGTTCCCCCACCACCCACCAAACACGGGAGAATGGGAGTGGCACCATGTACCGATCCCATGAGTTCACGAGAATGCGAGGGCGTGCGCTGATCCCGACCGGCACCACGGGAGCACCGGACTTCTGGCCGAGCATGATTGTGCCGAGCTGCACCTTGTGAGTTGGCCCGCGAGGTCCGTCCGGTGTGAACGCTAGGACGCCACCCTGGCGCAGAATCCGGGCCAATTGCAGCGCTGCCTTGATGCCACCGCGGCCTGTAGAGCCACGTACGGTATTGAACCCAAAGCGTCGGAAGATGCAATTCTGCAGTTCTCCGTCCCGGGAGAGTGAGATGAGAGCCCAGTATCCAAGGTGGCGAAGAACGTTGGCTGGGATGAGCGTCCTACCGTGCCAGGTCACAAGGATCGCCCCTCTGCCCGAACTGACGACACCGTCCATGACCTCACGGTTCTCGAAGCGAATGCGAGCGGTCGCTCCGACGAACCTGGCGATACCCCATACGAGAGCCGCCAGTATGCGGGTGGACAGCGGTGGACGCTGCCGCGTCGTGGGCACGTCGGCCATACGTTAACTCGCCTGGGCAGAACGGAACTGTCGGGCGTAAAGGTGCGCGTAGAGCCCCTTCTCAGCCAGCAGCTCGGCATGCGTGCCGCTCTCTACGATCTGACCGCCATCGAGCACCAAGATACGGTCTGCATTGAGGATCGTCGAAAGTCGGTGGGCGATCACGATCGTCGTTCGCCCCTTCATGAGCTGTTCCAGTGCCTCCTGCACGAGGGCCTCCGACGAGGCATCTAGCGATGAAGTCGCCTCATCCAGGATGAGCAGACGCGGATCCATGAGAATGGCTCTGGCGATAGCAATTCTCTGCCGTTCCCCGCCGGATAGCCGTACGCCTCGTTCGCCCACGAGCGTATTGAACCCATCCGGCATACCAGCAATGAAGTACGCGTTCGCCGCATACGCTGCGCGCTCTACCTCTTCGTCGGTTGCGTCACGACGTCCGTAGGCAATGTTATCCCGCAATGTACCTGCGAAGAGCCACGTGTCCTGCGGAACGATGCCAATCTGGCGGCGCAGCGTCTCCAGCTTTACGTCGCGCACGTCTATGCCATCGATGAGCACGCGCCCGTCTGTGACATCGTAGAACCGAGGGATGAGATCCACGAGTGTGCTCTTGCCGGCTCCGCTATGGCCAACAAGAGCCACCACTTCTCCAGGCCGCACTTCCAGACTGATATCCTGCAGGACAAAAGGCCCATCGTTGTAGCGGAAGTACACGTTCTCGAAGACGACGTGCCCTTTCAGCCGAGGCATTGCGATGGCATTGGGCTTCTCCTGCACCTCGCTACGTTGGTCGAGGACCTCCGAGAAGATCCGGCTGGCCGCTGCGAGAGCTTGCTGACGCATGGTGTTGATACCGCCTAAGTCGCCCACAGATCGCGCAAGCGTCTGGAGGACCACGACAAACATGCCAAGGCCGCCAAGCGTCATATTGCTCTCTCGGGGTAGGCCCAGGCTCTCCAGCCTTGCGTTCCGGACCACCTCGTTCCCTGCAAGGAAGATGACGAGGGCGATGCCAAACGCCCCGAGGAACTCCACGATGGGTCGCAGTCTCGCACTTTGCTTGACACCCTTCATGACCGCATCCAGAGTGCGCTCGTTCTCTTCCGTGAACCGCTGTATCTCGTGATTCTCGGTGGCGAAGGACTTGATAATCCTGACGCCCGCCAGGGTCTCCTCGGCGATGGTGCTGATGTCGGCGAGTTTGATCTGCACAAGATCGGATATCCTGCGAATCTTCTTGCCTATCCGCGAGATCGTGTACCCCATGATGGGTACGACGACTACGGCTATCAGCGTGAGGCGCCAGCTTGTGTGGAAAAGTATCGCCATACAGGCAACGATGGACAATGGCGCTGCCACGACGTCGCGGATGGAGATGGTCGCGTTCTGGATGACCGGCAGATCGCTGGTCAGGGTGGCCATGATCGCCCCGGTCCTTCGCTGATCGAAGAAAGATAGGGATAACCCGTGCAAGTGAGCGAAGATCTCTTCTCGCAGCTTGGTTGTCACCCGCTGGGCAGCAAGGGACAGGAAGTACGTCTGCCCGTAGGCAAGGACGCCCTTGATCAGGAAGACCAACACCACCACCATACACACGAAGTTGAGGCGTCCCACCTGGTCGCCTGTCATGGCATCGATGGTCATCTTGATGCCGATGTTGAGTGCGGCGGTTATCGCAGCCACACCTGCGGAGCAGAGCAGACCGGCAACGATTGTTTTTCGGTGCGGCATGAGGTACGCAAGCAGTCGCCGCTCAACGTTGGCGGCATCTGCCTTCACGTTCGGGACTCGTTCTTGTTCCATTTGCTTACGTTATACCTGTCACACCGCTTGCGCCGTCTCAGTAATCAGAGACAGTGCCAGTTCGGCGGTGCGTTCGGTCGCGCCTGGGCTACCCAGGGAATCTCGGACACCAGCGAGATCACGTAGCATGGACTCGCGCCGTCGAGCGTCCGAGAGGATCTCGAGAAGCGCAGTCGAGAGATTCTCAGGTGACGCTTCAGCGGCGACAAGCTCGGGAACAATGGTCCTGCCGGCGATAATGTTGGGCAGGCCAATCCACTGCAACCGCCCGATCCGCCTCAGAACGTACTCGACGTACATCAGGCCAGATCCCCGATAAAGAATCACCATGGGCATCTGCAGGATGGCTGCCTCGAGCGTAGCGGTTCCTGAGCACACGAGACCAGCAGTAGCACTGGCGAGCACGGCGTGTGTCATGTCCTGTACAACGCGCACCACGGGACGTCCCATTCCGTCTCTATGCCTGAGCAGTTTCCGCATCCGCTGCTCGACAAGCGCCACCGGGCTACCCGAACTCAGCGCCACGACGAACCGGCAGGAAGGACGTTTCTGATGAACTACAAGTGCCGCTTCCGCCATGGCAGGAGTGTTGTGGACAAGCTCGGCTGTGCGGCTTCCAGGAAGCAGTGCGATGAGCTCGTCGTTGGGGTCGAAGCCGAGGGAGGCAAGAACGTCCTCCCGAGGAGGCTGGGAGCCTATCAGATCGAGCAGGGGATGGCCAACGAACAGAGACCGAGCGCCGGCAGTCCGTAGGCGCTCGTCCGACCATGGGAACTGCGTTGCGACTGCGTCCGTTATGCTGGCGAGATTCGTGGGAAGCGGGCCCTCCTTTCGCCACGATCCGGGTGGCAGATAGTACAGCACGCGCACGCCCTGCCGCTTGCACCACCGACACACTGCAACGTTGAACGCACCGAAGTCTATGGGGATGACAAGGGATGGTTGCCGACGGCGTATCTCCCGCAGTAGCATCGGGTAGACCTGGAAGCGTAGCCCTGGTGCGACCTTCAGGGACTCCACGATACCGATGGCGGCCCAGCCACGGCAATCGGCCAATATCTCCACGGAAGCGGACCGCATCCGTACTCCTCCGAGTCCCCAGAGACGAAGTCGAGGGGCTCGCTTCAGAAGAGCCTGGGCCAGCAGTGCTCCGTAGGCGTCGCCAGAAGCTTCACCGGCCAAGATCGCCAGATTGGCGGCCTGATGAACAATAACCCCCGGGCCGTCAGTCGCGCCGCTTCTCGTTTCCACGACCAGCGTAGCCGCTCTGAGTCCCACGCATGAACTTGATCAGGTACTCCAGCTCTTCCGTCATTTCCAGCTCGTCCTCGATGCGAGCAATGGCCTGCGACAGGTTCAGGTCGGAGCGGTACAGTAACTTGTAGGCTTGCCTGAGGGTTGTGCGTGAGGCAGGCGGTACGCCAGAACGGCGCAGGCCGATGACGTTCAGCTCGATGACCCTGGCCGGCACTCCGTCAGCCAGCATGAAGGGCGGCACATCTTGGTTCACCTTGCTCACACCACCCAGCATGGCTAGCCGCCCGATTCTGCAGAACTGGTGTACGCCTACCATCCCACCGAACACGGTATTGTCCTCGAGCGTAACGTGGCCCGAGAGGCCGACATAGCTGGCGATCGTATTGTTATCGCCGAGTTCGCAGTTGTGGCCGACGTGGGAATACGCCATGAACATATTGTCGTTGCCGATGACAGTTGCGGCCCCTTCGCCAACCGCCCGATGCAGCGTCACACATTCCCGAATGGTGTTATTGTCGCCAACGATGAGGAGGCTCTTTTCACCACGGAACTTGTGGTCCTGGGGAATACCTCCCAGCACGGCGCCGGGGTAGACAACGCACCGGCGGCCCAGCCGAGTTCCAGGCATGAGGCAGACGTGGGAGATCAACTCCGTCCCCTCTCCAACGTGAACATCATTATGGATGACGCAGTAAGGGCCGACCACTACGGTGTCAGCGAGATAGGCTCCAGGATCGACAACCGCTGTCGGATGAATGCGTGGTGGCATCCTCACTTGCCTCCATTTGCGTTTGCCAGGATTTCGGCGTTCGGCGTCCGCGGCGGAATCAGCTTGAAGTGCATCTCAGCCTCTGCGACGATGTCGCCCTCCACTCGCCCCACGAGGGTCACCTTCCCCACCATATTCCGGAAGTAGACGAGATTCACTTCCGTGATAAGCGCATCACCTGGCACGACGGGTCGCTTGAAGCGCACATTGTCCACCCTCGCGATGACTGGGATCATATTGCGGAACTCTGGAACCGACAGCATCAGAACGCCCCCGACCTGCGCCATCGCCTCGATGATCAGCACCCCGGGCATGATCGCTTGGGCAGGGAAATGGCCATTGAAATAGTCTTCATTGATCGTGACGTTCTTCAGACCGACGGCACGTTTGCCCGGTTCGATCTCCAGGATACGGTCCACCAACAGCATGGGGAAGCGATGGGGTAGACACGACCTGATGTCTTCAACGTCCAGCATTACTCTCTCCTTGTGTTATCGAATGCTCCCGTGCGAGCAAGCGCTTGGAACTACGTCTGCGGCACTGTACAACCCGCGCACGAGACAGTGATTGAGTTTGTGCCCCGGTTGCACGGCAGTGATGTGTCCGAGAAAGCGGCGCCCGATGACAAATAAGTCGCCGATGAGGTCCAGCACCTTGTGGCGAAGACATTCATCTGGGAACCGCAGGGCGCAAGAGTACCGGTCCTCGTAAATGACCACGGCGTTCTCCAAGCTGCCGCCCAACGCCAGCCCGCGCTGAAGTAGCTCCTGGACCTCCATCGCGAATCCATAGGTTCGCGCCGGCGCTAGCTCCGTCTCGAATGTCGCTGGTGTCACGGCATAGGCTCCGGCCTGCGTCCCCAGCAACGGATGCTCATAGTGCAGGACACAAGTGATGCTTGTCGAGTGTGCAGGCTCGGCCACCAGACAGCTCGAGCCTGCGACGACTGCGTAGGGTACCACAGGTGACACTGCTACGGCTTCGGCTGGCTGGTCCACTACGCCTGCAGTTAGTATGGCCTCGACCCACGGTCGTGCGCTGCCATCGAGAGCTGGGATCTCCGGTCCGTCCACGTGCACGCTTGCGTTGTCTACGCCGAGACCGTGGAGAGCCGCGAGAAGGTGTTCTACGGTCATGATCTGGGCGCCGTCGGCTCCAACTGTCGTCGCCCGCTCGGTGGATAGCACCGCTGCGGGGCTAAGAGGCAACCGCGTTCCCGCTACTACGAACTCGATTCCCCGATCAGCCTCCGCCGGTTCGATGGTGACCGTGCTAGTGGCACCGGTATGGAGTCCAGTACCCGTGAGGGTTACCGAAGTGCGAAGTGTTCGCTGCGGTTCACCAGTTGGTAACTCTGCAAGCCGCCTGGCCTGCAATGCTGCACTCACCCGTCTTCTCGTGGCGATGGGTCTGGCCCGTGGCCCGTACGCAGCGACCTTTGCAGAGCTTCCTCGAGAGATGCGATTCGGGCCGCGAGTGCGGCATTCTCTTCTTCGAGCCTTCGTATGGCGCGAAGAGTCTCGGGTCCCCTGACGGCGGCGGCTTTCTGGCGAAGGCGTTCCCGATGGGGTTGTGCTGGGTTACCGGAAAACACGGCGCCGGCAGGTACGTCGCTCCATACGCCCGCCTGTCCGAGGAGCGCAGCCCTTTCGCCAACGACGACGTGGTCCCTAAGCCCGACCTGGCCGGCGATCGTTACCCCGTCGCCGATGACGGCGCTCCCCGCAATGCCGGTCTGTGCCGCAATCACAACATCCGCTCCAATCCGGACGTTGTGAGCAACTTGCACAAGGTTGTCAATCTTGGTACGCGGTCCGATGATGGTCGAACCCGTCTTGGCTCTGTCGATCGTGGTGTTCGCACCAATCTCAGCATCGGAGTGGATGACGACGTTGCCGATATGAGGAACCTTGTGAAGCCCGCTGCCAATGCGGACGAAACCGAACCCGTCAGCGCCTATGACCGCGCCCGCGTGAATGATGACGCGAGCACCGAGAACTGTATGTGCGTACAAGACCACGTTGGGGTGGAGGATGCAGTCCTCGCCGACAATGCAGTCGTCACCGATCACGCAGTTGGCCAGAATGATCGCCCGTTCGCCCACGACCGTACGATCACCAATGTGCACATGCGGCCCGATGGACGCAGACGGAGGAACGACTGCCTCCCGACCGATGACCGCAGTGGGATGGATACCAAGCGGTGGTGCTAGTCGGGGTGCGAAGAGGTCGAGAATCTGTGCGAACGCGAACCTAGGATTCTCGACCTTGATGAGCGGTTTGTCCGGCACGACGGCATCCAGAAACGCCACGACCGCCGATGCTCTCGATCGGGCTGCTTCGGACAGAAAACGAGCGTTCTCAGCGAAGACGATATCCCCTTGCTCTGCATCCCTGATGGAGGCTACTCCCCCGATCTCCACGGATCCATCGCCGGTGACCTTGCCCTGCACGGCCTCGGCCAGCTCGTTGACAGTGAGGGATCGGGCCGAACGTGGGCACCGTTCACCGATGGTAGGATTGTCTAGATCAGCGTTCTCCTCGGTCATATTCGCTCCAACTCGATACCGTTATCTTGCCTTCCAGAGATCTCCAAGGTACTTCTGGAGATCGGTTGTACGATCGGGCAAGTGCTTCCCGCCATGCAATGCCAATTCCCATCGCTCCTCGCGCGCGTAATAGCGGGCTCGTCTAAGAGCATCATCGCGCACTGCCGCAGAGAGCCATGGAGCATGCACCTCTCCGTTGGATGGTGTGGCATCGCTGCTGGTTGTAGTGGGGGACGGCGCAGCAGCCAACGGCGGCATGCGCACACCACGGCGGGCCGGCGAGTATGCAAGCTCTGGCACCTCGGCCACTGCGCGTACCGTGGCCTCTCGGTAGCTACGCACCGCCCGCGCGAGCTCGGCTGTCTCGGCCTGGATCGCAGCCTCCCGTTGAGCTATCCTAGCGTTTTCTGCCTCCTCCAGCCGAAGGCGGGCCTGCTGGTACTCCTCGCTCCGGATGCGTGCTATGTCCGTGCGCAGCCGTTTCTGCGCCTCCTTCCTTTCCTGCACGGTTACAGCCAGTTGGTGCAGCACCTCGCTCTGTGGTCCCGCAGCAAGAGAACCGACCTGTGTCTCGAGTCCTATCTGACGCAACTCGAGCGCTCGCATTCGCTGTGACGCCTCCCGAAGCAGCGGCGCCTCGCGTTCGGCGGCGCGTGCCTCGGCCTCCCGATATGCCGTGGCCCGAGCAGCCTCCATTGCCGCTAAGTCCAGGCCCACTCGTCTTCCCGCGTGCCGTTCGATCCGCATGGAGGCTCGCGTCGCCAGCAGCTGTATCCGCTCTTCGTAGGCTGGCGGACCCGTGTACCGCCGCATCCTCTCGACGGCGGCTCCAACATCGAACGGGCGAAGTTCCTCCTCAGACAGACCGCGCGCATACCTTGTGGACGGTCTGGCAGGCTCATCGGGCGCAGCGGGGCGCTTGCCCTGGTCCAAGGCACGAAATGCCGGGTGCATGGCACTCAGACGGACCCAATCCACAAAGACGACGTGCCGCGTCGTCGGCCGGTTCTGCGCACATCCCGAGGCCATCATGGCAAGGATCAGAGCCGCCCGGTTGGCCCGCGGTCTCCGCCGTGCCTTCATCGTTGGCAGACCTACTTGGAGTTGAGGTCCTTGATCACCTCGTCTGTCAGGTCGGCACCGGCATACAGAGCAACCTGAGCATCGAAAACTATACTGATGCTCTTCTTCTCGGCGACTCGCTTGACGGCCGCCCTGAACGCCTGCGTGAGGCGGTCCTGGTTAGCCATCCCAAAGTCCCGCAGTGCAGTGTCCTCCTCGTCTCGTATCTGGTCTATGCGCTGTTGCACCCGACTACGCGCCGCCTCGGCGTCCTTGAGCCGCTGCTTGTCGGCGTCCGTCAGGTCCTTCTCCGGCTTCTGCATCAGGGCGGCGACCTCGCCCGTGAGCCTTATGCCCTTGTCCGAAAGCTCCTTGGCCTTCGCAGTTTCTTCTGGTGTCCGCGTTGCGGGATCTTTGGCCTCGATGGCATCCAGCTGTTTGAGCTCGTCTTCCGTCAGGTAAGGCATGTTCATCCAGCGCTGGATTCGGGCATTCGCCTTCGCCTGCCTCGCGCTCAGCTCCGTCTGAGCCACCTGCATCGCCTTGTATTCGCGAGTAACCTTCTGCACGTCTACCGTGCCGAACGTGGCGCCGGCAGCAGGCTTGGGGCTCTGACCCGTAGCAGCGACTGCCACGACGACGCAGAGCAGAATTGTGGCGAGGATCAAAGCTCGCCACGAACCGACCGTATTGGTCATCAATTGGTCCTCCGTAGATTTGGCCGCGACATTATAGCACTCGGCTCCCCACCTAGAAGACGTGCCCGATACTGAAGTGTGTTCGCGCCCCCTCGCGTCCGAAACCTTGGTCGATCCGAATCGGACCGATGGGCGTCGTCACGCGGAGACCAAGGCCGAACCCAACCGAAGGGCTGAAGCCTGCGTGCTGCACGAAGTTGGCGAACGTCACTGCGGAGTATGGTCCGCCCCACGCATCGCCCACATCCACGAACAGCACACCCGTCAGCGCCTGAGCCAGGGGCGCTCGCAGTTCCACGGATGCCAGGAACATGTTCTTGCCCCAGAAGCGATCCTCGTTGTAGCCACGGAGTGTTTCGGCGCCGCCCATAAAGTACTGTTCGAAGAATGGGACTGTTCCCCCCGTCATGCCCAGCGACAGTCGCGTTGCCACAGTCGTCACCCGGTCGGTAGCCTTCTTGCGACGTCCACGAACTGTGAAGTACCTGCGTGCATCCACCTGCACCTTCTGGAAGGTCACAGATCCTTCCACTACAGGAGCGGTACCCGTTGAACCGAGAACCGGCTTGAGGTCGGCCTGGCCGATATCCACACTGTAAAGCTCGTATCCGCCCGACGACGGGTCGAGATTGACGTCCCGAGTGTTGTGCGTGAGCCGAACGCTCGCGACGCCGATGGGTCCTTTCTGCAGGGCCGCAGCGTCGTTCGGATTGAGGTTCAGCGAGGGTAGGTTCACGTTGTCGTACCGCAGCCCAACCGACCCGCGATAGCTCTCCCCGAATGGTCGGCTCAGCGTGACCTGGCCGCCCGTGTGCATCTCGTAGTAGTCGTTACTCGTCTCGTCCACAGTGCCTGTCGTGCTGTAGATCCGTTGCGCGAACCTGTACACCGTCTTGTCGTAGGCACTGACAGACAGCGACGTGTTCTTCGAATCGAGCCATGGCTCTGTGAAGCCGACTTCCACGCTGTTCCGATTCGCGAAGCCACCAGTATCCCACCGAAGGCTGATGGCCTGGCCGCGGCCCTGGAAGTTGCTCTCGACGATCTCGGCGCCACCCACCAGGCTGTTGCGACTGCTGTAGCCAATAAACACCGAGGCATTCCCCGTACGCTTCTCCTCGATGTTCAGCGTGATATCCACAAGCCCCGGCGACTTCGGGATGATCGCGGGAGAGATGTCAGCGAACAGGTCTGTGTTGATGATCCGGTAGTAGTCTCGCGTGAACACCTCCGAGTTGTAGTACTCGCCTTTCTTGAGTTTCATTTCCCGGGTCACTACGTACGGCCGTGTCTTCTTCAAGCCGGTGATCTTCACCTCATCCACCTTGGCCACAATGATGGGGATCTCGAGGATGCCGTTGGGCATGCTCACATCGCTGGACACGATGGCCATGTACCCTTTCGACCGGTAATACTCCTGAATGGTGGTGGCATCCGTGCGTAGGATGCCCATATTCAGGACGAGACCTTCCTTCGTCTTCATGAGGTCTCTGATGACCTTCGCCGGAATGGGGCCGGAGCCTGTGATGCTGATACCTTTGACGAGGTCGTTTTCTTCCACCTCGATGGTCACCTGCGCACCGCTACTGTCAGCCGCGGCGACGATGCGCACTGCTTCGTCGGGATCATCAACGCGGTTCGCCCCGAAAAGCTGCGTCTGGAGAAGCCGCTGCTTTGCACGATCGAGCGCTTGTTGGTTGATCGGATCCCCAACCTTGAGACCGGAGGCGCTGATGATAGCCTCACTGCTCAGGTTCTTGTTACCCTTGACCACGATGGACCTAATGATCGGCTCCGGTGTCTGCCCCATCACTGCCGCTGGTAGAGTGACACCAGCAACCACCATGACACCAGCGACCACCGCCGTGCCAACTGCTACGATGAGCTTCAAGCGGTTCTCTCCTTCCCGGGTAGTCATTCTTCCGTTTCGTCTTCCCTGCGATGCGCGCCGAGGTAATACGCCCCCAGACGTTGCCGGAGCATCGCCCGCGCTCTGGATAGGCGCGTCTTGACGTTGTCCAGCGATATACCTGTCGCGTCGGCTATTTCATTATAGGATAGTCCCTGCAATTCCCGTAACACCACCACTTCGCGGTAGTCTGGCGGGAGGGACTCGATGGCAGCCATGATTCTCGCCTGCAACTCCTTGCGTTCCAGCACAGTATGTGGGGACTGGCTCTCGTCCGCTATCTCCATGGTATCCACGCTACCGGTACCGGTATCCGCCCTCGCCGGCTCGTCCAGGGATATAGTTCGCGCGTCTGTCCGTCTGCGACGGCGAAGGCGGTTTCGGCTGTGGTTGAGTGCGATTTGGTAGAGCCACGTGTAGACAGACGATTCCCCACGAAAACGATGGAAGTGCCGGTAGGCGCTGATGAAAGCCTCCTGCGTCACGTCGGCGGCCTCTTCGTAGTTGCCGAGGATCCGATACACGACGTTGAAGATCGGCTTCTCGTACCTAGCGACGACCTCATCGAAGCTGCTGAACTCCTCGCCTCTCGCAGGCGGCCGGTCATCCATGAGCCGTCATCCGTACTGCGCGCCACCCGCGCAGCAGCGCATTCCGCAGCTTCATCTCCGGACGTCCTGGCCCCACCGCACCTGTCTGCCCGCAGGCAATGCATCATTCAGAAACTATAGACTCCTTCCAGCAGGTACGCGTTCGTCCGCTGGCTATCCAGACTGTAGGTGAGCCGGAACGCATTCCGGAGGCGCATCCCTATCCTGAGCTCCCACGCACCGATGTCGCCGACAGTTTCGTGCCCTCCGGCGATGCGCCGCCAGTACGTTGCCTCGAAGGGTCCGACAAGATTACGGGACACACGGAGGACGAAAGCGCCGCTCGTGCTGTAATCTAGCGCGAACTCCTGCAGACCCAGCGCACGGCCAAGGCCCATCTCTTCGAACAGATCGGGAAGGAGCGCGCCTCCAAGGTAGTCCACAGCCTGACCCATGAGGATTTGAGCTCCTGCCCCACGTTGCGAGAACACCGCCTGAATCGCCTCTTGTCCGCCGAGCAACGCAGTCATACGCTGGGCCAGTCCGGACTGACTCAGGGCCAGATCTGGCGGCTCCGTCCGGTAGGTCAGCCGGAGCCGTCCTTCCGTGATCTCAGCTGGCTCCTCCGGTCTGCCCATCAGCGGTCCCTGCGCCTCTACCGTGACGCGATAGCGCCGGCGCACACCTGTCACCGAGGTTGCAGTGACGTTCGCCGTCGCTTTCAAGTTCACCTTGACGTCAAGACCTGTCTCACCCAGTTGTGCGGCCGTCACGGCCGGATAGCGAATGTCCACCCGCCCGTTCCTAGCTATCATGAAACGTGCTGTTGGAAACGTAAGCTTTCCGCCTTCAATGACGAGGCTTCCAGCCAATCGTGGCGCGCTCAACGAGCCGCTGAAACGAATAGGCTGGCCACTCGCTGTACTCAGTGACGTAACCATCAGGCTGTTCGTAACGCTGACGTTCGGGCCAACTGCAATCGCAATATCGAATCGCGGGTCAACGACTCCTTGTCGAGGAGTACTGCTGAACAAGGGATCTGTCGCGGGAAGTCGGAGGGTCGTGTTGCGAAGTGCCACGCTGCCCGTGATGGTGGGTTCCATGACGGAGCCATCGATCCGAAGCTGAATCCCAGGCTGCCCATTGTCACCTGCGAACTCGCCTCGAATGCGGCCAGTGGCGAAGCCAGGCAGCGGGCTTTCCTCGAGACGCAGGTTCCTCCCCACGACTTCAAGACCGCCCTTTCGACGTTCCTCGGTGATCAACGGAATGGCGCCTGTTACTTCAATGTCTCCTGCGTACAGATCGGGCGCACCAGCGGTAGTGCCGCGCATGACGAGTGTGGCAGCGGGCCGTCCGAGCTGCTGGGACCGAGCTTCCACCATGCCATCTGCCACTCGTAAGTCGAGATTCACATCCTTCAGCATCGTGCGTGCGGATCCGAAGCGGATGCGGTCCGCCGTTAGCCGTGCATCGCCGACGATCTGAACATCGCCAGGCGACACCGACTCACCAGAAGCGAGTCGTCGTATGGCTCCAACGGATGCTCGCACATCGAGCTTTGCCGATGTCTGTCCCACAAGTTCGACGTTCGCGTCACCTAGCAGCGAACGGAACGTCTCCAGACCCTGTTGAGGCAGTTCGAGACTGAGCTCCGCAACAACGTCGTCCGGCGGCATAGGCTGCCGATAGCTGAAGGGCATCTTGGCGCGTGCGTGCAGCTCGAGGGGTCGCACCGGCGCTTGCCCAAGTTGAGGACTGCCCGCAACGGTGATGGCAAGGTCATCGATGGATATTAGTCCTTCGCGCAGCGTTGCCCCCGAGACACGCGCAGCAGGCACGAAGGCGCCGTTCAGCCCTGCCTTCGCACCGGGCGGCGATGCCAGACCGATGCCTCGAGCTGCAGCGTAGAAGGTGACCTCCGGCGATTCCGGCGTACCACTAACCTCAGCGCTGATGGTATCCACACGGCCCGTGACGCTCTTCAGTGGGCTGTCCGGAGGCAGCCACTGGGAGAGTGTGGACAGTGCAACACCATCCGCTGACACTGTGCCGCTGAGGCGCTTTCCGTACTCCAGTTCTCCGGCAGCCGAGATGGCAAGTTCTCCAGACTGGAGCGACAACGCTTCGACGATGAGCTTGTTGTTGGTCAGATTCATCGAGCCAGACACTTGCTCCAGCGGCGTATCTCCGATTTGGAACCGCCGTCCGTCCACGCGTACCGTGACGTCGAAGTCCGTCTCTACAGCGTGGGCAGCGACATCCGCCGAGACATTGCCCGTCACCGGCATGAGTGCTCGGCAGACCCGAGCCAGGGGACCGGAAGGCTCGTTAGCCACCACCGGGCTCTTCTCGATGATGCTCCGGACTTTCTCGAGCGCCGTTTCCGAGACGCGCGATGAGGCCAGGAATTCCCTCTTACCGGTATCGTAGCGCAGCGATTCGACGGTCACGGTGCTCTTGCCATCAGTTAGCTGTAGGACCGGCTCGGAGTTGTCGGAAGGAGCTCCCGTCACGATGCCATCACTCATCGCCAGATGGCAGTATAAGTCGCCGACGCTTTCGCCGTTCACCAGTAGATCGCGGGCCGAGACCTCACCGCTGCCGTCGAGTTGCCAGCGATTCCCCGATCGGTGGAGGCCGGCCACCTGAATGCTGCCGTGGAGCGTCCCGCTCAGGGAGCCGTACCTTGCGCAGTACTGACCAAGCGCCCCCAGCGGCAGTCCACGGACATTCAGAGCCGCACTGAACCGGGAGCCCGACGCGTATTCGCCCGTCCCATGCAACAACCCATCACCAACCTGGACGTCGAGGCTGTCGCAACGAGCAACCAGTCCCTCTGGCGTGCTTTGGAGACGACCGCCAATCCTGGCGCCCGAGACTTCGAGGTCGCCGATCCACAGGCGATTCGAGGCAACAGTTACGTCCTCGCCACGCAAGCGATCGAGGGAACCCTCGACGTAGCCCTCGGCCCTCACCATGCCAGAAATGTCGTACTCCTGGCCTGCCGCTGCGACGATCTCCTCTGCGGCAAGATTGTCAGCTTGCACTCGGGCCGAGATCCACGGCCTGCCGCTAAGCGGTTTCCTCACGAAGCCCTGTACCGTGGCGATGGCCGGAAGTCGCACGAATTCTCCATCTACAGCTAATGACTCGCGGGTGCCGTCTAAGCTAAAGACCGCGTAATCCGCGTCCATGTCCTGATACTTCGGACCGTCCAAGTACACACTGCCGGACAGTCGCGGATGTCGTATGTCTCCTTCGATGCGCCCATCTCGTAATGCTAGCAGCCCCGAAGGTCTGTTCTCGCTAGGCTGACCTGCCCAGTCTGCCAGAAGAGAAAGGGGAACAGAGTCACACTCGACTGTCAGCGAACCGGAGAGACTCCGAGGCTCCAGCGTCCCCTCCGCAACGAAGACCGCCGGACCTGATTCCGCGACAGCACGTCTGATCGTGAGCCGCCCGTTCTGGTAGGTGCCCAGGAGTTCGGCGCGGTCCAGACTCACTCGGTCATACTTTGGGGCCAATACCTGTATTAGCGTCTCGGCCGTCGCGAGCGGCTCGCTCTGATTCCCCCTCACGCGAGCGTCGAGGTTCACCACGCCTCCCAACCGCTTTCCGCCGGCGGTCCGTGAGCCACGCAAGACCTGGTCCATGCGCTCGTACGCGATCTGCATGGACTCAGCCGTCATCGCCCGCGCCGTTACGCCTGCATCATATTGCCACTGGTCGCGGGTACCGCGCCAACAACCGAGGATGTTCAGGCGACCGTCCGCGATGTCGGCGCGAGCTACGAACGAGGTACTCCCAGGTGTGCCGTACAGGCGTGCGTAGACATTGCGGGCCGAAGCACCAGCTACAGCGATGGACGGTAGCTGAAGTTCTGCGTCAAAAGTTGGACTACTTGCCCTGCCACGAAAACGGACGTACACATCGCTCGGACGAGGTATCAGCAGTTCGCGCCGCCACGAGCCGCTACAATGAGCGCGAAGAGAACCAGCCAGTATGAGCCCCTGACCCATGTCACTCATCCGCAGATACCCCGTGACGCGTCCCCGAACTTGCTTCAAGGACTCATCCGCCGCTCGAGGAAGTAACATCAGGTGCTGGCGAATCGCTGGAACTGCCACGTCGTGGCCCGACATGGTCACGGAGTAGGACAGCTTTCGCCGCCAATCCGCGCTCGATGTCACTTGCAGATGCTCTTCGCCGATGCCTACCCATCCCACGGCGCTGAGGGTTCCGTCAGCTAACGAGACTTCACCATCGCTGATGCTTACGTCACCACGGACCCATGGCACTCGTCCCAGCACATCCCTGATCCTGGCGCGAACGGCATAGTGGAGCGCGCGAGGATGTGCTGCGTTCGCACGCGCCGTACGCGTCCCGTGGACGATCGCAACGTCGGCATGTACAGATCCATGCCGGTAGGTGAAACCATCCGGAAGAAATCGGTTGGCCCACTCGGGCTGAGGGTCTAGGTCCACCGTTGCAGTACTGAATAGGTAGTGGGTCAGGCTATCGTAGCGACCCGACGTGCGCACGCTTCCACGCGATTCCCCGGCGACTGCCCCGTGTCCGGACCATGCGACCTCCGATGGCGTTTCCCACGTTAGCTCTCCAGTCGCCGCGAGTATGGAAACGCGCACGGCACTCGAAGCCCGCGTCCGGTGTGCAGGCATGGCCTCATCGGTCAGGTCGAGCATGCAATCACGAAGCCGGACGCGCCCCACCCACACTCTGGTCGGAGGTCGCTTGGAAGGACGAATGAGCCGCAGTAGATTCCACTGGCCGTTCCTATCCCGATGCGCGTGGATGTGGCCGCCCACGACGTCAACGTTCCCAAAGACGGGCTCGTCGTTTGGATGTAGAAGGCGCGCAACAGTTCCTCCATCGAGGAAAACCTGGACCTCCGCAATGCGTGCCAACGCTTTCTCAGGACGCAGACCACTGCCGTGGGGTTCGTCGATCCGCACGTTTCGGATGACGAGCCGCCCTGGCCGGATGCTCAAGTCGCCGACGCGAATCGGCGCAGCAAGGCTCACAGAAGCCTCGCGGGCGAGTGCACGTGCCATCAGCGGGCGCGTGGCATCCCAGAGACGGACGAAAGAAGTACAGCCGAGTCCGAAGACGGCCAGGAGTGGGACCAGCGTGACCACGACGGAGAGGAGGCTCTCTGTCGCGCCGGCGAACCTACAGCCTGTGGCACGTCTGCTCATGGTACCATCACGTCAGCGGCATGTTCCCTAGCCTGCTCCCCATAGCTCGCGCGTCTGAGTACTGCGCAACACCTGGTCAGCGTTGAAGCTGCTTCTCGTGAAAGGCGAGCTGGCCACGTATAGGAACCCCATGGCTTTGGCAGCCGCTGCGAATTCGTCGAATACATCGGGCGGTAGGTACTCCACGACCGGCAGATGGCGCAAGGTGGGTCGGAGGTACTGTCCGATAGTCAGCACGTCCACGTTCGCTGTGCGGAGATCTCCCATGGCCTCAAGCACCTCCTCACGGGTCTCTCCTAGGCCTACCATCAGGCCAGATTTCGTCAACATGTCAGGCATGATCCTCTTGGCAAATTCGAGCACGCCAAGGCTACGCTCGTACCTACCCTGCGGCCGCACCTGTCGCGTGAGACGGCGTACGGTTTCGAGATTATGGTTGAAGATTTCCGGTCTAGCTTGTACAACGTGTTCGATGAGCGATGTCTTGCCCTGAAAGTCTGGTGTCAAGACCTCGATGGTTACGTCTGGTGCAAGTTCACGAATGGCACGAATGGTCGCAACGAAGTGATCCGCTCCCTGATCAGGGAGGTCGTCGCGCGTGACCGACGTGACGACGACGTGCCTTAGGCCCATGGCGACTGCCGTCTCAGCAACGCGGCGAGGCTCCTCGGGATCAGGAGGCAACGGCCGGCCCACCTTCACCGCGCAAAAGCCGCAGTTCCTAGTGCACGTATCGCCTAGGATCATGAACGTGGCCGTTTTCCGAGACCAGCACTCGCCAAGGTTCGGACAGCGGGCGCTCTCGCAGACTGTATGCAGACGCGCATGGCGAACCATCCGCTCGACCTCAGCTACCGTCGCAGGACTGGGTACGCGCTTGGTCAACCATGGCGGTAGGTTTCGATTCACTCTTGAGCCTCCTGGGTCGGCTGCAGTCTACCAGTAACACCGTCAGAGGGCGACTGCAATCCGCTCTTTGCCCCATGATGTATCACGCAGCGAACGGCTCTGGGGTTGTTCTAGCGTACCGAATGTGCCCCGTCGCGTCAAGCCTCGAAATCCGCGTTGACTCGGCCCCGCAAGCTACCTCATAATGGCGGCATGCTACCCCTCCTTGCCTTGGCTAACGCCACTCGGCTTGGATCGTCCCGCAGCATGACCGCCGCGGTCTACCGCGGACGAGGCTTCGTGCAACTAGAGCGCGTGCCGGTACCGCATCCCGGCTCCAGAGAAGTCCTCATCCGAGTGCGGCGCTGTGGGCTGTGTCCAACCGACATCAAGAAGATCGCGATGGGGCTTCAGCCGCCTCCGAGGGTCTACGGGCACGAAATCGCGGGGGTGGTTGCGGCCACCGGCCAGGAAGTGGAGGCCTGGCAAGTCGGTGACCGGGTCGTAGCGTTCCATCACATTCCGTGCGGATCGTGCCACTATTGCCGTCACGGTGCCTTCGCACAGTGCTCCACTTACAGACAGACGGGAACGGTGGCAGCCTTCGAGCCGGCTGGAGGCGGATTCGCCGAATACGTATTGGTAAGGGATTGGATCGTCGCCAAGGGCATGGTTCGGCTGCCCGATGATATCGCCTATGATGAAGCGTCGCTCTTGGAGCCGCTAGCGACCTGTCTGAAAGCCGTTCGGAGGTGCGCGCTCGACGCGGATTGCGTGGCGGCGGTTCTGGGGCAAGGACCTGTGGGCCTCATGCTGACAGCGCTGCTTGCGGACGCTGGCGTCCGTGTGGTAGCGGTCGAACCACGGGAGGATCGTGCGACGAAAGCGAGGGAGTTCGGAGCATCGGATGTGTTCCCCCCAACATCCGATGAACTGGCAGTCCGAATCCTGGAGATGACTGATGGACGCGGCGCCGACGCAGTCATCTTGGCCATACCGGCATCGGCCGGTATCGAGGAGGCCATGCACATCGTGCGTTCGGGAGGCACAGTCCTTCTGTTCGCCGATACTCACCTTGGGGATCATGTTCGTGTGGACGCCGGTCGCATATGCAGTCAGGAAGTGTCCATTATCGGCAGCTATAGCAGCGATGTCACTCTGCAAGACGAAGCGGCTCGATTGCTTTTCGCGCGTCCTGCGTTCTGGCGGTCCTTGGTTAGCCACGTACTACCGTTGGTGGAGATCGAAGCGGCCATCAACCTTGCCCTGAACCCACCTCCGGGCGCCCTGAAGATCCTGGTGGCACCATGAACACGGGGATGATGGCAGCCGTCTTGCACGGTAAGGAAGACGTGAGGATCGAACAGGTTCCCCTGCCGGAGCCTGGCCCGGGCGAAGTTCGCGTTCGGATAGGTGCGGCGACGACATGCGGCACGGACGTGAAAGTATGGCGACGCGGCTATCACAAGAACATGATCTCGCCGCCCGCAGTTTTCGGGCACGAGTTCGCCGGTGTCGTGGACAGCGTTGGAGCAGGCGTGACCAATTGGCGTTCAGGTGACCGTGTAGTAGCGGCCAACTCGGCGCCATGCGGCGAGTGTTTCTTCTGTCGGCGAGGGGAGTTTGCCCAGTGCGAGGATCTCCTGTACCTCAACGGTGCCTACGCAGAATACGTGGTGGTGCCCCCTCGCATCGTGAGGCGGAACCTCTTGCGAATCCCCGACGACCTGCCCTATCAGCATGCCGCGCTGACAGAACCCCTCGCCTGCGTTGTCAACAGTATGCACCTCTGCCCTGTCTCGCGGGGGGACGAGGTGGCCATCGTGGGCGATGGTCCCATCGCCCTCTTTTTCGCTCGCCTGTGCACTCACGAAGGAGCCAACGTAACCGTCATCGGCCACAAGGAGCGCCGATTGGAGACGGCCACACGCCTTGGCGTCCGTAGGGTCCTTCACGGCAAGGCGGACGACCCGGCGATACGTTCCCAGGCCATCCGGTCAGTGCATGGCGGACGCGGGTTCGATCTGGTCATCGAGTGCGTAGGAGTACCTGTCACGTGGTCTGCCGCGATATCGCTGGCACGGAAGCGCGGTGTCGTCAACCTCTTCGGCGGGTGTTCGAAATCCACGCATATCGAGCTTGCCACAGAACGCATTCACTACGACGAGCTTACGCTCACCGGGACATATCACCACGATCCGACGGCTGTGCGCGAAGCACTCAGGCTTCTTGCGGAGCGTGTTGTTCCGGGAGACCTGTATGTTCAGGCGGAGGCGTCACTGCGCGACTTGCCGGAGGTCTTCGTGTCGTTGGCCAGCGGCCTCGACGCCCCTAAGGTTGCTGTGTTTCCGCCATCATCGGGTTGGGTGTAGATCTCCATGTTGCCTGCACCCTTCGACACCCCCTATGCGGTAACGGAACCTTATGGGTTGCGGGAGGCCGAGGTCTACTGCCGGCGCTTGGCCACGTCCCATTACGAGAACTTCCTCGTGGCGACGGTGTTTCTTCCGCCAAGATTGCGGCAGCACTTCTACAACATCTACGCGTACTGTCGGATCGCTGACGATCTTGCAGACGAGGCAGTCAGCCCAGAACGTGCATTGCAACTGCTCGATTGGTGGGAGGCACAGCTCCGCCTCTGCTACGATGGCATGCCTGAGCATCCCGTGTTCGTAGCACTCCAGACAACCAACGAGGCGTTCGGCATACCCATGACGCCCTATGCCAACCTTCTCAAGGCATTCCGACGGGATCAGATCCAAACGCGTTACGAGACGTACGAGGAACTGCTGGAGTACTGCCAGTGCTCAGCCAATCCAGTCGGTCACCTCGTCCTTCACTTGTTCGGCTTCACAGACGCGCAGCGTCGCCAGCTCAGCGATGCTACCTGCACGGCTCTACAGCTCGCAAACTTCTGGCAGGACGTTGTTCCCGATTACGAGAAGGGCCGCGTCTATCTTCCGCGTTGCGACATGACGAGATTCGGCGTGACGGAAGAGGCAATCGCCAAACGTCATTTCACGCCGGCATTTGGTGCACTCATGGAGTTCGAGTGCAAACGTGCGATGGAGCTTTTCGAGTTCGGTGAGGGACTGCGAGCCGTGGTGCCACGGAGGCTCGCCTTGGATGTGGAGATGTTCACGCGCGGCGGCAAAGAGATCCTCCACCGCATCGCTCGACAGCGCTACGATGTTCTCACGTATCGCCCGACCATTCCGAAGTTGCGCCAGATGGGACTCTTGGTAGGGGCCGCTGCGCGCGTTTTCGCAGGGAGGCAGACATGAATCACCGTCTGCTCACAGCGTATGCCGAGTGCGAGGCGCTAACGCGGACCCATGCTCGAAACTTCTACCATGGGCTTCGTCTACTCCCAGAGCACAAACGTCGTGCGCTGTACGCCGTCTACGCCGTCATGCGCCAGACTGACGATATCACCGACTCTTCGGCGAGTGGAAACGATCCGAGAGGTTCACTGGAACAGTGGCGGTCCATGTTGCACGCCGCCTATCTTGGCAACACCGGCGCCAGCCTTGTCCTTCCAGCGTTCCATGATGCCGTATCGCGGTACGGAGTTCCCCTGTCCCTGTTCGACGAACTCATCGATGGTGTCGCTATGGACCTCACAACGCAGCGTTTCGAGACATGGTGCGACCTGAGACACTACTGCTACTTGGTGGCTGGTGTAGTAGGTCTTGTGTGCATTCACATCTGGGGTGTCGCGGATGTCGAGCGTGCACGATCCCTGGCTATTGACTGCGGCATCGCGTTTCAGCTCACCAACATTCTCCGCGACATCCGAGAAGATGCAATGCGCGGACGGGTCTACGTGCCAATCGAGGACTTACGCCGATACGGATTGACGGACAGCGACCTGCTGGCGCCGCAACCGAAGAACGGCCTAGCCGACCTCATACGCTTCGAGGCTGAGCGTGCTGAGGGTCTGTACGGGGCGTGTCGTCCGCTCGCTGCGCTCATCCACCCAGACTGCAGGCCGACGTTTCTGGCCATGTCTGGCATCTATCGGGCTCTCCTCAACCGCATCCGACGCGATCCACTCGAGGTGCTGCACGCGAGGGTGACCGTGCCGCCGTTCCGCAAGATGGCCATCGTTGCTGGCGCGCTCTTCCGGACGAAGCTCGGTCATGTATGAACCTCCACCTAATCGCGACACATGGGACTGCATCGTCGTCGGCGGAGGTGTGGCAGGGATTGCCGCCGCCGTCCAGATGGCGGACGCTGGGGCGAGTGTTCTCCTCGTAGAGAAGCGCCCGTTCCTGGGAGGTCGCGCGTCTTCATTCCGTGACCAACGAACCGGTCTGGTTGTAGATGGTTGTCAGCATATCACGCTGGGCTGCTGCACTGCTCTGGACGCCCTTCTGCAGCGGCTTGGATGTGCCGACCACCTACTGTATCGCGACCAAATCCTCTTCAGCCTCCCGGACGCTTCCTACGCGACGATCCAGGCGTCGTCGTTGCCCGCTCCATACCACCTTCTTCCCGCGTTTCTGAGACTGCCTCATCTCCGCCTACGTGACAAACTCTCCGCAGTACGTCTTCTTCGGTCGGCCATGCAATGGGCTTCGGTTCGCGAAGAAGCTGAGGGTCGGGAGGCTGAGCGCGCGTTCTCCGACGTGCTTGCAGAAGTGCGCCTTACCCCTGCGGCAACGCGACAGCTGATCGAACCGATTGTCGTCTCCGCGTGTAACGCACAACTCGACGAGACGGCAGCGTCGTACGGCCTCATGGTGCTCTACGAAACCCTGTGCGCCAGCCGGACTGGCTACCGACTTGGCTTGCCCCGTGTCCCGTTAGCCGATCTGTACACAGGTCCCACGATGGCGTACCTCTCCGCCCGCGATTCCCGCGTCCTGCTCCGAACTACTGTGACCGCCGTTCGTCCCATGGCGGAGCACGCTCTCGAAGTATCCCTCTCCACTGGCGAACGACACGTCAGTCACATGGCTGTCGTCGCTGTGCCCTACGATGTCCTGGAGCGCCTTTTTCCTGTAGGAGTACTGACCCCAGCCCAACAACGTGCAGCAGCGTCGCTCCGTCATTCGCCGATCGTCGGTGTTCATCTGTGGTTCGACGAGACCATTGACTGCCCCGAGGCTATGTGCCTGCTCGACTCGCGGACCCACTGGCTTTTCCACAAGGGCCGCATGGTGGAAGTGGCCGAACGCCGCGGGACGTATCTCTCCACCGTGACAAGTGCTGATCATGAGCTTGCGTCCTTGGACCCGGAGACCGTCTTACAGCGGACGTTGGCCGACATCACGCGGCGTCTACCTGCCCTTCGCCGCGCTACACTTCGGCACTGGCGTGTTGTGAAGGAACACAGAGCCACGTTCGTCCCCGAGCCAGGCGTGGATGACCTCCGTCCGTCCCAGCGCTCGCTCGTGCCACACCTGACCGTTGCTGGTGACTGGACAGCAACGGGCTGGCCAGCTACGATGGAGGGTGCCGCGCGGAGCGGCATTCTAGCGGCTCGCGCCCTCCTAGGAGATCTCGCACGTCCCTGAAAGACGACCTTCTGCCATGGCAGAAATGGTTTCAGTCTTCCCGGTGAAACTCGACGGCCTCCCGACGCGTAATGGACTGCAGGAATATGATAATGGTATACTCAAGCCATCTTAGCATGATTATCTCAGGCTGATTGACTGCATCACTTGGAGGCAATCATGGATACCAGCCGGTTGACGGAGAAGTCGCAAGAAGCTCTCAACCAAGCCCAGTCCATCGCGGCGCGTATCGGCCACGTCGAAATCGATGCCGAGCATCTCTTGGTTGCACTGCTCGCCCAGACAGACGGTCTCGTGGCGAGGCTCTTGGAGCGTCTGGGGGTTCGGGTGGCGGATCTGCACGCCGTGGCCATGGACGATCTCCAGAAGCGACCGCGGATGGGCGGTCCTGGGGCGGAGCTTGGGAAGGTCTACGTCTCCCAGCGCTTGGGCCGGGCGTACACGCGAGCCGAGGAAGAAGCCCGTCGGCTCAAGGACGAGTACATCAGCGTCGAACACCTCTTCCTGGGGCTGCTGGAGGAGGGCATCCTAGGAAAGGCCGGCGACATGCTCCGGCAGACCAAGGTCACGCGGGAGGCATTCCTCGAGGCTCTGGCGGCGGTTCGTGGCAATCAGCGCGTGACCAGCCCGACGCCCGAACAGACGTACGAAGCACTCGAGAAATACGGGCGAGATCTCGTGGACGAAGCCCGGAAAGGGAAGCTCGACCCCGTCATCGGCCGCGATGCCGAAATCCGGAGAGTGATCCGCATTCTTCTCCGCAAGACCAAGAACAATCCCGTGCTCATCGGCGAGCCTGGCGTAGGCAAGACTGCCATCGTGGAAGGCTTGGCACAACGCATCGTCCGAGGGGACGTGCCCGAAGGTCTCAGGGATAAGTCGCTCTTCGCCCTCGATCTCGGTGCACTCATTGCCGGGGCCAAGTACCGTGGCGAGTTCGAGGAGCGTCTGAAGGCAGTACTCAACGAGATCCGCCAGAGCGACGGCCGGATCCTGCTCTTCATTGACGAGCTTCACACCATCGTCGGAGCGGGGAAATCTGAAGGCGCCATGGATGCGGGCAACATGCTCAAGCCCATGCTGGCGCGCGGCGAGCTCCATTGCATCGGAGCTACGACTCTGGACGAGTACAGAAAGCACCTCGAGAAAGACGCGGCACTCGAGCGACGTTTCCAGCCGGTCATGGTGGAACCGCCTTCTGTTGAGGACACGATTTCCATCCTGCGGGGACTCCGAGAGCGGTTCGAAGTCCATCACAACGTTCGCATTCAAGACAACGCCTTGGTTGCCGCGGCAACGCTTTCCAACAGGTACATCTCGGACCGGTTCCTGCCCGACAAAGCCATCGACCTTGTGGATGAGGCCTGCGCCATGATCCGCTCGGAGATCGACTCGATGCCTGCAGAGCTGGACGAGATCACTCGCAAGGTAATGCAGATGGAGATCGAAGAACAGGCGCTCAAGAAGGAGAAGGACAGTGCCAGCAAGGAGCGTCTAGAGGCTCTCCGCAAGGAGCTAGCCGATCTGCGTGAACGGGCCAACGCCATGCGCGCTCAGTGGGAAGAGGAGAAGGCCGCCCTCAAGAATGTCCAGGCGCTTCGCGAGGAGATCGAGCAGGTGCGCCGTGATCTCGAGCGTGCGGAGAGGGAGTATGACCTCGACAAAGCAGCGGAGCTTCGGTACGGGCGCCTACCTGATCTGGAACGACGGATGCGGGAGGCGGAGGCCATGCTGCAATCCTCGCCTGATGGAACACGACTTCTTCGGGAAGAGGTAACCGAGGAGGAGATCGCGGAAATCGTCTCACGCTGGACAGGCATTCCCGTGACACGGCTCGTCGAAGGCGAGCGGGAGAAGCTTCTGCGATTGGACGAGGTTCTCCACCGACGCGTCATTGGCCAGGATGAGGCCGTCGCTCTGGTGGCGGATGCGGTGATCCGGGCCCGTGCCGGTATCAAGGATCCGCGGCGACCAATCGGTTCGTTCATCTTTCTCGGCCCGACCGGCGTGGGGAAGACGGAACTGGCGCGGGCGCTGGCAGAGGCACTCTTCGACTCCGAAGAACACATGGTCCGCATTGACATGTCGGAGTACATGGAGAAGCACACCGTCAGCCGGCTGATAGGTGCTCCACCCGGCTACGTGGGCTATGAAGAGGGCGGTCAGCTTACAGAGGCGGTGCGTCGCCATCCGTACGCAGTAATCCTGTTCGACGAGTTCGAGAAGGCACACAATGATGTCTCCAACGTTCTGCTCCAGCTTCTGGATGACGGAAGGCTTACCGACGCACAAGGACGCACGGTGGATTTCAAGAACACCATCATTATCATGACGAGTAATATCGGCTCCCAGTACCTTACCGGTGCGACCCTGAAGGGTGGCGAGATCCGAGAAGATACGCGGCGGATGGTCATGGACGAGCTGCGGGCACACTGCCGCCCGGAGTTCTTGAACCGCGTGGACGAGGTTGTCCTCTTCAAGCCGCTGACGCTGCAGGAGATCGAGCAGATTGTCGGCCTGCAGATTGTCCAGTTGCAGCAGCGACTGAAGGATCGCAACATCCGCGTAACAGTGACGCCCGCTGCCACCGAGTTGCTCGCGAAGCAGGGCTACGATCCTGTGTACGGAGCACGCCCCTTGAAGCGTCTCATCCAACGTACGCTCGAGACACGCATCGGGCGGGCCCTGCTGGCTGGCGACGTGCCGGATCATGCCACGGTCATCGTGGATGCGCAAGGAAGCGAAATCGCCATCCGTACGGAGGCGCCGGAGACGAAGCCCGAGAGCCAGACGGATTGGACGGTCGAGAGCGAGTCGCCGGAAGTCCCCGCGGATGACGATACTCTCGAGGTGTCGTTCTGATCGCATGCGGAGCTAGCGCAAGCCAGCTCCGTGACTATCGAGACTAGAGAAAGGAGAATGCTCACGATGTTGATGCCATCACCATGGCGTGAGTTGGAGGCGCTGCGCCGCGACCTCGAACGGGCGCTTCACTCCGAGTTCGGTCGCCCAAGTGTACCGTTTCGAGTGGCTTTCTTGCCCGGGCGGTCCGCACGAGCTTACCCGCTGACCAACGTGAGCGAGGATAGCGAGAACGTGTACGTCGAGGCCCTCGCTCCCGGTCTCAATCCAGAGAAGCTGGAGCTCACTGTGCTCGGCAACACACTGACGATATCCGGCGAGAAGCCCGCCCCAGAAGGCGTGAGCCGGGATGCGTTCCACCGTAACGAACGCTCCGCCGGCAGGTTCATGCGAACAATAGACCTTCCCGCCGAAGTGAACAGCGACAAGGTGGCGGCCAGGTACGCCAACGGCTTGCTGAGAATCACGCTCGCCAGGGCCGACGCCGCCCGCCCGCGGCAAGTGCAGATTACCGTAGAATGAGAGGAGGTCCGATCATGGCCGAAAAGACAGTGGAAACACCCGTCGAGACCCAGGTGTCGAATGTCGCATCGGAATCCACGCGAGCGAACGAGCAGTTCGTGGCACCGCCGGTGGATATCTACGAAACGGAAGACGGTCTTGTGCTACTCGCGGACCTGCCCGGTGTCACCGCTGACAAGCTGAACATCAGCGTCAAGGACGACATTCTGACCATCGAAGCGAGAACAGAGCACTCCGCGAGTGGAACGCCGGTGTATTGCGAGTTCGAACTGCCAAGTTTCTTCCGCCAGTTCCAGCTCTCCGAGCAGATTGACGCAACACGCATCAGCGCATCGCTCAAGCATGGAGTGCTGACGCTTCAGCTACCGAAGGCTGAAGCTGCGAAACCGAAGACAATCAAAGTCGAGATCGCCTGACGTTAGGCCCTTGCTGCGGCAGGCCTCTCCGCTCGAGTGGCGGAGAGGCCTTCTTCGTGTTGCAGCAGACGGCAGAATATACGTTCTACTTCCGCGATGCTCACGGCGTGCATCAGTTCATTGCGCGCATGTGCCGCACCGTGAAGGCCGCGAAAGTACCGCGGCAACTGTCCTCTAAGATGCATGACAGCGTGCCTCTCCCCCATAACCGCAGCGAGAAGGCGCACGTGCTCCAGCGCTACGACGAGGCGATCCTCAGGCGAGGGTTGAGGAGATGCAGGCCAGCCCGCCACCGCCTCGACAATGCTCCGTAAGGCCCATGGATCGCCGATGGCCACCCGTCCAACCATGACGCCATCGCATCCGGTCTCGCGCAGCATACGCTCGGCATCCTCAGGGCCCACGATATCTCCGTTGCCTATCACGGGGATGCTCAACACTGATTTCGCTTCGGCTATCCAGCGCCAATCGGCCGAGCCTGCGAAGCCCTGCTCGGCCGTACGCGCATGCATCGTGACGGCCGCCACTCCCCGCTTCTCCATTTCGCGAAGCGTCTCCGGCCGAACGAGATCATCGGTACTCCAGCC
The DNA here is from genome assembly GCA_037443035.1 of Chthonomonadales bacterium. GTDB lineage: Bacteria > Armatimonadota > Chthonomonadetes > Chthonomonadales > CAJBBX01 > JABWBA01. The sequence continues at coordinate 198,436 of JBBIPC010000004.1, forward strand.
TGCCCGCACCTTCACGGTAACAGGCACACTGCTCGCAGCTACGACGGCCTCCACCACCTTCAGAGCCGATCTGCGGTCTCTCAGCAAGGCTGCACCGGCGCCTTGCTTGCAGGCCTTTGGAACCCAGCAGCCCATGTTGATGTCCACAATGTCGGCGCCTCGTGCGCATACCTCTCTGGCGGCTGCGGCCATCATGTCAGCATCTCTGCCGAAGATTTGCACCGACAGAGGTCTCTCCTCCTGGTGCCAGGCGAGCATTCTCTCGGTACGCGGCCCTGAGAAACGCATGGCAGCACTACTGACCTGCTCCGTGCAGACCAATCCCACCCGTGCGATGCGCTTACAGAGCAGGCGGAAGACGCTGTTCGTCACCGCGGCCATGGGAGCCAGGACCACCGGCGGATCGATCCGGATCGACCCTATGAAGAATGGCGAATGGCTCATGCGCCCGGTAACCTAGGTCCCTATTATTGCTCACGGCTCCGCGCCCAGGCCATGGCGGAGCATGCCCTAGCGTTCGCCGCCAAAGTCCCCGCGTACGTACTCGGGCGAGTAGTTCGGCGGCTCCTTGGTGATCCAGACGTCGTGGGCATGGCTCTCCCGGAGGCTGGCACCAGTGATGCGCATGAACTGGGCGCGTTCTTGGAGGTCAGCGATGGTCGCCGCCCCGAGATAGCCCATACCAGAACGGATCCCGCCGACCATCTGGTGGAGGACTTCGCTCACGGGACCCTTGTAGGGAACGCGCCCTTCGATGCCTTCGGGCACATAGCGTGCGCCCGCTTCTTGCGCGTAGCGATCGCTGGAACCTTCGCGCATGGCCGCCTCCGAACCCATACCGCGGTAGTCCTTGAAAGCCCGCCCCTGATAGAGGATGACCTCCCCAGGCGCTTCCTCCGTGCCCGCAAGTAGGTTGCCGAGCATCACCGTCGAGGCTCCGGCGGCCAGCGCCTTCGTAGCATCGCCGGAATAGCGAATGCCTCCGTCGGCGATGACAGGTACGGCATGCTTCCGAGCCTCCGCTGCGCACTCCATGACCGCTGTAAGCTGCGGCACACCGACCCCCGACACAACTCGCGTCGTGCAGATGCTTCCAGCCCCGAGGCCAACCCGGATCCCATCGGCCCCTGCATCTACGAGTGCTTTCACTGCTTCGGCCGTTGCCGCGTTGCCACCAACGACGGGCAGTTCGGGAAACGCCTTCTTCAGCGCAGCCACCGCATCCAAGACCCCCTGAGCATGACCGTGCGCCGCATCCACCACGACGAAGTCCACACCAGCATCCCTTAGCGCTCCGACTCGGCCCACAGGATCCCGCAACGGACCGACGGCTGCTCCAACTCGAAGCCTGCCTCGTTCATCCTTGGTAGCGTTCGGGTGCTCCCGGATTTTCTGGATGTCCTTGATCGTGATCAGACCCAGTAGGTGGAACTCGCTGTCTACGATCGGCAGCTTCTCGATCCGGTGCGCCTGGAGGATATCCTGAGCTTGTTCCAGGGTCGTACCCTGGGGAGCAGTGAAGAGCCTCTCGCGGGGCGTCATCAGCTCGTGGATCGGCCGATCGAAGTTGGTCTCGAAACGGATGTCCCGATTGGTCAGTATTCCCACAAGGACACCGGTCGTGTCGGTGACCGGCACGCCAGAGATATGGTAGCGTTCCATGATCTGGAGCGCATCGCGAATGGTACGGTCTGGCGTGAGCGAGATAGGATTGACGATGATGCCGTGTTCCGATCGCTTGACCTTGTCGACCTCGGATGCCTGCTGCTCCACGGGCATGTTGCGATGGATAACGCCGATGCCGCCTTCGCGTGCGATCGCGATGGCCATGCGCGACTCCGTGACGCGATCCATAGGTGACGAAACCACGGGGATTCGGAGCTCTATCCCGCGTACTAGTGCTGTACGCGTATCAGCGTCTGCCGGCGTGATCGCTGTATCACGTGGAATGAGCAATACGTCGTCGAAGCTCAAGCCTTCTTTGATGGCGAGCACGTGCGTATCCATGGGAGGCGCTCCTTTGCCGAGGGTGCGGCTATTGTACCGACGGCACCAGTCGAAGTCAATGGAAACTGACGCATGGCAAGTTGACGACGGCGCGCTGCGGCACTACAATGCATGCCAGCACTAGGTTGGCTCTTGGAGGTTCTGAGGTATGGCAATAGTCTCGACTCATGACCTTACGAAGATATACGGCAACAAGGTCATTGCCGTCAACGGCGTGAACCTCCACGTCGAGGAAGGCTCGATCTTCGGGCTTCTGGGGCCAAACGGCGCTGGCAAGACAACGTTGCTGAAGCTGCTTCTGGGTCTTCAGCTCCCTACAGCCGGCTATGCAGAAGTCTTCGGTCAGCGTGTCGGTCCGAACGCCGCTCACATCCGCCAGCGCATCGGCTACTTGCCGACGAACCCGCGCTTTCCACCCAACCTCACACCGATCGCCTACTTGGACCTCATAGGACAGCTCTTCGGCATGCCCGCTGAACAACGAAAACCTCGTCTAGCAGCGCTCATCCGGGCTGTGGACCTATTGCCGGCAGCAGCCAGGCCGATTCGCAGCTTTTCCACCGGGATGACCACACGGCTCGGTATCGCAGCTTCTTTGATGAACGATCCTGAGCTGCTGATCTGGGATGAGCCCACGGCAGGCCTGGACCCGGCCGGTCGCAAGTACACCCTCGACTTCATTCAGGAGCTGGGACGCACCAAGACAGTCATCGTTTCTTCCCACATCCTCTCTGACATAGACCGTGTGTGCACTCATGCGGGTGTCCTCCAGGACGGCCAGATCATCTACTGCGGCACGGTGCGCGACCTGAAGCAGACTATAGGACGCAATCACGTGGAGCTGGAGGTGGATGGCCCGGATGAGGCTGTTGGGGCAATGTGCAAGGAGATCGCGGCTATGCCGGATGTCATCGGTCATCAGTTGCGGGGCTACTGGCTGCAGGTTCGTTTCCGGCCGGAGGTGCCGCTGGCGGAACCGCTCAGAGAAGTGCTGGACGCTGCGACGCGACACCATGTGGAAGTGCTGTCCGTGAGTTCGACCAAAGCGCAGACCGAGGATGCATTCATCCGATTGCTCGAGGAGGATCAGGCAGATGGCTTCACAAGAGCGTATACCTCCAATGCGACGCTCGCTTCAGGCGTCCCTGGCGATTCTGAAGGCTGACGTAGCCTCGCTGTCCCGATCCTGGGTCTTGCGCGGCTGGTTGGCTGCGCTCCTACTCGCGGAGTTTTTCCTCATCGCCACGACGATCGTGGGCTTGCGAAGCATCCGCGTGCCCGCTAGCAACATCATTGCCACCAATCTAGGAGGGTTCTTGCTCATCTGGAGCACACTGATCATCGTAATCAGCGCAGGCTCCGTCTCCCTGGAAGCAGACATCATCTCTGACAGCATTTTGAGCCGTGCTTGTACCCGTACGCAGTTCATTGTCGCCAAACTCCTCGGCCGGAGCGTTGTCATCCTGGGCATCTATCTGGTCGCTGCGTCCATCGTTGCCTACGCCGCTTACCGGTACGCCGCTGCGGATGTCACGCCGGCGACGATGGCGGTCGCCATCTCCGTAGTCGGTTTGGCCTTACTGCTTCTCGTATCCCTGGGAGTGTTGTTCAGCGTCGTGTTCAACAACACCATCGTGTCGGTGGTGGCCCTGCTTCTCCTGTGGTATGTCGCCTCTCCGATCTTCGTTTTCGCCGGTGCGGAGTACCTCTCCCCCGCGAGCCTCGTTCGCAACCTGCCGGCCGTGCTGAAAGACCCACAGTCGCCACAAGTGCTCCACTGTTCTGCGACGAAGACGAGCTTGACGGTGGTGTTCTCGGAAGATGTCGACCAGGAAGCCGCGGAGAATCCTGCGAACTACGAGATCGAATGCCCACCTGGCAACGATCAAGTGGCACAGACTGCAGCGTACGATCGGACGAGAGCAGCCGTCACGCTCTCCGGCTTGACATTGGGCGGTGGCCAGACCGTTCGCGTCCGTGTACGAAACGTCTCAGATCGCGGAGGCACGATGATCAGCGAGGCGGCTGACAGTGCCGAATGCGAAGTGCCAGACCCGTTAGCTACCGGGCATTCCGCCGAGAAGCCGAAGAAGAGTGACGCGGCACCCCCTCGCCTGCTCCGAATCAGCGCCGCACCATCGAGCATTCGTGCGTTCTTCTCCGAGTCCCTGGACCAGGTTACGGCCGAGGATCCTGCGAACTACCGTATCGAGAACCCCATCGGCAGTCCCCAGGCACCTCGAGCAGCGAGTTATGAACCGTCACGACGCTCCGTGCTTCTTAGCGGCCTCCGACTCGATCTCCATGTGCCTATGAAGCTGACGGTTACGAACGTACGTGACGAAGCGGGCAATGCGATTCGGGCTCCAGCCAACTCGATCGTCCAAACGGAAGTCACGCCCTGGCGCTACGCTCTCGGCTTCGGCGTCCCTGCCCTAGTCGCGGCCGCACTCGCCGTTCTGTGGTTCAACAGGCGGGATCTGTAGCCCAGATCCGCCGGCCCGGAGTTCGCCAACCCCGCTTCACCGCGCGGAACCGTTGCAGTCACGAGTCAAGTCCACCGCGGTCGTATCGCTATGATCCGGCGACGAGGGTTAGCTTAGCTCAGCTCCTGTCCCGGAGGCATTCATTCGCGGTACCGATCGAGTTCCCGTTGCACGCGGATACGCACGTCTCGTAAGGCTTGTTCGGGGGTCTTGACACCTGCCAGGACTAGATCCCGCGCAGTCATCAACTCGTTGTTATACAGGCCGGAGATGGGCAGCGCAGGGAAATGGCCACCACGCTCACTATCGGCGATGTCCAGAAAGACCGAGAATTTCCGGCGATAGTCAGCGCCTTCACGTAGTCTGCGTGCACCCAGTAGCCGTCGCTGGTTGGGAACATTGTTCATCGCATCGGCGAACATGAGCTGTGCCTCGTCACTTTGCATCCACACGAGTACCTCCCACGCCTCCTTGGGGTGTTTGGCGCCCTTGGGGATACAGATCATGTTCCCGCCGAGCCACGTCGCCGGCGGCGAAGTGTCGCCAGCTCGCAGGGGAGGCAGCGGGGCGACACCGTAGCGCAGGTCTGGCGCATACCGGCTGCACCAATACGGGTTCCACTCGCCATTGATCATCATGGCAACCTGACCGACGAAGAACGGGTTGTTCGTGCCCTGCGCCTGACCGAAACCCGCCGCGAACCCGTTCACCTGCTGGTATCCTCCCATCCGTTCGACGAGCTTCTTGTACCACTTCATGGCTGCCACGTTACGCGGATCATCGGGTGTCACTCGGCCTGTCTTCGCGTCGTAGAGGTTTCCTCCGAACGCCTGGTTGATGACGTACATGTCACTGAGCGGCTGGAGCCCCAGACGCGTGATGTTGCCGTCGCGCGTCTTCGTCAAACGCACTGCGTAATCGGCCATCTCATCGAGTGATCGAGGCGGACGCTCGGGGTCGAGACCTGCTTCCTCGAAAGCAGCCTTGTTCCACATGAGCGCATAGCAGTCCACAAGGTACGGCATGGCGTAAAGGTGCCCCCCCATCCTGCACTGGCTCAAGGAGGCGTGCGTAAAGTCCTCTTCCTTGAGACCAGAATCCCGAAACCAGTCGTCCATGGCGTACAGGGCGTTGTTCGCCGCCAGCGGGCCCAAGTAGAGGGGATCGGCGAGGGTGAAGAGGTCCGGCGGCACTCCGGCTACGATGGCCCGGACTGTCTTCGTGTCATCCCGAATGGCGCCCAGGTTCTCGATAACCACTCCAGGGTGCGTCTCTTCGTAGCGGCGCAGAACCTCGAGGAAATTCCGCTCCTCCGGCCCCGACCACATACTCCAGAACGACAGCCGAACCCGCACGTTCGACTCTCTGGGTCGGGCACAGCCAGCGGCGGCCAAGACGAGACTCACCGCCCATACCGCTGCCAGGGGTCGCCGGATACTCATGGCTGAAGTGTTTCGCGGGGATGCGACCGAATTCCTTCGGAGCTAGGTCACACAACGAGCCTAGCGAGCACCCGGGCCCATGGTTTCCACTCGCTTGCGGAATTCCTCCATGGTCTCGGCGTATTCAGCCGCTTTGCCCTGCTCCTTGCGCTTGGCCCAATTACGCCGATAGAAGCCGTCCAGCGGTCCCTCGGATGGAGGTCGGTAGGCCCGGTCTTCTTGGAACGTGTAGACCACGATGGAGTGATCAGGCAAGACTGGACACTGGTACTCGCAAATGCCGCAGCCGGTGCATAGCCTTTCATCCACTGTTGGCACTCGCTTCATGCGGCCCTTGTTGCCAGGGTCCGTGATGGAACGGGATGGATCCTTAGGCAGCGCGTCGTCCCAGACGTCCCGAAAGACCACAGCGGAATACGGGCACACCTCTGCGCATACCACGCAGTCCCTACCACCATTCCACGCAATGCACGTGCTCCGATTGACGTTGGCGACGCCCAGCTTCAGCTTATAGCGCTTATCGTAACGTGTGAACGGCCGGATGGCACGGGTAGGACATACGTCGCCGCAGGCTGTACAAGCTTCCGCACATGGGCCGATGCTGGGTACGAGAATCGGCGTCCAAATGCCCTCAGGCCCTGTCTCCAGCAGGGCGGGCTGTAGGGCATTGGTGGGACATACTTTCATACACTCTGCGCAGCGGGTGCACGCAGCCAGGAATTGCTTCTCGGGCAAGGCTCCGGGCGGGCGCATTGCCTTGTTGTTGCGTGGATAGCGCCGCATGACACCGAGGTAATTCCCAGCCGAGCTTCTCGCTTGGGATCCGAGAAGAAGTCCCGCCCCGAGCGAAGCGAGAACATGGCGTCGCCCCATGTCAATAGCCCCCTGAGGCGTGGGTCTGGCAGCCGTGCCCTTGGGCACCCAACCGAACGCTTCCTTCACGGCAGCGGGCACCTGGGCCTTGATCTGGATTACGTCCGGCGGGCAGATTGTCTCGCACCGGAAGCACTGAATGCACTCGGAGATGTTATGCTCCACCGGCCCCGACGGATTGCGCGCCAGATTCTCGTAGCTGCCCATCCGGCTCTGCAGCTCGCACTTCCGGCAATGGATACAACCACCCATGTCAATGTAATGCCGCAGCCAACTTACCCGAGAAATGAGCGCCAAGAGTCCACCGAACGGACACAGATTGCGACACCAGAATCGCTCCTGGTACGCGGATAGAGCCAGGATTCCCATAAAGATCGCGAGCACTGGCAAGGCGTTGTAGAAGACCATGGGCTGCATGTGCCAGCCGGTCATGTCCAGACCCGTCAGCATGAAGACAAGCCGCGGTAAGCCCACAGCGTCCGCCAATGCCATCAGGCCGTTCCACACGTAGGCGATGGGGCCGTAGAAGCAGAACGTGAAAGTGCGCGTGATCAGGGAGATGGGATCGCCGAAAGTCAGGACATCCACACCGAACGCCAACGCCCCTAGACCGATGAGCAGATAAGCGTATTTCCAGTTGCGGTATCGGCGTGTCTCGTTCCTCTTGCCCCGATAGAAGAGACGGCCAGGGCGGTACAAGAAGCGATCGGCTATATCTATCGTGGTACCCAGGGGACATATCCACCCGCAGAAGATGCGCCCGCCCCAGAGGGTTAGCAATAGGATGAAGAGACCCGGTCCGATGGCGTATACCGCGACGTGGTGCGATGCGATGCCATTCTTCAGAGTATTCAAGAAGTCCATCGTCATGAACAGGTTCTTCGGGATACCTGCCCATGACTGCATCGTTACCGTTGTCAGGAAGAAGAAGGCAATGAACAGCAGGAAGGTCGTGACCTGCGTCGCGCGTCGCCATCGGACGATCCTGTGAGCCGCAGGATTGCCTGGAGCTGCCGCCATTCGTCGCTTCTGCTCAGGCGTTAGGTTCTTCGAGGCCACAACGGTGGCGCTAGCTGGAGAGCCGCTGTCCCTGTCTGCCACCGTCAAGCACCTCTTGCCCCCGCCACTTCGCGAATCCTCAGCCGGTCAGGATCGATCTCCCCTCGCCCTAGTCGGTTGGCCAGCATGAGATGCGGCACCTGGTCCGGAGTAACACCCTTCACAGTCAGGTACCGAGTACAGTAGCTGTCTACCGCCACAGGATCGATGCCCACCACCACCTGATTGGGCACAGTCACTTCTCCAGGACCTTTCGGTCCGCGCGTCTGAAGGACTCGGGTTGCATCGGCAACAATGAGTGTTGGCCGGACCGCCATGTTCAGCTCCGCGATGCAGTCGTGCAACCCGTACCGATGGTAATCCTTGCGGTTCCAGATGTTACCCATGAGTTTCTTCATGGAAATCGTGATGACAGAGGCCTCATGATCCTTGACGATGGGCACGCAGATGAATGCGTCGCATTCGGCGACTTCACGTGGGATCTTCTGCAGGATTCGGTTCACCGCGTGGCATGCTTCGTAGTTCTCACCATCGACTGTCGTCCTTGGCACATACGACTCGATAGCCATGTCCCGGTACATGGCGACATCCGTGGGAGAGAGGAGGGTGGCACGGGTGCCACGGACGGCTTGACGTGCTCCGCAGATGTCGAACGCCAACTTCCAGTCGTCCAGCGTGTAGTCCACGCAGGTGATGCGGGCGGCACCTGCTCTTTCGCAGAGCTGCACGATGCGCCGAAGCACCTCGGGATGGGTAGCTGCAGCCTGGTCAGGTGTGCGCATCCAGCCCATGTTCGGACTGATGACTACACGGTCTCCTCGCTTGACGAATTTCTCGATGCCCCCGAACTCGTCAATTGCGCGCTCGGTAATGTCGCCGTAGGACGATGGATCGCCTTCCACGACGACAAGATCGAACCCATTGGGCTTGCTTCCTTGCCGAATCCGTGGGCGTGCCGGAGCAGCACTGTCGAAGTACGTCAAGCTGTACAGCCCGCCCAGCAGTATGGCTCCACCAGCGATTTCCAGGGCCCGCCGTCGGGTTACGCCCTTGGTCTCAGGCATGTGGTGTCACCTCCTCTCCACTCCGGCCCGTCGAGGGTGTGATACTCCCCCTGCGGTGGTCCACCGCAGTTCTAGTAGATCGGCGGACCGCCATGCGTGCCGCCTGTCCGTCTGCATGCATCCCAATCAGCGCAAGCCTGCAACCGCTTCCCTGAGGAGTTTGACAGCGGCCTCCTTCTCCTTGGCACGCACGACTCCAACGACGTAACGTCCCTTCTGGGCCACAGCGACATTCTTCGCGTAGCGGTCGAGCACCGTGAATGCAGCATCACCTGCTCCCGCCATGGCCGCCAGTCCTGTGCCATTCTTCTGCTCGTAGGTCCGATACTTCCCAAAGGCTGCTTTCGCGGCTGCCGGGTTAGCATAGGTCGCGATGAATACTTCTGCACCGAAACCAGCCTGCGGGTAGCGAGCCGTCACGGCGTTGGTCAGGTAGGATTGCCCCGCGACGCCTGAGCGAACGAACTTCTCCGACCGTGGCTGACGACCTTTCGGTAGCGCCATGACCTGCGCCGGCAAGGTCTTTGGCGCCGTGATGCGCTTCTCAGTCGCGCTCGCAAGAGCGGTCAGAGCTGCTTGGTGCGCGGGGTCTACCTTGACGATAGTGCAGCGTACGACAAACGGACCTCTCCAGAAGTTCAGACCTGACGATGAGATTCTGACGCCTTCCGTGCCAACGGGAACAACCTTGCCGCTCTGGCGATCGCTTCCGAACACGCCGAAGGCGTTGAGGTCGTCGCGCATCTGGAAGACGTCTACCGTCAGGCTAGGCTTGGATTGGCCATCTGGGGCGTACTCACCATGGGCGCACTGGACGAAGTCGTAGGCCAGGATCGCCTCAGCCTCGCCGTCGATGAGGTCGAACAGGTTCCTCGCGGTGTAAATGCGCGGAGAACCAACCATTTTCCAGCCCTTTGCAGCACTAGGCGGAGGAAGAATGCTCTTCGCGTCCTGCGCCGCAAACGTCGCCACGGTAGCCATGAGCAGGCAGGCTACGCTGGCAGTGTGAAGTATCAAGCGAGCCATTGCCGGGCCTCTGCGATGCGCTGCGGAATGGGTATGTCGAACGGGCATGCCTCGGTACACAGGTTGCAGGTCTTGCAGCGGTCGGACCAGCGGGCCTCCGGAGGTAGCTCTGCGTAGAGGCTGCGAGCGTATTCCGGCCAGCCGTAGTATCTGTGGTACATGCGGTAATGCAGAATGGACGCGATGGCGAGCTTCTCCGGGCATGCCGATTGGCACGTGTGACCACACCCTCTGCAGTAATCCGAGCTTATGGCCGCCGCATAACGCTGAAGCAGGTCCTCGTCTGCCTCGGTTAGCTTCGTCAGCGTCGCCTGGATGGCTTCATCCTGGGCGGTAGCATCCACACCGATCCGCGTATTCACGACCGTTGCGGCACCCTTGCTCAGAGCCCAGCGAATGTTGGCCTGGAAGACGTTCCACTTCTGTCCGGCAAGTTCCTGAGGAATACTTGCATTGTTGGGCTGGGTCTTCATCGCCACGACACCGATGTTCTTCTGTTTGGCAAGATCCAGCAGCGCCGGCAGGTTCGCCGTATCGTAATCCAAGTAGTTCATGCGCACAAGGATGACGTCGAATTGCCCTTTGTTGATCGCGTACTGCAGGTACTTGCTCCGCTGGCCATCATGCGAGGTGGCTCCGAAGAAGCGAACCTTGCCGGCTTTTCGAGCCGCCGCCATGGCTTCGTAGAGCGCGGGGTTGTCGAGCCGGTTCGTACCGTTATCGCCTGCGACGTGACCGGCACCAAGCCAATGAAGCTGCATGACGTCCACATAATCCGTGCCGAGTCTCCTGAGGCTGCGATCCAGCGAAGCCAAGATCTCCTCCTTCGTGCTTGCCGGACCCGCATCCCACTTCGTCGCGATGATGAGCTTCTTCCGCAAGCCCTTGTTGGAGCGCAGCGCCTCTCCGATGATGTCCTCGCTGGGACCATAGCAGATGGACGTATCGAGATAGTTGATGCCCAGATCCACGGCACGGGCAATCATGTCTACATGCTGAGATCGAAGCCCCCCTGCGCCTATGCCGACGGCTGAGACCTTGAGCTTCGTTCTACCGAGCGTGCGGTAGAGTCCCACCTTCGCTGTTTGGGCCTGTGCAGAATCCTCCGCGCCGCCGAGGGCTGCAGCACCCGCAACGATTGCTCCGGCAGAGGCGCTCCGCAGAAGATCCCGCCGCGATATACCTTTCTTGTCCGAGTCCATCGTCCTGTCTCCTTCCCTACTCATATCCATCGGGCATTCGGGCCGAAGTCGGCCTCATAGTATTGACTGACGTGAGTGCCCTGTGGTACCAGCTTGTCGATCCGAGCCATGTCTTTGTCGTCCAGCACCACGTCCAGCGCCTTGAGGTTGTCCTCGAGCTGTTCCGGTGACCGGGGTCCTATGATGGGGGCCGTCACGCCCGGTCGCCGCAGACACCATGCGAGGCTCAGCGCAGACGGGGTTGTGCCTTTCGCACGGGCCATCTTGCATACGCCCTGGATCACTCGAAATGCTTCTCTTGTCGCCCGTGTGTCCGGCAGTCCTTTCTCGTACCGCGAACCTGCCGGCCCACCCTTTGCATCATTGTACTTGCCTGTCAGCAACCCCCCAGCCAGGGGTGACCACGGTAAGATAGCTATGCCATACGTCTGAGCACACGGGAGTAGCTCCCGCTCGATGCGTCGATCCAGTATGTTGTACGGCGGCTGCTCTGACACGAAACGATTCAGTCCGAGAGCCTGGGATGCCCAAAGCGCCTCCACGACCTGCCACGCAGCGAAGGTGCTCGTCCCGATATAGCGGACCTTCCCGGCGCGGATCAGGTCGTCCAATGCGCGGAGCGTCTCGTCTATCGGCACCTGTGGCTGCGGACGGTGAATCTGGTAGAGATCTATGTAGTCAGTCCGTAGCCGGCGGAGCGACGAGTCGCATTGCTCGATAATGTGGCGACGGTGGTTGCCCCACGCGTTCGGGTTGTCGTCTGCCATGCGCCCATGCACTTTCGTGGCAAGAAAGACCCTGTCCCGGCGGTTATCCATCGAGAGAGCCTTGCCGGTGATCTCTTCGCTTGCTCCGCGTCCGTAGACGTTGGCTGTGTCGACAAAGTTGATGCCGGCGTCCATGGCCCGGTGTATCGTCCGGATGGACGTCTCTTCATCGGTACCCCATCCGAAGTTCATGCAGCCCAGGCACAAGGCACTGACCTGCACGCCTGTACGGCCGAAAGCGCGATACTCCATCTCTGCGAACCTCCGGAAGCGTAGTTGTCATAGTATAACATCGTGGAACGAACGCGAGTAGAAGACCGTCCGTTGACTACAGGACACGATCTGACCTACAATCCACCATGGCTCGAAGCAGATTCGATACCTCGAGGCGGCAGCGCTCACGTTCGGCGGGTTCCGCATCGCCTATGCGGACTGTGAAGTCGGTCATCGCCGTCGTCTTCCTGTTCTTCCTGACGGCCCTAGCGGCTGTGCTCGGGATCGGCATCGTCAGGTTCATCAAGATCTCCCGTGAACTGCCATCCGTGGCCGACATCGCCAACTTCTCCCCTGAAGAGAGCACCAAGCTCTACTACTCGGATCCAGGCCCAGACGGCAAGCCCAAGCTCCTGGCGGTACTGGCTGGTGCCAATCGCAAGCCAGTGAAACTGAGCCAGATGTCCAAGCACCTGATCCATGCGACTATCGCCGTCGAGGATGTCCGGTTCTATCACCACCACGGTGTGGACTACTATGGGATCGCCCGCGCCCTGTTCCGCAACATTGTCGGGGGTGACATCGCCGGGCAGGGCGCCAGCACTATCACTCAGCAGCTCGCTCGGAATATCGAGACGTTCGGCCTGACGCGGCGCAAAGTCCTGGACCGCAAGCTTCGCGAAGCGATCCTGGCGCGACGCATAGAGGAGACGTTCACGAAGGACGATATCCTCGAGCTGTACTTGAACACGATCTACTACGGCAACGGGGCCTACGGTGCCGAGGCCGCCGCACAGGCCTACTTCCGCAAGCCCGCGGCCAAGCTCAGTCTGAGCGAGGCGGCCTACCTCGCGGGAATACCCCAACGGCCTGTGAAATATTCGCACGACATCGCGGCTGCGTTACTACGACGGGATGTCGTTCTGGACCGCATGGTCGAAGCAGGTTACATCACACCGGAGCAACGTAACGAAGCGAGGATGCAGAGGATTGACCCGAAGAGGGTCGTCGTGACTGGGAACCGGATCTACGGCGCTCCCCATTTCGTGGATTACGTCGTCAGCGAGCTGCATCGCCTATATGGGACTGACAAAGCGCACAGCGGCCTGCGCGTCTACACGACGCTCGACTCGCGCATGCAGGAACGTGCCGAAGAGGTCATTCGTTCAGGTGTCCGCAACAGCCGCACCGTCAATCAAGGATGTCTCGTCAGCATTGACAACAAGACGGGCTACATACGGGCGATGGTCGGAGGTGTTGACTACGACAAGGACCAGTTCAATGTCGTAACCCAAGGTCTTCGCCAGCCCGGCTCCGCTTTCAAGCCCATTGTCTACACCGCCGCCATCGATACAGGGGTTTGTACCCTGGACAGCCGATTCCGCGACGATCCCGATTTCCCGTGGCGTGGACGGGACAGGTGGATTCCCAAGAACTACGGTGGCCGCTACAGCTACGCCCCTGTGACGGTTCGAGATGCCATCCGCCGCTCGTTGAACACGATCGCCGTCAAGGTGGCCGTGCGAACCGGCATCCCTGTGGTCATCGAATACGCCCGCAAGATGGGCATTACCACGGATCTTGCCCCGTACCCACCCCTCGCTTTGGGCGCATCTGCTGTCCATCCCATGGAGCTCTGCGTAGCCTACTCCGTATTCGCCAATGGCGGCAAGCGAGTACGACCAACGGGCATCTTCCGCGTCCTGGAAAGAAACGGCGACCTCTTGGACGAGTTCACCCCTGACCAGCAGGACACAGGCATACAGCCTACGACGATAGAGCAGATGAACGAAGCGCTCCGCGATGTTGTGCTCCGAGGCACAGGAACGGCAGCAGCCTCGGTACCAGATGCCCATGGAAAGACCGGCACCACCAACGACAATCGCGACGCATGGTTCGCGGGCTACACGCCAGAACTCACCACCGTGGTCTGGGTGGCTCGAGAGCAACGCGTTGGCAAGCGCGTGCGCTATCTCGAAATGCCCGGCGGCACTGGTGGCAAGCTGTGCGCACCGCTGTGGCGCCAGTTCATGGAGCGGGCAGTCCAATATCAACGTGAGGCCACCGATCGCGAAGCTCGGCGCGCTGTAGAGGAGCCGCCGTTGCCACGAAAGTCGCCAGAGGAGAAGGCTGCCGAGCTACAGGACAGTCCTCCACCAGACATCACGCCCGAACCAGCAACGCAAGAGCCTCCGCCCAACGAGAGCACGCCGCCTGCCGACCAGCAACCACCTGAAACGACGCCAACACCAGTACCGCCTCCGACACGCGTCGAGCGGCCACAACCACCGCCGCGTCCGGACCCCGGTGCGGAGATCGTCCGCGTCAGTCTATGTGCGGAGACAGGTCAGCTTGCCACACTCTACTGCCCAGTGACCATCGAGCGCAGTATGCCACGGCGAGACGTCCCACGTGTCTGCCGACTTCACCGCCCACCACCCGGGGAGGGTCGCTGAGGGGTGTCACTGGTCGAACAGCCCCCGCCACCTCTCGACCCTACGCGCGTCAGAGTCCTCATGGTTGCAGTGGCGGTGGGCGCACTCATCCTGGTGGCGCGACTCTGGTACCTGCAGATCGTTCTCGGTGATGCGCTTCTGGAAGAGTCGGAGGCAAATCGGACGCGCGTGACACGGCGTGTCCCACCGCGCGGGGTGATTACCGACGCGAACGGCAAGATCCTGGCGACCTGCAGACCCCGCATTGTCGTGCGCGTGATGCCTGACTCCGTGAAAAGGAACCCGTGGATCTTGCGGCGCCTGGCATCGCTCCTAGCGTGTTCTGAGGAAGAAGTGCGCACCGTCTATCAGGAGAACCGGGTCGATTCCTACCAGCCTGTTCTCGTTGCTTCCGACGTCGGTCTCGACGCGGCGACGAGAATCGAGGAGCACCGCTACGAGCTGCCAGGCGTGGTGGTGGGCCCGGAACCCGTGCGTTCCTACCAGGTTGGCACGGCATACGGCCACGTTCTTGGCTACGTCGGGAAATGCTCCAAGCGCGATCTCGAGGAACGGGCGGCCGCCGGTTACGTGGCAGGCGATACCTGCGGCAAGACCGGCGTCGAGGGAGGTCCATACGACGCGGCTCTGCGCGGCAGAGACGGGACCGTCACGGTCGAGGTAGATGCGCTTGGTGCAGTCCAGGGGGAGCTCTCATCCTCCGATCCCGTACCAGGAGCCACGCTTCGGCTGAACATTCGAGCCGACCTGCAGTCACTGGCATACCGCGAGCTGCACCGTTTCGTCGCGCATGGCAAGGCCGCCGCCGCCGTGGCCATGGACCCTACCTCAGGAGCAGTGCTCGCCATGGTGAGCGTGCCTTCCTTCGATCCCGGCGAGTTCGTAGGGGGTATCCCGCGATCGCGCTGGGATGCACTGCAGAAAGACCGACTGCGCCCACTGATCAACCGCACCACCGCCATGGCTGTGGCTCCGGGATCGGTCTTCAAGCTTGTCACGGCGACAGCTGGTCTGGATACGGGGAAAGCCAGCGTCTATTCTTCGGACTATTGCCGCGGCATCATCTATCTGGGACGCTGGCCCAAGCGCTGTCACCGCCGGTCCGGTCACGGTTCGGTGACGTTCATCGAGGCTGTCGCCAAGTCATGCGATGTGTTCTTCTATCACCTAGGTCAGCGCTTGGGGCCCGATACTATCGCTACTTACGCTCGGCGGTTCGGTCTTGGTGAGAAGACCGGCGTGGATATCGCTGGAGGTGAAGTTGCCGGGATTGTGCCTGACCCGGCATGGAAGGAGCGTCGCAAACTCGGCCCGTGGGTCGGTGGAGACACAGTGGATTACGCCATCGGACAGGCCATGTTAGGTTGCACTCCTCTTCAGGTCTGCAACGCTGTCGCTGCCATCGCCAACGGCGGCACGCTCTACCGCCCTCGTGTGGTGGGTTCGGTCACGACCTATGAGCCTGACGGAAAGAGCAGAGTCAGGTCAGTGCCACCGGAGCCTATCCGAAGCCTCGGCGTTCCATCGCGAACACTCGCCACGATTCGTCGTGCGATGGAGGCTGTCGTCGAGACGGGCGGCACCGGCACGCGCTGCGCTATTCCTGGCATTCGTGTAGCAGGAAAGACGGGAACCGCACAGCGGCGGCGGCGAGGTGATCTGGTCAACGACGGATGGTTCGCCGGCTATGCGCCGGCCGACAACCCTCGCATCGCCGTCTGCGTTTACGTGGAAGAGGGCGGGCATGGCGGCGAGGTGGCGGCACCCATCGCACGGACCATCATGGCCCATTATCTTGGCGTCAAGGTCGCACCCACGGCTCCAGAGGGACGCGCAGACGATTGAGCAGCGTTCTGGAAGGCGTCACGGTACACGAAAGGTTAGAGCAAGATGAACGTCGTCAAGCCTCGAGACGGAATGGTGATCCGCGAGAGTTGCCGATTGGCTGAAGGGACCTACATCCTGCCACACGGCCTACATGTCGAAGGCGCCAACGTCATTCTGGATGGTGCCGGCGCCACACTCATCGGTCCAACCAGCGACGCCTGCGGGATCACGGCCTACCGTGCTGACGGGCTCACACTGGCCAATTTGCGCATTCGTGGCTACAAGCATGGCATATCTGTTACCGACTCCAAAGGTCTGACCATCACGGACTGCGACGTATCAGGCACCGCAGAGATTCCAGCCAATACGATATTCCTCGACATCTGGAAGCCTGCCGACGATCCCTATGGCGGAGCGCTCTTGCTGGTTCGCGTTGAAGATACCGTGGTCCGCGCGAACCTACTGCTCCATCAGCAGAACGGTGTCCTTACCTATCACTGCCGCCGTCTCCGTATCCAAGGGAACAATGCTTCCTACTGCAGCGGCTTTGGCTTCCATCTCCACGACACGACGGATAGCATCTTCGAAGGCAACCATGCGGACTACTGCTGCCGCTTCGAGCCGAGGGAGGGCGGCCTCCACTTCGGCCACATGGGCGCAGACGCAGCGGGCTTCGTGGCGGTTCGTGGGTCCTCGCGCAACGTGTTCAGGCGCAATGCGGCCAGGCTTGGGGGTGACGGGTTCTTCCTCGCAGGAATGGGTCCCGACGGCGTGCTTAGTGGTTGCGATGACAACCTCTTCGAAGAGAACGACGGCTCCCTTAGCCCGAATATCGCTTTCGAGGCCACCTTCTGCCAGCGCAATGTGTTCCGTCGCAACTTCGCAGATCGGTGCAATTTCGGGTTCTGGCTAGGTTTCTCAGCTAACTCCACACTCGAAGACAACCGCATGGTCATGAACCGGCAGGCAGGAATCGCCGTCGAGAACGGGAGGGGATTCCGAGTATCAGGGAATACGTTCCAGGCGAACGGCCACGGTCTGCTCCTCTGGTCCCACTATGTGGAGCAGTTCGCCCAGGCGCTGCCGGACCGGTTGACATCCGTCGAATGGCAGATCGAAGGAAACATCTTCACACGGAACGGTAAGGGTATTCGCATCGCTGCGAACCAGGATCACGGCATCCGTCCTGGTCCCGAACCCGACCTCGCGCGCATGGAGCTCCGTCCGCGTCAACATCGCATTATCGGGAACGACATCCAAGACAACCGCATTGGCATCGAGCTGTTCTGCACCGACGACACCGTCATCGAGCGCAACATCTTGAACCGTAACGTCGAGGCGAACCTGCGACAAGACGACGTGCGCGGCACGATTATGCGCAACAATCTTGGCGCCGCTGGCGCCTACCTGTAGGCTGGGTTCACTGCTGCTGCCAACGAGGAAGCGCTATGCAGACGCTTCAGCCTACAGGGAAATACGTACGGAGGTCGTCGGCGTCGAGCTGCTGGCCATAATCGCTGATCTGAAACGCTTCTGCGTATAGCGTCTCCGCGGGCAGCAACGCCCGGAAGCGGTCGGCCAGATCGCTGGCTCTCCTGCGGTACAGGGTATCGATGCGGGCGCGCTGCGCCTCTGGATCCGCCGGAAAGTCGCTGAATGCTTCGTGCGACCCGGCGTTGTACGGTATCCACTCGCAGAACTGCGACACGTGTTCGCAAACCGCCATGACCTTTTGCTCGATACTTGCGTCTATAGGAACAGCCACATCGGCCTGAAAGGGTCCGGCCTCGGTGAAGCCATCCTGCCAGTAGGCGACGACAGGGAGACGCCGTAGATGGGGCGTGTCGGGACAAGCAAGTGGTACGGTCAGCATATAGAGCGCATCGAGTACGAGCTGCGCGCCGTAGCGGTGATCACGATGGTAATCGCATGGGCGATTTGTCAAAATGATGTCCGGCCCATGCCCGATCGGTCCAAAGCCTCGGATCGCTCGGACCACGGCCTCCGTAGCCTCGCGGGTGACGTAGACTTCCCCGTCGTGCCAGCCCAAACATCGATATTCGCACCCGATATGGGAGGCCGCCCTCAGCGCTTCCTCGCGGCGACGAACGGCCAGGCGACCAGGATCCTGGCGATAGATTTCCGCATAGTGACCCTTGTCACCATTGGTCAGCGACAGGAAGCGCACCAGGTCACCGCGCTTCGCGTAGAGTGCAGCCGTTCCTCCCATTGCCGACTCACAGTCATCAGGGTGTGCGCCCACGCACAAGACGTACATCGTTGCGTCCTCCCAAGGCTAGTTTCCCTCCGGGGCCGAGCTTCCAGCCGTGCTATACTCCCCACATGATTGTACTCATGCATGCGAACGCTACGGAAGAACAGGTCCATGCTGTAGTGGACGTCATCGCCAACAGGGGCATGAAACCGCTCCGCCTCCCTGGTGGGGCCCACACCGCGATTGGCATCGCCAGCGTGATACCTCCTGATGCGCGCGACGGTCTCGCCGACGTGCTCCAGGGCATGCCGGGAGTGAGCAACGTGGTCCATGTCAGCCGGCCCTACAAGCTTGCTTCCCGAGAGTTCCATGCGGCTTCCACGCTTGTCCACGTCGGTGATGTTACCATCGGCAACGGCCCGCTCGTTGTCATCGCTGGACCTTGCGCCATCGAGAGCCGTCGCCAGCTTCACGAGACAGCATACGCAGTCAAGGAGGCCGGAGCGCGTCTCCTCCGTGGCGGAGCCTTCAAGCCTCGCACTTCGCCTTACTCTTTCCAAGGGCTGCAGGGCGTCGGTCTCGAGTACCTGCGTGAGGTTGGTGCACAGCTCGGCATGGGCACCGTTACCGAGGTCATGGATCCCCACGACGTGGAACTGGTAGCCGAGCATGCGGACATGCTTCAGATCGGCGCGAGGAACATGCAGAACTTCTCGCTCCTTGTCGCGGCGGGACGATCTGGGAAGCCCATCCTCCTGAAGCGAGGTCCGAGCGCGACGATTGACGAGCTCCTCTTCGCAGCGGAGTACATTCTTCACGAGGGCAACAATCAGGTCGTGCTGTGCGAGCGGGGCGTCCTGCCGTTGGACCGCACCTATACGCGCAACACGCTGGATGTTTCGGCGGTACCTGTCCTCAAAGAGATCACTCACCTGCCTGTGATCGTGGATCCTAGCCATGCCACAGGACATGCGCGTTATGTGCCGGCGCTGGCTCTAGCAGCCGTGGCTGCCGGTGCTGATGGCCTGATCGTCGAGGTCCATCCCAGGCCGCAGGAGGCTCTCTCCGACGGCCAGCAGGCCCTGACCCCCGCTACGTTCGCGGAAACGATGCGGCTGGTTGCGCGCGTGGCCGGCGCCATTGGCCGACCCGTTACCTGGGACTGACGTGCCAGGCTTCCGCTTCTCACCCGAACCGTCACGCTTGCTCGGGTAGGGCCTCCAGATCGCCGGGACGGTCTATATCTGCGGCAATGTCCGGGTCCGACATGATCAAAGCCCTGGCTTTCGCGTGCAGTAGCTTTGTCGCGGCACGTTCCAGTGTCGGCAGGCGTACGAGGCCACGTCTCGTCATGAGGCTCACAGCAACTGCAAGCGCGATGCCAGGGCCAAGCATCATAGCTAACCGAAGCGGCCGCTTGCGCTGAGCGTAAGCCTGCTCGATGTAGGACCGCTGCTCGAGAAACACATTTGGCCGCAGCAGAACCGCATTGCCGCCAGTGAAGCGCCCTTCACGAAGTGGAAGCGACGTGCGGTGCATCGTTGGGTATGCCTGAAGGCAGAGATCCACCGGCACGATAGGATAGACGAAATCGGCTTGCAGCGCTTCGCCTCGTTCGACCAAACGACTCACAGTCTCGCCGCGGATAAAGGGCATGTCCGAGGTCGCCACCAGAGCATAGGGCTCGTCCCGACACCACTCCAGTCCGCGGAAAAGATTGGCGACAAAGGTGTCGCCCTCCGCGACCTTCTCGAGGCCCTCGGGCACTGCAAGGTCCCCTACAACGAGGATCCGTCCAACACGCTCGGACGATCTCAAGGCATCTACTACGATCTCGAGCAGGGTCTTTCCACGAACTCGCAACAGACAGCGTTTCTCAACCCCTGCGGCAGCGGCGAACTCAGGAGACGCCTTGCCTCCAGCCAGAACGATCGCTGGAACTCTCACCCCATCATGTGTCATCTTCCCTGAGCCTCCGCGCGTCCCACCGTCCGACACACGTAGACGTTCCTCCAACGGCGCCTCATGCTCTCAGCAATCTCCTCCGCGGCCTCTTCAGAGGCTACGACACCGAAGACCGCGGAGCCGCTGCCGCAGAGATGGCAGGTTGCGGCCCCAAGCTTCCTCATGGTTCGCATAGCTTCCGCGGACTCGCGACACAGCGAGTCGATGACAATCTCGAAGTCGTTGCTCATGGCCGCCAACAGACGCTGGGCATCGTGATGCCGGATCGCCTCGACGACCGTTGCAGCACGGTCCGTATCCGGTCGGGCGGGCATGGCGTCCAGAGCACGGTAAGCATCGGCAGTCGCCACGCCGCTGTTCGGCTTGACGATGACCATGTGAAGCTCAGGACCATCCGGCAATGGCTGGCCCCATTCGCCGCGACCCTCCATCAGGGCCGTGCCGCCAAAGAGGAAGAACGGGACGTCCGATCCAAGCCGCGTCGCCAGCGCGTGCAGTTCGTCATCGCATAGCGGCGATCCGAGCAGTTCGTTGAGCCCCATCAGGATCGCTGCAGCATCGCTACTGCCGCCTCCGAGCCCTGCCTGAACAGGGATGCGTTTGGTCAGACGAACGTGTATTCCTGCATCGGGCGACCCGATATGATCTAGGAACGCCCGTGCTGCTCGCCAGACCAGATTGCGCGCGTCTATGGGTACCCAGGGCACATCGCACGTTAGCCTTATGCCGGGGTCAGCCGCATGCCGTAAGTGCACTACGTCTGCCAAGGATACTGTCTGCATTACAGTGCGGACGCTGTGGTAGCCGTCCGGGCGCACACTTCCGACCTCCAGCGAGTAGTTCACCTTTGCATAAGCGGCTCTGACCACTGTCGCACCGGTTTCACGTGCCACTGCCACACCCCAGATCAGCCGTTGGCTGCCTGCTCCGGACCCCAGGCCGCCTACGGCAACGGACGCAGGCTGCAGTCGTCATACGTCACATGTCCCTCGGTGTAAGGTGCGTGCTGGATGGCCTCGAGGATGAAGCGGATCCGGCGTGTATCTGCACCGGTGCGAAACCGGCACTCGATTCGCCGGTAGGGCCCCGGCTCCCTGAGCTCCGACCGCGGATGTTCCAACGTGACGCCTCCGCTAGAGGATAGCTCTTGTATGACCAGTGCCACGGCATCCCCCGGATGGCGCCCGAAGCCTTTCCCGTGCAAGTCCACCGCGCGCACCCACGCCTCAGCAACATAGTTCGTTAGCGGTATCACCGGGACTTCTTGGTAAACCATGGTTCTTCCTGTACCGTCCGTATGAGTGCGGAGCGCTTGTTTGCCCGATCGGATCTCTGGCAGGCCCAGCTGCGGATGCTGAACGTAATCTGTCTCAGCCCAGATGTAGCTTTGACTCGCAGATGCGAAGACGTAGGTCCAACCGGATCGCTGTGCGCGTTCCCCGAGTCGGCCGACGGTACCTACGCTCGTCTCCTCGAATCCTGAGTTGATGAGCAGGTTGCCATCTGGCGGCTGCCTGGGTACCGAGACGACGAGTCGCCTATGGCTTGGAGCATAGCCTAGCAGAATCTCGACGGCCTGAAGTACCGCCTCGCCTCCACTGTGCCCCAGGACGCGAACCGTGATCGTACCGCTCCGAGGACGGATTCCCGGAAACGCCAGCACAGCCGCCCGGTAGAACCCGCCTGCGGTGGCTTCGAGATCCACTCCCTCGAGCACTGTCTGACCGTTGATCTCGATGTCCACCAGACGGTCCCGGGCATCCACTCTTCTCGTCTCCATGAAGTGCATGCGAACCGTGTAGGTACCGGGGGCGACCGTAAAGAATGCGGTCAGATCACGCGCGTGTACTCCGTAGCGATAGATCTCTGGGTCCGCCGTGCCGAAGATCGTTGCCCGAACCGGATTAGTTCGCCAGGTCGCCGCCACCGAGTCTGCCATACCCCCGAGACGGACAATCCACTCCGTGGCCGGACGCCATTTCGTTCCGTCGGATGCGACGTAGTCCCGTCTGCCACTGTAGCCGAAGATGACACGTTGGGGCATCGGTCGGAACGTCGCGGCTGCCTGCCAGCACCTCGCATCTGACGTCGCAGCGGAGCTCTGGCATACCGTAATCGTCACTCGGTGCCCCTTGGCGACAGGGTTGCCCCTATACACGGGCTTGATCTCAATGACGTGTTCGCTGTTAGCTAGCCCATTGCGGTAGTAGAGCGTCTGGCTGTAGCGTGCCATAGGTGACCAGCAATCTATCGGAACGAGCTGTTTGGCCCCGTCCAACCAGACCTCTGCTAGGCCACCGTCGGGACCTGTCCTACCCAGGATGCGCACCTGATTGCCAACGAATCTGAATTTGAGGGAATTCCGCTCCCGCGCATCGGCCTGCACTGTTTTCTGAGGGTCGTCGCCGCTGATAACGACTGTACGCGTACCATCACGGCGCACCGCGACAATCCAATCACCGCACGATAGCCGCATCAATTCGACACCCCGTCCCGTTGTCACTTGTGCGAATGGCAAGGACTTCCCGTCGGCCATAACGGCGGTCGGCCTGAATGCAAGACGCAGCACGTCCATGGTTGGCCCTGGTGCCGGGAAAGTCGAGTATTCGATCCTCCCATCACCGTACACTACATTCCGCACGACGTGGGTTGTTCGTACGATGTGGTTCTCTCGTGCCGCACCGAAGACCTCAGGTTGCCAGGCTATGGCATTGAGCGTGTGTTTGAGTGCCATGGGATGCGCTATCTTGAACCAGGCACCAGCAACGATCTGCCCACCGTCTATGTTGTCTTCGACAACACCGTTCTCACGAGCATCATAGGTGGCGAGGAGCATCATGCGACGAGCCACTTCCGATGCCCACGGATCCTTCAGCCGGT
>JBBIPC010000005.1:0-135939 GCA_037443035.1 Chthonomonadales bacterium
CCGTCAGTGTAGCCGTCTTGCTGATGGCCGCGTAGCCGGCGTTGCCCGGCCACTCCGAGAGGATGGTCCGAGTACCCGCTCCCGCACCGTCGGGCACGTCATAGTATGGATAGCTGGCGTAACCCTGGGTGTTGGTGGATCGGCTGATGACGAACGTTCCGTCCACGTAGAAGTTGATCGTCTTGTTGTACAACGGGACGTTGTCGCTTCTCAAGAGCCGACACTTCAGCTCCGTCCGCCCACTAATGCGCTGGGTCCGGTCGAACGTGGCCATCTTCGTGGCCCAGGATTGGCACGTGAGCGTGCCACTGCCCGAAGAGCCTGTGTAGGCTGCATCGCCGGCGAACGCGCCTGTTATCGCTCTGGATCCTGCTCCTGCTGTGATCGTCCAGTTATCATCGGCACGACCGTTGCTGTCGGTGGTTCCACTGCCAACGGCCGTGCCATCCACCTGGAACGCCACCGAGCGGCCTACCACCCAGGCGTTGTCCGTTGTCCTGCGCAGGTACCCTCGGAGCGTCACAACCTCAGTGATAGTGCCGGTTCTGTCTGGCACGTAGAGAGAAGTGGGTGCCTTCGTGATGGTAAGGGTCCCCGAGCCGGTCGAGGGCTCGTGCAGCGTGTCTCCGGCGAAACTGGCCTGAAGCGTCGTCGGTCCTGAGCCCACCGTATCGGGAATCACATAGGGCACTGTGACGACGCCAAGCGAGTCCGTAATGCCGCTCCCTGCTCCAGTTCCAGCCACGGTGAAGCTTACCGTGCGCCCGGTGAGTGCCGTGCTCGTGTCGCTTCGGGTGAGAACCGCCACCAGACTGACGCTCTGGGAGACCATACCCGCGGCGTCGGTTACGGCGAGGGCTGTGGGCCATCCAGTGACACTGAGCGTCGCAGTGTCGCTGGCGCCATTGTGGGAGCTGTCACCAGCGAACGCTGCAAGGATGGTCTTGCCGCCCCTGCCTAGGGCCTCTGGAATGGTGAATGGCACCGACGCATAACCAACCCCGTCGGTCGTTCCATCACCCACGCTGGTACCCTCCACACTGAACGAAAGGATACTCCCGCCGAGCGGGGCGTTGTCCGTCGCTCGAACGAGGGTTGCACCGAGCGTGACCGTGGCGTTGAAGGCCCCGGCCGCATCGGACGCAGTCACGGTGCAATCCGCTTTCTGAACGGTTAGCGTGCCCGTGCCAGACGATGGGTCATAGGCTGTGTCGCCTGCGAAGCTCCCACCGATCGTGTGATCTCCGAGAACGCTGCCGGGCGGGATCGCATAGCTGATCTCAGCAACACCCGAAGCATTCGTGATACCAGACCCTGTACCGGTGCCGTCCACATCGAAGGCGACAGTACGGCCTACCACGGGCGCGCCGTTCCCGACGCAGGTGAGGGATGCAGACAAGCTGATCGTCTCTCCGATCTGGCCACTTCGATTCGCCACCGCCAGCGCAGTCTGACCCTTGGAGATGGCCAACGTGCCGGTGCCGAAGCTAGCCAAGTGGAGGCTGTCGCCCGCGAAGTCAGCCCGAATGGTGGCATTGCCGACCCCCAGGCTCTCCGGGATGGTATAGGTGCGCGTGGCAACGCCGCTTGCGTTCGTGGAGGCTGAGCCCGCGCCCGAACCGGCAACCTGGAAGGCGATGGTTCGCGATGCGAGGGCTGCACCGTCCGTGTTCCGCGTAAGCGTCGCCTGCAAGCTTACCGTCTCGCCAATCCTGCCGCTCGCGTTCGCGACCGCCGTGGTGGTAGCAGCCTTGCTCACAGTGAGCGTGCCCGTCCCGCTGCTGGGTTCGTAGGGTGGATCGCCAGCGAACGAGGCCCCAATCGTGGCGGTTCCGGTGCCGAGGCTCTCCGGAATCGTGTAGGCAACGGTCGCTACTCCCGACCCGTTGGTGACGCCAGTGCCCGCAGCAGCACCGGCTACGGTGAAGGCGATGGTCTTGCCAGCGACGGGCGTTCCGTCGGAAGTGCGCGTGAGCGTTGCCTGCAAGTTCACGGTCTCGCGGATGCTGCCTGACACGTTCGCCACGGTAAGGGTTGTGGTGTTGCTGGCTTGAACCGTGAATCCATTCGCTACCGTGACTTGCTGACCGTCGGGATTCGTCAGGACGATATTCCGTGCGCCAGGCGAAGCATTGGAGGCGATGTCGAACTGAACCCGGACACTCGTGGGGCTATTGTAGGTGATGACGTAGTTGCTGATGCCGTTGATCGTGCCGCCAGTGAGCTGGACGTTGAGCCGATTGGGGAAGCCCGGGCCAGGATCGAAAAGATTCGTGCCTGTGAGGTCGAGGATCACGCCTGTCGCACCCGCCTGGCCGGAACCGTTGGGGTTGTTCAGGGTCGGGGCAGGCGCCAGCAGTTGGGTAATCCAAGTTCCCCATATGTTCTGCGTAGATGTAGCGAACTCCTGAATGGTCCAGATAGAGAGGTCATCGTTGGGATCCACAGACGAGTAGCTGTAGTCGCCCCAGCGGTTGTCGCTACCACCGAATGTCACGGTGTACTTGTTCTGGCCAGGCACGATCTCCATGATCGCCTGGAGCGTGCCCGACGGATCGCTGCTCAGCCGTCCGCACGTTTCAGCCGCTACCCACCGGTTGCCGTTCGAATCCGAGAACGAGACCGCCATCTGCCCGAGGCCATTGACGGCAACGGATGGATAGTAGAAGAACACCGGATCACTAGCTGCACCATCGTAGAGTCGCCCGCTCTGCACCACCGACGGAGTGCTGGTGGACACATCCAGCTCGATCCACTCGATGCCTGTACGATCGGCGCCACTCGAGCCTCCGACGCTGTTGACCCCGATATGGCGGCACGTGTACAGCCTGTTGTTCCGGATCGTGGCTGGATGCATGCGCATATCACCCACGTCAATGTTGAGGGTACTTCCCTTTGCCGGTGCGTCTGGTGGGAACGCATAGGCTGGCAGACTGACTGTCATGACCGAGCTGAAGGTGGGAGCGCCGCTCGACGGCCAGGTGAAGTAGGCTGCGCGCATGTTGCTGTAGCTTGTAGAGCTGGATCCGACAATCCACGCCCGGCCAGTCGAAGCGACCGCGTCCAGATTCAGCGCTGGCTGTGGCGTGGCGTAGAAACCGCTCGGGTTCTCGACGAAGTAGACCGTGTCGAGATACGGTGGCGACGACAAGAGGGACGCCTTGCGCGTTGCCGCGATGCGAATGGTCGCGCTCGATCCGAAGAGAGTGGCCGCCACGTAGACCCCGTTGTCATCCACGCCCAGCGTATCATAGTCCGTGAACTTCCCGGACTGCCCGATCGGAATGATGTACTTGTCCCACGTGCCGGTGGGATCGGAAGTCCGGGATATGGCGAGCACTACGTGGTTGTTCGAACTGTAGTTGTTCTCGAGCGCAGTTGCGAAGAACCGTCCGCTGCGACGATCGTAGACCACACGGGGATCGAATGCGTAGTCGCGAGGATACGTCGTCCCTCCCACATTCACGGTGAAGAAGGATTCCAGGGTGACGTGGCTCAGCCTCGTGCCGCTGCGCGTGTAGACGGCCACTGAGCCATTGATAACCTGAAGGAAGTGATTCGGGCCGATGGCTCCGCAGGTATCTGGCGGAATGACTCCCCACCCGAACTGGTTGTACTGGTTCTGGAGGGTAATTCCCGTGAAGTTGGCACCTTTGGTCTGCGGGGCTAGGATGTGACGGTAGAGCGCATTGGGCGTACCTTCCTCAGGTGGCAGGAAGACTGCGGGTAGGAAAAAGGTAGACGTCTCCTCCACGGGTCCTTCGCGCACTTCTTCGGCCTCGTGCTCGCCGATGACGAGCAGACGCGGTCTTGGGGGTCGGAGGCCCTGTTCGATTTCCCAGAGCCACCGCAGGTCGCGTCTGGCCATATCGGCCATCGTGTCGGTGAAGGGACGCTGAGGACCAGGAGCTTCCGTGATAGGAGGCTGTGCGGCGGAATGCACGGCAAGCGCCGCCCACCAGCCCAGGACAAGTGCCAGACCGAGAAAGCGCTGCATACGAGCCTCCAGCCGGTGCAGTAATGGGGCTAGTTCATCCGACGACGGGCCCAGAACGGGAGTTCCCCGCTTGTCGGTAGTGCCTGCGATTCCGACGCTCCCACTGGGCTTACCACCTGACGATTATACGACCCGGGTAGCAATAACTGCTGTATGTACATGCCGACAGAAGCGGGCGGTTGCCACCGCGTCAGAACAAGAGGGAGCCCGTCAAGCCACGCAGATCTGGTCTGACGGGTCCGATCGCTATTGCCTCACTTGGCCGGCTTACTCTTGGGATCGCCCGGCAACGTGTCCGACTTGACTTCCTTCTCGTTCGTTGCCCGGTCCTTGTCCGAGTCCAGCTTGGCGACAGCCTTGAGCACGGCTGGGGTCAGCTTCTTCGTCTTGGCGGTCTTCATGGCCTTCTGGAGATCCAGGCCAAAAGGATTGAGCTTCGTACCGACGGCATGGCAGAGGCTGCACTGGGCTGATGCGATCTTGGAGGTCTTCTTGACGCCGGTAAGCTTCAGGAAGTCCATCCGAATCACCGGCATGGCAAGCGACGCCGCCGCGCCGAGGGACAGCAGAACAACTGTGGCTACACGAAACGCCTTCACTTGATCCTCCCCTTTCTGAGAGTTGGCGCGCACATCCTCACTTCGCAGGCTTGCTCTTGGGATCGCCGGGAAGGGTACCTGCCTTGATCTCCTTCTCGTTACTGGCCTTGTCTTTGTCCGAATCGAGCTTCGCTGTCTTCTTCAATACGGCTGCTGTCAGGCTCTTCGTCTTCAATGCCTTCATAGCCGCAGCAAGATCCTTGCCATAGGGGTTCAACGCCGGCTTCCCTATACCCACATGGCAAGCTGCGCAGCTAGCTTTCGCCAGGGGTGAATCTTTGGGCGGTTTGGCGAGCTTGCCGAACTCGATCTGCGTAGATGGATGGGCTATGGCCATGACCACCAGTGCTGCCATCACCGCTGCCATGATCGCTCGCGTGTTCTTCACAAGAGCCTCCTCTCAGCGCGTCTGCGCTCGACATTTCTCCATGAGGATACCCCACGCGCCGTTTCGGCGCAGGGACGCAGCCCGTCGGAGCCGAAAGGAATTAGGTAGTCAGGATTCATGTCATCGGATCGGCCGCTCCAACGAAAGGAAGCTGCGCGGCGAAGCCGCGGACTTCTGAGTCTGCGTGTCGTTCTGGTGGCGATCATCATCATCCCCCTGAATGCCTGGTGGATTACCGAGATAGAGTACGTTCGGTATTCCGACAACGCCACGACCCAGGCCATCTTCTTCAATGCCGTAACGCTCCTGTTAGCGCTCCTGGGCCTGAACGTCCTCCTGCGCCGTCTCGGACCTCGATGGATATTCACGACCCAGGAGATCCTGGCCCTCTATGTCATCGTCGCGGTTGCGAGCAATCTGGCCGGCCATGACCAGCTCCAGATCCTCTTCACAACTCTGACCTACGTCTTCCGACACGCAACGCCAGAGACGGGATGGGCAACCAAGATCCTTCCGCATCTCCCGGCTCATCTCGTCGTCAGTGACAAGGAGGTGATAGACCCTCTCTTCACTGGCAACAGCACTCTCTACAGGCCGGATCACATTCTCCCGTGGCTGAAACCGCTGGGGTGGTGGACCCTCTTTGTCATGGCGGTCGTATGGACGATGCTGTGCCTGGCGAGCCTATTCCGAAGGCAGTGGGATTACGAGCGCCTCAACTACCCCATCGCCGAGATACCCATACAGGTGTTGAGCAGGCCGCAATCTCTCTTTGGCTCGAGGCTCCTGTGGGGCGGAGCCGCTATCGGGGCGGCTGGTCAGATCATCAACCTGATTCACAGCCTGTACCCATCCATACCGGGTGTGCCCATCGGCGTACAGTACTTCCAGGCACAAGCGTATCCCTGGAACGCTGCTGGACCGCTACCCATCTCGTCTTTCCCGTTCGCCTATGGTCTGACATTCCTCTTGCCGACGCAGTTGGGATTCTCGTGTTGGTTCTTCATGCTCTTCAGCCGTGTCGAGTTGATCGTCGCCGCCATGATGGGTTATACGGAATGGGGCAAGTTCCCCTACGTTCAGCAACAGGGGGTCGGAGCGATCTTGGGCGTGGCGCTGGCGGTGCTCTACACGGCTCGAGGGCATCTGGCGCACGCGTGGCGGTGTACATGGCGGAGCGACCCCCTCCCTGACCCTACCCCTGGAAAGGGGAGGGGATACGAAGACGTCCGCACGGATCCTCTCTGTGACCGTCGCTATGGAACAGGACGTGGATATGCGGATGGGGAGCGGGACGTTAATGAGCCTATGTCCTATCGAACGGCGGTGCTGGGGCTGATGGCAGGTTCGGCGGGCATGGTCTGGTTCGCCATGGCCGCCGGAATGCGCTGGCAGACGGCCATGCTTTACCTTGGCATCCTGTTCGTCATTGTCCTCGTGGTCGCGCGCCTGAGGGCCGAGCTGGGGCTGCCGACCTACGAGCTGTACCAGGTCGGGGCGGATCAGGTCCTGCAAAGGGTTTCGGGTACGGCCGCATGGACGCGCGGCGACTTGACCGTGATGACGCTCTTCTTCTGGCTGTCTCGGACCCACCGCCAGTTTCCCATGCAGACGCACGTGGATGCCATCCGCATAGGGCACCGCACAGGGGTGCGCCTGTCCTCACTGACGCTGCTCATCCTGCTAGCTAGCCTTCTTGGCACGGTTGCGGCCTTCTGGGCATATCTGCATACCATGTACCAGGTTGGCTTCGAGAGCGCAAAGTTTCGCGGTCCAGCTATCTGGGCCTTTGGCAGCGAGCCGTGGCAGAAGCTGGATAGCTGGATCTCTTCGCCGCAGCGGGCAGATCCTGGGACCATGGGCGCTTATGCCTTCGGCTGTCTGTTCACGCTTTTTCTCGCGGCGATGCGCGTGCGGTTCGTATGGTGGCCCTTTCATCCGGCTGGCTACCTAGTGGCTGGCAGTTTCGGGCTGTTCCGGCTCTGGCTGCCCATCTTCGTGAGCTGGCTCATCAAGGTACTTCTCCTGCGGTACGGCGGTCTGCGTGCTTACCGGCAAGCACTGCCGTTCTTCATCGGTCTGATCTTGGGAGAGTTCGTGACGGGATTCGCGCGGACAGTGCTGGACATGGTGCTCGGCCTTCATCTGCCTCCGGAAAGCGGCATCGGAGGCTTGTGAGGGGACGTGCTAGTTGCAACCTGCCGGTGTCGTCAGTATAACGCCGCGTAGGACTCGCATCCGCCTTCGGCGAACCGACAACCGAACGGCCCGTAGACGCAACGGGGCGTAGGCGTTCAGGAGGTGAAGTATGTCCCGACAGCGATGGTCATCTCTCCTTGCGATGCTGATCGTGGCGACCGTATCCTGCGGTAAGGAGACGGACACGACTCGCCGCACCGGTGAAGCGCCAGGCCAGAGCGCCAGACCACTCATCTGCGTGTCGCTTCTCACCCTGGCGAATCCATTCTTCAAGGTCATGGGCGATGCCATGCAGGCAGAGGCCGCCGCTCGTGGCTACGAGGTGCTGGTTACATCCGCCGACATGGATCCAGCTCGCCAAAAGGACCAGGTCAAGGACTTTCTCAGCAAGAAGGCCGCGGCTATCATCCTCTGTCCAGCCGATTCCCGTTCGATAGCCACGTCGATCCAGGAGGCCAATCAGGCGGGCGTTCCCGTTTTCACCGCAGACATCGCATGCCTCGACAAGAACGTCAAGGTGGTCTCGCATATTGCTACCGACAACTACGCCGGCGGCAAGCTGGCAGCACAGGCGATGATAGAAGCCCTGGGTGGCAAAGGCAAAGTGGCCATCATTGACCATCCCGAGGTGGAGTCTGTCATCTTGCGGACGAAGGGCTTCAGAGAGGTGATGGCCAAGGCGCCCGGCATCACCATCGTCGCTCAGCTCCCTGGAGGTGGCATGCGGGACACGGCGTTCAAGACGGCCCAGGATATTCTCGAGAAGCACCCGGACCTCGACGGGATCTTCGCCATCAACGATCCATCCGCTCTGGGTGCCATAGCGGCCATCGAGAAAGCTGGGCGGATGCAGCGCATCAAGGTGGTGGGCTTCGACGGCCAGCCGGAGGCCAAGCAGGCCATCAAGGAAGGCAAGATGTATGCGGACTCCATCCAGTACCCCGACAAGATCGGCAAGCTGGCCATCGAGGCAGTGGCCCGGTATTTCGCCGGCGAGAAGGTGCCGCCCGAAACGCTCATCCCAACAGGTCTTTACAAGAAAGCAGACGCTGAGAGGGATCCCGAGCTGAAGTGATCCGCATACGCCCGTCGGCAATGGGCATGCCGGCGGTTCTTCTGGCGCTCTGCATCTTCTTCACGTGGGCGACCTACGAAAGCGAGGCGCCGTCGGGATGGGATGGTGGTGTGGCTGCCGCTGACCTGCTGCTGCGACGGAATGCCAGGCCGACGCGTGTCCTGTTGGTGACAGGTAGCGACCCCCAGGGCGCCGAGTTCGCTCGCGGCGTGCGGCAACGCCTGCCGAGTAGCTGCGTAATCATCACAGCAGGCGGCGGTCCTCCAGACGTGAGAGCGACGCTGAGCCGCCTGAACGCACAGTCGAAGGCACCCCACGTAGTCTTGGCGACACCGGACACGGGCCGATGGGCGCTTTGGCGCACGGTCCGTCAGACAGAACCGGGACTAGGTGACTTGCAGGTGATCGTTCCGCGGCCGGAGGGGCGTTCCGCGTTTCTGTCGCCCACGAACCTCCGCAACGTGGCCGATCAGATCGCCGTCATCGCGATTATCGCCGTCGGCATGACCATGGTCATCATCACGGGCGGCATTGACCTCTCGGTGGGCAGCCTCGTCGCGTTTTCCGCGGTGGTCACGGCCTGGTTCATCCGAGCGCTCGGGGGAGTGCACGCCGGCCCTTGGGCGCTTGTCATGGCTTCTCTGGGCTCCATCGTCCTGTCTGGCGCTGTCGGGCTCGTCTCGGGCGCCTTCATTACGGCGTTCCGGATACCTCCCTTCATCGCCACCCTCGCCATGATGCAAGTGGCCAGCGGTCTGGCGTTCATCGTGGCGCAGGGGCAGACTATCTACGATATCCCCCAGTCGTTCACGGCCCTGGGCCGCGGGAACGCCATCGCCTCGTTACCGAACGCTGTCGTGCTCATGCTCGTCATCTACGCCGCGGCCCACGTTTTCATGACGCGTACGGCGATGGGGCGTCGCATCTACGCAGTCGGAGGCAACTCCGAAGCAGCCCGCCTCTCGGGAGTCAGCAACTCGCGAACGCTCCTCTTCGTCTACATCGTCTCCGGGTTGACTGCCGGAATCGGCGGCGTCATCACCGCCTCTCAGCTCAAAGCAGGGGCGCCTACGTACGGTGTCATGTACGAGCTGTTCGTGATTGCCGCCGTGGTTGTCGGGGGCTCGAGCCTCTCAGGAGGCCAGGGGCAAGTCTTCGGCACATTGGTCGGCGCATTCATCATCGCCGTGATCCGCAACGGCATGAACCTGATGAACGTGGAGCCGTATACTCAGAAGATCGTCCTGGGCCTGGTTATCCTGGGGGCTGTTCTCCTGGATATGCTCAGGAAGCGGAAAACAGGCTGACACTTCCCTATCCGGAGTCCTGCTCGAGCACCTACCGCGTCGACTTACGCAACCGTTCCGCTTTCAACGATAGCTGCATGAACGCTTGCTGGAGGAGCATGCACCGCTTCCGCAACTCGGGCTTGCTCAGCCGTTCCTCCCACGCCTTTGGATTTCTTCGCGCCATCTCCTGGTGCTGATAACCGGCCACCGAGAAAACGGTCGTACCACACACGACGAGTTCCATGGCCGGATCCGCCTGGCCACTGGCCTTGTCTCCATGGGGTGCCCTCTCGGGCATCGTGCGCCAGACTAGCACTGTTCTGACAGGTGGGGTGGTGGAGAGGTACCGAGTCCAAGGCCGGTACGTGGTGGTCCGCCCCTGCAGGTCCACGGCGCGAGCGACTACGACTCCATTACAGCCGGACACGTACACAGCCAGCCAGCCGTCCCGGGACCGTACGTCGGGAAAACGCATCACCCAGTAGCGGATCTCGGTAGCGCCGCGAAAGTAGCGCGCCATCTCAGCCGCTGTCGCACCCGTAGACTGCTCTACAGTGAAGCGGAAATCATTGACGCCACGGCGTGCCACCCTAAGATCGTGCAGGACCTGGATGGCTATAGCCCGATACTCCGGCATCGGTCCCGGCGTCCGCCTGCCTTGGAGCGTCTCTTGGGCGCCGCACAAACCGGCCAGCGCTACGCTCATACAGACAGCGCCAACCCAGAGAACCGACCGGCTCTGGCCAATGACTGTTGGAGCCAGTGGTACCTGCATATTGACTACCTTGGCGTTCTGGATCTCTGCAGCTCGTCCAATGCTTTACTCAGCTCTTCCAGTGCCGCTTCGTACTCGCGCTGCTGTTGTCGAGCGCGCTCCAGGGCCTGTCGTGCACGTGTCAGGGCGTCGGTCGGTACCCCCGACTGGGTCGGACGTGGGGCTGCGACCGTAGCCCGCGGCGTCGACTCATCACGGCCCTGCGTACTGCCTCGCGGAGCATTCTCCGGGCCACCAAGTGCCACCACAGCCTCTTCGAGCGTCGGTCTCATGACAATCCGGTCGCCTGTGGCAAGCACTACCTGGCTGATTTCCGGTATGGTGGCCGCGCCGGTTCCTGCAGCTTGAACGTAGAGGGGCAGAGCGTAGAGAATCCCCTGTCCAACCGGAATGGCCAGCAGATTGCCCCAGATAACGCGCGAGCCCCTCTGGCCCAGCAGCGTCACGATCTTGGAGATCTCCTCCTGCGAGTTGATCTGCGCCATGATCTGCTGGGGACCGTTGACATTCGTCCCCTTTGGGTACTTGTACACAAAGAGCTCACCGTAGTCCTGCGGATCGCACTTGGCGCACATCCAGCCCGACATGTTCTGCGTCCGCAGCGGTGTGAAGGGAGTCATGAGGATAAACTCCGTTCTATCCGAGCCGGGGAGCCGCATATTCACGTAGTAGGGTGTCATGCGTCCCGGCCCTGCCACGCCATCCTCACCCGTCGCGCCTGGGTCTCGGGGCACTTCCCACTGATCCTCTTTGCCGTAGTACGTCCGGGCATCTGTCATGTGGTAGATCGTGTAGATGTCCCGCTGGATGCGGAACAGGTCCTCCGGGTATCGCAGATGGGAGCGCAGGCTGGCTGGCATCTTCTCCAGGGGCGTGAACAGGCTCGGGAACGCGTGCGACCATAGCTTGAGGACGGGGTCCGAGGGGTCCGCCGCGTAGAAAGTTACCGTACCATCATAGGCATCCACGACGGCCTTGACGGAGTTCCGGATGTAGTTGAAGCTCTGCACCGCGGCGTACTCGCCCATGCCAACCTCTGCCTGTCGCGAGTATGGATAGCGATCCGTGACGGTGTATCCGTCCATGATCCAGACAAGGCGGCCGTCGTGGAGGACGATGTAGGGGTCATTGTCCCAGTTGAGGAACGGCGCCAGGGTCTGCACGCGCTCCCGGATGTTACGCCGGAACATGATCCGGCTTTCGGATGTGAGATCGCTGGATAGGAGCAGATTGGCGTCGCCCAGGCGGACAGACCAGACGAACCTGCTGAATCTACCGCCAATGCGCGTACCACCTCGGCCGTTGTACCGCGTAAGCTTGTTCCCCTCGGGGCTGGGATAGTCCAGTTCGTCCTGTCGGCTGGCAACGATGACGTATTCCCGGGCAAGCTCGCCATAGTAGATCTGGGGGCGCTCGACCTCGAGCTCCGGTCGCGTGGAGACCACTGGTAGCTGACCGAGATAGTATTCCGGCAACCCCTCAGGATCCACACGGTTCACGGGGCTCATCACTAGCCCGTAACCGTGCGTGTATTGCAGGCGCAAGTTCACCCATGTGCGTGCTTGTTGAGGAAGCCCTTCCGAGTACAGCTCTCGAGGGGCCACCATGACCTGTCTGGCAACGCCTTCGATGGGATAGCGGTCCACATCAATGTTGAAGTCCGCTGTCGTGAAGCTTGCGAACTCGGGCAGGCGGAAGCGGTAGTAGGTTTTCAGCGCCTGTTTGGCCTCGAAGACCGCTCCCAACTGGGGCCAATCCCAGAGGCGAATGTTCTCGATGGTCTCCCGGTCCTCCGCCATGTCACGTGCAGACACGATCTCCACAGCGGGGATGGACTTCTCCTTCACCGTCTCGAGATTGTATGCTTTCCTCGTGAAAGCGATGTCCCGCTCGATAAAGGGCTTCTCTGCCGTGAACTGATTTGGCACTACGCGCAAGCGTTGCACGAGGCCTGGCCACACGCCCACCATCACGAGCGAACCGACGCCCCATAGCACAAGCCCGTAGACCGGCAGGGCGAATGCCCGTCCCCGCGTGGTGTTGATAGCGCAGAAGACCGCGACCAGGAGCATCAGCACCGTCTGAACGACCTGCCCTGGGATACGAGCGTGCACATCCGTGTAACCTGCACCGACGAACGCCCCGTTGTTGCTCCAGAGCACGTCATACCGAGCGAGCCAGTGTCCCCATGCCCATACGGTGAAGAAGAGAGCACCGAGCCACAGTAGGTGTTTGCGAACGCCCTGCGGTACTCGGGCTAGCGATCCACCCACGAAATCTGCGGCGCGCTCGCCATAGTGAATGATCGCGGCGCCGATGGTGGCCGCTCCTAGGGTGAACAGCAGAAGACTCTGCAGATACCCCAGGAACGGCAAGCGGAACACGTAGAACCCCACGTCCAGGCCGAAAACGGGTTCCCGTACGCCGAACCGTTGCGCGTGAATGAACTGGATGTACTCCGGCCAATGTGTCGACGCGTTTCCTCCGACGAGAAACGCCACGAAAATGGCCCCACCGACGCCCAGCCACCGGGCGGCACTCCTAGCGACCTGCGCATAGATCTCTCGTTCGGGGTCCATGAACCGTGGCCGTGCAGCGCTGGCGTTGATGCGGCTGGCGAGCCACACGTTGAAGTAGAAAACAAGGAAGAAAAGCAGAC
This sequence comes from Chthonomonadales bacterium, assembly GCA_037443035.1. Taxonomy (GTDB): domain Bacteria; phylum Armatimonadota; class Chthonomonadetes; order Chthonomonadales; family CAJBBX01; genus JABWBA01. The sequence goes on from JBBIPC010000005.1 coordinate 12,982, forward strand.
CGAACCCGAAGAAGAGAATGAGCCGCGTCCCGAGAATCGTCGAGAACACGGCGCGGCGATTCAGTTCGCCGAACCACGCCCAGTCCGTGTAGAGGCGTGCGAGCTGGTACCCGAACAGGATGAGGATCGCTACCGCGATGAGGAACGCGATGCGCAGTGTCCGCAGCCATGCAGGCGTGCGCCGTCGTCGGCCTTCTATTTCCATGCTGTCCTCCGTCTACCCCTCATGGTAGCGCATACTGGCCCTGCGCGCTAGCACGCTTCGTGTCGTTACGATTACGGACAGGCACGCCTCTACGTTTTCGGCCGCGAAACGGGTTCGAGCCGCAACTCCTGGCCCCGACCGCTGAAGACGGGAGGTAGTCTACTCGTGGGCAGGTTGTGCTACGTGACTAGGTGGTTGCACCATCTCCACCACACGATGCCCATCGCGATCCACCCATACACCGCAGGGACCACCACCTTCGCTTACATCTAGAGTTACGGTGCTGCCATCCATGCGGAGGACAGGATGGTAGAACTGCGCGACGGCACGGGCGTCGCCAACCGCGTAATGTCCGATCAACGCCCGTCGGAAGCGGTCCCGGCTCCGGTTCGGGTAGCTGCCATGGATGAGGGAGCCATTGAAGAAGAGCACGTCTCCCGGTTCCATCACCACGGGGACAATGGGCATGTCCTCCGGCACAGGCACGGTGACGTCCGTGAAGCTCTGGGAGGTATCCGCTGGCACGCTGCAGAGGACAGGCAGATCCTGCGTGCCGGGCGCTACCATGAGGCAGCCGTTCTCCTCATCGCACGGATCGAGCGCCATCCAGGCCGCCATGCAAGTGCCCGGCTGCACGCGCAGGTAGAACTGGTCTTGGTGCAGAGCTTGTCCGCGAGCGCCTGGTGGCTTGAAATAGAGCATCGTCTGCACTGCGTAGGGCGACCGCCCGAGCAAAGCAGTCATGCAGGCGTCCAAGCGTGGCTCGATGAGCCAACGCAGGCTCACCTCGTCCCAGCGGTGCATATGGATCATGCGAGGGTAGCGCTTGAGCGGGTCCGTTGATGTCGCGTCTACTCCGGAGAAATCCCCGGGGTAGCTCCCGCTCTCGCGCATGTGCATGTAGTGATCCCGATAGCTGGCAGCCTCTTCGGCAGTGAAGAGGCCGCGCGCTACAACGTATCCTGTGCGGTTGTACTCCTCGATCTGTTCTCGTGCCAGCATCCGCCATGCTCCTTCGACAGGTTGGTAAGGCTATACGCTGGCATACGAACGAAACGAGGACTCGGTCTCCCTCTAAGATTCCGGGCCTCTCGAGCGCCGGATGACCACCATGGCACGAGCTGGCAGTGTTATCCGGAACGAAGGCCCATCGCTCAGACTCGCATTGGCAGCCGCCGGCAGACGCAGAACGATAGCAGCCGCCTTCCAGCCTTTCATCTCCAGGGTGCAGTTCGTGGGTTCATCGCGGTAGCTCTGCAGGATGGCGACGTCGTTGCCAAAGAGGAACAGGCTTACTCCGTAAGGCGCGTGGAAGCGCACACCCAGAGAGGCCGTAGCCCGATCCCGCAAGGCGTCCAGCTCTGACTGCGGAAGAGAAGCTAGCGGCTTGTGGATATTGGGGTCGGTGCTGGTGGGGATCACCACTGCTCGGTCCGTCCTCAGGATCTCGGCCAGCGCCTGGGACACCACCACGGAGCGACCCGAGGCAAGCGCTGCCTTCCAGCACGCAGCCCAGTTCGGATCGGCCCGGACCTGCTCCGCGAAGACGAACCCCGGGGCGCCAGCATCGAACTCGTGCGCCGCGGTTACAGGAAAGCCCGCCATACCGAGCAGGCTGTGGAGATTGCGATCAGCGCCAGGCGGACTGTTGGCCGGCTTCCATCCGAGCAAGCCCCGCGGTTTCTTGTTCGCGATAAGGCGAGCGAGCTCCAAGTGAAGCGGTAGCTCCTCGAGCCACGCGGCTACATCCCGCTGACCCAGTCGGTCCTGCACCAGCGCGCCGTAGTTGAAAAGGAGCGCCTCACGCGCGCCTCCGAGGATGGTCAACCGCGCCTGTTCGAGATAGTAGACAGGGGTCGTGCCGATCCAGTCATACCAGCCGCCACCGCACTTGGAGCCACCGATCCCCCCGAGCCACCGCATGAGCCAATAGGCACGATACTGGGGCTCGGCAACCCATCCCGATCCAGGCACTCCGCCTCGCGTCTCCGTGCCGACCCAGATCTTGTGGAACTCGGCGGTCTGACGTGCAACATCATAACCACGCTCCTGAAAGTCCTCGTGCCAGCATGGGTACTTGATGATCACGCGGCACTTCGGGTTCACTGCTCGGACGGCCCCGAGAATCTCCTTGCGGCTCACATCCAGCATCAGCGCTCGACGATAGTCACTCCAAGTGCGGTTTCCACGCGCACGCACGCATTCGGCGCACTGACAATCGGTGAACAAGAAATCATCTATCATGATCTCGTCGAACAGAGAAGCAGCGCGCCGGAAGATCCGCTCGACCTCCTTCTGCGTCGGCTCATCCGTGTAACAGGAAATTGCGCGCCAGCCGGTGCTCTGCTTGCCGATCTGCGTCGGCGTGATACACCCGCTGACCAGGAAACCTGCCGCTCTGAACGCATCCCGAGCACGCTTCAGATTCTCGTCGGGCGGCTCCACCTTGTCTCGATAGGACTCGATGTAGACATGGGTGATCCCGTGCTCTTTGCACCATCGGATCGCCTGTTGGACACCGGCGTCGTCCCGGAAAAGCCTGGCGACCTGACTGGCGTCCATGAGGGTCGAGACCCTGTACGTCTTCGCGTGCCGCTGGGCCAACGCCCACACATCCTCGGCACCCTGCGGCGCCGGCTGAGGCACCATCGCACTGAGAAGCACGCAGGCCAGCATGCCATCACCTCCTTATTCGTAACTGCCCAACTCCTTGGCTAGGTTGACGATGCGTCGGAAGTCTTCCAGGCCGACGCTGGATGGGACGGAATGGTCCGACGAAAAGATGTAGCCGCCGTTCTGCTTGAGGGCGGGGATCACGCGGCGCATCTCCGCCTCGATCTCCGCGGGCTTGTCCCACAGCACTGCGTTGATGCCGCCATGGAGCAAGAGACGATCGCCGTAATCCCGTTTCAGGGCCAGGGCATCGTTGCCTGCCTTGACCTCGAGAGGATTCAGCCCGTCCAGTCCGATCTCGACCAGCTCCGGCACGAAGCGCATGATGTTGCCACACGAATGGAGGTGAGCCACGATGCCCTTCTGATGGGCCCACTCGATGGCGCGCTTCTGAGCAGGTTTCAGCAGCTCCCGGTAAGTCTTGACCGAGAAGAACTGCGTACCCCGGTAGCCCATATCATCGCACCAGAAGACGGAGTCGAAGGTGTAACCCTCGTCCCAGATCATGTCCAGCAAGGCCAGGCTCACGTCGAGGCAGTGGTCGAACATGTCCTTGCACCATTCTGGCTGCTCGATCATGGCTTCCAGCAGAACCTCCATGTCCACGAACGAGTGGGTGGCGTCGAATCCGAACCACAGGTGCCCCTGAATCCAGTACCCCTCTCTGCGCCAGATGGGATAGTTCTGGCGAATGTGGTCCCAGTTGATTCGGTCGCGGCTCGGGAACATGCGTTCCTTGGCTTCCTGCCATGTAGCCGGGTCCTTGATGCGGAAATCGAGATACTCCGGTACCGACGTGGTCTTCAGGTTCTTCAGGGTGACGCCCCACGAGGTAAGGTCAATGACATACTGGTCCGTCTCCTCGAGGCGCTTTCCCTCCCAGCGCGGACCGTTGTCTCCTCCCATGCCGGCAACCTTGTCCAGACCGAAGTAGTCCACGAAGCTGATGTTCTCTGGCATCCCTTCGCGTTGCCATCGGGCGATGGTATCGGCCCAAGGACTGTCAATGATAGGGATCCGGTCCGCCTCCTTGTGAGCGAACATGCGGGAGAAACGTTCGTGCGAAGTCATCATGGCGCGCCTCCTTTGAAATGGCTCTTTCGCGCAGGAGAGCTTCGTTTCCTCCTGGACGGGGTGCTTGCCATGGCGCATCGCTACGAGTACACTGGATGGACTCAGTAAGGATGGAAGCATGAGCGATCATATCGCAAGGGCCATAGCACTGGCGCCGGTCGCAGCAGTGCTATGCGTCTGCGCCACACCGTCACACGTCGCGGAGGTTCGGACCGTGAACCGTGCACCCACTTTCCGCGTGGAGAAGGTGGAGAATGGCGGTCTCTTGTTCACTGACAATCAGGCCGGCGTGAGCGGGGTGGACTGCGGTTATTCGCTGCCCATCGGAGGGCATACTCTCTGGTTCTTCGGCGATATCTTTCTGTTGCACCCGACCGATCCATCGGGACGGTACGTCGGAGGCGTGAGCAATGCCGCCCTCGTTGTGCCAGCCGGCGGGGTCGCGTCTCTCAGGAAGTACCACTTCCTGGCCGATCCGGTCACGGGTCTTGCGCGGCAGGTGATCCCCAACGCTCCAGGCGAGGGTACCGAGACGCGGATATGGCCGTTCGGCGGTTGGTACGATTCTGTCGCACGACGAGCCTATGTCTACTACGGTCGTGTGCGCACCACGGGCGGCGGAGGTCCCTTCGACTTCAGGGTGGAGGGGCACGGCCTGGCTGCGTCGGCGGTGTCCCGTATGGATGCCATACAGTTCGAACGCCTCCGCACGTCGGCGGGACGTGAGCTATGGTGGGAGCCGCCGGCGGATCTCTATGGCGCGGCTGTTGTCAGTGGCACGCCGGAAAGCGATCCGTACATCTACATCGTCGGAGTGCATGAGTCGAAAGGTGCGAAGACTGCCAGGCTGGCCAGGGTAAACAGATCCCGCATTGCCGACCTCAGCGCTTACGAGTACCTGTGTGCCCTGGGACGCCAGCCTCAGTGGTCTGCGCGGCCCGCCGACGCGGTGGACGTAGAAGGACTGCGCGACTTCCCAAGCGAGCTCTCCGTATCTCATAACCGGTTTATCGGCGGCTACCTGGCGGTCCACTCGGTGGGCATTACGGAAAGGATACGCCTGAGCGTAGCTCGTGAACCGTGGGGCCCCTACAGGCCGATAGCGGAGATCGGCGCACCCCATCGCGCCTTCGAGAGGGCCTTCTGCTACGCTGGCAAGGAGCATCAGGAACTCGCCGAACAGGGAGGCCGCGTGATCTACGTCACCTATGTGGACAGTCAGCGGTACTGGCTCCGGTTGCTGAAGGTGACTCTGGCACGGTGAGTGGCACTTGCGCTGTGGATCCGGCAACGAAGCAGGGCAGCGATAGCACGGGGAGGTCGGTACATGAACACAGTACGCATAGGGGTCATCGGTCTGGGCATTGGCAAGCGTCATCTGGAAAGCTACCGGAACATGCCGGGGGTGGTTATCGCTGCGGTAGCCGATCCGGATCCGGCACGGCGAGAGGAGTGCGCCGAGCGCTACGCGGCGGCTGCGTGGGACAACGGCGAGGCTCTCCTCCGGGAGGCGCAAGTTGACGCCGTCAGTGTCTGCACTCCACCATCCTCGCACCGAAGCCTGACGTGTCTGGCAGCCTCCCGCGGCATTCATGTGCTCTGCGAGAAGCCCATGGCGCCGACCCTCGCCGACTGCGACGCCATGGTGGCGGCCTGCAGGGAGGCAGGCGTGCTGCTCATGGTTGCTCAGAAAAAGAGGTTCCACCCCTTCGTGCAGCGGCTCAAGCATGAAACGGAAGGTCGTCTTGGACCTATCCGGTGGGCTGTCGTGAAGTATGCGCTTGGACGCGTTCCCATGCAATGGTTCTGGGACGAGGCTGACGGCGGAGGCCCCCTGCAAGAGAACTCCGTCCATGCTGTGGATACGCTGCGCTACCTCATGGGAGAAGTGGAGACGGTCATGGCAGTCGGCGGCAACCTCTTCAACCCTCAGCACGTGCCCCAAGTCGACACGGCCGCCGTAAGTCTTCGGTTCCAGTCTGGCGCCGTTGCCGCGCTCGGCCTGGGGCAGGCCAGCGAGTGGGCTTTCGCCGACGAGCACTTCTTCTTCGCTTGCGACGGCGGCGAAGTCCATTTCAGCGGCCGTTTCGACATGCCTGTGCACTGGTGGCTGGCAGTGCGGAGCCCTCAGGCGGAACCTGAAGTCGAGGAGCTGCCCGGTGACGATTGTTTCGATCGCGAGATAGCGCACTTCTTGCAGTGCGTTCGAACCCGTACCGAGCCACTGGTGACCGGAGCAGACGCGCGCAACTCTGTCGCGGTAACCCTCGCCATCAAGGCGAGCATTCGTTCCGGACAGGCCGTACGGCTCGCTACTCCGGACAGTTAGGGTGCCAGGGGGCTGCGCCGGGGATGGGATAGAGGCGCATGAGCTCCACGCCTGACCAGGGTTCGCCGCACGGATCGGCGAGCAACGCCCCGCGGCTCATCCACTTTGCATGGCCATCGAAGAACGCGGCATTGACACCTTCGATGTGGCGTCGCATGGCCAAGACGGGTTGGTCATAGCCCACTTTGTTGTAGAGGTTTTTGGGAGGTTCGTACCACGAATCGTCGAAGGGGTCGCCCTTCTCGGTAACAACGATAATGTCCGACGGCCGGTCCACAGCCGACAGGGGAAGCCATTCCGCGGCTCGATTGGCGACATACGAACGGGGTACCAGCGGATTGCCCCCGAGACCGTTCTCGGAAGCATGCGGCACCCGTCCACCGTCAGACGGACAGACGAGCAGTCCACCGTTGTTGCGTGTGTACGGGAGGATCTGGTTCCACCAGCGGTTCGCTCTGGTCGCACCGAGTGGACGAGTGGGATCCGCTCGGCTGAGCTGGCTGTTGTGCCCGAAGAAGAAGCACCGCTCGTCATAGTCGGCAATGTACATGGCGAGCCCCATGCCCAACTGGCGCATGTTGGAGCTGCATACAGCTTGTCGCGCCTTCTCTCGAGCCTGGGCGAACACGGGGAAGAGGATGGCCGCCAGAATCGCGACGATGGCAATGACGACGAGGAGCTCGATAAGTGTGACACCATGAAGACGACTGCCCAAGGGACGCTCCGCTGTGCGATGCCGCCTAGCGGACAAGGGGCAGCACACGTCGGAACTCATCCGTACCTGCCCTCTCCAGAACTTCGTACAACGCCATCTCCGTACTCGTCACAACGACCCCAGCCTTCTCCATGCGCGAGAGCGCCACCACCCAGTTGGACTGTTTCCGGGACGATACGGCGTCAGCCGCCACGTGAGGTTCGTACCGCATGGCGAGCAAGTCGTGGGCGGTCTGGTGTACGCAAACATGTGTCTCCACGCCGCAGAGAAGGACCTGACGTCGGCCCGTTGCCTCCACGGCTGCCGCAATGGCATCGTCCCGCATACAGCTGAACGTCATCTTGTTGTAGACGGTGCCATCCACGAGGGGCCGGACCTCAGGTATCAGATCCCCGAGGCGATCTCGATTTTGCACCGTAGCCACGATCGGCAGGCCGAGAGCGGCCGCCGCTTGCAGAAGAATCACGGTGTTCGTGACAACGCGGTCCCTATCCCAGATCACGCGCATGAGCGGTTCCTGGACGTCCACAACCATCAGGAGGGTGTCGTCGCGTCGCAACAGGAATGGCGAGGATGCAATGTTCATTCCTAACTTGGGCCGTGCCTCGGACGTGGAGTGACCGAATGATACCCGCTACGTCTGGAGGTGACCACCGACTAGAAAGTCGGACGAAGTGGCAAGTCCCCTGGCACGCCAGGTCTCATCCGGCTTTCCGTGTAGGCCGTGCCGCCGTCATCGGCGCCGTTGGGACCGACGCTGTAGAGCTCGTAACGTGTGCCTGATCGTCTATAGATCAGAGGGTTCCCGGAGAAGGGGTCCGCGAGCATCTCACCACGGACACACGCTTCGAGCTTCGGTGGGTACGTGCCATGCCGTTGCCGAAACGCCTCCAGACGGAGCGCAGCGTGGAGAACTCGGATCCGTGCCTGGATGTACGCATGGCGGATGAAGTGGACTCCCATGGCATCAGGCGCAAGCGATTCGTCGGCCAGAATGCCTTCGAGTCCCTTCAGCGCTGCGGGCGGAGTGACACTCGAGAGCGGCTTGGCCGCTTCGGCGACCCAGCGGTTCATGTAGGCATCCAGCGCGTTGTAGGCGGGCATCTTCGGTTTCAGGAGGAAATCCCACTCGTACTTCTCCCGTGGTATGTGGAACCGGAGAATTCGCATGGCGCCAGGGCTCACAGTCCGGTGAAGCTGCATGAGACGTACGTACCGTTCGGCCCGCATCATCTCGACCAGCGGCGTCATCGTCTCGTCCATCCGCTGCAGCGCGTCGGCGACGGTGGCGCACCGGTCTGCGCTCAGCTTGGGCAGCAACTCCGGCGCCACTTCGAAGACCGGCACGAGACTTAGAAACCCGGTGGTGATGTGCAGAGTAGCGCCCCCACGCATGACACCTGTCCCGTAATAAGCCGCGGCCACGAAAGTCGCGAGCGCCGTGTCTGGGTCCGTTGCTGCAGTATGACGGACCGAGATAGCCGCCAGCCGTGTCACATGCGGAAAGGCGAGAGCACCGACGAACTTCTCCGACGTGAGCAGGCCGGTCACGACGGAAGGCTTGCCCGATAGTCGCCGCAGGGTCTGGAGCACGTCGCCGTTGGCTTCGAGAACGCGGTCCACGTCCGGGCCCGACGTCTTGCCGCTGCGGTAGACCTCCATGATCAGTCGTGGATCCTGCACGCTTGTGACCAACTCCACATACTGATCGTAGACGTTGCCTGCAGGCAACTGGCGTGCCGGCGGTGTGGGTGTTGGTACCGTGTTCAGCTCACGGACCCATAGTCCCACACCCAGCCACGTGAACAGCAGAAGGTCAACGACGGCCACGCCGATCCAGAGAAAGCGCCGACGCTTCATGGCGCGTGACGCTCTCTCACTTCTCTTCGAACATCTGATACGTCTTCGTGCCTGGCTTGGCCGGATTCTTCTCCGTCCCTGCCACGACTTTCGCGTCGTGCTCTCGTCGCACCTGCATCGTGTAGGCGCCAACCCTCCACAGAATGAGTGCCGCTGCGATGACGAGGATGACGATCTGCCACGGCTGAATGGACGTGGCACCGAGACTCTTCCTAGCCTTCATGCTCTGAGCTCCCTTACGTACCGTGCAGCCGGAGCGATGCGGCGCTCCGGCTGCGTACCTCGCGGATTCGTCGAGCGGTGCTCGTCAGTCAGCGTACCGCGTCCATTGGGCCGGCGTGGACTGGCGCAGGGACTTCATGTGCCCGTCGCAGAAGATGGCGTTGAAGTTGCCGGTGTGGCGCTTCGCCACGCGCCCACGCTTCTCCCCAGCGATCCAGCATCCACTCGTCGTATCGCCTCCCCGAGTGGTCGTGGTCACGTCGGTATCTCGCGGATAGCGGAATACCGCCGCGGTGCTGGAGTTGCCCGCATCCGTGCCGCAAGTCGGAGCCCCGTCCACAGCCGCGAAAGTGTTCGCCGGGTCAGCGATTTCGGCATCGGCGGCTCCGAGATCCATCGTCGTATCACCGAGGGCCGAGTCATACTCGGATCTTGACACGAGACCGTGATAGCATGCCAGGCCGTAGGGGTCGTTGCACCATACAGGGTCTTCGTTGTACGACTCATTGATCAGATAGCCCATGGACCATGGCCGAACCGTGGTGCCGATGGGCGGATCACCCCACATGGCAATGACAGGGGCGCAGCCCGCTCGCCCGTCGTCGCGTACGAAGCGGCGCTCAGGGATGCTGGGACACCCGTAGAGCTGACTGTTCTTGATGTACGGGTAGATGAGGTCTGCCCAGATGAACATAGGACAGGCACCCCAGGTGTTGGGATAGGCGTACGAGCCAACATTGATCTCGTCATAGTCTTGCGCGTACATGCGCATGGCCAGTCCGAGCTGCTTGCCGTTGCTCAGACACGCCGTCGCCCGGGCTTTCTCACGAGCCTGGGCGAACACAGGGAAGAGGATCGCTGCGAGGATCGCAATGATGGCGATCACGACGAGCAGTTCGATCAGGGTGAAGCCTCTTGCACGTACCATGCTTCCGTACTCCTTTCACGGTCTGTCGTGATGAGTCTGACCGTCCGTCGTTCCAGACAGCCCCGAAACGCGAACACTTGCATAGGCGCACATGCCCCCAGGCCTTGCGTGAGTCACCCAGGACCCCGACAGGCCGACGTCCCACTGCGTTTATAGTAACGTGAATCTGCCGAAACGTCAACGGGTTGCGGAAAAAAGGTCGCGAGAGCAGAGAGGTTCGCTGCCAGATCACGAGCTACTCAGCAGAATTACGGTGTTGTTGCCGACCCGGATCCCACTCTGGGCATACCCTCCATTCGCCAGCAAGACCCGCCTCACGAAACACATCCAGCTCGAACGCGCGGCCATGCCAGCGCATTCCACACGACGAGACAGAGAACCAGAACGGATAGGGCTGCGATCACTGCGATGGGGCAATCCCGAACATCCGGAATGGCGCAACGGCTACTCGTTCGCCACACGCGGCACCGGGTCCTTTGTCCGTCTTACGTGTCGTCGTAGGCGGCAGGACAGCGTGAGCACGATGACGAAACGCGTCATGGGGAGAATAGGTGAAGCGATCAGCTCCGCTCGGAGTGCGCCTAGCGGTCATGGCTGCTGTAGCGGCGATTATCGTGGGAGTAGCCTCGTGGTTGCTCGGAGCACCGTGGTATTTCGCCGCAGGCATACCTGCTGTGACCGCTGCCAGCGTCTGGGGAATGGCTTGCAGAGACGTTCTCCGACAGCTTCGCGCACTGGCTGAGCGGTCGGCGCAAATGGCCGCCGGGGAGAGCACCGAACCGGTGCAGTGCGCAGATCCACTCGCGCAGATCGGTCGCGACCTCGATGCGGTCGCCAACGCTCTGCAGACACGCGACGCACTTCTCCGCACCGCGGAGGAAGCCCTCCGCACGAACGAGGCGCGCTATCGCAATCTGTTCGACTCCAATCCTCATCCTATGCTGGTCTTCGATGTGGAGACGTTGGAGATACTCGCTGCGAATGACGCTGCCATCCGCCGGTACGGTTTCACGCGTCAGCAGTTTCTCCGCATGACGGTACGGCATCTTCTTCCCGAAGCCGTGACCGGCGGCGTTCCCGCAGTCCTGGAAAGGATGGCGCTCCATCACGAGCATCCAAGGGAGGATATCCACCGTTGTCGGGACGGACGCCTCATAGATGTCGAGGTCTCTTCCCACCGCATTCAGTTTGCCAACCGCCCGGCCGCGATCGCGATGCTGGCCGACATAACCCTGCGGAAGCGTGCGGAAGCCGAGAACCAACGCAGGGCCGCTGCCATGGCGCACCTCTACGAGTCGGCGCTCGAACAGTCGGCCACTCTGAGTACCTCCGAGGTGGCCGAAGCCGTCGTCCGGGCCGCTGTCGAGCGATTCGGGGCGGGTGCAGCATGGTTGCAGCACCGAAGCGAGAATGCCTCCCGTGGCATCATCGCGGCCTGGCCAAGAGCGAGCGGGACGGTACCGGTCGGTCACTCCGATGCAGACCCGGTGAAGCTGCCCTCCGCGATCGCTCTTCGTGACCGCCGACCGGTCTGCTACCCGACGGATGAAGCGCTGTGGGAGAGCGGTCCGTGGGCCGACAACGAGGCTCCGGAAGGGCTTCGCCACGGCATCGCTTTTCCGCTGGCAGCACGAGACAGGGCGTTCGGCGTTCTTCACATGCTCAGCGACAAGGACTGGGTGGCCGATCAGCAGCGCTTAGACGTGCTGAGCAGCTTTGCACTCAACGCAGGGTCGGCGCTCATCAACGCGGAGATGCACGAGCAGTTGGAGGAGGTAGCGCGCTGGCTGGAGCATAGGGTGCAGGAGAGGACGGCCGAGCTGGAGTTCGCCAACAAGGAGCTGCAGTCCTTCGCCCATTCCGTTTCCCATGACCTTAGGGCACCGCTGCGCGGCATCCAGGGGTTCACGCGCCTACTGCTGCATGAGTGTGCGGCCGAGCTCTCGGAGGGTGCCCGCCACTACCTTGGCATGATCCTATGCAACGTTGACGAGATGCAGGCGCTCATCACGGCGCTCTTGGCTTTTTCCCGGTCTGCAAGACAACCACTCCACCTCCACGAGGTGGACACCAACTCTCTTGTCGAAACCGTTCTCACCAGCCTCCAGCATGAAATGGAAGGGCGGAACATCGAGTTTCGGATTGGGGTTCTTCCACCATGCATGGCGGACAGAACGTTGCTGAGGCAGGTCTTTGCCAACCTCTTGTCGAACGCCATCAAGTACACGGCAAGAAGCAACCCAGCCGTCATCGAGGTCGGAAGCATGGCCGCAGAGAACGAACAGGTGTACTATGTCCGGGATAACGGCGTGGGCTTCGACCCTACTAACGCCAACCGGCTCTTTGGCGTGTTCCAGCGTCTTCACAGTTCCGACGAGTTCCCCGGCACGGGGGTCGGTCTCGCGACAGTGCAGAGAATCGTAACGCGCCACGGGGGACGCATCTGGTTCGATGCAGCGCCAGGTCGCGGCGCCACGTTCTATTTCACGATCGCCTCGCAGAAGAGTGACTGAGGGAATACGGAAGCTGAGCAGTCTCAGGGGAGAGATAATGGCACCAGAGGGCGGAATGGGAAAAACCAGACTGCGTGTGGTTGTGGTGGAAGATCGGAGGTCCGACGCGGAACTGATGATGGCCGAATTATGCAGGTCCGGGTTCGACGTGGATTGGATACGAGTGGAGACGGCGGAGGGCTTCGTCGAAGCGTTGACCCCTCCGCCTGACATCGTCCTCGCCGACTACTGGCTGCCGCAGTTCGACGCCATACGTGCGCTGGGCCTCCTCAACGAACACGCGCCAGACGTACCGCTCATCGTGGTCACAGGCCAGCTTGGCGACGAGGCAGCGGCGGAATGCATGAAGCTCGGAGCCAGCGACTATGTGTTGAAGGACAGGCTCGCGCGCCTAGGACCTGCCGTGGAAATCGCTCTCCAGCAGCGTCGCATGGAGGAAGAACGGAAGCAAGCTCTAGCGGCCCTCGAGGAAAGCGAACAGAGACTGAAGCTTGTGCTGGAGGGTAGCCAGAACGCTTTCTGGGACGTGGACCTATCCACGGGCCGCATCGAACGGGATCCCCAGCTAGCCGAGATGCTCGGTTACGAAGTCAATCGCATTGCCTGGTTGAACGCGCACTTCGAGGAACTCGTGCATCCCGCCGACAGAGAGGAAGCTCGGGCAGCCTTCGAGCGTCATCTCTCCGGCCAGACGCCGTCCTACGAAGCAGAGTATCGCCTGAGACGCCAGGACGGCTCGTGGATCTGGGTACTGGACCATGGGCGGGTAGTGCGATGGGATGCCAATGGTCGGCCACTTCGAGCGGCGGGCACGCTCCGCGACATTACCGACTCCAAGACCGTGCGCGAACGCCTGACGAAGTCGCTGAATCAGCTCCGCGCTCTAGCTCGACGGCTACAGACCGTTCGGGAGGAGGAGCGGTCCGGCATCGCCCGTGAAGTCCATGACGTGCTCGGACAAGAGATGACCGGCTTCAAGATGGATGTGCGGTGGCTGGCGGACCGCCTGGAGAAGCTCCAAAGCACCGCTGACATTGCCCCTCTTCGGGAGAAGCTCGATGCCATGACCCGTCAGCTCGAGCAAACGATGCAGACCATACGGCGGATTTCCACCGAACTTCGGCCTGCAGTGCTGGATGCCCTGGGACTGGTGGCAGCGCTGGAGTGGCAGGCCACGGACTTCGCCAAGCGTGCCGCGATACCGTGCGACTTCAGTTCCTCTCATGAAGACATCGAGGTAGACGAAGGCCGCGCAACCGCTGTCTTCCGCATCTTCCAGGAGGCGTTGACCAATGTGGCGCGCCACGCGAACGCCCACCGTGTCGTCGCGGAACTCTCGGTGACAGATGGCACCTTGCGCCTCGTCATCCGTGACGATGGAGTGGGCATTGCCCAAGAACACCTGGCGTCAGGGCGCTCGTTGGGTCTCCTGGGCATGCAGGAACGTGCGATGATGTTCGGCGGGACCGTGGAAGTAACGCATAACCCGGGAGGTGGCACCTGCGTTACGCTGACCATGCCGATCCACGATAGAACCGGCTAACCCAGTCGTTGACGAACGGCCTGGCCCCAGGGAAACGGCCCGCTTTGGCGTATAGTATAGTCGAGGCATCACGAATCACAAGGAGTATCCCATGACATCGGTGCTGCTCGTGGACGATCACGCAGTAGTCCGCCAAGGCCTCAAGCAGATCCTCGCACCTGCATTGCCAGCGGCTAGAATCGACGAGGCCGCCAACGCGGACGAGGCGCTGGGCATGCTCCTGAACGGCTCTTACGATCTTGTCATGCTGGATATCAGCATGCCAGGGCGGAGCGGACTGGAGCTCCTCCGTGACATCAAGTACCAGCAGCCCGATCTCCCCGTGCTCGTGCTGAGTGTGCACCCAGAGGATCAGATGGGCGTGCGACTCTTGAAGGCCGGTGCCGCGGGCTACGTTAGCAAGGACTGCGCTCCAGAGGAACTGATCAAGGCCGTTACGAAGGTCTTGGCCGGTGGCCGCTACGTCAGCGATACTCTTGCGGAGCGGCTGGTCCTCGATCTGCAAGCCGATTCAGGGAAGCCGCCCCACGAGCAACTCTCCGATAGGGAGTTCGAAGTCCTCTGCGCCATCGCTCGGGGGAAGTCGGTAAGCGAGATTGCGCGGGACCTATCGCTCAGTGTGAAGACCGTAAGCACATACCGGACTCGCATTCTGGAGAAGATGCACATGAGGACGAATGCTGAGTTGACCCATTATGCTGTCCGGGAAGGGCTGGTGGACTGACGGCCCTCGGCGCGCGACCGGCCATTGCACTGGAGAGCACCCGTACCGGGAACGTAGGACGTTCTACCGACGCAGGCTTGCTCCATGTCCTACCCGTGGCACAGTTCTAGTCTGGTGGACCCCTCCTTCGGGTTCGAGCTATCCTGTTGCGTGACGAGGTGAAGCGCGGAGGCAGCAGATGGTGCGAGTCTTGATAGTTGATGACCACGCAGCAGTAAGACAGGGTGTCCGGCAACTGCTTACCGAGCAGCTCCGTCCTGACGCGCAGGGCGAGGCATCCAGCGCCGACGAGGCCATCGAGATGGTTCGCCGCAACGAGTGGGACGTGGTCATCTTGGACGTCAACATGCCTGGCAAGGGTGGCCTCGAAGCTCTGCGGGCGATGAAAGAGACGAACCCGAACCTGCCGGTGGTCATGTTCAGCGTGTACCCGCCGGAGCAGGTGGCGCGCCGATTCATCGCCGCAGGAGCGTCCGCCTATGTGAGCAAGGAGAGCGCTGCGGAAGAACTAGTCAATGCTGTACGCAAGGCGGTCGTAGACCGCCACCGGGAGCCCTCCGGCTCTCCTCGCGATCCGTCCGATTCCTGGGACGGCGACGATACGGTGACAGCCTGGCACCTCTAGCGCTACTGCATCCCGCGGCGTCTGCCCCGTGGGGTTGCCGATGGCTCAGTAAACGGTATCGTCCGGCTGGCCTTCCGCGTCGCTCTTTCCTGAGAGGTCCTCTTCCAGGGCTTCCTCGAAATCATCGCCGAGATCCTCATCCATGGCGGCACTCATGTCCTTCACCCACCGCCGCATGGCCTTCGGATCGTTCTCTATGTCACCGTACTTGGTCTCGTCGCAGAGCGATTCCAGCGCGTCATCCTCGGACCTTACGCGAGCGAACCTGGAGACCTGTTTCTCTAGCTCCTTGCCTCCGCAACGGGGACATGCCGTCGGTTTCGGGTTCGCGATAACGCCCACCAAGGCGCTGAAACGCTTCTTGCAGGACTTGCACTGAAACTCGAAGATGGGCATCTCTGCTGCTCCACGAAAGCACGTGTTGTCGCGATATCCTCTCGATTCTACCCTCGGCCGATCGTACCGACGCTAGGGTAGTGCGGGCGTCCCGTGCTCCCGCGACCCGGCGGCCCTAGAAGATCTGTTCAGCGTCACACGCGAAGACGCGAATGGCCAGGCGGCCCGACCGCTCCTCCTCCAATGCTGCGATGGCGTCGCGGATGGGCGCCACTAGCTCATCCGGCACACAGCTCATGATCACCGAGTTCAGGCCGGGCCACACCGGCGACCCCTCGCGGCGACCATGGGTGCCGAACCCCCAGGCGTCGCTGAACCGCGTGTATCCCGTCACCCCAGCTTCGGTGAGGATGCTGATGACGCGCGGGTCTACGTTCGCTTCGCAGAATATGAACAGCATTCGCATGGCTAAGCCTCTCAGGAGAGAAGTAAGCTAGAGCGGCATGGCACTGCCGCCCTAGCCCGACTCGTCACTATCGTCTCCGATGCCTCAGCCGCCCCCAGAGCTCGGTGGCATCGTCGAAGTACGTGTAGACGCACGGAATGACCAGCAACGTCAGCATGGTGGACAAGATGAGGCCACCAATTACCGGAGTAGCAAGGGGAGCCCGGAACTCAGCCCCGCGCCCTAACCCCAGCGCGGTCGGCAGCATGCCGAAGATCATCGCGATGGTCGTCATGAGGATCGGTCGCAGCCGCGTCGGTCCGGCCTCGAGAATGGCTTCGGTCCGGGACTTGCCTCTTGCGCGCAGCGTGTTCGTATAGTCCACGAGCAGAATGGCGTTCTTGGTGACGAGACCGACGAGCATGATGACTCCGATCATGGAGACGATGGAGAGCGAGTGATTCGCCGCCATCAGACCCAGAAGGGCGCCCACCAGAGCCTGGGGCAGGGACAGCATGATCACCAGCGGGTAGAGCATGTTGTTGAACAGCGCAGCCATGAGCATGTAGACCAGGACAATGGACAGGCCGAGAGCTGCGAAGAGGTAGGCACCTTCCTCCTGTTGGAAACGGTTTTCCCCGCCCCACTTCCACAGGACGTTGCCGAAGTCGATCTTCTTCGCTGCCATCTTCTCCTCGATGACAAGTCGCAGATTGCCCGGCGCATACCCAGGGCGAATGTTGGCCGTTACGGAAACGAGCTTCTGTCTGTCCATGCGATCAATCTTCGTCGGCCCTTCGGCAAGAGTGACGCGGGCTACGTCGGCCAGTCGAACCGGTTGCAGCTTCCCGTCGGAACCGGCCACCTGGCCAACGACGATCGTGCCTATCTGCGCAGTGTCTTTCCGGTACGGGTCGGCGAACTGAACCCTGATCCGATATTCGTTGCCGCCCTCGCGATATACCGTCGAGTCGTCACCTTCCAACGAAGTCCTGAGGGCCATGGCAATCTGTCCTACGGTCAGCCCGAAAGATGCCGCCTTCTGCCGGTCCACCTCGATCCTCTGTTCGGGACGACCCAGACGCGTGCTGATGTCGGCGTCGAGAACCCCGGGAGTCTCCGCCATGACATCCCGCACTTGCTTGGCGAGCCTCGTTAGCTGGCCGATGTCATTGCCGAGAAGGTCGATCTGAAGCGGGGCAGTTCCTCCCCGGAACCCACTCACCGCCGCAACTTTGATCGTGGCCCCAGGAATGGCGCCGATCTTCCTACGCACTTCGTCTGCCACTTCCGTGCTCGGACGTTGGCGAAGGCGCGACTTGTCCACGAAGGGGTTCACAGCCTCCAGGAGGCTGACCTTCTCTCGCAGCTTCAGGGTGATCGTGAAGTATTGCGTACCGACCGACGCCGCGCCCATCATGCCACTGCTTGTGGCGCCGATAGCAGTGAAGATGTTCTGCACATCGGGGACGCTTGCGATGGTGTCTTCGATACCCGTGACCACTTCGCGTGTACGTGCTAGCGACGTACCGGCAGGCAACTCCCCGATGATACCGACGGTTCCTTGGTCCTGATCCGGCGCGAACCGGAAGTTCAGCAGTGGCTTGCCTGCGGCCACGCCCAACCCAAACGCGAGGAAGACACCAGCCACCGCCGCGCCGGTGACAATGAGACCGAGGATCCTATAGGGCCACAGAAGGATCAGGCCGAAGACCGCTAGGACGACCGCCACCGGCAACAGCGTTCTGGCCAAGGCCGTGCCTGCCACGGATGCCGCGATCATGACGAAAATGAGCAGGAGAAGGGAGCCGCCAATATAGACCACGATTCCTCTGTATCGAAGAGCCCAGCTCAGTGCACCTCGGTACAGGCGGTCGAGAGCCTTGTAGAAAGCGTTGATCAGGCCGAAGAAGCCGTGCTCGGCCTCCACCGCTTCTCCCGCTCGATACCATCTCGCGGCAAGCAATGGCGTCAGGGTGAAGGACATCAGCAGCGAGAACAGAGTCGCCGACGCGATGGTGATACCGAACGCCTTGAAGAACTGGCCCACAATGCCACCCATGAACGCGATGGGCACGAATACGACCACGTCCACCAGCGTGATCGTTACGGCCGCGAGACCGATCTCGCCGCGTCCATTGACGGCTGCCTCGACTGGCTGTTCGCCCTTGGTCAAGTGGCGGTAGATGTTCTCGAGAACGACAATGCTGTCGTCCACTAGGATGCCCACGGAGAGCGACAAGCCGAGGAGAGTCATGGTGTTCAGCGTGAATCCGAAGGCGTACATCGGCAGGAACGTCGCGATCACGGACGTGGGGATGGCAATGCCTACAATTAGGGTTCCTCGAAGGTTGTGGAGGAATAGGAAGACGACCACGACAGCCAAGAACGCACCAAGAACAAGACTCATGACCACGTCCTCGACGGAGTGCTCGACGTTCTCGGAGAGGTCCTGATTCATGACGAACCGGATGTCCTTGGGCAGCTCTTTCTCTAGAAGCGCCACCTCGGT
Source organism: Chthonomonadales bacterium (assembly GCA_037443035.1). Taxonomy (GTDB): domain Bacteria; phylum Armatimonadota; class Chthonomonadetes; order Chthonomonadales; family CAJBBX01; genus JABWBA01. The sequence goes on from JBBIPC010000005.1 coordinate 31,686, forward strand.
GCGGACGCGCTTAGCGATCTCGACCGTGTTGCCTTCGGATGTCTTCTGGATGACGATAGCGACCGAGTCCTCGCGATTGATACGGCTCGCGTCGCGTCGTTCCTCGACGGTATCACGAATAACGGCGATGTCGGAAAGGCGTACCGTTCGGCCATCGGGCATGCGCATGGCGGTGTCGGCGATGGTTCTTACGTCCCGGTACTCACCGACGACGCGGACACTGTACTCGCGGTTGCCCTCGATGACATGGCCGACGGGAAAGTTCAGCGTGTTGGCCTGGATGGCCGCCACCACTTGCTGGATGCCGATGTTGTAGGCGTCCAGCCGTTCCTTCCTGACGCCGACCTGGATCTCCCGAACATCGCCTCCGGTGACCGTTACGGCAGCGACGCCGCTGATCTTGCTGAGGCGGGGCTTGACGATGTTGTCGGCAATGTCGCGGATTTCCCGGCTAGGGCGCTTTCCCACGATGCCGTAGTAGATGATCGGCATCGAGTTGATGTCGAACTTGAGGACCACAGGGTCCTTGCAATCGTCGGGTAACGAAGCTCGAAGAGCGCTAACCTTCTCACGGACATCGGAAGCCGCCACGTCGGATGGCGTGCCTATGTTGAACTCGATGGTAACGGCGCTCTGGCCCTCCTGAGAGTTGGAGGTGATCGTCTTGACGCCGTTGACGCTTGCCACGGCGTCTTCGATTTTCTTCGTTACCTGGGTCTCGATCTCCTGAGGTCCTGCGCCCGGGTAGATGGTAAGCACCGCGATCATGGGAAAGTCCACGCGCGGATTCAGCTCCAGGCTCATCTTGCTGCGGGAATTCCAGCCGAGGACGATGAGTGCCGATACCAGCATGAGGATGAAGACAGGACGGCGGATGGCAAGGTTAGTCAGCCACATACAGGACTCCTTCCAATGCAGTTCGGCCGGCTAGCGCACAGTGACTGTATCGCCGTTCCGCAGCACGTTCTGTCCTGCGACAACGACCCGGTCGCCCGGCTTCACACCCGAGAGGATTTCCACGAACTCCGGATTGCTGAATCCAACCCGCACCTTGCGTTCTTCCGCCCTGTTGTTCGCGTCCACGACGAAAACGGTTGCCTCGCTATCCGTGCCCCCGAAGATCACCGCGTCCTTATTGACCAGCGTGGCATTCCGATGGGTCCCAACGTTGATCATGCCTCTTGCGAACATCTGGGGCCTCAGCCGGCTATCACCTTGGAAATCCACGCGGACGGTGAAGCTCCGGGCGGCAGATGATGCCACTGGAAAGATCCTCGTGACCCGTCCGGCGTATCTGCGGTTCGGCAGCGCATCCACGGTGACGTCCACCGGTTGGCCAACGGCGAGATCAGCGTATTCGCTTTCGGAGACGGTGGCTTGGAAGTACACAGAGCCAGGGGCCACAATACGAACGATGGGTCCACCAGCGCCAAGCTGCTGTCCCGGCTCAGCGAGTCGCGCTGCAACATACCCATTCACGGGAGCCCGCACGTAAGCGTTATTCAGCGCGTTCTTGGCAATGTCCAGTGCCGCCCGCGCCTGTCGCACAGACTGCTCGGCAGTGGCAACGCCTGCCTGCGCAGAGCGAAGCGCTGCTCTGGCATTGGCTACGTCTGCCTTTCTCAGATCCACCTGACGGCGATCTGCCTCGGCCTTCTTCAGACCTTCTTGAGCCTGCTCCACTGCTAGCTCGGCCTTGCGGATGTCTTCCTTCCGCGCCCCCTCTTGAACGAGGGAAAATGCCTCGAGCGCGGTCCGATAGCTCGCTTCGGCTGCATCGTACGAAGCCTGGACCTGATCGAGCTGACTGGCGGAGATGGCCTGATCCTGGTACAGCTCTTTCATGCGCTTCAGGTCTGCCGACAACTTGTCGAGATTCGCCTTGGCCGCTCGGACTTGCTGCTGGGCCTGCTCACGCTCCTGTTGCCGGGCGCCCTGACGCACGACGGAGAGCGTCTGCTCTGCCGAGGCCAGAGCCGCCCTAGCGACCGCCAGCGCTGCTGCCGTGCTCTTGTCCGTCACATCGAGGTTCATCTCGGCCTGCGACAGTTGGTTCCGCGCCTGCTCGGCAAGTATGTTCGCCTGATGTTGGCGCGCGACTGCAGCATCGAGATTGGCCCGAGCTGACTCCACCTGCGCTTGGTAGTCCACCATGTCCATCGTGGCAACGATCTGTCCGACGGTCACCGGATCGCCCTCGCGCACGAGAACGGCGGTAACCTTGCCAGCCATGCGAGCACCAACCACCACGTCGTTCAGCGCAACCAGGCTTCCCGTGACTTCCACGGACTTCGAAATATCGCGCCTGATCGCGGGCGCGACCGTAACTGCGGCACCGCCATTGCCATGCGCTTCACGTTTCTCTGGCGCTGCAGTCCTGCTGCAGCCGCCGACGACAGCGCCAACGATAGCGACGGCGACAAGCAGAGCCGATCGCTGCATAGGGTGAGAAGTCTTGCTGATCACTTGCGTTCTCCAGGGGGGACCGTGTCCAGACCAGGTCGGGCGTTGGCTCCATAGGCGTACTTTCCGGTAGCACGCTCCAGCCTCGTCCGAGCAGTCTCGACGTCGTACTGAGCATTGATCTTGTTCGTTTGCGCTTGTGTCAGGGCCGTCTGAGCGTCACTGATCTCCAGCAAAGGTGATCCACCCGGCGTAAGCGTTACGCCTGCCTTGTATCGGACCTGCGCCAGGCGATAGGCCTCCTCCGCCTGTGCCAGCGCTGCCTCGGCAACCTTGAGCCGCTCATTCGCTTCCACAAGCGACAGGTAGGCCTGACGCACCTCCAGGGCAATGCCATCCATAGCTTGCCGTCGGCTCAAGCGCGCAGCTTCGAGGCTCGCTTCGGCCTGCTGACGCCGTGCGGCCCCGACCCCTCCGTCGAAGATCGGCACCGTAACCTTGGCGACGGCAGCCCAGGAAGACTTGCGGCCGAACGCACCGGCGTCAGGAGTATATTGCTGGCTCCAGGCCACAGCCAGAGTGGGTAACTGACTGCGGCTGGCGAGGTAATGACCCTTCTCTGCGGCCTTGATGCCGGCCTCGGCTTGCAGCACCTCAGGCCGAACGCGGTACGCCTCATCCAGCGCGGCGTCCAGAGGCGGAGGCGTCACAGGCGAGGGTGGAGAAGGCAGCGGTTCGAGCTCCAGTGGCGTGTTCTGGTCCAGCCCCATGATGTTGTCGAGGGCTGCTGTTGCCAGGTCCACTCGGTTGCGCGCGCTGATAAGGTTCTGCCGGGCATTGGCGATATCCGCCTGCGAGCGAAGGACGTCGAACTTAGTCCCTGTGCCGGCTTTCAAGTAGGCTTCCGCAATGCGGCCCCGTTCCTCTGCATTCTTCAGCGCCTGTTCTGCGACCTCGACGAACGCCTGGGCCCGGAGCACGTCGTAGTATGCCGTGGTCACATCCTGAACGAGCTGATTCCGCTGCCGGTTGTAGTCCAGACGTGCGATGAGATACTGAAACTCGGAGAGGGACGCCGCGGCTTTGAGCATGCCCGAGATGTCCACCGGCACAGCGGCCGTGATCGTCGCGCTCTTCTGATCCTGTTTGACAATCGTGATACGTTGGGAAGGGTCGGCGCCGAGCTGGGCAGTGACGCCCTGATCCAGATGGGTCAGTGAGCCCTCAGCGCTGAGTGTTGGTAGGAACGCCGACTTGCTTTCGTTCAGCGCCCCTCGCGCTTTCACGACCTGCTGAGCCGCCGCTCTGAGTGCCAGGCTATTGCCTAGTGCGGTCTCCACAGCCGACTGCAGCGTGATCTTGCGCGCGGCCGGCTTGGAACCCGGCACCGTAGTCGGTCCCGGTGCCTGAGCCGGCGCGCTGGGTACCAAGCAGACGCCGAGGGTGGCTCCAACCAGACCGATCCATAGGCGTTGTATCATAGGCTTTCTCCTCATCTTGTCAATCCGCGGCGTCCTGACGCGTCGTCAGCCCATGCATGAGCAAGCGCGTGAAATGGACCGCCATGTGTTCGGCCACGGCCTCCCACTCCTCACGTGGCAAGCGTCCGTGGATGATGAAAAACGTAACAGAAGTGCCCAGGATGCTCCCCGCAACGACTTTCGGGTCAACATCCGAACGGATATGTCCGGCAGCCTGATGCCTGCGCAAGTACGCTGCGATGGCATCGTGCGTTTCGTCGTTGTACTGCTGGCTGAGCGCTGCCAGTTCTCCATCGCGAAGCATCTCGGCCGCGTGCATGCGGAATGCTGGCCCGTTCTCGTATAGGATGTCGAGATGCTCCCGGATCAAGTGATGAAGGACTTCGCCCACAGGGCGGTCATCTGCCTCCTGAACGATAGCGAGAGCACGTGCGTGCCAACTGTGCCTGTGCCAGCACTCACTGATGAGTGCCGCCTTGCTGGGGAAGTAGTGGTAGATGAGCCCTTCTGTGATGCCGACCTCCCGGGCGATATCCCGAATGGTCGTACCCTCATAGCCTTTCTCACAGAAGAGCCGGACAGCCGCGTCGAGAATCTCCTCCCTGCGCTGCTCCGCTCCGTGGCGGCGTGGTTCTGGGATAGCCGTCATGCGCACCTGCGTTGTTGAGTAAATGTTCAATCAATGATACCGCATGTCTGCCACGAAAGTTTCACCTCTGGTGAGTCTTTTTCGGGCAGTTCGGCAGACCGTCTGGGCAACGTTCCAGGAACGCAGGACTCCGCGCCGCTTGCAGCGTACAATGTACTGACCATGACGAGTTCCACAGACAAGGGCAGCTCTGCAAAGAAAGACGATCGCGGCGCGGTGAGCTTTCGCGCCTGGGGCGAGGAGGTCATACGCCAACGCATTGGCAAGCTCCTCAGCTACACGCGAGCGGTCCGTCGAGGCAACGATCCCGACGCCCTACACGATATGCGTGTGGCGTCCCGGCGCCTGCGCGCGGCGCTCAATGTCTTCGCCGAAGCTTTCGAATGCCCGGACTACGGCCGACTCCAGAAGGAGATGCGTCAAGTCACCGCTGCGCTGAGCCGCGCACGGGATCTCGACGTCATGATCGCTGGTCTGCAGAAAGATGCAGCCCGGCTTCCTGCTAGCCAGCGCAGCGTTATCAGCGACGTCATCCGCGAATGGACGGCCGAGCGACGCAAGGCACAAGGGGATGTTGTGGCGATCCTGGACAGGCTGATAGCATCGGATATCGCGGGTGTGTTCGAGGGTATCGTAGCTGCCACGGCGCCCACCTCCGAGGAGCGAGCTGCCCATGAACCGTGAATCTGCCGTCCACGGCATAGATCCCCAGGCGTCGGTTGCGGAGAATGCGCCTCTCATCATCGCAGCCCGAGTGCAGGACCTTGTCCAGTGGGAACCATTCCTGAAGGATCCTTCCCGTGTGACAGAACTCCACGAGATGCGCATCGCAGCGAAACGACTCCGTTACACGTTGGAGATCTTCGCACCGCCGCTGGGCGGCGTGATCCCAGCGGTAATCGAACGTCTCAAAGTGCTGCAGGATCTCTTGGGTGACATCCATGACCTCGACGTGGCGGCGCCGCTCCTGATCAAGTCTGCCCGGAAGGCTATGAGGATCGGCCGAAAGATGGAGACCTGGCAGGAGACTGACCTGATGAGTGTCGCAGGGCTATGCACGCTTTGTCGAAGGAAACAAGCCCTCCGTAGGACGCTGCACGCTCGCGCGAAGGCTGAGTGGCGGCGCCTGCGCAAGGACGGACTCCTCGACGCTCTGTGCAGTGGCATGTCGGATGCCAACGCGAAGACAGGAGGAAGCAATGCCGTGGTGTCCTGAATGCAGAACGGAATACGACGCAGGCATACAGAGATGCGCGGACTGCGGCGCAGCTCTGGTCACGGAGCTGCCGCCAGAGGACTTCGGCAGAGACCCAGTCATTATCCTCAGGGCCAAGAACGCGCACGAAGCGCAAGTGAGCGCCGCCACGCTCCGCTCGGAAGGCATTCCCACCTACGTCGCTTCGCCGGATGTCTACCTGCCTCAGCTCGGCAACCCCGTGGCGTCGGTCACCCCCGAGTTCTTCGTATGGGTACCAGCGGATGCCGCGGACGACGCTCGACGTGTTCTTTCCCAGCCGCCGGTTTCCGAGGAGGATCTGCTCGAGGCTGAGCAGGCGACGGATCCTGAGCCAGAGATAGACGAGGAACTCCCGACCGACGCTCCGTAGAGTGCTCTGCGAGTTCCCGCGACACGGCGCAGGCAACCCCCGCGAACCCAGCGTGCGTATAGAACACCATGCCACGGGAGTGCGAGGGGCTGCGTCGGCGAATCGCACCATCCGCCATGGAGGTTGGCCGTGAGGGAGCCATTGCGTCTGTATAGTTTGCTACTCAGAGCTTCGCTCGGCATTCTTGCCGCTACAGTGCCCATTGCGTCGTGGGCGCAGTTCGGCGGGGTCGAGCATGTGAAGCTGAAGGTCAGAGCACCACAGGTGATCGCACCCGGGAAGGCGTTCGATCTCGTGGTCAGGCTCGAGATAGACCCAGGCTTCCACATCCAATCGAACAAGCCTGCGCCGAACTACGTACCCACAGTCGTAAAGGTCAGCGGTCCTTCGGGCTTTGGCTTCGGCGAACCGCGCTATCCGCCATCCGAGCGGGTGCGGGCCGCCGGCGAGACGATACCGGTGTTCTCAGGGACACCTGAAGTCTTCGTGCCGGTTACCGTCCCGCGCAAGGCCGCTGGCAAGGTGACGCTGAAGGTTGTCTGCAGCTACCAAGCTTGCGACGAAGGGAGTTGTTACCCACCTACGGAGACGACCGCGGAGGTCTCCGTCACCGTGGGTGCACCTGCCCCCCGCACCGAGCAGCATGGGGCGAAACCTGCGCCCAGCACGTCGGGGACGGCGCCGTCGAAGCCGACGCATAGTGTTGCGACGCCCGAACCGAAAAAGGCGCCAAGCGTGCCTCTACCGTCGGCCCCTGTGAAGCCAGTCGAGACTGCTGTCGGTTCGGGAGCAAAGAAGGAGGCGCCGCCCGTTGCAGGTTACTCCATGGCCAAGATCGCACAGTTCGTAGGACCGGAGGAGTTCGCGCGCTTCTTGGAAGGAGGTTCCTCCGAAGCAGGCGAGAGCGCCGGCCGCGTCTCGCGGCTTCTGCAGTCAGGCAACCTCCTCGTCGCATTGCCGCTCATCTTCCTGCTGGGGCTGGCGCTGAACCTGACACCCTGCGTCTATCCGATCATCCCCATCACCATCTCGTACTTCGGTTCTCAGACTGGCAAGGATGGCAAGAAGCCGCTCACTCTCGCGGTGGTGTACGTGTTGGGAATGGCGTTCATGTACTCGGCTCTGGGTGTTGCCGCGGGAATGACGGGCACTCTCTTCGGCTCCCAACTGCAGAACCCGTGGGTTCTGTTCGCCTTCGCACTGGTCATGTTCGCCCTGGCACTCTCCCAGTTCGACCGGCCTGACGGGAGACCCATTTGGGAGTTTCAGTTGCCCGGCTTCCTTCGGAACCGTGCACAGTCTCGTTCTGGGATCGTTGGTGCGCTGTTGATGGGCATGATGGTAGGAGTAGTTGCGGCGCCATGCATTGGACCTGCGGTCATTGCTCTGCTCCAGTGGGTGGGAATGCAGCAGAGCCCTATGTTAGGCTTCGCCGTATTCCTCAGTCTTTCTCTTGGTCTCGGACTCCCCTATCTGTTCCTCGCGACTGCATCCGGCTCGGTCAGGAACCTGCCCAGGGCCGGTGAGTGGATGATGGGCGTGAAACACATCTTCGGTGCCGTATTGATCTGGATGGGCTTCTACTACCTCCAGACGCCCCTGGCCCTGGTCTATGCCGGGTTGCCGAAGATCGCCATGGTCGGCGTGACCGTCCTGCTGGCGCTCTACCTGCTCTTCCTCGACCGCTCAGGCGCAGGGATTCGTGGTTTCGCGACGTTCCGACGCCTCGTCGGCATCAGTGCAGTAGCTCTTGCCGTCTGGTTGGCCATGCCCGCTCCCGCAGAGCGCATCGCGTGGAAACCCTACAGCGATACGGCGTTGGAAAAGGCTATAGCAGAGCGTGAGCCTGTGCTCATAGACTTCACTGCAGCGTGGTGCGCTGCCTGCAAGGAACTGGAGGAGAAAACCTTCACGGACCCACGTGTAGGTGAGATCTCCAGGCGCTACGTGGCTCTCCGCGCCGACATGACGAACTACCGCGGTCCTGAGGCGCAGAAGTGGCAGAAGATCTACGGCATCAGCGGCCTTCCGACGATCGTCCGCCTGACCCCTCTCTAGACTGGTATTCCTGCCTGATGCGGCGTAACATGGCCTGACGCTGGAAGTGATACCAGGCGCCGACAACGACGGCAGCCAGCAAGAGCGCACCGAGGCCGAGCAAGCCCGGCGCCACAGCCTCTGCCGCCTTCGGTGACACACCCTCCTCCTCGTGTGCGAGAGCACTCAAGGGTGCCACTATCATCAGCAGTGCGAGCATGCCCCCGAGCCAGGATGCCAAGGACGCCCATTGTCTCACACGCTTCACTTTCTTACCCTCCACCGCTGGCGTTCGCCACCGGGAGTATATCACCTCGAACACGATGGGCGAAGGAAGGACCGGCCGTCCATCCGGCAGAAATAGGCGGCGTAATGAACGGGCTCGAGGGCAATGGGGACAACTCCCAAGCTTCGAATGGTCCTCGTGCCAACGACGCCTGCTTCGAGCACGTCGTTGTCGTCCTCAACCCTGCCGCTGGACGGGGACGGGGTCGGCGTTGGCAGCCCGTCCTCGCGCAGGGCCTCCGCCGTGCGTTGGGTCGAGAATGCCATATCGAATTCCGCCACACAGAGCTCGATCGAGGTGCCGAGACGGTGGCACGCCAGGCGCTCCATGACGGGGCCGACCTCATTATCGCGGCAGGTGGTGACGGTACCCTCCACGGTGTTGTCAATGCTCTGGCAGGGTCGGGCGTGCCGGTTGCGCAGATCCCGCTCGGCACGGGCAATGATTTCGCACGCGCCGTGGGTATCCCGATGGACCCAATGGAAGCGCTCGAGGTGCTGCGAACCGGTTCTGCGGTACCGGTGGATCTCGGGCTCAAGGGTGAGAGGTACTTCATCAACGCTGCCGGTTGCGGATTCGATGCAGCAGTGGCGGAACGTATCCAGCGGGGGTTCCGGAGGCTTCGGGGAACACCGGCGTATGTGGCCGCCGTCATCGCGGCGCTCCTGCGGTACCGTGCCACAGACATGACCGTTACGGTGGATGGCACGACCGTCGCACAGCGGGCGATGCTGTGCGCCGTTGCCAACGGTCGAAGCTACGGAGGAGGGATGCGTATCGCGCCTGAAGCCCGGTGGGATGATGGTTTGCTGGACATCTGTGTTGTCGCAGCGTGCACACCGCTGGAGTTTCTGCGAGCGTTCCCCATGGTCTTTCGCGGGGAACACGTGCATCACCCGAAGGTGACTCTGCTCCGCGGGGCCTCCGTCACCGTAGCCAGCGAGCCTGCAGTATCGGTGCTCATGGATGGGGAGCTATGCGGCGCGACCCCTGTATCCTTCGGCATTGCACCCGGTGCCCTGCAGTTTGTAGTACCATAGGATAGTGCGGTTGCTTGGTGAAACATCGGCACCGAGGAGAATACGGGCACCGGCTGGTGACGCAGCGTTCCAGACGAGGGCAACGAGAGGCCGACGATGATCTGGAAACGATGGCTGACAGCAGTACTAGGAGTTCCGGCCCTGCTGATACTCTGCTGGTTGGGGCCGAAGGTCTTCGCACTGACTATTACGCTCGTGGCAGTCGTCGGTCTGGGTGAGCTTCTTGCAGCCTACCGAAAGGCCGGCTTTGGACCCAGTGTGCTCGTCGCGGTATCGGGTCTCCTGGGGCCCATGTTGCCCCTTCTCTTCCCGCACGGCGTCCGTGCATCGGCGATCTCTCTGTCGGGCCTTGCATCGGTCGCGTTGGCGCTCTTCCTGAGCGGGCTCATTCACGAAGTCACCGTTGCGCACCGAGATCAGAAGGTGACGACGGGCGCGAACGTCGGGCTCGGTATGCTGTGTGGCGGCTACATCGCGTTGTTCGGCGGTATAAGCATGCTTCGTGTCCCGCGAAACCTGGACGCGGTCCTGCCGGTGGCGAATGCCGACGCGGGCTTCTTCCTCGTCTTGCTCGTGCTCTGCTGTGTCTGGGCGACGGACACCGCAGCCTACTACGTGGGGAACAGCGTCGGTTCCGTGAAGCTAGCTCCGGCACTCTCGCCCCACAAGACAGTAGAGGGAGCCGTGGGGGGATTCGCGGCTGCGGTCATCCTCGGTGCGATCCTGGGTCATCTCCTGCTGGGGCGGGCGTTGCTGGGCTGGGGCATCGGCGCCGCGGCCGGCATCGCAGGCCAGCTCGGCGACCTCTTCGAGTCGGCGCTGAAGCGGGAGCTGGGCATCAAGGATTTCGGCTCTATCGTTCCAGGTCATGGCGGTATCCTCGACCGCTTCGATAGTCTATTGTTCACTGCGCCAGCCGTCTGGATATTGGTCCTGGCGCTGGGCTGATGGAGCGCCGGCTGATCCTGGCTTCGGCCTCTCCACGCCGGGCGGAACTCCTCGCTGCCATGGGGCTCCGCTTCGACGTGGTTGTCTCCAATGCTGACGAGACGCCTGTGCCCGGCTCGTCACCGGCAGAAGCCGCCGTCACGATCGCCTTCAGCAAGGCGCTCCAAGTCCAGCACATTCACCCCGATGCCATAGTGCTGGGGGCGGACACCATGGTCATTCTCGGCGATCCGTATCAGAAAGACGGTGTCGTCTACTATGCCAAGCCTGCGGATCCTGACGATGCCGCGCGGATGCTGACGGAGCTATCAGGCCGGATTCACCATGTCGTGACGGGTGTGGCTGTCGTATGGCGTGCATCCGATGGAAGGTTGTGTGGGCGTATGGAGGCGGTCGCGACGCGAGTTCAGTTCAGGGTGCTCACCACCCAGGAGATCGCGGCTTACGTGGCAACGGGTGAACCGATGGACAAGGCGGGTGCCTATGCCATTCAGGGGGGTGCGGCGGCGTTCGTCGAGCGCGTGGAAGGCGACTACTACAACGTGGTCGGGCTCAGCCTCGCTTCGGTTCGGCGTTTGTTGCGAGGGCTGGTGCGGGACGTGGGCCGTGTACCCCCCGTACCTCGGGTGCCCTTTCCCATCGCATCGTGCTGAGCTGTTGGTCGCGGGTCGCATCGCGGAGCAGGAGCGGCGCAACCCTCTCCACGCGGAGGGATGTCCCCCGACCGCGCTTCTCCACAATCCCGTCGACGATCACCGCAGGCGATGTCAGGAAAGTCGCGGTACATCGCTCGATGGCGTCTCCCACTACTGTCACGGGCAGCAGGCCGGTCTCATCTTCCACCTGGGCGAAAAGGACGGGATGTCCCGACCGAGTAGGGGGACGATGGGGGCGAATGTTGAGCCCTGCAACTCGCACACGCGTTCCGGGATCTCGGGAGGAAACGTCGGCCGTTCGGAGAATACCACGCTCGTCCAGGAGGTCCCGCATGTAGGCCATGGCATGGCATTCAGCGCATACGCCCGTGATACGCCATGTCCATACGAACTTGTCCCACACAGAGAAATCAGGAATGTCCCATGCCGTCGGAGTCGGCAGCGAGGCGGCATCCCCTAGTGGTAGGCGTTGCACCACAGCCGTCGCTGCAGATGGGTTGCCAACCGAGGGCTGCGGGCCATGGGCATCTCCTGAAGATCTCCAGACCCTGTCTCCTTCAAGAATGCCTTCGAACCCACGAAGGGAGATCTTATCACTCCCTGCGGGCGATCCATCGCCTGGCCACCCCACCTCCGCACGGTAGATACGCCCCATCTCCAGGGTCTCATCGAGCCGCCACAGGATCCCCCTTCGGTGTTCGTGTAGACTATCGAAAGCACCACAGAGGATCAAGTTCTCGATGACATCTCGGGGCACCACCACTCTCGTACAGAAGTCCAGCAGCGACCGGAAGGCACGTTCCCGTCGAGCACGCAAGATGGCCTCGATATCCTGATCGCTGATGCCGGCTACGATGCGGAAACCGAGCCGAATGGTCTCCGGATCTTCTGCCACGCACTTGTCGCAGCTCTCGTTGATATCCACCGGCAAGATTCGCACGCCTCGTCGTCGGGCTTCGCCGGCCAACGTATTGGAGCTATAGAAGCCCATGGGCTGGTGGTTCATCATGGAAGCGAAATGCTCAGCGGGATGATGGACGGAGAGATAAGCGGTCTTGTATCCGGTCAGTGAGAATGCAGCCGCATGGCCCTCGATGAAGCCATACCCGCTCCATCCTTCGATCTGGTCGAAGAGCCTGTCCAGTCGCTCCTCGGAAAGCTCAGGGTATCGCTGGAGAGCGCGTTCGATGAACCATCGCCGTGGCTCATCCATGGTATCCAGCTTCGCATGGCGCTTGAGGCTCTTCCGGAAGCGATCCGCCTCGGCGTCCGAGCAGCCCGTCATGACAGCCACGACTTCGTTCACCTGCTCCTGAAAGACAATGCATCCGTAGGTCTTGGCTAGGACTGGCACCAGGCAGGGATGGACCCAATCGGCTCGCGCCCAGCCGTTGCGACATGCCACGAACCGCCGCACGACATTGCCGCGGACCGGACCAGGGCGGATGAGCGCCACCGATGCCACAAGATCCTCGAAGTGTCTCGGCTCGAGAATGACCGCCAGGGAAAGCTGAGCTGCACTCTCGAACTGGAATGCACCGATGGCTGCGCCAGCCTGCATCATCCGATATGTTTGCCGGTCATTCAGCGGTAGCCGGTCGTAGCGAAAGTCAGGATGGAGGTCCCGAATCTGAGCCTCGGCATCCGCCACTGCCGAAAGCGCCCGTAAGGAGAGGACATCGAACTTGATAGCGCCTACCTCTTCCGCATCATCCTTATCGAGGGTCCAGATCTGCGTAATCCCTCGGGCCGACGGCTGCAGAGGTGCGATCGTAGCAAGGGGCACGGCGCTGATGACCACCCCCGAGGAGTGGGTGCCAATATGCCTGGGGAAGCCTGCAATACGGCCGCAGAGATCGAAAAGGAGGCGGAATCTGTCCATGAGATGGCGATGAGGTCGGAGCTCGGCAAATCGTTCGAAGGCCGCTTCGATGCGGTCGGCTCGGACACTGTGATGGAGCCTCTTAGCGAGGAAATCCACCGCATCCGCCGGGAGATCCAGGACCTTGCCGAGATCTCGCACAGCCGATCGTGCCCAGAAGGTGTAGAAGGTACAGACCATGCCCACATGGCCTTCCCCGTACTTCTCGATGATGTGCCGAAAGACCTCATCTCGTCGCTCCGAGGGGAAGTCCATATCAATATCCGGCGTGCGCCCAGGTGAGAGGAACCGCGCAAAGGGCAGGTTGCGCTGGATCACGTTCACATCCGTCAGGAATAGACAGTAAGCCACGCAACAATCGGCGGCAGAACCACGCCCCGTGCATCGAATGCCCTGCTTGCGAGCCCATCGGACAATGTCCCAGACCATGAGAAAGTAGTCGGCATAGCCCATCTCGCTAATGACCGTCAGCTCATGCTCGATGCGTTGAGTGATAGCCGGCGTCAGTTGGCGAAATCGCGCCTTGGCACCGCGATAGGTCATCTCCCGCAGATAGGTGACCGCCGTATGGCCTTCCGGAACGGGAAAGGCCGGTGTAATCTCCTCCTTTCGTGGTAGGCAGCTCTCGCACCGTTCGGCAATGACCTCGGTATTACGGAGAGCATCGGGACGCCACGCGAAAAGCGCCGCCATCTCTGCGGGCGACTTGAGATAACGCTCTGCATTGAGGGGACGAAGAGGATGCGGTTCGTCCATGGAGATACCTGCAGCGATGCACCGAAGCACGTCATGGGCCACGAAGTCCTCTCGGTTGGCATGGTGTACGTTGTTCGTGGCCACTACCCCCGCTCCGATGGAATCCGCCAACCTGGCCAGATCGGCGCATACTCGGGCGGAGTCGGGCGTCAAGTCATCCTGCAGTTCGATGTAGAAGTTGTCGCGGCCGAACAGTTCCTGGAGCATACGAGCTGCGGCAACGGCCTCCTCCTCGCGATGCAGACGAACCAGGGAAGCAATACGCCCTCTCCGACAACCGGAAAGACAAAAGAGATCGGGACAAGCCAGCGCACGGAACTTCTGCCACGACAGACGTGGTGTAAGGCGGTCTCCATCTCGATAAGCCTCGGTGAGCATGGTGCAGAGGACGCCATAGCCTGCCCGATTCCGGGCTAGCAAGGTCAGGTGTTCTTCTTCCTCGGTGGAGACCTCGGCCTGTGGTGGATGATCGGTGGAGAAGCAGAAAGTCGCCTTCTTCAGTGTGATCTCGGCTCCGAGGATAGGCCGAATACCATAGGCTTCGCAGGCGCTGGTGAACTTCACCGCGGCGCAGAGACTGTTGTGATCCGTTAGAGCGAGGGCCGGTGCACCCTGACGAGCAGCTTCCCGCACCAGCACAGGGATATCGCTGCCGCCATCGAGGAAGCTGTAGGGACTGTGGACATGAAGATGAATGAACATGGAAGTGAACTCAATCTGCCACAGCCGTCAGCCGCCATTCATTCCCGCAACGACGTATCTCGGCCAAACCCAGCGACGGCGTCTCCACTCGAAACACCATGCCCTGCTCCAGATGGCCATACTTCCATCCGGCTTCAGACCACCGGTTCTGTACCTGCGCCACATCCCACCACCGACCGTGTCGCTGGTAGCGCAGAGGTACCCCCAAAGAGTTGGTGAGGACCTGGATGGTTTCGTTCAACCGCCGCGTCAGCGGGTAGGTCCAGAGCTGGAAGGGTTCCCGTCGTCGCAGGGCCGTCGCCTGGCCGACCGATTTCCGTCCAAACCGCTCCCTGACATGTTCGATCGCTCCATTCAGTCGAATCTGCCGTTCATGCGGCAGTACCTCCGAGGGACGGTTCTCATCGAAAAGAAGCCTCTGCACACTCTCCGCCGGTTCCGCAACCAGAACCCTCAGAGCCACACTGGTAGGCGGTGCATCGAAGGTCAACCCAGGACCAGATCTCATGCGACTCAGGAGCCGCAGCGCCACCCGCATCAGAGCTGCAGCATCATCTTCGGGAGCATTCAGAATCTCCGTGCGTACATGAGCCCTCCCCGCTTCCGAGCGAAGAGCGAGAGTGACCGACCGAGAGCGCCGCCCACGGTGCTGGAGTTTCTCTGCAACGCCGGTGGCACATTGGCGGATGGCTTCCTGGAGCAACCCCTCCTCCGTCACACCGAAATCGAGGTTCAGCACATGCTCTTCGCTATCTGGCGGCCATAGCGCCCGCACCGGATCTCGATCCTGCCCGAGAGCCAGCCGGCGTAGCAAGGCGCTGCGCTCCCGGAAGACTCTTCTCGTCTCCTCTTCGGGGATGGTCAGGATGTCCCCTAGAAAACGAATGCCAAGCCGCTGCAGCCGCTCACGTTCCTGGCGATTCAGATGGGATAGCTGGTCTACTGGCACCCTGGCTATCAGCGACGCCTCGGTTCCTTCCGGCACGATGACCGGTGCGCCGCCCGGATCGTGTTGGGCAGCAATGTGCGCCGTGAAGCGGGAACGAGACATCCCCATGTGTACCGCCACGTCGGCAATGCTGTGCAAGTCCTCGGCGACCCCTATCGCACGCTCTCGAACACCTGCACCCACAAACCCAGCAAGACACACTTCAGGCGATATCGGCTCGACGCAGGAGCTATCGCACGCGATCCGATCCCATAGGGGTTCTGCCTTCTGACGGTACGCCGAGAGGTTGTAGGGAACCACCACTAGATCAGGGCAGAACACACGCGCCGCAGAAGGCGTCTGGCCAAGGCGCACACCGGCCCTGGTAGCCTCCAAGGAGACGGCTTGCAGAAGACCGTCCTCCCCCAGAAGTGCCAGGGGTACGTTCTCGAAGTTCGGATGCAAGATCCGTTCCGAAGCTATCGCGAAATCGGGTAGGTAGTAGCAGGCAATCCACATCGGAGACCTCTGGGCGCGAAAGGCGTCGGCATTATAGTGTACTTGCGAACGGCAAACAATACACGTCTATATATGTACACTATAATGCGTCGTTTGTCAACATCTTCGCGCAAGATTCTCCCAGGAAGATCGCCCGCCACCTTCCGGTACACCCGCACATGCCGACTCCTGGCAGATGTGAGATGTAGACATACGCACCCATCACTACCTCGCACATCTCCATGCCGCCACACACGGCGCAACGGGTACCATTCCTGAAGGAGGAAAGAAAGTGCCCGATCCTGTTGTGTGGCGTCTGCCACATTCCTACGTCTGCTTCGTCTGCGGAGAAAGCAATCAGCGCGGCCTCAACGTCCGCTTCTACACCGACGGCCAGCGCGTGTGGACCAATGTCACGCTCAGCGAACCTTACATGGGCTACGCAGGTATCTCCCACGCCGGCGTGCTCACCGCCATCCTGGACGAGACCATGGGCTGGGCCACGGCAGTCCGCGCCGGTCGCTTCTGCATGGCTATCGAACTGAACATCGAGGTCCGCAAGTCGGTGCCCATTGGGAAAGAAGTCACCGTCACTGGCGAAATGACCGACATCTCCAGGCGGATCTGGGAGGGGCGCGGTGAAATCCGTGGTTCCGATGGCACTCTCTACGTACGCGGCAGAGGACGTTTCATCCCCATGAGCCGTGAACAAACCGAGGAGGTCATGGACATGCTCGTCTTCGATGACGACACTATTCCGCGGGACGTCCTCGCCAAAGGTCTCGATCCAGCCTCCTAGACCCGGCATCGTCTATGCAGCCCACCCTCTTCGACAACCTCGAGCCTCCAGAACCCCGGCGCGAATCGGCAACGGAAGACCTATCGCCGATCCTTTTCGGTTTCGATCCCACCGATCGGATCGTAGCGGCTGAGATCTCCGGAGAACAGCTCATCCTGTGGCGGCGTCGACCGGATGACACCGTCGAGCGGCTTGTGCGCTCAGTGCCTGCCTGGTTTCTTGTCACGAACCCTTCCGATGCGCCGCCCGGCTCGGAGATCGAAGAGCTGGAAGGCGGGGAATTCAGGTTCCTCTGTCGCCTGCCGTGGAATGCCTATAGGTCCGCCAGGATGGACCTTCTAGACCGCCACGCCGAGCACATCGCCTACTCGGGTCAGATCCGCGCAGCACTGACTATGGCCGGCGCTACCCTGTTCAAAGGCATGAGCATGCGCGATGTGCGGCGCATGCAAGTGGACATCGAGACGGCCGGGCTGAACGGCGAGCGTCCGGAGGACCGCATTCTCCTCATCGCCGTAGGAGACAATCGAGGTCTGCTGACATCCCTAGAGGGGAAGGAGAGGGACATCCTCTGGCAGTTCATCGAACTGGTACGAGAGCGGGATCCCGACATCATCGAGGGGCACAACATCCACGGCTTCGACCTCCCCTACATCGCGGCCAGGTGCCGCTTCCACCGTATACCGCCTGTACTTGGTCGAGACGGGGCCGAGTTGGAAGCAGGCGTCAAGCGAACCTATTCTGTTGGCGGAACGAACCGGCCCATCGTCCCTTGGCAGATCGCCGGTAGGCATGTGGTGGATACCTTCCTGGCCGTACAGCGATTCGACTGGGCAAAGGGGTCGCTCACCGGATACGGCCTCAAAGAGGTAGCGCGAACGCTCGGCATTGCCGCTGAGGACCGCATCGAGCTGCCGCGCCAGCACATGGCCGAGCTGTACCGGTCCGACCGCCAGTTGGTCGTGACGTATGCACTGCAAGACATTGTCGAAACCGCTCGTCTGGCCGACCTCGTGACGGCAACGGAGTTCTATCAGACTCAGATGATTCCCGACAGCTACAGCTCTTCAGCTCTGAGCGGTGCGGGGGAGAAGATCAACGCTATCTTCCTCCGCGCCTACCTCCATGCAAGGCACGCGGTGCCCCGGCCGCTTCCCACCCGACCCTACACCGGTGGCTACACGAGCCTACGACGCGCAGGCGTCATCCACCGCATCGTCAAAGCCGATTTCGAGAGCCTGTACCCGAGCATCATGCTTGCCAGGCGTATTCATCCACGTACCGATACCCTCGGGGTATTCTTGCCCGCGCTCGAGGAGCTTACGCAAAGACGTCTGGATGCCAAAGCTCGCGCCAAAGCCGCCGAAGGCCAGGAGGCGCGCTACTGGGATGGCCTCCAGGGCTCGTTCAAGGTCCTGATCAACTCGTTCTACGGCTATCTGGGTGCTCCGGGGTTCAACTTCAACGATCCAGAAGCCGCAGCCGAGGTGACACGGATTGGCCGGGAGCTTGTCCAAGAAGTTTCCGACCGCATCGAACGTGCAGGCGGGTCTGTCATCGAAATAGACACAGACGGCGTGTACTTCGTGCCACCGACGGATGTCACGGGCGAAGAGGCGGAACGGCGCTTTGTCAGCGAGATCGGCAAGGGCTTGCCCGAGGGCATCCGCCTTGCCTTCGATGGTCGCTACCAGACCATGGTATCGGTGAAGACGAAGAACTACGTACTCCTGGACTACGAAGGGGAGCGCACTTTCAAGGGCGCCTCTCTGCGGTCGCGAGCTGACGAACCCTACGGACGCGAGTTCCTTGCCCAGGCCGTGGATTGTCTCATGGCCGGCGAGACCGAGCGTTTGCGACAACTCTACCTCAGCACCGTGAAGGCCCTTCAGGAGCACCGAATACCCGTCGAGAAGCTCGCGCGGAGAGAGAGAATCACCGAGAAGGTGTTCAGCAGTACGGCGCGAGAGAGACTGGCGCCACTCGCTCAGGGCATGTCTGTGGGAGATTACATCACCGTCTACGAGCGCGCCGATGGAACGCTCGGACGGCTAGAGGACTACCAGCCAGGGGATGAGAGTGTATCCTATTACCTTGACAAGCTCTACAAGTTCGCTGCCAGGCTTCAAGACGTCATCGGACCCAGATTCGACGAGCTGTTCCCACGACCGCGCAATGGGAATGTCGTGATCAGTAGCGCCTTGGACCTCTTCGGCGACGCCGACGGACCGTAGCGGTCCGCCGACGACCCTGGCTTATTTCTTGGCTTTCTGCTCAGCCTCGCTCATGAGCTTCAGCATGTCTTTGGGTTGGTGATAGCCCTCGGACCTCAGGATCTCCTTGCCGCGTGAGTCGTAGAAGACCACCGTCGGCACCGCCTCGATGCGTGCAGCGTCAGCGTCCTTCCGCTGCTTGTCAATGTCCACCAGAACAGGGACGAAGCGCTTGGAGCGCTCCACGACGTCCTTGTTCTTGTACGTCGTGGCGAACATGGCCCGACACGGTGGGCACCAGTCGGCGTAGTAATCCACCATCATGGGCTTCTTCAGTTTCGCGGCTTGCTTCTTGGCCTTGGCCATGGATGCTATCCAGCGGATGTTTCCATGGTCCTTCTTCTGCGCCGCGGCCGGAGCCACGGCGAGCACGAACGGGAGCGCCATAGCCAGTGCCATCATGTGAAATCGTGACATGCGTTCTTGTCTCCATGCGCGGGGCAAGGATCGCCACACCCTCCTGCCCCGCGCAGTCTCGATCGTCTAGGCGGAACTAGATTACCTTCGAAACAGCCTCCCGCAGCGCTGCCAGTCCCTTCTCGTCCGCCTTCAGGTTGACGAACTTCGAGTCGACCGTACGCTCCTTGTATACGAAGACCGTGTTGCGGACCGACGGGTCCACGTTGATACCATACCCCTTGATAGCCGGATGATCGGGACCGGGGAGGTAGACTAGCGAGACCTGCTCGAGCTTCAGCTTGTTGCCCAGGTTCTGGAGCCTTGCCGAGATGCGGTCGGCAGACTCGCGGTCGGGGTTCAGATAGACGATGAACGCCTTGAACTTGGCGCTGGCATTCGCCCTGGCGATCTTCTCGAGTTCACTCGCCAGAGCTGCAACATTCTTCTCATCGTCGTTGTTGATCCAGACCTGCACGGCCGGGTTGCGAGGATACTTGCATACCGGGCAGGTGGAAGTGCCCTTGTCAGGTCCCGTCACATGCGAGGGATTGTAGGCGGGAAGTGCCGCGCCCTTTCCCACTCCGGATGTCGGCGCCTTGGGTCCGGCCAGGGCTATGGCGGCCAGTGTTAGCGATCCCAACAGCGCCAGGATAGTGGTATTCGCTTTGCCTTGGTACATCTCATGTCTCCTGTTGAGCATGATCTCGGAGCGTGTCTTTCCGGCCCCGAAGTGATATTTAGTACCGCTAAGTCTCCCCGTTGAGTTCCAGGCCGTCCAGTCGTTGCTGTCGGGAGGAGCGCAGTACACTTCCATCGAATAGGTGCAGCAACCGGATTCCACGAGAACGCTACGGCGAAGGGGTGGTCAAGTCGCATTGCGAGGGCCGAGCGTTTACGAACGTAAGGAGACATCAGAACGGACATGGCAACAGCACCGGCGGACTGCGCCAACTACGCCATCAACCAGCAAATGTGTCCATGCACCAACGAGACCTGCGCCAACCACGGCATCTGCTGTGAGTGTCTGAGGAACCATGTGAACTACGGTGTGCCGACGGCGTGTATGAACGGCTTCGAGCGGCCTACAAGCACCCTCCAACTGACAGGTGCGAGCACTTGCCCCACGAATGCCTCCCGGA
Organism: Chthonomonadales bacterium; assembly: GCA_037443035.1. Taxonomy (GTDB): domain Bacteria; phylum Armatimonadota; class Chthonomonadetes; order Chthonomonadales; family CAJBBX01; genus JABWBA01. The sequence goes on from JBBIPC010000005.1 coordinate 52,169, forward strand.
ACACCGAGTGGTGTCCGTGCAGCAGCACAAGCTGCCCTCGGAAGGGTGTCTGCTGCAACTGTATCCGCAACCACTGGACGGCCGACGGTACCGGCCGCGTAGCTTGTATGAAAGGACTGTAAGATGCACCGCTTGCTGAGGACTTGTATATCGGTGGTCTCCGTATTCTCTCTCCTCGCCACCGTCGCAGCCGGCGCAGAAACCCCGGCGCAGTTCGCCCAGCGAACCAAGTGGTGGCGTGAGGCGAAGTTCGGCATGTTCATCCACTGGGGTGTCTATGCCGTGCCAGCCAGCGCCAAGGGTGGCGCTGAATGGTACCTGCATGGCACACGCATGCAAGTAGCCGACTACGAGAAGTTCGCGCCGCAGTTCAATCCTGTGCGATTCGACGCCGCCACGTGGGTCCGTACAGCCAAGCAGGCCGGGATGAAGTACATCGTCATCACCAGTAAGCATCACGACGGGTTCTGTATGTTCGATACCAAGCTCACCGACTGGTGCATCACAAAGGCAACGCCCTTCAAGAGGGATCCGCTCAAGGAGCTAGCCATCGAATGCCGCAAGCAGGGTGTTCGGCTGTGCTTCTACCACTCCATCATGGACTGGCACCACCCCGACTACCTACCCAGACGTCAGTGGGATGTACGGCCGACGGCCGGCGCCTCGCTCGATCGCTATATCGAGTACATGAAGGGGCAGCTTCGGGAACTCCTCACCAATTACGGCCCCATCGGCGTCCTATGGTTCGATGGTGGGTGGGAGCACAATGCTAAGGAGCTCCACTCGGCAGAAGTCAACGCCATGATCCGCTCCCTGCAACCCCAGATCCTTATCAATGACCGGAACCAACTGCCGGAGGACTTCTCCACGCCAGAGCAGACAATCCCTGCAGGGGCATTGCCGAACAACAGGCTCTGGGAGACCTGTATGACGATCAACGATACCTGGGGCTACACACGAGACAACACCAACTGGAAATCCACAGAAGACCTGATCCACAAGCTCTGCGACATCGCGCACAAAGGTGGGAACTTCCTCCTGAACGTTGGACCCACTGAACTGGGCGAGTTTCCTCAGCCGATTGTCGAGCGTCTCCAGGGCATGGGACAATGGCTGGACAAGAATGGCGCGGCCATCTACGGCACGACGCGCAGCCCCTGGCGCACGATGCCCTTCGAGGGGCGTTGCACCGTCAAGGGTAACCGGCTGTACATCCATGTCTTTCGCTGGCCAGAGGACGGTCTCAGGGTCTTGGGCTTGCGCACTCCGGTTCGCGCCGCCCGTGTACTCGCTACGGGTGAGAGGCTGAAGTTCGCCATCACGAAGGCGGAAGACCTGCCTTCCGTAGCCATCGAGCGTCCATCGCAGCTCGATCCTATTGCAACGGTCATCGAGCTGCAGCTAGCTGGCAAGCCCGTCACCGAGGATCCGACAACGGTGATCAAGGCCGATGCCGATGGAAACCTCCGTCTCCACGCCTCCAAAGCCGTCATCCATGGTTCTGCACAATACGAGACGGGCAACGGACACGACAACATCGGTTTCTGGACCAACCCCTCGGACTTCGTGACGTGGCAGGTGCAGATTGCGCGAGAGGCCGATTACGAAGTAGCGGTCACCTACGCTTGCCAGCCAGGATCGGAGGGCTCCACCTACACGGTCGTGCTAGACAGGCAGGCACCCGACGGCAAGGTCAGCGGCACGGTGGAAGCCACAGCGTCATGGACGGACTTTCGAACCGTGAAGCTTGGCACAATCCATGCCGTCAGACCAGGTCGGTACACTGTCACCGTACGGCCTTCCTCCATGCCACGCGGCGCGGTCATGAACCTCAAAGAAGTTCTCCTCCAGCCCAAACTCGGACCATAGGCAGCAGACCGACAAAGGGAACTACATGCCCGTCATGCTGGTAATAGGAAGAGATAGCGTTATCCTTCACAAGGTACACGGAGAGGAGTCCAGCGATGAGTGACGAGACATGCAAGTGCGAGTGCGAATGCAAGTGCGCAGATTGCGACGGTAACAAGCTACCCCTGATCGGGGACGACGCCCCGGCATTTCACGCAGAGACGACCAACGGACCCATCAACTTCCCTGACGACTACAAAGGCAAATGGGTGATCCTGTTCAGCCACCCTGCCGACTTCACCCCAGTATGCACCACAGAGTTTGTCGCTTTCGCTCGGATCCAGGAGGACCTGCGGAAGCTGAACTGCGAACTCGTCGGACTCTCCATTGACAGCAACTACAGCCACATCGCCTGGCTTCGGACGATCAAAGAGAGAATCGAGTTCAAGGGCCAGAAGGGCGTGGGAATCACATTCCCCGTCATCGCCGATGTCAAGCAAGAGGTAGCGAAGCTCTACGGGATGCTGCAACCCGGAGCGAGCACCACTCAGGCTGTGCGGGCGGTCTTCTTCATCGATCCCAACAGCAAGGTCCGTGCCCTCATGTACTACCCGCTGAGTAACGGCCGGAACTTCGACGAGATCCTGAGGCTGCTCATCGCCCTACAGACCAGCGATGCCCATGGTTGCGCCACGCCTGCGGACTGGCGCCCTGGCGATGATGTCATCATCCCGCCTCCGGGTACGACTGCTGCCGCCAATGAGCGAGTGGCGAACGCCGGCGGCGATTACACCTGCCACGACTGGTTCTTCTCGCTGCGGCCTCTCCCGAAGGACAAGCTGACTCTGCCGTAGTTCTCGGGTCTACGTGTGTCGTCTGTGCCCGTGCCTCCATGAAGGCACGGGCACGGTCTGTCCACAACCTGGCCGTTTCGGCTACCCGTGGAAGACATATAGTTCCACATCGAAACCTCTAATGCCGTCCCTGAGGGCCCTGCCTCGCACCGTGTGATCCCCTGCTGAATGCTCTCTGGACCGCAGGGGCTGTCCTTCCAGAGGCGCCGGCAACCCGTTGATGGTGAACGCCACACCGTAGGGATTCTCGTTGACCACGATGATCAAGTAGTCGCTACCAGCCTTCTTCACAACAACGCGAACGCCGGTCCCATCGTTGGATGCATAGTGCTCCTCCACCCGAACGGTGGGTGCGGGACTGTAGTCTGGTTCGACGATGAACCGCTCGTACGACCGTACCTCGGCCGTGACTTGCAGCAGCTCCAGCCAGAACTTCCGGCTCTCGGCACTCTCCGGGTCCTTGAGGTAAGCCGTACCCCAGTAGAGGATGGCGTTGGCACCATGGACAATGGCGTCCCAGGCCATGAACCGCTGCTCCTGCAGATTGGGGCGGCGCCCGAACCCTGCCTTCGCTCTCGTTTCGTCAGGATGATCTTCGAGATCTCGCCAGCCGAACCCCTGCAGCACCATGGCGCAGGCTTTGCCAGGCGCACCCTCGCGCATCCTGTCGGTGTAATCGCCGACGCTGCTGGGTCGCATGTTCACTAGATCACTGTGACCCGTGGCGAGGTTGTACGGGATCGGATAGATGTCGCAGCCAGCCATATCCACCGCCCGATTGTGCTGCCGCATGGCGCGAATGCTGTTGCGAGGGGCATGATTCAGCCAGATGAAATGCTTGGGATCGAGTTGGCGCAGGAATCGAGCGCCAGCAGCGAAGCCGTCTCCCATCCTGGCAGCTCGCGCTTCGGCAGCGTCCATGCGTGCGTTCGCGTAGGGGCAGGGCTTACCTGCGCGGCGCCAGAAATCGGCCCTCAGCGCTTCCCATTGCTTCCAGAGCGCGCGGTCATAGGCATCCCGGGCAGCGGCCAGGACCGGACGTAGCGCCGGATCGCGTTGCGCCTCGGTGGCCATGTCAACGAACTCCGCTTCGATCTGTTGCATCGTGCCGTACCAGCAATTCCAGAGCGCTTCGTCGGGTCCCTCCCAAATGAGCAGGCCTGGATGGTCGCCGAAGTTGCGCACCATCTCAGCGAGAGCCGTCTTGCGCTTCTCCGCCTCCTCGCTCAGGTCGAGGGCGTAGCCCGTATTCAGCCAGCCCCACGCACCGAACCGCTGCACACGATCCAGCGCGTCTCTGTCCGCCGGACAATGGATTAGATCGATGCCGGCCTCCACTGCCTCCTTCAGCTTCGTGTCGGACTTCGGATGCTCGTAGAGACCTATGAGGAAACGGGGCCTGCCGTTGACAATGAGCATGCGGTTCAGCGACAGACGCGCCTCGGGCGGCCCCGACATTGCTGGCAAGGCGAGGAACGCCCCCGCCACGATAGCCGCAAGGATGATGCAGCAGTTCATTGGATGCTCCTTCCGAAGGTCTCGTGTCCGGCGTTCGCCGAACGAGAGCGGATTCCCTGCACTCGGCAACGCGGCATTCCGTGAAGAGCGTAGAGGTATGATAAGCGCACGGAGCCGACGCACCTCTGCGGCTCTGGAGGAGAGACGATATGAAGCGCATCATTGCACTGGCAGGGGCGTTGGCTGTCCTATTCAGTCTCGCGACATCCGCGACTGCGGCGCTCGGCCCCGGCGATCCAGCTCCGCCGATCAAGGTGGCCAAGTGGTACAAGGGCACACCCGTAACGACTTTCGAGCCGGGCAAGGTCTACGTAGTGGAGTTCTGGGCGACTTGGTGTCCCCCCTGTCGGGAGAGCATTCCCCACCTTACCGAGCTGGCACGCCAGTACCGGGGCAAGGTGACATTCGCCGGCATCAGTGTCTGGGAACGAGATCCCCAGTACCTTACGAAGGTGGGCGAGTTCGTCGAGCAGATGGGCGACAAGATGAACTACAACGTAGCGGCCGATGAACAGTCCGGGACCATGGCTCAGACGTGGATGACGGCTGCCGGCGAGAATGGCATACCCTGCGCTTTCGTGGTAGATGGCGCTGGCAAGATCGCGTGGATTGGTCATCCCATGGCAGACCTGGCGCCCACGCTCGACAAAGTCCTCGCTGGCACCTGGGATACGGCTGCCTTCAAGGCGAAGCGCGCTAAGCAGCAGGCCGCTGAGGAGAAGCAAGCCAGCCTTAACTCCAAACTTGGCCCGCTGGTCCAGCAGCGCAAGTATGCCGAAGCGCTCAAGATTCTGGATGCCGCCATTGCGCAGGACAAGAGCCTGGAGAAGGACTATGCTTACGGGCGGTTCACGCTCCTCGCCCGGGTAGACGAGGCCAGGGCACAGACCTACGCACTCAGGGCGGCGCAGACGTTCTACCGCAACGAGCCGGAAGCGCTGAACCAGCTTGCCTGGACCATCGTCATGCCGAACTCCATGCTCAAGAAGCCGAACTACAAGATCGGACTGCAAATCGCGACGATGGCTGCCACTGCCACCAAGAACAATAACGCAGATGTCCTGGACACGCTGGCACTGGCGCAGTACCGCAACGGTCAGAAAGCTGCCGCAGTGGCCACCCAGACCAAGGCCGTGGCATTAGCCAAGAAGCAGGGCGCCAGCGCTCAGAACCTGGCCGAGATGGAATCCCGCCTCAGACAGTTCGAGGCGGGAAAGTAGGCGGAGATCGTTGGACTCAGACGCGTCCGACCTGTCTGACCTGTCCGACCTGTCCGACCTCTTGAAAAGCGAGGCGCGCCTCTCAGGGAGGCGCCCTCGCTGTCTCAGTAGATCGTCAGGGTGCCGACGCCGGAACCTGCCTCCACCCAAGCGTCTCCGCCGAATTCCACAGTAATTGTATGGGGGCCAACCGCCTCCACGGTTGGATAGAGGTGTCGTGCGACTCCCGCCGTACCGGCGGCCGTGGTACCGGTGTTCGCTGTACCCACTACTGTGCCGTCCACCTTGAACGTCAGCGTCTTGTTTTCCTGCTTCTGGTAATCCGGCAGCCGCCGGAAATAGGCATACAGGTTCGCCGTGCCTCCGTATGGAACGGACTTGTTCATCACCCAGATGTACGGTTGAGCCTTCAGCACCGTGAGCATGGCCGTCTTCGCCACAGGCTTGTAGCCGGGGCCCCCAGCGTAGTCGCACAGGATCAGCCGCACCCCAGCGCCAGTGCCATCAGGTACGTCGTAGTAGGGGTAGCTGGCATATCCCTCGGTGTTCGTCGGGCGTGCAATGACGAACGTTCCCCCGACGTAGAAGTTGATCGTCTGGTTGGCGATGGGCACGTCGTCGGAGCGTACCAGGCGAGCTTTCAGCTCCGTCCGTGCACCGATCCTCGCAGTCCGGTCGAAAGTCGCCATCTTCGTGGTCCAGGCCGGGAGGCATGTGAGGGTGCTTGTGGCCGAAGCAGGCTCATAGCTGGCGTCGCCGGCGAACTGAACCGTAATCGTCCGCGTGGCGCTGCCGTCCGTGATCGTCCAGGTGTAGTTCGAGTCCCCGCCAGCATCGGTGACGGCGGTTCCCACGGTTGTCCCATCCACCTTGTAAACAATGGTCTTACCAGACAGAAGCATATTGTCCGTCGTGCGCTTCAGGTCGTATTGGCGGAGAATAACGACATCGGTGATGCGACCGGATCGGTCAATGGTCCACAAAGTCGTTTCTGCTTTCTGAACCGTCAGTGTGCCGGTTCCAGAGGAAGCGTTGTACTGCGCTTCTCCTGCGAAACTGACCTGGATCGTCCTGGAACCGGCCCCTTCGGGTATTCCATATGACACGGACGCAGCACCGGTACCGTCAGTGGGCGCTGAGCCAACTCCTGTTCCATCCACCGCGAACTGAAGCGTACGTCCTGCGAGCGGACTGCCCGTGTTGCTGGCGGTCAGCGTCGCGGACAGCGAAACGGTCTGACCCGGCTTCCCGGTTCGGTCGGCCACGGTTATCGTAGTATCGGACGTCACCGTCAGCGTCCCATCGCCCGCGGAAGGGTTGTAATTGTCATCGCCTGCGAAGGCGGCGTGAACGGCGTAGTCACCCACGGCTGTGGCCGACGGGATTGCATAGGCAAAGGCATAGTTGCCGGAAGCGTTCGTCACGGCTGAGCCGACAGGCGTCCCGTTCACGCTGATCTCCACGGTTCTTCCGACCACCGGCGGGTTCGTACTCAAGTTGCCGGTGAGGTCCACGCTGTGTCCCGCCGTGCCCGTCTTGCTGTCCACTGTGAGGACGGTGTCCGCCTTACTGATGGAGAGGGTCCCGTCAGCGCTGGACGCCAGGGCGAAGGCGTCACCAGAGAACGCACCATGGATCGTGCGGCTGAGAGAACCTTCGGATACCGTCCAGTCACACGTCGCCAGTCCTGTTGCATCGGTCGTGCCCGATCCCACAGCAGTCCCGTCAATCGAGAACTGAATGGTCTTACCAACCACGGGGCTGCTGTCGCTCAGCTTGCGCAGAACCCCCTCCAGTGTTACGGTGTGTGCTATGACCCCCGTGCGGTCAGGGACCGACAACGTGGTCTCGAAGGGACTCGCGACGGTCAAAGTGCCGGTACCGCTGCACGACTGGTACGCACCGTCGCCATAGTAGACGACGGTGATCGTGTGCGCTCCAACGGCAAGGTCCGAGGGTACATCGAAGGGGAACTGGGCGACACCCAAGGCATCTGTTATTTCGTGCCCGAGCTCCGTGCCGTCTACTTCGAACCAGAGGCGGGCATCCTCGACGGGATCGCCTGAGGGCACGCGGGTCATCGTCGCTCGGAGGTCGGCGGTTGCGCCGGGGGCCGTTTCCACATCATCAACGACAATCTGAGCTGCGAAAGCGCCTACGTTGAAGTCCTGCCCCGGTGTGTCGCACCCCGGGAGCACCACGACGTTGTACAGCTTCTGGGTCTCGCCGAAACAGCTGGCGGTGACATTGTACGTGCCTGCCGGTAGGTTGATGATCCGGTAGCCGCCGTCGTTTCGGGTGGAGGCAGAGAAGGTAGCGCTCCCTCCCACCACTTTGGCTGTGACATTAGCATTCTGGACAGGCGTACCGCGGTAACGGACTTGGCCTGTGATACAGCCCACCGTATCTCCCCTGGGATTCGGATAAGTGTCCAGGCTCAACGTACGGTAGACGTCGATCAGACCATAGCCGAAGTAGGGATCCCATCCGCCCGTGCCATCGGCAGCCTGCTGGATAGCCTGCCAGGTTAGGAGATTCGCGCCAGGAGTGCTACGGGTATAGCCCTTGTAGCCTGCGTACAGTGCCGCCAAGCCAGCCACATGTGGGCTGGCCATGGAGGTGCCCATGAGATAGTCGTAGTTCTGCGCGGCGCCGTAGTAGTTCGGGTCGTTCAGAGTGACGTAGTAGGTGGGCATGGTGCTGTAGACACCCAGCATCCACATGAGCTCATAGTCGTAGTCGCCGCCCGGCGCCGCGATGCCTACGAAAGGTCCGTAGTTCGAGTAGGTAGCTGTGCTGATTCGTGAGGTAGCCGCAACGGCAAGGACCTTGCTCAAGGCCCCCGGGTAATTCAGCTTGTCATATCCGTCATTGCCAGCAGCCGCCACCACGAGCACATTCTTCCGCCAGGCGTAGTTCACGGCATCCTGTTCCACTTGCGAGTACTCGTAGCTTCCCAGCGACAGGTTCATCACCAGCGCACCATGGTCCACAGCGTAGACCATGGCCTGAGCGATGTCCGTATCCGTGCCGTTGCCTTCGGCGTCCACCACCTTGATGGAGAGGATTTCGGCGTTATAGCCCGTGCCCACCGTGCCCAGAGCATTGTTCGTAGCTGCTGCCGCAATGCCGGCCACGTGTGTGCCATGACCGTAGTCGTCAGCCGCTCCTGGCGTCACCTCACCGCTGAAGATGGACACATCCTCGGAGCTGACAAGCTGCCCGCCCTGTTCCACAGACGTGCCCGTCCCGCCGGTATTGACGAAATCGGGATGCGTGTAGTCTATTCCCGTGTCAATGACTGCCAGCCGGACGGCATCGGTACCTTTCGGCGAACCGGCGCTGTAATAGCGGTTCGGCCAGATGGACCAGCCCGGCACGCAGTTGATCATATGGCTATCCCACTTGTACCAAGTGGCAACGTCGGGATCGGATGAGATCAGATAGTCCAGTTGGTTGTAGGCCGGGTCATTGGGATCGGCCAGGAGAGGATAGCGGTAGAGACGTGGCGCAACCCACAGGACGTCCGGATGCTTGCGTAGCTGCGCCATGGCTTCATCCACGGAGGGCACTTGGAACACGCTGACATCGAGCTGAGGAATCTGCTGGATCAACTTGGAGCCGGCGAGAAACGCCTGCTTCCCGGTTCGAGCAGCAAGCCTGGCCATCGTTCGCGGACCGCGAAACTTCACAACGATCTGGTTCGGTACTCGGCTTGGGCGCTCCGCTGCCAATCGAAGGGGAGGCAGGCCACGGCCACGAGACGACTCGTACGACACCGCAAAGGGTAGGCCGGCACCCTGCCGTGCAGGCGGCACGAGCCACTGGGCGGATGCAGCACCAGCGAGTAAGAATGCGATAACCGCATGAAGCGCGGTGAGAATGTGCTTGCGAGCCATGGTCCAGCCCTCCGTGTTCCGGTCGTAACGCCGACTACCAGGGGCACACCATACCCATCGCCGCCCCCGGCGGACATGTCTAATGACGGATGCCCGCGGAATCTTGTTCCGGCTATGCTGGATCGTCGGAAGCGGGTCAGCGGATGCGAATCGGACGTGGCGACTGGGGTTTCGCGCCCTCGGCGTACGAGATCGAACCGTGGGGCGCCAACTCGTAGCCGAACCGCTGAATGTAGTACTGCCGGGGATGGAACTCATCACCGACTTTCGCGAGCTCGGTGTGGAGGCGCGCATCGAGGTGCGCACGAAGGCTGTCGTGCTCGGACGACGCTACCAGATTACGCATCTGGTACGGGTCTTTCTCGTCATCGTACATTAGCCACGGACCTGTAATGCAGCGGACATATGTGTGGGTCGTGGTCCGTATCGCTCGGTACTCGAAGTCCACGTGCTTATGTCCGTGGAACGGGGAGATAAGCATGTACAGGGCCGCTCGGTCCTCATCTGGGGCTCCGCGGACCAGACGAGATAGGTCCTCCCCTTCCACGGTTCGCGGGATCCGAAGCCCTGCTAGACCCAAGAGCGTCGCCAACAGGTCCGGCGTGTTCAGGGGCGTCTTTACCGTCCGGCACTTGTCGCCGTGCAATGCCGGGTACCGGACCAGGAGCGGCACCAGCGCCGATTCGCTCCATGGGACCTGCTTTGTGTAGGGTGGGCAGTTGTGCGAACCCAGCATCTCGCCGTGATCGGAGGTGAAGACGAAGACCGTGTTATCCGCAAGACCGAGCTTGTCCAGTGCCTCCACCAGCTGGCCCACGCATCGGTCCAGCAGTTCACAGTGGGCGTAGTAGCCTGCTGCCTCTTTGCGCGAGCGTTCCTGCAACTCCGGTGGCACGTTAGGAGGAAGTCGGATGGAGGCAGGATCGTAGAGCCGCTCCGCACCGGGTGGAAGGTTGAAATGCGGGAAGTGGGGCGGGCCATACGCGACAAAGAGCAGAAACGGGCGAGACCGTCGCGAGGGGTCCTGCAAGTAGCGGATGGCCTCGTCCGTCTCGGCGAATGCATCGTAACCGTCCCAGTAGAGCTTCTTCGGCGAGTCATCCGCGTAGTAATGGGAATGCATATAGTCGTGCTCGCATTCCGCAGCTTTCCAGAAACGCCAGCCTTGCCTCCTCTCTGGTGGTATGTAGGACTCGCGTCCGTGACCATCCAGGTGCCACTTCCCAATATAGGCCGTATCGTAACCGGCAGCATCGAAGATCTCTGCCATGCACAGCTCTGACGTCGGCAGATGAAGGTCGTTCAAGAACATGCCGGTAGAGGTGGGGTAGCGTCCCGTCATCAGTGCAGCGCGCTGGGGAGTGCAGACCGGGCAGACCGACACGGCGTTGCTGAACGATATGCTCTGGCGTGCCAGCCGATCTAGATTCGGAGTCCTCACATTGGGGTCTCCGGCATAGCCGGTGGCAGATGCACGCCACTGGTCCACGAGGATGAACACGATGTTGGGTCGCGAAGTGGATTCTCTCGAGTCCATGATGCTCCTTCTAGACTGGAACCGGTCGGCCAGAAGCCGCCGATCGCTCGGCCGCGGCTAGCCATCGCTCGATCTCGACTCCTCGGGCAAGGGATGGGTCGAATGGGCGACGCTCGTGGTAGGCGGTAATGAAACTGTAGAGACAATGCAGGTGGCCGCGGAGCCAGCCTATAGTGGCCTTGGGAGTGGGAAAGATGGCAGGCGGCAGATAGCGCTGGACACAGTGGATACGTTTGAAACCGGAGGTGCCGCCCAGGGGAGCTTCTGGATCCTTCACGTCGAACCAGTCCAGGTAGTTCGGATCCATGAGCGAGAAGCGAAGGGCTCCTGTCGTTCCATGGATCTCCAGGCGCAGCTCGTCCTGAGCCCCGGTGGCGATTTTCGACGCTTCCAGGGTACCAATAGCGCCTGAGCGCATGGTGACAAGCATGACCGTCAGGTCGTCTGCACTCTGCTCCACCATCCGCGAGGGGTCTTCTCGTGAGGGGCGCAGCGGATGCAGGATCCTCTGACGCGCCATCACTTCTGCTGGTTCATCGCCAGCCAGCCACGTGAGCAGATCGAGCACATGGGAACCCAGATCGTAGAGCACGCCTGCGCCGTACTCCTTCGTGTCCTTCCATGCAAGAGGTCTCCCTTCCGGCACGTTGCCCGAGTGGAGATAGGCAGCCCGGAATCCAATCACTTGGCCCAGCGCTCCCTGCTCCATCATCTGGCGCGCACGCATGGTCGCAGGGAAAAACCGATTGTGAAAGACCATCTGACCTGCCTGGACCAAGTCCGGAACGCGTCTAGCTAACTCCTCGGCCTGTTGCAGGCTACCGGTGAGGGGTTTGTCGCAATACACCGGTTTGCCAGCGGCATGCGCTGCGAGTATGGCCTCCAGGTGAGCGCTGTTAGGCGAGGCGATGTCGAGCAGGTCTATCTGGGGGTCGTCGGCCATCTCCTGAACCGAAATGTACGACCTGGCAAAGCCGAGTTCTTCCCGCGCTTTCTCGGCAGTCTCGCGGCGTGAGGTGCAGACACCATGAAGCTCGCAACGAAAGTCCAGAGGACTGTAGAAGAATGGCAGACTTCTCCAACACCAGGCGTGCGTGCGCCCCATGAAGCCTGCGCCGACGATCCCAATGCGATACGTTTTCATAGTTACAGTCCTTACGGCGTACCGCCTGATGCAGTGAATAGCTCCATGAGGGAGAGGGCGAACATCTCGTGCCCGCGGTCATCGGGGTGATTCAGCGAGTTGACCATAAGCGTGATGAAGGGTATCCCCTCCTTCGCTAGGTGGCAGTACCGGAGCGAGGCGTCAGCGAGGGCAACGCCGTGCTTCTTGGCGAACGCACGGACGCCGGCCACGTACGGCCGCGGGTCCTCCAAGATCTTCGCGGTGTTCTTGCCCATCCACGGCGGCCAAACAAGATGCGGAGTGAGTATGGCCCATTCGATGCCCGCGTCACGGAACCGTCCGAGCAAGTACGAGTACTTCTCCTCCACCATCTCCGGCGTCATATAGCTGTCATTGACGAACTCCATGACCACCAAGTCGGGCCGCGGTTCGATGACGGCATGATCGAAGTTGTACTCAGCTCCAGGGGGTTCCTTGAGGAAGCTATCGCTGTTGCGACCGCCCCAACCGGCTGTTGTGAGGCGAATGCGCGCCTTTGGAAACTGCTCCTTGAGCATGGCGACGAAACGGTTCTGCCATCGCTTGTCCACGCTACTTGCTTCGCCCCCTGCTGTCACGCTGTCGCCCCACGCCAGGATGTGGAGATCACCGCCGCTGGTGAGCTTCTGCCAGGTGCGTGGGAGCAGAGTCATGGCCGGAGGGCGCTGACGGCGCGGAGGAACGTAGGTCGGCTCTAGAATAGGAAAGAGGTTGTCCGGCCCCAGCTCCCGGAGGCGTGCCGGTATCCACAAGTTGCAGAGAGGCGACCAGCCTTGCGGTAATGCAGGCGGCTTCGGGGTGGCGTTGTGTGGTTGTCCGGGATAAACGCGAACATCGCCTTTGCCATCTACCGCAATCGTGTCTATCCGATGCAGGCCGATCTCATAGTCCACGTACACAGGCACGCCTTCCGATATTCCCCCCTGGAGACGTCCGAACGTGCCCCACTGAAGGTCCATCTCGTAGTCGCGACCGCGAACGTACGCCACGGTGTCCCCTGGGCCTGACTTCACTACCACGCTCTCCGGTATGAGAATGTCAGGCGCGGTCGTCTCTGAAGTGATGACGCCTAGGAGGCGCACGCCTCGCGTCCACGGCGCAGCGGAGGGGTTGTAGACGGGCAGGGACTCGTACTTCTCATCGGTCGTCTTTACCGAAGTCGCTTCCATGACTCGAAGCTCCACAGGTTCCTCGATGGTCACCTGCACGTTGCCTACCCGGAGCTTGCCCGGGTGCACCGTGACCGCCCACGGGCCCGATACGGTCACCTCCGGTAGTCTGTCCGGCACAGCCGCTGGCCTATCCTGCATACAGAGACCTAGCGCCAGTATCACGAGCATTCCCTCTATCCTTTCGCGACCATTTTCGCCATGGCGATGAAGTTCTTCGCACCTCTGTCACCGTACGTACCCGACGCCGTCCCGCCCAGGATGAACGCTCTCGTCCCTGCCGCCTCCAACCTATCGCGGGCGATCTCCAGGACCTCATGCTCTGGCAGAGCGTTGATGATCTCCATGTCGTCGAGGTTCCCGACGATGCAGAGTCTATCTCCAACCAACGCGCGAGCCGCAGACAAGTCGGCCACATCGCCCCACGGCGGCGCCTCGAACGGATCCATGGCATCCATGCCGAGGGCAGCCAGTTCGCGCAGAAACCGCATCACCTTTCCATGATTGTGGTAGTACGCCACAGTGCCGTATCGGTGCATGATCTCGATCAGCGCAGCATCATAGGGAGCGATGAGGTCAGCGAACGCCTTGTGCCCCAACTGCACCGTCACGTACTCACCACCAACGATGCGGAATCCTTCGACGCCAGCCTCGCACAACCGTTCCACATACCCGTTGAGGCGTTCTGCAGCCACCGCAACGAGTCGCCGCATCGAGTCCGGCGCTTCGGCCCAGCACAGAGCGAACCCTTCTGGCGAGAACCAGTCCGCAGGCACACAGACCGCGTTACCAATGGCGATCATGACAAATCCATTCTCACCGATTCGGTCTCGCCACTCACGATAGGCCCTCAGGTCTATGGGAGGCGGTTCGTAGGGAATCGCGAGAAACCGCTCGACGTCTTCAGGCGACTTGAAGGGGAACTCCACGGTGGCCGAAGTGACCGCAGTGCGACGGACTCTCCGCGTTAGCGGGCCCAGCGGACTCTCGATGGTGTAGGTCGTCTCGTTGTCGGTATCCTGTCGCCGGACCGACGCGGCGCTTCCCAAGAACGGATCCCCGCCGGCCCCAACGTCTATGAGGATGTCCGTCCGCTCGATGAGTTCCTTGCCGATGTCGCTGTCAGCCGAGACACGCCCCATCCCGAACGGGGCAACCGGCACTCTGTCTGGCTCACCGCCCCGCATGGCAACGAGCAGACGTTCGCGAGACGTCATCACAGTGCCGTTCCGAAGATGCAGCGCGCGGCTGCCACGACGATGTCCGCTGCGGTCTCATAGCCCAGAGCATCGGTCCGTAACACCATGTCGTAGGAACAGGGATCATCCACTCTGGCCTGGAAAAGCTGTTTGATCGCTTCGGCTCGGCGAGCGTCGGTCCTCTGTAGCTCATGGAGAGCCTCATCGCGCGAGCATCCGAGCCGGCGCATGGTCTCCGCCATGCGAAACTCGAGGGATGCCACGAGACGCACGTTCAACGCATCGCGGAGGATGTAATTGGCTCCACGGCCGATGATGATCTTCTTGCCCTGTTGCGCGAGTGCCAGGACGACTTCTACAAGGCGATGCTTGTACCGGGTCTCGTCCATGCCGGTGCCCAGCATCGCCTCGAACATGGCTGTCAACCAGTGTCGCCTGTCCTCGTCCAGCGCCTCCACAACATGTCGTCGCACCGACTCCCTTTCCGCGATGAAGTCCACGATGTTGCGGTCCCAGACGGTCCAATCCGGGCCAAGCCTCGCCTGCACCATCTGCGCGATCGTGTGGCCGCCAGCACCATACTCACGTGAAATGGTGATGACGACGGGCCGCTGCGATGGACGCGCGACTGGTCCCTGGGTCTCCTTCTGGAGTGCCCGCTGACGGACTTCGAACTCCTTCAACCGTTTTTCGACCAAATCACCGATATTCGATTGTGGTTCACGCATTGGCGCATCCCTCCGTCGGTACCCGCGTTGTGCCTATCCACGGTACGTATACGCCGCACTCGCTGCCGTTCCCTGTCTCATTGTCAGCGCGACATCGGCCGAAGCGTTGCGCACGGTGCCACACTGCTCCCGGGTGCCAGCAACACCTTCCGCATGGTGAGGTACCATGCCCTCATGGATGTCGAGAAGACGCCAGAAGCTGGCAAGGAAGAATATCGCTGTCGAGTCCGCATTGTGGTAAGCGGAAGGGTCCAGGGCGTCTGGTTCCGGGAGAGCACCAGGGAAACCGCAGATGCTCTCGGTCTCGTAGGGACAGTGCGCAACCTCCTGAGCGGCGAGGTGGAGATCATCGCAGAGGGCCCACGCCATAGGCTCGAAGCGCTTGCCGTGTGGGCCCGGCGTGGTCCCAGTGCCGCACGAGTGGACCACATCACAGAGGAGTACTCGCCAGCCACTGGCAGCTTCAGCGAGTTTCGGGTGATCCGTTGAGGATGTGGATGGACGACCATGCCTCACGTCTTCGGCGGACGCCGGAGTAGGCAGGGCACATGCCGCCGCTTCCCATCCTGGACGACCGCTGGTTTCGATGCCTCAATGCTGGAGCCACCAACCGGGTGTTGGACGCCCTTTTCCCCATGATCACAAGCCTCCACCAACAGACCTGGTTGATGGCCACGGCAGCGCTTGCCGCAGTCGCTGCTCTTTGGAGAGGCGGTCGAGGGGCGCGACTCTGGGTTGTCACGCTTCTCCTATCTGTGGCACTCAGCGACGTTACCTGCAGCCGCATAGTGAAGGGGCTAGTACACCGGCAGCGTCCGTGCCAAGCAGTGGCGAGGGGGACACCGGCCCCCACCGGCTTCGCTGTACGCGTCGTGAACCCCGAACGCTGTCCCGGTTCAGGCTCGTTCCCCTCGAACCACGCGTCCAATACGATGGCTGGCGCGACGGTCGCCTGGTACCTAACGCGTCGTCGCTGGCGGTGGATGTGGTTCCTCCTGCCGCTGGTCATAGGCTACACGCGCATCTACCTCGGATACCATTATCCTTCGGATGTGGTCGGTGGATGGATTCTGGGCGGAGCCGTTAGCACGGTCGTGATTCTGGTCGCGTCACGCTGGATGCGAGACCGCGTACTCCCTCGGTAGAGGGCCAGTTACGACTCGGATTCCGTCGAAGGAGGAGAAACGGGCGGTGCTACGGTCCACCGTCCCATCCTGCGGAATCGCCGGTAACGCTCCTCGAGGCGCTCGTCCGGTGATAGCGCCTCGACTTCGCGAAGGTGGCGCAGAATGGCGTCTGAGAGGGTGCTTGCCATGACAGCCAAGTCTCGGTGAGCACCACCGAGGGGTTCGGGTACGACCTCCTCGATGACGCCCAGTTCCAGTGCGTCCTGCGCCGTCAGTTTCAGGGCTGCCGCCGCCTCTTCAGCGCGGCTCTTGTCGCGCCACAGTATCGCCGCACATCCCTCCGGCGGGATGACAGAGTAGATCGCATGCTCCAACATGAGCACCCGGTCTCCCACGGCAACCCCGATGGCGCCGCCGGAACCACCTTCGCCGATAACGACGGCGATGATCGGAACACGCAGGGCGGAGAACTCCGCCATGTTCCGGGCAATCGCCTCGCTGATGCCGTGTTCTTCCGCGCGTAGGTCGGCCGCCGCGGCCGCTGTGTCCACGAAAGAGATGATGGGGCGATCGAACTTCTCAGCCAGCCGCGCCAGGCGCAATGCCTTTCTGTAACCCTCTGCGCGAGCACTGCCGAAATTGCGACGTTGCCGCTCGCGCAGGTCCCGGCCCTTCTGATGTCCAATGACCATGATGGGCCGACCCCTGAGAAAAGCCGGCCCGCCCACGATCGCCTCGTCGTTATCTGCCAGGCGATCGCCTGACAACTCCAGGAAGTCGTCGAACATGACGCGGACGTAGTCGAACGTGTAGGGGCGTTCCTGGTGTCGGGAGAGGAGCGTCTGCTCCCAGGGGGTGAGACGAGCGAAAACCTCCTCGATGGCCTTTCTAAGCTCGGCCTCGAGCCGTGCGATCTCGGCATCCAGGTCAATGCCCTGCTGGCGTGCCTCGGCTTGCTTCTCAGGCTTCCGAAGCTCGTCGAGGAGGGCCTCCAGCTCCCGTATGGGTCGCTCGAAGTCGAGGAAGCTACTGGCCATGTTGCGTGCCCTCGACGAAGAAACGAAGCAGGAAGGCTAGAGTGCGGCGCATTTCCTTGCGGCTCACGATGCGGTCCACGAAGCCATGCTCATGCTGGAACTCGCTCGTCTGGAAATTGGCCGGCAACTGAACGCCCGCATCCTGTTGTCCCACACGCCGCCCGGCGAAGCCCACAATGGCACCCGGCTCGGCCAGTATGACATCGCCCAGGGACGCATAGCTAGCGAAGACGCCACCCGTAGTGGGGCTCGTCAGAACGCTGATGTAAGGAACCTTCGTGTCGGCCGCTCGGCGAACCGCCGCGGCTGTCTTGGCCATCTGCATGAGGGCCAGCAAGCCCTCCTGCATCCGCGCACCACCCGAAGCGCTGAAGAGGATGATGGGACGCCGTTTCTCTGCCGCTCGCTCCATGGACCGAGCGACTTTCTCGCCGTAGACAGAGCCCATGGACCCGCCCATGAAGCCGAAATCCGCCACCCCGATGACGATCGGCATGCCCTCGAGTGTGGCCTCTCCCGTGATGATGGCCTCGCGAAGACCTGTAGTCTCCTGTGCCTTCTGCAGCTTCTCCTGATAGTCGGGAAAGCCCAGAGGATCCACCGAGAGGAGGTCACCATCCATCTCGGCGAAGGATCCCTCGTCCACGGTAATCTCCAGACGCTCCTTCGCGGACAGGCGATGGTGATGTCCGCACTTGGGGCACACCTTCAGGTTCCGCTCTAGTTCCCGAGCGAAGATGATCTCGTCGCAACCTTCGCACTTCTGGGCGATGCCGTCGGGTACGCTGTCTTGGGAGCGAGCGCGTGCCCTGCGTCCGAACCATCCGCTGCTCATCGGCGTGGACCACATGGCCGAGGAGTACCGATAGGCTCGCTCACCTCCAACAGGAAGGGAGCCCGCTCGGTGACGTCCGTCAGCGAACTGCGCAAGGAGATAGATAGCATTGATGATCGCATTGTCGAGCTACTGAACCGTCGCGCCGAAATCGCCGTCGAAATCGGCACGCACAAAGCTCGCGCCAGGAGTCAGTATTTTACCCCCGAACGGGAGGACGCCATTCTCCGGCGGCTCGCGCAGCGAAGCCGAGGGCCCTTGCCTGCCCAAGCGCTGCGTGCCATCTACCGCGAAATCATGTCGGCCTGCCGGGTGCTGGAGAAACCGCTCACGATCGCGTTTCTCGGCCCTCCCGGCACGTTCTCCCATCAGGCGGCCGTCATGAAGTTCGGCTCCTCGTCGGTGCTGGACCCGTGCGACGCCATCCCCGAAATCTTCACGAGGGTGGAGCGAGGAGTATGCGACTACGGTGTCGTGCCTGTGGAGAACTCGCTGGCTGGCGTCATCCCTGAAACGCTTGACACGTTCCTCCAAACGAACGTACGGGTCGTCTCGGAGCTTTTCGTACCCATCGTCCACAACTTGGCGACCCGCTGCAAGAAGCTGGAAGATATCCAGGTCCTCTATACTCATGCGCAGCCTCTCGCGCAGTCCAGGCAATGGCTCAGGGCGCATCTACCCAACGTCGAGATCGTCGAGGTCGGAAGCACTGTGCGCGCCGCTGAAGCAGCGAGAGATCAGGAGGACGCGGCGGCGCTCTGCCCCGCCATGGCAGCCGAGATCACAGGTCTGCCGATTCTGGTCGAACACACCGAGGACAACCCCAGTAATCGGACGCGCTTCCTCGTTCTCGGTTACAACGAGCCGGAGCCTACAGGGCGGGACAAGACCTCCCTCATGTTCTCTGTGCATCATCGAGCGGGCGCCCTGTTCCGGGCCATGGCGGCCTTCGAGAAGTACGACGTGAACCTGACGATGATCGAAAGCCGCCCGGCGCGGGTTGCCGTCTGGGAGTACGTGTTCTACGTGGACGTCCAGGGTCATGTGAAGGACGACAACGTCGCCCGCGCCCTGCGCCAGCTCAAAGAGCACACGTTGTTCCTGACGGTGCTGGGGTCGTACCCGGCGGCGGAATAGTGACGCCGCCAGCCCCCCGGTAGCTGGGCGAGGGCTGGCGGCGCGAGCATGCCTCGTCTCAACGCCGTTCCCAAGCGTTGATGGAGTTATCTATGACCCGTTGCAGCGTTCTTATCGCATGGTTGCCCGAGTCGGCAATGAGGATCGTCCCGCCTTCCTCCATGGCGAGATGCATGGGCGCATTCATCGTTCCCTGATGACCGTCGGAGAATCCCAGTCCGGCTATGAGCTGATGACGCGTGACATCCTGGGTGATCCTGCTGATCGCATGAAGCGTCGATTCGGCGACGTACGTATGACCGGCCCTGTCGCGAGCCAGTCCGGTCGGCGAAGTCAGCGCCGGTGATGCGGTCGTCACGCTCATGGTCGTTGCCGTGCTGTCCACAAGCCGCCGAATCCGATTGTTGCCTCTATCGGCAACGTAGGCGACCCCCAACTCATCCATCACGATCTGGTGTGGACTGCTGAATCGGGCCGCCGATCCCGTTGCGTCCACGTAACCAGACGCTCCAGGGCTGCCGGCCACGGTCGTTACGGCGTAGGAAGAGGGTTTCCGCGGGTCGGCACCGGGGCGAAGGAGAATGCGCCGGATCGTGTGATTGCCGGTATCCGCCACGAGAACGACTCCGCCCATGGAGACAGCTACGCCGGTGGGAGCGCTGAACGTGGCGACCTGGCCGCTGCCATCCGAACTACCCTCCGTGGAACCAGCGACTGTCGCCACAACACCGTTGGGCCACACGCGCCGGATCCGATGGTTGTTCGTATCGGCAATCAAGAGCGATCCATCGGGAGCGACGGCGATACCGGATGGCCCGTTGAACGATGTCGTACCAGCAGTTCCATCACTGGACCCAGAGCCTGCGAACCCGGCCAGCGTACCCACGTTCCCGCCACGGTCTATGTAACAGACCCTATGCCTGTCGGTGAACACCGCACGGATCGGTTGACCGCTCATCGTGAGGAAGTTTCCCGCGAGCCGTGCGGGTATTGCCGCCACGCCGACAGGTGTATCCAACCTGGCAACCTGTCCCGGTCCATCCGAGCTTCCAGGCGTTCCGTTGCCGGCGAGAGTCGTCAACGCACAGGCACCGCCGGCGGGCAGATTCACCAAGTTGCTGTCGGTCTCGATACAGACATAGAACGAGAAACCTGACACTCCGTGCGGTACGTAGAACTGCAACTCTGCCTCATAGGCGTTCTCCTTAGGCTCCATGACCTTGCTGCAATCGCCCTGGGGATTCTCGCGGGCGTCCCAGTTGATCCAGCTCACTGTCTCCGAAGGGCTGCCCGCGGCTCCGCCGATGTGGAGAACGTCGGTGGGTACTACGACCTCACGGATACGGCAGTTGATCGCATCGGCCAGATAAGCCGTGGTAGCCGTTGCCTGCGTTCGTAGCATGGTCACGTCATACAGTTGGCTGAACCGTGCCGTGTAGCCGTCCCCGTCTGCATATCCCGAGGACGTCGAACCCGCCAAGGTAGTGACGAGGTAGTTGCCGGCCTGGGTCGGTTCCGACTCCGAGACTTGTGTGAGTGCCCTAAGCGTGAAAGCGTCGGTCACCAATGCGAACAGGCCTGGTTGTCCCTCTACCCATCCTGCACAGATCCCACTCAGGGTGGTAAAGGAGGCGGCCGACCCAGGACCATCCGCTGCACCGGCTCCATTGCCCCCTGCAATGGTTGTGACCACAGCTGCAGAGCCGTCCGCGGCGTCAATCCTGCGGATGGCGTAGTTCGACATGTCGGCTACCAGCAGTATGTCGGGCTGCCCGGTGCGCTCCAGCAGAGTGAGGTCGCGGGGTGAGCTGAATCGAGCTGTGGATCCAGGGCCGTCCACGAATCCGGACGCCAAGGCCAGTCCGGCGATGGTCTCCACGTAATATGAAGCGCTCTTGTCTCTTGGGCCCGCTCCAGTGTAAGTGATACGGCGGATCGTCTGTCCCATACGGTCGCAGACGTAGATGCGGTTTCCGTCTCGGCTAACGCAGATGCCACTGGGATTGGCGAAAAGTGCCGAGCTTCCTGGTCCATCCTGCTCCGCGGCTGCTCCGGCACCGGCAATCGTGGTGACCTGGCCAAGATCGGTAATGCGGCGGATCTTGTGGCCGTATTCGTCCGCTACGAATATAGTGCCACTTCCATCGGTGCAAAGATGGCAAGGCCCCGAGAACGACGCGGATGAGCCGGTGCCATCAGCACTTCCCACTATGCCGGCGGCACCTGCCAGCGTCGCTACCATGTCGTCTGGCAGTATCCTGCGAATCGTCGGCCCGTTCAGATCCGACACGAATAGGTCCGTCGCGTTAGGTCCGTCGCCCATACTGACACCCGCGGGTGTGTCGAACGAGGCGTCTTTGCCGTGACCGTCCGATTCGCTCGAGCTCCCGTTTCCGGCTCTCGTCCTTACGCGAACTCTCATACGGACGTCCTTGCGATCGGAGTTTTCGAGATTGGACACAATGAGCTTGACCGGTGACGCAGGCCACGCATGTCCCGATTTGTTGGTGGCACGAACACGTATCAGACGCTGACCCGCGTCACCGTTGACGATCAGCAGGTCCGTGCTGGCGAAGGTGACGGCTGCCCCCTCGTAAAGGGCGCGGCCGGCCGGTTGGGTGATCGTAACCTTACCTGTGCGAACGTCCACATCGAATCTGGCGAGGCCAGAGGCAAGGCTGGAGGGGGTCGTTGGCGATGATGCGTGCTGCCCGCCGCCACATCCCACGAGGCCGAGCAAGACGGGCAGCAAACGAAGGACGCGTTGAGCTCTCATGGCAGCCACCTCCCCGGGCTGGTCGAGTGTTGCCAAGACGCGCCTCGCGGCAGGTAGCCCTGCCGTTCAGTTGTCTACATAATCATTATACGGATGCTAATGGAAATGGCAAGGTCTGTCGGCCGATTGTCATGGCGATAGTGGCGGTCACGCGCACCCTCGTGACGCACGCTAGTGCGGGCAGTGGAGGGTCGAGGGATCTCCCAATGGCATTCGGTACGGAGAACATCCGTGGGGCCACAGAAGGCGCCCGGAATGGTGGGCAGACTGTGGTCCCCAGGCGCTGGGGGGCCTGTGCCTGAGGACCGTGCGCCGCACCGTCTGCGCTGCCGACTTCTAAGCCCTTGCCAGCGCTCCCATGGGATCCCATGGGGGCAGTCGGACGGGTTCCATCCGCAGCACCTCGAGGAGCTCCGGCGAAAGGTACTTCTTTTCGACGGCCACCTCGTAGTTGTACTCGTCGAACCAGCGGTCCGTCATGACCATGAAACCCTTGTTGCCCGGCTTGTCACCCCAGCTATTCTCGACTCGCCACTTGACCGGCTTGCCCTCGTCATCGAGATCCACACCGGTGAAGACCATGGCATGGTTCATGGCGCTCTGGCCGTAGTCGAGACGCTGAGCCTTGTCCAGACCGAACTCCACTCCGTAGATCGGCTCGAACTCGAAGAGATCCATGTCCATGAGCCCCAGGTCCCGGTCGAACATCTTCCCTACGTCGCAACCGAACCACACCGGCTTGCCGTCCTTGATCATCTCCACCGCCGCCCGCTTCATCACGTCCAACTCCACGTTCAGGTACCGGATGATATCGCCCTCCAGGACGTTCCCGAGGTACTCGATGGTGTACACGGTGTTGTACCTCTTGCTGGATTGCGGGCAGTGGATGAGGCACACCATGCTGTCCAGGTCCGGCTGGACGTAACGCTCGGTGAACTCGTGGGGGGTCAGGACGCCGTCCCTGTGGAAGACCTTGTCCTTGTCGCGCCACTGCCAAACGAAGGAGGATGGAGGCACCCCCAGATGGATACAGAGCATCCGGTAGACCTCTTCAAGCATGGCATCCTTTCGCTTGCGGAGCTCAGCGACGGGCACTCCTTCGCGTGCCCAGTCTCGTAGCCTACAGGCGTACTCGCGCAGCTTCAGCGTGATGAGCGAGTTCATGACGCCGGTGTTGCTGCTGCTCTCGGTTTCCGGCATGACTTCCTTGGGCACGACACCGTACTTGCGCACCAGGTTGGCGAACATGTCCCACTGGCCGCCGTCCTGGATGGGGTTCTGGACCAGCCACATGATAAGGCGGCTGTCAGTAGCCTCGTCGAGCGTCTCGAGGATGCTCTCGAGAAAGTAGTTCGCCTTCTCCAGCTTGTCCCAGAACATGAGGTAGTTCTGCGAAAGCTCGAAGTTCTCCAGGTTCATCCGTTCGGCGGCTGCCATGCGCATGGTATTCAGACCGGCGAATAGCCAGCACCGGCCGCTGGCGTTCTGGCTGGTGGCCTCTCCGGCCTTCACGATGTGGGAAAACGTGTGGTTGCAGCGGACCACCGCCTGGCGGTTCATGGCGATGGAACGGACCGACGTCTTGGTGACAGCGTTCAGGGCCGCCCGGCGCACCGGGTCGGACTCGAAAGCTCTGCGGAAGCCATCTACCTGCTTCAGGGTGAGCGGGTTGGCTCCGCTGGATACTTCTGGCATTGGTGTATCTCCTCAGGCGGACATCTCGGTCAGACGCCGAGATGCCCGTCGTTGTCTCAGTTGTCCGGTTGTTCGCTCGCGCGTATGGGACCAGGATATGCAGCCCCCGGCACCATGCACGCGTACTGGGCTCGTGGTTCTGTCAGCGGTTCGGGCTCGCAGGACGAGGCGGCGCAAGCTTAGCTGCCGTCTCGCGGAACCACTGGACGCACTTTCGCACGTTCTCCACCAGCTCTGCGCCGGAGGTCCGCTCGAACTCGATGGAGATCGGTCCTCGGAAGCCCTGAGCCTGCAGCTCGCGAAGCTGTGCTTCAGCATGGCCGACTCCCTGACCGAAGACCACGTCTTCCTTGTTCTCGTTCAGGTCCTTGAAGTGCAGCGAGACGACCCGTCCCTTGAGCTGCTTTAGACCCTCCACAGGATCGATCCCTGAACGGTACCAGTGGCCCGTGTCCGCGCAGGAACCGATCGACTCGCTGACACCGCTGACGGCCTTGAGTACTGTCTCGGGACTCCAGTAATGGGAGGGCTTGGGGTGGTTGTGAATACCGATCTTGATGCCGTACTCCTTGCACAGCTTGTCCAGCATCGGCATGGCCTCCTCGGGCGGTTCCGAGGTGATGACGCGGATGCCCAGGGCTTTGGCGAAATCGAAGACCTTGCGCGCAGCCGCTTCGTCGTTTCCCAGGCCGACCACGCCATAGGCCACCGCCCGCACACGCGACGCTTGCAGCTTGGCCTTCACGGACTCGATGACCTCAGGAGAGGCGTTGTGATCGAAGCCGATGGGGTTCTCCTTGGAAAGCTTCTGACCGGGGAAGAACTCGACGAACCGGATCCCGAGCTGGTTCAGCATGTCCAGCGTCTCGAAGACAGTCAGCTCGCGAAACGTCCATGCCTGACAGGCCAGTTGCCATCCCAGGCGCTGCTCGGGCGTTCGCTGGCGACGCTGTCCTGGCTGCGCCTGGCCGTAGGCGGCAGGCACTAGCACTGCAACAAGGGTGAGAATGGCGAGTGTGCGCATTGCTTTGCTCCTTTCTGGAGAAAGAAGAGTACAGCACAAGCAACGCTTACGTCAACCGGGGAGGAGTTGGATGTTTCGTCCGCTAACAGCCCGACGTCTCCCTGGCAAACGGATGCTGAAGGGTCACCGGTCGGTCTCTCGGGCTGGTTCACGGGCTTCTTGCACGAATCTGGCGAGGGAACCAGCCAGCTTCTCGAGTACGGCCAGCCAATCCTCGAGGTGTAGTCGTCCTGCGGGCGTGAGACGATACAAGTGCCGCGCAGGTCCTCTCCCCGTCACATCCCATTCGGAAGTCACAAAGCCGTTCGCCTCCAGCATGTGGAGCACACGGTAGAGAGCCGGCAAGTCCACGACCGAGTCGGTCAGAGCATGATCTTCCAGTGCTTTTCCGAGCTCGTAGCCGTGTGCCGCTCCCCGATCGCGCAGCAGTTGCAGCACTACCGGCTCGATGAACCGGTATAAGTTCCCCATGGCACAAGAACAGGGCTCTTCGCCACCGTGACGACGGCATCTCCTTCGCTGCATCGGACCTGGACCTCCGGTAGTGTTGGCCGGCGGCGGCATAGCTAGCAGTGACGCCTCCGGAAAAAAAGCAAGAAATCTCATGGAACATTGTAACATCTGCCAGCAGCTATATGTATAATACATGTAGACGCAACTAACATTGTCTAGGCGGTGCGTAAAAGGAGCATGTCATGAAGATTGCAATCACGGCCAGCGGACATGAACCGACGAGTACTGTGGACGCCCGCTTTGGGAGAGCTGCCTACTTCATGGTGTACGACACCACGACGTCCACTTGGACCGCAGTGCCGAACGCGCAGAATGCCGGCGCTCCCCAGGGAGCCGGAGTGCAGGCGGCGCAGTTGTTGGCCAGGGAGAAGGTCTCCGTCGTCATCAGCGGTCACTGTGGGCCTAAGGCGTTCCGAGCCCTTCAGGCGGGCGCCATAGAAGTGTACAGCGGTGCCAACGGAACAGTGGCGGAGGCTCTGGAGGCGTATCAGGCAGGGAAGCTGGTCCGACTGTCGGCACCAGATGTGCAAGGACATTGGTAGACGTTAGGCGCTACCGCGAGACAAGCACTCGACGAGGTAAGAGGAGGTCAAGAGAATGCCAGGAATGGATGGTAAGGGTCCCGCGGGGCAGGGGCCGATGACAGGTCGAGGATTGGGTCCATGCGGGCGAGGTCTCGCCCGAGGCCGCGCTCCGGCACGGGGTCTGGGTCTCGGTCGCGGCTGGGGACGCGGGCTGGGTTTCGGACTGGGGCTCGCACTCGGGTGGTGCCGGCGCGCCGCCTGGTGGGCTGGGACACCTGCCGAGGAACGCGAGGTCTTGAAGGCGCGACAGGAAGTCCTCGAGCGGCAACTCGAGCTGGTCAAGCAACAGCTAGCCGAAACTGAGACCAAAGAAGAGCAGGCGTAAGCCCGCGTGAGGATCGGCGTCGCCAGTGGCAAAGGCGGAACGGGGAAGACGCTCCTTGCCACGAGCCTGGCCTACATCTTGGCCGAAGCCAGGCCGGTTCAGTACGTCGACTGCGACGTCGAAGAGCCGAACGGTCGGATTTTCCTGAAGCCGCGTATCACACGGTCTGAAGACGTCCGTGTGGACGTGCCGGTCATCGATGGAGAGGCATGTGCACTCTGCGGCGAGTGCGCCGAGTTCTGCCGGTTCGGAGCACTCGCCGCAATGGGCGAGAAGGTTCTGCTTTTCCCCGAGCTCTGCCACTCCTGCGGCGGGTGTGCGCTCGTCTGCCCGAACGATGCCATCCGAATGGGCCGTCGTAGTATCGGCAAGGTCGAGGTGGGACGATCGGGGAAGGTCGGTTTCGTCGAAGGGCGGCTGAACGTCGGCGAACCCATGGCGGCTCCGGTCATCTACGCGACGCTGGAGGCCGCGGACGAAGAGTCGCTCGTCATCGTGGATGCGCCGCCGGGTACATCCTGCGCGCTCATTGCCGCCATTCGAGCGTGTGACTACGTCTTGCTGGTCACGGAGCCCACGCCATTCGGGCTACATGACCTGAGGCTGACGCTAGAGGTCGTCGCGGCTCTGGGGCTTCGCGCAGGGGTCGTGGTCAACCGAGAAGGGCTGGGCGACTTGGAGGTGGAGCCACTCTGCGCAGAGGCAGGCGTACCCATCCTGGCCAGGATCCCGTTCGACCGGCGGATCGCGGAAGTCTATGCAACGGGAGATAGCGTCACCGATGCTCTGCCGGATGTTCGGTCCATCCTTAGCGACCTGGCCTGTGCGGTATTGCAGGAGAG
The DNA here is from genome assembly GCA_037443035.1 of Chthonomonadales bacterium. Lineage (GTDB taxonomy): Bacteria > Armatimonadota > Chthonomonadetes > Chthonomonadales > CAJBBX01 > JABWBA01. The sequence continues at coordinate 79,201 of JBBIPC010000005.1, forward strand.
CTCATGCCGGAACTCGTGATACTGAGCGGCAAGGGCGGCACGGGGAAGACCAGCGTCACTGCAGCATTCGCAGCGCTGGCCGTGCCTGTTACGTTGGCCGACTGCGATGTGGATGCCGCCGACTTGCACCTCGTGGCCGCGCCCGAGACAACCGAAACGCACGAGTTCCGATCGGGCTGGCACGCCGTCCTGGACCAGACTCTTTGTCGGCAATGTGGACGCTGCATCGCGTCGTGCCGGTTCGATGCAATCCACCGCGATAGGACGCGCTACCGCCAACTCCACATTGACCCGTTCGCCTGCGAAGGGTGCGGCGTGTGCGAGTTCGTCTGCCGCATGGGCGCCATCTCCATGGAGGAGCCGATTCGGGGATTCTGGTACCGATCCGTGACCCGGTTCGGACCCATGTTCCATGCCCAACTACACCCGGGCGCAGAAAACTCCGGGAAGCTGGTGACCCTCCTGCGGCGGAAGGCCCGGCAAGCCGCCGAGCAGCCGAACGGTCTTCTCCTGACCGACGGGCCGCCGGGAGTGGGCTGCGCCGCCATCGCCACGCTTACGGGAGCGGATCACGTGCTCTTCGTTACGGAACCGACCGCAACCGGGCTACACGACCTGAAACGTGCGGAGAGATTGGCCGCTGGATTTCGTATCCCCGGCAGCGTCTTGATCAATAAAGCCGATCTCAGCCCGGAGATGAGCCGCTCCATTGCAGAGTATGCCGGCCAAGCGGGTCTTCATCTCCTGGGAGAGGTGCCGTTCGATGCCGCGTTCGCCCGGGCGCAGGCCGCCGGCCAGACGATATTGGAATACGGTCGGAGTCCTGGAGCCGACGCGCTACGAGTAGCATGGTCGCGGCTTCAGCGGCTGCTATCCGCCAAGACGCGCACACCGTTTCGAATTGTCAAGAATATGTAGTTCGAGGGAGCCATCCATGATCATCGCGATACCGCTCGTGGGAGACCGGTTGTCGGCCCACTTTGGTCATTGCGAGAAGTTCGCCCTCGTCCATGCCGATGGCGGCAAAGAGGGCGTTCTCAGGCTGGAGACTGTGACCCCACCGCCGCACGCACCGGGTGTCTTCCCGCAGTGGCTGGCCCAGTTGGGTGTACAGGTCGTGATCGTAGGCGGCATGGGCTCTCGGGCCCAGTCCCTCTTCGCCCAGCAAGGCATCACCGTCGTCACCGGTGCCCCCGTGGACACTCCGGAAGTTCTTGCGCAAGCCTACCTGAGCGGGTGTCTCCAGAGCGGAGAGAACGTCTGCGATCACTGACGAGGTGAGGGCCGCCGTAGCTACCCACTAGTCCCCCCAGCCTTCTGGATGCCCCCTGATCTCGCAGACTCGGTCGCGATGCGAGAGGGGGCATCGTGTCGTGTGCCGACTAACAACAGAGGAGAAAGCAGTCCCCAGAGCAGCGAATGTGTGGATATACTTGTATAGATATTCACAACGTGTGGTAATATAGTGGACGATTGGTGGCGCCGGAGCAGTTGCTCCGCTTCGACGTCTGCCAGCTACATAGTGACGGAGGTAACGAGCACGGTGCAAGGACTATGGAAGCCTGCCATCAGCGTCGTCGTCCTGGTTCTCGGTGCGACAGCACTCGCCATGCCTGCGTACAAGGCGGTGTTGCACTCCACCTACAAAGTGAAACCGGGCAGCGTCATCGCCAAGGCCGACTGCGCACTCTGCCACGCGACGAAGTCCAACTTCAAGAAGCTGAACGTGTTTGGCGCCGACCTTGACAAGGCGCTCAAAGTGGCGAAGTCGAAGGCAATGACCGCGGAGATCCTCAAGAAAGTCGAGACACTTGACTCCGACAAGGACGGGGTGAAAAACGTGGATGAAATACAGAAGGACACCCTGCCGGGAGATCCGAAGAGCAAGTAGCGAGCGGTAGCGGATGCCGTGCGAACCCTGACTACCTCGGCTTCCGCCGCCTACAGGCTGGAAGACCCAACACCCATGCGCTCGTTGCACGAGCGCAAGAAAGGACAAGAGCATGCGGAGAACGCATAAGGCAATCGTCGCAGTCGCCATTCTGTGTGGCTTCGTGGCCGCCGCGTCCAGCGCCTTGGCAGTACCCGCTTTCGGGCGCAAGACCGGCCTAGACTGCACTTCGTGCCACTTCGGTGGTTCGAATCGACTCACGAGAATGGGCCTGGATTTCCTCGTTCGCGGACATCGTATGAAGGATGATCAGGGCATTGCCAAGGGTGACAAGAGCCTGAACGTTCTGGACTACATGTCGTTCTCGTCCAAGGTTCGCTACACCGCGAACAACTCGTCACCGTACACGGCTTTCGACGTGGAGTCCTTCTCTATCTACACGGGCGGACCTCTTTCCGGGGGTTTCAGCTACTTCGTGGAGTACTACCTCCATGAGCGGGGCAAGGCGGCGTCCTCGACTGGTGGTCAGGTGGACACAGCTACGAGGTCGAAGCTTGCGGACGCGTATCTCCAATGGAACAGCGCCCCTCAGGGAGATGCGTATTACTACGTTCGAGCGGGCCAGATCTACCCGTACGCCGTCTACGTCAATGGTTCTGGCGGTCGCCTGAGTATCAGTCGCCCGACAGTGATCGATGGTGATCTCGGGGGTGGCAACTTGTATACACCACGCGACCGTGCCTATGGCCTGTCGGCCGGCTACGCGAACGGTAATGGGTACCGTATGGAAGCAGGGATCGTCAACAGCGGCGGAACCAACAAGCGCGCCAACCTCGCGGAGCAGAATACTTTCAAGGATCTTTTCCTCACCGTGGAGAAGGACCTGACGTCTGAGCTAACGTTCGGACTGTACGGCTACAACGGACGCATCAACATCCCGGCGGCGGGAAGCATCCCCCAGTGGGAGGATCGCTTCACTCGGTATGGCGTCTTCAGCCGTTACGAGACCGAGAGTCTCGCCTTGAGCGCCGCGTACTTCGGAGGCCAGAACCAGGTCTACGGCGGCGGACACAGGAATCCTGACGGGTACTATCTCGAAGCGGGATACAACGTCCAGCCAACCTTGACGGGATTCGCACGCTACGACCACGTCTACAACGACCTGGGCGCCTCATCGCGGCGAACGGATGTCACGTTCGGCGTGTCCCAGAGGCTGACGGATGTGGGGCGACTGGTGCTGCAGTTCAGCACTACGACAGTACCAGGATCACCATACAAGCGACAGTTGCAGGCGGAGCTGAACTGGCTCTTCTAGGCACCGTACCGTTGTCTCGCTGCGGTGCTCCTCCCACGCCTAGGTGGAGCACCGCAGCCTCATACGCAACAAGGGAAAGCACGATACAACGTCGCGAGACGATAGCTGCCAACCTCTGTGGCTACGACCTCCGTTGCCAGGCTGGGGACGTCGGATGCTTGGTGACCCGGGCGCGCCACCGAATGGCCCGTAGGCCCTGGGTACTGGCCACATCCATCGGCCAGCGGACCACGATCTGAGGATGAAGCTCCCACGTTCGTTCTACAACGTCACGACCTTCGTGGGAGCCCTCTTTGCGTTCCTGTTCCTCCTCGTTACGTTGTTCCTCTTCGCGGTGGAGCTGACCGCTCCGCAGTCCCATCCGTACATGGGGCTCGTCGCGTTCATCGTCCTTCCGACTCTTTTCGTCCTGAGTCTGCTTGTCGCGCTCTTCGGCATCTTCCGGACGTGGCGCCGGCTCCGAAAGCCGACAGCCACTCCCATCCCGCCGTTCCATTTCGATCTCAGTGTCCCGGCCCAACGTAACGCCGCTCTGCTCGTCATGGGAGGATCGGGGTTCTTCCTGCTGTTCGCCTCGTTCACGAGCTACCAAGCTTACGAGTACACCGATTCCGTCGAGTTCTGCGGAAGAGCCTGTCACGCGGTGATGAAGCCCGAATACACCGCCTACAAGGCTTCTCCCCACGCGAGGGTGGCCTGCGTGGCATGTCACATCGGCCCTGGAGCGACCTGGTTCGTCAAGTCCAAACTGAGTGGTACGTACCAGGTCTACTCCACACTCTTCCACAAGTACCACAAGCCCATCGAGACACCCATCGCCAACCTGCGTCCTGCTCGAGAGACCTGCGAGCAGTGCCACTGGCCCCAGCATTTCTACTCGGCCAAACTTCGCACGCAGGCCTACTTCCTGTCCGACGAGAAGAACACGCGCTCCAGCACGACGCTGCTGATGAAGATCGGCGGGGGTGATGTCAATCACGGAGCGGCGGCTGGCATCCATTTCCACATGTACCTGAACGCCACCATCTCCTACGTAGCCCTGGACAAGAAGCGTCTGGTGATCCCCTACGTGGAGGTCCGGTACCCTGACGGTACTTTCAGATCGTATCGAAGCACAGAGAATCCCGTACCTGAAGACAAGCTGCGTAAGTCACCTCGCTACGTCGTAGACTGCATCGAGTGTCACAATCGACCGACCCACCGGTTCCGCCATCCGGCGCAGACCGTGAACCTGGCCATGTCTTTGAACAAGATCAAGCCGGACCTGCCAGAGATCAAGAAGGTAGCCGTGGAAGCCCTGGAACAGCCATACAAGACGGAGCCGGAGGCCCTCCGAGGCATTCGCAAGGCTGTACTGGACGCTTTCCGAGCGAACCATCCGGACGTGGCGGCCTCGCGTGGTGCCGACATCGAAGCGGCCATCGAGGAGCTGCAACGTATCTACCGCACGAATTACTTTCCGGAGATGAAGGTAAGCTGGAAGGAGTTCCCGGATCATATCGGCCATCTGTACTCTCCGGGCTGCTTCCGATGCCATGACGACAAGCATGTCAGCCCGGACGGCAAGGTCTTGTCACGCGCGTGCAATCAGTGCCACACGATACTGGCACAGACGGACGGCCAGGGCAAGATGTCCGAATCGCTCGAGGGGCTGGCCTTCAAGCACCCAGGCGATGTGGGAGATGCCTGGATGCAGATGAACTGCACAGACTGCCACGCGCAACCAGCACAATAGCCACAGAGCGGGAGATCCAGCTCCCGCCACAAACAGGTGGACTGCGCAGTCGCGAAGCCGGACGAGGTCCCGGCCGCGACCTTGTAAGGCAATGTCCGCACGTGGATGCGGATTCACCGCGGGAGGTGAACAAGTATGCCTGCACAGTCTACGAGGCCGCTGGACGACGAGAGGTCTGACGTTTCCGCAGCGGCCACGCAAGCCGGTCGCCGAAGCTTTCTCGAGTGGCTGCTGGCCACCTTGCTAGTCGTGACCGGCGCTACCTTTGTTCGTCCTGTGCTGTCCTATCTCAGTCCCCGAAAGAGCGGCAAGGGTGCCCACGTTCTGCTCGGTACTGACGGCCGCTCCATTCCGTATGCACGGCTAGCCACGGAGCCGACACTCGTCGGCATGGGCGTGGACGGGGAGCCTACGATTGTCGTGAGGTACGCCGGAGAAACAAGGGCATTCTCGGCGGTCTGCACACATCTGGGCTGCCTCGTCAAGTGGGAGGCGGCCAAGGCCGAGTTCATCTGCCCGTGCCACAACGGCCACTTCGACGCGAACGGTGTCAACGTTGCCGGGCCACCACCCAAACCGCTGAAACGCTTCAAGGTCTACGCAACGGACAGGGGCGAAATCGGTCTCGAGGAGGTATCGGCATGAAGCGCCTCGTTACCTCGGTGTGGCGATGGATAGATACACGCCTGAAGCTCAGCGATATCTTGCGGGCTACCCTAACCGAGTACATGGTGCCGGCGAACCTCAACTTCTGGCACACACTGGGCTTCGTTCTGGTGACCTGCTTCGTCATCCAGGTGGTCACCGGCATGCTCCTCCTGATGTACTACGTTCCGGACACCAGCCGAGCTTTCGAATCCGTCCAATACCTCAGCAATGAGGTGCCTTACGGGTGGCTCGTGCGGAACATCCACGCGATGACATCCCACCTGTTCGTGCTGGCGCTATTCCTCCATATCGCCTCCACCGTCTGGATGCGGGCCTACCGCAATCCGCGGGAGCTCCAGTGGCTTTCGGGGATGATCCTCCTGGGTCTAGTGCTAGCTGCCGGTCTGTCTGGCTACCTACTGCCGTGGAGCCAGCTCTCGTACTGGGCGACAACCGTGGCGACCAACGCCGCAGGGAGCATTCCTGTCGTTGGTGATGATCTCGTGCTCTGGATTCGCGGAACGCCGAAGGTGACGCAGTTCACTCTCGGACGATTCTTCGCGGCGCACGTCTCCATCATTCCGTTCAGCATTCTGGTCCTGATCGGCATCCACCTGCTGTTCCTTCGACTGACAGGTATCTCTGTCCCAGGGGGTGAGGAGAGGGGTCCGGTCCGCAGAGTGCCATTCTTCCCTCACATGGTGGTGAAGGAGATCGGTTCGGTCTTCGGATTCCTGATCCTTCTGAATGTCCTGATCTTCTACTTCCCGCAGATCAACTTCCCCGCGGACGCCCTCATTCCCGCTAATCCGCTCGAAACTCCCGCTCATATCAAACCGCACTGGTACTTCCTGGCTAACTACCAGTTCCTGAAGCTCGTGCCCAGCGAGTTTCTCGGTGTTATCCTCCAAGTCGTTGGAGGGATTATCCTTTTCTTCCTGCCATTCCTCGACACAGGTAAGCGACGGTCCCCGCTCTACAACCGGCTGTTCTACGCGGTGGTCGGTCTCAGCATCCTCGGTTACATCGGCCTGATGGTCTGGGGCTACTACTCATGAGGAGGTACGGGTTGATGATGCGCATTCTCGTTACAGCCCTGGCACTATCGGTGGTCGGGGGGGCGGCCCGGGGGCAGAACTCGTGTCTCGCCTGCCACCGACAGCAAGAGGGTGATCGTGGCGGTCCAGCCCATGACTGGCCGACAAGCGTGCACTTCGTGAACGGGATTGGTTGCCAGGATTGCCACGGCGGCGACGCCCGTTCCGACGACCCTCAGATCGCCATGAACCCCAAGAACGGCTTCGTCGGTCGGCCAGCTCCAAGGGACGTTCCCAACTTCTGTGGCAAGTGTCACGAAGCTGTTCGCGACAACTACCTGCAGAGCGCTCATGCAGCCATGCTCCAGGCTGACCCGGCAGCCGCGCCCAACTGCGTCACGTGCCACACCGCCCATAAACAGCAGAAGGTTACGCTGGACCTCATCAACGAGCGAACGTGCGGCCGGTGTCACGATTACGCACGGGCAGCGAGGCTCAAGGAAGCCATGCGCGGTATCGAGAACGATGTGCAAGCGGTGACTGCTCGCGAACGTCACGTGTTCCTCCACGGCATCGCCACAGACGACGAACAGAAGGCTATCTTTGCCGTCCGTAATCAGGCACACAGGCTTACCCACGTCCTGGAGATCCAGAGAATCCTCGGTGCATTGGACAAGGTACGGCCCGACCTGGATCGCGTAGAGGCGCGGATTTCGGTCAAGGAGAAGGTCCTGGAGGATAGACGGCGAGAAGGGAACGCTCTCCTCGTGCTCTTCTTCATCGGCATGATCGTCGCCTACGCTACGCACAAGAGGCTCATGCATACCGCCAGCGGTTGAGGCACGAGTTGGACTGGGGGCGTACGGATTCGAACCAACTCTTGACAGGCACTCCTTAGCCGTGCTATATATTTGTCACGTTCGTGGCAAGGGGAGTGCGGTGCATTCGATACGCGTGACATTGGCGGCAGCCCCGCTGGTGGCGCTTCTGCTATGGCCGTCGGCCGCCGCGGCCGATGTGCGTCACTTCCCCTACACCTACTCCTGGCACCAGCCGTACCGCAACGAGAAGGAGATCGCTTATCACCTGCGGTATCTAGATCGAGACAACACCTTCACCCATCGCTTCGAGTTCGAGTACGGCCTCACAGATCACCTGTCCGTAGCACCCTACGTCGTCTTCACTGGGAATACCGGCGGCGGCTGGACATACGACGCAACGTTGCTAGAGACACGCTGGAACTTCGGAAGTCGCAAGGACGACGTCTGGTTGCCCGCAGTCTACATGGAGTGGAAGAAGGCCAGATCCGAGCCCTGGGAAGTGGAGGGCAAAATCATCATCACGCGCTATGGCACAGGCGAATCGGATCTCTCGCTCAACTACATTGTCGAGCAACTCCTGGAGACGGGAGCCAGTGCGCATCATGCGCTGTCTCTGGCGTACAGCAGAACCATCGGTGGCGGCATGCGGGCGGGATTCGAGTGGATTCAGGGTCTCACGTCTCGCAGGATCAATGCGGGGCCTGTGTTCTCAAGCTACGTGGGACCAGTGTGGCTCACGGGAGGGCTGGCTCTGCCGCTGAACGGCGTTTCTGGCAATCGCCCCGAGTTCCGACTCATCGCCTCCCACCACTGGTTCTGAGCTGTCGGCAGGCACACGGTCAACGATGCCATGACAGCAGTGGCGTCCGCTACAGGAGACGTACGGGCCGCTCGGCGGCTGGCCCTGTTCACCGTCGCCTGGAACCTGACCGAGGCGTTCGTGGCCTTGTTGAGCGGAATACTGGCTGGCAGCATCGCATTGGTCGGATTTGGCGCCGACTCCATAGTGGAGAGTCTATCCGGTGCGGTGATGCTCTGGCGTTTCGGGGCGACCGACCACGACGGCCGTCGAGAGAAGCTGGCCTTACGGTTGGTGGGAGCCACCTTGCTCATCCTCGCTGTGTACGTCGCAGGCGACGCAGCTCAGAGCCTCGCTCGCCGTGAGCCACCCGAGAAGAGCATCCCTGGCATCATTCTCGCGATGCTATCGCTGGCCGTAATGCCTCTGCTCGCACGTGCCAAGCGAAGAGTGGCCGGCAGGCTACAGAGCGCCTCGTTACATGCCGACTCGCGGCAGACCGACATCTGCGCCGTGCTATCCGCCATCTTGCTTGTTGGACTGGCCCTAAATGCCATAGCTGGGTGGTGGTGGGCCGATCCTATGGCTGCGATCGCTATGACGCCGCTCATCGCGCGTGAGGGAGTGAATGCCGTGCGCGGAGAAGCGTGCGGCTGTGCCGTGCAACATCCTACAGCGAAGTCAGACTGACTCTCCTTGGTTCTCCATGGCGTCGCGGGCCATTCTCACTAGGTCCCGGGCTTCCGGCTCAGTCGGTGCTTCGGCAATGACGCGGATGATAGGCTCCGTGTTGGACGCCCGGGCCTGCAGCCACCGGTCGGGCCAGATCGCTTTGACGCCGTCGGTGAAGTCGAGCGTCGCGCCAACACAGGCAGCCTGAAGGCGACGCAGTGCAACGGGTACATCACGCGGACGCGCTGGCATCCGTTCCTTCAACATGGCGTACGCTGGAATCGCAGAACGCAGGTCACGGATCGTCGCGCGCTCCGTGGCCATGGCCTCCAGGATGTACCCCATGGCTACGAAACTGTCGCGGCACGGATTGATGTGGGGTGCTATGACGCCGCCGTTACCTTCACCACCGATACGCGCTCCTACCTCCAGCATCTTCTCTACGACATTGATCTCTCCAACCTTCGTGCGGTACAGCGTACAGCCTGTTTCTGAACAGACGTCGTCTATCATGCGGCTCGTGGAAACGTTGACCACAACCGGTCCAGGACTCCGCCGTGTCGCGTGCCGCACCGCCAGTGCCACGGTCACCTCCTCACCGAGCGGGATGCCGTTCTGGTCGGCGATGGCCAAGCGATCGGCGTCGGCATCCTGTACAAAGCCAACATCGGCTCCCGATTCCCGAACGGCCATGCCGAGATCCGTCATGTTCTCCGGTACGGGCTCTGGACTGTGGGGGAACGGCCTATCGGGGTCCGTGTGGATGGCCACAACCTTGCAGCCCAGACCTTCCAGGAAGGTTGGCGTTGCCCTGGACGCCGCTCCGTTGCAGCAGTCCACCGCAACGCGAATGCCGGCGCGACGAATGCTCTCCACATCCAGAGCCTGCCGGACGGCTTCCAGGTGACGCGGAATGGCCGAGCTATCGTGACGCACTTGCGGAACGGCCGCACCGCCGACGCGGGGATAGATACCCTGATGGTAGAGATCCGTGAGCTCGGCGGCTTCGTGAGGGCGGAGAAGGATGCCGTCCGGACCGAAGAACTTCAGAGCATTCCACTCGATAGGATTGTGACTGGCCGTGAGACAAATGCCGCCGAACGCCCCCATGCGCCGTACATGTAGCTGCAACGCCGGCACGGGTAGGATGCCGACGTCCACCGGCGTACATCCCACGCTCTGAAGCCCGGCTATGACCGCGTACTCCACCATCTCCCGGGATGGTCGGGTGTCCGTTCCCACAAGGATCGGCCCAGCGCCCGCATAGGCACCGAAAGCTGCGGCAAATGACGTCACGAGCTGTGGCGTCAGCGCATCGCCCACGATGCCCCGCACACCAGAGATGCTGATCTTGAGTGCGAGCTGCTTGCGACGCAACAGGTTCGCAGCCATCTCAGCGACCTCCGTGCCCCCAGGCAGCCCGCCGGGCGATCGTCACACACTCGTCGAAGAGCCGGTCGGCATCATCCGCGCTGGATGCTTCCAATATGATCCGCACCAGAGGCTCGGTGTTGGACGCGCGAACGTGCAACCATGCCTCGGGCCAATCGAATCGAACACCATCTGTAAGGTCGGGCCGGTCCTCGCGGAATCGTTCGCAGAAGCTGTCGAGGATTCGACGGACGCTAGTGGGCGGGCAGGGCAGCTCGGCCTTGCGCATATGGTACGCGGGCAGGTCCGCGGCCAGATCCGCAAGCGACCGTCCGCTCACCGATATGGCCTCCAGCACCGTGGCCAGAGAGAGCAGCGCATCGAATGTAGTCGTGTGCGGTAACGCAGCGACGCCTCCGTTTCCTTCTCCAGCCAGAGCGGCCGACTCCGTCAGAGCACGGTCCATGACATGGCCTTCGCCAACGCTCGTGCGAATGCATTCGCGGCCGTATTGTCGAGCAACGGCCTCCACCATGCGTGAGGTGGATAAGTTCGTGACGACCGGCCCCTCGCGCCGGGCCAGCACGTGCCGCGCCACAATCGGCAGGACACACTCTTCGGAAAGAGCCTCGCCGGCGTGTGTAACGAGACCCAACCGGTCTCCATCCACGTTGATGGCGGCCCCAAGGTCGGCCTGCACGCTCCGAAGCAGGGCCGCGAGTTGCCGCATGTTCGCTGGTGAGGGAGCGGGCAAGTGGGCAAAGGAACCGTCCGCATCGTCGTTCAGTGGTATCACTTGGCAGCCAAGGGCGTCGAGGAATCGCTTGCCAAGTTCCGTCGCCGCCCCGTTGCAGAAGTCCACGGCGATACGAAGTCCTTTGCTGCGGATGGTAGCCGCGTCCACTGCGTCCAGTATGGATGCAACATACGCGTTCGAGGCCTCGGCGGTGACATGGCGCTTGCCCAGGGCCTGCCATGGCGCCAGCGTAAACGCTGAGGCATGGTAGATGTCCAGCAGCTCCTCGGTGTTGGCAGCGTTGAGAAGCGCCCCATCCGGTCCTACGAACTTCAGGGCGTTCCAGCGTACGTCGTTATGGCTGCCTGTAATGGAGATGCCACCTGCGGCGCTCCGTGAGCGCACTGCGTGGCTTACGGCCGGAGTCGTGCACACACCCAGGTCCAGGACATCCGTACCGGTGCTGATGAGCGCCGAAAGAACCGCGGCATGGAGCATGCTCGAGCTGAGACGCGTGTCTCGCCCGATCACGACCTCACCGCCGCCGCAATACGTGCCGAAAGCGCTGGCGAAGTCCACCACCAGCTCGGGGGTCATCGCCTCGCCCACGACGCCTCGAACGCCCGAGACGCCGATCTTGAGTTGACGAAGTGCGAGATCCATGGGTCTTCTCCGTTAGGGCCATTCTACCGCACGTACCTCGGAGTGTATGGAGCGCGTGCACTGAGAGCGGATGCCGCAACCCGAACGATGTCGGGTACGTAGTGTGAATGTGCGGCGGACACGCAGGTCCACCGCCGAGGAGGATCACATGAAATTCGTCAGTCTCCTTGTATTGGCAGGCCTTGCCGCATCGCCTATTCTCGCCCAGACAACCGACCTCGCTCGGCCGCTCTCGGGCACAGAGCATCCGCACTCCATGAAACTGAAGCAACTCGACTCGACGTGGCTTCGCCTCGTGATCAAGGGTTCTACCGCGGACAGCGGTTCCTCCGACTTGCTGGGGAACTTGGCCCGCATCGGCCTCATGTCCCAGGGATCCACGAAGGGTCAGGAAGCGCTCGGTCTTCTCGGTCTGCTGGGCGGTCTTGGCGGCGAGAAACCCGCGGTTTACTTCACCAAGGGTGCGACGACAACCATCGGGACGGAGACATTCCTCATCGCCTATACCGTCGAAAGGAAAGGGCCCGACCTTCTACAGATGATTGCCGAAGCCGAGAAGACCGGCAAAGCGCCGCAGCTCAGCGACATTCTTGCATCAGGCAAGTGGTCGGAAGACACCGAAGCCAGCTTGGCTCTTGTCAATGTGCGGGCCATCGCTCAGATCACGGGCGTCCGTCCCTTCGAGCTGGCCCGTGAGATCGCCGAGAGCGAGAAGGGCACGCTGAGCCTCATGGAGATGATGATGCTTGGTGCAGTGTCCGAGTCGAAGGAGCCACCACCCGCTGTGGCACCGGCTCCAGCCGCCCCTACCAAGCCCGTGAAGAAGCCGGCCACGAAACCGAAGTAGGGAGATGCACTGACGTCTGCAGCATGAGTTTGGACAGCGGGAGCTTTCCTCCAGCGCCGTGCGTATCGGAACGCATGAGACCATGTCCCAGTGGAGGTAGCTCCCGCATGAACAACTCGCACTGTCTCCTGCCACTAGCCCTATGGGCGGCGGCGATGACATTTCTTCCTGCAACAGCCTTCTCGTCCGACGGATCGAAGACACCAGCCTCGGTGCATGACTTCACTGTCAAGGATATGCGCGGGAAGGACGTCAAACTGAGCCGTTTCAAGGGGAAGGTCCTGCTCATTGTGAACGTCGCCTCACGCTGCGGCCTGACCCCGCAATACGCTGGGTTGCAGGCGCTTTACGAAAAGTACCGCAAGTCCGGCTTCGTTATCCTCGCGTTCCCTGCCAATGACTTCAACAATCAGGAGCCTGGGAGCAATGCCGAGATCGAGCAGTTCTGCAAGACGAAGTATGGTGTGACCTTTCCGGTATTCGCCAAGATCTCCGTGAAGGGAGAGGCCATGCACCCGCTCTACCGGTACCTCACTTCCAAAGAGACGAACCCGGAGCATAGTGGAGAGATCGAGTGGAACTTCGCGAAGTTCGTCATCGGCCGGGATGGACGCATCGCGGCTCGGTTCGCGCCGCAGGTGCGGCCTGAGGATCCTGCGGTTGCCAGGGCCATCGAAGGGCTTCTCGAACAGAAACGCTAAACGCTACACTCGCTCCAACCGTCCCGCGCACCAGCGGATGGCACGACCAACAACCTCGCGGTAGGACGGATGCTCCCACGCACGGCGATCATGACCACACTGCAGACAGAAGATGGGCGTCTCTCCAACCTGTCGGATCCAAGCGAGGGGCCGCATGCTTAGAGGATGGCTCGTGGTCAGCAGGACCGTGCTTTCGGCATCGGGTTCGGCCATGATGTATGTCTCCTCCGGCATGCTCCACGATTGAACTTCCCTAACGATAGGGTGTTCTGGTAGGGCGACGTCCACCTGCAACGTCTGTTCCGGGTGATAGCTGAAGGACCTGTCCTGTATGCCGACGATCCTGGACCATGTCTCGAGCTGAGGCCATGCCAGGAGGGCGTGGTGGAGGACGAACACGCCACGACTGCGCTGGATCAGTTCCTCGATGGCGTCGCGGAACGCACCATCGGGCTGATCCATGTGCATATTGTAGAAAAGTGTTACGTCGTAGGACCGCCGAGCGCGACCCCAGTCGTGGACCCAGTTCTCGAAGTCCTGCGGATAGGAATCTATGTCGTCGTGCCCTCGGAAGAGAGCATGGAACCCGGGCACGTCGAAGGGGTGTGCGCCTGTTACCACAGCGAGGCGGATGGGCGATCTATCTGGCACGGCGGAGACCTCCTTCCCGGACCACGCATAAGGGGCGCGGCTTCGAGTGGCCAACAACGTTGGGTACGACCGCTATTATAGCGGCGTGGGCCCGTCGCAGCATATGACCGAGAGCACGCGCGTTCCGGTTGGTCACGGCTGCGACGGGCAGCTTGGGAGGTGCCGAAAGCTGGACGTTACTGCTCGTCGGTCGGTTCGGGGCGCCGCATCCGTTCCTGCTCCGCTTCTTGGAGCGACCGATCTTCGTCGCTGAACTCCAACTTCTCCCGCACGTGTTGGCGAACTTCGTCCAGCCGGCGCGCCAGCGATCCGAAGGCATGGCGGACGCCAGGTGCGCTTCGGTCGAAGGCAAGGCTTGCGCCATACGAGACGCCCAGGCCGGTTGCGTCCTGGATGGCATCGAGATCCGCACTCAGAAAGACGAACTGCCAGCCGCGCTGCTTTCGTTCCTCCATCATCCGCACGATATCGGACCGCCGATACTCGCGACTGGCGTTCTCAAGCCCGTCAGTGATGACGACGAAGAGGACGTGCTCAGGGCGCGAGTCTTCTTCGGAAGCTTCCAGCACGCGGTCCAGGTCCGTCATGCCCCGGCCGAGCGCGTCCAGCAGCGGAGTGGCGGCTCGCGGAATGTAATCCTGGCTTGTCAGCTTCGGTGCTCTGTTGACGTCTTCGCAGGCGCACAGGACCTCGAAGGGGTCCTGAGAGTCGAACTGTACGAGGGTGATGGTCGCCCGCCCGGGCTTGTTGCGCTGTTCATCGAGGAACGCATTGAACCCGCCGATGACGTCGTCTTTGATGCTCTGCATGGAACCCGTGCGATCCAGGATGACCATGACATGCGTGTAGTTCGCTTCCATGTTGTTCCTCCTTGGCTTTGCGCCATGTTACGATGTGGTACAAGAAGACACTCGGTCGAACGCGTCGATTCCGGCAAGCCCACGCGGCAGGAAGTCGAGAGGCTCGGCGCCGAAGATAACGACACAAGCCGCAAGGTGGAGGAAAGGCATGCCAAACAAGAGAGACGTCGCTATCATTCGCGGGCTCGCTGACGAAGTAGCTCGGATCGCTGCCATGCCCGTCCAGGAGGAGAAGCGGGCTCTCTGGCGCCGGCTCAACGGCCTCGATCCCGTCCGCCCCATGGTGATGATCGACCAGGTTTGCTGGAACGAGATGAACATCGGCGATGAGCTCGTTCTCCAGTGCGAAGACCCGGAATGCCGCAACTACGAGGTCCTCCTACGCCGCACCCTCTTCCAATGGCGACACTTCCCCGTTGACATGGTGGTGGAGCCCTTCATTCGCGTGCCTAAGGCAATCCATGGTCTCGGTGTTGGAGTGGCCGTCCAGGAGGAGATCGCCGTCCTGGATGCCACCAACTCCGTGGTCGGGCACCGCTTCATCAACCAATTCGAGACGGAGGAGGATCTCCAGAAGATCCGAATGCCTGTCATCTCCCACGACCGTGCCGAGACGGAACGGCGTATGTCGGTCGCCCACCAGCTTTTCGATGGTCTCCTCGACGTGCGAGCCGACGGAGCAGACCTGAATCTATCCCTCTGGGATCCGATCAGCTCGTGGATGGGGGTGGAGGCGGCGCTCTATGCACTGGCCGACAAACCAGACTACATGCACCGTCTGGTGGGAAGGCTCACCGACGCCTATATCTCGATGCTCGACCAGCTCGAGGAACAAGGTCTCCTGTGTGGCGTTCAGAGCCTCATTCACTGTACTGGCGCATGGACCGATGATCTGCCCGCGCCGGGTTACGATCCGGATAAGCCTCGGCGTAAGGACCTCTGGGCCATGGGATTGGCGCAGATGTTCTCCACCGTCTCTCCAGCGATGTTCGAGGAGTACGAGGTGCAGTATGTCCAGCGCCTTTTCGAGCCTTTCGGCCTGGTCTACTACGGCTGCTGCGATCCGCTGGACCAGAAGATGGCCCAGGTCCGCAAGATTCCCCATGTCCGCAAAGTCTCGATGAGCCCCTGGGTCGATCAGGAGAGGGGTGCCAGGGAGATCCGCGGCGACTTCGTCTTCTCACGCAAGCCCAATCCAGCCTTTCTCGCATGGGACAAGTTCGACGTCGCAGCGGTGAAGGCCGATCTGGAACAGACCCGGGACATCTGCTGCCAGTATGGTTGCCCCATGGAGCTCATCCTCAAAGACATCAGCACAGTGCGCTACGAGCCACAACGGCTTACCCAGTGGGCAGAGGTCGCCATGGAGGTCGTCGGCGCCTGAGCCCGGCCCGAAAGCCGAACTGCACCGGAGAGTCGAACTGTGGGTCTACAAGTGGCGCAGAATGACGCCGAGACTTTCGGGGTCTAGTTCGTTGATGTTCGGGAACTCGTAGCGATTGCCTTCGATGTCGGTGACGAAGACGCGCACAGCAGATACCTCCTGCAGGTTGTCGCGCAGGTTCCGCACGACAATGTCGCGAGGACCACGTGTCGTCTCCAAACTCCAGTACACAGTGCCGAACTCCACCTTCACCTTGCGAACCTTGGTGACGACAGGCACGAAATAGCGCAGCTCCAGCTCCTCGGCGAGGATCTGTTTCGACTCTTCATCCAGCCCCGAGGGGTCCTTGATCATGCCGATGTCCTTGCCGGCTGCATCCAGAAAGCCTATGTAGTGCTCCGGGTCCGATATGGGGAACGCCCTGGCCGGTTGCGCCCTCGTCCAGGAGCGATCGCCCTCGACGGTGAGCCGAACCATACCGCCATGACGCCGCAACCGCACCTTAGAGGGATCCAGCCAACGAATCTGGTGGTAGTCGCTCGAGTCCGTCCAGCCATCGTCATGTTCTTCGGTCATTCCCAATTCCTCAGATCGCCCTTGTACTCGTCTGAGAGTCACTGTACCCGCGACTGGCCCCGGCATGACTTCAGTATTCCCACTCCAACCACGTCAGGCGCTCGATGCCTAGTTGGAGAGGGACAACCACGACTGCGAGTGTGAGGATAAGGAAGAAGCCCACTCCGGCCGCTGTTACGGGCGTCTGGTACTGGGGCCATTGTATGGCGCCGTACCATGTCGCGCCGAGCGTGCCCCATGACAGCCCGGAATATGCAACACCCGCACCGAAGCCAATAATCATGGCGAGAGGACTGACCCGGTGGGCCGGATTCTCGAACGTGAACCTGGGAAGGGCCGATGATACGCCTACTCCGATGGCGCAGAGACCAGCAGCGCTCCCCAAAACGGCCAGCCACAGGATGGCGACCGTTGGCAAGTCGCTACCGAACGCGACTGCCGCCAGCCCGATGAGACCGCAGGCGGCGCCTCCGGTCAGGAACCAGCTCGTGAGCCACTTGCTCATGACCAAAGTCCGCGCCTGATTGGGTGAGACGAGATAGACCCAGAACGCGCGTCCTTCGAGTCCCACGGAAGAAGCCGAGATGATGGACGACTGCATATAGAGCACGGCAAGCACCATGAGAACGGCGAAGGCGAAGAGCTCATCGCCCGGCGCACGAACCCGGAAGCCAGGGTTCGCCGCCATGACGAACGGGACAAGGAAGAGGATCATGGGCATGCCGGCCTGCGAGAGCAGCAGCGGGTCCCGAAACACGTACCGGGCTTCCTTAGCCATCACCGCGGCCATGGGCATGGGAAGAAGCCGTCTCAGGCAAGCGCGCGAGGTCGTCACGGCTGACGATGTATGCACCGCGTTTCCGGTACCTTCCGCGAACGAACCGGCATGCCATACGCGCTCGCCTAGCACGATGGCAAGCGAGCCCAGAGTCACGGTCGCAAGTACCGCAAGAGACGTTCCCCTGCCGAACGAAACGAAGTCGCCGCTCGCGAGGGCATGGAGGGCCTCCCCGAACCAGCTCCACGGAGGCAGATAGGCGATTCGGCCGGATGGATTCGCCGTACTCGAGACAAGCGCGTGGAATCCTTCCTGCAGGCGGAGACCGGTAATCTGGCTCACGACAACGACGCATACTACGGCGCCGAGGAGCACGTTGACTGCCGCAATCGCCGAACGCACGCGGCCATATCCCAGCCAGTGCACAGCCAGGAGCAGCACTACAGCCGTCATGCATGCGGGCAGGAGCACAATGAGAGTACCTGGGATCAGTAGGAGAGGAAGACGTAGCGGCGGTGTTCCCATACCCACCACACTCGCGAGTACCGCAGGCGCTCCGATGGGCAAGAACTGGACGGCACCTGCCAGTGCGCCCTCGAGCAATCGTACGGCGACTACGTGACGCACGCGGACCGGCATGGTGCCCAGCAGTTCTACATCTCCCGGATGGAGCAGCGTGGCTGCTAGGAAAGGCACGGATCCGGCCAGCATGAACAGGAAGACCGACAACGCGATTTCGTGGGTGAGGGCCACCCCTGCGTCACCCACGCCACGGAGCATGGTGACGACAAGGAAGCCGACGTAGACACCGGCCGCCAGCAGAAGCGCGAGAGCCCATAGCACCACCCCAAGCACGCGCTGGCGCGGCGTCGAGAAGCGAACGCTGTTCCACAAGGCACGAAATCGGTATCGCAGGAGCACGTGAAACATGCGTCGTTCAGCATACCTGACCCCCTGAAACCACAGAAGCCGGGCGGGCGTATAGATTCGCAGGACATCGGGGCGCGCAGCGCTCGAGTCCTTCCTCCTATTGCGTCCGAATGTGGCTCCGAGCGCTCCGCGTGTCCAGGAGTGCCAAGTATGAGCGGACTCCATCGCATTCCGAACCAGCGAGGTGATCGTATGCGTGTCGTCCAAGCTCTGAAGTCCTGGTGGGAGCGATCGCGGCGCAGCATCATCATCTTCAGCGTCGCAATCCTACTGTTTGCCGGCGTCTTCGGTGTCTTGTTCAGCCGCGCCACACGGGTGCCGGACGATACCCATGTGGACCAGCGCCTTGCTCAGATGCGACATCGAATGGAGGCCAAGAGGCGCCAACGTGAGCCAGGTATGGCAGAGATCGCCGAACGGATCGCCACAGCACCCATCGGGCGTCGCGCTCAGGAGGAATGGCTCAGGGAGACGGATGAGCCATAGGCGGCAGCAACCCGAACCGCCGCACTCGAGGAATGTGCGACTCACGCGCTAATGCGTGGGAGGGAGGACTTGGCGCACGTGGCCGCATCCGTACCTACGAGCAGGAGTGACGGCTGCGGATGGGGAATCCAGCTTGTGGCAGCCTGGTAGGCGTGCTCATGGGAGCGGAATTAGCAATGGCGCAAACGGAGAACCTCACCGCGAACGAGAAGCGGACCCTCCTGCGATTGGCCCGGCAGACTGTGGAGGCTGCAGTGAGGGGCATGCCAATGCCCTCGGTGCCGGATCATGAGTTGACGGAGGCCCTGCGGCGACCTGCCGACACCTTCGTAACTCTCTACCGCCTAGGCGAGCTTCGCGGATGCATAGGTAGTCGCACGGGGAAGGAACCCCTTTACCGATCCGTCATGGACAGTGCCCAGGCTTCGGCCACGCGCGATCCACGCTTCCCGCCGGTGTCGGGCCACGAACTCCGCGACATCACAATCAACATTTCTATACTGACACCCCCGCGACCCCTGCAAGCTTCGAGCGTTGAGGAGCTACGTCATGCACTGGAACCGGGCGTCCATGGGGTGATTCTCCACAATGGCGGCCGCCGCGCCCTCTACCTCCCCCAAGTGTGGGACCACTTCGTGGACGCGCCTGACATGGTGGCCGCTTTCTTGAGCAGCCTCAGCCGCAAGGCGGGCGACATGACGGGCACACTCTGGAAGGATCCCAGCACCCGCTACGAAGTGTTCGAGGCCGAGAGCTTCAGCGAAGAGGATCTCGAAGCCGCCGAGTAGGGATTGTCAGCACACCTACAACCGATAGACTCCAACTTCGTAGGGCGACATGGCCACTGTGCCACCTGCCACGGGTCCCAAGAGGGTCTCTTGGACCGGTGGCAGGGGGACGTACTGCTCGTCGCCGGTCTGGTTCACCACGAAGAGGAAACGACTCTCCTCCTTGGCCCGTACGCGAACATCCACGCCGTGCGGTATGCCATCGTAGGGGATTATGTCGGTCTCATCCACCACACGCTCGACAAGAGTATCGTAGGCTTCCGCACCCCCAAGAGTACCCAGATAGAAGCACACACCTCTGCCAAAGGCATGACGTGTGGCTGCCGGTTCACCCGGGAATAGCGACCGCTCCCAGGTGGCGATCACCTCGGCACCCTTCGATACGAGATACTCCGCCCAACCTCGAGCGACAAAATCCCTGCCATCCAGCCACAGCACCTGATGGTCGTCACCATAGATCGGTGAGTAGTCGTCCACTTCCACTCCGGCCACCTCCGACAGCAGCGACGGCAGAGGCTCGATGCGGCATCGGTTCAGCTCGTCTTTGACACCCGTCCTGGGGTTCAAGACAAGCATGCCACCGTCCCTCACGTATGCTATCAGTTTCTCGGCATGCCGCTCGGAAAGGAGAAACCACGAGGGGACGAAGACAGCCTTGTACTGCTGGAGATTCGCAGTGATCGGCACCATGTCCACGCCGATTCCCCGTCGCGTGAGGGCGCTATGGAAACGTCGAGTTTGGTCCCACCAGCCCAGTCCATCCGCCTGTGGCTGGATCTGGAGCGCCCAGTTCTGCTCATAGGAATTCAGGATGGCGACGTCGTTCCGTGGTTGGGTGCCGTCCAGAAGAGGCCCGATCCTGGCAACTTCCTCGGCGAAGGCCTGTATCTCCCTGTAGCGTCGCCTAGGAATGCCGTCATGGTTGAGGATGCCATGCCAGAATTGCTCCGTGCCGTAGCGACAGGACCGCCACCGGAAGAAGACCACCGCATCAGCACCATGAGCGATGGCCTGCCAGGCCCACATACGTATCTGCCCGGGTTCGGGGCGGGGCCCCATGCGTTCCCAGCCCGGGATTCCGCTCTGTTCCTCCATGACCCAGAAGTTCTTCTGCTTGATCCCTCGCATGACATCATGGGCCATGCCGGGGTCTCGGTCACTGTGCCAGGCGCCTCCCGGATAGTTGTCCCAAGAGACAAAGTCCAGGTCGGCCGCCAGCGCGTAGTAGTCCACGCTGTCGTGGAGGCCCATGAAGTTGTGGGTGATAAACTGATGAGGTGCCAGACGCCGGATAATCTCCACCTGATCACGCTGGAATGCGACCGTCGTCTCCGAGGCAAAGCGTCGGTAGTCGAGCCACAAAGAGGGGTTATGAGAGGTCCCGCACCGCGCGTGCCACGGCAGCGGTATCTGTGACCAGGCACTGTATTCCTGACTCCAGAAGACGGTTCCCCAGGCCGCGTTCAGCGCCTCCAGCGTGCCGTACCGCTGCCGGAGCCAATCGCGAAAACGCCTGGCGCAGTCGGGGCAGTAGCAGAGGTTCGCCTCGAACTCGTTGTCCGTCTGCCATCCGATGACGGCTTCGTTGCTGGCGAATCGGCTGACCATGGCCTCGGTGATCTTCCGCGAATAGGCTCGCATGATCTCGTTGCCGAGGCATCGCTGGAGCCGCGTGCCAAAGCCGAGACGGTACCCACGCTGATCGGCAGGGTAGAGCTCCGGATAGCGCTCGTGAAGCCACGCAGGGGGTGTGGCGGTTGGCGTACCGAGCACGACCTGGATTCCCTCGTTGTGCAGTATGTTGATGGCCCGTTCGAGCCAGTCGAAGTCGTATTGTCCCTCGATCGGTTCCATGCGGCACCAGGCGAACTCCGCCAGGCGCACCACGCTCAGGCCCGCTTCGCGCATGAGGCGTGCATCTACAGGCCATCGCTCCTCCGGCCAGTGCTCTGGGTAGTAATCTACGCCGACTCGCATATCCTCACCTCCCGGATGCCGTGCTCAGATTGTCGAAGCCGCGGTGCAAGGCGTCACGGTTTTTCACTTTCCCGCTGCGGCGGCTGAATCCTGCAGGGCAGTGTCCTCAACTCACTCGCTGATGTTGTCCTTGACGATGTGACCGTCGGCCATATCGAACACGACGGCCGCACCGACGTTATGGCGCAGGATGTTGTCTTTCACGATCCAGTGAGCGCACCCCCGATGGAGTACCAGACTGTGCTGGTGGAGAATGGAAGCACTGTCCCAACTGAACACCTGGTTGGATGTGAAGGTGCCATCGGATGCGCCGTAGACCTCCACGGCTGGCCACTTGCCGGACTGCTCCTGAGAGTTGGTGTGAAAGGTGTTGCCCGTGAAGATGTTCAGATAACACGCCCCAGCCCCCGGAGCGCCGATGAGAACTCCCTGTCGTCGACTCTCCTCGAATCGGTTGTTCTCGAACCGGTTGAAATGGCTCCCCGGTCCCATGCGCAACGCGACCTGGTTGCCCCAGTGGTAGTTCATGGCGTAGGTGCCGGCCGAGGACGGCCACAGGGCCACCCCCGACCGCGGAGCTCGCTCCTTAGTGCGCTGATGAGCACCGAACTGGTTCTGGACGATATAGAAGTCGTTGTTGGCCACGCTGCGGAGTTGGTCGCCAGCATTGTCAATGAAGTGGCAGCGGCTCACCGTATTGCTCGACTGAGGACGCTGGGGGGCACCATCGAACAGAACGCCGGACTCGGCGAAGTTGCTAATGCGACAGAAATCCACGGTATTGGAGCTGCACTGGCCGCGAAACACAATGCCACTCCCCTTCGTAGCGGAAGTATCACCGTTGACGAGCAGATCTCGAACCGTGCAGAACGACACATCCTCGAAGACGAGGGCGTCCCCCTCTCCCACACGCTGGAGAACCGTATTCCATCCGCTGCCGCGGAGGTTGGTATGGTGGTGCCGGACCCGCAGAGGCTGTTCCAGCCGGTACGTACCGGGCCGCAGCACGATGGTGCCGCCAGCCGCCGTGAGCCTCGCCAGCGCCTGCAGTAGCCCTTTCCCATCCTCGACCTCCGTGTACACCGGCTTGTCCGCCGCGGTCAGAGAATAGGACAGGAATGCGATCGGGACTAGGAAAAGGATGTTTGGAGTCATGCTGTCATCCTCGTCGGCGCCACGCGCGTGCCTGCCGACAAGTCCCACTCGGACCAGCCGAAAGCCATGGGTCGCACACCCGGACGTCGACTCCCGCTCATCTGCAGGTGATAGAAAGCGCGCTCCGAGCCCGCTGGGTGCCCTCCGTGGAGGAAACGCCGCGCAATCGCCATCTCGTCCTAGCCCTCCAATGCCACATGGTAGCAGCGCACCGTTCCAATCCTTTGCAAGGATACCATTCGAAAGCAGCGACGGACTGTGTCAGCAGTCACGTCCCCTTCACTATGTAGGGTATCGGGTCCAGCAACGGCAGTGACATCCGCGAGACCCAGCTCCGGCTCTGTTGCCAAGAGGACCGGAAAGATCTCGCACACTCTCTGTCAGGCTCGAGCATCGCACGGTGGGCGAAGGTCCAGGTCTTCCAGCGCAAGGGTCTGCTATAATCGGCATGGAGCAGGACGGTTGACACTGACGGAAATCACAGACGGCAATGCGCTCATCGAGTTGCGCGAGGCGTGGCGAGCTCTCGTCGAGCGTGCCGAGAACGCTACAATCTACCAGACCTGGGAGTGGAACGAAGCCTGGTGGAGGACGTTCCGGAGAGGCAAGACGCTGCGGCTCCTCCTTGTCCGGAACGGCGAGGACTTGGTCGGTATCGCTCCGTTCTACGTCAGCCGACACCTGGGCACGCCTCTGCGCCGTCTGGCATTCCTGGGCACTGGTTGCTCGGACTACCTGGATATCATCGCAGCTCGGGACGCCGAAGCGGGCGTCTTCGCTGCAGTCCGGGATCACCTCGACCGCGCCAGCGGCTTCGACCTAGCAGATCTTCAGCAGCTCCCTCAGGGCTCCCGGTTCGCGGAGTATCTTCGTCTGGCTGGCTATGCCAATGACGGCGCGAGCGGCAACGGTGCGCACGCTGCTGTGCGTATTCTCGTGAAGCCTATGGAGCGCTGTCCCTACGTTCGTTTGCCCGATACCTGGGAGGAGTTTCGGCGCGGTCTGAGCAAGAGCATGCGCCAAAACATAGGTTATTATGAGCGCTTGGTACGGCGAGAACTGCCGGACGTCGCCTTCGAGATCCGTGGTGGAACGGACATCCCGGAGGCGATGGCGGCGCTGTTCCGTCTTCATCAGAGACGCTGGCGCGCGCAGATGCTTCCGGGCGTTCTGGGTTCGCCAGCAGTGCGCCGTTTCCACCTCGATGTCGCCAACCGCTTCCAGGACCGCGGCTGGCTTCGACTTCATGTCATCAGAAGCAACGACACCATCATCGCCGCACTCTACTGCTTTCGCTACCGAAATCGCTATTACTACTACCTGGGCGGGTTCGAACCCAAGCTCGCACGCTATAGCCTTGGCACGACACTCACCTCTGCAGCCATACGTCAGGCCATCGAGGAGGGCTGCGTGGAGTTCGATTTCCTGCGTGGCGAGGAGGCTTACAAGGAGCGCTGGAGACCAGAGCAGCGCACCAACCTCCAGTGCCTCATTCCCGGACCTTCGGCCTGGCGGTCTGAAGCCATGTTCGCTCTGAACCGTATAGAACGGTATATCGAACATCGAGCCAAGGCCTTTTCGGACCGGGGCAAGGGAGTGCGAACATGAAGAACTGCGGTCAGGGGGTCGTGCTGCTTGCACTGCTGGCACTGAGCGTCTACAATCTCTGGATGAGCCATTCGCTCCAGGCGGAGGTCCGCAGCCTCCGCGAGGAAATCCGCAGCCAGCGCCAGACGACGAACCTCATGGCCCAGGCCATGCAGGCTCTGCAACAAGCGCGGGAAGCCGTTGGCAGAACCGACACGGCGAAGGCCAAGGACGCACTCGAGACGGCGCGGGGTGCAGTGGCAGGCTTGGCCAGGAGTGCGGAGCCTGCTGCTCATTGGCTGCAGGAACAGGTTCGGGCATTGACAAAGCAATTGGAGAGCCAGCGAGGCAACGCACCATGAGGAGTTCTCGTAGTCACGGAGCCGCTCTGCGCGGTCTGCGTAACGCGCTCTGTGTGCTGCTTGGTGGCGCTGTGCTGATCTTTACGGGCGCGGGAGCGTGCAGGAACACCAACTTCCTGAGCACGAAGGATGAAGTGCGCATCGGCAAAGACGCCGCCGCAGAGGTGGAGAAGCGATACAAAGTCATCCAGGGCACGGCGGACGCGCGCCGAGTTGGGGTGATCGGGGCGCGCATCCTGGAACACTGTGATCGGCGGGAAGGCGTACCCTACTTCGTCAAGCTTCTGGATGTGAAGGACGTGAACGCCGTGTCACTGCCCGGCGGACCCATTTACGTGTACAGAGGGCTGCTCGAGTTCCTCCAGGGGGACGATGATGCGCTCGCATGCGTTATCGCGCATGAGGTGGGACACGTGGACGCACGGCACAGCGCCAAGCAGATGAGCCAGCAGATGGTGGCGAATCTCGGCGTACTGCTAGTCCTCCGCGGCAAGACGGCGCAGGATATCGGCGCTCTCACCACTGACTTGCTAAACCTCAGCTACAGTCGCGAAGACGAGTACGAGGCAGACCACAGGGGTGTGTCCTATGCCCACAAGGCGGGCTTCAAGGCAACGGGCATGGTCGCCTTCTTCAAGAAGCTGCAGGAGCTGGAGAAGGGCAAGGCACGGGACCCCGAGATACTGCGATCGCATCCCTACACAACCGCGAGGCTGGCCCGTGTAGAGCGGATCATCGAGAGGCAGGATTACCGCTATGGCCGCTGACCGCACGCATCCTGGAATGGAGTTATCGTGAACGCCCCCTCCCGGTCAGGCAATGGCAAGACGGCTATGCGCGTGGCTGCCATCCTGCCGGCCTACAATGAGGCAGATAGGGTCCGGCACGTTCTGACCGCTGTTTCCAAGGCGCCCTCCGTGGATCAGGTCGTCGTGGTCAACGACGGGTCCACCGACGACACGGCGGCGCGTGTCTTGGAGGTGCCAGGCGTCTACCTGCTCAGCCTGCCGCAGAACGTCGGGAAGGGCGGCGCCATGGCGGCTGGTGCCCGGTTTGCCGACGCCGATGTTCTCCTGTTCCTCGATGCGGACCTGATCGGCCTGACGCCGGAGCATGTGGAGAACCTCTTGCAGCCCGTGCTCGACGGCAAGGCTGAGATGGCTGTCGGCAAGTTCAGCGGCGGTCGCTATCTGACAGACCTGTCCCAGCGTATCGTGCCGAGCGTCAGCGGTCAGCGTGCCATCGCCCGCCGCGTCTTCGATGCCATCCCGTGTGTCGAGGATGCTCGCTATGGCGTGGAGATGCTGATCACGCGATTCTGCCGGCATTATCGCGTTCGGACAGCCACAGTTCCTCTCCGAGGGGTAACCCACCCCATGAAGGAGGAGAAGCTGGGGCTCTTGCGAGGATGGGCGGCGCGCGGTCGGATGTACTTCCAGATCATGCGGATCTTGCTGAACCCACGGGTACCGACGGCTCTGGAGAAACGGTCTGGGCGTGTCATGCGACATTCATTGCCTAGACTCCGATCCTTCAGCGGCTACGATGGTTTGGTCAGCCGTCTCCGACAGAAGCCTCTGGGCACCGTCGGCTCCCGGGCGCGGCGTCACCGGCGCTAGACGGTGTCCATGCTCCAGCAAGCCACTGCAGTAAACGCGAATGATCCTGCGGTAACAAAGAAGGAACTAGACGGCGAGCAGTCGAATCCAACAATTGGTAGGCTGGGACACGCACGGTGAGGAGATCGGGCGTCCCCAGTCGAAGAGGAGGAAGGAATGGCAATAAGCAAAGGACCCGAGATCCCGCCTTGGGTCGCCGTCCTTGTCATCGTGCTTGTGGTAGTTGTCGCAGGCGCGATGATCTGGCGGGCAACGGGCAAGAAAACCATGAGCGTGGATCAGCAGGCCAAGATGCGTGAGATCATGCAGCAACGCGGTTTCACGCTCAAGGGCCAGCAGCCACCGCCGGTTGGCCGCCCGGGCATGTCCAGCCAGGCAACTACACCGCAGCAGGCACCGCGATAACGGGCCTGCCATCAACCATCCACCACCATAAGAAGGGGAGGTACGCAAACCAATGTCACGTCGTGGTTTCACCCTCATCGAGTTGCTCGTCGTGATCGCGATCATCGCGATCCTCGCCGCGATCCTGTTCCCTGTCTTCGCACAGGCACGGGAGAAGGCCCGCTCGATCTCCTGTCTGTCCAACGTCAAGCAGCTGACTCTGGCGCAGCTCATGTATGTTCAGGACAACGACGAGAAGTTCACCGGATGGAACTGGGGCCAGCGCTTCGAGATGGACTCCGCATCCTACTGGTCCGTGTGCGCCCTGCCGTACATCAAGAGCATCAAGCTGTATCAGTGCCCCAGCGACGCCCTCGAGTGGCCGACGGTCAACGACTGGACCGGTCAGGGACCTGACGCCGGCGCCCACGATCCGTTCGCTAGCTGGCAAGATAGGTACTGGTGGGAGAAGCCGAACAACCCGAACTTCATCTCCTACGGAATCAACGAATCGCTCATGGGCGGGCGCAAGCTCGCAGCCGTCAAGAGCCCGGCGAACTACTCCATGATCATGGACTCGTCCATCGGTCTGGTGAACGCGTGGGAAGGCTGGGGGCAGGACTACATCGCCTGCCGCGCCGCGTTCTCCAACCAGGGCTGCTGCTTGATCTGGCAGGACGGCCATAACGCTGCGTGGTTCAAGGCCAACTACAGCGCCGAGGAACTCGAGTCAGCCACTCGTCATACGGGCGGCCAGAACGTCAGCTTTGTCGACGGCCATGCCAAGTGGATGAAGTGGGAGAACATGACCGTCGCGAACCTGTCGCCGAGCAACTGATCCCCAGACGGTACTCAGACGACGAGGCCCCGTCCTGCAAGGCGGGGCCTTTTCCGTCGGGTGGACCTAAATGCTGTCTATGGCCGGATCATCCAGGAGGACACGGCGTCCTTCTTTGCTCGAGATGTAGCATGCCAGTGTCATCCGCAGACTGATGCGGCCTTCCTCCGCTGTGGATATGGGAGGCCGCCGTCCGTGTAGCCACTCCGCCAGGGGTTCGGCAAGGGCATGGATTCGGTGACCATGACCAGCGGGAGAAAGAATACCTGAGTTCGTCCACGCGCGCGTGTCGGCTTTCCACCACTTGAGCCCTTCGGCGCCGTGCGTGTGCGGCCACTCATTGCTAGGGCCATCCCCGTAGTTCTGAATGATCGTACCCTTCTCGCAGACGATCTCGGTCGTATTCTCATGCGCTCCGCAGGTGAAGGAGCACACCACCTCGGCAAGGGGGCCGCCTAGGTACCGATAGATGGCGATTCCGTTGTCATTCGGCACCCGCGGATCCAAGAGGGTCTCTATCTCGGCCGTGACGGTCTCGGGAACTCCCAGCAGCCAGTGGAGAAAGTCTATGGGATGGGCGGCATCATCGGCCCAGATATCCCGATTGAACTCGGGCTTGTTATGCCACAGGTCCACGAACGTCGGCCACAGGTGCGTGGCCAGCGCATGCCGGCGGCGCACCATGAGAACCTTGCCGAACTCGCCGCTGGCCAGCAGCTCCTTCATGCGGATGTTCTGGGGATCCACTCTCATCTGCCAGGCCATGGTGAACGGCACCCCTGTACGCTCCACCGCCGAGACGATCCTATCGGCCTCCGACATGGTCAGCGCCATGGGCTTTTGCAGGACTATCGCCTTGCCAGCACTCGCTGCTTCCTCCACGAGATCGGCATGCAGAGAAGTCTCCGAGGCGATGACTACCCCGTGGATACTTTCGTCGAGGAACTCGTCAAGGCTTGTGCAAGCTTTCAAGCCGTAGTTCGATGCATTGCTCTGCAGTCGTTGCTGGTCATGGTCCCAGGCGGCAACGACCTCGACACCAAGCTCCGGCCTGTCACGCCAAACATTGCAGTAGGCATTCACATGGCCATGGGCGAAGCCCATGATCCCGACTTTCACGAACCGTTGTCTCCTTTTCTTCTATCGCTTCCGGCGGATGGACCGCCGTCGTTTCTCACTGGTTTCGCAGGTGCAGGAGCATCCCCTGACCCGGTGCCAGCCAGTTGTTCTCGCCAACCCACACTTCCTCGGCGCCGCTATACGGGTTGATGAGATGGACGCGTCCAGGCGCCTTGAATCGAACGGAAAACGGTGTCGAGCGGTGGAGGTCCTTGTTCACCACCAGCGCCCACGCGCTCCCGTCGGGCCCTTCGAACTCACCTACCACCAGGTCGCGACCAGAAACCTCGGCAACGTGCTTGGCGCTGTCCATGCCGTGGCAACCGTTGGGCACGCTAGGGTGATGGAAGACATTCACGCTCCTCAGCTTCAGATAGGCAGGACCGAGGCGATGGATCTGCAGATTCACGTTCCTGAGCATGTCCCAAGTTGGCGTGCGATGCCCAAACTGATCCACAGGGGCCAGCCGGTAGTTGCCGATGGCAGGTGCGAAGTAGGTGAAGTAGGCGATGCCTCTGGCACCGTAGGCAAGAGTCGTGAACGCCTGGAACCTCAGACCAGCAGGCGATGGCTCGGCGTAGGTGAAATGGGCGTTGGCGAGCACGACATTCCAGAACGGGACATTGTGCTTCAGCGCAGCAGCTCGGACAGCCTCCAGGTTCTGGAAGTACCCGTCTCGCAGGGTGCCATCCTCCATGAGCGCGTAATGGTCGTAGCACAGGACTGCCGGTCTGACGAGAGTCAGGTACCGTTCCAGATGCTCTTCGTAGGTCTGCGTTCCGAGCTGGGCTGGACTAGCGTAGTTCGGGAACAGGTTGATGTAACCAGGCGTTGTGGGCGCGAGCTTGCGAAAAGCTGCCACCCACCGGCCAAGCGAGGGAAACAGCGAGGCGTTCGGTTCGTCCCGTAGGTAGTAACCGAACACGGCGGGATGACCATTGACCTTCGCCAGCACATTCTTGACGCGCCGCTCGATCTCAGCTTCGTCCAGCCCGGCCTCCGCATCCACAACGTGGATCGTGGGATCGAAGACGAAGCCCTTCAGACCGAACTCGTGGAGGAGATTCAGGCGTTCCAGCGGTACGATCCCTGCGAGATTGATCCCGCAATCCCGCATGCCCTTGACCTGGTCACGATCCGCGGGCACGTCGCCCCACGCCAGTACAGCGAACTCCTCAGGCTTCAGCATGGAGACCTCTTGACCTGCCGAACGCTCCGCAATGTTAGTAGTGAGCAAACACGCAGACAAGAGCACAAGCAGCACGGTGTACGATTGCATAGGACGGGCCCCCGTTTCTGTTGACTCTACATCTTCTCCAACAACGCCTCGATCCGCTGGATGCACGATTCCTCGAGATCTCGAGCCCAAGCAAGATGCTCGACCTTGTCCTGCACGGGCACCTCGGATGGCGCGCAGCGGCGCAGTAGCTCACCGATTTCCTTGTAACCGGCGCTCAGGGTGCGGGCCTGGCTGGCCGAAGGAAGCATTTCCTCGATTTCGCGGAAGTAAGCCCCCGCCTGTGATCGGCATTCCGACCAGACCATGGCGTTCCACCACGCGCCGTGGTGCGCTCCATGCCCGTTCTGAACCGCCTCGATCCACCAGTCATAGGCTGCCGACCCCATGGCATAGGCGTCGTCCGCACCGGGCAGCGCACGCCAGACCTCCACTGCATATCGGAGGCTACCGAGGACGGCTTCGGTCCGGTCGGCGGGCTGGCACTCGTCGAGGATCGTAAGCTCCATGTGGATCTCGCTGCCGAGCTCCTGCCACGCTCCGTACGTGAGCCGCGCCGGCGGGTAGTCCATCTCCGGCCACGGCTGGGCTGTGAACAACCCCTCGTCGTCGTAGCCAGTTATGAGCTGGTGCTCCATATTGAGCAGACTGCAGGGTGTACCTTCGTCAAGCGCGCTGCGGATCGCCTGTTCTGCGGATGCGCGCTCCGCCGTGCTACTGCCTGCATGGAAAAAACCGAGCGAGACAGGGCGGATACCCAGGTTCGCGAGGAGCTGTTCCACGCGCCGCCGGTCCCAGACGTACGGCCCACTGGGACACAGCTCCTTGTGAATGTTGAGGACGAACGCATGTCCGCTCGCCCCGAAGAGGAACGCGTCAGAAACGTTGGCGCCGTAGTAGTTCAGCGCGCCTCTCATGACGCCCATCATCGTCGTGCAGAATGGGGCCTGCACGAGCCCCTCGATATGCACACTAGACTCCCTTCCTCCGCGTCCGGCGGAGACATGCCGTATCTTCTTGACAGGCGACCTCTTGTCCTGCGAAGACCCGCTTCGCGTGTCGGATGTGTCGTCGGGAGGTGCCTGGCCGCCTAGACGTGAAGGTACTATCTGCATACCCGTGAAGCCCCTGACCCGTTTCGGACTCTTTGGCATCAGCGTCTACTGGCTCGCAGTGAACCTGCATTGGAGTGCACTGCTGGTCGCCATCGTTCCACACCAAGTGGCGGTCATGCATCCCACGGGCCATGGTCTGATTCTGAGCTTCATTCTGGGCGCTGGCGCCCTAGTCGCGCTGGTCATGCCGCCGGTCGTGGGGGCGTACTCGGACCACTGCGCCCATCCCATGGGACGACGACGGCCCTACATGCTCGCCGGTACGGCGTCGAACCTGCTAGGGTTGGCCCTGTTGTGTTGGGCAGGCGAAAACCACATGCTCGGCCTCTATCTCGCTGGCTACATGGTAGTGCAGTTCGGCAGCAACCTTGCAACCGCAGCCTACAGCGGCGTGATACCAGACATCGTCCCCCCTGACCAGCGCGGAGCCGCCAGTGGATGGATGGCAGCCATGACGCAGATGGGGAACATCCTCGGAGCGCTGGGTGGCGGCGTGCTCATCCAGCGCGGCCATGCTCTCGCCGCCTATGGCATTATCGGTGGAATGCTCGTGCTCCTCCTTACGATCACGGTGGTGACAACACGGGAAACGGCCCTCAGTAAGCCCACGGAGAAGCCCACCCTCGGCGCGATTATCAAGAGCTTGTGGATAGACCCGCGCCACTATCCAGACTTCGCGTGGGTGTGGTTCACGCGATTCCTGTTCACGGCCGGAATGTGGATGGTCCAGCCATTCATCCAGTATTACCTGCGAGACGTCATCGGCTCGCCGAAGCCAGCGGAAGATGCCGGGCGGATCATCGGAGTGGCGCTAGTAGGCGCTACGGTGACGGGCCTTATCGGTGGAAGCGTCTCCGATCGGCTGGGACGCAAGCGTGTGGTGTATGCCGCCAATGGTCTTATGGCGGTCGTCGCACTCGCTTTCATGGTAGTCCGCTCCATGGAGGCCGTCTACGTGACAGCTGTGGTCTACGGCCTGGCGTTCGGCGCCTATTACAGTGTGGACTGGGCGCTTGGATGCGATGTACTACCGCGCAAAGAGGAAGCCGGGAAGGATATGGGAGTTTGGCACATCTCCATGGTGCTCCCCCAATCGCTGGCGCCATTCTTGAGCGGCTTGCTCCTTACCCTAGGAGGCTCCAGCACGAGTCCAGCGTGGCCCGAACCGCACTATGCCTTGCAGGGTTACGTGTATCTCTTTGTGGCGGCCTCCTTCTTGCTGGCGCTGAGCGCCGTGCTGCTGAAAAACGTGAGAGGCGTGCGGTAGATCGCGGGAGGACGGCGACACCCGCGGCGAGAAGTCAATCAGTGCAGTATCGCACCCATGCGAATGCAGGAGGTCGTCCCTGCGCAATGTATGTTCTCCCGCTCCTCTATGTCCTTATCCAGCTTCCGGCATCTTGCTCGGCCCAGGGCGCGCTACCGCCAGAGAAGATTCGCATCGTAGGGGGAAGTGTCGCTGCAGCCATAGGTACGGCGACTGGCACCGTTCGGACGCTGGCCGACTCCCACTACGGAGTGACGCTGACTGCGGCCAGCAGCGGTGAAGCGTTCCGGCTCATCCTGAGGGATTCTGAACGCGCGATCCACATCATTCGCAGCAGCGGTCAGGCCCCACCGTCGTGGGCGACAACCTCCACGCAGGCCACGGCGAGCTGGGCCGGCCCTCTGCGCGATGATCATGGCAACCTGCACGACATCGGTGTGAGGGTGACGTACGCCGTGGTTCGCACTCTCACTGGGGGTAGCGAGTTGCGGATCTGGCTCTCGCTGAACAATCGTTCGCAGTGCACCGTCCTCGAGGTGTGGATGCCGACGGTCGGGGGGTTAGCGGATCTCGGTGGCGAGGTAGTAGGCTCCAATCCTGCCAACCGCCGCGCTCTCCGGTTGCCCTTTGGCGACTGGGCGCCCCACTATCCTGGTGCCATCCCCATGGGATTCGTGGACATTGGCGGCCCTACCGGCCTGTACTTCGGGGCGCAGGAGACGCTGGCTCGCATCAAGCTCCTGCGAGTCATGGAGTTGGACGGAGACATCGCTGCCCGCATTACGCACTTGCCCTTCCTGCAGCCTCGCGGACGGTTCCGGAGCTGTGCGGCCGTATGTCGGTTCCACCGTGGTGGCTTCGAGGAGGCCGGGCGGATCTATCGCCGATGGTTCCTCCGCACGTTCGGCATGAAGGACCCACGCAAGGACTGGCTGCGGAGGCAGTCGTTTTTCCAGATGACGATGATCATGCTGCCGGAGGGCAACATCCGGTACCGCATTCGCGACATTCCTCGCCTGGCGGCCGATGCAAAGAAGTATGGCGTCACCGCCATCCAGATCGCCGGCTGGCAACGGGGCGGCCATGACAACGGTTACCCCTACTACGAGCCAGATCCCAGGCTGGGCACATGGGAGGACTTGCGCAAAGCCATCGCCGAGTGCCATCGGATGGGCGTTCGTGTCTTCTTCTTCGTGAACCTGCAGGTGGCCATGCTGGACCTGAACTGGTACAAGCGGGAACTGCGAGGTTACGAGATGGAGAGCGAGAACGGTGATCCCTTCTGGGTTGCCGGATGGGGTATGGGTACGCTGGCCTCGCGCATGGGGCTCACGACTCCAATGATGGCCTTCCTCGATCCTGCCTTCCCACGCTACTCAGAGGCCTTGCTTCACTATTATCGCAAGCTCGCCAGCATCGGTGCCGATGGTGTCCACGTCGACAAGATGTTTCCCCAGGCTGTTACGGCGAATCCCATGGCCCCCATGCCGGCCGACACGAGCACCTGGGAAGGCGCCATACGCTTCCTGAAGCGCATGGACAGAGAGTGCCGAGCCATCAACCCCCAGTGGCGCGTCTCCAACGAATGCGCGTGGGACCGCGTGCTCCAGGTAGGCACCACCACGTGGTGGGCAGGGAACATGACGGCGGTGAAGGCCGTTTTCCCTGAGACTGCCGAGACGGTAGGTCTATACCAGCCCTACGACTTCGCCGGCGTGAACGATGCCGTCCGGGAAGGCTGGGCTGTCATGGTCGCCCCCTATCACTTCCAGCGCTCCATGGATGAACCAGCCTGGAGAGGACTGGCACGTTACATCCGGGATGTCAAAGCAATACGGGACAGGCTCGCTGACGCCGTGTTTCTCGGAGAGCGCGCCCGCACCGAGGAAGTCACGCTGCAGGCGACCGGCGGTCGGGCACAATGGTCCGTCTTCCGGAATCCTGCAAGCGGCAGGCGCGTCTGTGTTGTCACGAACAACAGCATCGAGCGGGCGACCTGCGTGCTGTCCGGATGGTCGGGTAGTCGTGCCGGTGCCGTGAGGGTTCACATCCCTGGCAAGTCACCCGTACTTCTCGCACTACCTGCCACCGTCGAGGTTGCAGAGGAGCGGCTGATCTTCTTCGAGGAACTCCCTGCCAGCGTGCCCGCACCGAAGGTGCATGTCATACGTTTGCCACGCGACAAGGACCCGTTGCCGGGCGTGCGCCGTCCCTTTGCCAACGCCGACTTCGAAGGTGGCACGTTGGACGGTTGGAAAGCTGATGCGAACTGGACGGTGGATGACAACAGCGCGGGTGGGTGGTACAGCGGGTGGCAGGGTCGGAAGTTCGCCTGGAGCGGCAGAGGTGGTGAACCGCGGACAGGCAGACTCCGCTCGCCAATCTTCGCCCTCGACGCCGAGGGTGTTCAGGTGAGCATCGCCGGATGGGCTGACATCAGCGGCCGCACGCCCAATCGGTGGAACTATGTGACGCTGAACCTGGAGACTGGGCAAGAGCTGGACCGGGCCTATGCGCCCAACACAACACAGTTCCAACCGGTCATTCTCATGGGTCCGGGTCACCGCGGGAAACGGGTCTATCTCGAAGCAGTGGACGACGGCACGGAGGAGACCTACTCCATGATCTGCATTGACGATGTCCGGCTCTGGGATCCTCCAAGAGAACAAAGCCCCAAAGTGGCACCGGCCCCGAACACCATCGTGCTCGAGAACGGCCGCTACCGGCTCGAGATAGGGCGTGCCAACGGCACCATTGTCCGGCTCCGGGACAAAGTCAACGGCGAGGAGGTCATTCGCGAGCCTCGCCTGGCCGACAACTGGCGCATCAGCCTGCCGATGCGGGACGCGGTATCCCGTGGTACACAGCCACGAAAGAGCGCATGGGAGCGTCGCTGGCCAGAAGCATGGCGGAATCATGACGGCAACTACGTCCAGGGGAGGATCCAGAGGCTCACGCACGTCAGCCGGACGGCCGACGGGCTACGTCTGCGATGGGGCCCACCTCTCCGTGCAGAGGACGGAGCCAAGTATCCGGTCACAGTCACAATGCATATTCGCCTGGTCGGCGACACGCTGCGGTTCGAGACTACGGTAACGAACAAGAGCACCTACGAGCTGGGCGAGGTGTATGCACCCATTCTTGGCGGTCTTCAGGGGCTTGGTGCTTACGCTGAGCTGCGAAAGAACACCGAAGTCGTGTTGCCCCAGAATGGCGGCCTGACCAGCTCGCGTCCGTTCCACTCCTTCGCTAGCCAATCGTGGCTGGGTATCTTCGGGCCCGAGCGTTACGCGGTCTATCCCTCGTCGCTCGATGCACCGTGGATTGCGCTGAGCCAACGTCAGGGGCGACGCCTTCTCTACTTCGGAGCGCATGACCCTGTAGCACGGCTGAAGGTCTTTCACCTAGAGCAAGTGCCAGGTGTCTCCGGTGCACGGCCGTCCGGCAACTGGCCTCGGCCCGAGGAGCTGCGAGGCCGCCCAGCGGGCGTTCGCATGGCCTGGGTCCACATTCCTTACGAGTCTCCGGGCAAGACCTTCCAGGCCGGTCCGGTCATCGTGCAGGCGATGACAGGAGAGCCGAGCGACGCTGCACGCGTCTACACTAGCTGGTTTCGATCCAGGGTCCGTGCACCCGTAGCCACGCTGCCAGGGACCTCGCGTCAGGTTGGTCGTAGCTCGTTCAGAGAGATAGAGTCCCTGGCTCAGGAGGCAGCGAGAACGGGAGAGGGCGCATTGACGCTAACGGCATGGAAACGGGGATCGCCCGGCGATGGCGTGCCGCTGCTGGAGCCAGATCCAGGTCTTGGAGGCTGGGCAGGGTTACGCAGTGCAGCGAACATCTGCCGTCGGAGGAGAGTGCGGCTGATCCTCCAGGTCACGATGAACCCCGTCTCGCGGCGCTCGGAGCTCTTCCGGACCACGCTCTATCGTTTCCAATGCGTGGATCGGTGGGGCGTGCCCCAGACAGTCATGGGATGGTCCGAGCCACGCTGTACTGCCGAGGTGTTCTCTGGTGGTGAGCGTCGTGGCTATGTCAACACTGGCCATCCGGGATTTCGCGCGTGGTTCGTTCGACAGGTCGAACGACTCGCCGAAGCGGGAATCTCAGGCATTCACCTGCAGGGGTTCTTCCCCACGCTGCTGGATTTCAATCCCACGGTGGGTTCCACACCCGACAAATCCCTTTGGGAAGGTGCGTTGGCGACCATCGAAGCGGCCGGCCGAGCGGCTCGGAGGCATGTGCCCGACTTCAGCATAACGGTTGAAGAACGCCGGGATTACACCATGCCCTTGGAGTAGACTGCGCTACAACCTTCAGCCTGCGCTCCCTCATTCTTTACAGTAGCGGCACGGCAGGGAACTGTCTACCCACCGGCCAGAAGAGCTGACGCCCGGTCCCGGAGGGAAGCCTCCGTGGCGAGGACTTGGACTCGGGCGAGGATGTCTTTGATCCGCGCAGAGCCTCGCTTCTCCGCTGGCAGTTTTTCGGCAATGGTCAGGATGGCCTCGGACGCCTCGCTCGCGACTTCAGGAGTATCCAAGAACGCGGATGCCATTTCCAGAGCCTCCGGCAAGGTGATGCTGGACAGCGAACCTAGAAGGATGCGCTCCTCGTCGCGTCGCGTAACGAGCGGGAGGACGTCGCGACATATCCGCAGACGCTGATCGGCAGGGATATCGGCATTGCCTGCGATGCGGAGCGCGCCACGAAGAGATCGCAGGCGCACCGAGGTGTTCGCATCCTCCCGTGCAAGCCGGATCAGGTCGGGTACAGCGTCGAGCGTCGTCCACTCGCAGAGAAGATCTATGGCAAGCGCATGCAATGTCTCATCGAGTGCGGCAATGGCCTCGCGAACGACAGCGAGCGCCTTGGGGCCACCTGCAACCGCAAGCGCACGTAGCAGCGTACCTCTCCTGTCTCCGGTCGCGCCCGCAAAGGCTCGAGCTAGCATGTCGGCCGTATGCTCCGCGTCTTTCGATCGCGTGACCGCAGCCGTCAGCGACGCTTCGAGAGCGGCCAGGTCCTCGCGACTGTCGCATGTCGGGAGGAGCGTGATAAGGCCAGGCAGGTCTCGACCGTCCACCAGTCCCTGAAGCGCTTTGAGAGCCGCCACCCGTGCGGTTGCTTCCCCAGATCGAGCCATCTCCAAGAGGCGAGGCTTGAGGCGAATGATCCCCCTCCGCGCGACGATCTCCATCCCTATCAGGCGGGCGGCCATGTCGCCAGTGTTCATCAGCGACACTGCAGCGGCCTCGGCATCCATCAACGCCAGGTCGGACAGTGCCTCGCTCGCCGCCGCGGCTGTCTCTGGCGCTCCGCTACGAACGAGACTGACCAGCACCGCCACAGCCGAAGGATGACGGAGCCTCGCAAGTGCTCTTGTCGCGGCCTGACGGAGAGCCGGAGAACCAGTCTCGGCAGCGGTCCGCAAGCTTTCCAGAGCGGCGAGGTCTCCCCTATGTCCAAGTGCCTCGGCAAGCAGGGCTGCGCGGTCCTCTGGAAGGTGAGATAGCTCCGAAGCAAGTAGCCTGGTCACTTCGGAACGTCCCTTCAGCTCATGGGCGGCCGTCCAGAGCGCGGCTCGAAGGACGCGAGTGGAGCCGTCACGGAGCGACCGTACCAGTAACGGCAGGTCTGGCATAGAGTCGGCGAGGAAGATGCCCTGGAGGGCAGCAGCACGAATGTGCTCGGGGATGTCGGCCTTGTAGACGGCCCTGTAGAGAGAACCTGCACGAACTCGCTCTTTGCGCGCGATGAGCAGCCGCGCGCATTCGAGGGATGCTTCGGCCAACTCCGCCCGAGCTTCGGAACGGGCTGTGGCCATTGCCGTCGCCAATACGTCAGCGGCGGCACGCGTGCCGATGCGTCCCAGCGCAGCCGCCGTAGCACTACGCACCTGCGGGTCCTGGGACATCAGACGGCGTGCCAGCAGCGGTACCGCCCGGGCATCGCGTCGAACACCGATGCTGTTGATGACCCCCACGAGCAAAGCACCTTCGAGGTGCTCCAATGCCTCACGGAAGACCGTGTCCACCTCTGGGAAGGGCATAGGCTCCAGCGCATGCCGTGCCATGTGGGCCAGGGCAGGATCTGCCAGCAGGCTGGCCAGGACGTCCACAGATTTCCTATCCCCGACGACGGCAAGCTCGCGGCATGCCTGAGACTTCTCCGCCACCGATGCGTTCGACCGGAGGACCGTGACAAGTTCCGCGCTCGTTCTGGCTCCGATGTTCGTCTCCGCGTATCCAGCTACGTAGACGAAGACCCGGCGCCGATCCGGCTTACCGTCGAAGTACGCGCAGTCGTCGGTCTCGTTCGGGATAGGGTCAGCGTACAGACCTACGCGGGTTGTGCCAGTACGCTCAGAGACTTCCCAGTAGTAGGTGCCAGGTTTGAGGGGTCGCGGCAGTCGCAGTTCCACATTGGCATTATCGGGGATGTTCGCGTAGCTCTGACGAGCCAACTGGCGACGTCTGGCCGGGGAGTCCCACAGGGTGAGCGTCAGCCCGCCATCATTGTCCAACCAGCTCGGGACCGTTACCCTGAGGCGATCCAACGGTCTCTCCACGGTAAACCGCTGACCCAGGCGCACGTAATCATTCAGAGGCACACCTGTGCGCTGAGCCTCGGCTCTCCCAGAGGCTAGGCTGGCCGACAGGACTATCCCCAGCAAGACGATACGCATGTACACTCCGTTACTCCCTGGCTTTCCACGAGACACGCGTGGATCACTTGCCCCCCGACGGCGAGCCCTTTCCATCGCGCATTGGCCGCAGCAGCGGATCCAGCAGCGGTTCGTCTTCCATCTTCTCGACCGTGAGAACTTCCACCACGAAGGTCAGCGTTGTGTTCGGCGGGATCTTGCCATCTTCCGATCCCCTCGCGCCATAGCCCAACGACGGCGGTACGACGATCCTCCGTATGCTCCCCACACGAGCACCGGCAATACCCTTGTCCCACCCTTTCACCGAGAGGCCACCGCCCAGCAGGAAACGATAGGGTTTCTTCTTATCTCGACTGCTCTCCACCTTCTTGCCGTCCGGCAGGAACAGCTCGAAGTGAACCGTCACCATGTCACCAGGCTCCGCGATGCGGCCCTTGCCGGGCCGGAGCTCGGTGACTGTGGGCATTTCCTTGTCCTCGTTGGTCTGCGTCGCAGGGGGTGTTGTCTCGTGCGCTTCTTCCTTGGGCTTGGGCAGCATCATCCCGATCCCCAGAGCGAGCACGACAATGCACGCGACAGTCAAGATGCTCCGAATGGTCATGGTGCCTCCACTCGATACGCATGGTCTCCGGCACGATCGTCGAGCCGGAACAGCATACTGTACCGCACGCGGCAGCACTCGATTACCAGTTGCACGAAGATCCCATGCGCTGATGGCAGACTCCACACCCGTGGAATGCCATTGCTCCGTCTTCGGCTGCGCATGCCGATGCCAACTGGTGGTTGAGTGACCCCGACAGTCGCGGGGGCGTATCCAAACTACGCTACCCCCGTTGTGGATTCGCCCCGGTGGTTTCGGTGCGGCCGGTCTGTCAGTCTCCACAGTTCCTGCGGCGTGGCACTCGCTGGGGATTCGCCCCGGTGGTTTCGATACGTCCCGATATCTCGGGACTACTCAACCACCAGATATGGTCGTACCGCTAGATCTAGGCGGTGCCAGCAACGCGAGCGGCTACCCGTTGCGCATACTCCAGGTTGTCGCGTACACGCTCGCCGAGGGGCATGTCCGTGGAGAAGTCCTCGAAGGAGATCCATCCGTTGTAGCCGACGCAGTGCAACGCTGTAAAGAGTGCTTCCACATCCACGACACCATCTCGCAGCGCCGCAAACGAAGGCTGCCAGCGTGCGCTGCCGTCCTCGCGAAGCCCCAAACAGTCCCAGCGTGCGTTCTTGAGGTGAACATGGGCGAGGAATGGGCCGAGCGCTTCCATGCCAAGCCGGTAGTTCTCGAATCCCTCGTACACCATGTTGCCGGCGTCGTGAATCACACCCACGTAATCCGGATCGAATCCTTCGAGGAACCAAGCGGCCGCGCTGGCACTTGGGAGTATGTTGCCCATGTGCAGCTCGATGAGTGCCTTGACGCCGAATCGCCGTGCCATCGCCTCGACCTCCCGATACCGGTCACGAGCCGCCTCCCGTAGCTGCCTATAGCTGGACTTGCCGTCGTAACCCGGCACGTTCACGCGCAGGCACGATGCTCCAGCAGCCACGGCTCCCTGCATGGCAATCTCGACGGACTCGAGATCTGTACAAGTAACATAGGTACCCAAGCAGGCTATCTCCAAACCGGCCTCCCTGGTCAGCTGCCGCATTCTCGGAGCGTCATCGAGAAGGGTGCGCAACGGCCAAGTGCAGAGATTTCCGGACCAGAACCCAGCTTTGCCGTCGGATGAAGGCTGCTGATCCGTGACGCGCCATTCCACGCCGTCGTAGCCCAGCGCCGCCAGCTTCTGGACCGCCGTCGGCGGATCCCACTCCGGTGTGCTCACGGTAAAGACGCTGTAACGCATGTTTCCACCTCCCAACGGTGCTCAGTTCTCCGCCATTCGCTTGGACACCTGCGCCAGGCTCGCCATAGAAAGAACCAGGAAGGTTCAGGTCGTGTACAATGACGGCGAGGAGAGATCCATGTCCTACGTGCGTGTCCAGAACGTGGTCAAGTCGTTCGGCGAACGGACCGTGCTCGCCGGTGTCAGTCTGGAGGCCGAGCGAGGCGACACGGTAGCGGTGCTTGGGCCGTCCGGCAGTGGGAAGAGCACTCTACTCAACATCCTTGGGGCACTCATTCGTCCCGACGAAGGTGAAGTCGTAGTCGGCGACGTGAACGTCACGGACCTGGCCGCGCATGGCCTGGCGCAGTACCGCTCCCGATGCGTCGGTTTCGTGTTTCAGGACCATCACCTTCTTCCACAGCTCACCATCCTCGAGAACGTCCTTCTACCGACCCTGGCCGCCGGCACGCGTGCGGATCGGGATCGTGCAGTAGTACTGCTAGGGCGCGTGGGCATCCAGCATCGCATGAACGCGTACCCGTGGCAGGTGTCCGGTGGCGAACGCCAGAGGGCTGCGCTGGCACGGGCATTGATGAACGAGCCAGGACTGCTTCTGTGTGACGAGCCGACGGGCAATCTGGATCATGCGACAGGAGCCGAGGTCATGGATCTGCTCCTGGACCTGGCATCGGACCGCTCATCCAGTCACGCACCGCTGACTGTCATCATGGTAACGCACAACCTGGACCACGCAGCGAGGCTTTCGCGACGGTATAAGCTAGAGGCTGGCGTATTGAAGGAGGCAACATGACACCCTCCACATTCGCCAGGGGAGCCGCGGTGTGACGCTCGTAGGACTGGCTGCCAAGGGCTTGCGCTACTATTGGCGGGAGGCGCTGGCTTCAGGAGCGGGTGTGGCGGTCGCCGCAGCTGTCATCTGCGGCAGTCTGATCGCTGGCGGTTCCGTCCAGGCGACCGTGCGCCGCAGCCTCACTGCACGGCTGGGCAGTGTCACGCACGTCGTGGTTGGCCCAAGGGCGATGACGTTGCGGTTGGCTCGGGACCTGGAGCAGTCGAGAGCGTGTCGGCACGTCGTTCCCATACTCCTTCTGGAAGGTACGGCCGCCAATCCCGATACAGGCGATGCAGTCCCGCGTGTCCAAGTTCTTGGCGTGCCAGGCGGGTTCTTCGCCTTCTACGGTGGACAGCGTCCGGCCGCTCTCTTCGATCGGAACGTGCTTCTCAGTCCTGCCCTGGCTTCGGATCTCCACGTGCGGGTCGGCGACGGCCTCATCTTGCATGTGGCGCGTCCAGACATAATCCCCATGGACTCCCTCTTCGCTCGTCGAAGGATCGCGGAGCGTATGCGCAGCTTTCGCCTAGAGTGCGCGGGTATTGCACCGCAGGACGGACCAGGCGGGTTCGCTCTCGACGTGGAGACCGGAGCGCGTCGGACGGTCCTCGTTTCGTACGAGTGGCTAGCGCAGCAGATGGAGCTTGACGGCAGGTGCCACGCCATCCTGCTCGACGTCCTGCCTGGGCACAAGCGAGATGCAGTCGAGAAGCTCGTGCATTCTGTAAGCGAGCCTCGCGACCTGGGATTGACGCTCGATGCAGCATCCCAAGGGCGTGTCGTCATGCGTAGCGACTCGGTCACGCTCTCCTCGGACGCAGCGGCTGGCCTATCCGACCTGAGCACGCTGCTGGGCGCCCGGATGGAGGCCGGCTCTATCATGCTGGCTACGTCGCTCAGGGCGCACGGTCGCGCAACAGCTGCCCACTACGTCATCGTTGGCTATTCCCCTTCCATAACGGTGCCTGACGGCAGGATCGTTCTGAGCCAGTGGCTCGCCGAGGACCTCGATGCGCGGGTCGGCACACCGATCATCCTCGAGTGGATGCAGCCTTCCAGTGACGGAACCTACCCTCTACGGCAGACGCTCGTCCGTATAGACCGCATTGTCGCTACCGACGAGGCCGTGCGCGAACGATGGCTTGTGCCAGTGTTCGCGGGCATCACCGACGCTAGGCGCGTTTCTGACTGGGATCCTCCGTTCCCCGTGGACCTGAGGCTTGTGAGGCAGCGTGACGAGCGGTTTTGGGAAAGATACCGCGCTGCACCACGGGCGTTCGCCTCGGCTAGTCTTCTCCAGCGCATGTGGGGTGCCGGCTCTGGGACTGATAGCTGGATCACCGCGGTTCGGCTGACGTTCCCTGCGCCACAATCGGCAGGTCTATCGCAACTGTCAGCGGCCATACGCGAGACGCCCAGACTTCTTCAGGCTGGGCCCAGAGTCCGCGACATGCGAGCCGAAGCCGAGACGGCAAGCCAGGGCTCCAGCGACTTCAAGGGCCTCATGCTCGGCATGAGCATATTCCTCGTGGCATCAGCGGTCGGATTGGCAGCATCCATGATGCGTCTGTCGGCCGAGCGGCGTGCTTCCCAGGTGGGGCTGATGCTTGCCGTAGGTTTCCGATCCCGTCTCGCTGCCGTGCCTATTGGCATGGAAGGGGCCCTTGCGTCGCTGGTGGGCGCTATGGTCGGGGCATTCTCGGGAGTGCTCGTAGCCCAGGCGCTCGTGCTCGCCCTGAATACGTGGTGGAGCGGCGCCGTCGCGAGGGAGACGATTCACCTTGTCGTGTCACCGACGGATCTTGTGCAGGGGTTCGTGCTCGCCAGCGTGCTGGGTGCTGCAGCAGCGTGGAGGACGGCTTTCACCCTCACGGGCGGAGACGTCTGGGCCAAGCTGGCTGGCTGGCGCGCTGTGCAGATCCACAGTGCCGTCGCGGCGAACGCGGCGGTCGTTCCGTGGCTCGTGCTAGGGCTAGCGGCCGTGGCAGCGGTAACGGTCGGCCACGCCTCCGCAGAAGTGTTCCTCGGGAGCGGCGCCTGCCTGCTTGTTAGCGGATTAGGTCTGCTCCATTCTGGGCTTCGGCGTGCCCTGGTAGCTTCCGGCGGACCTCCCACATTCTGGCGCATGGCGATCCGTAATGCCAGCCTCCATCGTGCTCACAGTACACTCGTGGCGGGCATGGTGGCGGCAGCCTCCTTCATTGTCGTGACGGTAGCCGCCAACGTGAGGTCCATAGCAGCGGTGGACGTTCGCAGTTCGAGCTCCGGCGCCGGCGGCTTTGACCTGATCGTTCGGTCCTCAACACCGTTGCCGGTCAGCATGGAGACGCCGGAGGGCCGAAGGAACCTCGGCTTCCGCGGTGAGGATGAGCATTTGTTCGAAGGTGCCGAGATCGTCCCGCTTTGGGTGAGCGATGGTGTCAACACCGGATGCCTGAACCTCGCTCGGCCAACGGAGCCCCGCATCATCGGAGTCACCGATGCTTTCATCCGACGTGGAGGCTTCACCGTCGAGACACGGGGCAGGACGCGCGGCAATCCATGGAAGCTGCTCCTCAGCATGTCGGAAGATGGCACGGTACCTACGTTCGGCGATGCCGAGAGCGTGCGCTGGATACTGCGTAAGGGATTGGGCCAGACCGTTGTGCGTTCTACGGGCCGTGGCCACGTGCGACTGCGTTTCGATGGTCTCATCGCGTTCTCGATCTTCGCTGGCGAACTGCTTGTCTCCGAGACGCAGTTCCGTCGCATGTTCCCGGAAGTTACCGGCCCCTCGATGTGCCTCGTTCGTGCTGCTACGCCGGATCTGGTCGGTCCTATTGCAGAGTCCGTCCGGCGAACCCTTGGCGAGACAGGCGTCGAGGTGCGAACCACCCGGGAAACGCTCAATGAACTGCTGGCGGTGCAGAATGCTTACCTGGCGGCCTTCCTGGTGCTTGGGGGTCTGGGGGTCATACTGGGGATGGCGGGACTCGGTGCAGTCGTCCTCCGCACTGCTGCAGAACGCCGCTCGGAGTTCGCTATCCTGACAGCCATGGGTTTCCGAAGGAGCGTCCTTGCGAGTATGCTGATGCAGGAGAGTGCGGGCCTGCTCCTATACGGATGGGTACTCGGCACGGGTACGGCCCTTGTGGCCTCGGTGCCTCGAGTAGCTTCCGGCGATGCGGCTGTGAACTGGCTCGTCCTCG
This sequence comes from Chthonomonadales bacterium, assembly GCA_037443035.1. Lineage (GTDB taxonomy): Bacteria > Armatimonadota > Chthonomonadetes > Chthonomonadales > CAJBBX01 > JABWBA01. The sequence continues at coordinate 124,093 of JBBIPC010000005.1, forward strand.
GAGTTACGCTGTTGGGAGCAGTGACGGCAGGTCTTCTCTCCTGTGTGGTAGCCGCGGCTGCTGCGCTTCGGGGCGATGTGCTCGCAGGATTGCGCTGGGAGTAGGAGGAAAGAAGATAGACCATGCGAAGCTGCGTGAGATGCCCTGTCCTTGTCCTTCTGGGTCTTGCGGTATCCCTTGGTGTGTCTCGTGGCGCTGACTGGCCGATGATGCGGGGATCGCCGGACAACCGCGGAGTCGCAGCGGATGTACTAACGCCGCCATTGCGTCGGCTCTGGGTATTCGAGGCGGGCGGTCCGATAGAAGGTACAGCCGCCATCGTCAGAGGAGTGGTCTATGTACCCACCATGCGTGGGAAGCTCCACGCTCTCCGCCTCGGCGACGGAAAACGTTTGTGGACGTTCTCATCCTCCAATGCATTCAGCGCCTCGCCATGTGTGCTCGATGGGGTCGTCTACATCGGCGACGAAGGCGGAGTCTTCTATGCGCTGGACGCAGCTACCGGTAGAGTGCGTTGGAAGCGCGCTACGGAAGACAGGATCATCTCCTCAGCAGTGCCGGGTCCGGGTTGTATCCTCGTGGGAAGCTACGATAACCATCTGTACTGCTTCCGGAGGAACGGCGGCAGGATTCTGTGGACGTTCAAGGCTGAGGCACAAGTCCACGCAACGCCCTGTGTGATCGGATCCACCGTCGTCATCGCCGGCTGCGATGGATACGTCCGATGCATAGATCTGACCTCAGGTAAGCAGAGGAGCCGCACGCACGTCGAGGCGAACTTCGGTGCTCCACCAGCCGGAGTTGCAGGTACCGTCCTCGTTGGATCCCTCTCTGGTGTGTACCTCCGCATGCGCGTAGCGGACGGCAGGGTGCTCTGGAAGCAGCAGGAAAAGGAGGAAGGCGCAGCGGTCTATGCGGGCGCTGCTGTACAGGGGACGACGGCTATCTTCGCTTCACGAAGCTCGCGTGTTCTGCGCTTGAACGCTACGACGGGCAAGGTGCTGTGGACTTTCCAGACCAAGTCGCAGGTGAACTCTTCGCCGGTCATCTCAGGTACCACCGTATACGTTGGCTCCGACGAAGGCATGCTATATGGGCTCGACATTGCGACGGGCAGTCTACGATGGCGATTCGCCTGTGGAGCTGAGGTCAAGGCGTCGCCAGCCATCGGTGGCAACAGGTTGGTTGTTGGAACCACCGACGGTGCGTTGTACTGCTTCGGGCCATCTGCCACGACTACGCGTCGCTAGCGGGCGCACCGTTAAGGAGGATTGCAGGGCCATGGGCGCACTCCACGCTCTTGTCGCCGCGGTACTCATCCCCATCGTCATACTCGCTGCATGTCCCGCACCGTCGTTCGGTCAGTCGCCCCAGGAGGAGTCGGTCGGTGTACGACCGTACGAGCTCGAGTGGGCTGGCAGAACGCAGGATGACCATCCCCCACTCGTAGATTTCGAGAATCTCGACGGCTGGACCGTCGTCACGAAGAACGCCGCGGCCACGTTCGTGCGCACCCGGGAGCAGCGGATCTGGGGTAGGTACGTGGGCAAGCTAACGTACCGAGGCGACGGGTCCGGCCCCAACGAAGTCCGCATTGTCCCGCCCCAACCCATTCCCATCTCCCAACCATTCGACGCGGTCACGCTGTGGTGCTACGGGAATAACTGGGGATGGGCGCCAGACCCAGGCACGCCGCAGGTACGTATTTCCGTGCTATTCGAGGACAGCGACGGACAAGAGTTCGCTGTCTACCTCTACCATGTGGACTGGACGGAATGGTATCTGCTTCACAGACGGCTGACCCCCGAACAAGCTCGGAGGGTGCAGAAAGGCGCGAGGTTCGCTGGCATCCTGGTCGCCGGTGGACGACAGAAGGACGACCGCATTCTTTATTTCGACAATCTCGCGGTTTTCACGGAGGAGTTTCCACCGCTGACGTTCGCGCCACGCCCCGAGCGTGGCATCTCCATGTTCCCTGGCCAGACCGCAGGTACGAACACAGGTCCGGGCAAGCTACCATTTCCCACGTCGGAGCGTACGATTGTCCCGCCCGTGCTCGACCCAAGACCAGTGGTAGAGACTCTTCCGGAAGGACAGGGAGCGCGATTTCGCTGCAAGGACCGCACTGGAGTCGTGGAGTATATCGTCCGACCTGAGACCGGGAGATGGGACGACATTGCGGTTACGTATCGGAAGGCTCGCAACGCTGTTAGTGGCGTGCGTTTCCAGCCCTGCGTGGATGGTGGCGTGTGGCTGCGCGGACCATCGGGGGCTGTGCGCCCGGAGCGCGGTGAACTGCTCAGTTCGCAGTTCGACCAGGACGTGCTCGAAACTCAATGGAATCTGGTTGCGGGCGATGTGTCCGCGAAGGTGACGTATCGCTTCCGACTCTGGGGAAAGTCCCTCGTCGTGGATGTCCTTGCGCCGGGCGGCAACATAGCAGAAGTTCGGTACGGACGCGCCGTCGGCCTGGAGAATCCGCGGCTCGTAACGCACCCCTTCTACCCGGCGGAAGGCGGCCGTCCCGCCACTGTGGTCGCTTCTACGCCGTCGGGTCCCCTGTTCCTCATGGGTAATACCGACTGGTACCGGACGAATGCCTCTATCATGTGGGCACAGAATGCTGTGGATGCGAGCGGTGTCACCTACAACGGAGGTACTCGTTACATTCCGCTCACCAACGGGCGCGTCAACGACTGCTTCGAACGCTTCTTCATCACGGTGTCGCCGGTGTTCGAAGAAACGCTCCCCACGATCGCCAATCCCGTGTCGCCATGGAAGCATATTACCGGTACCCACGTATGGCGCGCCCACGGTGCAGGCAACCGTGAAGCCGACAAGAAGCTCTGGGCCGAAGTCCGCAGATATGGGATTCGGAATGTAGTCGTCACGGATCACGAGACCATGTGGCGCGATGGTGGTGAGAGCTTCACGTTCCGTACCCGGGCTGCTCCCGGCAAGGGAGGTGACGATGGCGCCCGGGACTACTCGCGCTACATGCAGGACACGCTCGGTTTCGTCTATGGCCCCTACAACAATTTCACGGATTTCGCGCCCGTCAACGAGTACTGGAGCACCGACATGGTGTCACGGGACCCGGAGAATCAGCTTCAGCATGCCTGGATGCGCTGCTACGCCCCCAAGCCCGCACGAGCCGTAGAGTACTGCGAGCGTCTCTCACCCGTGAATCAGGCCAAGTTCGGGTTCAGCACCGCCTACTGCGATGTGCATACCGCTGTGGCACCGTGGCACCGCGTGGACTACGATCCAAGGGTTCCAGGCGCAGGTACGATGGCCGCTGTCTTCTACGCCTACGGCGAGATCATGCTCTTGCAGAAGAAAGCATGGAGCGGACCGGTCTATTCGGAAGGCAACTATCATGCGTTCTACTGTGGCCTGACGGATGGCAACTACGGCCAGGATCAGGCCTACAGACCTGCGGAGAATGCGTGGCTCGTAGATTTCGATCTATGGCGTATGCACGATCTTTGCTGTAACTTCGGCATGGGCAACCCGGACATGTTCTATGCCAACGCGCCTCAGCCCCAGAACACTCAGGCCGAGCGTGACGCCTGGTTGGATCGGTTCCTTGCAGCGACTGTCGCCTTCGGACATCCAGGGTTTCTCGTCATGGAAGGCGGCATGGCCAATGCCATGAAGAGCTACTTCATGCTGCAGCAGCTTCACTCCCGGTACTGTCTCGCTTCCGCCGTTGCCATTCGGTACGTGGATCCACGCGGCCGTCTCCTCAGCAGTTCCGAGGCCGTTGCCTCGGGCGACTATCGCCGGTCGCAGGTCGTTGTGCGGTACAGCGACGGAACAGTCGTCGTTGCTAACGGGAGCAAGACCGAAAGGCTCGAGACGGCCGTCGATGGTCGGAAGGTCGTCTTACCACCCAACGGCTACTGCGGCTGGACGGCCGACGGAAAGATCGAAGTCACGAACTGGCATCCCGAAGGCCGGTATGCCGACTACGCCGTCACCCCGGAGTACCTCTTCATAGACGGCCGCGGTCGGTTCACCCGTTTCCCTATGGCGGCCGCCAGCGGGATGGGAGTGCTGCGGCGCGTCAAAGCAGGCGAGTGGGAACTCATTCCCTACCAGGGTGCTGAGTGCGGGTTTGCCGTCACGGCGAGCTCCGCTGTTGCACTGGATCGCGAGGGGAAGGATATGGGGCCGGCATCGCTTCGGACTGCGCGAGGTCTAACCTATGTCCTGCCGGTGGAAGGTGCGTTCAGTTACCTACTCCGGGGCGTCAGGCTCATCGCGCCGTCGAGGCAGGATCGTGCTACTCAATCTGCCCTGGCGGAGGCGACAACGGACTCGCGACAAGATGGCGAGGATCTCCGCGCGAGCCGATGGACCGTGACCCCGGGGGAACAGGTGGCGGTCGCCCGAGGAGGGCGTTCACGTCGTCGCTGGACAGTGACGATCCCTGCAGATGCAAAGCCCGGGGACCATCTGTGGCGCAAGCTTGGCGATCGGTGGTTGGACTTCGTCGTGGTGGAACCATTCGCTACCTCGCTCAGCCTGGTCGGGGATGATCTCTGCGTGACCCTGACCTCGCATCTGCCGAAGACGGAGGCTGTGACCTTGACCGCCCTTGGCAGGACGGTGGCGGTTCGAGCCGAACCCAACCGACCCGTTCTGGCACGTGTGCCGCTAGGTCCTCCGGCCAAAGAGACTGCCGATCTTGTGCGTATTACGGTACAAGCAGGATCAGCGTGTTCCACGATGGAAGCCGGTCTGCGCGTCACGCTCGGCCACCGCGTCCTGGTGGGCATGCGGGAACGCTTCGTTGGGGGGGTGGGGCTGCGTGGTCAACCCGATACGCCGGGGTTTGGCGCAACCGGTGCTCACGCGAACGTGGATCGGGGGGAATGCGGTGGTGTGAGCAAGGTCTGTCTGAAGATGCATCCGCCGTGGCTAGGTGGTGCCGTGGGCCGGACGTTCGCCCTCTACGATCTCCTCACGCTGCCGGCGCATCCACCGGCCGCGTTCCGCGCCGAGGTCGGCAAGTTGGACGGGAGTGACCCAGGCGACGGCATTCTGTATAGGGTGGCGGTTGTGGATCGATATGGCAACGAAGCTGTCGCAGCGGAGCACCTCGTGAAGGAGCATCGCTGGGAGGCGATCGAAGCCGATCTCTCACGATGGGCGGGCCAGCCCATTCGTGTCAAGCTGATTGCCGACCCAGGCCCGGTGGATGACACGTCCGGCGACTGGGCGTGCTGGGCCAGCATGCGAATCGAGACACGCGACGCCATTCTGCACCGGACCCTCGACGCCCAGGCGGAGCGCTATCGTCGTCTGCCGGCCCCGTACCGAGCCCAAGGTCTGACAACGGAGATTCTGCGAACCGCTCGGCGTGGCTGGCTGCGGTTCGATGGGAAGGGCATGAACGCTGGAAAGTATGTTTGCTACGGCCGTCTCAATGGCGTAGATCTCGGACCCATGCCGGCCGCAAGTGGTGACGAGACGAGTGGCATCTACGCGGAGAAGGTTGCGGTGGAGCTACCACCTTCCGCCATTGCGAGCCTTGGGATCTGGAATCGCTTTGTCCTCCTGAATCCGAACCACGATTACTTCAGCGTGCGGCGCTTCTGGATCGAACTGGAGCTCGAAGATGGGAGGAGGTGTTCGTCGGACATTGCCGACGTGACCTTCACGCAACCTTCTGACTGGCCGTATGCCGAAGGGATCCGCCTTCCGTTTGGCGAGGACATCACCGTGGACATCTGGTTCAGCAGGTAGAAAACAGCATCCACGGCGCCCAATGTCGTCCTGGAAGATCGCAGCGCCGGCGGCGGACCGCGGTGGCACGGTCATGAAGAATGAAACGACCCCGCTTGGACAGCGGGGTCGTCGTCCTCACGAAGTCCGTGAGCTAGCCACTAGCTCTGTGCGAACCGGCGGCGCAGGAACAAGCCACCCATGCTCAGGAAGCTGCCCAGCGCAACCATGGTTCCCGCCTCTGGAACGGGATCGCAATCCTGCTGGTTCTGGCAGACCTTGAAGTAGTCGTAGGTGTAGTGACCGGAGCTGTATAGCTGAATGTTGTTGCTCACGCCTGTCCAGGAACCATAGCCGCTCGACACGGATGCGTCCGGCCCGCTGTTCGTGGACCACACGTACGCCGTAATCTGCGCCTGGCCCAGATTGTCGACCTCGAGCTTGCCCTGGACCAGATAGGTCTGGCCAACCTGATAGTTGTAAGGAACCCGCTGGGGCGTTCCCAGGTTGCCACGCTGGACGAGGAGGTAGTTGCCCGTTTGGTCGCTTTGCAGGCCGAACTGCAGCGCCGTCGGGGTACCAAAACCACCACCTACCACCATCACTCCGGACTGGCCGTATCCGACCTCGGGCCGGATGAGATACTCGAACCAGGTGGTGGTGTTGTTGCCACCGTAGCTACTTGTCATGTTCCGATTTGCGTAGCTGATAGACGTCCCCGAGTAGTTGGCGGTGGTGGCGTACGGAACAGTCACCAGACCGGGGAACGTCAGCCCATAGCTCGTGATGACAAACGAACCTGGGCTGTACTCACTCCAAGGACCAGACCAGCCGATTCCTCCGTTCTGACCGTGGAGATTACTGCCCGGTACATAGGCGAAATCGTCTTGCGCCTGGGCCAACACGGCGATTGGTACGATTGCGATCGCCAAGACGGCGATCAATGCGAACAAAGTCTTAACTCTCACAGGCGTTACCTACCTTTCCTTTCCACTCTTTCCGACTGCGAAGTAGTGCTCTCTTGACGTTACGCACCGCACTTGCGGCTCTCGTTGTGCGAAAGAACTAACGCCCCCTGCTCCGTCTGAGGTCGCAGGGCTGCTTGCAAACAGTATACGACGACTCGGGCGAAGTGTCAAGGGGTTGTCCGAGGATTCTTTCAACAATTTTTCTGCTGTTGCCTACCTCGAGGCTGGCGCACACGAGGTCAATACGTGGCACGCGAACGCTGTGCTCCCACGAGCACACCCCAGCTAGACCTGCCAAGCCACTCGGTACGCGACGCATGGGGTATACCATCCTTGGAATGGCGTCTTCAGCGCCGTCCGTGACATACACTACAGGAAGGACATGCAATGGCATTGGTACGCTTCGCGTCGGCTCACGTGCGGCGCTTGGATCGGAACGCGACACTCCCGGCCAAGTTCGGGCGAATGCTCGACCAGATGGGCCTCGAGCAACGCCTCAAAGGCCGGAGGGTCGCCATCAAGATGCACGTGGGTGGCGATATCGGTTTCTATACCATCCATCCCGTCTTCGTGCGTCTGCTCGTCGAGGCAGTGAAGCGAGCAGGCGGCTACCCCTACCTCACCGATGGCGCGTACTCCACCGACGCGGCCGTTGCCCGTGGTTACACTCCGGAGGTCGTCGGATGCCGCGTCGTCGGTGCTTCAGGCGAGCATGACCGGTACGTCTACGAACGGACCACCGAGGTGCCTGGTCTGGAGAAAATCGAGATCTGTGGCAACGTCGTGGACGCCGATGCTCTCATCGTCCTCAGCCACGGCAAGGGCCACGGTCACACCGGCTTCGGTGGCGCGGTGAAGAACATAGGGATGGGATGCGTGAGCTACCGCACGCGTGGCTGGATCCACGCTCTCATGTCCGGGCACTTTGCATGGCAAGGAGAGCTGTGCACCCATTGCCAGCAGTGCATCAGCGGTTGTCCCACGGGCGCTATTCGGTTCAATGAGAACGACGAGATCACCATCTCCGAGCATCACTGCCGATTCTGTATGCACTGCGTGCGTGCATGCCCGGCCGAGGCGCTGACAATGGACCAGCCCGTGGAGAAGTTCCGCCTCTTCCAGGCAGGCATGGCAGCCGTCGTCAAGGAGGTACTCCGCTGCTTCGATGCTGGCTCCGTTACGTTCATCACCGTTCTGATGAACATCACACCTCTCTGCGATTGCTGGGGCTTCTCGACACCACCGCTCGTACCGGACATCGGCATCCTTCAGAGCGACAGCATCACCGCCATCGAGCAGGCATCCCTGGACATGATCAAGACGGAGGACCTCATCCTGCGGAACGTGCCGGAGCAGATGCTGCCACTGGGTGACGAAGGCCATCTCTTCCAAAGGCTCCACGGCAAGGATCCCTACGAGCAGGTTAAACAGTGTGTGGCGGCAGGTCTGGGCTCGACGGACTATACGCTGGAGGAGATCAAGTAAGAACGCCTCGTTAAGCCGATGGTGATCCGGGTACGGACCGTGGCCCATCCCGGCGGGTTATGACGGCAAGGAGCGACCCTCGATAAGGGCAAAGAACTCCTCCTCGGAGAGAATGGGTACTCCCAACGTCTGAGCCTTGGCGAGCTTGCTGCCGGCGCCGGGACCAGCCACGACAAAGTCTGTCTGCTTGCTGACACTTCCAGACGCTCGACCGCCGTGACGCTTCACCAATGCCTCGGCCTCGGGCCGGCTCATGCGCTCCAATGTACCGGTGAACACGACCGTCTTTCCGGCTAGTGGACCTTCGGCCAAGGGCCTCTCGGGTGGCGTCGGGGAGACGCCGGATTCCAGGAGCCGCCGTATCAGCTCCCGGTTGCCATCGTCGCTGAGGAACGTGACGATGGATTCGGCGATCGTCGGTCCGATCTCAGCTACCGCGGCGAGTTCTTCCTCGGTGGCTTCCATCAAGCGCTCCATGGAACCGAAGTGGCTAGCGAGTACCTCGGCAGTGTGCTCGCCCACGTGGCGAATACCCAGGGCGTAGATGAAGTGGGCCAGGGGCCGATGACGACTGGCTTCGATGGCGCTGAGGATGTTCTCGGCGAGCTTGTCACCCATACGCTCCAGCCGCAGCAGTTCCTCTTTCGTCAGACGGTAGATGTCCGCAGGATCCTGGACCAGACCGGCTTCGACGAGTTGGTCCAGACGCTTGCCTCCGAGGCTTTCGATGTCCATGGCACCGCGAGACACGAAATGGCGCAGACGCTGGCGGAGCTTCTCGGGACAGTTCCGGTTGGGGCAGCGAAGAACCGCCTCGCCCGGGCGACGCTCCACGGAGGAGCCGCATGCCGGACACTCCTTCGGCATGACGAACTCCGTCTCGTCGCCGGTTCTCTCGGAGGCAACAACCTCCACGATTTCGGGGATCACCTCTCCAGCCCGCTGAACGACTACTGTATCACCCACGCGCACGTCTTTCCGGCGTATCTCGTCCTCATTGTGCAGGGTGGCACGTGAAATGACGACACCGCCAACCCGGACGGGCGTAAGCTCCGCCACAGGTGTCAAAGCTCCTGTCATGCCCACCTGCACGACAATCCGCTCGACCTTCGTGCGGGCCTGTTCGGGCGGGTACTTGAATGCTGTGGCCCAGCGTGGACTCCGACTTACGTATCCAAGCGCTTCCTGCATGGCGAAGCTGTTGACCTTCACCACGACTCCGTCCGTATCGTAGTGCAGATGATGGCGTCGTTCAGCCCATTCAGCGATGTACTCCGACACCTCCCCAATCCCACGGCACAGCCGTGTATTCGGGTTCACTGGCAAACCCCATTGGCTGTAAGTGCTCAGTAGTTCCTGCTGGCTCCCAAACACGTAGCCCTCGCACGCACCCACGGCGTAGAAAAACACCTCCAGGCGGCGCTCTGCCGTGATGCGCGGGTCCTTCTGGCGGAGGGAACCAGCGGCTGCGTTGCGGGGATTGGCAAAGGTGGGGACACCGCTAACCTCGTTGGAAGCATTGATCCGGGCGAACTCCGCATGCGAGAGAAAGGCTTCGCCGCGAACTTCGACGAAAGTCGGCAGCGGCACGTCGTCAGAAGCCTTGCGGAGGACCAGCGGGATGGCTCTGATCGTTCTCGCATTAGGTGTGATGTCCTCACCCACAGTACCCGTTCCGCGTGTTGCTGCTCGCACCAGGCGCCCTTGCTCGTATGTTAGCGAGAGGGACAGGCCATCTATCTTCAGCTCTGCCATGTACTCAATGGTCTCATCCAGCGGCAAGCCTAGCATTCGCTTGATGCGTGCATCCCATTCGCGAAGCTCGTCTTCGCTGAAGACGTTATCCAGCGACAGCATGGGCACGCGATGGGGCGCAGGGTCGAAAGTTGTCTGGAAATCGCCTCCGACACGCTGCGTCGGGGAGTCCGGCGTGATGAGATGGGGGGCCTGCCGCTCCAGTTGCAAGAGCTCGCGGAACAGAGCGTCGTAAGCTGCGTCGGAAATGACCGGCGCGTTCAGAACGTAGTAGCGGTAGTCGTGCTCCCGTATCTGCTGGCGGAGATCGTCAATCCGCGCCGCCAGTGTGGCGTCCTCCTCGAAGAGTGAGTGCTCGGCCGCCGGACTCATGACCGCGCAGGTGTCACTTTGGGGTCGCAGTACTTGTATCGGCTTTCAGTCGAGCCGCCTTCCACGCTATGTCCACAGGGCCATATTGCGATGGAACGTTCTTCAGCTTGCCCTCGGCCCTGACGATCGTGCCATCGGCAGGATCGGCGAAGAAGACCATCTCCGCTTCCATCTTGCCGCCCTCGGAGTCGATCACTGCGGTCAGCGTTTGCTTGATCTTCCACGTGACGGTATCTTCGATCTTCTCCATGCCAAGATACGTCCCTTTGAGGGCGACCTTCTTATCCTTGATCACCGGGTTGGCCACCTCGTACTGCCATGTGTCCTTGGGCTTCACCGGCTTCTCGGGCAAGACGTAGTCCTGAGCCATGGCAAGGAGCTGCTCGACTTCGGGAGACATGACGGAGATCTCGTCGGTGCCTCGCTGGTATTTCACGATACGCCCGAGCTTGTCCGTCGTGATCGTAACGACGCTCGCCAGAGGGACTTCCATCTCCTGACCCATGGCGTTGATCTTTCCTCCCTGGTCACTCATGGTCGCCACGACGTCGCCGTTTTCCTTCACCTGCTTGATTTCGAACTTCACGGTGCGCTCTACGATCACTTCGGAGCCACCCACGTCCGCGGTGGCATTGAGCCGGTAACGCACGGTATCGCCAGCCTTCTGCGTCTTCTTGATGGTGACTTCGGTCTCGTCCTGTGCCCGACCAACAGAGGCAGCCATGCAAGCCGCCGCTACAAGGTACAACCAACGTTTCATGCGTGAACCCTCACTTCGTAGTTCAAGACCCCGTCTCCGATGAGAGGTATGTAGGTCTCATGTCAGCTCCCGGACTGCTGGGGTTCCGGCGCTCCCCTCTTGACGGTGTAAGTGATCTTTGTCGTCCCACCATTGGGTAGGGGAATGCCCTCCATGGTCCCTTCTGCGGTCACCAGCTTGCCCGTCGTCCGGGACACGCGCACTACAACTTCACTCCGGTTCTTGACGTCCGAAGACGCACCCATTACGGGTGCTTCCGAGACGATTCTGTACCGCAGGCACTCTTCTGGCAGCTCGGCACTCTTCTTATCCACGCCCAGAAGGGTCAGTGTGACGGTGCCCTTGCGCGACTTGTCCGGTCCCAGAGGGAGTTCTTCCCGCACGGAATCCCCGATTTTCATGGGCTTCTGCACGAATACGGCCGGCCGAGCCACGTTCAGGAGTTGCCCAACTCCACCGCCCCCGAGCGCTTCCTGCTTCACGAGCTTGCCCGAGGGGTCATAGGTAGACAGGATGACTTGACCGGAACCGCCGGGGAAGGGCATTTCGGTGCCGCGTGCACGGAGCACGAAGGACTCCACCGTCGTTGCGACGACGGCTGTGCCATCGTCCTTCACCTCTCGCGTGACATCCGAGGTCACGAGCACTGCTTCCGTGGCGTTCTGCTCGAACTTGATCGTCGTCGTGTAACGATCAGTCTCGCCTTGCTTGAACACCCGCTTGACGGTATAGGACTCCTGGCTCCAAGCGTGCGGTGCTGCCAGGACCATGGCC